>NZ_JALKBD010000024.1 GCF_023015905.1 Arenibacter sp. F20364 | reverse complement strand
CCTTCGTACGGCACTTCAAAACCGGGTGACTTTGCGCAGCGCGTACATTATTTGCGCATCTTCAAATCAATCAATTGTCAAATTTCCAAATTAAACAATTGCTACCTGAAATAAATGGACCCTTAGGTTAATACAGCAATAAAGGCGCAACCTTCAAAAATTAGTTACAACAATATCTTTTGAGTAACCCATTTTTTAATATCTTGTCTCTTCTAAAATAATCAGTAAAATGAAAAATAGTTTCGCATATCTAATGAGCCTAGTATTCTGTCTAGGGATTTTGAATACAATTACAGGTCAAACAGGAGGTTACAAAAATGATGAGGGTTGGATTTCCTTGTTCAATGGTAAAAATCTGGATGGATGGAAAGTAGGGGAAAATGCCCAGACCTTTTCCATAGAGGATGGTGCTATTAAAGTGGAGGGACCTAAGGCTCATTTATTTTACGTGGGCGACGTAGAAAATCATGATTTTCACAATTTTGAATTCAAGGCTTCCGTTATGACCAAACCAGGATCCAATTCCGGTATATATATCCATTCCCGATATCAGGAGGCCAGTTGGCCAGTATATGGTTATGAGGTACAAGTGAACAATTCACAAAGTGATTGGAAACGAACAGGTAGTTTATACGACATTGTCAATGTTATAGAAACTTATGTAGGCGATGATGAATGGTATACCGAATATATTAAAGTGGAAGGCAAAAGAATTATCATTAAGATAAACGATATTGTGGTGGTAGATTATACCGAACCGGAAAATCCTAAACGTGCAGAAGGTGAACGCCAGCACAGGGTTCTTAAAGGAGGAACATTTGCATTACAAGGCCATGATCCGAAAAGCATTGTTTATTACAAGGATATTATGGTGAAACCCTTGCCTTAATAAGCACTAATATCATAAGAAAAACGCTTGCCCATGCCCATATCCAATATTAGTTATTGTCTTATTCTAGGATTTTTATTATTTGGCTGTCAACAACAGCCAGAAGGTTCAAAACAGAAACCCAATGTAGTTTTTATATTGGTCGATGATCTGGGATTGGTAGACCTTGGTATAACCGGAAGTAGTTATTATGAGACACCAAATATTGATTCATTGGCAAAAGAAGGTATGGTGTTTACGCAAGGTTATGCGGCCAGCCGTGTTTGTAGTCCGTCTAGGGCTAGTATAATGACCGGAAAATTTACAGCTAGACACGGAATCACGGATTGGATTGGAGCAGCATCCGGTACAGCTTGGCGATCCCACAATCGTCACGATAAATTGCTACCGGCCGAATACGTACGTAACCTACCAGCGAATGATGTAACTATTGCAGAGGCCATGAAGAAGGAGGGGTATAAAACCTTTTTTGCGGGTAAATGGCATTTGGGTTCTGAAGGATCCTATCCTGAAGATCATGGATTTGAAATCAATAAAGGGGGATGGGACAAGGGAAGTCCTATGGGGGGCTATTTCTCTCCCTGGGAAAATCCGGTATTGCCCAACAAAGTTGATGGGGAGAATCTTAGTATGCGCTTGGGTGTCGAAACCGCAGATTTTATTAAACAGCATAAGGATTCCACTTTTTTCGCTTTTCTTTCCTTTTATGCAGTACATGGGCCAATTCAGACCACCCAAGAAAAATGGAACAAATATAGAAGCAAGGCTGAAGCATTGGGCATAGCCGAAAATGGTTATAAAATGGAGCGGGTCCTGCCTATTAGACAGGTACAGGATAATCCTATTTATGCCGGGCTTGTAGAAAGCATGGACGATGCTGTAGGAGTGGTGCTTCAGGCATTAAAGGATACCGGACTTGAGGATAATACAATTGTGGTTTTTACTTCGGATAACGGAGGAGTGGCCTCAGGCGATTCTTTTTCTACCAGCAATCTCCCTTTAAGGGGAGGTAAGGGATATCAATGGGAAGGAGGTATCCGGGAACCTTATTTTATAAAGGTGCCATGGCTAAAAAATGCTGGCTCTCAGAGCGATTTTCCCGTTACAGGCACTGATTTCTATCCCACTATTTTGGATTTGGCCAATCTTGATGCATTAACGGAGCAACATATAGATGGTATTAGTCTCAAACCTATTTTGGAGGGCAAAAAAATGGATGTTGTTAGACCTTTGTTTTGGCATTATCCCCATTATGGCAATCAAGGTGGAAATCCCTCCTCAATTATACGTGAAGAAAATTGGAAACTTATCCATTACTGGGAAGATGGGAGCCAAGAACTTTATGACTTGGCTAAGGATGTAGGAGAGCAGTCCAATGTAATAAGCCAACATCCCGACATTGGCAAAAGTTTAAGCAAAAAGCTTCTTGCCTGGCTCAAGAAAGTAGGAGCCAATATGCCATCCGAGGATCCTGAATACAATGCCGAACTGGCCCAAAAGCGGCATAACCGAATAGTAAAAGAAAGTTGGCCAGCATTGGAAGCGCAACGTTTAAAATTCCTGTCCAAAGATTTTCAGCCCAATGAAGACTGGTGGGGTAGTAAAGTAACGACCGACTAGGTATAAATTTTGGGATTAGGCATTCATGGCTGAGCCACATTATACTTTCTTATCTATATTTTTACTTAGTTATTAGAAGTGAAATAAAGGCAGTACAAATAAAAATGTGCAATAAATTTTCTGTGGCCTCTGATCTTAAAAAGGCGTATGCCCTTTTCATTTGGGTTTTTACCGTATTGATAGAAATTCCTTGGGTTTCCGCTATTTCAGCGTAACTCTGCCCATTGATAATCGCGGAAATAAAAATTTGTTTTCGGCTTTCAGGAAGCTCGTTCAGAAGTGCCTGTATTTTCCCATTTGTATTGGAAGAAGCGATATCTTCCGGGTCTTCATATTTTGGTGAGTTAAGACTCTGAAGCAGCGATTTTTCTTTTTTAGCTTTATCCAATGACTGTAAGCTCAAGTTTTTTACGGCCCCAATGGCATATGCCTTAAAGGAAATTGTTATAGATATCGAGGCCTTCCGTTGCCAGAAGGAGAGGTAAAAATTTTGGACAATATCTTTGGCGGCATCCCTATTCTTGACAATTCCAAAAGCGACTAGGCACAACATAGGGAAATGTTCCTTAAAGAGCTTCTCCATTTCCTGGGTGCAATTTTTCTTGGTTTTGGTCATGGTTATATAGGACTTTATTGCCTAATTAATGTCTATTGATTTGTGTAATTGGTTAAATAGTATCGTCAATTATACTAATTTAATTTCATTTGTCATAAATATTTATCAAATTCTAAAAAAAATATAAATTTTTGTCACCCTATTAACAGATTGGGACAACTTATAAAAAAGAACAATAAATGACCTGTATGGAAACTTTGAAATCTGTTTTGCAAAGCATTGAACAATCTGGTCAAATAAAGGCTGATGGACTTCAACATTTAACAAAAAATGAGACGGAGATTGTCAATACTCTTTTCCATGAGAACCTTGTGTCAGAGGCTTTGGTGTTTTTGGAAGAAATGGATACGGATGCGGAGTGGCATTTATTTATGGAAAGGACCATGGTTTCCAAAAAACAAAAATTTCCATTTTGGCGACCTGTGCTAAAATATGCGGCAATTTTTGTTGGCGTCATTATGTTGGGCTATATGATGTTACGGCAAAATACCTCGGTTGATGAATTGCCCATCACTGAATCTACCATAAAGCTTAAAATGGGAGAGGATAATGTCAAACTAATCCAAGAGGGGGATAGCCAACAGATAGTTTCTTCTTCAGGAAAAGTATTGGGGGTTCAGACGGGTAACCGGATAAGCTATAATACCGACTCTGAAATTAAAGATCTGGTGTATAATGAGTTGGAAATTCCATATGGAAAAATATTTCAAGTAGAGCTTTCTGATGGTACTTTGGTGTATTTAAATTCTGGCACAAAAATAAAGTATCCTGTAAAGTTCCTCAACATAGGTAAGCGGGAAGTATTTATAGAAGGTGAAGCTTACTTTAAGGTTGCCAAAGATAAGAACCATCCATTCGTAGTACATTCCGATCAAGTGGTTGTGGAGGTTTTGGGAACCGAATTTAATTTTTCTTCCTACAAAGAGGAAGCCGAAATCAAGACGGTACTAGTGGAGGGGTCCGTGAGTATGTCGAGTTTGCTGAGACCTCAAGATCAATTGGTGTTAGTTCCTGGATCTAAGGGAGCTTGGAACAAATCGTCCAATAAAATAAATAAAGAGAATGTCGATGTTGACCTATATACTGGATGGCTTAAGGGGGAACTGGTTTTTAGAAATATGAGCTTTTCGGATATGACCAAAAAGTTGGAGCGCAGTTATAATGTGGTCATTGAAAATAATAATGAACTTCTTAATGGGAAAATTTTAAATGCAAGATTTCACGTTGACATTGAAAGTATAGAAGATGTAATGAAATCTATTGGGGAATTACATTCTTTTAGATACACTATAAAAGACAGAAAAATAACTATAGACTAATATGAATCAAATAAACCAATTGCGTATGCCGTAACTTATTACCTTGACTAAAAAAGTTCAAAAAAAATCGGAAAATGCTTGAGACCATTTCCCGATTTAAGAACTAATAATTAAACGACCTTTTCAAAATCATTTAATCAAACCAAAATTATGAAAAATAAATTTATTGGGGTGTTGGCGTATTGGCAATTCCCTAAATTCGACTTAAAGATGAAACTGACTACCTTTTTACTTATAGTTTCGTTATTTGAGATTCAAGCAAATACTTATGCCCAAGGCACCAAAATAACCTTAGAACTCGATAATGTTCCAGTAGAACAGGTTTTTAGTGAAATAGAAGCAATTTCTGAGTTTCGGTTCCTTTATGAGAGTGCACAGATAGATCTGGATCGAAAAGTAACTTTACGCATCAAAAAAAGAAAAATATCGGAGGTGTTGGCCTTACTTTTTGCCAATACCAATATCAGATACAAGACTTATGACCGACAAGTGATACTTGCCAAATCTGCAAATACTTCATTAGATTCTGTGATCCGGGATGCGGGGCCATCGGAAAAGGAGGGACCGTTGCAATTTCAGGTTTCTGGAGTAGTTAGCGATACCGACGTAGTTCCCTTACCAGGAGCCAACATCGTGGAAAAAGGCACCTCGAATGGGGTTACGGCCGATTTTGATGGTAATTTTACTATTGAAGTGGCTGATGCAAATGCAACCCTTGTGGTTTCTTATATAGGGTACGCTACCAAAGAAATTGCTCTAAATGGGCAAACTACCATTTCCGTCAGATTGGAAGAAAGTGCCGCAGGATTGGATGAAGTAGTTCTAATCGGGTACGGAACGCAAAAGAAAAGTGATTTGACAGGAGCTGTAGGTTCTGTCTCCTCAGAAGAGCTTCAGGAGCGACCTGCAGCAAACCTTACACAGTCTTTATCCGGTAAAATGCCAGGGGTAAGTGTTTCGATCAATTCAGGTAGGCCCGGAGGAAAATCGAACATAAGAATACGGGGAAACTCCTCTGTTAGTTTGGCGAACGATCCATTGTACGTTGTAGATGGGGTTATACTGGTTTCCACTGGCCTTGCAGATAACAGTACCCCTATAGATTATATAAATCCAAATGATATTGCCTCTGTGGAAGTGCTAAAGGATGCATCGGCGACAGCAATTTATGGATCCAGGGGGGCCAATGGTGTAGTTTTAGTGACCACCAAAAGAGGAAGCAATACGGGTGGTAAAATCAGTTATGATAGTTATTACAGTTTGGGTACGCTTGCCAAAAAAGTCGGTGTACTTAATTCCGAGGAATTTTTAATGATCGAAGAGGTAGCTTATCAGAACGCTGAAAAATATGATGCAGTGGGCTTTGCAAATGGTAAATATACGGACCCGGCATTAAAAAGGAATGATCCAAGATTGTTCGATGCCAATGGCAATCCAATATACGATACAGACTGGCAGGATGAAGTTACTAGGCCAGCATTTACCCAGAATCACCAATTATCTTTTACAGGAGGTGGCGAGAATGGCAGTTATGGTGCATTTTTGGGTTATATGGACGAAGAGGGAATTATGAAGGATTCTTGGTTGAAGCGATATTCAGGACGTTTTGTTTTTGACTCCAACATCAAGGATTGGTTAAAGGTAGGCGGTAGTTTAAGCTATAATAATCAAAACGAAAGGGTTATACATGCTTCATGGGTAGGAAGGAATATGATAGAAAATATTCCTATAATTCCAGTTAAATACCCTGATGGTACATGGGCCAGCAATGCGGATTACCCAGGTATGGAAGGAGGTCCCAATCCAGTGAGGGTTGCGGAGGAATATAAGAGATATCTGAAAACCAATACTGTGTTGGGAAATATCTTTGCTAATATTACTTTGGCCAAAGGACTGGACCTAAGAACGTCCTTGGGTATAAATAGTATCGACCAAAAAGTTAATGAATATGCGGGTAGGGAGCTTAGTTTTATTGGGACCAATACCAATGGATACGCTACCAGATCGCTAAACGAGTATTTTTCCTGGCAATTTGAGAATTATTTGACCTATCAGAAGGAAATTGCTGAAATTCATTCACTAACTGGTTTATTGGGTATTTCATGGCAACATGTCAACAGTTCCAATTTCAGTGCCGGTTCTCAAAATTTTTCAGATGATTTTTTTAGTTATGATAATTTGGGTGCAGGCTCAGTTGTACGAACACCAAGTTCAAGTGCTTATGCATATGGCTTAAATTCCTATTTCGGAAGGATCAACTATGGTCTTCTAAATAAATATTTGCTTACGGTTACCGGCCGTGTCGATGGATCTTCCAAGTTTGGGGCAACCAATAAATATGCATTCTTTCCTTCCGCAGCATTGGCATGGAAGGTTTCCGAAGAAAATTTCCTACGCGAGTCCCAGGTAATCTCGAATCTTAAATTGCGTACAAGTTATGGAGTTACGGGGAACTCCGAAATTCCGGCTTATGGTGCGCTTTCCGGTCTTGGAAACTATGCCTACGTAGTTAACAATGCCATAGTAAATGGTATTGGGATCGACAGGTTGGCCAACCCTAACTTGCAATGGGAAAAAACAGATCAGGTGGATGCCGGGATAGAGTTGGGTCTATTTAATGGTAGAGTTTCCATGGAGGCCGACGTATATAGGAAGTTGACTACAGATATGCTATTAAATTCTCCGGTTCCTACGAGTAGTGGTTATGCGTCCGTATTTAGAAACATAGGCAGTATGGAAAACAAGGGAGTCGAATTATCCTTGAATACCAAGAATATTATGAACGCCGATTTCTCTTGGGAAACCGATTTCAATATCGCCATGAACAAGAATAAAGTCGTGGCCCTTTCCGGGGGTAGTGATATATTTTCTAGCCGTACTATAATTAGGGAAGGTGAACCCGTTGGTTCCTTCTTTGGATTGGTACACTTAGGCACATGGGGAACGGACGAGGAGGCTGAAGCTGCCGAATATTTCAGGTTGCCAGGGGATGTAAAAATAGAGGATAGAAATAATGACGGAGTGATCAATCAGGCAGACCGAACAATTATCGGTAAAGGTATACCTGATGGGTATGGCAGTTTTATTAATACCTTCCGTTATAAGAATTTTGAATTATTGATCGATCTGCAATTCCAATATGGTAATGATGTCATGTATATCACAACACGTCCACAAGAAAATCGTCAGGGTATCGCCAATAGCTTATCCACTGTCTTGAACGGTTGGACACCCGATAACCAAGATACGCCTATTGCCCAATGGCGACCGGTGTCGGCAGGCTATGATAATTTGGATACTTCACACATGATTCAGGATGGTTCATTTATAAGGGGTAGAAACCTATTGTTGGGTTACAACTTTCCGTCAGAAATGATAGAAAAATTCCAATTGAGTAGACTTAAGATCTATACTTCTGCACAAAACTTTTTTGTAAGTACAAAATATCAAGGGTATGACCCTGAGGTGCAGACCAGTGACAATACTTTTGGTCAAGGAGAGGTTAATTTTGATCAATATCCCAAGCCTAGGGTATTTATGGTGGGATTGAATGCAACATTCTAATAAAAAAAGACAAAAATGAAAAATACTATAAAAACACGAATAGGGTTATTTTTAATGACCGTTTTACTAGTCCTTGCCACGGGGTGTACTGATTTTCTTGAAGAAACAGATCCTACCAATATTACGGCTGAAAGCTATTTTAAAACTGCCGAGCATGCGGAAACTGCCATATACTCTATTTATTCCAGTTTAAGGTCGGTAAGGGGTGGTAATTACGGGGGTAGTCCTTGGCTAATGCTGGAATTTGCTACTGGACTTGCTGATAGTGATTTGGGCCAGGCTGATAATAGTAATATTATTAGAAATTTGACCAATACCTCCGATAATGCTTATGGCAAAGCCTATTGGGACAGTAGTTATAAGGGAATTGCAAACGCTAATTTGGCCATTGCAAACATTCCGAACATTGCAATGGACGACGCCAAAAAAAATAGACTTTTGGGTGAGGCAAGGTTTTTAAGGGCCTATTATTACTATAACCTTGTTAGAATTTTTGGTTCGGTGCCACTGATTACAGATCCCATTGATCTAGGTTCGGAAAATCTTTATGCCACTCCGGCATCGGTTGAAAACATTTATGCCACGATTGAGGAGGATCTCACAATGGCAGAGTCTTCTGGTTTGCCATTTAATGACTCTACAGGAAAAGTTACTTTGGGCGCCGTTAAATCGCTATTGTCAAGTGTATATCTTACCATGGCCGGCTATCCTTTACAGAAAGGAAATGAATATTTTCAAAAGGCAGCAGATAAGGCCAAGGAGGTAATCGATTCCGATCAATACAGCTTATTTCCGACCTATGCAGACCTTCACGACCCGGCCAGTAACAATATAGGGGAGAATATTTTTATGGTTCAATACGAAGCCTTTGTAGATCCTTCGGACTGGCAGCCGTTAATAATCCCTTACAATATGAATATCTCTGCCTATTCCGCTCAAACTGGGGCAATTTATGCCAATCAGGACTTTATCGGTTCCTATGAAGCTGGTGATAAAAGGGTTGAGGAAAAGGAATTTTACTATACTACCTACACTTCAAAATTTGATAGGAACGAAACCATTGTTTTGGGGGGGTACTTTTTATATAAACATTTTGATATTGTAGCGAACCTTGAAACAGCTAGCAGTGACCTAAACTGGGATTTAATTCGTTATGCAGAGGTGCTTTTGATCTATGCCGAAGCCCAGAATGAGATTTCCGGACCAACTACCGAGACTGAAGAGGCGTTGAATAAAATTAGAAGAAGAGCGGAACTTCCTGAATATTCAGGACTAAGCAAAGAGCAATTTAGAGAAGCAGTTTGGAAAGAGAAATGGCACGAATTAAGCTATGAAAATGTAACCTGGTTCGATATGGTTCGTCTAAGAAAGGCTTTGAACGTTACCACAGGAAGCTTTGAGGACTTTGTAGGACATACATTTGCGTATGGTCCAACACTTACTGCAAGGGAATTATTGTTCCCCATACCTACGGATGAATTAAGAAACAATGAAAATCTTGTTCAAAATCCAGGGTACTAATTTAATGGCAGATTAATATTTCTATGTTTCAGAATCCCAACATATAGACTTTATAATCTTTTTTTGAAGTAGATTGCGAATATTTGGGATTCTTTAAATCTATATTTAGTAGATATTGTTAACACGAAATAGTATTAGAATTGAGTAATATATTTATGAAAACGAAAAGAAATGATAACTAAATTAAATCTAATTATGTTTAAAGACAAGATACGTCCAGACGGTTACTGGATGAGATATTTTCAGGTTTTTGTTTTAGTCGCCTTGGTCATGCCGATTGTCTCAACTGCTCAAAACACCCTAAAGAAAAAACCCAATGTTATCGTTGTAATTACCGATGATCAAGGTATGGGCGATTTAGGGTGTTATGGAAACCCATACATTAAGACGCCCAGCATCGATGAATTTTATAAAGAGTCGGTACGATTCACCAATTTTCACGTATCCACCACTTGTGCTCCCACCCGTGGTGCCATAATGACCGGTAGACATACGAATAGGATTAATGTATTTCACACAATTACGGGGCGTTCCCTGCTTTTTGAGGATGAAGTAATTCTACCGCAAGTATTGGCCCAAAATGGATATACCAACGGTATGTTCGGAAAATGGCACTTGGGTGACAATTACCCGTATCGGCCAGAAGACAGAGGGTTTCATGAGGTCGTTAGACATGGGGGAGGGGGAATCACCCAAGGTCCTGATTATTGGGGCAATGACTATTTTGACGATACTTATTGGCACAATGGGAAAACTCAAAAATACAAGGGCTACTGTACCGATGTCTTCTTTTCCGAAGCTATGGACTTTATAGAAGAAAACAAGAACGATCCCTTTTTCTGTTATATTGCTACCAATGCGCCCCACGGACCTTTGAACCTGCCAAAGAAATATTTGGATATGTACAAGGGGATCGATGGCCTTCAGGAGCAATTTCAACGCTTCTATGGGATGATAACCAATATCGACGACAATTTTAAGTTGTTGCAAAAGAAATTGGACGAGTTGAAGATAGCGGACAATACCGTCTTGATCTTTATGACAGATAATGGTACCGCAGGAGGGAATAGGGTTTTCGATGCCGGTTTAAGGGGTTCAAAAGGTAGTGAATATGAAGGTGGCCATAGAGTGCCACTTTTCATCCGCTGGCCGGACGGACAACTTACTGGTGGAAAGGACATAGACAAACTGGTTGCGGCCTATGATTTGTTACCTACTTTTGTTGACGTATTGGGACTAGATTTTAATCCGGTGAAACCTTTGGATGGAACAAGCCTAAAACCCTTGCTTTATGGGAACGACGAAAATTGGCCCAATAGAACATTATATATAGATACCCAAAGACTCCAGAACTTGGTAAAATACAGGAAATACTCTGTTATGGATGATAATTGGAGGTTTGTGAACGGTACGGAACTCTATAATATGAACGATGATCGCAGTCAGACGAAAAATGTTATCGATCAACACCCAGAGGTGGTGGAAAAACTTGCCTTAGGTTATGAAAAGTGGTGGCAGTCCTTTATAGATGAAGGAGTAAACGAAAGATATGCCTATATAAAAGTAGGATCCCCACAAGAAAATCCAAGTCGTATTTCTTCTCATGATATGCTTACGGGGAAATTTAATGGTATGTGGCATCAATATGGGGCGGCAAGTGCAGTCCAGGCTACTGGAAGATGGAAAATTGAATTCGTGGAAGATGGGGAATATAAAATAAGCCTATGCCGATTTCCAAGGGAGAGTGGATTGGAAATCAATGCAACCTTCCCGGCACAAGAAAAAATCGTAGAGCTGGATAGGACTATGCCTGCCAGCGTAAAATCCGATTTTGAAGAGGCCTATCTGTATGTTGCGGACATAGAAAAAACTGCTAAGGTAGAAAAGGGGCAAAAGGAAGTATCCTTTACTGCTAAAGTTTCGGTAGGGAAGTATGATATGGAAGCTCAATTAATAGACAAGGACAATAGGGTGCATCCGGCCTATTATGTCTATGTTGAAAAATTATAAAAGTCTTGGTTTATTAATCATATAAGAAATCATTTTTGAAGAAGTTGAAGAACGTTTTATTTGTTTTTGGCTGCTTTTTGCTGGGAAGCACGTTGACGAATTGTGCAGATAGTCCAAAAAAAGCGAAAGGCATTCCAGTGGAAAAAGAAAGGCCCAACATCATCCTGCTCATGGCCGATGACCAGGGTTGGGGAGATATGGCGTATAACGGCCATCCCCACCTAAAAACACCTAATTTGGATGCCATGGCCGCTAATGGGGCAGTTTTTGAACGTTTCTATTCGGCATCTGCGGTCTGTTCCCCTACACGTGGAAGCGTAATGACGGGCAGGCATCCACTACGTTATGGAATTTGCCATGCCAACTGCGGCCATATAAAACCCGAGGAGATTACTTTGGGGGAGATGGTCAAAGATCTTGGGTATACCACGGGCCATTTTGGTAAATGGCATTTAGGTACCCTGACTCGTGATACAGTAGAGGCCAATAGGGGAGGAAGGGAGAAATTTGATGGGGACTATGCCCCACCTTGGGATCATGGTTTCGATGTGAGTTTTGTAACGGAATCCAAAGTACCCACATGGGACCCTATGGTTACGCCTCCCCAATCATCAGGTGATGTGAATGGGAATTTAATAGAAGGGGAACCTTTCAATACCTCCTACTGGACCGGACCTGGTAAAATTGCCAAGGAAAATCTGGAAGGTGACGACTCCAGAGTGATCATGGACAGGGCCATCCCCTTTATAGAAAATGCCGCAAAAAACGATAAACCATTTTTAAGTATTATTTGGTTCCATACTCCCCATTTGCCCGTTTTGGCAGGGGATGATGATAGAGCTCCCTACGCAGACCTTTCAGAAGACCAACAGCATTATTATGGGGTTTTGACTGCCTTGGACAAACAAGTAGGGCGTTTGCGCGATAAGCTGCGGGAATTGGGAATTGCTGAAAATACGGTACTCTTCTATACCAGCGATAATGGTCCCGAGGGGAAATCTGTTAATGGTAGGACCCAAGGCCTTACCAAAGGACTTACGGGTAGAAAAAGAAGCCTGCACGAGGGTGGGATCAGGGTCCCAGGTATCATGGAATGGGAAGGAAAAATCGGCCCAGGAACAAAGGTGAATATCCCCTGCTTTACTTCTGATTATTTTCCGACGATCGCCAATATCTTGGGAGTGGACCTTAAGAAAAGTAATAGGCCCTATGATGGGGTGGATATGTTGCCCATTGTAAATGGCGAAGTAATGCGAAGAACGGAACCTTTGGCCTTTGACTTTCAGGGCCAAGCTGCCTTGATCGATAATGAATATAAGATTTATAGCGATGATGGCGGGCAGCATTTTGCACTTTATGATATTGGGAACGATATGGCTGAAAGTAAGGATCTGGCGGAGGAACAACCTGAAAAGTATAACGAATTGGTTGCCTACTGGAATCAATGGAAGGATTCTCAGGAAATGAGCGCTTCTGGCAAGGATTATTGATTATTTTAGCGATTAGGGCTAATAAGTGCCTGCGTCATCAAATAATATTTTGAGATTTAATTTTACATACCAAAAATAACCTTTATGAGATTACTTTATTGCATACCATTACTTGTCATATTTTTGCTTGGATCCTGCAAGCCGGCCACATCCGAAAAGGATGGTAAGACTGCAGAGAAGCCGAATATTGTTTTTCTGTTCGCGGACGACCAGACTTTTGAAAGTATCAGGGCCCTGGGGTTTGATGAGGTCCATACCCCAAATTTGGATCGCTTGGTAAACGAAGGCACTACCTTTACCCATGCGTATAATATGGGCGGTTGGAATGGGGCCATCTGTGTGGCATCACGGGCCATGATCATTTCTGGATCCTATATTTGGAATGCACAGGATAAAAGCGCATTGTGGTCCAAAGGGGATAGCACAGCTTTGAACCAGACCTGGAGCAGGCTGCTCCAAAAACAGGGGTATGACACCTATATGACGGGCAAATGGCATGTACTGGCACCTGCTGGAACTATTTTTAACGATGCACGGCACATACGTCCTGGAATGCCTGTAGATCGCGGTAATGAATTGGGTGCTGCCATAAAAAAATGGAAGGCGGAATCTGGGGATATGAAGGACTGGAACAATTATATGCCGGTTGGCTATGGCAGGCCAACAGGTCCGGACGATACCGAGTGGTCTCCAACTGATACCTTACAAGGAGGCTTTTGGGAAGGGGGCAAACATTGGAGCGAAGTGGTCCGTGATGATGCCCTGTCATTTATAGATTTGGCCACCAAAAAGGATAATCCCTTTTTTATGTACCTGGCCTTTAATGCAACCCATGATCCGCGGCAGGCACCCCAACGCTTTTTGGATATGTACCCTCTTGAGAATATTAAGGTACCCGAAAACTTTTTGCCGGAATATCCATATAAGGATGATATGGGCAATCCACCAGGTCTTCGGGATGAGGCGCTGGCTCCATTTCCTAGAACGGAATATGCCGTAAAGGTGCACCGCCAGGAATACTATGCCTTGTTGAGCCATATGGATGAGCAGATAGGGATGATTTTGGATTCTTTGGAGGCTAGCGGTAAGATGGACAATACCTATATCTTTTTCGGAGCGGACCATGGGCTTTCGGTTGGACATCACGGCTTGATAGGGAAACAGAGTATGTTCGACCATAGTGTGCGTATTCCTATGATGGTGGTAGGCCCTGGCATTCCCAAGGGCAAAACTTTGGACCAGGATGTGTATTTACAGGATATTATGGCCACTTCCTTGGAATTGGCTGGTGTGGAGAAGCCAGACTATGTACAGTTCAATAGTTTTATGGATATTATTAAAGGGGAAAGAGCGGAGAGCCACTACAATGGTATTTATGGCGCCTATATAGATGTACAGCGTATGATCCGTAAGGAGGGTTTCAAACTTTTGATCTACCCTAAAATTGATAAGGTGCTATTGTTCGACTTGGAAAAAGATCCAAACGAAATGAACGACCTGGCCGCTAATCCGGAGTACAAGGAGAAGGTTAAATCACTTTTTTCCGATCTATTGGAACTTCAAAAAACAATGGATGATGAGCTCGATCTTAGTGGTTTATATGATAAAATGTTAGAATAAAGGAAATAACCAATCATGTTGATACAACGTATTCTTAGTGCTTTTGCCCTTGTTTTTTTATTTGGTTGTGGCGAAGCAGTAAAAACAAAATCCACCGAGGATCAAGGACCTCCTAACATACTGTTCATTTTGGTTGACGATCTGGGCAAGGAATGGATTAGCAGCTATGGGGCAGAGGATATAGAGACCCCAAATATAGATGCATTGGCCAAGTCTGGCCTCAAATTCAACAACGTGTATTCCATGCCGCAGTGTACTCCAACAAGGGTCACATTGCTTACTGGTCAATACCCGTTTAGGCATGGGTGGGTCAACCATTGGGATGTGCCACGTTGGGGTGGGGGTGCCCATTTTGATGAAACAGAGAACCCTACCTTGGTAAATGAAATGAAAAGGGCTGGTTACAAGACCTGTATAGCCGGTAAATGGCAGATTGATGATTTTCGGGTAGAACCGGATGCGTTGGAGAAAGTGGGATTTGATGAATATTGTATGTGGACAGGTTATGAAGCGGGCATCGAGGCGAGCGCTGAAAGATACTGGGATCCCTATGTTTTTACCAAAGAGGGCAGCAAGACTTATCCCGGCGCTTTTGGTCCTGATATTTTTCGGGATTTTATAATCGACTTTCTACAAGAAAACAAGGAAGGCCCCATGTTCGTATATTACCCCATGGTGTTGACCCATACGCCCTTGGTAAATACCCCGGACGAATCTGCAGATGATAATTTGGGCAAGCACAAGGCTATGGTCCGCTATACCGATAAGATTGTTGGGCAACTGGTGAATGCCCTTGAGCAAAATGGTCTGTTGGAAAATACCATGATTGTCTTTACTACAGATAATGGTACCACTCAATCCATCACCGGTACTTACAAAGGTGAACAAGTAAAAGGTGGTAAATCCAAAACCTTGGAGACTGGTATCTGTGAGCCATTTATTGTAAGTTGGCCCGGACATATAAAAGCAGATCAAGAATCTAATGCGCTTATCGATTTCACAGATATTCTTCCAACATTTTTAGACATTGCCGGGGTTAACTCAAAGGATAAATGGACAGATTTGAATGCTTCACATATAATCGATGGTAAGTCTTTTAAGAATGTTTTGCTGCAGGGGGATGAAGCTTCCGAAAGAAAATGGATATTGGGAATGGGTGGCGGAAACAATGCGCGACTTACTGAAAATGGGGTGGAAAATCAATTTAAATTCAGGGATAGGGTACTCCGTGACGAACGGTACAAATTATACATAGATGCTAACCGTAAACCTGAAAAATTTTTCGATTTGATACAAGATCCCTTTGAGCGCTCTAACCTTGTAGACAGTCTGAAGTCTGGAGAAAGGGAAAATAGCTTTAAAAGCTTTATGGAGATTGTTAAATCTTTTCCATTGGAAGACAGTGATCCGCAATATAAGAACAATCCACCACAGGAGTGGGATGTGGAAATTACGGCAGAGAGCGGCACTTGGAAAATGTGATGCCCCCAATCTTTCAGTACCTATAAATGTAATGGTACCTAGTATAGGTGCTACTCGATTGGTTGCATACTTTGGTCAATTGCTTTTGCGCGGTTTTTGAGTGGTGTATTTATTGTGGAATATTGAGATATATACAATTGTTAGGGTACAATCTCTTCCATTATGATTATTTTAGAACTTAGTTCCATTCGGTCCACTCCTTTTACTTCTAAAACGATCTGATAATATTTTGGAAGGCTTCCATATTTTTCAATTAAGGCCGATTCCAGTTCCTTAAGTAGTTTTGGGGAGGTAAAATATTTTAAACTCTGCGAAGCTGCCGTATCCCATATTCCGCCAAATAAATAAATGTTGTTATTATTCGGCCCTGGTGCTTTCGTTATAAAACCGTAATCTGTATGGTGTCCATTGGGGTCACCGTACGGACGGTAAACCGTTTCACTTTCATTTTGCGCATTGCTGTAAACAATACTCTGATCCTGATTGTTGTAGTATAGCGAGGGACCTGCTAGGTAGTCCTTGAATAGTCCAAAAGTTTTCATCATCCCAATCACTATAAAATTATTGTCTGGGAGTTCTTTCGGATTAAAGCGCACCATATTTCGAATAGTAAAATCTTTCTGGTTGTGCGAAAATATTTCGCTAAGATCTTTGATCCATAATGCGCTATTGTAAATAAGTAGACTGTAGCTTAAAGGCTCGTAGATTATATTGGTTTCGGACTTCTCCAAGAGAAATTTGTCATAGTCCTCCAAAGAATTGATAAAGGGATCCCTAATAATTTTTTGAGTACCTGTTTTGGTATTATCCTCTTGGTATATAAAAAGGTCTCCCAGTAACACCATTAATGGCTTTTGATCCATAAATAAATCCTTCCAAAGACCATTCTCGTTGATAGGGTTGATGTTGTGCTTCCCTGGATACAGGGAAATATTGTATACCAAGGATATGGTAAAAAGTAAAAAAAGGGTTAAGGTGGTGCCCTTGGACCAAGAATAGGATTTCTTTGGTGTCAATACTTTTTTTTCTACAAATCTGACTTCGTAGCTCCCTTTGGGGATTTGAACAATAATCTTGTCTTCTTTGCCCTCCTTTGAGTAGTACTTGGCCAGTTTTTTACGGAGGTTGTAGATGTAAACCCTTACTAGGGTGCTCTGGGAAGGGTCAAAATTGGGTTTCCCCAGAATTTCCGAAGCGATAGTGGTTTCCTTGGGAATGTCTTCTTCCAGGGTGCTGGCTACCAAAAAGAGCAGAAGGTTGGCATAGGTATTGGAATGTCCAAACGATTTACTGTTTATTATTTTGGCAGTTATTTTATCATATGCTTTGTTATTTTCCATTGATTATCCCTAAAAATATAAAGATAATCAATTATTATTAACAGTTAATAAAACAGTTTATTAACGCATTAACAGTTAAAAATGATGCATATATTTGATTTGAGCGAGAATTTAATGATGAATTTGGCTTTGGCGACAGCGGGTGAAGTATATCGGTAATTATAGAGTTTAGACTTTTTTGTGCCGGCATGTAAGTGCATTTTGGTACTTAGTGTGCTAAAAATTAGATTTTATGGTGGCTGTTGTCCTAAAGTGAATAATAGATCAAGAACCAACAAATATTTTCATGAAGCATTGTACCGTGTATTTATTAATCAATCTGGCATTGGTTCTCAGTGGCTGTGGATGGAGTGCTCCGGAGGAAGTGGAGTTGGCTCTTGCGCAGACACCCGATATTATTGATTTTAACTATCATGTGAAACCTATACTTTCCGATAAATGTTTTGCATGCCATGGCCCGGATACGGATAACCAAAAATCTGATCTAAGGTTGGATATTGCCGAAAGCGCTTTGTCTGCCCATGGGGAATCCAATACTGTTGCTATTGTTCCTGGGAGACCTGCATCCAGTGATCTTATTAAACGTATACTTTCTGATAATCCATCAGACCAAATGCCACCTCCGGAGTCTAATCTATCCTTGACAACAAAAGAAATTGCCATTTTGGCCAAATGGATCGAGCAGGGAGCGGAGTATAAGCCTCATTGGTCTTTCATAAAGCCTAATAAGCCGGAATTGCCATTGATAAAGGATAACAGCTGGGCAAATAATGAACTGGATTATTTTATCCTGGATAGGCTGAAAAAGGAAAAGCTCAATCCGTCCGAACGGGCATCAAAGGAAACTTTAATTCGAAGGTTAAGTTTTGACTTAATTGGGCTACCTCCCAGCTTGGAACAAATTGAAAGTTTTAAAAAGGATACCTCAGAGGATGCCTATGAAAAGCTGGTAGATAGGCTATTGCAGAGCCCTGCTTATGGAGAGCGGATGGCAGCGGATTGGATGGACGTGGCGCGTTATGCGGAGAGTGATGGCTATCTGGATGACAAGCATAGGGATTTTAGTGCATATCGAGATTGGGTGATCAAGGCCTTTAACGAGAATATGTCCTACAAAGAATTTTCCAGCTTACAATTGGCGGGAGATCTAATACCGGAACCGACCAAGGAAAGCATTTTGGCAACAGCGTTCAATAGGCTGCATAAAAGAAATTCCGAAGCCGGAATTATTTTTGAAGAGTATCGTGTGGAATATGTTGCCGATAGGGTATTAAGTGTAGGAAAGGCCTTTATGGGGCTTAGTATGGAATGCGCAAGGTGTCATGACCATAAGTACGATCCTATAAGTCAGAAAAACTATTACGAGATGTCCGCCTTTTTTAATAGCACCAATGAATTTGGTTCCGCTGTCTACGGTCCAGATCAGGTGCCGGGACCTTCACTTCTTCTAACGGACAGTGAGGCGGATAAGGTTTTGGCCTACATTGATAGTGATATTAACAGTGCGGAGAAGAAACTCGATTCTCCGAAATCCTCGGAACCGGAGGGGTTCAAAAAGTGGTCGGCAAATCCGTCTGAAATAAGAAATTCAATTGAAAATAATTATTCCAAAAGTCTCGGGGCCTATTATCCTTTTGATTCTTTCGTGGAAAAAGGAAATAAAAAGTACGTCAGTCCAAATAGGGTACTTGGTTCTGGTCCTGCGGTTATCAATGAACCAAATATAAAAAAAGCTGCCAAGAACAATGGTATATTCTTGAATGATTTTACATCTATTAGCTTGCCGGAGAAGGTAGGATGGTTTGACCAGACCGATCCCTTTTCTATTTCCTTGAGTGTGTATCCGGATACCCAATACGACGACGCTGCCTTATTTTATCATTGTGAAGACTTACGATTGGGCTTAAAAGGGTACTCTATGTTCTTGGAAAACAACCGCCCAAAGTTTATTATGGCATTTTCTTGGCCAACCAATGCCATCCAGATTAAGGCCAAAGAGGAAATACCGGTAAAGGAATGGACAAATATTGCAGTGACCTACGATGGACTGGGGAAAGCAAACGGACTTCATATGTATCTCAACGGCAAAGAAATACCGGTAGAGGTAGAAATAGACCATCTTTATAAGTCCATATTGTTTAAGCCGGATCTGCATACCTATGGGTTCAATGGTTTCGGAATGGGAGTCAGGAATCATATGAAGACCTTTATCAATGGAGGTATCGATGAGCTTAAAATTCACAATGCCGAACTTTCTGCATTGGAAGTAAGTTATGGTTATGATTCCAGTGCCCTATCAGAAATTATTAATAATAGTTCCAGCACTAGGAATAGGTCCCTTTTAAAATCCCATTATTCCTTGCGGGAGAATAGTGTACTTGAGAAGGTAAAGGAAAATATTCGCGAGTTAAACAGGAAGAAAAATAAGGTGATCGATACTATTTCGGAAATTATGGTCATGGGAGATTTGCCTGAACCTCGCCCCACTTATGTCTTGGATAGAGGGGTTTACGATTCCCATGGAGCGGAGGTGTATCCAAATGTGCCTGAAGTTGTACTCCCTTTTAGCGATAGTCTGCCCAAGAATAGACTGGGCCTTGTTAAATGGTTGTTTGATGAAAATAATCCCCTAACTGCCCGGGTCTATGTAAATAGATTGTGGCAGATGCATTTTGGGACGGGATTGGTATCGTCATCGGATGATTTTGGAAATCAGGGCAATTTGCCGTCGCATCCAAAATTGTTGGATTGGTTGGCGGTTAAATTTGTGGAATCGGGATGGGACATAAAGGCTATGAACAAATTAATTGTGATGTCGGCAACCTATCAGCAAAGCTCCAAATTAACCCAGGAGCTTATAGAAAGGGATAAAGTAAATGCATTGCTGGCACGGGGGCCGAGTTTTCGGATGACTGCCGAAATGGTTCGGGACAATGCGTTGGCCATGAGTGGTCTTTTATCCCCCAAAATAGGTGGTCCAAGTGTTTATCCGTATCAACCGGAGGGACTTTGGGACGAAATAAGCAACAAACCATGGCGGTATAAATATCTACAGGAACCCGGGGAAGGGTTATATAGGAGGAGTCTGTATACCATATGGAAAAGAACATCGGCTCCGCCATCCATGTTGATTTTTGATGTTGGCGAAAGAGGGGTCTGTACTGTAAAACGGAGGCAGACGAGTACCCCGTTACAGGCATTGGTTCTTCTTAATGATCCCCAGTATTTGGAAGCTTCTAGGGTAGTGGCAGAAAATTTAATTGAAAATTATAGTGGGGATGTAGATGCCCAATTGCAAAAAGCATTTGTTATGTGTACCGGCAGAAATCCCAATGATAGTGAACTAGGGGTTTTAAGCAAATTCCATAAGGAGGAATTGGAGCGTTTTTCCAAAGCCAAGGAAGACGCCATAGGGTATACCAATATAGGAAGCTCTGAAGTAAGGGCAGGTATAGACCCGGTGAAGTTGGCCGCATTGGCTACGGTAGTAAACGGGGTGATGAATACATATGAAGGTTATACGATTAGATAGATATTTAATATGGAAGATTTTAAAAAGCACATGGAATTTATGGAGACCCGTAGGGGATTTTTAAAGAAATCGGCACTTGGGTTCGGCTCTGTAGCCCTTGCCAGCTTAATGGGGCCATCATCCTTATATGGGAATAATCCTTTGGGAGGCGGTGCGCAAAACCTATTGGGCGGCTCTTTGGGCAGCACGCATTTCCCGGCCAAGGCAAAACGGGTAATTTATCTGTTTCAAAGCGGAGGCCCCTCACAATTGGAGACTTTTGATTATAAACCGGAATTGGCAAAATGGCACGGGAAAGAAATACCTCCATCTGTACAAGGAACCCAACGTAATTCCGGTATGGTCTCCAGCCAATCTACTTTTCCTTTGGTTAAATCTATATACGACTTTAAGCAATACGGACAATCGGGTGCATGGGTTAGTGAGATTTTTCCCTATACCGCCCAAGTAGTGGATGATCTATGCATTATTAACTCCATGCGTACCGATGCTATAAACCATGAACCTGCCGTAATGTTTCTGCAAACAGGTAGTCAGCAGAGTGGACGGCCGTCCATAGGTTCTTGGCTTAGTTACGGATTGGCCAGTGACAATAAAAACCTTCCGAATTTTGTAGTCCTATTGTCCAAAGGTGGAGGTGCCCAACCTTTGAGTTCGGCTGCATGGGGAAATGGTTTTTTGCCATCCCATCACCAAGGGGTACAATTTAGGTCGGGCAAGGATCCGGTACTATATTTGAACAACCCCCACGGTGTGCATGATGAAGATCGAAGAAGGGCTTTGGATTACGTTTCACAATTGAATAACCATCAATTTGATGTTTGGAAGGATCCAGAGATACAGTCCAAAATCAATCAGTATGAAATGGCCTATAAGATGCAAAATTCGATTCCTGATGCCGTCGACACCAGGGAGGAGCCCGATCATATTTATAAATTATACGGGGAAGATGCCAAAATACCTGGTACATACGCTGCCAATTGTTTGCAAGCTAGACGCTTGGCGGAAAGGGATGTGAAATTTATACAATTGTACCATATGGGTTGGGATCAACATGGTGGCCTTCCCGGGGGGATAAAAAAACAGGCACTAGGTACCGATCAAGCAACTGCCGGCCTGATCAAGGATTTAAAACAAAGAGGTTTGTTGGAAGATACCCTGGTGGTCTGGGGCGGAGAATTTGGCCGGACCAGTTTTTCCCAAGGTAGATTAACGGCCGATAATTACGGTAGGGACCATCATCCTGGTTGTTTTACAATGTGGATGGCCGGGGCAGGTGTCAAGGCAGGTATGGTCTATGGTAAAACCGACGAATTTAGCTATAACGTGGTACAGAATGAAGTTCATGTTCATGACTTTCAAGCCACCTTGCTACATCTACTGGGGATAGACCATGAGCGACTTACTTTTAAACACCAAGGGAGAAGATTTAGATTAACAGATGTTCACGGACATGTAGTCAAAGACATTCTTTCATAAAATTGGCCCCGATGATTACGCGGAGAAAATTTGTCAAAAAGTCCTCTATGGGAGGGAGTGCGTTATTGGCATCAGCAGTGGTGCCCTTTTATATATTGCCGTCAAAACCCAAACTTGGGGAACAAATTTTGGGACATGGCGATTTTAGATATAAAGTGGAAACCCAATGGGGCAATTTGGATCCCAAGGCCTTCCCTGTAAATAACTGTCATGAAATGGTCATGGACAGAAAGGGGAGACTTTTTATGTTGACTGATCACCCTAAGAATAATGTATTGATTTATGATAGATCTGGGAAGTTGTTGGGGAGTTGGACATTGAATTTGTCCAGTGCACACGGCCTGACCATTCATGGGGCAGGTGGGGAAGAATACCTTTATATTACCGATCCAAGGAGTGGAAGGGTATTAAAAAGTACACTTGAGGGCGATGTTGTTTTTGAACTGGATGCTCCAGATAAAATAGGGGAATATGATGGGAAGATGTTCTTTAGGCCTACAGAAACCGCTATTGGTCCCAATGGGGATATTTATGTTGCGGACGGATATGGTTCACAATATATTTTGCAGTATAACTCAGAGGGTGAATTTATCAGAAAATTTGGAGGTGATAGTTTTTTACAGCCGGATAAGTTTAAGCAAGTGCATGGGGTGACCTTGGATACCAGAGATCCCAATAACCCAAGCTTGTTGTGTACTGCCCGAATAAAAAATTCCTTTAAGAGATTTAGTCTGGACGGAAAATATTTAGAAACATTTTATTTGCCAGGCGCCTTTGTAAGTAGGCCTGTCATAGATGGGAATAATATTTACTCAGGGGTCTGTTTCGGAATGGAAAAGGGGAACTATAATTTGGCCTTAAACAAAGGGTTTGTTACTATTTTGGATAGGGAAAACAAGGTAGTGTCCAATCCAGGCGGGACCAAACCGAAATATAAAAATGGAAAACTTAAGTTGATGTTGCAAGATCAAACGGTATTCAAGAACTGTCATGACGTTTGTGTGGATGGGGATAAAAATTTATATGTCTGTCAATGGAATGCCAATGGAGTTTACCCTTATAAATTACATAGGATTTAATTATGGATCAGATTACAGAAGTATCGGATTGGGTTATTTTTATAGGAAGGTTTCATCCCTTAATAGTCCATCTTCCCATTGGGATTATTTTGGTTGGTATTTCTATGTATTTTCTGGCCAAAAAAAAGAAGTTTTCACAATTGAAGGGAGCGGTGCCTTTCTTGATGGGTGCAGGAGCAGCTAGCGCTATTTTGTCATGCGTATTTGGTTATATGCTTTCCTTTCAGGGGGGCTATGACGCGGAGGCCTTAAGTTCCCATCAGTGGATGGGGGTGGCACTGGCGGTTTTTGCCGTATTGGCCTTTGTTTTTATGGTATGGGAAAAAACAAAACGGATTGTGGTGCTACAGTCCGGACTTATGGTATTTCTATTAGTAGGACTGGGATATACCGGTCATATGGGGGGTAATTTAACCCATGGTGCTTCCTATCTTACACAGTACTCCCCTGATCCGTTGCGAAAGTTGGTGGGACTTCCACCTAAGCCCGAAAAAAGACCCCCTGTTACAGTCTTGGATTCTGCCGATATATTTCTGGATGTTGTTTCCCCAATGCTTTCGGACTATTGCGTAAGTTGTCATAACCCAGGAAAGACTAAAGGTGATCTGGTTCTTTCCTCTTATGACCGCATTATAAAAGGTGGGGAGAACGGACAAGGTGTTGTTATAGGGGATTTGAAAGGAAGTGAACTTTATAGAAGGGTAAGCCTTCCGGAGCATCACGATGATTTTATGCCGCCAGATGGCAAAAAACCACTTTCCGGGGAGCAGATAAAATTATTGGAATTATGGATAATGAGCGGTGCTCCGGAAAAGGGGCAAATGGGTGATTTTCAAATCGAGGGCGATTATTTGTCGGCAGCGAACAAGGTTCTTGGATTGGAAGGGCATGGGGGGAATTCTTTGGCAAGGAAAGTGGAACCGGCCGATTCTTTGATTGTGGCTTCCTTGAATGCCAAGGGTTTTGTTATAAGGACAATAAGTGAAGGGAGTTATTTATTGGATGTCAGCTTTTTACCAAATAAAACAAAGGAAAGTGTAAATGTGGTTGAGCTGTTGCCTTTAAAGGATCAAATTGTGTATTTAAATTTGAGTAACCTAAACCTAAGGGATGAAGATCTTAAAACTATTGGACAGTTCGAAAACATGGTTAGATTAAATATTCATTCTAACCCTATTACCAATGACGGGCTATCCTTTTTGGCGAAACTTCAAAATTTGGAAGCCTTAAACCTGTATGGTACGCGAATAGGGGATAATGGTCTAGAAGGTTTGGAAGTGCTACATAAATTAAGTCGAATTTACTTATGGAATACCGAGGTTACCAAGGAAAAAGTAGAAAACCTCAAGGCAAAGCGTCCCGATTTGGAGATCAACATAGGAGAAGAGGCTTCCTAGTTTGATCAAGGCAAATTGTCTTTATCACTTTAGATATTTTTGAAATGTTTGGGCAATGTTTTGTCTTAACTTTTGACTTGGCCAAAAAAAATCCAACCCATTTATTGGGTTGGATTTTCTTGATCTATTCCGATATTCGGTAAATATATTAAACCCTTGGTAGGTCTCCCTCTCCTTTTAACGGTAAATAGGATGTTCCCATGAGGTATGTATCTACATGATAAGCCGCTTGTCTACCTTCGGAAATGGCCCAAACTATTAAGGATTGTCCTCTTCTTTGGTCACCGGCAACAAAAACACCGGGAACGTTGGTCTTATAATCTGCTTCACTAGCTTTAATGTTGGTACGTGGATCTGCTTCAAGCCCCAATTGCTCGGCAATAGTCATTTCCGAACCGGTAAAACCCATGGCCAAAAGTGCCAATTCGCATTTCCATTCCTTTTCCGTGCCAGGAACTTCCTTAAGAATTGGTCGTTGCCCTGGTTGTGTAATCCACTCTACTTCAGAAGTAATCAGTCCTTTTAAATTACCATTTTTATCACCAAGGAATTTTTTGGTGGAAATGCTGAAAAATCGCTCTACACCTTCTTTGTGAGAGGAACTGGTTCTCAAACGCATTGGCCAAAATGGCCAAGGTTGATCCTCCGGACGTCCTACAGGAGGTTTTCCTAATATTTCAAAGTTGGATACGGATTTTGCTCCATGTCTTATGGAGGTTCCTATACAATCAGATCCAGTATCTCCTCCACCAATAACCACTACATTCTTATCCGTAGCCTTTATTTCTTTGCCCAGATCTTTAATGCCGTCTACGCGCTTGTTGTTTTGTTTTAAGAAATCCATGGCCTGTACCACTCCGTTTAGGTCAGCTCCTTCAATGGGCAATCCTCTTCTCACAGTGGCACCACCGGACAGAACAATGGCATCAAATTGATCTTGAAGTTCCGTAGCCAATACATCAACGCCCACATGAACACCGGTCTTAAATATAATACCTTCTTCTTCTAAAATTTTCACCCTTCTATCAATGATATTTTTTTCCATCTTAAAATCAGGAATACCATATCGTAGAAGACCTCCAACTTTTTCATCCCTTTCATAAAGGGTGACCAAGTGTCCGGCTCTGTTGAGCTGCTGAGCGGCTGCAAGTCCGGCAGGTCCCGATCCTATAACCGCAACCGTTTTTCCGGTTCTGCTAGTGGGTGGTTCTGCTACTACCCAGCCATTTTTGAAAGCCGTTTCAACGATGTTCTTTTCTATGTTCTCAATAGTTACCGGATCTTCATTAATGCCCAAAACGCAAGCCTCCTCACAGGGAGCGGGACATAATCTTCCGGTGAATTCCGGGAAGTTGTTGGTGGCATGTAAAATTTCTGCAGCTTTTTCCCATTTGCCAAGGTAAACTGCGTCGTTGAAATCGGGTATTAAATTCCCTAACGGACACCCACTATGACAAAATGGAATACCACAGTCCATACATCTGGCACCTTGATCCCTAAGCTCCTTTTCTTTCATGGGGACCGTAAACTCCTTATAGTTTTTTATTCTATCCTCTACAGGGGCGTATGCTTCCACCTTTCTATCGAATTCCAAAAATCCTGTTATCTTTCCCATATTTCGATTATATCGTTTCTAATTTTTCTTTTTCTAAACGTATCAATGCCTGTTTGTATTCTTCAGGGAAAACCCTGATGAACTTTGGTAGGCACTCTTCCCATTTTTCCAAAATCCTTTGTGCTATAGGACTAAGGGTGGCATTATAGTGATTTTCTATTAGGCCTTTTAATTCTGCAATATCATTATCGTCCTCTACTTTTAATAGGTTTAGGGTTTCAGTATTACAGTTTTTCCTGAAGGTATTTTTTTCATCAAAGATGTACGCAATACCACCGCTCATTCCGGCCCCAAAGTTTCTTCCTACTTCTCCAAGGATAACTGCAGTACCACCGGTCATATACTCACAACCATGATCTCCAATACCTTCTACAACAGCCTGTGCTC
Organism: Arenibacter sp. F20364; assembly: GCF_023015905.1. Lineage (GTDB taxonomy): Bacteria > Bacteroidota > Bacteroidia > Flavobacteriales > Flavobacteriaceae > Arenibacter. The sequence goes on along the minus strand of NZ_JALKBD010000024.1, from coordinate 56,038 downwards.
CCGAATTTCTTACGCAAAAACGTTCTCCGGCTTTTCCATTTATATAGGCTTCGCCCGATGTTGCGCCATAAAGCGTAACATTTCCGGTTATTACGTTGTCCTCTGGTTTTAAGGTTGACTTATACGGTACTTTTATAATGAGCTTTGCTCCGGACAATCCCTTTCCTAGATAATCGTTGGTGTTTCCATTGACGATCATTGTAAGGCCTTTGGTTGCAAAGGCACCAAAACTTTGCCCTGCAGAACCGGTGAAATTAAGTTTTAGTGTGTTTTCGGGTAGGCCTTCAACACCATAAATCTTTGAAATTTCATTACTGGTAATAGCTCCAACGGCCCTGTCCGTATTATGTATTGGGAAATCTAAAGAAATTTTTTCTTTTCTGAACAATGCGGGATGCGCTTTTTCCAAAATTTCAAACTCAATAGACTTGTCAACATCGTGTTGCTGCTTTTGGGTATTGTAGAATTTGGTTCCTTTTGGTACGTCAACTTGATATAGAATTGGCGTAAGGTCTATTCCTGCGGCTTTGTAATGTTCCAAGGCTTTTTTACGGTCCAATTTCTGTACCTGTCCTACCATTTCATCAATGGTCCTAAACCCTAATTGGGCCATTATTTCCCTTAGTTCCTGGGCTACAAAGTACATATAGTTTACAACGTGCTCTGGTTTGCCTTCAAACTTCTTACGCAGTTCAGGATTTTGCGTCGCAATCCCTACCGGGCACGTATTTAGATGGCATACTCGCATCATGATACATCCTGATGCTACAAGGGGGGCAGTTGCAAATCCAAACTCTTCTGCTCCCAGTAAACAAGCTACTGCTACATCGCGTCCAGTTTTTAACTGACCATCACATTCCAATACGATCCTGTTCCTTAAGTCGTTTAGAACCAAGGTTTGTTGCGCTTCGGCAATTCCCAATTCCCATGGAAGTCCGGCATGCTTTAATGATGTTAATGGAGATGCCCCGGTACCGCCATCATGGCCGGATATCAAAATAACGTCCGCTTTGGCCTTGGAGACACCTGCGGCTACCGTACCAACACCGACCTCAGAAACCAATTTGACGTTGATCCTAGCGTCGCGATTGGCGGATTTTAAATCGAAAATCAACTGTGATAAATCCTCAATAGAGTATATATCATGATGCGGTGGAGGTGAAATTAATCCAACATAAGGAGTGGAGTTTCTTGTTTTGGCAATGGACGGATTTACTTTTGGACCAGGTAATTGCCCTCCTTCACCTGGTTTGGCACCTTGGGCCATTTTAATCTGGATTTCTTTGGCGCTTGTCAAATAATTGGAGGTAACCCCAAATCTTCCGGAAGCGACTTGTTTTATGGCACTGTTTTTCCAATCCCCAGTTTGGTTCTTGTAAAAGCGTTCAGCATCCTCGCCACCTTCACCTGAATTACTTTTTCCGCCAATCCTATTCATGGCGATGGCCAAATTTTCATGGGCCTCCTTACTGATGGAACCATAGGACATTGCGCCAGTTTTAAAGCGTTTTACTATTTCTGTCCAAGGTTCAACCTCCTCCAAAGGAATAGGGTCGTAATTTGAGAATTCAAAAAGACCGCGAATGGTCATTAAATCTTTGGACTGCTCGTTCACCATTTGTGCAAACTCCTTATAGGATTCCGGTTCGTTGTTTCTTACCGATTTTTGAAGTTTGGCAATACTTAATGGATTGAAAAGATGCTTTTCACCATCCCTTCTCCAGCGATATTGTCCACCGATTTCCAAATCTAAATTTGCGGCTATATCTTTATCGGTGTATGCTTTGTGATGGCGCTTTGCAATTTCCTTCTCTATTTCATAAAGCCCTATGCCTTGAATTCTAGTGGGTGTATTAGGGAAGTATTTGTCTACTGCCTTGGTGTTTATTCCAATACATTCGAACAATTGGGACCCTCTATACGAATTAAGGGTAGAGATTCCAATTTTGTTCATTACCTTAAGTATGCCCTTGCCGACCGCTTTATTGTAGTTGCCAATGGCTTCTTCAAAAGAATATTGGGTAATATCTTGTTCTTCAATTTGTTCCGCTATAATTTCGTTTACCAAATAAGGGTTTATTGCGCTGGCACCAAATCCAAATAGGAGGGCAAAGTGATGCACTTCCCTGGGTTCCGCGGATTCAATAATTACACTTAGTTTGGAGCGTTTCCCCAACCTTTGTAGTCCACTATTAACGTATGAACATGCCAATAAAGCTGGGATAGGGGCTTTTTCCTTACTTACGTTTCTATCCGATAGTATAATGATATTGGCGCCCTCATCAATAGCTTGTTCGGCTTGGTGCAAAATCGACTCCAAGGCATCTTCAAGGCCATTATGCCCCTTTTCAATGTCGTAAAGCATGGGAATGGAAACTACCTTATAGTCTGGACTTGCATCGTAGTTTTTTATTTTATCCAAATCCTCCTTGGATATAACGGGATTTTTAATCTTTAATTTTCTACAATGAAGTTCAGAAAATTCAAAAATATTGTGATCGCTGCCCAAGGTTAGGCTGATATCTGTAATAAGCTCTTCGCGAATACCATCCAATGGCGGGTTGGTAACCTGTGCGAACAATTGCTTAAAGTAATTGTATATTAGTTGTGGTCGATCGGATAAAATAGCGATAGGAGTGTCCGATCCCATTGATCCAAGTGGTTCTTTGGCCGTTTTTCCCATAGGAAGTATAATGGTATTTATATCTTCCAAAGTGTATCCAAAAACCGCTTTTCTCTTTTGTACCGAAGCCTCATTTAGGAATAGTGGGCAGTCGTTGTAAGGGATATCCTTAAGGTGAACCAAATTCTTGTTCAGCCATTTTTGATAGGGATACTTAACGGCAATTGCTTCCTTAATTTCCTCATCATTAACTATGCGTCCTTCTTCCATGTTTACCAAGAACATTTTTCCCGGCTCCAATCTTCCGTGCATTTCAATATTTTCCGGCTCAAGGTCCACAACCCCAACTTCGGAAGACATAATTACATAACCGTCCTTGGTCACTGAATATCGCGATGGGCGTAATCCATTTCTGTCCAATACGGCACCTATGTAGTTTCCATCGGTGAAGGGAATGGAAGCAGGTCCGTCCCATGGCTCCATTAAACAGGAGTGGTACTCATAAAATGCTTTTTTAGCTTCGGACATCTCCTCATTTTTTTCCCAGGCCTCAGGTACCAATATCATCATTACCTCAGGGAGAGATCTTCCTGTCATTAACAATAGTTCAACAACCATGTCCATGGTGGCGGAATCCGATTTTCCAGGTAATATGATCGGGATAATATTTTTGATTTCGTCCCCAAACCAATCGCTTTTCATTAATTCTTCCCTGGAACGCATTCTTGAGACATTGCCTCTAAGAGTGTTTATTTCCCCATTGTGACACATATAACGGAAAGGCTGTGCCAAATCCCAAGTTGGGAAAGTGTTGGTTGAAAAACGTTGATGAACAAGGGCCAATCGTGTTACTACCCTTGGGTCCATAAGGTCTTTATAGTATAGGCTAATATCTTCCGGCATCAATAGCCCTTTGAAGATTATAATTTTGGTGGAAAGACTGGGTACATAGAAAAATTTGCTTTCCGACAATTTGGAAGCATTTACAGTATGTTCAGTAACCTTTCTGGCTATAAATAATTTTAAATTAAAGTGGAAGAAATCTTGTTCGTCGTTCTCACGTGCAACAAATATTTGTTTAACGAAAGGCTCGGTCTCCGTGGCTATTCGTCCAGGTATGGATTTGTTCACGGGAACATCTCTCCATCCCAATAATTTTAGCCCTTGTTTTTTAATGTTGGATTCAAAAACATCGATACAGTAGTCCCGTTGGTTTTCTTTTTGGGGCAAAAAGACATTACCTACGGCATAACTGCCAGGTTCAGGTAGTTCAAAGTTGCAAACGTCCTGAAAAAAATCATGTGGGATATCTATTAGAATTCCAGCACCATCACCTGTTTTTCCATCAGAACTTACAGCTCCTCTGTGCTCCAGTTTTTCCAATATCTCTAAAGCCTTATGAATTATATCATTCGACTTTTTTCCTTTCAAACTACATATAAATCCGGCGCCACAGTTGTCATGTTCAAACTCCGGTAGGTACATTCCTTGTTTTCTCAGCTTCATAAATTATCATATTTCTTCAAAAATATCAAAATATTTACATTTAATGCAATGCAATATTAAATAGTGCGAAAGAAATTCAACGTTTATAATTCAACGTTAAAAAAAATGTATATTCTGATATTTGAGCCCATTAAATTGGGATTTCCTCAATATTAAGGTTTGAATATTGATGTTTTTCCTATTAATAGGGGGTTAATAATGTAAAATTGGTTTTTATTGGTCAATACCCTTATTTAAGTTAGGGGTGTTTGGTTATAATTAATTGTTTTTAGTTGGTTCCCCATGCAAAAATAAGGGGTGTTGCTGTTATTTTTTTAAAATACTCCTCGAAATCACGATTTTCTGGATCTCCGAAGTGCCTTCATAGATCTGGGTTATCTTGGCGTCCCGCATCATTCTTTCCACGTGGTAGTCCTTCACAAAACCATTACCACCGTGAATTTGTACCGCTTCTACGGCGGTATCCATGGCCACCTGGGAAGCGTATAGTTTTGCCATTGCCCCAGAAAGATCGTAGTCGTTTCCTTGGTCCTTGTCCCATGCCGCCTTATAAACCAAATGTCTCGCGGCTTCAATTTGGGTGTGCATATCGGCAAGTTTAAAGGCTATTGCCTGATGATTGCTTATTTCCGTGCCAAAAGCCTTTCTTTCTTTAGAATACTTTTTGGCCAATTCATACGCACCGGCGGCAATACCCAAGGCTTGGGCAGCTATTCCTATGCGTCCCCCTGCCAAGGTCTTCATGGCAAATTTAAAGCCAAATCCATCTTCGCCAATTCTATTTTCTTTGGGGACTTTTACATCGTTAAAGATCAATGAATGGGTGTCACTGCCCCTTATCCCCAATTTATTTTCCTTAGGCCCTATTATAAAACCAGGTGTGTCCTTTTCTACAATTATTGCATTTATTCCTTTATATCCTTTGGAAATATCGGTCTGTGCAATTACCAAATAGATTTCAGCAGAATTTCCATTTGTAATCCAGTTCTTGGTGCCGTTCACTACATAGTGGTCTCCCTTGTCCAGAGCTGTGGTTTTTTGTGAAGTGGCATCGCTACCGGCCTCGGGCTCGGAAAGACAGAACGCCCCAATACTTTGTCCAGTGGACAAACGGGTCAAATACTTTTCTTTCTGTGCTTCGCTGCCAAAGGTTTCAAGTCCCCAGCATACCAAAGAATTATTGACGGATACAATTACCGAAGCCGAGGCATCAATTTTGGAAAGTTCCTCCATAACCACTACATAGGAAATGGTGTCCAGTCCGCTTCCCCCGTATTTTGGGTCCACCATCATTCCCATAAATCCCAATTCCCCCATTTTTTTTACCTGTTCGGTAGGGAATTTTTGAGCGTCGTCTCTTTCTATGACTTCGGGAAGTAATTCGTTTTGGGCAAAATCCCGTGCTGCCTGTTGTATCATCAACTGTTCTTCCGAAAGCGTAAAATCCATGTGTTAGAAAAAATTATGAGAATATTGCAAATATACGAGTATAGAACGGAATAATAAATATACGATTTGAGAATGGAATATTAATGGTGAATAAAACATTAAAACATAATCTAATTTTTATATTTGTTCGGCTGAATATTTTTTGCTGAAAAAAGACCTAACAATTATGAGACAACATTAGCAAGGCTGGTGAAATTAACCAAAGGAGGTAAAATTCCCTTAATGGCAAATGAAGTCTAATAGTTAAATTGTAAGGTACAATGAAAGAGTTATTAAAAATATATGAAAATAGAGCCCCGGAAATCATTTTCAACTGGAAAGATCCAGAGACAGAAGCGGAAGGATGGGCTGTAATTAATTCTCTTCGTGGTGGGGCGGCCGGTGGCGGTACCAGAATGAGGGAGGGATTGGATATGAACGAAGTCTTATCTTTGGCAAAAACGATGGAGGTGAAATTTACGGTTTCAGGACCTCCGATCGGAGGTGCTAAATCCGGAATTAATTTTAATCCCAGCGATCCCAGGAAATCCGGCGTACTTAAACGGTGGTACCATGCGGTAGCGCCATTGTTAAAAAGTTACTATGGTACCGGCGGGGATTTAAATGTTGATGAGATCCATGAGGTTATCCCTATTACAGAGGACGCTGGGGTGTGGCATCCACAAGAGGGTGTTTTTAACGGACATTTTAAACCGACCGAAGCTGATAAGATCAATAGGATCGGTCAATTGAGATTGGGTGTCGTTAAGGTTTTGGAGTCAAATGAATACTCACCGTCCGTTGTTAGGAAATTTACGGTGGCGGATATGATAACCGGTTTTGGGGTAGCCGAAGCCGTTAAACACTTTTATGAAATACACGCAGGTTCGGTTGAGGGTAAAAGGGCCATTGTGCAGGGATTTGGCAATGTAGGATCTGCAGCTGCCTTTTATTTGGCAAAAATGGGGGCGAAAGTGGTCGGGATTATCGATCGGGCCGGAGGGATAATTAATGAGGAAGGGTATACTTTGGAGGAAATAAGGTCATTCTTTTTAAATAAAAAGGGAAATGAACTTTTTGCAGATGACATTATTCCTTTTTCCGAAATGAACAATAGAATATGGAGTTTGCCCGCAGAAATATTTGTCCCCTGTGCGGCTTCCCGCTTGGTGACAGAGGAGCAGATAGCTAAAATGATAGATGCTGGGTTGGAAGTGATCAGCTGTGGGGCCAATGTGCCCTTTGCGGATAAGGAAATATTTTTTGGGCCAATTATGGAGTATACCGATGAGCGTGTAAGTCTAATTCCCGATTTTATTTCCAATTGCGGAATGGCCCGTGTCTTTGCCTATTTTATGGAGGGAAGGGTGGCAATGGATGACGAACTTATTTTTAATGACACTTCAAATACCATTAGAAACGCAATTTTAAATATATTTGACCAAAATAAATCAAAAGTTAATCTCAGTAAAACCGGATTTGAGATTGCTTTGAAACAATTAATTTAAACCAATAATAGCATGGAGACCATTATTATTATTTTATTCGTTGCCGGTTACTTGGCAATAACTTTGGAGCACAATCTTAAGATAGACAAATTAATCCCCGCTTTGGCGATGATGGCTCTGTTATGGGCGGTTATAGCTTTGGCACATATGCCAGTTTTTGAGGTCAATGCCGAGCTCCGGGAGTTGGAGGCGACCCATATAGATGAGATTTTGCTCCATCATCTCGGGAAAACCGCAGAAATACTGGTCTTCCTTTTGGGGGCTATGACCATTGTGGAAATAATAGATTATTTCGATGGCTTTGCCACAATAAAAGGGTTTATAAAAACAAGGAGCAAAAGAAAGTTACTTTGGTTGTTTGCTATACTGGCCTTTATACTTTCTGCCATAATAGATAACCTTACAGCGACTATAGTCTTGATAACTATCCTGCAGAAGGTGATCAACGACAGGGAGACCAGACTTTGGTTTGCCGGTATGATAATCATTGCGGCCAATGCTGGTGGAGCTTGGTCTCCAATTGGTGATGTTACCACAACCATGTTGTGGATCGCCAACAAAGTGTCGGCGGCACAATTGATAGAACACGTTCTTTTGCCTTCTATTATATGTATGGTGGTTCCTACCTTTATTGCAAGTAGGTACAAGGCCTTTTCCGGTAATATTGACACCGATATGGACGATGAGGAACCTACTAAATCCAAATATGGGTCAACTATGCTTTATTTGGGATTGGGTGCCATTATATTTGTTCCCTTTTTCAAAACCATAACCCATTTGCCTCCCTACGTTGGGATGATGCTTTCTTTGGCATTGGTAGCCACGTTCGCTGAAATATACAGTAGCGCCAAATTTAGTATTTCCAATATCGACGGGGAAAGTGAGGCAGAATCGCATCACAGCCCAGTACATAAATCACTTTCCAAAATTGAATTGCCAAGTATTCTTTTCTTTTTGGGTATTTTAATGGCAGTGGCAGCTTTGGAATCTTTAGGAATGTTGTTCCATTTTGCCGGAACCTTGGATGAGGTAATGCCTATGTTGGGTACGGAGTCCGGTGGTGAATTGGTATCCGATTTGGTGGTACTCTTTTTAGGTGTGGGCTCTGCTGTAATAGATAACGTGCCACTGGTCGCGGCAAGTATAGGAATGTTCTCTGTAGGTATGGATGATCCAGTTTGGCATTTCATTGCATATTCCGCTGGAACTGGAGGTAGTATGTTGATTATTGGGTCTGCAGCAGGTGTTGTGGCCATGGGAATGGAAAAAATAGACTTCTTCTGGTATTTGAAGAAAATAGCATGGTTGGCATTCATTGGATTTGCTGCCGGTGCCGTAGGATTTATATTAATTAGAAATTTAGTGTTGAACGCATAATTTAATCGACAAAAGACCGTTATTAAGGCAACTTAAATAAAGAAAATATATGTTATTGATACAAGATCTGGCTCAAGAGGCAGGATTAGAGGGCGTTGTGTCTGAGGAAAAGACACTTTCCGTGATTGATTTAATAGTAAATGGCGGTACAGGAAGTATCTTGATAATAAGTGTTTTGTTCGTAATGCTTTTTGTGGCACTGTATATTTATTTTGAACGGATTTTTGCGATAAAAGCTGCGTCAAAGATAGATAGTAATTTTATGAACCAGATACGGGATCATGTTACCAATGGTAAGTTGGAAGCGGCCAAATTATTGTGTGCCCAAACAGATTCGCCGGTGGCGAGGTTAACGGAAAAAGGAATCTCCAGAATTGGGAAGCCCTTGGATGATATTAATACCGCAATAGAAAATGCAGGTACCCTTGAGGTTTATAAATTGGAAAAAAATGTGACCGTCTTGGCCACCGTTGCCGGAGCGGCACCCATGATTGGGTTTTTAGGTACCGTTATTGGTATGATTTTGGCATTCCATCAAATGGCTACCAGTGGTGGGCAGGCGGAAATGGGTTCTTTGGCGTCTGGAATATATACGGCCATGACCACTACTGTTGCCGGACTTATTGTGGGTATTATAGCCTATATAGGTTATAATCATTTGGTGAACAGAACGGATAAAGTGGTGCATAAAATGGAAGCCAATGCGGTGGAGTTTTTAGATTTATTGAACGAACCTCTTTAGAACATAACACATGAAACTAAAAGGTAGAAATAAAGTTAGTCCAGATTTTAGCATGTCCTCTATGACGGACATAGTGTTCCTATTGCTTATTTTCTTTATGCTAACTGCAAATTCGCCCAATGCATTGGACTTGTTGTTGCCCAAAGCAAAGGGTAAATCTACAAATACCCAAAATGTATCGGTAAGCATCAATAAGAACTTGGAATATTTTGTGAACAACGAGAAGATAAACGGACAGTATATAGAAATTGAATTAAAAAAGGCACTAAAAGGGCAAGAGAAACCTACTATTATTCTTAGGGCAGAAGAGAGCGTTGCCATCAAAGAGGCGGTAAACGTAATGGATATTGCCAATAGAAATAATTACAAGGTTATTTTGGCGGTGCGACCAAATTAATGTCATTACTTAACACGAGACACGAAAAAAAATCTTTTACACTTACCACTATTCTGTTGAGTGTGCTATTACTATTGCTTTTTTATATAGGACTCACCTATATGGATCCGCCAATTGAAAATGGTATTTCCGTCAATTTTGGAACTACTGATTTTGGTAGTGGTAGGGTACAGCCCAAAGAAAAGATAAAATCAGAACCTCTCAATACTCCCATTAAAGAGCCAAAGGTTGTGGAGGAAAAGGTAGAAGAGGTGGTAGAGCAGGTGCCGGAGGAAAAGGTGGCCAAGGAAAAACCTGCCGAAAAGTTACTTACCCAGGAAAACGAGGAATCCATAAAAATAAAGCAGCAGCAAGAAGCGAAACGAAAGGCTGATGAGGCTGCCAAAAAGGCCCAGGTCGAGGCGGAACGGGTAGCTCGCGAAAAGCGGGAGGCCGAAGAAAAGGTTAGGAAGGAGCAACAGGCGAAAAAGAATAAGCTGGATGAGCTGATCGGAGGTATAAATAAATCCGAAGGAACTGCTGCAGGGGGAGAAGGTGATGATAGTAAGGCCGGGGATAAAGGACAACCGGACGGAGATCCATATGCAACCAGTTATTACGGAAGTCCCGGGTCGGGCAGTGGTATTGGAGGTTATGGACTCAATGGAAGATCTTTGGTGAATAAAGGCAAGGTACAGCAAGAATGCAACGAAGAAGGTAGGGTTGTTGTTAAAATTGTTGTGGACCGAAATGGAAAAGTGGTTAGTGCTACCCCTGGGCAAAGAGGGACCACCAATACTCATCCCTGTTTATTGGAGCCTGCCAAGAAAACAGCTTTTTTGCATCAATGGAACTTGGATTCCAATGCACCTAGTCAACAAGTTGGTTTTGTAGTGGTGAATTTTAAATTGGGGGAATAAAGTTTTCCCGCATTGCCCAAAATCAATTATCCTAAAGTAATTTTACAATTTCATTTACTTTTTTAATTAGATTAATTGAAGGTATCGCAAAGGCATTGTGTTCTAACTTCAACAGACGACTATAAATGACTTATCAGGAAACTTTGGAATGGATGTTCGGGCAACTGCCCATGTACCAGCAAAAGGGAATTTCTGCATTTAAGGGTAAGTTGGACAATATATTGGCTCTCTCCGCTTATTTAGGGCATCCCGAACGAAAATTTAAAAGCATACATGTGGCAGGAACCAACGGGAAAGGGTCCTGTAGTCATATGCTGGCCTCAATTTTGCAAGAGGCTGGTTATAAGGTCGGATTGTATACGTCTCCACATTTAAAGGATTTTAGGGAGCGGATCAGGATTAACGGAATACCGGTCAGTAAAAAATTTGTAGTCGATTTTATAAAAAAAAATAAACTTTTTTTTGAGGCACACGACCTTTCGTTTTTTGAAATGACAGTGGGAATGGCCTTTCAGTACTTTGAAAAGGAGAAAATAGATATAGCCATTGTGGAGGTTGGACTTGGAGGTCGTTTGGATTCTACCAATATAATTATCCCCGAAGTGTCCTTGATTACCAATATAGGTTATGATCATGTGGAGATGTTGGGCGATACCATTGCCAAAATAGCCTTTGAGAAGGCGGGAATCATTAAGCCAGGGATACCGGTGGTCATCAGTGAACTGCAGGAAGAGACAGCGACTGTTTTCAACAATATGGCAAAGGAAAGAAACTCTAAAATAGTATTTGCAGGGGAAATAATCCCTGGAAATTATAAAACCTCCTTGTTGGGGAGTTACCAGGCCAAAAACGTTAAGGGCGTTGTTGCCACCATTAAGGAATTGAAGGGTTTTGATATTAGGGAGGAACATATTGTTGATGGCCTGTTGAATGTTTCCGCGAATACGGGATTGCTGGGCAGATGGCAATATATTGGCGAAAATCCAACAGTTGTTTGTGATACGGCCCACAATACGGAAGGTTTGTCCATTGTTTTGGATCAAATAGAACAACAAAAATATACCGATCTTCATTTGGTAATTGGATTTGTAAAAGACAAGAATTTGGAACAAATTTTACCTCTTTTCCCAAAAAATGCACATTATTATTTTTGCAGACCAAACATTCAGAGAGGTTTGGATGAACTTGTCCTAAAAACTAGGGCCTTGGAGTTTGGTTTGAAGGGTGATACTTATTCTTCTGTAAATGAAGCGGTTAATGCTGCTTTGGGCGTAGCGGATACAACGGATTTTGTGTTCGTTGGGGGAAGTACTTTTGTTGTTGCAGAAATAGTATAAATTTTTCTATTTTTTCCTTTGGGGAAATTAAAAACTATTCTATATTTGCACTCGCTTCTGGGAAAATTAGGAAGTGATTTTAAATACTGATTTATTAGGGCTCTTAGCTCAGCTGGTTCAGAGCACCTGCCTTACAAGCAGGGGGTCACTGGTTCGAACCCAGTAGGGCCCACGGTAACAAAGACAAGGCTTCCAAGAAATTGGGAGCCTTTTTTGGTTTTACAAATTACATCTTTACGCTCACTTTACGCTCACTTTTACTTTTAACAAAACTTTAATATATTTTGAACCCAAATGACCTCATTTGAGTTCATTTGTAGTACTTAGTCTGAGTATTTGGACCTCCGACATGTTCGCGACGGATGGAGTCTAATTTTATTAACCCTTACATTTTTAGCATCGATCTGAATTTTGAATATTATTTACTTGTGTTAATTCCTACATTTATTGTATCTTTTTGGGAGTTAAATGTAAGTGAAGTCATTTTTAAAGATTATCCTAGTGATTTATAGATATTGGATACGTTGAGTAGTTTGTATCCTTTTCTAATTGGAACAATACATTTTAATGAATAAATTCATTTAGCTAGTTCGCCCAATCAACTTTTCCTGCAAGAATTCCATGCAGGAATTGCATAGGTTTTTGAGTACGATAAGTAGTTCGTACGATTTTTATCTGTAAAAGTTATTCAAGACTAATCGGTCGTCATTTATAAACCATCTTCAAAGTCTAAAGGTTCATCTGAATTTTTGGGTTATTTTGAGATATTGTAATTGGAATGCAGATGAAGTTTGGTACCAGCCATTTTCCGAATTACCGCCAGCTCGATCAAATGGATTGTGGTCCCGCATGTCTAAAAATCATCACCAAACATTACGGAAAGGATTATAATTTGGAGTATCTAAGACAAATTTCCAACCTTAGAAGGGGAGGTGCATCGCTAGCAGGACTTTCAGAGGCTTTGGAAACCATCGGGATCGACGCCATAGGAATACGATCTGATATCGAGGAATTGGTGAATGACGTTCCATTGCCAGCTATTGCACATTGGGAGAACAATCATTTTCTCGTGGTCTACAAGGCAACTAAGGGGTATGTATATGTTTCAGATCCCGCAATTGGGATAGCAAAATATGGTCATAAGGAATTTATTCAGAAATGGGCATCCCCGGACAATGAAAAAGGCATTCTTTTACTAGTGGAACCCAACCACAGTTTTACCAACATCCCAGGAGAGGATACCTCTCACACGGGGTTAGGCTTCCTGATTAAATATTTAATGCCATTTAAGGTTTATATTGGCCAATTGTGCCTTGGACTTTTACTTGCCACCACAATTCAATTGCTTCTTCCATTCTTGACACAGAGCCTTGTGGATTATGGAATTGATTTTGAAAATATTGGTTTTATCCACCTTGTTGTAATCGCCCAGATTTTTCTTTTTTTGACACGATTGGCCTCCGAGATTATTAGAGACTGGCTGTTACTACATATGTCCACTCAAATCAACATTTCCATGATTTCCGATTTTTTGGACAAATTGCTGCTTATGCCCTTTGCCTATTTTGATTCTAAGACCACGGGAGATTTTATGCAACGAATCTATGACCACCATCGCATTGACGAATTTTTGGGCGGTCGTTCCCTTTCCATTGTGTTTGATATGTTCAGCATCTTGGTCTTTGGAATTGTACTGGGTTACTTCAATATTGACATTTTGGTAATTTTTATGTTGGGCACTTTGCTCTTTATGGGTTGGACCGTATTGTTTCTAAAACGTAAAGCTCTACTTGACCATAAGCTATTCAATCTGAACCGCTCGGAACAGTCGCTTTTGATCCAACTGATAACAGCTATTCGTGATATAAGGCTGAATGGTTCCGAACGTCGGCGCAAAATGGAATGGAAGAAAGTCCAAGGAAGGTTGTACAGGTTAAAGATAGATATCTTGAAACTAGATCAGATCCAGCTCAAAGGAGGTTCCTTTCTTAATGAAATGACCAGCATTTTCATAATTTTTTGGTCCGCAAAAGCGGTGGTATATGGCGAAATTACACTCGGAACTATGTTGGCCATACAATTTATTGTAGGCAGTCTTTCCATTCCAATTTCTAATACTTTGGATTTTATAGTAGGATTACAACGTGCAACCCTTTCCCTAAAGCGTTTGTCCGAAGTCCATTCTGAAAAAAATGGGTCTTTGCCAATTGCCAAGACCGAAATCATTGAACCAGGACACATTGGCATTACAAATCTCGATTTTGTTTATGGAGAAAGTACTTCACATAAGGTGTTGGACAATATTACGCTAACCATTCCCAAAGGGAAAATTACGGCTATTGTTGGTTCTAGTGGTTCTGGAAAGACAACTCTTCTAAAATTATTGCTCAAATTATATGAACCTGTAAAGGGTAAAATAAATATAGGAAAGGATAACCTGAGATTTATGAACACGAAAAAATGGAGAGAACATTGTGGTGCCGTTCTTCAAGATAGTTCCTTGTTCAATGATACTTTGGGACGAAATATTACGGAATCGAGGGCAAACCGACCTACGGATCGGAACAGATTGTTCGAGGTGGTCGTCATGGCCAATCTTAGCGAATTAGTGGAGAATCTTCCCTTGGGCTTGGACACCTTGATAGGCGAACATGGCAATCTCCTTAGTGGTGGTGAAAAACAGCGCCTGCTAATTGCAAGGGCCATCTATAAAAATCCAGACTATCTCTTTTTTGATGAGGCGACCAGTGCCCTTGATGCCAAAAATGAGAAGGTCATTTCTGAAAACCTAAAGTCTTTTTATGTCGACAAAACGGTAATCTTAGTTGCCCATAGGTTGTCCACGGTGCGCAATGCAGATCAGATATTGGTCATGGACAAGGGAAAGATTGTGGAAAAGGGCAGCCATAAGGAATTGGTAGAACTAAATGGTTTTTATCATCAACTAATCCTTAATCAATTATAGAACACATGGAAGACCAGGGTATTTACATATATGAGAAAGAGGCCTATATAAGTAGGGAATCCAATTGGATGCTTAAATGGGGAATAGTATTGGTGATTTCTTTTTTTGTCCTTGTTGTAGTGTTTGCCTCTTTTTTCTCCTTTAACGAGAGCATTAAAGCATCGGTGGTATTGACCACATCCGATCCACCTGTACATTTAAGGGCAAAACAGACTGGTAAATTAATCGAGGTAAATTATAATCCAGGGGATACAGTTTCCAAAGGTGACATTTTAGGAGTGTTGGAAAACACTGGGGAAGCCAAGGATATGGTCATGCTAAAACAAAAACTGACATCTGGATATCCTTTGGTATTAAAACCGCAGACCTTATCATATCAATTCCCAAACCAATTGAGGCTTAGCGGGCAGATTCGACCTTTTTATAATAGATTTCTAAATGCCTATCGCAATCTTATATTTTATCGATCCCTGGACAACGAAGCGTTGAAAGAAACTGAACTTAAACAACAACTTCTTGGACAATCCACTGCCATTAAAAACAAAAAGGAAGAAATTATTGTTCTTCAACGTGACCTTGAAATAGCCCAAATTGATTTTGATCGATATCAAGAGCTTTTAAAAAAGGGAGTCATATCACTTGGTGATTTAGAAAAAAAGGAAAAGGAATATTTGAAAGTCCAACGTGAATATGGGAATCTAGAACAGGAACTAAATCAATTACGCATGGTGGAAACGAGTATTCGGAACACTCAAATGCAGTTCGATAATTCTCGACTAAAAAACGAGAATACGCATGGTTCCATTTTAGAATTGGAGCAAGAAGAACTCATATCTGCATTGACCGAGTGGGAGGAACAATATTTATTAACGAGCCCTATTGCCGGACGGATCTCTTTTTTCGATGTTTGGGGAAAACATCAAAATGTTAAGGAAAATCAGGTAGTTTTTACGGTGGTTCCATTAAGAAACCAAGGGTTATTAGGAAGGTGCCAGGTACCCATCCTAAACTCAGGAAAGATAAGGCCGGGTCAGCGTGTCATCATTAAATTGGAAAACTATCCCTATCGCGAATGGGGGTCCCTTAAGGGAGAAGTAAAAACAATTTCCGAAGTCCCCAGAACGGGCGAAAATGAAGGTTATGTGGTATATGTAAAGATCAAGGACTTAGTGACTTCATACGGTAGAACTTTGGAATTTAAACAGGAAATGATCGGCAGCGCCGAAATCATTTTAGAGGAGGTAACGTTACTACAGCGTATTTTTTATCAGTTTAGAAATCTCTGGTCAAATACACAATAATGACTAGGACCGTAATCAAATATAGAGTCTATAGATTTAGCCCTTTGGCAATATTAGTTTTGTTGTTTGCTACATTGAGCGTCTGCTTTGCTCAAGAACCCAACTTTCTCAAGGATACTCTTTTATTGACTACGGATTACTTATCGGATACGACCTATCAAAGCATTATGGACTTGGAGGATGAAGCCTATGAAAATGGTGATTTACAAAAGCTAAGATATCTAACCGAGGTCCATATCAATAAAGCTAAAAGCGAATCCAACGTAATGGAGCTTGCCAGTGGTTATTATTACCGAACTATTATTGAAGAACCGGAATTAGCAATTTCCTATTCCGATTCAATTATTTTGGTTACCGCTCAAAGTGACCATCTCGACTATCCCACTTTCGGTTACATACTCAAGGCTATTATTTACTATGACAAAGGAGATTATCAACTTTCCCTGCAGAATTACATTACCGCTTATAATCTAGCGGTAGAGAAAAACAATCTTAACGATCAACTTACATGTTCCATGGCCATTGCTGCAATTCGCAACCTTAATGGCCAGCCTCATGCTGCAGCAGATATTTACACCAGGTCATTAAAGGTGCTGAAAAAGGAAAAGGATTTTGAAAACACGTATTATAATGACTATATGATCTTGATGTACAATCTTGCATTGGCTCACCTAAGGCTTTCACAATTGGACTCCTCACGGCAATATTACAAAGCCGGCATTGATAAGGCATTGTCCAATAATGACAAAATGGAATACCGTGATTTTGTTCTGGTGGGCGCTCAATTGGATTATTATGAAGGGGACTATCAAATAGCGAGGGATACTCTTCTAAAATATGTCTTTCAATTGGAAGGAAAAAGCAAGGCGATCAAACTTTATTATTTGGCCAAGATAGCTCAATACTCAGGTAACAATAAACAGGCCATAACTTATTTTCAACAAATCGATTCCATCGTGGGCGCGTCCCGGGAACCCTTTGACAATATTAAAGAGGTTTATCAACAGCTGGTTATGTATTACAGTTTGGAGGAGAATCAAAAACGTGAAATCGATGCCATTGAAAAACTTATATTTTTTGATAGCTTGATGACATCGGAACAAAAAGGAATTATAGAACAGGCCACTGTTGCCTATGATATTCCTTATCTGAAGCGTCAAAAAAGCAAAGCAGAGGAACAACTTAAGGCAAAAGGCATTTGGATATTTGTATTAGGGTCAATGGCAGGCCTTGCAATCCTGATAGGTGTATACTTATATATTAAGGCCCAAAAGACTAGAACCAAAGTAAAGGAATTATTGGCAGGATCTAAGCGGCCTAAACCTCCTTCACCCAAAGTCGAGGAATATCCAACATCTGTACCTAAAGAAATAAGAGATGATATTTTGATGAAATTGGAGGCTTTTGAAAAGTCTGACCACTATTTGAGCAAAGAATTGGATATGGCTCAATTGGCACAGGAAATGGATACGAACACCTCCTATTTGTCCACTGTTATTAACCATTACAAAGAAATGAGTTTCCCGAACTACTTGAAGGATTTAAAAATCACAACGGCAATTGATAGGCTTTCCAGTGAGCCTGAATTGTTAAAATACAACTATCAGGGGTTAGCGGACACCTTTGGTTTTAAAACAGGGGAATCCTTTTCCAGAGCATTTTATTCCAAGACCGGAGTGTATCCTTCCAAGGTATTGAAGGAGCTTAAGCAAAGACAAATTGGACGTCATTTATAAATGGTAGGATATATTATTTGTAGTTTTTTACAACACGGGCTATCTTGGGATAAACCTTTAATTTATTAACTATTAAAACCGGAAATCATGAGAAAAAAAATGGAAGACTTCAAAAAAAGAGCATTAAAGAACTTGACGAAAATTAAGGGCGGTGGAGATGGACCTATCGATACTGATAAAATTAAAAGGCCGAAAAGGGGACACAGAGACTAATACTTTAAGTTACTATAAATTCAGCGATCGCTTCGGCTGGTCTTAGATTTCTACGTTTTAAAATTAAAAAACAATGATAAGGTACATCTTATTATATTCTGGTCTTTTTTGCCTTATTACTTCCTGTAACAATAGGCAGGAAGCGGATTATTGGACTTATCCAGAAATTGCCGAAGATCCTATATCCAATGTGCTTTTTGGAATGACAGTGGTGGATAGTTACCATAATTTAACGAATTTGAAAGACCCCAAAGTCCAAAATTGGTTGAAAGCACAGGATTCTTTGGCCGAAACTTATTTTTTAAACAATCAACTTTTTAGGCAGTTTCAAAAGCGTTTCCATGAATTAGAAGGTAGGAGCAGAGGTAATATCAGTAATATACGTATAGATGAAAAAGGGAATTACTTCTATTTGCGCTATGACGAAACTAAGGATATTGACCTGCTATATTATAAGGAAAAACTGTCCAATCAGGAAACTGTACTTTTTGATCCAAGTACCTATGGTATCAAGAGTAAAAATATAAGCTATTTAGAGCCCTCTTTTGACGGAAGTAAGATAGCTATTGGGTTGGATCCAAGGGAGGAATTTACCTCTACCATTATCTTTTATGATTTGGAAACTAAAAAAATTTTAAAGGACCAAATAACACAAATTAATCCGGATTTTGGAGGAATACAGTGGTTGCCTGATAACTCAGGGATAATATATCTTTACTTTCCTTTTGTTGAACAGTCGGACGCCAGGTACAAAAAGAAATCTTTTTCAGCTATCCATTTTTTTGGGGATAATCCTCAAAAACGAACTCCTATTTTTGGTGATGATAGTTCCTTGGGAATTGCCTCTGATTATTTCCCCAAGGTAAAGATAGGCTCTAGTTGGGATTCCTACATAATAGGATATTCTGCTAAATCAGGCGTGTTTTACGATAGTTTTATTGCCAAATTAAGTGATGTAATGAATGGAAATCCCCAGTGGAAGCCGTTCTTTAAGACTATAGATAAGATTTATTATAATCAGGGCGAAATTAGAGGTCAACATTTTATATATCGTAGAGCTACTCCAAACGGAAATCAACTTTGTCAAGTAGATATAGAACATCCCAAATTTGATAAACCATTAATTCTTGCTACCGGTAGTCGTGAAGATCCCATTACCCAATTTGAGATTACTAAAGACAACATATATTTTATTCGGGAAAAATATGGGGTTGAGATATCTATTTTTCGAATTGACAGTTTACAAAATACTATTCAACTAAAACCGCCCTTTGCACCGGGCTATGCTTCATTTTTAGGGGAATCGGTTACTCACAACAAAATTGGCATTGGTATGGATGGTTGGACTTCAAATTACGTTCGATATGATATAGGTCCACAGGGAAAATTTATCAACGAAGGACTTTTGGATTCTGCCAACTTTCCTGAATTCCGCAATATAGCCTCCAAACAGATTATGGTCACTTCCCATGATGGGGTAGAAGTACCTCTTTCCTTGGTCTATGAAAAAGATATGAAACTTGATTCCAATAACGAAGTTTTTATATATGTATACGGCGCTTATGGGGAAAGTATGAGCCCATTCTTTTCGCCCACTTATCTGGATTGGGTAAGTCAAGGGGGTATTCTTGCCTTCCCGCATGTTCGCGGTGGAGGGGAAAAGGGAGAAGAATGGCATATTCAAGGAATGAAAGCCTTAAAATATAATTCATGGAAAGATCTTATCGCTTGCTCGAAATCTTTAATTGAAAAGGGGTACACCCGAAAAGGATTGGTCTCTCTTTATACTAATAGTGCTGGTGGTATTACGGCAGGTATGGCTGTCAATGAATGTCCTGAATTATATTCTTCCTTTATTGCCGAAGTGCCTAGAATGCACCCGTTTGGACTCGAATCCTCCACGATGTCCAGCAGTACCAGTTATATAGAGTATGGTACAGTAAAAGATAGCTTGGAATGTCTCGGGCTAGTACAAATGGACCCTTACTTAAACTTGAGGTCCAAAAAAAATTATCCCGCTACCTTGATTATGCCAAGCAATAACGATGACAGGATCCCCTTATGGGATAGCGGTAAATATATTGCCAAGCTTCAAAAATACAATCAGGCTGAAACTCCGATATTGATGGATATCGATTATCATTCTGGTCATGAGAATCCACAAGGTTATGACGCTACCATAGACCTGAATGCACGAATTTTTAGTTTTGCCAAGTCTAATATGAAGTACTAGACAATTTCTTCTCCCTTTTGGATGCTGTATTGGTTATTATAATTTATTGGAATTCATAAGAGCGTTCAACTTAAAAGCCCAATTTACTTGATATCAATAAAAGTTCTCTATTTTATTACCTTGACCTTAATCTGAACTAGGTGTTTAGAATAATTATAGTTTAAATTTTCATGATCTCAGAAAATTTCTAGTTATTAGCCCGTCATTTATAAATGCACCGTCTTCGTTTATAAATGACGGTGGCTCCGACTTTTTTCGACGTACTTTTTTCTTGATATTAGAGATAATGTCAAGAGGTTAAAAAGAGAAAAGATGGATTGGATAAGGTCACTAAGTGAAATTGAATCGGAACTGCTCCAGATTGAACAATCGTTCAGCAACCCAATTGCCTCATTTGATAAGGCCATTTCTTTTTGCCAAAAGATATTGGAAGATTATCGTAAAGCAGTGATAGTCCATGGTTTCCCTGATGAAACTTCAGAAATTCGATTCTTTAAAAAGGACAAGCCCTTGCTTTTTGGTCTCCTTTTGCAATATTCCCATCAACTTACATTTGAGTTGGACTTCCCTAATATAGCTTATGGTATGAACAACGAAATTATAGGAAGAAAGATCCGGGAAGTAAATGCTTTTTTGGCTAGCCATAAAGATATGGTGTTATATCTTGAACTGGAAAACAGTGCATTGGATTCACAGTATTTTTTAAGAAAGAATAGAAATTTATTTGTCCGTACGGGTCGAAATGGACATAGTTTTGATTCGGAATTTAGTGCTTCCCATGATGTATTGGTTGCCCAGATATTGGGTTACCAAGGATTCTTGCAATTTCTTCAACAAAAATCGAGTACTTCTATGCCTTTTCCCAAAATACCTATTCCGAAAATCAACTGGACCGGATCAAAGATTGCCCTTACTGAGCTGGGGTTCGCTTTATTTTATAGCGGTATTATAAACCATGGCAACGCCAGTTTAAAATCTGTAATGCTATTCCTAGAACAGGTTACAGGGGTGGATCTGGGGGATTATCACCATACCTCGGTCCGAATAAGAAACCGAACCCACCCTACCAAGTTTCTGGATAAACTAAAAAATTCCCTACAGTATTGGATTACTGATCTGGACGATTAAAAAATGTCAGGTCATAGTCAATTGACTGTTTAGCATTTTCAAACGGAATAAATCAAATTATGCCAAAATTTGTCTTGAATTCAGGGTATTTTCCTATCAATTTCTTCGAATTTAATGCAATAATAATTTATGTCAACTGACTATGACTTGGCTATTTATTCCAAAACTCTTTTTCATTTTTGTGTCCGAATCACAGACTACTACAATTAGGTAGGTTCTGTATTAAATCAATCGATATGCCAACGGCTATTATCACTACGGAGGACCTCTGGGAATTTAAAACCGAACTTCTGGGGGAAATCAAGGAACTTTTGAACGAAAACCAGGCCAAGGTCATTAAAAAGGAATGGCTCAAGAGCACCCAGGTTATGAACATGCTCAACATTAGTTCTGGAACCTTGCGGAGTCTGCGCCGCAGCGGCATTTTATCCTTTACAAAAATAGGGGGACTAATATTTTACGATGCAGAGCAAATTGAAAAAATTCTTATGGATAACCTTGTTAAGCACTCAAATCAAAAAAAATGAACTATATAAAACACCTCAATGCGGTATTTCAGCAATTTTCAAAAGATTCGAGGCTCAATCCCTCCCATGTAAGTTTGTATATGGCCTTATTTCAATATTGGAATATGAATCGATTTCCCAAAAGTTTTTTAGTGGACAGGGAGGAAACCATGTCTTTTTCCAAAATAGGATCTAGGACTACGTACCATCGTTGTATGACCAATTTGAACGATTGGAAATATATCGTTTATCTGCCCTCTCATAATCGGTTTAAGGGGAGCCGTATCATGATGCCCATTTTTGGGACAACTGATGAACAAGTGGTGGACCAGCATGAAACTAGTGCTGGACCGGCGGTGGTATCATATATAAACATTAATAAACAAAATAAAACAGAAAATAAACTCTCTAGAGAGAGCCGACCAAAAAATGAACTTGTTGTTATTGAATTTTTTAAAAAAAGCAATTGGTCGCCTACAGAGGGTATTAAATTTTATAACCATTATCAGGGAGTAGGATGGAAGGTCGGCGGTATATCTGCAATTGAAGACTGGCAAGCCACAGCAAGAAATTGGATGCTCAAGGCGAAGGAACTAAAAGAGGAAACTGGATTTGTTGGAAGTTCCAACAAAAAACCAAAAGTTGATTACCTAAAAATTTCTACCGATAAAAATTATGGGGAACCCCTTTAGGAAATGAAAGAGATGCATCCACATATTATCCTGGAGGGCGGCATGGAATATTCCTTAGGGAATTTTGATGGGAAGCGTGTCGATTACAATTTTTCCAAAGTACTCGCTTATCTGGATGCAAAGGGCAGGTCAATGTTTGGGAAAAACTTTGAGATTCATGAAGAGGACAAAGGAACTTTTTTCAAGCTAAGCAACTACTTCGTCCGGGATTTGGATGGTTGTAGAAAGCTGGGGATGGATCCATTTAAAGGGATATTGTTATCTGGTCCGGTGGGATGTGGAAAGACGAGCATGATGAAGTTGATACGCCATATCGTTCCTCATCAAAGACCTTACGAAATTATTCCCGCCCGCAACATCACTTTTGCCTTCAACCATATTGGATATAAAATCATCGAGGATTATGGAAAAGGTAGGTTTTATTGCTTCGATGATCTGGGTGTGGAACCCTTGGGAACATATTTTGGAAAGGATTGCAATGTATTGGGCGAGGTGTTGATATCGCGGTTCGAACTGTTCCAGAAAACCAAAATATGCACTCACGTTACCACCAATCTGAATGCCGAGGAATTAGAGGAGCGTTACGGGAAAAGGGTCCGAAGCCGGATGCGCCAAATGTTCAACTTAATTGCATTTGAAAATAACACTAAGGATAAAAGAATCTAAAACTAAAACAATGAAAATAGCAACCTTGAATATTGAAAATCTCTTTCATCGTGACAAAAGCTTGATAAGAAACGGCCTGACCAAATGTGTGACCAATTGGATTTCGGAATTGGATGCCCTAATGCCAAGAATGCAAAAAAGTGTAAATGATATGGAACGCATTCGGGAACTTACCTTTTTATTAGGATTTGAAAATATCGATAACCACCCTTATGGGGTACTTAGAAAAAGACAGGGGGAGCTATTTTTAAAACAAAGAGGCTATACCAATGAAAACAGGGCTTCGCAGCTTACCGATTGGAACGGATGGATAGCCCTACATTCAGTGGCAATCGATCATAAAGCAATCCTAAATAAGGCGAGGTTGGTCTCGGAAATTGACCCGGATATTTTAATACTACAGGAGGTTGAAGACAAGGCATCGTTAATGGATTTCAATAGTATATTTTTAAAGGAATTTGATATAGTTCCCTATGACCAGGTCTTGGTCTTGGAAGGGAATGATGGCCGCGGATTAAGTATGGGAATATTGACCAAAAACGGTTATCGATTGGATGCCTTAAAAAGTCATGGATTGGATTTTGTGGATAGGGTAGATCCCATTTTTGATATTGATTGCCAAGAATATACTATAACCACACCTGAAGGGGAAACGCTGTATATCCTATCCAGTCAGTTTTCATCGGACAATGAATCCAAAAGAAAAATACAAGCCAGGAAGGTTGCCGCCATCTATGATAAAATGAAAGCAGAAGGAAAGGAATTGATTCTCGTCTGTGGCACCCTGAACGATGTGTCATATAGTGACTGTCTTTCTCCGCTCCTTCGGGAGACCGATCTGGAAGATGTGTCCAGAAATCCAAGGTGTAGGGCGGACAAGGACAAGGGCGAAGATGCAGGATATTTCCGAATGGGTGCCTATCGTATGGGAGTTAACATTAAACAGAAGGACTATATGTTACTTTCCTTTGAGATGACCCAAAAGCTTATTGCTTGTGGACTTAATCGCAAGGGGATGTGGCCGGAGAGAAATTCAAATTGGGAAGTATATCCTACATTAAAAAATAAGGTGCATGCCGCTAGTTCCCATCCCTTGATATGGGGAGAGTTCGATAATGCCAAATGGCAATCAAGAACATACTTTCCCATATTGGAATAAATATTGGTAATTCTATTTAAGGCTACCAACTCTTCGGCACATTGCTCCTACATTACATTTCGGGCAATAAGCCTCATGCCCATCTTGGACACGAGCCATTGTTTTATGGGCCCCAGCCTCTCCCCATCCATAAAAAAATAGCTCAAGTCCGCTTTGCCGACTTCATCCAAGAAATTAATCGTTGTGAAAATGAATAAAAGAGCTGCATTTGGTGGTAAGAACTGATCGGAATCTTTAAAGTTCATTTTGTACCGTTTCATAGGTTCTGTTTTCTTTTTATTGGATGTTCTATACCCACCTCTTCCTCAGTCCCTCTAACCTTTTTTCGATAGCGAAATAACAACATTCGGTCTTGTTCGACGGCATAAACCAGGCTCCCTTCGTCTGCGCTCTGGGCAGGCTCCACTCGCTCTTATTTATACGTCTTGCCAAGTTCGAATGTTGTGCACTGTATAGCATCAAAAAAGGTAACAGTGAGAGCACTATGGGAAGTAAGTCTAAAACAGGAAATCATGAAAGCGTATCCAAATCCTAAAAATGAAACCGTACAAAAAAATCAAAAAAAGGAAAACGCTCGAGATATGAAAAGTAAATCATTTTTAAATCAATTATTAACCGTCTGCATCGATGTGGACATAAATATTTTCAATTATGAGCAAATTAAGAAACCATGTACAGTTGATCGGGAACATCGGGGATGTTCCAGCGATTACGAATCTTGAAAGTGGTAAAAAGGTGGCACGTTTTCAACTGGCAACCAATGAGCATTACAAAAATGCCAATGGAGAGAAGGTCCAAAGTACCGACTGGCACACCATTGTAGCTTGGGGGAAGACTGCCGAGATCGTGGAGAAGTACGCCGGAAAGGGCAAAGAAGTGGGTATAACAGGTAAACTAAAAAGCCGGACTTATATCGCGGACGATGGTAATACGCGCTATGTTACCGAAGTGGTAGCAGATGAGATCTTGTTGCTTGGAAACAAGTCATAGCAGATTCAAGAAAACAAAAGAGGACGTTCCCGAAATTAAACGCCCTCTAAATCTTATCATTATTAACTATAAATCTATCAATAATGAACTGCAAAACTAAGGAAATAAGGGAAGGGTTACAACATTTTAACGGTTCTGAAATGTTTTTTCAAATACCCCTTTTGAAGACTCGGTTTACCAATGGCGTAAAATTCCTTGCCAATGCAGCCGAATGCTTTTGGCTGGTAACGGATACCTCCGTAATTGCCAAAAGTTTGATGAACAGAAGTCGATTTATTACAATCGATTTCAGAAGGTTTTCAGAGGAAGAAAAAGAGGTGCTGGGATATGAAGCCAGCATTGATTACAGTGATGGCAATGGCCACATCTTCGAAAGCCATAAATATCATATTACAGATTTTCCGTTGGACGAACTCAGGTTGTTCTTTGTGGACAATACATTGATGCTGCCCAGCGAATATTAAAAATAATAGAGGGCGAACTGACCATAGTACCGCCCTCTTTTCATTATTAACCTTAAATAAGAAAAACAATGAAAAGCGAAGTTAACGAAATTAAGATAAGTTATTGCGACAAATTAGGGACTTTTGACTCTGCCTCCCTTTGCAATTCCAGGCATGTTGCCAAACTATTATACGAAACATGGAATAAGGACACTATAGGATTACAGGAAACCTTTAAAGTTCTTCTTTTGAACAACTCCAATAGGGTTAAAGGAACCTATCAGGTATCTACTGGGGGAATTACGGGCACTTTGGTGGATTTGCGAATACTCTTTGCCGTAATCTTAAAAACCTTATCTACGGCCGTAATTTTGGTCCATAACCATCCGTCAGGAACTTTGAAACCAAGTAGAGCGGATACGGATTTGACCGAGAAGATAAAAAATGCCGCCGTTCTTTTCGATATAAAGGTTTTAGATCATTTGATTCTTGTGCCCAATGGGAAATATTTCAGTTTTTCAGATCAAGGAATATTGTAAGCTGAACAGAATCGATTATGAAAAATCATCAAGGAGGAATCATTTAAAAAACGCTATACCTATAAATTTATAGATAAAGTTTAAAAATATTTAATCCAAAAGTAAAAGGGTAGCCAAGAGCTGCCTTTTTTTTGCGGGATTCGAAGCGTTTTTAAACATTAGTTGATAATTCCTCAAAAATCCATCTTCAAAACTCTTAAAATTTTTCAAGAAGAATTCAGAAAGCCAGGTCAACACTAAATTGTGAGGAAGTCTAAAAATTTGACCCTGCGGGAAAAAAGGAAGAGCAAGAGGACAACACGCGTTGCGATGTTGTGGAGTTTAATTTGTTTTTAAATAATTGATTATCAGCTATTTAAAATATATAAATTGAATTTTAAACCTGTTGAAAAAGAAGCGTAATAGGATAGAGGCCTTGGGAAGTCCCACTATAGCTGGGCAGCACTGTCCCAGTAAATATGAAAGTCATGAAAGTACAATTTGCACGTATCAACTTTCTGCTGGAAACTGTGAATCGGTTCCGGATTTTTTCAAATAAACATGAAAGAACACATAGCGATGTTCTGGAAGGAATGATGGATTTTTTTGAGAAATATCAGTTATCCCCTTTTCAAGATTTTGGTCCCAATTTGTGGGACATGGAGGCTAATATCAAAAGGCGTATCAATTCTATGATCGGGATCATAAAGGATATAGAAAAGCATCAGACCAAACCCACAACTGCCATGCTGGAACTTCTATTCGAACACTCGCCCAGAAAGAAGTACCGACAAGCACCATTGTTAATGGAAGGTCAGGAGGACAACCCGGAAAGAGATGCTTTTTTTCAGAAGATAGAGGAAGCTATAGTCCTAAAAAGGGAGCATACCAATCTTCAACGCGACCTAAACCAAAAAAAGTCGGAATTGATGGCGCTGGTCAATAAGGTAAACTTGGTGAAAAGCAATTTTGGTAAACCCAAACTGCAATTGGATATGACCACTGAAGAGTTCGAACAATTGAAAATGAAATTAAAAACAGAATAGCGTTATGTATATCAGTATCACCAAACAACATTTGGACACGACCTTTTCCCAGAGCTCTTCGGATTTTGTCGACTATTTGGAAAAGGAGAACGAGGGAAAAGGATTGGATCAGCAAGAACAGTTCTTTGATCAAAACCATGACCGTATCCCCCCGGAACAGGTGGTCAAGGAGATCGACGGCAATACCGCCAAACTGAAAAAGCAGGAACCCAAGTTTTATTCCATCACCATTAACCCAAGTCAGCGGGAACTTAATCATATCAACAATGACCCAAAACTTTTAAAGGAATATGTGAGAGAGGTCATGAAGGACTATGCGGCTTCTTTCCATCGTGATAATCCTGTATCTGTAGACAGTATC
Organism: Arenibacter sp. F20364; assembly: GCF_023015905.1. Lineage (GTDB taxonomy): Bacteria > Bacteroidota > Bacteroidia > Flavobacteriales > Flavobacteriaceae > Arenibacter. Next base: position 28,264 of record NZ_JALKBD010000024.1, on the reverse strand, counting down.
AAATACTATGCGAAGCTGGAATATGAACGCACTTTTAAAGGGTTTGATAGGCAGGTGAAAGAAAATCAGGTGTACAGAGCACAGATCGTAAAACTTGAAAATGAAATCCGTAAAGTGGAACGGGGGGAGGTTGCCGGCAATGCCAAAACTATGCAAAATGACATCGCCATGCTCAATGCTCAAATCCCACATCGTATCGATGGCAAGGTCGTTGTTCAGGGGATGAAAAAGCCAGGACCACAGACCCATGTCCATATCATTGTCAGTAGAAAGGATGTTTCCAATAGATTTAGTCTTTCCCCAGGGAGCAAATACATGGCGTCAGAGTCCAAACTTAACGGCAAAATGGTCAAACGTGGGTTTAGGAGAGATCAGTTTTATGACAATGCGGAAAAGAGGTTTGATACCCTATTTAAATACAAACGAAATTTTGTGGAGTCGTACCAAGCCCGTAAGACTTATATCCATGACCCTAAAATTTATTTCGCCCATCTCTTGGGACTTCCGACCAATGAACGTAGCGCTGCATTTAAACTTATGGGTACTGCCGGGGTACATATTCCAAAACTTAATATTCCCACCAATAAGGTGGAAGCAGCCCTACAGGCCATTAAACAATTTAAAAAGGTAATAGACGTGGCCAAATCCTCAAGTTCCATAGCTATTTAAGAATGCCAGGAATTATTAGATGTTTCTAAAATAATCCAAGATGAAAATTACGGTTTTACTTTCTGTATTTATCTATGTGGCGGCCATGGCTTTGCAATATCTGTCCTTTAAGAAAAACAAGTATCCATTTGCTATCAACTTTATATTGTTGCTTGTTCTAGGAGGCGCATTACTAACCTTATTTGGGTGGCCAGTTTTTATCAAAATAGTATTGTTTTGGTTAATACCTTTTCAGGTGACAAACTTGGTATTATTTATATACTTCAATTATAATTTTGGAACTGCTATAGAACCAAAAAGATATAAGGTGAAGTTCGATTTATTGAACGGGAACCTGGTCCTGAAGAACATTAGGCGAGGGGCTTCCATAATTGGATCGGCGGGAAGTGGCAAAACGGAAAGCGTGGTCTATAATTTTTTGAAACACTTCAACGAGCATCAATTTGCAGGGGTCATCCATGATTACAAGGATTTTGAGATTACAGAAATGGCCTATCCCTTATTTAACAATACCGAAATACCGTTTCATATTATTTCCTTTGACGATATTCATCAGCGTGTTAATCCTATCGCACCTCGCTATATGGAGGACGAAGAAAGCGTTAATGAGGTTTCCAGGGTACTTTTGGAGAACCTTTTGGAGCAACGCGAGACAATTGCCATGGGTTCCTCAAAGTTCTTTAACGATGCCGTGGAAGGACTTTTGGGTGGCCTTATTTGGAAGCTGAAGACCAGCCATGGGAAATATTGTACCCTACCACACTTGATTGCTGCCTACCAATATTTGGATACGGAAAATCTGATACAATTTTTAAGTTCCGACTTTACATCCAAGGCTATGGCGGATGCCTTTATTTCAGGAAAGGATTCCGAACGTCAAACAGCCGGGGTAATGAGCACGCTGGCCAATGCCCTTAAAAAGATCAGTACCCAACGCATATTTATGGCACTGTCCGCCGATGAAGTGCCTTTGGATATAAATAATCCCGAACATCCCTCCGTAGTTTCCATAGTGAACAATCCTAAATTTGAAACGGCCTATTCCCCAGTGATAGCCACAATAATCCATACCATTACCAAGCAAATGAGCAAACGTGGCCGCCACCGTTCTTTCGTTTTGATGGAAGAAGCGCCTACGATACGATTGCTTAATATGCATAGAATTCCAGCGACTTTAAGAAGTTATGACGTTGCCACGATCTATGTGCTCCAGGATAAAATTCAAAACGATATGATGTATGGGGACAAAGCCAGCCGGGCCATTTTAAGTAATCTATCCTACCAGTTTTTTGGAAAGGCGAATGATCCCGATACCGCCAGATATTACGAACGTTTTTTTGAACTTGTAAAGCGGCCGACGAAGAGTGTTAGTAAGGGGGAGAATACGTTGAATTTTGATACCAGGATAACAAAGGGAGAGAGGGAGGTAAGCAAGATCCGGGCAGAGGAATTTTTTAGATTGAAGGAAGGGGAGTTTATTGCCTTCGCGGATGGCAAGGATAAAAAAGTAAGATTTCCAAAACCCAATATTGAGAAGGGGCTTCCAAAACCCAAATTTCGAATTAGAGATGGAGCGATAACGGAAAACTTTGAGCGGATCCATATGGACGTTCGAAAATTTCTGCCGTTAAAGCTGAAATAGTCTTAATTTGTTGATAACTAATGGATTTGGGTTTATATTCGTTTTAATAAGAGCATCGGATTTTGTAATTTAATAGGTCAACAATAATAAGGAAACCATGTATTTTAATCAGGCCATCTGCAATGTATATATCGGTACTGGAGCCGGCAAAAAATTGATGGAAGAAATTGAGAATGCAAAACGATCTGTAAAAATAGTATCGCCGTTTCTTTCTCCCTTTCTGGTCAAGAAATTGATCGACCTGCATTATAGGGGTGTTGAGGTACAGTTGATCACTATGGATACCATAGAGGACTTTTACGGGGATAGACAAAAGAATATCTGTCAACTTATTATTCAGGACAAAAGTATTGATATAGATGCAAAGGCCCTCCGATTAAAATGGATCAACATAAAAAGATGGCTTTACTTTTTTTTGATGGTAATGATTCTAGAGCTTGTTGTTATTGCATATAATATTCAGGATCGTATGGTTTTATGGGGAGGTATTCCTTTACTCCTAGCTTGGCTGTTGATTCGGAATTACACTTCGAAAATTAGGAACGCCAAAATCTACAAATATTCTTACCGACAGTTATTTCCTTTCAAGGTGTTTACAACTGCCGATTCCCATTCCTACTCACATCCTTTTATACATGGAAAATTGTACTTGATCGATGATGGGATTGCCTATTTGGGCTCATTGAATTTCACTGGTAATGGGACCAAGAATAACTATGAAACCAGGATCCGAATTGAGGACAGAAAAGCTATTAAAGAATTGGTAGGTGAATTTGATGCCTTGTTCCATAATGAAAACTACTTGGAAAAGGAGTTAACCGAGTGGGGTAAGGAGTTGTATCTTGAGCAAGGGAATTGAATAATAAGGCAATATTATACATTATAATAATAAATTTTAATCTGTTCCATTAAACATTCAGTTTACTGAATTACTTAGATTTATTACTCATTCATTAATTAAATCCAAATCATAGAAGGTTCTAAATCCAAAAATTCTAAATGTATCAATTCAATGCCTATTGTGAATCTTAAATTGAACTAATAATCCGAGCCAAATAGACCTTGGCAAACAATTTGTTACTCAAGGCCTGAAATGGTTCAGTTATATATCCGAAGATTTTTTATTTACACTAATTCCGGGGCGTCAGCAGCACTGGTCGGGCTTTTCAATACCAACTGATAAACACAAGGAATCACGACCAAATTTAAAATGGTAGCAGATAACAATCCCCCCAAAATAACCACCGCCATGGGGCTTTGTATTTCACTGCCAGGCTCGCCTCCTTTTAGGGCCAAGGGAATCAAGGCCAGGCCTGTTGTAAAGGCTGTCATTAAGATCGGGTTTAGGCGATCTAAAGCTCCTGTTTTTATCAATTCAAAACCTTTCATTCCTTCCTTTCTCAAATCCTCATATCTGGAAACCAATAGGATTCCATTTCGGGTTGCGATACCGAAAAGGCTAATAAAACCTATGGTCACTGCGATACTGATAATTCCGGAAGTGAAGTACACTATCAAAATACCACCGATTAAAGCCAAAGGCAGATTGATCAATACTACAAATGCCAGTTTTACATCTTTAAATTCATAATACAATAGCAGGAAAATGATAGCTATTGCAATGATTGCAGTGAACATAAGTAATTGTGATGCTTTGGACTCGCTTTCAAACTGTCCGCCATATTCCACCCGATAACCTTCAGGCATTGCTACATTACTGGCAACAACATCCTTTATTTCGTTGACGGCACTTCGTAAATCCCTGCCCTGTACATTGGCAGCTACTACAATTTTACGTTGCACATCCTCTCGGTTAATAGTATTTGGACTGCTCACGGATTGAACGGTGGCCAATTCACCTATTATTGTGTATCCGCCATTAGGAAGACTTACTAATGTATTGTTGATGTTCTCAATGTCATTCCTAAATGGTTTTTCGTAGCGCACAACCAGATCGAAATATTGTTGACCTTCATAAATTTCGCCTGCCTCTTCCCCGGCAAAAGCAATATCTACCTGCTCCATCAAATTTCCAACTGTCATTCCATAGGCCGCCAAAATTTGACGTTTAGGTTTGATGCGTATCTGCGGAACTTCTATTTGTTGGTCTACCGCTACATCCGCCAAGCCATCAATATCTTTGATGTTCTGCTCTACACTCTTGCCTACTTCAAACAAACGTTGTAGATCGAAGCCATAAATCTTGATCGCAATATTGGCACGTGTACCTGATAGCATATGATCTATCCGGTGTGCGATGGGTTGCCCCAAAGTAATATTTACCCCTGGGGCAATGCTTAATTTGGTTCGGACTTCTTCAAAAAATTCTTCCTTGGTTTTGTCTTTTAGAATAAATGGGACATCAATTTCTGAAGCATTTACACCTTGTGCGTGTTCATCCAGTTCTGCTCGTCCTTGTCGTCGGGTAACCACTTCAACTTCGGGCAGGTCCAATAATATCGTCTCTATCAATTTTCCTGTTTTGTTGCTCTCTTCCAAAGACATTCCCGGTGGTCCTACCACACTAATTACCAAAGAACCTTCATTAAATTCTGGAAGAAAACTTCTTCCCAATTGCGTTAAAACCAAAAGACTTACAAAGAAGGCAATGACCGTTACACCAATGACAGCTTTTGGAATTTTTGTGGCGCGTTCCAATATATTTCCATAATGTTTCTGTAACCAACGTTCCACCCGTGTGCCCTCTGCTTGTTTGTTCAAAAGCTTTTCGTTATCCAACAAATAGGAACACAATATTGGGGTTACAGTTACAGCAACGATCAAAGAGGTTAGAACAGATGTTACAAATGCAATGCCCAACGGTTGCAATAATCTACCTTCCATCCCGCTCAAAAAGAACAGCGGTATAAATGAGACAATGATAATCAAGGTGGCGATAATAATAGAACTTCGTATTTCTACGGAAGCGTCCCGCACGACCGTAATTGTCGATTGCCGATCAGACTTTGGTTTTCTGATATTTTCGCGCAGGCGCTTATACACATTTTCCACATCAATAATAGCATCATCCACCAAGGCGCCAATAGCGATTGCCATCCCACCTAAACTCATTGTGTTAATGGTATAACCCAGCCATTTTAAGATGATAATGGACACCAATAAGGAAATAGGAATGGCAAGCAATGAAATTACCGTTGTTCTCCAATTCATTAAAAAGATGAAAAGGATAATCATTACAAAGAATGCACCTTCCATTAAGGTTTGATTCAAATTGCTGATCGAGGCATCAATAAAATCGGATTGTCTAAAGATTTGACTTTTAATGTTTACACCTTTAGGCAAAGTTGCTTGTAAATCAGCAATAGCTTCATCCAAACGGTCTGTAAGTTCCAATGTATTTACATCCGGTTGCTTTGAAATGGTTAAGATCACCGCCGGATTCGCATTCAATGAACCATCCCCAATCTTATCGGCAGCTCCAATTTGAACCGTGGCCACATCCTTAATTTTGATGGTTTGACCATTGACCTGTTTTAAAACTGCTTCCCGTAAATCCTCCAAAGCATAAGCTCTACCACTCCCTTTGATAATGTATTGATTGCCATATTGGTTGATAACACCACCTGGCGCATTGGCATTGGCCTCTTTAACCTTTTCGACCAATTCTGAAAGACTTAGGTTGTAATACTTCATCTTTTCAGGGTTTGCAAATACTTGGTATTGCTTATAATCGCCACCTATGACCACCACATTTGCAATACCGCCAATAGCTTTTATACGTGGTCTAATGGTCCAATCGGAAAGAGTTCGTAATTCCATTGCCGAAAGGCTATCCGACGTAACTCCCAGTAGCATTATTTCGCCCATAATGGATGAAATAGGAGCCATAGTCGGCGCACCTATTCCTTCCGGTAAATTTTCCCTTACCATTGGGATCCGTTCGCTCACAATTTGTCGTGCTCGATAGATATCGGTTCCCCAATCAAATTCTACCCAAACAATGGATATGCCTGCTGCCGATGAAGAACGGATTCTTCGAACATTTGGCGAGCCGTTCAAGGCTGTTTCCAGTTGATAGGTTACTAATTTTTCGACTTCTTCAGATTCCATTCCATGGGCTTCGGTAAGAATGGTTACCGTAGGTGCCGTAAGATCTGGGAATACATCGACGTTCATTGTCCTGGCATAGTAAATACCCAACACGCTCAATGCAACCGCTCCCAATAGAATGAGCAATCTATTTTGAAGTGAAATTGATAATATTTTGTTTAACATTTCTCTTCGATTTTTTAATGTTCGTGACCGTGTGCAGGTGTTGAACCGGACATTGAAGCCATTTTAACCTGATATGCTCCTGTGGTTACTACTACTTCCCCAATCTCTAGACCTTGGAGTATTTCTACATTTTCCCCATTGCGCTTTCCAATTTTTACAGGCCTTCTTTCAAAACTTTCTCCTGAAAGTTGTACCATAACGGAATAACTACCATAATCTTCCAACAAAGCATTTACAGGAATCATTGTGTTTTGGGTTGCGTTGCCCATTGCAATTTGAACCTGGGTCAAGCTCCCTTCCGGCATTTCAATATCGTCATTGACCTGGGCAAAAACAGAAATTAGCGGTCTGTTGTTATCTACATCTTTAGCAATGGAAAGGATCGAACCTCCAGAAGATGCCACATTGCGCCATTGGGCATCCTTGGTTTGATACCAAATGCTTTGTGCATTCTCCATGGTGAGTCCATAAGAAGGTGCAATTTGGGTCTTTAAAACCCTGGATCGAAGCGTTCCCAACGTTAACATTGCGGCGCCTTGGTCTACATAATCTCCGTTGGCAACATTTATCGCTGTGATATAACCATCGAATGGTGCCCGAATTTGCTTTCCGTCACCAGCAACTCCTGCCGCAAGGCCTTGATAATTGGATCGGGCGATATTGAAATTGCTTTCTACTTTTTCAAACTCTGCTTTAGGAACAATTTTCGATTCGTACAATTGCTTTTTACGTTCATATTCGGACTTAGCCTGTTCAAAACTGGAACGTGCCTTTGCAATTTCTGTACTCAAATTATTGGATGCCAAACCTTGACTGCTTATATTGATCAATAATTGGCCTTTTTTAACTGGCGTACCCTCGGTAAGATTGCTTTCTGCAAAATCCACCACCCCGTTAGATTTTGCTACCATTGTCTTAACGGAGCCTGGCGAAGGCATCCAAACACCTGAGGTATTTATAACATCATAGATTTTACCATTGATCGCAGCCGCTGTCTGAAAGTCTATTTTCCAAGCTTGTTCCTTCAAAAATGAAATGCTCCCATCATCTTTAGCTGCACCCAAGGCCTTTATGGCTTCATCCGCATTGGCAAATACGGTAACACTATCAATAACGATCTTATCTGAATATCCGGGCGTAGTTAATTCAAAGACCAACTGATAGTTCCCTACTTCTTTGGGCTGAATTGCAGGTGAAAATATCCCAGGTGATGTGGGTGCATCCGCCGTATTCCTGATGCCCTTACCATCTTTTATCAGGCTTACGGTTACCGAACCTTCCCTAACAGGCTGGTGTTTATCCATTTCGGTAAAATGAGCAGCGAATCTACTTCCTTGGCCTACTATTAGTACCGGAAACTCAACAAATAGTTCTGTTTTGTCCGTCCAAATCGTATGGTCCAAACGGGGAATTTCTTCTCCAACATGACTACCATCTGCATTATGTGCGTGTGCATCTTCTGTCTTGTCATTACAAGACATTGCCAAAAAGGCAAGCACTATAATTATATATTTCATTTGCTACAACTATTTATATATTAATGATTGTGGTGCTCAGAACCATCATCATGTTTATGGGTTTCAGGTTTAATTTCCATAGAATCCTTATCAACATGGAACTCTTCTTGTTCTATAGTTTCCTCGTGCATATGACCACCGTCAGCATCGTGTTCATGACCGTGCTCTTCTGTGCTTTCTGGCTTTGATTTTGTGTCTCTACAAGAAGTTAAGGCCACAGTTGAAACTAAGGCTACCGCGAATACTATTTTTGAAATTTTCATAATGTTTTGTTTTAAAATTTATAATTGATGTTTTAATAATTCTGCTTGAAGCAAATGCAAATCTTTTTCCATTTGCAGCATTTTATCGAAGGCATTTCGGTAAAACTGAAGCTCTACATAGTAATCCATAAAAGAATACTCACCCAGCATATAGGCCTTAAAAAGTAATTTCTCACTTTCCAAATTGCCCATCGTAGTTTGATACTCATGGTACTTTGAACGCATTAATTGGTAGCGATTAAAAGATTCTTGAAATTGGGCGTAGAGCGTAGTTGAGATTACTTGCGAATTGGATTGCTGATACTCATGGCTTGCTTGCGCAGCTTTAACTTTGTTCTTACTGCCCCATAAGGGAATGGATAGTCCACCGTAAAATCCCGAATAATTATTGCCATTTACACCCTGATGGTTGTAGCCTAGAGCGACATTTGGAAGTACCTTGTTATGCTCCAATTTCATTTTTTGCAAGGAAGCAACCTCATTGGTCTTTAATTCCAGGAGGGCAGGGTCTTGCACTAATTTTTCCTGCCAAAGGTTGTCCTTACTTCCTATTTCTACGGGCAAATCAATTAGCAATGAAAGTACATCCAAAGGTTTGTTGCCATTTAAGGTTTTTAGTTTGGATACCAGGATTTGGATGTCATTTTCGATCTGTCCAAGCACAAATTGTTCCTGAATCCATGCAATTTTGGCTTTATTCAAATCTAAAATACCTACTTGCTCCTTGTCATAGAGCTCCTTAAGCTGATCAAATACCTGTTTGCCCTGAGCTCTTCTTTCGGCCTCAATTCCTTTTTGCCTCCTTAAGAAAGCAAGCTCTATAAGAAGCTCCTTCGCATTTAATAGCACCAACTGTCTCCTTTTTGTATAGGCAGTTTGTAGTTGCGCCGACTTTAAATGGTTCCACTTACCCCTTGCAGCATAAACCGTTGGGAACTCAAACGATTGTGATATTTGATATTCCGTATAAGTATCTGTGGTATTATCGCCAAAGGGCAGATAATACCCAGAGAGCTGTGGGTCTGGCAAATTGTTGGTGCTCTTGTTTTCGAGCTGTTGACTTTCAATATAGGATTGATAGCCTTGTAACTCGGTATTATTCTGTTCTATTTCAAGAAGTAATTCCTCCAAATTTCTATTTTGAGAGAAACCACTAACAAAAGACAGGCATCCGCAAATAGCGAATACTATATGTTTATTCATTGTTTGTGAATTTTAGGTTTAATCTAAATTTATAAAAGGATTACTACCATAGCGGTAATTGCTCCTAAACGATTAACCTAAAGATGGGGGACCTCGTGTATCGAGGCATGAGAGAAAAGAATTAAAATAAGTATTCGGTGGATGATAAATAGGAGATGTTCTATTTTGCCCATCATCAATTAAAAAAAGACCTTGAATGTCAAAAACACCATTAGCAATCTCTTTACCAATAATGGTCTGCTTTTCAACAATGTCTCTGTTAAATAGGCCAATATCACTCGACACCGTAGAATGGACGTGCATATCCAAAAAGAATCCAAAGAAACCTAAAGGTGAATTTTCGTCTTCTTGGGAATGGTCATCATTGTGATGGTGTTCGCTAGTATGTGCAATTTCTGAATGTGAATGTGTTTCCTCATGTTGATGATGCAAATGAGGAAAGGCTTGATGCAGCATCATAAAGCTGAACAGGCCTAAAAAGAAAAATGCTTTTATGTGATTGTACTTTTGCATCAAAAACAAAGATAACTTTTCCGATTTAATTTTAAACGGATCTAAAGCTTTTTTAAAATTTTGAATGGGCTACGGTAAAAAAGGGTTTTTCCGTTGAAATATAAACTCAAGCAGCCCCAAGAAACTAGTTTTTAGTATGGGGAATGTGCCTAAAAAGGTATGTTTTAAACCATTTTGCGATTATTGCAATGAAAGTTTTGCACAACATGTACTTTTAGATACTAATTCAATGTACGAGGCAAATTTTTGCTACTTTTCATTTTTTGAAACATAAAGGATTTAATATTGCAAGTATAGTAGACAACCAAGTTAGAAAAATTAGCAAGCTCAATTGTTGGCTATGTGACGTTAGAAGATATGTTATGCATGCGTGAGCATTTCTTTTTCCCAAACTATCGCTATATTATATATATCCTGTTATTTACACTATACCCATTTCACGATTTTACTTATCGGAGAAAAGCAGGTAAAAGAAATAAAAAATAGCCTCAAAAAAATAAATTATTAATCCTACAATAAATATTCCAGTGATTACAAGGGTGCCACATAATCTATCCTTCTTGGTCACCGTCCGTCCTTTAGGTTCTTCAAGTTTGTTATTTTCTCTTCTCTTTCTCCGACTTTGAGACATTTCATAGGTATATTTATATATATATTCACTTTTTATGAGTGCCAAACCATTTTTTGGAGCCGTATGGCATTGAGTATTGCCAAAAGTGCCACGCCTACATCCGCAAATACGGCTTCCCACATTGTCGCCATTCCGAACGCTCCTAGGGCCATTACCAACACTTTTACGCCAAAGGCAAGACCAATGTTTTGCCAAACAATTCGACGTGTAGAACGCCCTATTTGAATAGCACGTGCAATCTTACTCGGTTGGTCGTTTTGGATAATGACATCGGCAGTCTCGATAGCGACATCACTGCCAAGACCTCCCATTGCAATTCCTACATCACTTGCAGCCAAGACAGGGGCATCGTTAATACCATCGCCAATAAATGCAACTTTGGTATCGAGCTGCTTTTTTAGTTTTTCGACTTCGTTAAGTTTATCTTCGGGTAATAGACCACCCTTCGCCCAATCGATTTTCAATTCTTTTGCTATCTGTTGGGTAATGGAATCCTTATCGCCAGAAAGCATGATGATTTTGGAAATCCCTGATTCCCTAATTTGCTTTATGGCTTGATGCGCATCGGCCTTTAATTCATCCGCTATGGTCACATAACCTGCAAATTTTCCATCAATGGCAACCATTACAATTGATTCTACGATGCCATCTGTTTGTGAATTGACTTCTATTTTGTTCGAGGTCATTAAGGCTTTATTTCCTACCAACACGGTTTTTCCATTGACCGTTCCTTTTAATCCTTTCCCGGCGACTTCGGAAACCTCGGTCGCTTCAAAATCAGCACCCTCTGCCTTGTATTCCAAAATTGCCTTTGCAATGGGATGGGTGGATTGTTCTTCCATCGACATTAGGTACTGCATAAATTCCGCTTCGGTAAAAGCCGAGCTGTTTACAACTCCTTTGATTTTAAAGACCCCTTTGGTTACCGTCCCAGTTTTATCCATTACCACGGTATTTACTTTTGTCATCGTATCTAAAAAGGATGCACCCTTGAACAGTATTCCATTTCTGGATGCCGCACCCAGGCCGCCGAAATAACCCAAGGGAATAGAAATTACTAGGGCACAGGGACATGAAATCACTAAGAATATCAGCGCACGGTAGAGCCATTCACGGAACACGTAACCATCTACAAAAAAGTAGGGCAGGAATGTTAGCCCGATAGCTAGGAAAACAACGATGGGGGTATAAATCCTTGCAAACTTTCTGATAAAAAGCTCCGTTTTGGACTTTCGGGCGGTGGCGTTCTGTACCATATCCAAAATTCGTGCTATGGAACTGTCCTTAAATTCCTTTGTCGTTTCCACTTCTATAACACCATCGAGGTTGATGCTACCGGCAAATACCTTTTCATCCTTTGCAATGGTATCGGGTTTGCTTTCTCCTGTCAAGGCTGCCGTATTAAACGAACCTTTTTCAGAAAGTAGCATACCATCAAGCGGTACTTTCTCCCCCACTCGTACCTGAATCTTCTCACCTATAGCAACCGTTTCTGGATTGACGGAAATAAACTCGCCATCGCGAAATACCAGTGCTTCATTGGGGCGTACGTCCAGCAAAGCTTTGATGTTTCCTTTAGCACGGTTGACAGCGGCATTCTGGAACAGTTCGCCTACAGCATAGAATAACATCACGGCCACACCTTCCGGATATTCGCCTATGGCAAATGCCCCCAAAGTTGCAATGGACATCAAGAAGAATTCTGTAAAGAAATCGCCATTTTTAATACTGTTCCAGCCTTCTTTTATCACAGGGAAGCCTACAGGAAGGTATGCTGCTGTGTAATAAACAATACGTATCCAGTCTTTAAAATAAGGTAATGCATCAAAATAGTCTATGGTAATACCGACTATCAGCATCACAAAACTAAAAATAGCAGGTAGGTAGGTTTTAAATTTACTTATCCTTTCTGAACTGCTGTGCTTATGACCATCGTCGTGAGCATGTTCTCCTTTATGTTCTTCGATATTGATATCACGAAGATTACGTTTTTTCTTGCTCATTTTATATTATTGAAAATTTATCCATTACTTAGCTTGTTCCTTGTTCTTTAAATCGAAATATTTCACTTCAGAACTTGTGAAAAAATTAGTTGCTTTTGCAGCCCATTCCTGCCATTTCTTTTCTCCTACAAAAGCCATTTTTCCATAATCTGAAAGGTGGGAAACATCGACTTTAATATCAGCCCAAAGACCTTGCAGCTCATATCCGTGGAAATCGTGCATTTCAAAATAGAAATCCACTTTATTATTGGTTTTAAGAATTTTGTGGATTAGCGGATGGACTTGTTCAACATCTTCTTTTGAGATTTTACCTTCCAATTTTACTGCTATCAAATTTTCATTTTTTGAATTTATTAACTGTATCATAATTTTAATTTTTATTCAATGTATTGAAATAAAGAATGCAACGGAAGTGCATTTAATGGCCGCTACACTTCTCACAAATTCCCGTTATTACCAGGTTTGCATCCTCGGCGATGTAACCGTCGGGTAAGTTGATATGAGGAATTTTATGATCTGTTAAGCAAACTGTTTTATCGCAATTACTACAATGAAAATGTAAATGTAGGTCTTGATCCAGCTCGCAATTACACCCTTGTTCGCATAAGGCATATTTTGAGATACCTGTACCATCATCAATATGATGAACAATCCCCTTGTCCTCAAAGGTTTTTAGTGTCCTGTATAATGTCGTTCTTTCAGCTTTAACAAAGGCATCCTCAATATCTGTAAGTGCTATGGCTACTTCTTTTTGAGCCATAAATTTATATATGAGAATACGCATCGCTGTTGGTCGTATTCCATTGTTTTCCAATTTTTTTTCTATTTCGGTCATTATTTAATTTATACGTTTTAATGATTCGCCCGTTTTAATCTGAAAGGCATCTTCAACATTGGAAACATAAATAATTCCGTCTCCTGGTTCGTCAGTTTTACTATTCTTCGTAATTATTTCAATAGTGTTTAGGGATACTTCAGTTTGGCAGACCAGTTCCAATTTAATCACTGGGCTGTCTGTAAGGTGAAAATCCAAGGATGGTCTTGAACCTTTTGACTTGAATGCGCCTGTACCTTCTGCTTGTGAAAGGGTCATACTTTTAAAGCCATTATCAGTAAGGGCATCTATTACTTTTTGAATCCTGTTTGGTTTTATAAATGCTTTTATTTCTTTCATCTTTTCCAATTATTTAATTATGAATTAATCATCGTGTCCCAATTCGCCCTTTATCATTTCTGATGATAATGTATACGCACCTTTGGTAACCACTTTTACATCTTGTACAATTTCTGTAGGAAGATTGATTTCAACATATCCTAAATCTATAATTCCAACGTTCACTGGAATCATTTTAAATTTCATTTTGTTATCTCCTTTTTCGTCATCTGCATCCAATATGAATATAAAGGACTGTTCGCCCTCTTTTATGATGGCATCTTCGGGTACTGCAAACGCCATTTTTTGGTCTTGGACTATTCTTCCTTCCACATACATTCCGGGAAGCAATTCTTTATCTTCATTATGAACGTCTGCGTGGACGTGCAATGCTTTAGGGTCAGTTTCAAAAGTTTTACCGATGGCGTGAATTTTTGCCTTTAAAAGCTCGTCTGGTTTGGCTGCAACCGTAAAATATATTTCCTGACCTACCTTAACTTTTCGGATGTCCTTTTCGTACACTTTAAAATCCACGTGAATTTCAGAATTATCGCTTACTGTGAACATTTTGGTCTGGGGTGCTACATAATCGCCAAGACTTATCATTACTTCATCCACGTATCCGCTTATAGGGGTTGTTATGGGAACTGCGGAGTAAATCTGCCCTTTAAGTACTTGGTCGGTGTTTATGCCTAACAATCTCAATTTAGAACGAAGTCCGTTTACAGAAGAACTGGTGGAACGGAACTTGGATTGTGCCATTTGAAATTCCTTGCCAGACGAAACTCCCTTATCGTACAAAGTTTGCTTACGTTCAAAATCCTGTTTTAAAAATACAAGTTCATCATTTTTTTCTTGATATTCCTGTTGCATCGTTATAATATCGGGATGTTCCAAATATGCCAATACTTGACCCTTGTTTACCTTATCACCTTCAATGACCTTTATGGATCGCACGTTTCCACCCACAAAAGGACTTATGTTTGCCCTGTCTTGCGGAAATAGTTCCAATTGACCAGTAACTTTAATGGTATTGCCTAAACTCTTTCTTTCCAGGGTATTCATTTCAAGACCAATAGTTTCAGCCTGCTCCTTTGTAAGTTCTACCACACCCTCTTCATGCTTTTCTTCGCTGTGCTCTGTATTTTCCTCATTATGTCCCGAACCTGAATCTACTTTGTTATTGCAACCTATCATCAAAAAGGTTACTAGTGCTATACTGATTATAGATATATATTTCATTTTTTTTCTTTAATGTTATAGATTGCCCAACTGGTATTGTACCTCGATGGCCTGTTGGTTAAATTGATTGATATATTGTAAATGTGTTTGTTTTATCCTGATGGCACTATTTAGGATAGTGATATAGTTCACATATTCTATCTCGCCTTCCTTGGATGCCAATTGTGCCGTGGCTATCTGTTCTTCTGCCAATAACAATGCACCATCCTCATAATATTGCAATATCTTTTGTGTTTTTTCAAGGGATTTGAGCAATTGGGAAACACGGCTTTCAGTTATAGCTTTTTGTTCCAAATATTGATTTTCTGCGACCATCGCATCTGCCTTGGCTGCCTTTACCCTTGATTTCTGAGGATAAAACCATAACGGAATACTAATTCCTGCCTGATAGGTATTGAAGCCTGAAACATCATCTACCACTTGCCGTCCATAGGAAAGACTGAATTTTGGCAGGAACCCCGATTTTTCAACACCCACATTGGCTTTGCTTACTTCTACATTTTGAAGCGAATATTGCAATATGGGGTTATTTGCCACGGTCGTTGAATCCATTATATTGCTCAAATTCATTGGCTCATATAAAACCGAAAACGTTTCAATAGGTGCTTCCGTTCCCAAATACTGCTTTAGGGCCCGTTTGGCAATTTCAATATCATCATAGGCCTGTTGTCGCAATACTTGAATCTGCTGGTATTCCGAGGAAGCAGAAATAAATTCCAACTTTCCGGATTCGCCCGTATCGTAACGCAATTGTGCTGCGGTCTTAAAATTGGCATAAACACTATCCAATTGTTCGGCAAAAAGAAGTTGCGCTTTATTATAATTTATTTGGTCATACGCTTGCATTACATTTCTTATCAATTGTTGCTCGTTTACCGCATAGAATTTTTCGCCCAGTGCCACACGCTGTTTGTAAAACTTCGATTTTGAAAAGCCAGAAAGCAAATCGATATTGCCCTGCTGTACACCAATAGTAGTCTGTATTCCAGGAAGATTATTGCCATATTCTTCTTTTCCTGTAAAAACCTGCGTGCTACCCATGTCGAAACTTGTACCTTTCATTGCTTGTTCGCGTTCAATAAAGGCTTGACTTTCTTTAAGGGATGGATAATTTTGCTTTGCCATTGCAATAGCTTCTTCCAAAGTAATGGGCTTCAGAACTGAAGTGGCCTGTTTTGTTTCCTGTGCAAAGCTATTTCCGGAAGTGAATACAGTACCCAATACTAATAGAACAATAATTACCGTGGTGCTTTTATTGACATAGCTTTCATCACCTTTATTACCCTTTTTTTCTTTTCGGGTTTCGAGCCAATAGTATAAAACAGGTATGACTACCAAGGTTAAAAATGTTGCCGTAAGCAGTCCACCAATTACCACTGTTGCAAGAGGCCGTTGAACTTCAGCACCACCAGAGGTAGAAACCGCCATAGGGATAAAGCCCATAATAGCCGCAGTTGCAGTAAGCAAAATTGGACGTAAACGTTCGTGCGTAGCTTCGTATATACGTTTTTTTAAATCTGTCATTCCACCTTCTTTTAGTTCATTGAATTTATTTATGAGTACCAGTCCATTCAATACAGCAACTCCAAAGAGTACAATAAACCCAACACCTGCAGATATACTAAAAGGCATACCACGGACCAACAGGGCGAAAACTCCACCAATGGCAGCCAAGGGTACGGCCATATAAATCATTAAGGACTGAGAAAATGAGTTGAGTGCGAAATAGAGCAATATGAAAATTAAGAACAATGCAATTGGTACAACAATCATTAATCGGTCTGTGGCTCGTTGCAAATTCTCAAAAGAACCGCCGTATGTGATATAATAACCCGCTGGTAATTTAACTTCGGCTTCCAATTTCTGCTGAATTTCCTCCACCATCGTTTTTACATCACGCCCACGGACATTGACGCCAATGGAAATACGACGGTAGGTATTGTCCCTTGATATTTGCATCGGGCCAGGTTTGTAACTGATATCAGCTACTTCTTTTAAAGGTACTTGTGCACCACTTGGTAAATCGATATAAAGATTTTTTAGGCTATTGATGTCTTTTCTAAATTCCTTGGCCAAACGGATGACCACATCAAATCGTTTTTCGCCTTCGAAAATGACACTGGCTTTTTCACCCGCAAAAGCAGCGCTCACATAATCGTTCAACTTATCAACGGTAACACCGTATTGTGCCATCTTTGCACGGTTGTAAACCACGGTCATTTGAGGCAGACCGCTGGTGGCTTCCACATTCAGGTCGGCCGCTCCGGGAACGGTTCTAATGACGGCTGCTATTTCTTTAATTTTATTAGCCAATACGCCCAGATCCTCGCCATATAATTTTATGGCGACATCTTCCCGAACACCTGTAAGCAACTCATTAAAACGAAGTTCTACGGGTTGTGTAAAAACAAAATTGACACCGGGAATCACAGAAATTTTCTCTTGAATTTTTTCTATGAGTTCTTCCTTACTATCTGCCGAAGTCCATTTGCTTTTATCTTTCTCCAGAATAATATAGCTGTCGGCAATGTCCATAGGCATCGGATCAGTTGGGATTTCAGCAACACCAATACGTGAGACCATTGTTTTTACTTCAGGGAATTGTTTTACGATATTTTGAAGTTTTTTTGAAGCTTCAATGGATTCCGTAAGGCTACTACCAGGTTTTATAAGGGCCTGCATCGCAATATCGCCTTCATCAAATTTTGGAATAAATTCGCCACCCATATTGCTGAAAATAAATCCTGCAATCAATAATAGCCCGACGGCTCCAATTACAACACCTGCCTTAAAGCGCAGTGCAAAATTGAGCAACGGTACATACGCTTTGTTTAAACCGGACATTATTTTATCACTGAACCTGTCAATCTTGTTTTCAAATTTGGCGAACCAACTATTTTGATTTTTGGTGGGTTTTAAAAATAATGCAGAAATCATTGGTACGTAGGTAAGACAAAGAATTATCGCTCCCAAAACGGCAAATCCAAAGGTGAATGCCATCGGACGGAACATTTTTCCTTCAATTCCAGTTAAGAATAGAATAGGTGTAAATACTATTAGAATGATCAATTGTCCAAAAAATGCGGAATTCATCATCGTACTTGCCGATTCATAGGCTATTTCATCCATTTCAGATTGCTCGATAACGGTTGTAGTTTTTTTCATCCGTTGATGAATATGGAATACCATTCCTTCCACAATAATTACTGCTCCATCTACAATAATTCCAAAATCAATAGCTCCCAATGACATCAGGTTGGCCCAAACGCCAAATTGTTTCATTAAGATAAATGCGAACAATAGGGATAGTGGAATAACCGAGGCTGTTATCAATCCGCCACGGAAACTTCCCAAAAGTAGCACCAGAACGAATATTACGATCAACGACCCTTCTATAAGATTTTTTTCGACGGTACTAGTTGTTCTGTCAATGAGATCGCTTCGGCTTAAAAAAGTATCAATGTAAACGCCCTCCGGAAGGGATTTTTGAATTTCGATTATACGTTTCTCAACATTTTTGACCACGTTGCTCGGGCTTTGCCCTTTTAGCATCAAAATTTGTCCACCAACGGATTCGTGTCCATCTTGGGTAAAAGCACCATAACGCACCTGACTTCCATATCCTACTTTTTCTGCAACGTCACGAACTAAAACAGGACTACCGTTCTGTGAGGTAACAACAATATTTTCTAAATCGGCGATGCTACGTGCCAAGCCTTCGCCTCGAATAAAATTGGCTTGATGGTTTTTTTCGATATAAGCACCGCCCGTATTGGCATTATTAACTTTCAGGGCTTCAAAAACCTGATTCATTGTAATGCCAAAACTTTTCAATTTATCGGGGTTAATGGCTACTTCATATTGCTTTACAAATCCTCCAAAAGCATTGACCTCCACAACACCGGGCACTAATGCCATTTGACGCTTTACAATCCAATCCTGAATGGTACGTAGCTCCATTGCATCAAATTTATCCTCGTAGCCTTCCTTTACTTTTAGCGTGTATTGGTAAATTTCGCCCAATCCCGTAGTAATTGGTGCCATAAAGGGCTTCCCAAATCCTGCGGGGATTTCTTCGCTCACTTCTGCGAGTTTCTCTTGCACCAACTGTCGGGGCAAATATGTTCCTGCTTCATCATCGAAAACAATGGTAACTACGGAAAGCCCAAAACGGGAAACGGAGCGCAACTCAATAACATCGGGTAAATTGGCCATTGCCAATTCCACCGGATAGGTTACAAATTGCTCAATATCCTCTGTCCCCAGATTAGGTGCAGTTGTTATAACTTGTACTTGGTTGTTGGTAATATCTGGTACAGAGCCAAGGTTTATAGTGGCCATAGAGTAAATGCCCGTGCCTACAAGTGCCACTATAAATAGCCCAATAATAAATTTATTATTAATGGAAAATGAAATGATTTTGTTAATCATGGATTACAGCGTTAATTCAGTTAAAAAAATGATGGTATGCGCAATTGAATCCGATACTTATCGAAACGAAAGCTTCATAATAGGACAGAGTTATCCTAGTTGTCCTATGAAAACTGAATTATGCCCGTGGGGGTTGGTAAAGTGATTCCAGGAATCTGGAATTGAAGAGGAATGAATATTTGCCATACTCAAAGCTGTTTTCAAATCTTATAGACTTAATTTCAACTGAATTAGCGGGAGCAACAAATACTATGGGATGGCAGCACTGATTATGGGTATGTGATGGAATTTTGTCCTCTTCCGAACCCGTATGGTGGAATCCATTATCGCCTTCTGAATTAAAATAATCCTCGACCACATACTCAAAAAATGAATCTCCATCGTACTCCCTGTGATCTTGATAATGTTCAACGAAATGCGAAATTTTTTCAATTTGTTCACATAAGTCCATATCCATAGCTACTCCTTGAAGAAGAAAAATAAATGACATTGATATGGAAACAAATATATTCATTTGAATTGCAAAGGTAATTGAATTTTAGTGCAACTGGGTTGCAAAATTTTTAAATCCAATTGGTTTCATAAAACGACAGTGGCTGTCGCAGAAAGGGTAATTCTATAATTAGAGCTGTTTGTATTATAATATTCCGCGATATGTAATTTCGCTTTGGTACGGTATGATATTAAAAGGGCTTGCAGACCTTTTAATATTTGAGAGGTTGGCACTTTGTACCACACTTTGTATATGTTTTTCTTCTAAAAAGTTTCATTTACAAGCGTAATGTGAGCGGGATGGTAAATAATCCAATCCTTTCTTTTAGAATATAGATAGTTTTTTTCGCCGTATAACTTTTCCAACCGAATTGCACCTTAGGAATAGAACTTAATTCTTACATATTACGGTATTTTGATTCTTTAGTCTCGCTCATTTCAGGATAGACCAAAATGCTTTGTTTGCAAGGTAACATGATAGAAAAAATTATAACTGACATAAAATTCCTACAAAATATACAATATTCTCTACTAGATATACAATCTGTTCTTGGGATATTCATTTTTGAAGTACCTTCCTATATATTCTTTTTTTAAAGACCTCACGACTTGCCAACAGCGATTGAACTTTTGGCATGATTTCCTTCCTCCAGTTCTAAAACCTTGTTTTAGATTCCTTTATTTATAATACGAAAATATTAACAGTTAAATCGAATGCTATGGCTGCAACAGGAAACAATTATATCGATTTCGTTTCAGAATTAATTTACGGTGATTTGGGAGCCGGGGAATTGGGAGCAGTAGCCCCTATAGGAGCAAAAAACCATATCCATTGGACACGAGATAATATTCCTTCATCAGGTGCTACCGCGGTAACTGGTGATGCCTTTCTTGAGCATCACCTAGATTATATGCTAAGCTTATACGAATCATGGCGAAGTAAATATTTCCTTCCTCCGGTGAGACCATGGGATGGACAAAGCAGTATGGAAGGCGAGCAATCGGCTACAGTTCCTGGAGCCGGCCCCTTACCTGGAAATACAGATGCATTGGGAACGAGTATTCGACTATATTACAACACCAATTATCGTAGCCTAATTACAGAAGAGATGGCTGATGAAGTAAAGGCGCCCTATAGTTACCGATATTGGGCATTTGTAAAATGGGCAAGCGATTTAAGAAAACGAGTTTTGGGGCAACCGGTAATACATGTTCACAAGGTTTTTGATAGAAATGGTACGATACTTTCTGAAAAAGATTTCACCGATATTTTTCATCAGGTGCATCATGTTTGGCATCCTAATGGACCAATAGGTGGAGGCTGGACAACTGCAACACCTTTCTTCAATACGAGTGTAGGTCAGCACCAAGGAAAAAAGGAAATAAGCCGTACCCAAGTGGGTGCGGAATTCTTCACTTTTCATAGGGATCATTTGGAGTTATTTGATCGCTGGTTAAAAAGCACAGGTCAGGATGTAATACAAGACATAAATACATGTGCCCACGATACCGATCCCAATGACCCACCTCCTGCCGGAGTGCAATCTGATTACTCAGGTTATCCACATATTGAAGATTGGAGCGATAATCCACCGGATGTTATCTTTAACGATATTCATACGACTTATTGGGAAAGTGATGTGGATGAGTTTAGTAATATCGGTGAAATGGGTCAACGTTTTGCCACAGACTTTAATCAGTTTCCTACTATAAATGTACCGGGAGTTTCGGATACCGGTTATCATGGAACAGGGCATGTACTTAATGCTGATCTAGCGCCACCAGTTGATAATAATCATTCGCCTCGTTTTTTTGCATGGCACGGTTTTAATGATAGTGTTTGGCGTAAAAGAGAGCCTAGATTTGAGACTTTTAAATTGGTGCAATCAGACAATTCAGATTTTCCACAGCCAAATACATTGACCATTTTAAGAGATCTTAATGCATCACTTGATACTGTTGAACCAAGCTTGGGTGTTGCCGCTATTGATATTACAAACGGTCAAGGGGCAATAAGAATTGAATTGAATGTAGAACCAGACCCTTTTGGTCGCACTTTAGAATTGGAATTAAAATGTGAGGTTTTTCGCGGAGCACTAGGTAGTACTGCCGTAATAGCATTAACACGAAATCTAACAATAATTCCAGTGGGTGTTCCATCGGGGAATCAACGTTTGGCGAACATCGATTTTTTTGAAGATTTTGATTTTGACGGAACGGCCGGAACCGAGGATACAGATTTTGATGGGCCTTTTAAATCAGATAATTTACTTTTTGTACCTACTCCAGTTGGTTTTAAAAATCACACTATCCGAATTAGCGGTTATCTAACTTGTACTTCGAAGCCAGATGGTACTGTGCCCACTGTAACTGGAACAATTTCAAGTGCCGGTTTAAATGTAACCGGTGTTGGGTCAGCATTCTCTTCCGATTTAAGACAGGGTGATTTAATTCGTAGTAACGGACAGGTAAGGATGATTACTAGTATAAGCAACAATACCAGCTTAATTTTACTTGAACCTTTTAGCCCGGATTTACCCGCCGGATCCACCTATGAACGATTGGACGGTTTTGATCATAAATCGGAAGTAGAGATCTCGTTAATTCAGGAAAAATCGGCACCTGATATCACAACTTATTTGGATCTAAGTACTTTTAGTATTGAGCAGGTGGCCGCTGTAGGAACCACCGTTTTCGACGATGCATTTTATGTTGTCTTACAAGATCAAACTACTAGACCGTATTTAATTACATGGCCCGCAGATGTAGAGCCTGCCCTGTACGGCTTAATTGCTCCTCCATTATATTCAGCTGGTCTTTACACAGATTTGGCACATCGTCCTACCATTGAGTTGCGGGATGCTATAACGGATGCAGTGATACCGGGCGTGGAGGTGCTGGTTACCTCCTTACAACCGGAAGACCCGGGATTACATCCTACATTTCAGCAACGGGTCACTTGTCCTTGCCAGGTTACATTTACCGGGCAGGATGCGTTTGCCGGCTTAATTGCAGCAGGCGATTTCACTATGGTAAAGGTAGTGGTTACTGCAACAGACCGTTGTGGAAATCAAGTAGTTGATGATAGTATTCAAATCAGATTACAGTTTAATCCAAATCCATATATGTTGGATGGTCCTAAGCATTGGTTAAGCACCGATACAAGGGTATTTCAAATTCCAGAAGGGCAGGCTCGTTTTGGGGTTCCAGCCGGATGGACAGATCCAAATACATTTATTCAACAAGTAATTTCTAATTTTAGAACAGGGAACGGCACTGCAGGAGGGGAAACCTTCGATGGTTTGGAGGCTGATCAAGGAGATGCCAAATTGGAGTATTCTACTAGCATAGGTGGCGTTAATATTTATAATTTTGCTTTGGCACAAGTGCATTTACAGAGTGCGGTTCCTCTTGATGATCTTCGGGTAACATTCAGGTTCTTTCGTTGGGGAGTGGCAAATGTAGAGTTTAACAATACACTGGCATATCGCTCAGATGCATCAACCATTGGTTTGCTCGGGAAAACCACGTCTAACGAGTTGGCATCCATTCCGTTTTTTGCGGAACCTCGGGTGGCAACCACTGTGGATATGGGCACACAGATCGATCCTTTCAACTTATTTGATTTCGCCCCTACCGGAGGAACGGAAGCGCTAAGTTATTTTGGTGCTTATCTGGATATAAATCAGACAACGCCACGCTTTCCGCAGACGTACACGGGTGATGGACCCTTTATTGGCGCTTTGCAGAGCATTCGGGATTTATTGGAAGATCATCACCAGTGTATGGTAGTTGAATTGCTACATCCTTCAGATCCCACTATAAATGGATCTACACCTGGCAATTCAGATAATCTATCCCAGCGAAACTTGCTGATCGTTCAAACAGCAAACCCCGGTTCGGAAATAACCAGGACTGTACAACATGCTTTTAATATTGATTTAACAAGGAGTATAAAAAGACCACAAAAAGATCTTCCTCCAATAATAGATCCAATTCATTTGCATCATTCCCATAGTGTTGACGGGCACGGTCTGTCCGTGGCTGACACTGATAATCATGAAAATCACGATAAGGGCAATATACTATTGAACAATAGTTTATCACCAATAAAAATCAATC
This sequence comes from Arenibacter sp. F20364, assembly GCF_023015905.1. Lineage (GTDB taxonomy): Bacteria > Bacteroidota > Bacteroidia > Flavobacteriales > Flavobacteriaceae > Arenibacter. Next base: position 4,147 of record NZ_JALKBD010000024.1, on the reverse strand, counting down.
GAGCTCGACCCATAGTGGATGGGAACCACCATAATGGCGACTTGAAATCGGAAGTATTACATCTTGAGGAAAGTTGGTTGGCGCAATCTCCTGGATTGCTAAAGCGCTTTAAGGATAAGTTGCATGCCAAGCATGAAGCAATGGAAAGGTGGACCTTTAGTATTGACAAATGGAAACCCACAACAGGACTGGATGAGTTGGCAATTTTTTGGAATAACCTTCCCAAAACCTCAGAAGTTGAACTCTACCTACCAGGGGTGAATGTCGAGGAAATATTCAATTTCAGAAGCCTAAGACACGCACCCTCTACGGTAAAAATAGTTGATTCACATACCTTAAGACTTTTCCCCACAGGGACTACATATTTGCCAATTGCTCCATTCTGGGGTGATAATATATCGGGCTTGATAAAAGTAAAATTACCGGCCGGTATAAAAAAAGGACAACGTTTTAAAGTTGATATTTTGCAAATGCGTGCAGATGAAGCACGTACCTTAGGTGGGTTTCAGCTAAATATTCAAGTGGAAAAAGCGTTAGAAATTCTAGATGCCGATCTTCGCATACTTGAATTGTTTCACAAGCGGCTTAGTGTGAAAAAAGCGGACGATAGATGGTATCCTATAGTTGCCAGACAAGTTGAATTTGCAAGAAAACGTGCCAAAGATATGGTAGCTTTGGCAAATGAGGAGAACCCGGATATGGATCCATTAGAATGGAAGGACCCCACAGAATTTAAGAAGGGTAAAAAAGTGAGGGTCGTAATAGAGAAAATTCAAATCACAGATGATAGGGAACCTTTCTTTAAAGGCAAAGGTGAGTTTCGTTTTTTTGCCAAAGTATATACGCCGAACAACGGCGGCATATTAACAAAAAACATATTTCCTTTAAAGGGGCACTACCATTTAAGTGATATCAAAGGGTCGAATGAAATTATTCTCAATGCCGCCATATTTGAAAATTGGGTTGAGGACAAATTAAGGATCCAGATCGGCGGCGTAGAGTTGGACACCTTTGATCCGGATGATCATCTTCTTAATTATAAGCAAGAATATGACGGAAATCCAGTGTCATGGTTTAAAAATTATTCACCTTCAGGAGACCCCATTGATTCGATGGATATGGATGGATGGAAACTATGGTATCGAATTGAACAGGCTGGATAGCAATTAAGTCTTTTGGAAAAATATCTTGTAGGTTGGGATTTGAACCTATTAAACTTATATGTCAATCTGTACTATACTGTCTTGCGTGGAGCATGTCTCTACCCACCCGAGGGGAAACTTTGCTTGGATCGAATAAAAATGGAAGGTCTGGTAGGCTTTTTATTTTTGAGCAGGTTGGTGCCCTGGTGTATTGGCCAATACACTTTCTTTGACATTAGATTTGTCCTAAAAAGTGTAAGGTTATAATATGTTCTATAATGTTTTGCGTTATGTAACTTGAGCTTTGGTAAAAGCGAAAGATGCTACTTCAATTTCCTGAAAAAATTTCTTCTCAAAAGATTCTTCTTCAATGTGAATGGAACACTTTTTATGCGACCCAAGGTAGGAGGGGAGTGTAATGTGTGTGGAATGCTATTATTTAGACAAATTTTATTCCATTACGGAATTCCGCAAAGAAGTAATTGACTCTTATCTTACATTTACATAGATTAATTGATAAATGTTAATAACTAGTTCAAAACTAATTGTTTATGAAAACTAAAACAGTGTATTCAAAGTGTATATTTGTGTATGTATACAAATTTATCAGATAAAGAAGTAGAAGCGGTAAAGCTTATTCGGAATTTCCTTTTACATCAAGGTAGAACACCGAGTGTTCGTGAGCTTATGAAAGGACTGAATTACAAATCACCTCGATCTGCTTCAGTTCTTTTTAATTTACTAGAAGAAAAAGATATTCTGAAAAAGAAATCTGATGGTAGTTTTCAAATGGTTGATTTTGAAATTCTTGAAGAGTTTGGAGCAAGAGCCCAAACTGTGAAAATTCCATTATTAGGAAATGTTGCTTGTGGAATTCCAATTTTTGCTGATGAGAATATTGAGGCAGAAATCTCAATTTCTATTGAAATGATAAAAAAAGGATATAAATATTTTTTATTAAGAGCTAAAGGAGATTCTATGGATAAAGCAGGTATTAATAATGGTGATTTATTATTAATAAGACAGCAACAAGATGCGGAAAACGGAGATAGAATATTAGCTTTAATTGATGATGAAGCCACTGTTAAAGAATATAATAAGAGTAACGGAATGGTTATTCTAAAACCAAAATCAAATAACCAAATACATCAACCAATAATACTTACGGATAATTTTAGAATTCAAGGTGTTATTGAGAATGTGATAAAAATATAATTATGGCAAATAATATACAAGAAGCGTTTATAGAATTTCATTCAAAAATAAAGCTAGATTTTGAAAATAATCAGTTACTTGTTGATAAACGAGATATTATTATTGATGAAATAAGAGTTTACCTGAAAAAGAAGGCTGAGGATGAAGGTGTTAAAATTAGTTTCACTTTTGAAAATCAAGGTAGTTACTCAATGAGTACAGGGATTGAACCATTAGTAGGTGAAGACTATGACATTGATATTATGCTTCTTTTTAATATAGCAAAAGAAGATTATACTGCAAAAGAAGTAAAACAATGGGTTTATAATGCTTTAAATAAATATCCTCGTACAGTTTCAATAAAAAAACCTTGTGTAAGAGTACAATATCATCAATCTGGAGAAACGCTTTATCATGTTGATTTAGCGGTATATTCTAATGGTAATAATGATGATAACAAATATTTATCCAAAAAACCAAAATATGCAAGTGATAATGAAGAATGGGAAGATGCTCAACCTAAAGAGCTAAAAAAACTTGTAAATGGAAAATTTACTGTAACTGACGAAAGGCATCAGTTTAAAAGATGTATTCGTTACTTAAAAAGATGGAAAGATTTCAAATTTAAGTATACTGAAGCTGGAAGACCTACAGGAATAAGTATTACCGCATTAGCTTTGAATGGTTTTTCGCCTGAACTAGATTATAATGGATTTACAAATACTTATAAGGCAAATGATATAAAGGCTCTTAGAAATTTTGTTGATTATATATTAAGTCAATTTACGTGGGCAAATGACATTGAAGTAAGGTTACCGGTCAAACCTTACAATAATCTTTTTGAAAAAATGAAAGATATTCAAAAAGAAAATTTTAAGGAAAAATTAAATGATTTAAAACATAAGTTGAATGAGGCAGATAACGAGACTGATCCTAATAAGGCAAGTAAAATTTTAATAAAGGTTTTTGGTAATGATTTCCCTGAAATAACTAAAAAAGAATCTGCTCAAGTTAGAACTGCGCCAGCAATTGTTAGTTCTCCAGACCAAGCATAGAGGTTGGATACTAGAGAATTGTTAAATATCGTCAAATCCCTTAAGGGTTTTACTTTCTTGAAGGAGCTAAAAAAAGATGAATTTCCATCAAAAAAATGGAATCTTGATTACGGATTTAGTGGGAATGTTGAAATTAATGGTATTAAAACTACCATAATAATAGCATTTAATGAACATTACCCATATAAAAAGCCAATCTTCTTTCTTAAAGACTATGATGCATTAGATTTTATTCCTCATGTGGAAAATGATGGGTATATATGTTACACTGACGATAATATTATACTTAATTCTCAAGTTCCGAATGAAATTTTAGAGCAAACAACACTCCTGGTTTTAGATACTTTAAAAAAAGGAAACAATAAAGTTAATATTAACGATTTTTTTGAGGAATTTGAAGATTACTGGAATCGAAATCATGCACAATTTGATACTACACTAATTTCATCGTTTAGACCAACTGAAGAAGTTCAATTAATAAGAAGAGCAAAAATCGGTGGAAAAATAATTATTGGCCTTGATGATAATGCAATTGTTGAAACAGCCATAAGGTTTAAAACTTCTCGAAGACCAAATAAGGCTTTATTTAGGAACTGTATTTATATACCTCTTGAGAATCCATTATTGCCTCCAAACTATAATGATTTTTGGGAATCAGAGGAGTGGATACTTCGGACCAAATTGCGCCAGGCTTTTCGGTTTCATTGCGCCAGTGATTTCGGTTCAAACTGCGCCACTTCCCTGAGGGATTTCGGT
>NZ_JALKBD010000023.1 GCF_023015905.1 Arenibacter sp. F20364 | reverse complement strand
ACTTTTTTTCCTTGCATACATTAAGTTACGAAATCGACCTCTTTTTAATATTAAGCCAATATTAATTTTTCATAACTTGTGCAACAGGCACAATATAGAAAATGAAAACCTTCAAAGTTTGTTGATAGAGAAAGAATTAGGAATTAGTAGTTCACAGCTCTATAGAAAAATTAAATATATATACGGCTTTTCTCCCGGGGACCTTATACGAACCGTAAGATTAAAACATGCGGCAGCCCTCTTGAGAAAAAATACACTTACGGTCTCGGAGGTTTGCTATCAATCCGGGTTTAACAACCGTTCCTATTTTTATAGGGAATTTAAGAAAATGTATAATATCACTCCTAAAAACTATCAGCTTAAGGCTATGTCTACTTTATAGCACACGTGTAATCTTCTCATTTTAAACATTTTACAGTTTAGTGTACACTTTTGATTAAATAGTGTACACATTTTGGTGTACCCTACTTCTAATTTTACTTCAACTTGAAACTGGCTATTTATAGGCAGGTTATAATTTATTCCGACTTGCTTTTAGGAGTAAAAAAAGTGCTCAACTTGATTAACCAAATTTAAAACAATTCTTATGATGATGAAAAATTGTATTAGTAAGCTAACTTTTCTCGGAGCCATTCTTTTTGGAGGCTCCCTGCTGGCACAAAACATTACCGGCGTCGTCTCGGATGATGAAGGTCCCCTGCCAGGGGTAAACGTAATTATAGAAGGAACCTCCATAGGAACTTCTACAGATTTTGACGGCAATTACACCATTTCGAATGTGGATACCAATGCGGTATTGTTGTTTAGCTATATAGGCTATAAGACCCAGGCGATTCCGGTCAATGGACAAACCCAAATTAATGTTACCATGTCCGTAGATGCAAATGCTTTGGATGAAGTTGTTCTTGTAGGGTATTCCACTTTAAAGAAATCTACTTTAACCGGGGCAATTTCCGTAGTGGATGTGGATGATTTGAACAAAGCCAGAACCTCCAATGTCGCCCAAGCATTACAGGGGCAAGTTGCTGGGGTACAGGTTGCCTCGAGTAGCGGGGCCCCAGGTGGTGGGATTCAAGTTCGTATCCGTGGAGTAGGTACTATTGGAAATAACGATCCATTATATATTGTGGATGGGGTACCGTCTCGGGATATTACCTTTTTGAACCAGTCCGATATAAAAACCATGTCGGTTTTAAAAGATGCTGCGGCTGCATCCATCTACGGTTCAAGGGCATCTGCTGGTGTTGTCCTGATTACCACTAAAAGTGGTTCAGTAGGAAAAATGAAGCTTGAGGCCGAGTACTGGTATGGTGTTCAATCCGCTTCAAACCTACCTACCATGCTCAATGCCGAACAATATATAAATACTACTGAGAAAGCATGGAACAATACATATACCGGAGCAAATCCATATACCGCGGATAGGGGCAGGGCAGATTTTGGTGATACCGATTGGCTGGATGAACTCTTCGAGGGAGGAAGTTCCCAAAACCTACAGTTGTCTGCCAGCGGAGGTAGTGAAAATGTTCAATTTTTGACATCCTTGGGATACTATGGGGAAAATGGGATAGTCGTTTATGATAATGACAAATTCCGAAGATTGAATTTTAGATCAAATATCAATGCCGACCTAACGGATAGATTAAAGATTGGGGCCAATGTTCAATTGTCTTCATCAACCCAGGACAAAGTACCTTCTACAGGGGAAAGTTTAATACGATTTGCGCTGTTAAGGGCTCCCGTAATACCCGTTTTTAAAGATGTAAATGATCCAACCTATTCCGAAAGAGATCCTTTTACCGATATGCCTTTCTTTACAGCTACCGGTTATGATCAAGGATTGAACAGAACCATGTACGAAATGGTCGGAAATCCCATTGCGCAAGCTTATTTTTCAGATGACCAGACCAGAATATTCAAAACTTTCGGCAACGTATATGGTCAGTATTCTTTTTTAAAGGATAAAGAATTAACCTTTAGATCCAATGTGGGGGTAGACCTTACCTTTTTTCATGACAAAACGTTTAATGAGAATTACGGAGATGATGATGGTGGTGGAAGTGCTATAGATCAAGGATTGGGAAGAAGGAACAGACCCAATAATTTAAGTGAAAGAAGAGGGGAATCTTTGGCCCTAACTTTTAGTAATACCTTAAATTACAATAAGTCGTTCGGGGAAAAACACGACTTCAGTGCTATGGTCGGTACCGAATATGTTACACAAACAGAGTCGGACATCGTTGCCAGCAGGGCGCGTTTCCCATATTCCATAGACGAGTTTAGATATTTGTCCTATGGCGGAGAAGGCTTGGACGAAAATAACGCAGGTGCAGGTACTGAATCTGCTCTGTTCTCCTATTTTGGGTCTACTACATATTCCTATGACAATAAATACATGATAACCGCCAATTTAAGAGCGGATGCGTCATCAAGGTTTGCCGAAAATAATCGTTGGGGATATTTTCCATCGGTTTCTGGTGGTTGGACACTATCAAGGGAAGATTTTTTAAGTGAGGTAGATTGGTTGTCCGATTTAAAATTAAGAGCTAGTTGGGGTCAACTGGGGAATCAAAATATAGACAATTACACTTATGCTGAATTAATAGAACAAACGGAAGGTATTGTTAGAAGAGTACGCTATGGTAATCCCGATCTAAAATGGGAAACTACCACTCAGGCCAACTTTGGAATCGACGTGGGTCTTTTTAATAACAAAGTAGGTGTTACAGCGGAATATTTTGACAAAAGCACAACAGACATATTGTTACCTATAGGCTTACCTGGTTTCCTTGGCGATTTGCAGCCAACCATAGTCAATGCCGGTGAGGTGAGCAATAAGGGATTTGAATTTTCAGTCAATTTTAGAAATTCAGAACGAGAGTTTAAATATAATATCAATGCGAACCTTTCAACGGTAACCAACAATGTTGAAAAACTGCATCCAAATGTGCCCAATATAGTCAATAACGAATCCAGAACGGTAGTTGGTCAGCCTTTGGATGCCTATTACGGTTACAGAATGGAAGGGATTTACCAGAATCAGGCAGAAATAGATAGTCATTTATTTTTGGAAGGGAATTCCAAACCAGGGGACATTAGGTTCAAGGATATTAATGGGGATGGGAAAATAAGTCCGGATTTTGATCGCGAATTTATAGGATCCTCTATCCCGGATCTTACTTATGGTATCTTCCTAACTGGGGAATACAAAGGATTTGACATGTCCGTGCTTTTTCAGGGAGTAGAGGGTATCGATAGATATAATGACGGAAAAAAGATCATAGATTTTGATACAAGACCTTTTAATTATACTACGGCTATTTTAGGGGCTTGGGACGGAGAAGGCAGTACCAATAGTATTCCAAGGGTTGCTTTTGAGGATAATGGTAGTAGCAAGGTCTCAAGTATCTTTGTTGAAGACGCCTCTTACTTCCGTTTGAAAAATATTGAAATTGGTTATACCATAGATGGCGTTCAAGGGTTCGACAGCGCACGACTCTATATATCCGGTAGAAATCTCCTTACCTCTACCAATTATACAGGTTTGGATCCCGAAGCATCTGATTTGGTGGATAAGGGTACCTACCCACTTTCTACATCCTTCATGTTTGGTGTAAACGTTAAATTTTAATTTAAAAAAATAGTAATCATGAAAAATATATTTAACAGAATACTAATTGTCCTTTTCATATCATCGCTTGCAGTGGGTTGTATGGATGAATTGGAAAAAGAGCCAATTGGGCTACTAACGGAGGACATCGTGGACAATGACTTGGCTTTGGTGACCCTTGAAGCTTCGGTAAGCTCAATATACCAACCTTTAAAAAACACTTTGAACGGTGTTATTCCAGGTTGGAGATGGGATTTGGGGACCGTATTTAGAAATGACATTGTATTACAGGATATCGCATCCAATGACATGAATAAAAAATGGAATCCCGATGGAGATCAGCCCTGGATGGATGAAGTGGGTAACTACACTTTTACACCGGAAAACCAAGCTTTTAATGGAATTTGGGTTTATGACTATATTGGAATAAACAGGGCCAATTTGGCAATAGGATTTTTATCCGATGCGGCTACCGTCCAATCGGCAGGCATGACCGATGCCCGAAAAAATCAACTTTTGTCAGAAGCACATTTTTTAAGGGCCTACTACTATTTTGATTTGGTGAATAATTTTGGCGATGTACCGTTAATTAGTGCAACTCCAGATTCTTTTGAGGAAGCCTTGGCCGTAGCCATTAGAGCACCAAAAGAAGAGGTTATGAACCAGGTGAACTCCGATATTGCCCTGGCAAAATCATTGGCAACCAACGCCAAGTACCCCGATCCGGCAGAACCATGGAGAGTTTCCAAAGGAGCCATAATTGCATTGCAGGCAAAAGTTGCATTATTTAATGAGAATTGGTCCTCAGTACTCAGCACGATTGCGGAATTGGATGCCCTTGGAAATTACAGTCTCAATGCTAATTATTTTGATAGTTTTAACGCCGAAATGGAATTCGCTGACAATGAAGTGATTTTTGCCTACGATCATCGTTCAGACGAAACGCCTAACAATACTAATGGATTGAGATTTGTTATTGGTTGGGGATTTTTTGCACCAACGGATGATTTTGTGGCGGCCTTTGAAGCAAATGACCCAAGATTGCTATATACCACTACTGCCAATCCTGACGATAAACGTTCTTTCAAGATAATAGGATCTACCACAGATATGATAGATTATGGCAACAAAGTCTATATCCGCTACGCCGATGTCCTGCTATGGAAAGCAGAAGCACTCAATGAAACAGGGGATTATGTAGGAGCGGTCGACATTATAAACCAAATTAGAAATAGGGCTAGGACCAGCGTTACTGCAGACGGTTCAATAGTGCCTCCAGGTACATTGGCAGATAGACCTGCCTCAACAAATGCAGCCGAAATTTTAGGATGGATAATGTCTGAAAGAAGAGTGGAGCTTGGTTTTGAATCCCATAGGTTCAATGATTTAAAAAGATGGGGGACGGCAAAAACGGTATTATCCGATTTGGGGAGAAATTTTCAAGACTATAATTATTTGTTCCCAATACCACAAAGGGATATTGATAAGTCTGGAGGATCAATTACTCAGAACCCGGGTTATTAAAATAAATCAAAAACATAAATTATTGAGTTGATTGTTAAGTTTTGTTGGAGTTGAGAAGTAGTATGAATTCTATATACTACTTCTCTTTTCAAAAACTTTACCCACCCTAGAACTGAACGGAAAATGACAGATATTGCAAATAGATATAGTAAAAATCCATTATTGTCTCCCAAAGATTTAAAGCCAAGCAATAAGAATATGCTTATTGAATGTTTGCTTAATCCGGGGACATTCGAATTTAATGGAAAAATTGGACTTTTAGTTCGTGTTGCCGAGAGAACTGTCAAAAAAGACGGTCTAATATCCGTTCCTTTTTATAACGATTTTGGAAAGGTAGAGATTTTGGATTTTAAGCTGGATGACCCCAAGTTGGATGCTTCAGATGCAAGGGTCATCAATTATGACGGAGTGGATTACCTAACTACTATTTCCCATCTTAGATTACTTTTTAGCGATGATGGAATTACATTCTCGGAGTCGGAGGAATATCCGGCACTGTTCGGCGAAGGGGAATACGAAAGTTATGGTATTGAAGACTGTAGGGTTTCAAAAGTTGATGATGTCTATTACTTGACATATACCATGGTTAGCCCCAATGGGGTGGGCGTAGGGTTGAGAACTACCAGGGATTGGAAAGATTTTGATAAGAAAGGCATGATATTTAGTCCGCACAATAAGGACTGTGCCATTTTTGAAGAAAAAATCAATAATAAGTTCTATGCACTGCATAGACCTAGTAGTCCTGAATTGGGCGGTAATTATATTTGGATAGCTGAATCGCCTGATGGTATTCATTGGGGAAATCACAAATGCATTTCCAAAACCAGAACCTCCAAATTTGATAGCAAAAGGCTAGGGGCTGGAGCCTCACCTATTAAAACCAAAGATGGGTGGTTGGCTATCTATCATGGGGCAACGGAAAAAAATAGATATTGTTTGGGGGCTTTGTTGCTGGATTTAAAGGATCCCTCAATTGTAATTGCAAGGTCTGAGGAACCGATAATGGAACCATTGGCCGAATATGAAAAAACCGGATTTTTTGGGAATGTAGTTTTTACGAATGGCCATACGGTTCATGGGGACGAAATAAAGTTGTATTATGGAGCTTCGGATGAACACGTATGCCTAGCAACTCTTTCTATTAAATCAATACTAAAATCACTTAAGAAATAATGGGAGTTGTTGCTAAAATTGGAATAAAGGATTTTTCAAGGAGTGCTAAAATTTTGATCCTAACAAATCTGGTCTATGCATTTGTTATGCCTGTTATAGATATTTTTGTGGCATCCTACATCATGAGGAACTCCAATGATCCATCAAAGGTGATGTTGTATCAATTGGCCATATATACGGGTATACCCATTACTTTTTATATTAACGGGTATTTACTTAACAGGGTAAACATTAAAAGATTATTTTCTTTGGGGATGTTGCTAAGCGGGGTGTCCATGATTTTTATGATGTCGCTAAAAGAGATTTCTTATTCAGGATTGGTTTCGGCTGGACTCATAATGGGGATGTCTTTTGGTCTTTATTGGTCCAATAGGGATTATCTAGTACTTGCGACTACATCGGATAGAACTAGAAATTTTTATTATGGACTTGACACGTTCTTTTACACCACCACCGCAGTTTTGGTACCTATTGTTATAGGATGGTATTTAATGACTGGCAATGGCAGTACTAATGAAGGGGTAAATTCAGGATATAAGGTAGTAACGGCTGCTGTCTTTGTTTTTACCATTATTGCTTCAATTATTTTTCATTTTGGGACTTACGAAAAGCCCAAGAGCGAGAAGTTCCTGTATTTCAAGTTTCACAAACTTTGGAATAAAATGCTCCAAATGGCTTTGTTAAAAGGGTTGGCCCAGGGTTTTATAGTTACGGCCCCAGCCATTTTAATGATGAAATTTTTTGCATCGGAAGGGGCGTTGGGCACGGCCCAATCCATCGGAGCAATAATAGCAGCCATTATAATGCTTATTTTAGGAAAATTATCCAAGCCAAAGCACCGCCTCATGATTTTTAGTTTTGGTCTAATATGTTTCTTTTTGGCTTCCTTGTTCAATGCCTTATTGTTTAGTTCCATCGGAGTGATCATTTTTATATTTCTACTTCTGATTGCTAGACCCATTTTGGATATAGCCTATTTTCCAATTCAACTTAAAGTAATTGATCTGCTATCAGAACTGGAAAACAGGAACGAATTCTCCTATATCCTAAATCATGAATTTGGGCTGTACGTAGGCAGGCTTATTGGGGCAGGTACATTCCTAGGAATCGCCTATTTTGGAGACGCCGATATTGCGCTACGCTATGCTCTGTTAATAATTGGGACATTGCAGCTATTGGCAATAATGATCGCAAAACAATTGTTAAAACAACAAACTAAATTAGAAAATGAAAATATTTAATCGTTATATAGTCCTTTTATTAACTTTAAGTCTTGGACTTAATTCATGTAAAAATGCAAGTAAAGGGGATCTATTTGAGGTTTCCAATCCGATAGCCCAGGCAGGTGTTCAACGGATCGATTCCATGCCTAACCTGCCAAAGCCCTTCAAAATTTTGGATTTTAACAGCTTGGCAAAAGATTATGACAAAAAGGTATACGATGAAAATCAAACAGGGGAATATTGGCCTTTAGTTTGGAAGGATAATTCTAGAAAAAATTTTGACCAAGAAACCTACGGAATTTATACTGCCATGGGCGATGTTAGACAGGGCCAGGAACATTATGACGGTATTTTTCACGAATCGCTTGCAAGTATTGGGTCTGTACTAGGGGCAAGCTTGGTGGGCATTGACAAGACCAACCAAAACGGTGAAAACTATTTAAGGATGTTAAAGAACTACTACAATAGTGAAACCAATTGGAACATAATGATGAACAATACCGGACCCGAAGTGGCTCAGCTTGGTGGTGGCTATGCCCGGGATTGGTGGTATGATGTATATCCCAATGTTATGTTTTATGCCGTTGCCGATCTTTATCCACAGGCAACAGAATACGATACCATTCTAAGGTCAGTGGCAGATAAGTTTTATGAAGCCGACTCCGTACTAAACGGTAACTACGATTATTCCTTTTTTGATTATGCTACCATGCAACCCAATAAGACATGGATATGTACTCAACAAGATGCGGCAGCGGGTCATGCCTTTGTACTCTATTCAGCTTACCAAAAATTTAATGATCCAAAGTATTTGGAAGGGGCCAAATCATCCTTGGAAGCACTTTTAAATCAGAAGGAAAACTATTTCTATGAAATTTTGATGCCTTTTGGGGCTTATGTTGCCGCTAGAATGAATGCGGAGCAGGGGACCAATTATGATTTTTCAGAAGTTTTGGATTGGACCTTTGATGGCAATTCCGCTTGCCGGGAGGGTTGGGGTGTGCTTGTGGATAATTGGAACGGATATGACGTTTCCGGGCTAGTGGGAAGTACAACCCATAATGGAGGTTTTGCTTTTTTAATGAATACCTATGACGCTATGTGGCCACTGGTTCCTATGGTGCGTTATGATCAACGGTACGCCAATACCATCGGGAAATGGATGCTAAATGCCGCTAATGCTTCTAGGTTATTTTACCCATACGAAATACCGGATGACCATCAAACGATACCTGAAGAGAAAGAACACACTAAAGGCGTAATTGCTTATGAAGGCCTTATAAAAAGTTCGCATTATGAAGAAGAGGGATTGTATTTGGATATAGCGGCACCGGTAGCTATTGGTGATGGTATGAAATGGAATAAGGACAATCCGAAAGTTTCCCAATTCAGTGTTTACGGTAGTGGTCATGTGGGTGTTGCCGGGGCTATTATTTCCAAAACCAATGTTGAAAATATACTTCAATTGGATTTATTGGCTACCGATTTTTATCGTGAAGAAGCATACCCAAGTTATTTATATTACAATCCCAATGCGGAAAGTAAAGAGGTCATCATCTCAATTGGCGACAAAGACTTAAAGATTTACGATGCTGTTGAACGTAAGTTTATTTCCCAAAAGACGAAATTCGATTTTACTTTTAATATTGAAGGGGAGTCCTCGCGTTTATTGGTTATGATACCGGCATCCGCAAAAGTTAAGGAAAAAGACGGTAAATTATATGCCGATGATATTGTTATAGATTATAATTACGGTTATGAAATAAATTAAGTTCCCCATTTAATATCTTCCTTGACATAATTTGGAAGATTTTATAGCTACAAAGGAGTGTTCCAATATAATTAAGGAATGCTCCTTTTGTCTTATAAGCGGATTTATCCCTGCATGGGCAGGCCTTTAAGCCGATAAGACTGAAGTCTGGCGAAACGAAATTACAAGGAAAGGTTCTAGTTTTATGGTGTTATGGTGGTAATCCCAAAAGCTATTCCCAAAATAAAGGTGTCTCCTGTCTGGCTTTGTCTAGACCATGACCCTCCTTAGGATTTCAAAATTTTCTCTGGCGTTATCGGTAGATCATTAATACGGAAGCCAGAGGCATTATAGATGGCATTGGCTATTGCCGCAGCCGTTGGCGGAACTGGGACTTCCCCGGCACCTTTGGCATTTTCGCTTGGACGGTTTATAATGGTCACCTCCACTTCAGGGACTTCAGAAAATTTTAGAATGGGATATTTTATCCAATCTGTACTAGTTATTTCTGTTGTATTGAACGTCACCTCCTCTTTTAGGGTCCAGCTGGCTGCCTGGATCATCCCGCCTTCAATTTGATTGGTGAGTCCATCCATATTGATTACCTCCCCTACGTCTACCGCTGCCCACATTTTAATAAGACCCACATTACCATTATTTTTATCCACCGTAACCTTGGCCGCAACGGCAATATAGGCGTCTGTATTTTTATACCTCATAAAGGCATACCCAATCCCTTCACCATCTTCTTTATTTTGTGCGCTGGTAAGGGCTTGCACTTTTTGGATTACCGCTATGGCCCTTTCATCTTCCAAGTGGTTTAGTCGGAATTCCAAGGGGTCTTGTCCGGCCTTGTCGGCCATAACATCCATAAACGATTCCACGGCAAAGATATTTGCAAATGACCCTAAGCTCCGCAGGGATGACACCCGGAATGGGCCATTGTAGTAGTGGGCGTTTACCCTTAAATTGGGAATGGTATAATACGGATCTGCATTTCTATGACCCCCTCCCAAATACCCTCTCGACTTCATCTGTATAGGAGGCTCCAAATACCGAGCGGCCAATAATGTCCCGGCATCTCTATTGGGGCGAGTGCTGTGGGAATCGGTCCACACCTCTACATTCCAGGAATTTATTTTATGGTTTTCATCCAGACTGGCTTCAATTTCCGTAATCATGGCCGGGCCATAGGGATCCCAGATATGTTCGTCCTGTCTGGACCATTGTACGCGTAGGTGCTTTCCTGGGTATTCCAATGCCAAAAGTGCTGCATCGGTTGCGGCATCATCGGCAGTGCTATGGCCAAAACATCCTGCTCCAGGGACACTCGTAATATGAATTTTATCGGGATCCATATTTAACATGGTCGCCAATCCTTCCCGCAAAGGATATATCCCTTGACTATGGGACCAGATATGCAATACATCCCCGTTAAACATCGCTATTCCACAGGCCGGACCTAAAGAGGCGTGCTTTATGTAGGGCTTTGTAAATATTGATTTAACGGTTTCCACGCTATTGATTGCCTTCGCTACATCACCTTCATTTTTAACCGTTTCTGGAGCATTTGCCATTCCCTTGATGTAGTCATAAAGACTTTCGGATTCCGGAAACGGTTTGGCCGAAGTCCATTCGGAGTTGTTCTTAAGATATTGCGATGCTTGAATGGCCTGATGTTCCCTTTCTGCAATCACCCCCACAAAACTTCCTTTCACCACTGTTTTAAGTACTCCCGATACCTCGTCTATTAGTCCGGTCCCATTCATGGAGACTAGCTTGGATTCATATCCTGAGGGTCTCACCACCCTGGCATGCACCATACCGGGGAAGCGCAGGTCTTGAATGTAGGTCGGCTGCCCCCTTACCATTTCCCCTATATCTGGTCTTGGTATGGATTTTCCAACATAGCGATGTTCCCTGTAGTCTTTTATGGGAATTGGAAGCATTACTTCCTTTTCTATTTGTTCACCTTCAAGTATCTCGGCAAAAGTCAGGGATTTTCTGCTCTGTTTGGATTTAATAATGCCGTTGTATAGTAAAAGGTCATCAATGGGGGTATTTAGTTTTTTACTTGCCAGGGCCAATAATTCCTGTCTCGCCGTTGCCGCTGCATAACGAACGGACATGGCACTGTTTTGAATGGAAGCACTGGCTCCAGTATAACCTTCATTTGGTGTTCTTCCAGTCTCCGCAAGATGTACCAGTACTTTTTCCAGATCCATATCCAGCTCTTCTGCCGCTACTTGTTGGATGGCGGTACGGATTCCCTGTCCTAATTCCACCTTTCCTGATAAGACCCTAATGTTGCCATCCTCCAATATTTCCAACCAGGCGTTAACGGTTTTTGCATGTCCCATACTGCCAGGTAGCTTTCCTTCAAAATCCATTCGGGTCGCCATTGAAGGGTCTTCCACTTCCAAACAGGAGCCCAGCAGAGAAAACCCAACACTTATAAAGCCCATGTTTTTGAGGAATCTTCTTCGTGATTTAAGGTGCAAAGTTGTCATAACGGAGTAAGTTTATAGGTTTTTAGCTGCGGTTTTAATAGCTCGGATGATCCTGCTGTGTGTGCCGCAACGGCAGAGGTTGCCCTGCAAGGCATTTCTGATTTCCACATCAGTGGGATTTGGGTTTTTGTTAAGTAGGCCCACAGTTGTAATTACCATCCCATTGAGGCAATAGCCACATTGGGCAGCCTGCTCGTCCAAAAATGCCTGCTGAACCTTATGTAATTTTTCATTACCACTTGCCAAGCCTTCCAAAGTGGTTATTTCAGCTTCCCCAATAGATGCTATAGGTAGCGTACAACTGGTTGCAACATTTCCATTTATGAGGATATGACATGACCCACATTGTGCAAGTCCACAACCAAATTTTGGACCATTAAGTTCCAGATAGTCTCGTAAGACATATAGTAAAGGGGTGTCGGCTTCCGTCTCGACCATTTTTTGGGAACCATTG
This sequence comes from Arenibacter sp. F20364, assembly GCF_023015905.1. Classification (GTDB taxonomy): domain Bacteria; phylum Bacteroidota; class Bacteroidia; order Flavobacteriales; family Flavobacteriaceae; genus Arenibacter. The sequence continues at coordinate 75,999 of NZ_JALKBD010000023.1, read as the reverse complement.
ACGTTGAGGTGGTAGGTTGGCATGGCAATTTGTTTAGCTTCTAAGATAATGAATTGCTTTTCTAAAACAAACGACCGTGGAATCTAGAAAGTAGGAATTTTTATCGCAGACTTTTTTCTTTGATTTTCTGTTGTTCAATAGCGACATCGTATTCTGGATTGCTTTGGCTTGGAACCTTGGCATTGGTTGCTTTGCGCCAATCCACTAGTTTTTTAAAGAGTTCCTGAGTTTTATCCGGATTTTGTTCGGCAACATTATTTTCTTCGCTAGGGTCCGATTTTAAATTGTAAAGTTCCAATGCCCCGTCCTCAAAATATTCATGCAGTTTCCAGTCGCCGGAAATAATTACTGAACCTGGGCGGGTACGGAACAATGGGTCGCGACTACCATCCTGTAAACCCTGGTATTCCTGAAGGTAGATAGGAAAATGAAAGAATAGGTCCCTTTCCACTTGGGTTTTGTCCTCAAAAATGGGTTTGAGGTCAATTCCGGCCAGTAGCAAAGCCTTTTTCTCTGGGCTTACAATATTTTGTAGGGTGGGGTAAAAGTCCAGATTACTTACACGGGCGGTAGAGCTGGAATTAGGTTCTATTTTTCCAGGCCATTTCATCAGTAAAGGTACGCGTATTCCTCCTTCATAATAAGAACCTTTTCCTGCACGTAAGGGGTTTTGTTCGGATATGGCCCTAATGCCACCATTGTCCGAGGTAAATATTACCAAAGTATTCTTTTCCAGTCCGTTTGCTTTTAGTGTGGAAAGTAGTTTGCCCACGTTTTCATCCATAGAGGCCACCATAGCGGCATAATCGGCCCTGTTTTGTCCATTGGATCCCTTTTTGTCCTTAAATTTTTCAATCAGTTCCTCTTTTCCCATAATTGGGGTATGTACGGTATAGTAGGGGAGGTAGAGAAAAAAGGTGGTGTCCTTGTATTTTTCTACAAAAGAGATGGCCTCTTTGGTAATGCGGTCCGTTAAATACTCCCCATCGGGGCCATTGGTGATATGATCTATTTTATATGGCGAAAAGTAGCCCCCGCTTCCTGGGTTTCCTCTGGCACTTCCGCCAACATTTACATCTATCCCCTGTTCTTTAGGGTCGTTCCCTACGTGCCATTTCCCGAAACTTCCGGTAATATATCCGGCCGATTTTAGCATGTTGGGGAGTGTGTATATGCTGTCATTTAGATGGTCAGTATTTTTTATTGGAATAAGTTTTCGTGTCTTGGGATTGCCCCTATCCGAAGGGCTTACTGTATAAACGCCGTGTCGCGGAGTATTAAGTCCGGATAGGAGGCAGGCACGGCTGGGGGCGCAATTTGCAGCTCCTGCGTAAGCATTGTAAAATACCATACCTTCTTTGGCCAAAGCGTCCAAATGGGGTGTTTCATAATACTCACTGCCCATAAACCCTAAATCCTTCCAGCCCAAATCATCTACATTTATTAGAACTATATTGGGAAGTGCTTTGTTTGGCTCGTTCTCTTTTGGGGATTTGCAGGAGTGTAATGTACACATTATTGCCAAAGCAATGGCGGGGAGGTATGGTCTTATGCGATTCATGATACTATAGCTATTTGATATTTTAGAGGATATAGGGTCTAATTTATGTTAAAAATAATTAATAAGCCGCCTTACATTAAGGCACCAAGTCCTTTTTATTTGTTGCCACATCCTTTGAAAACTGCTTTGCATATTCCGTTGGACTTTTGCCGTACTCCTTACTGAAACATTTGCTGAAGTATTTTTGATTGCTGAACCCTGTCATATAGGCTACTTCTGAAATGTACATTTGGTTTTTTCTGAGGAGCTGGGCGGCTCTTTTTAAACGTATTTGTTTAATGAAGTTTACTGGCGTATCGTCCATAATAGTCTGTACCTTTCTATAAAGGTTTGCCCTGCTCATCCCCACTTCCGAGGCCAGATACTCCACACTTAGCAAATTATCATCCATAGAACCTTCTATAATTTGAACAAGTTTTTTAATAAATTTTTCATCTTGGGAATCCACTTCAATTTCTTGAGGTTCTGTGGTAATTATTTTGCTATACTTTTCTTTGAGTTCCTGTCGGGTCATAAGGGCATTTTTTACTTTCCATTTTACAAATTCTAAACTAAATGGTTTTTCAATATAATCCTCTGCTCCCAAACTCAGGCATTTTATCTTTGTCTCTTCCGAGTTTTTAGCGGTCAGCATAAAAATGGGAATAGAGTTTATCTCATCATTGTCCTTGACCCTTTTCAGCATGGATACACCATCTTCAATTGGCATTAGTATATCGCATATAATCAATTGGGGTTTTTCCTTAAGAATGGTTTCGTAGCCTTCTTGTCCATTAGAGGCCTCAATTATATTGAAATCATCCTTTAATTCCTCTTTCACCATAAATCTTAAGTCATCATTGTCCTCAACCAATAGCACCTTGGGTTTGTCCTTACCTTCTGACTCTGATTTTGCTTCGAATTCAGAAGAGACCTCGTCAATAATCTGGAATTCGGAATTATGGATAAAATTTCTTGTTAGAGGTTTGCCAGTATCTATTCTTTCCTTTTTGTCGAAGGCATTCTTGTGGATTGGGAGAAAGAAGCTGAATTCTGTAAATACCCCTTCCTCACTTTCAACTATGATTTTGCCATGATGTCTTTCCACAAGCTTTTGTACCAATTCCATCCCTATTCCGGTACCTGGAATTTGGTTGCTATAGGTCTTTGTTGCTTGATAATATCTATCGAAAATATGGGGAAGATCTTTTTTGGGAATACCAATTCCGTTATCCCTGACGGAACATTTAATATACTCGCCCTTTTTTCTATGCAGCCTTATAAAATCGTTGTCGTTCATATTTGCAACTTCCAGCGTAACACTTATTTCTCCTTTTTTAAGGGTGTGTTTAAATGCATTTGAAAGTAGATTGAAAAGTATTTTTTCCATTATGTCCACATCATACCATCCCCGGATTTCTTCCTTGTTACATATAAAGTCGTATTTTATTTCATAAATTCTCGCAAAATCGTTGAAAGCATTTTTAATTGTATGTATGTCCCTTACGATATCATTTTTGGAAATTCTCAATTTGAGTTTGCCTTCGTCAAATTTTCTAATGTCCATGATTTGATTTATCAGCCTGTGCATTCTAAGGGTATTGTTATAGATGCGTTGGGAAGTTAACGGACTTAAGGTAAATTGCTTTTCTTTTACTACTTTTTCTATTGTTCCAAGAATTAGGGACAACGGTGTACGCAACTCATGGGAGATATCCGTGAAAAATACCATTTTCATTCGGTTTATTTCATTGTCCTTTTCCCGGCTTATGGTCTCGGTAACCAAATTTTTCTTCAATGTGTACCATCGCTGCACTAGTAAATAGGTAATGTATATACAAATTGCCAAAAGCACGGCGTAAATGAAGTAAGCCAAGTTACTTCTCCAGTAGGGAGGTGCAATCACAAAGCTTAGTTGCGTTGGGGTAGTATTCCAAACACCGTCACTATTGGAGCTTTTTACCTTAAAGGTATAATTGCCTGGGGGCAGGTCATTATAATTGGCATTTCTATTCGAAGCCTTGGTTTGGTGCCAAAAGTCGTTAATGCCTGCCAGCTTATAGGCATATTCGTTTTTATTTGGGGCAGTTAAATCCAAAGAAGAAAATTCAATGGCAATATTATTGCTGTTGTAGGGGAGTTCCAATTTTTCAGAAGGCCCTAAGCTCTCAAGGGTGAAAGAAAAGTCCATTGGAGATTCAGCAGATTCATTGCTCAGGATGTGGAATTTGGTGATAATGGTATTGGGAATAAGGTCCGTTTTTTCGTAATTTTCTGTAGCAACACTGTAAAATCCACCAGGACAGCCAAAGTACATGGTTCCATCTTTGTCCTTGGCATAGGAGTTGAAAATGAAATGGCTTTCAGTAAGACCATCCTCCATGCCGAAATTCACGAATTTTTTTTTAGCGACATCAAATCTAGAAATTCCACCCTGTGTACTAAGCCACAAATGACCAGAATTGTCGGCTTCTATACTGGAAACAGTGGTAGATAATAGCCCCGTTTTTTTACTAAAGGATTGTATGGTTTGGGTTTTGCTACTATAAAAATTTAGGCCGCCGCCTCTTGTGCCGATCCATAGGTCACCTTTTCCAGTTTCCAACAAACATAGAATGGCATTGGACGAAAGGCCATCCTTGATGGAAGGATTAAATATTTCTATGTCATCATTAATGAGGTCAATTTTAAAAAGTCCGTCTCCCCGGGTCCCGATCCATAAGTTCTGCTTTTTATCCAAGTGCATTACCGAAACATTCTTTCCCAATAAATTGGAGATAGTTTTGAGTTTGAATTCGGAAATACTTGCCTCGGAATTTAGTATGTCTATACCACCACCCCATAATCCTACCCATATTTCATTTTTGTTTAAAGGAATTATGTCTACTATGTCTTTGGAGAAGCTTTTAAGAGTATCCATTTCCAACGCCTTATTTTTGCGGTTATAATTATTGGATTTTAAAAGATGTCCGCCTACTCCTACAAGAAGTTCTTTTTCTTCAAAATCTTTTCTTGCTATAATGGGATAATTGCCTATTGGAAGTAATAATTGGTTACTGTTCAATTTTTGGTTATACCTGTACAATCCTTTGTTGTTGATTGATAATAGGATGTCTTGGCCGCTCTCCTTGTAAAGGGATTTAGGGAAGAAATTGTTGAGGTTTTCATCTATAGAGGTATAGTTGAAAATAGAGGTCCTTCCTATATATTTATCTACCCCTTTGTTCGTGGCAATCCATAAATTATTATATCTATCATTTATTAAAGCATTGATCCTGTCGTCGTATAGTTTCCTGTTGTGGTTGGTATTGTTCATTTTTTCAAAGGAATACCTATTGTTCATTCTAATTCCTTTTATAAGCCCGGCTTGTGTTCCAATCCATAAGACGGAGGTTTCCTTGTCTAGGCTCAATGAATTTAATTTCTGTTCGTTAGGCCCATTATCGGTCAGATGGGTGTATGTTTCCAGTATTTCCAGTCTGGAATTGTCCTTTTCATAACCCAGAACAAATATACCTTCATTAGTGGCTGCGATGAAGTTGTTGTTTTTGGTTTTTATTAAGACTTGGGTGTTCTTTGTGAAACCAGTTTCAACCAAACGATTTTCAAATCCCAGTAGGAGAATGCCATTGGGTGTGGCAAACCAAGTTCTGCCGAATATATCTTCAGAGAAGCTGTTGATTTGTTTTTTGTCGGCCCAGATTTTTTCTTTCTGTTTGTAGTTGAATTCGGTTTCAAATTTAATTTTTTCTACTACCTCACTGGGGGTAATTTTTACAATCCCCGTATTCCTTAAATTGGCCCAAATAGTTCCGTCTGAAGATTTTCCCAGGACAATGGTAGTATTGTTTTTGTAATATCCTTTAAACTTATTGGACTTTCTGTTGTAGTGTGTTAAATAGCTTTCACTTCCGATCCATAAGTTTCCAAGGTCATCTTCAACTATTGAATTTATACTATTGTTGGGTATGGAATGCTCATCAAATACATCGTATTGGTTTTCTACAAGAGAATGCCCATCATATCTATATAGGCCACTATCTGTTCCAAGCCAAAGGAACCCCAAGTGATCCTCAAAAACAATATTGGTCTTTTTGTTAAAGGGTACACCATCTATATTCAGCTTTTGAAGGTTGGTGTTATTCCCTTGGGCCAAACAGCTTAAGTGGATTAACAATGCAAAAAAGTAAAATGGTATGTACTTCATAGCTAGGAGCTGCTACCAGGTTTTAGCCAGAGCTTTTAATGAATACGCTTGGTTAATGCCATGATAATGTTAAGAAATGTTAAAAATAACGGTCCTTATGCCGAAACAAGGGTGGCTAATGTTAAATATTGTGGGTAAATATGTTGCAAAATAGGCTATTGAGGCCTTTAAATCAAGGAAATGCAACATTATTGCACCAAATTGGGATTTGTAGTCCTATGTCCCAATTTATATTTACACCATGTCGATTGTTGTGGAATAATCGGTTTTAATATTAACCAACATATACCAATATGAAATTAAAAAGGATTTTATTGCTACTACTGTTTTTCAGTATTGTATCGCTTCAAGCTCAGCAAATTATAAGCGGAACTGTTGCCGATGAAACTGGTCAGCCCCTCCCTGGAGTGAATGTCTTAGTTAAGGGAACTACTACAGGTGCCGTTGCGGATTTTGACGGAAATTATTCTATTGCGGCACCCGAAGGGGCAGTTTTGGAATTTAGGTATTTGGGCTTTATTGCCCAAAGCATGCCGGTGGGAAAGTCCACTACTATTGATGTAGTGCTTCTGGAAGATGTTTCCTTATTGGATGAGGTGGTGGTCATTGGATATGGTACCTCTACCAAAAAAGATTTGGTATCTTCCGTAGCCTCCATTAAATCAGATGTTTTGGAAAATCAGCCTGTAGCCAGGGTAGACCAGGCCTTACAGGGTAGGGCTACCGGGGTAGAGGTAACCTCTAACAACGGAACACCAGGTACAGGTGCTACTATTCGTATCAGGGGTAATAGTTCTATTAATGGTAATAATGACCCCTTGTATGTTGTAGATGGGTTTATAGCGGGTACCGGATTTAACCTTAATACGATTAATGTCAATGATATTGAATCTGTTGAGATTTTAAAGGACGCTACCGCCCTATCAATCTATGGAACCAGGGGTGCTTCCGGTGTTATCTTGATTACAACCAAAATTGGTAAAGGCATGGCTCCTGGAAAGCCTGTAATTGCTATTAATCATTACCAAAGTATTCAAGAAACAGCCAATAGGATCAATATATTGGGCGGACAGGATTTTATTGATTACAAAAATGAATCTTATCAGTTTGTACCTGGACCTGATGGTTTCGGTTTTACCGATACTTCACTGCCCTTGGTTTTAGACCCTGAAAATACCACCACAACCGATTGGTTGGATTTGGTAGAGCAGCCAGGATCTATCTCCAATACCGATTTATCCATTACTGGAAATTCTGAAAACGCCAATTATTTTATCTCTGGAAATTATTACAATCAAAAGGGTTTGTTAAGGGGATCTGGTCTGGAAAGGGTGAACTTCAGAACCAATGTGGACGTGAAGGTTTCGGATAGGCTTAAGACAGGCATCAGAACAAATCTAACACATTATAAAATAGAGAATAATAAAGTAGATTATGGGAATATTGTTTCCAGTGTACTACCTATAAGGCCTGTTTACCTTGATGATGGAAGTTTCTCATTTGAAAACCCTATAAGTGCTGGCCTAGAGAGAAACCCGGAAGCGGATATTCAATATAGGGAAGATCATGATTTGGTTACCCAGATCATAACCAATGCGTATGCGGAGTATGAAATAGCGAAAAATCTATCTTTTAAATCTACTTTTGGCGCGCAATTAAATTATGTTAAGCAGAACAACTATTTGCCAGGTATTTTGCCTGAACGCGTTAACGGTGGTTATGGAAGGATCAATACCAATTTCTCCAAAAGTATCTTGAATGAGAATACGGTTAATTATAATTTGGATCTTGAGGACCATTCCCTAAAAATATTAGGTGGTTTTACATGGCAGAAAGACAATAACGAAAGTACGTTTGCCGAGGCCGATAATTTTCCGAATGACGTCGTGCTTTTCAATAATTTGGCCTTGGGTGATTCGGAAACTGCGAAGGTTGGTTCTGGCTACGGACAGCGCACATTGACCTCCTTCCTGGGTCGGGTCAACTACGGTTATAAAAGTAAATACTTGCTCACATTGGTAGGCAGGTATGACGGATCTTCTGTATTTGAGACGGGGAACAAATATGCATTTTTCCCTTCGGTAGGTGCAGCTTGGAATGTTGATGAGGAAGAGTTCATGATAGACTCCGGTGTTATAAACAGGTTTAAAATTAGAGGGAGCTATGGTATCGTTGGGGAACAAGGGGTTGCCGCTTACAATTCCATTGCAACTTATGCTAACACAACAACCGTATTTAACGGATCTTTGGTCAACGGGGTGCTCGTTGGGCAGGTTCCTAGTAGTGGCCTAACCTGGGAAACAACAAAGCAATTGGATCTAGGTCTGGAACTTGGCTTTTTGAACAATAGGATTTCTTTTGAAGCGGATTATTACAAAAAAACAACGGAAGATCTGCTTTTATCAGTGGCATTATCCGGCCAGGTTGGAGCCAATTCTACTACTCAATTGCAGAATTTAGGTTCTGTAGAAAATCGGGGATTTGAATTCGGTCTGAATACAATCAATATACAGAACAATAACTTTACCTGGGAGTCCAATATCAGCGTATCTTCCAATAAGAGTGAGATATTGGAGTTGGATGATCAAGAATATATATCGCTTCAGTCTACTGGTAATCAAGGAGGTAATTCGGCTAGGTTGATCGTGGGAGAAGCGTTGCCCACCTTTGTAGGGGCAAGATACTTGGGTACTTATAAGACGGCTGATGAGATTATAGAGGACGGAAGACAGGGGGTTTCGTTTATTGGTGGGCCAAGGTACGAGGATATCAATGGAGACTCGAACATTAATGATGAGGATTTTGTGGTATTAGGTAGCCCTATCCCGGATTTTTATGGAGGGTTTAGAAATACCTTTACCTATAAAAACCTTTCGTTGGATGTGTTTTTCCATGGTAGCTATGGTGCAGAAATTTTTAATGTAAGAACTCAAACAGCTTATTTTGGTAGAGGTGAGCAAAATGTGGATCCTATTGTTATGCAGCGTTGGATAGATGGAGTAAATGAAAACTCAGATATTCCTAGAGCAGGTCCGTCAAACAGTCTTTTTAACCCTAATAGTAGCTTAAATATTGAAGATGGTTCCTATTTAAGATTAAAAACCATGACCTTAAATTATAACGTTCCTCTGGAATCAGGAGGCCTTAGCAATGTGTTCAGCGCAATGAGTGTATACGCCACCGGAACAAACCTCTTCCTTTGGTCAGACTTTACTTTGGGTGATCCAGAGGTAAATAACTTTACTGCTGGTAGTGGGCTAGGTTCAGTTTCCCAAGGCTTTGCTTCTGGCCAATATCCTTATGCTAAGACAATAACCCTAGGAGTAAAACTAGAATTTTAAAAAAAAATCGATATGAAAACTAAATTAACGAGCAAATTTTTGATGCTACTTATAGGCTTAATTGTTTTGAGCTCATGTGATAAGTTTCTAGAAGAAGATTTAAGGGATGAGATAACTCCTGATGCCTTTTTTACCAATGATAAGGAAGCCGAACTGGCCGTGAACGGTGTATATAGGCTTTTTCATGACAATAACCTTTATAGACAACGTGGACTGGATAATTATTATACCAGTGGGGCAGATATACAGGCGGCCAATAGAAATGTAAATGGTTCTATACATAATTATCTTATTCAGGAAGGTACGGCAGATGGTAACGGTACCTGGATCCAACTATATCGTGTGGTAAACAATACAACCGAGTTTATCACCAATATTGAAGGAAATGAAAGTTTATCTCAAGAAGCCAGAGATCAAAGACTTGGGGAACTTATTTTTCTAAGAGCGCTAGCCTATTACCATTTGACCAACCTATGGGGCGATGTTCCATTTTATGTAGAGCAATTGCCCGTGACCGAAAGGTCTTTATTGGGAAGGACTCCTAAGGTTGAAATAAGAAGTGCGATGAAAACAGATTTGGGGCGAGCATTTGATCTATTGCCTACTTCATATTCGGGTAGTAGCCTGGGTAGGGCTACCAAATGGGCCGCTGCGACTCTAAAGGCGAAATATCATCTTTTTGATAAAGAGTGGGCGTTGGCAAAGGCAGAATGTGATATTATAATCGATCAAAGTCCACATAAGCTTTTGGACAATTATGCCGATGTATTTAATCAGTCAGATCCAAGTGCGCAGTACAACAATGAGCATATTTTTGTTATCGATTTTGAAGCGGATTTAGGAGGTCCTTTGAATACAACAAGGACAGATGATTACAATCCCCGTATCAGGGACGAACCGGCTAATCGTAATAAGGATACCGTGGTAGACGGAGTTTCCGGTACTAAGGTTAATATATTTCAAGGTTTATTGCGTAACAGAAATGAAGATATGACCGGATACGGCTGGTCTGTACCTTTACCAGAAATTGCTGCAAGGGAAAATTGGCAGGATGGTGATTTGCGATATGATGCAACCATTGTGACTGAATATCTGGGATGGAAATTGTCTTTTCCATACTTTCGTAAAAATTGGAATTTGGACCAAGAAAACTCTTTGCGTGGCAATCACCCTGAAAACTATATCGTATTTCGTTTGGCAGATGTGTATCTTATGGCCGCTGAAGCAGAAAACGAAGCGAATGGCCCGGGTAATGCCTATGCTTATGTAAATAAGGTAAGGGAACGCGCTTTTGAGCCAGATCAGCCTTGGAGCGGTATGTCCCAAGTTGAATTTAGAGAGGCCATGTACGAGGAGAGAAAGTTTGAGTTAAGTGCTGAAGGGCATCGCCGAATGGATCTTATTCGTTGGGGTATTCTGTTGGACAGGGTTAAGACGGTTCAACATAGGGCATGGAACAATCCGGCTGCCAACATACAGCCTTACCATGTTTTGTTGCCTATTCCACAGAATCAGTTGGAATTGAATCCAAATTTATTGGAATCTGACCCTACCAACAACGGGTATAGATAGTAGCCTAATTTTAACTACATTGGGGTAAGGTATTCTTGCCCCAATGTAATTGATAATAACACCATGACTAAAAAATTTCTCCATTTAGGATTACTTGTATTCCTTATTTCCTGTGCATTTGCATGCAAAAACAAAGGTCAGATAACTGAGGCCTCCAAAACAGACAGCACTCAGGAAAATGTAGCCAAACCCAATATTATTTACATCTTGGCCGATGACTTGGGTTATGGGGATTTAAGTGCCTATGGACAGCAAAAGTTTACAACACCCAACATAGATAAGTTGGCCAGGCAAGGAATGCTTTTTACCGAACATTATTCTGGGAGTACGGTATGTGCTCCGTCCAGATCTGCATTGTTGACAGGTATGCACACAGGACATACCTTTGTACGTGGCAATAAGGAAATTCAGCCCGAAGGGCAGTATCCCATACCCGATAATACCTACACCTTGGCGGAGGCCATGAAAAAAGCTGGCTATGCCACTGGAGTTTTTGGTAAATGGGGGCTAGGATATCCAGGTTCGGAAGGGGATCCATTGAACCAAGGCTTCGATACTTTTTTTGGATACAATTGCCAACGCTTGGGGCATAATTACTACCCCCGCCACCTATGGGCCAATACGGACTCTTTAGTTCTGGAAGAAAATGCAGGAACAAAGAAAGGGATTTATGCACCACAACTTATACATGAAAAAACGCTCGATTTTATAGAGTTCAATAAGGATAATCCCTTCTTTCTTTATGTAGCATCTATTATACCACATGCAGAGCTTGCAGCTCCAGAGGAAATCATGAAAAAATACAGAGGTAAATTTCCTCCTGAAAAAGCTTATGAAGGGGTGGATGATGGACCGGAATACAGAAATGGTCCTTACGAATCACAGAAAGAAACCCATGCCGCATTTGTGTCTATGATTCATATATTGGACAATCAAGTTGGGGAGATCATGGCCAAATTGGAACAGTTGGGCATTGCCGACAATACCATAGTAATGTTTACCTCGGACAATGGTCCCCACACTGAAGGAGGTGCGGATCCGGATTATTTTAATAGCAATGGCCCATTTAAGGGTACCAAGCGCGACCTTTATGAGGGCGGGATTAGGGTTCCCCTAATTGTTAAGTGGCCAGGACATGTTAAACCAAATACCAGAACAGATCACGTTTCTGCATTCTGGGACGTATTTCCAACATTTGCAGGTATTGCAAATATGGAAGTGCCCCCTTCTTTAGATGGTGTTTCCTTTTTGCCTACCCTTTTGGGAGAGGAAAAAGAGCAAAAGGAACACGAATATTTGTATTGGGAGTTTCATGAGAAAGGCGGCAGACAAGCTATTAGAAAAGGCAATTGGAAAGCTGTAAAGTACAATGTTTTTGAATCGACCGAGAATCAGATGGAACTTTATGATCTGGATGCCGATTTGGGTGAAGAAAACAATATTGCCAAGGATTACCCAGAAATTGTAGCCGAAATGAAATTGCTTTTTAAGGAAGCTAGGACACCTTCCGAAGTATTTACTTTTGATCAGGGAACCTACTTAAATGTAGAATAAAAAAATTGTTAGTAGTTAGATTAGTTTAGTTTTTAAAGAGCCCTATCATTTGCATAGGGTTCTTTTTACTAATTTGTATCATCCATATTCATAGACGTATGCCGGTTGGTTAGGATGAATTAGAGTATATTTTTCTACTATAGAATCCATAAATAGCAGAGATGAAAAATTGGTTAAAATTATACTTCCTTTGGTGCGCCTTTCATTGGGCGGGTGCACAGCAAAACCCTGCTATTGAAGTTCACATAAATCAGAATATCCATTTCCAGAGCATTCACAATTTTGCAGCCTCCGATGCTTGGGCCGCCGAGTATACGGGTTTATGGCCCCATAAAAAAAAGGAACAAATGGCCGAGTGGTTGTTTAGTAAGGAAAATAATCCGGATGGATCACCAAAAGGAATCGGTTTGTCTGCCTGGCGATTTAATATCGGGGCAGGAAGTACGGCCCAAGCTGAAGAAAGTGGCATAAAGGATCCATGGAGAAGGGCCGAGGGCTTTTTACAGGATGACGGAAGTTACAATTGGCAAAAGCAGGCAGGACAACAGTGGTTTCTTCAGGCGGCAAAGGAAAGAGGAGTAAAACAATTCATTGCATTTGTCAATAGTCCGCCCATACAAATGACCAGAAACAATAAGGCGCATTCCGATGATGGCTTGGCCGCCAATTTATCCCCGGACAATTATGTTGATTATGCCAACTTTCTGGCGAAGGTGCTAAAGCATTTCAAGGACAGTCTTACAGTAGATTTTGATTATATAAGTCCGTTCAATGAACCACAATGGGAATGGAAAGGCGGACAGGAAGGTTCCCCCTGGAACAATATTGAATTGGCCAATGCCACCAGGGTAATCGATTCGGTTTTTGCCCAACAGAAAATAAATTCCAAAATAGAAATTACCGAAGCCGGTCAAATTGACTATTTAACAGGGGATAAAGAAAAGCATCCTAATAGAAGCGATCAGATAGCATCTTTTTTTAGTCCTGAAAGTACTAATTATGTGGGAGATCTAAAATCCGTAGCACCAAAGATCGCGGCACATAGTTATTTTACTACCTGGGATATATCGAAGCTTAAAAAAGAAAGGGAACGAATTGCGGAAAAACTACTGGAATACCCTTCCTTGGAATATTGGATGAGCGAATACTGCATTTTGGAGAACAATGAGGAGATTAAGGGAAAAGGCAGGGATTTGGGTATGCCCACGGCGCTATATGTAGCCCGACTCATCCATGCCGATCTTACTATTGCGAATGCCAGTGCTTGGCACTGGTGGTTGGCCATGAGTCCTTACGATTTTAAGGACGGACTTATTTATGTTGATAAGGAAAGTGAGGATGGGAATTTCTACGGCTCAAAATTGCTATGGGCCTTGGGCAATTACTCTAGATTCATCAGGCCCGGGGCCAAAAGGATCTCGGTTACCTACGATAATTATAATACAGAGGAAAACCTAAAGGATGGGGTGTTGCTATCCGCCTATAAAAATGCTGATGACAGTATAGTACTGGTTGTAGTTAATCAACAGGTTGCTACTGCGCATTTAGAATTAAATATAGACATACCATCAAATTCCAAAATCGAGAGTTACGTTACCAGTGAATCTAACAATCTTAGTAAAATGCCAGATGCTCAATTTGGAAAGAGTAAAATACAGGTCTTAGGTAAATCGCTGACCACATTTGTTTTCAATAAAGCAGATTAATGCTAATTTGCCCAAACTATTTTTAATTGGACAAGAAAAATAAACCGCTCATGCTTCATAAAACAGTGACTTCAAAAATTATATTCGCCCTAATGCTCATTGTGGGCATAAATAGGCTAATTGCCCAAAGCAATGTAACAGCGGAAGTTGATAGGGAAAACAAAAAGCCCAATATCATTTTTATCCTTACCGATGACTTGGGTTATGGGGATCTGGGGGTACTTTTTCAGAATATGAAGGCCAAGGAAAAAGGGGCGGCGCATCCACGGGAGTATACGCCCAATCTGGATCAAATGGCAGCTGAAGGCGCCTTGATGTCGCAGCATTATTCCGCCGCCCCGGTATGTGCACCATCCAGGGCCTCGCTGTTATTGGGCCGTAGTCAGGGTCATGCCAATATCAGAGACAATCAGTTTGACAAGGCCTTGGACAATAACCATACCTTGGGGTCGGTATTGCAGACCGCGGGCTATACCACAGCGGCCATAGGCAAATGGGGCTTGCAGGGAAAAGGAGGTAAGGCTCCTAACTGGACGGCACACCCCCTTAATAGAGGATTCGACTATTACTTGGGGTATATACGCCATGGTGATGGCCATGAACACTATCCCAAAGAAGGAATTTATAGGGGCAGTAAGGAAGTGTATGAAAATAGGGTTAATATAGCCGATGACCTTGACAAGTGTTACACTACAGACTTATTTACGGCCGCTGCCAAGAAATGGATCGTTGATTTTAAAAAAAGTGAGGATGCCGACAAACCCTTTTTTATGTATCTAGCCTATGATACGCCCCATGCCGTTCTTGAGTTGCCTACCCAGGCCTATCCGGCAGGTGGTGGATTGAATGGCGGACTGCAATGGTTGGGAGAGCCGGGGAAAATGATCAATACCGCTTCGGGAGAAGTGGATTCTTGGATGCATCCGGATTATGCCAATGCCACCTATGACGATGACGGGAATCCGGCAACTGCACAATTGGCCTGGCCAGAGGTGTATAAGCGTTATGCTACGGACACTAGGAGGATAGATGATGCAGTGGGCGATATACTGCAACTGCTCAAGGATTTAAAAATTGATGAAAATACCATGGTGGTATTTACCTCGGACAATGGCCCGTCCAAGGAATCCTATTTGGCCAATGAACCTATAGATCCCACATTTTTTAAGAGTTATGGGCCTTTCGACGGAATAAAGCGCGATTGTTTGGAGGGGGGAGTGAGAATGCCAACATTGGCATTATGGCCAGGGAATATCCCGGCAGGGAACCATATTGAAACTCCTAGTATTTCCTATGATTGGATGCCCACCTTTGCGCAGATGGCTGGACTTCCTGCACCTGCTATTTCGGATGGGGTATCCTTATTACCTTCCTTACTAGGAAAAGGAACACAAGCAGAGGGCAATATTTATATAGAGTACTTTCAGCCGGGAAAGACACCGGACTATGCAGATTTTATTCCGGAGCACCAAGGGCGCCGTCGCAACCAAATGCAGATGGTGCGTTTTGGAAATTATGTTGGACTGCGTTACGACATCAAATCGCATAACGATCCTTTTGAAATTTATGATGTTTTAAAGGACCCACAGCAGACCCAGGATTTGGCCAAGGATCCTAAACTTGCTAGTTTGCAGCAAAAGATGAAGGACAAGGTCCTAGGGTCCCGAATTCCAAATAGTACTGCTTTAAGACCATATGATGATTTTCCGGTTCCTTCTGTAACTGAAGGGGAAATGAAAAGCGGCATTCAGTGGAAGGCCTTTAAGGGCAATTTTCCATGGGTACCCGAAGTGGCAACACTAAGCGAGTTGGAAAACGGAGTGGTAAATCAGTTAAATGGACACATAAATACTGTTGCTGGTTCCGGGGCCATGTTCTTTGAGGGCTATATCCGAGTCCCTTCGGACGGAGACTACACCTTTTATGTCTCGGCGAATTCGGGGGCATTTCTAAGGATCCACGATGCTGCTGTAATTGATGCGGACTATGAGTATTTTCAAAACTCGCCCAAAAGCGGGAGCATTAAACTTAAGGCCGGACTGCATCCATTTCGGGTTTATTATAAGTCCCCTAAGAAGGGAAAACCTTCCTTGGAATTGGAATGGAGTGGCCCAGGGCAGGAAAGGGAAACCATTCCGACAAGGGTGTTCTTTCAGCCAAAAAAATAGTATAGGGATTCAATATAATTTGGGGTCTTAAATTTTGATATTGGTCCCAATTGTTAGCTGGAATTATGCTGTTGTATTTTCAATTAATAGTTGGGACTATTCGTTATACAATCTTGAAGTATAAGGTTCAAAATTCTCTATTGGGAATATGTCAAATATCTTGTACGGAAAAATAAATGATTAATTTTCAATCACTTAGTTTAAATTGAAGTAATAATTTTAGATATTGGGGTTTGTTTGCTAAATCCTATTATCCAATCTTATGAGAAAACTACTTTTTTGTTTTAGTCTTGTTTCGGTGTTTTTACATTTTCAATACGTTATTGGGCAGTCCCTTCGAATAAGCGAAAATGGAAGATTTATTGAAAAGTCAAATGCTACGCCTTTCTTTTATCTGGGAGATACGGCTTGGGAATTGTTCCACAGATTGGACCTTGGGGAGGCGGAGTATTATCTAAATAATAGGGCAGATAAAGGTTTTACGGTTATACAAGCAGTTATTTTATCAGAACTGAACGGTATTTCCGTTCCTAATGCCAATGGGGACCTGCCCTTATTCAATAAAGACCCAAAAAGACCCGATGAAGCTTATTTTAAGCATGTAGACGCCATAGTAGATAAGGCAAGTTCTTTGGGATTGGTTATGGGAATGCTTCCCACCTGGGGCAGTTATTGGAGTTCCCTAAGTGAAAAGGACATCATTTTTACAGCAGAAAGCGCTGAGGAATTTGGACTGTTTTTAGGGAAAAGATATAAGGACAAACCTGTTATTTGGATATTGGGTGGAGATAGAAATATACGAACGGAAAATGATCGCAAGATTGTGGAGGCAATGGCGCAAGGTCTGAAGCAGGGGTGTAATGACCAACAGCTTATCACTTTTCATCCCAGGGGACCCGGAATGTCGTCGGATTATTTTCATAATGCCGAATGGCTTGATTTTAATATGTATCAATCTTCCCATGGTCAACATGGGCATGACAACGGACTTTATGCGGAGCATGATTATGCCCTAGAGCCCATAAAACCGACCTTGGACGGAGAACCGAGATACGAAAGTATACCGGTAGGGTTTTATTTTAAAGGTACGGATCCAAAGGATCGCTTTGACGATTATGACGCACGGCAGGCGGCCTATTGGTCGGTTTTTGCAGGGGCTTGCGGACATACCTATGGGAATAATAATATTTGGCAGATGTATTCGCCCGACAATAGTCCAATTATTGGGGCCGCAATACCGTGGAAAGATGCCTTGGACCATCCTGGGGCCTTTCAAATGAAACATCTTAGAACCTTAATGGAGGCACGTTCCTTTTCTAAATTGACTCCCAAGCCCGAGTTGATCAAAAATAGCATGGAAATAAATGGGGAGCCCATAAGGGCGGTATTGGCACTGGATGCCTCTTTTGCCATGATCTATACCCCCAGTGGGAAGGCCTTTACGGTGGACAAGGGAATGATTTCAGGTTTAAATAAAAAGGCTATTTGGTACGATCCCAGATATGGTGTGTCCCATCATTTGGGCACATCGGACACCGATGGTATCCAGACCTATAAGCCGCCTACTTCTGGAAGAGGGCAGGATTGGGTACTGATACTGGAAAATGCCGATCTTAATTTACCAATGCCGGGTTTTCATTGATTTCCGGCTGCAAATTATAAAGGTTGCTAAGACTTTACCCCAAAGAAGTCCTTCCCCTTTGTTTTTTGAAATCGAAAAGTAAGAAAAAAACAGCTTCCATTTTAGTGCCCAGTTTTTCGGTAAGGATTTTAAAGGCACGGGTAATATGGCCCTCCACTGTTTTTGTAGAGATATTGAGGTATTCGGAGATTTCCGTATGGGTTAGCCCCTCCTTTTTATTCATTAAAAATATTTCCTTGCATTTAGAGGGTAAATTATCAATTTCAGCATTCATCAATTTTATTAGGGTATCCAATTCCTCTGGTCCTATTTCCGCCACCACATCAATGGCCTCAAAATATTTTTTCTCCAAATACAGCACAGGTTTGTTTTTTCTATACTGACTGATAAACTCATTATAAACGGATTTATACAAATAACTTTTGATAGAAAAATCTGGATTTATTTTTTTTCTTTTGACCCATATTCTAACAAACACGTTTTGAACAATATCTTCGGCCAATGCGGGGTCATGGCATAAGGATTGGGCATATGCGCACAAGCGTTGATAATAAGAATTCATGAGGATATCATAAGCTTTTTCGTCACCTGCCATCAATCTTTTGGCCAAAAACAAATTTCTTTTACCGTCCATACAAATAGGTTATTCGTAATATTAGAATCAAATTTTGGTAAATATCTAAAAAAAATCCATAAAAAGTAGAGGGGTATTAAAAATTGAAGCGTATTAGGTGTATAAGTGTTGAATTAAAGATGGACGAAATAGAAAAAATAATAATAAAGTTCCTTAATCAAGAAGCAAATCATTCCGAGTTGGAAAAACTGGAAGATTTACTTAAGACTGATAAAGGGATTCGAGTCTTCAATAGCTTTGTCAAAACACAATATATAAGTACACTTTCCATGACAGAATTTGATGTAAATAAAGCTAAGGCGTCTATTAAGGACAGGCTTAAAAAGGACAGGCGGTTAACAAGGATGAACCGGTATAGGAGAATGGCTGTTGCTGCTTCTGTTATGTTCATACTAGGCTTGGCTTTTTATCTTATAAACAAAAATGGAAACTTAGATGGATCTGTAATCGTTAATCATCCCCAAACAATTGTAGCGGGTACCGATAAGGCTATCCTTACCCTTGGAAATGGAGATGAGGTGGCCTTGGAAAAAGGTAGAAAATTTCAGATTGGAGAGGTTAGTAGTAATGGGGAGGAATTGGTTTATGCTGAAAAAAAGCGTAGTAATGATGTTGAAAAGGAACAGTCATTTAACTATTTAACAATTCCTCGGGGCGGCCAATTTTTTATCAAATTGTCGGATGGCACGGAAGTGTGGTTAAATTCAGAAACCAAATTAAAATATCCTGTGACATTCGCTGAAGGTCTAACCCGGAAGGTGGAATTAATATATGGTGAGGTCTATTTTAAGGTTTCGTCCAGTACTCAGCACAAAGGCGCAGGGTTCCATGTGCTTACAAAATCGCAGGAAATAGACGTTTTGGGTACAGAATTTAATATAAGAGCCTATAATAATGACGAGGTAATGGCCACCACCTTGGTGGAAGGCAAAATAAGAATTAAAAAAGGTGAAGTCAGTGAAACTTTAAAGCCTAACCAACAAGCCAAAATTAGTAAGCAAAGTGATCAAATAGACATTCAGGAAATAGATGTGTCACAAGAAATTTCATGGGTCAACGGATTATTTGCCTTCAACGAAAAACCCTTGGAGGAAATATTGACTGTCTTGTCAAGATGGTACGATACGGAGGTGGTATTTGAGAATGCCAAACAAAAGAAGTTTGTTTTTACAGGAATATTGGAAAGAACTCAATCCGTAGAAGATATTCTTAAGCTAATAGAAGCCACGAGTGAGGGCCAGATAAAATTTGAAATTAACGATAAAACAATTAGTATTAAATAAAAAAGGAAAAGGCCAGCACCTTCCACAGCAACGGCCTTTGTCCAAGTAGATCAATTAAAACAATGTTTAACTAAACCATTACAAATTTATGAAAATTAAATTAATCAACCGACCACCTTGCCCATTGGGCAAAGTTCTTTTACACCTTATTATGAAATCCTTTATTTTCCTCATTTGTTCGATTTCATTTGCGCTCAGTCCTATTAATGGTGAGGCCCAAGATGCGGAGATCATCATCGATTCTGATGTTACCTTAAACGTTAAACAGGTATTTCGGCTAATCAACAAGCAAACCGACTATAAGTTTATTTATCGCCATGACCTGATCAAGACTTCGCCAAATATTAATTTAAAAAAAGGTGTAATTAAAGCTGGGGACTTATTGGACAAAGCCTTATCGCCTTTAAGTTTTACTTATAACTTTACAGATGACGGAACTATCGTGGTTAAAAAAAGTCCAACGAATTCCGTGGAAAGTAGTTCAGTTGAGATCTTGGATAAGAAATTGCAATTTCAAGTGAGTGGAACCATAACAGATAATGAAGGTACCCCTTTACCAGGAGCAAATATTCTTGAAAAAGGAACAACAAATGGAACTCAAGCTGATTTTGATGGGGATTTTTCAATTTCTGTCGAAAACGAAAATGCCGTTTTAGTGGTTTCATATGTCGGTTTTGCAAACAAGGAGATTCCTCTTAACGGACAGACTAATATTACGGTTGGATTGGTGGAAAGTGCTGCCGGATTGGATGAGGTAGTCGTAATAGGATATGGTAGTATGCGAAAAAGTGATTTAACGGGTTCTATTGTCTCAATTTCATCAGATCAAATCACCCAGGGGCAACCAACAAGCTCGGCAAGAGCCATTCAGGGAAGAGCTGCAGGGGTAAGGGTGACTCAAAAATCGGGGAGGCCAGGTGATGAGGTAATTATTCGTATTCGAGGAGGAAATTCCTTATCGGGGGGCAATGATCCTTTATATGTGGTTGATGGATTACCAGTGGAAGGACTGGGAGCAGATTTTAACCCGGAGGATATTTCTTCAATGGAAATTTTAAAAGACGCTTCGGCAACCGCAATTTATGGTTCCAGAGGTTCTAATGGAGTTGTTCTTATTACTACAAGAAGAGGAAAAGAAGGTAAGGGAACAATAAATTATCATGGTTATTTTGGGGTTCAAAGTTTAAGAAAGAAGATCGACCTTTTGGATAAAACTGATTATGTGGCCATGCAAAATGAAATTGCAGTTAAAGAAGGAGGTGCTGTATTAAGTCCTTCAGAAATTGCCGCTTTACCAAATAATGACTGGCAAGATCTTGCCTATAGGAACGCATTATGGCAAAGTCATCAGCTAACAGCTTCCGGCGGAAATGAGACTGCGAAATTTTATAGCTCGGTTAATTATATGAATCAAGAAGGTATTCTTAAAGGCTCTGATTATAACCGCATTGGATTAAGATTAAATGGTGATTTGAAATTAAGCGAAAAACTAAGTGTACAAGCTAATATTGGTTTTAACCGCTCTATTGACAATACCAGTAATTTTGCCGCAGACGGTTGGGGAGCTATTCCTTTTCAGGCAATTGTAATGGCACCAACTACTCCTATATTCGATGAATCAGGAAATTATACCAAATTTACGGGTACGCCATGGGGAGGGACAAATCCCGTGGGTTATTCTCAATTGAGTAAAAGTGCCACCTCAAAATATAGGGTTGTATCAAATATCGCTGTTGATTATAAGATTATTGATGGTTTGATGTTTAAAGTGACGGCTGGGGTAGATGTAAATAATACTAGCTATGATCAATATAATTCGATGGAACTTTCCGGTAGTGGTCCTAGCGGGGGGCAGGCATGGAAAAATAAGAGTAATTTTTACAGGCTGGTAAATGAAAATATCTTGAATTATACTAAATCTTTTAATGACGATAATCGACTTTCTGCGATGGCTGGTTTTTCATATCAAGAGGAAGTTACCGACTTTATGAATTCAGGCAGGTATTCTGGTTTTGTAAGCGATGTATTCGAAAACAATAACATGCAATCTGCAATTAATACAGTACCATTATCTACTGGTTATTTAGATTCTAAGCTGCTTTCATATTTAGGCCGATTAAATTATACATTTAAGGATAGGTATTTATTTACAGCCACTGGGCGATATGATGGTTCATCAAAATTTGGGATAAATAATAAATATGCTTTTTTTCCGTCGGCAGCTTTTGCTTGGAGAGTTTCAGAAGAAAACTTTATGGATAATGTAACATGGGTCAATAGCCTTAAATTACGTACAAGTATCGGGCAAGTTGGTAATCAGGCTATATCTCCTTATCAAACCCTGGATAGGTTAACAACGAATACGGCCGTCTTCGGTAGTGGAGAGTCAGTTGGCTTTGTTGCTTCAGGTTTCTCCAACGAGAGTTTAAAATGGGAAACAACTACACAAACGGATGTGGGTATAGATCTTTCATTTTTGGATAGTAGATTTAATATTGTTTTAGATTATTACCATAAAAAAACAACGGATTTATTGTACAATGCAACTTTGCCACCTTCCTCAGGATATAGTTCATCGACTCGAAACGTTGGAGAAATTGAAAATAAAGGATTAGAATTTGATCTTTCTTATAAGAATTTAGAGGGTGCTGTAAAATGGAATAGTTCCATAAATATGACTTTCAACAGAAGTAAGGTTGTTGATTTAGGGAAAGATAATAATGGAAATGTTATTGAGCGTATTGATAGCCCAATAGCTGGTGGCAACTGGTTTCCGTTATTTAAAGATAACGCTCCTTTTCAATTATTCGGTTATGAACTTGATGGCATTTATCAGACAGATGCCGAAGCAGCTGTATTAGAGCCAGGTAAAAAAGCCGGAGATTATAGGATTGTTGATATTAATGATGATGGGATTATCAATGGAGAAGACCAAAAGTTATTAACGCATCTTGAACCAAAGCTTGTTTTTGGTATGAACAATGAAATAAGGTATAAAAATTTTGAATTAAGCTTTTTGATCGTTGGGAGTTATGGGAACGATATAGTAAACGAATTTAATAAGTATTATACAGCCTTGGGAGGAAAGTGGAACGTTACACAGGAATCTTGGGACAATAGATGGACTGGTCCTGGTTCTACAGGTACTTATGCCGCTGCGTCTTCATCTGCTACAGACAATATCACTTTTGGTTCACCAAGTTCTTTGTGGGTTGAAGATGGGTCTTATCTTAGGTTAAAAGATATAAAATTGGCTTATAATATCCCCAAGAGCATTAGCGAAAAAATAAACCTTGCGAACATTACTGTTTATGTTAGTGGAAACAATCTACTTACCATAACAAAATACCCCCATTATGATCCTGAGGCCTCATGGACCTCATCTGCAGTCAATGGTTGGGATCGTGGGGTATACGCATCCTCCAAAACAATAACTGGTGGAATCCAAATAACCTTTTAAATTAAAATAACATGAAAAATTTAATCATATTATTATGTGTGTTTTCTCTTTTCTTTACAGCATGTTCCGACATTCTGGATGAAGAACCAAAAACATTTATATCGTCCGTTAATTTTTATAAGTCAGAAGCTGATTTTAATGCTGCGCTAATGGGGCTTTATGTAGATGTTAGGAATATAGGTTTACAAAAGAATTTACAAGAAGTTTTTGCTGATTACAGTGATTTTCCGGAATCGGCAGAGCAAACAGGAGATATCTGGCAAAATAACCCATCGGCAAATTACTGGCCAATAAGGCAGAACTGGAGTTATCCATATGCAATTATAAATAATGCCAATTTGATATTGGCAGGATTGGAGAATATTGAATTGGAAGCGGCTGTGGAAGCTGGGATTGAAGCCGAAGCAAAATGTTTGAGAGCATATGCGTATTTCCAGTTAGTTCAACTATATGGTGACATTCCTTTACGAACAGAGCCTGTACGTTCTTTAGATGAGATCCAAAAGGAAAAGTCATCTCAAAATGACATTTATGATTTAATTATTAATGATCTTATTTTTGCCGAATCTAATTTACCCGATGATGCCGTGGACGAAGGACGTGTTTATAAATTAGCAGCTACAGGGTTGTTGGCCAAGGTTTATTTAACAACGGCAGGGTATCCACTTAATATTACCGCAAACTATTCATTGGCAAAAACTAAGGCCGTTGAGGTAATTACGTCTGATAAATTTCAATTGTTAGAGGATTATGCTCAAGTTTTTCATAACAATCGCTACACCTCCGAAACAATATGGGAAGCCTTGGTTTCGCCACCTAATGTTGGTAATCCTTTACATCAAAACACTGCGCCAACTGGAAACCAGACTGCCATAATGTTGCCAACAGAAGCATTTACAAATAGTTTCGCCGTAGGAGATAGGCGTGCGGAATGGGGGATTAAAGATGGTTACACAAATGCGAAGGGAAATGAAATTGTCAGCCGCACTTATTACAATAAATTTATTGACGAACAATTCTTTGAAGATGAATTAAGCCCTGCAGAAACAAGCAGTACTCTTGATTATACCATCCCCATACTTCGCCTAGCTGAAATGTACCTTATAGCAGCTGAAGCAGAAAATGAAATGAATGGCCCAGCTGCTGCTTATGACTATATCAATAAAGTTAGGGAGCGTGCGAGAATAGATAATGCTGATCCGTTCAATGTACCTGATCTGTCCGGACTTAGTCAAGAAGATTTCCGTGATGCCGTTTTAATGGAGAGGAAATGGGAGCTACATCTTGAAGGTAGTGCCTGGTTTGATTTAAAACGGACTCAATCATTTTATTTGGTGCAAGCTGCTAGAGGATCGGAATTGGTTGTGCCAATTGGTCCCTATAATAACACATGGCTTATTCCTGATTTTGAGATTTCGAACAATAATATTGATCAGAATCCGTCCTATGGTGGAAATTAGGATAGCTACTATCTAACACGAAATTATATCAGTTCGATTTTGGATAGTAACATAAAATAAAAGTGGCGATTTTTTAATCGCCACTTTTAATCAGGAAAAACCAGTATCATCAATATTTATTTTTGGAAATTTAGCATGTCCTAAAAAAGGATATTATTGATTACTTACCAATATCTCATGTGTAGATTTTATGATATAGTATCATGTTTAATTCATCGCTAAGGTAATTGGGGTTTTAATCACGATTATTAGGCTAATACGATGGGATAAATCTTTCTAATAACCTTGAACCCCGCAGATATAAAAATCATGCCCTTTCATCATAATACACCTCTTATACTCCAATTTCAGAAAAGCACTTAAAAAATTATTTAAAATTTAAAGAACCATGAAAATATTTATCAAACTAAATTTGTTGACTTTATACTTAATTTTTTCTTTTGGATCAGAGCAAGTTGTTGCAACCGGATTGCCCAAAGAAAATAATCATTTCTCCTTAGATGAGCTAAGATCTTCTATACAGCTGAAAGAGGATAAAAGCACTTTTTTATACTGTACAGAGGCGTCAACGGTAAAAGGTGAGTTAAAACTCGTAGGAGGAAATAACATGGAATGTAAAGGAAATTTCGAATTGGCATGGGATATTAATGTTCCATCTAATGGGATTTACGAATTATATCTTATTGCTAATATCCGAAAGGAAGGTGAGAATACTGATATTTTATTTAAGACCACAGGGGAGAATATGAACTTTAAATTGAAACCGACCAAAGGACCTTACCTTGGCGGAAGAAACTTTCAGAGAATAGAACTTGAGTCTGAAATTTCTTTAACCAAAGGGCAACAAATGGTGTCATTTTCTGCCAAGGGAATTTCCGGTGATCATATCTTACTTGATTTTCGTTCGATTGAGCTTGTTCCTATTTCGGCAAAAAAAAGCATTGAGAAAGAAAATTTGCGTGCCTTAAAATCAAGGGAAAGCGTTGATTGGCTAGTTAAAAGTGGTTATGGTCTTATGTTTCACTGGACGTCTGAAAGTGTTCAACACGATGGCAGTATTAAAAGTTATGAAGAGGCTGTTAATGAATTTGATGTGAAGAAGTTCGCAGATATGGTTGAAGATACTGGAGCCGGTTATGTTATTTTTACAATCGGCCATGCCGAGTCTTATTGTCCTGCCCCCATAAAATCTTGGGAAAAAGTACATCCAGGGCAAACAACTCAAAGAGACTTAATCGCCGAAATAGCAGATGCCTTAAATAAGAAAGGGGTTGAATTGATTTGCTATATTAATGGACCTCTAGGGTTCAACCTTGATGTTAAAAAAGAAACCCTGACAGATAATGAACAACAGAGTTTCGTAAACAATTTCCAAGATATATTAAAGGAAATGGGAAGTCGTTACAAAAACCAAATTGCAGGTTATTGGTTTGATAGTTGGTATCAAATTTTTGAAAAATTTCCTGAAGTTCCATTTGAAAAATTCAATAAAGCCACCAAAATAGGGAACCAGAATAGAATTATATGTCTGAACTCTTGGATTTATCCATCCGTAACCCCTTGGCAGGATTATTGGGCAGGAGAGGTAGGGAGCCCCATCGATATCCCTGTAAATGGTTATATGCAAAACGGTCCGGCTCCGGAACTACCCTATCAGGCACTACTAATAATGGAACCATATTGGGTACAGCAGAAATCTGAAATGCCTAATCCGAGGTTAAGCTCGCAAAAATTGAGTAAGTACATACTAGATTGCATGGATAACGGAGGTGCTGTTACCGTAAATTTAGGGATTTATCAGGATGGAACGGTTGGTAAAAAAGCTCTAGATGTGATGAAAGAGGTTAAAAGCATAGTGAGAAAATAGGAGGTTATTACTATATGAAAAAGTTCGAAAACTTTAGGATCTTCATATGTCGTCCACTGTTTATCTTGTTAATAGGGTGCACTTTGGCGAATGCCCAAAATAAAATTGACCCCTATGCTGAAACAGGAGATCATGTAATAGGAGACGGAATAGTCACAGTAGAAATAAATCCCAATCAAATTAATGTACTAACAGCCCGTTATGCCAGCATCAGCCCAAATTTAAAACCCGTAGTTAAAAATCACATGTTTTTGTGGGTGGAGTCGATAACACCTGAACTTCATTATTTGGAGTGGAAGGTAAAATCACCCAAAACAGATGTTTATGAAGTATCTACTTTAGTATTTGCAGAGGAGGCTAGTATAGAATTAAGTTGTAACGGACAAAAAGAGGAAGTCGTGAACAAGGCACTGGAATGGTCAAGGCTTAGTCTAGGGAGTGTAAGATTGAACGAGGGGGATAACTTAATCAAAATGATGGTTAGGACTAGCAACACATTTAATCTATCTAGTATTGAACTAACCCAGCCAAAAATACGACAAAAAATAAACGAAGATACTTTTGTTGGCAGGCAGTATCCGGATTGGTTTCGCGATGCCGGATATGGCCTAATGTTTCAATGGACAAATAGGGCAACGCCTGAGAAAGGTGACACAATAAAAAACTGGGAGGATAAAGTGAATGATTTTGATGTTGAACGTTTTGCCAATATGGTTGAGCAAACGGGAGCATCTTATGTTCTTTGGTCGATAACATGGGGGCAGCAGTATATTTCAGCCCCTTTAAAGTCACTTGACAAATTAATTAAAGGTCGAACAACTAAACGTGATCTATTGGGAGAAATGGCAGATGTCCTTGATAAAAAAGGGATTAAACTTATCTTTTATTATCATTATGGTTACGATTGTTACCATTCAGTTGACTCTGATTGGATGGAAGCATCAGGTGGATATAAAGCTGACAAAACAGAATTATACTATAACATAACAAATATTCTGTCTGAGATAGGTAAAAGGTATAAAAGAAAGCTACACGGCTGGTGGTTTGATGGTGCGCAACGTTATTATGATTGTCATTTTGATGGCTCATCTGGTGGAATATTAAGTGCGCCATTCGAGGAAATGACCCAAGCTGCCCGTAGAGGTAATATTGAAAGAATTGTGTCATATAATTCTTGGATGTTACCTAGTTTAACTGAGTATCAGGATTATTTTGCAGGGGAGGGATTAAAACAGTTTGAAGGGCTTAAAGATGGTAAATTTCAAGAAGGTCCTCAAAAAGGATTAATGGCCCATACTTGTTTTCCGCTTGAAAGAAGATGGGGTCATATTGATCAGAACAGTAAAATAGTGAGTCCTCACTTTTCTGCTGAAATACTTATTTCGCGAATCAAACATGCACAAGAACACAGATATCCATTATCCATTAATCTTGAAATGTACGAAGATGGCTCTGTTTCGCCTGAATCGCTTGAACTTTTAAAAACAATACAAAAAACAATGTCCACCAATGAATCAAAAATCAGCCCAGGGCCCAGTCCTAACGAGCAATCAGACAATGAAGGTGCCAAATAAGTGTAGAGCGACCCGACATGGAATTTTAACAAATAAAACTATTGTCAATGAAACAGTATTCTAAATCCAATTATTGGAAAAAATGGTCTCCTAAGCTTTTATTGATTTTTTTATTAATAAGCTGTGGCTCTAAGGAAAATACTATCAATCTTTATGTGGGAGAAGGAAATGGGGAATCCACAGAGGTAGTTTTCAAAGGTATCAACGAGGCCTTAATAATGGTAAATGAAATTCGCTCAAAGGATAAAATCAATCCAATAGTCATCAATATATCCGAAGGGAAATATTATTTAGACTCTACCTTGATCATTACGCCTAAACTTAGTAATCTTAGAATAATTGGTGAAGGTTCCGATTTGGTTACTATAAAGGGTTCAAAACAGCTACAACCTGATTGGAAAAAATATAATGACCACATTTGGGTCTCTCGAATTCCGGACAATACTGACTTTGACCAGTTGTTTGTAAACGGTATTGGACAACATTTGGCGCGCTATCCGAATTATGACGAAAGTGCAGGCCATTGGCAAGGGCATGCTGCTGATGCCATTTCCCTAGAGCGGGTTAAATCATGGGCTCAACCTATTGGAGCTATTGTTCATGCCATGCACGCAGGTGAATGGGGTGGATTTCATTACACCATATCAGGGATTAACGAAAAAGGAGAACCAGTATTATCAGGAGGACATCAAAACAATAGACCATCAGCTGGAATGCACGAAAAACTTAGGATGGTGGAAAATGTATTTGAAGAGCTAGACAGCCCAGGTGAATGGTATTATGATAAGGATTCAAGTAAATTATACTATTGGCCACAAACCGGGATTGATATTCAAAATTCCATATTCGAGGCGGTGAATTTAAAGCATTTGGTTCAAATTAAAGGTTCTGAAAAATTACCAGTAAAAGGTGTGTCAATAGAAGGAATTCAATTTGAGCATACCCAAAGAACAATCATGGAAAATTATGAACCCCTACTTAGAAGTGACTGGACCATTTACAGAGGGGGTGCGCTATTTATTGATGGAACAGAAAACGTTACCATTAAGGATTGTGAATTTTCAAATTTGGGCGGTAACGTTATTTTTGTCAGCAATTATAATAGAAGCGCAACAATTACTGGAAACCATATTCATGACTGTGGCGCTTCCGCTGTAAGTTTCGTAGGTAGTCCTAGTGCAGTGCGCTCCCCTTCATTTCAGTATGATGAGTTTGTTCCATTCAAAGAATTGGACACCACAAAAGGACCAACTAACAATTTGTACCCAAAAGCATGTATCGTAGACAATAATTTAATTTATAGAATAGGAAGATTGGAAAAGCAGACCGCCGGGGTGGAGATTTCAATGGCCATGGATATTACCGTGAGCAATAATAGTATTTATGAAGTTCCTAGAGCGGGTATAAATGTGAGCGAAGGTACCTGGGGAGGTCATGTTATAGAATATAATGATGTATTCAATACTGTATTGGAATCAGGGGATCATGGCTCATTCAATTCATGGGGGAGAGATCGCTTTTGGCATCCAGATCGTGAAACCATGGACCAAATTGCAGCAAAGAATCCAAACATGCCTTTATGGGACGCTATAAATACCACTATCATTAGAAATAACCGCTTTAGGTGTGACCATGGCTGGGATATTGACCTGGATGACGGTTCTACCAATTATAGAATTTACAATAATTTATGCTTAAATGGAGGCCTAAAACTGCGGGAAGGATTTCACAGAACTGTGGAAAACAATATCATTATTAATAATGGATTTCACCCCCACGTATGGTTTGAGAACAGTGATGATGTATTCCGTAAAAATATTGTCATGACGGACCATAAAGATATTAGACTTCAGGCCTGGGGCAAAGAGGTAGACTATAATCTATTTCCAGATGAAGAAACCCTTTTAAAAGCTCAAAAAAATAATACTGACTTACATAGTCTTTTCGGGAACCCCAATTTTATTGACCCAAGTTCTGGGGATTTTACTGTTTCTGAAAATTCCCCTGCTCTAAAATTAGGTTTTAAGAATTTTCCAATGGAAAGTTTTGGTGTAAAGAATCCGGCACTAAGGGCATTAACAAAGATTCCTGAGATTCCAGATTTATTGTTGGTTTCTGGCAATGAAAGGTCGAAAGCATTGACTATGGATTGGCTTGGAGGGAATCTCAAAAATATTGAAACTATGGCAGAAAGGTCAGCTTCGGGACTTAATAAGATAGCTGGAATTTTGATTACGGCAATTAAATCAGATAGCAAATTGGATCAATCGGAACTTCAAATAGGAGATGTTATTATAGGTGGTGAAGGTAAGGAGATAAATGAAATATTGGATTTAATGCAAATAATTCAGGAACACAATTGGAAGGGAAGTTTGAATTTGACTGTTTTTAGAAATCAGAAAAGTATTGACCTGAAAATTCGGATTAAATAGAAGTATAAAAAATGGAATTTTTCTCTTAAACTAAAGTTGATATGTAATAATCGACCATTGGATCTTCCAGTTTCAGGTGCCATACATTGTTAGGTAAAGGCGTTTATAAGATGAACCTAATATTTTCGGCCGTTATTAAAGAAATTTGAGTTCGTTAGTTTAGTTGGTAAAGGAACAATGGGAAACTATTGTTCCTTTTTTTATTTGCAACATCTATAGAATTATGTCTCCTAAAAGCATATTGTGTACAATACTAAATTTGTAATAAAAAACACCACCCCTGCACCACCCCCTCACCCTTCATTTAGATTATCTTTAAAATACATAACCACCTAGTAAGTAAGTATTAAATGGCTTTGTGTTATTTTTAAATCCTAGTTTAACCATAGCCCTTCAGTGGAATTCACCACAGGGGCACCACAGCTACACCATAAGATAACCCTCTTAAGGTGTGTGACTTTATTTATGACCTGACCTAAGTAATATAGAACCCTATGGTGTTTTACTTCACCCAAAGGTTTCATTACAGGGATCACTATGGTGTTTTACGTTTCACCCTATGGTGTTATATAGTGCGACAAAGAATCCTGTTATTCATATTAAAATATCATCTACACCCAATAAGATATAAATAGGCCCATAAAGGCCAACAATTCCACAATACCCCAAATTCGGCAATACTGATAAAATAAAATATTAATTTTAAGGTGCCAATAATTATCGGGATGGACAAGTGATTTTCATAGGATACGCTATTAAGTTTAGGGCTTCAGTTCAACTTTTCAAGGTTTCCTCGACTTCGGCATCTAAAGGCAAAAGGTCGGTTTAATTTTGTTTTATTTTTTATTTCAGGCCATCGTTTAATTAATTGCTCAACCATTTCCCAAAATGAATATCCATCAGAAGGTGGTTTGAAAAACACAACTCCTAAACCGTGTTTTTTATATAATTCATTTTGATGTCTTGTGGTATGAATTCTTAAATCTTGAGTTATAATGACAGCTTTTTGTTTTCCTGCAATTGGTATCCAATCTTCGTCTAAAGCTCCTTTCCCAAATTCTTGCTTTATTGAAAGAACTTCTACTTTATACTTTTCATTTTGATTTAAATGTTTTTGAAATACATCTAAACCGTTTGCTAATTGAGGTGCGAAATTTTCGTCAATGTAAATTTTTGTCATTAAGCAGCAGTTTTACAATATTCTATTGCATCATTTACTTGCTTTACGCTAATATCATATGAATATGCTATGAATTTTTTAGATTCTTTCTTTTTGTAAAGATTATATATTGTTTCAGGAAACAAATTGGTCCCTTGAATAGTTGGTTGTCCGAATTGATGTCTAGGGTCGACAATAACAGAATTTTTTTTACCTAAAGGATATAATCTCATGGCAAGACTATTGTTATCGAATTCCAATTTGTGCATAAAGCTTTTAATAAACTTTAAATTCAATTGTTTGGTTGAATCTAGGTCAATTATCTCATCGTTATTAATCTCAAAAACGATTTTTTTCCCAAAGCAGTTAATTCCGTCTAAAATTTCTGATTTAGCAAACGGAAATGGTGTTTCATATATTTGAGAAAGTTCTTTATGTGCTTGTAAAATACCATGCGTTGAAACTCCAGATTCTTTGAGTTGGTAGAATATATAAAATTCAACAAGAGTGTGAAAGCTTACAGCTTTACTCTTGCCAACAGTCCAAGAATATTTCTCGCTAAATTCTGCTGCAAATCTTTTATCCCAATATTCGTTTAAAAGGCGCTGAACTTTATGGTACTCCAAATTCAAAATACGAGCTAAATCTGGCAGCGTATAAATTCCAGTACCTATTTCAGCTTTATTTTCGAATTTCATTCCGTTTATTACTTATGTTCAAATGTAGCAATATGTTTTTTGTGTGCTTACAGCTTACAATGGGATATATATAGACAATAACTATATTTCTATTTTAAGAATCATTAAATACTAGACTGTACCTGAATACATTTAGTATCTTATAATTCTTATAAATCCAATTATATTTTTGTGGGTGTAAAGAGGGGGGTACTACAACCAAGTATTGACTTCTAACCTTCTAAGGTAGTAATTATTGGTTTTAGTATTTGCTAAATCGATAAAAATTGGATTATATCCGTTGAATGGTATTTTTTTATGATCAAGAAGTTGCCTTCCCCATTAAAAAAGGAAAAGGATAAATATATTAAATCATTTTATGGATTTATATTTTGCGTGGCATTAATGATTTTATTACCTGTGGTGTACAGGTGCACCCTAGCGTCACCACAATGGCGATATTAGATAATATCAAGTAAATCAGTAATTTATAGTTTTTCTCAATATTTAAACCATAGTTTAACCACAAGGGCGCCACACCACCTATCACCATAGGGTACAGTTTCACACTGTATAAGTTTATACTCTTGTTTCTATTTTTTTTTGAAGACATTCGCCAATAAATACTCTACTGCATCCTAATCTTGGAAAATGCCGATCTTAATTTACCAATGCCGGGTTTTCATTGATTTCCGCCTGCAAATTATAAAGACTGCTAAGACTTTACCCCAAAAAAGACCTTCCTTTTTGTTTTTTGAAATCGAAAAGTAAGAATAACACAGCTTCCATTTTAGTGCCCAGTTTTTCTGTCAATATTTTAATATAATTTTTATCTTCCGCTTTGCAATTTTCCCCGAGTATATAAGATTATATATAGGAACATAGCCGAAAGTAATAAAACGCGATTTTTCGAGTGAGTTCATCAATGATTCAAAATTCGTATTGAATTGTTTCTATTTTTATAAAATGTTTAAAAAACAACCTTATTATCATTTGGTCTTTTTCTGTTTTTGGTTCTGCGGAACAGTTTTATCTGTTGCTCAAGAACCAACAACGACCTATGAGATAACACGATTTAAACTACCAATAGAAACCAATGCCACCGATATTTTGGAAGATGGATATGGCTTTGTATGGATTGCCACGACCAATGGTTTGTGGAGATACGATGGGGGGAACTTTAAGAATTACATAAAAAATGAAAATGAAGCAACCAGTATCACCGATAATCATATTTCTTGCTTGTACGAAGACACTGAGGGTACACTGTGGGTTGGGACTTATGGAGGTGGCTTATTAAAGTACAACCGTGAATATGACCGCTTTCAAAGATTTGTCCATAATGCAACAGATCCGGAAAGTTTAAGTTTTAATGAGGTTAGGGTCATTTTTGAAACTTCTGGAAAGGAATTTTATGTGGGTACGGATGGGGGTGGATTGAACCGAATGGATAGGGAAAAAGGGACCTTTAAAAATTATGCACATGAGGTAAATGATTCATTAAGTATTAGTCACAACAATGTACTTGCAATCGAGGAAGGGCCAACAGACGTACTTTATGTAGGGACTTGGATCGGATTGAACATTTTTGACCCCAAGACGGAAAAGTTCAAAAGGTTGTCCCAAGATTCAGAGGGTGCCGCACATTATTATCCAAATTTAGAGTTCTTTGAAGAATTGATCCTATCCAATACAAAGCTTTATACTTTGGATAATTCCAATGACTTTCACAGCTTAAATTTTTTATTTGAAAGGGCCAATTATATAAAAAAGGATTATGGCGGACATTGTTGGTTGCTGGAAAAGGATCAGATTGCCCTGGTGGATTCGTATTTTGAATTAAAGGAACATATCTCCTTGAATGATAGATTTGTAGATAATGGATTTAACCTTGTAAAGGTATTCCATAACGAGCTGACAAATGAGTCTTGGGTTTTGGATCAGAACGGGAATTTTTTTCTGGTAAAAAAATCTCCTGTAATATTCGATTCTTTTCTAGAACCTAGAACAGAGGTGAAAATTTTTAAGACCGAGGAGAATTATTGGGTTTTTGAAGAAGGGGAAATTAAGATAATCGACAAAAAAAATCACAAACTACTAAGGACTTTAAAAGGGTTTATTAATCGGACCCATATAACCTCATTTAATGGCCAAAATGTTTGGGTTGTGGACAGGGATGATATATATAAGTTTACCCCATCTGGTGAGCTATTGCAAAAGTATCCCCGTAAACCTGGCGAATTGTTTGATGCACTGGAAAGCTCGGAAGGGTATATATGGACAGGGGAAGTATTGGGCGCAAGGGTTTTTGATCCCAAAACCGATACCACTACCTATTTTGATTGTGACCCCAATAAACCTGAAGGAATAGGCTATTTTCATAGGGGTAATATCGTTTTTGAGGATTCGGAAGGACAGTTATGGATCGGTACCGATGGAGACGGCCTTAAAAAATACCTGCCTGAAACGCAGGAATTTTCACATTACCGCCATGAAATTGGAAATACGCAGACGATCAACAATAATTTTATAAACGCAATTTTTGAAGATGATGTTCATGTTCTTTGGGTGGGGACCAATTCTGGTTTATGTAGTTTTAACCGGGAAACCAATGTTTTCACGCAGCTTAACCATGATATTATAAAGGACAAGATCATAAACTCCATTCAACAAGATATGGATGGCAATTTATGGGTAGGCACCCCTAACGGTTTAATAAAATTCAATTACACCGAAAATGAGATTAGAATACTAAATAGTCAGGATGGATTAATATCCCACAAAATTGGCCTATCCAGTACCATGCTGGATAATGGCCATTTAGTTTTTGCCACTAACAAAGGTTTAATGGTTTTTGACCCCAAAAAGGTGGAACCCAATAAAAATGTGCCAGCGGTTTATATAGCCAAGCTTTGGGTAAATAATGAAATTGTGCAACCCAATAGTTCCTATATAAAGCGAAGTATAGAAGTTGAAGATAATCTGTATTTGGAGTATACGGATAAAAAAATTGAATTGGAGTTTCAGGCCATCCAATATGTAAATACCCAAAGATGTCAGTACTCCTATAAATTGGAAGGTTTTGATACCTCTTGGACCATTGCCAATGGAACAAAGGCAACATATACAAATTTACCCTCCGGGAATTATAAATTTCTTCTGAAAGCAAGTAATGAAGATGGGATTTGGAACACCAAAATTACCCATTTGAATATAGTGGTTACACCTCCGTTCTGGGAGCTATTGTGGGTTCAATTTATTTTTGTAAGCTTATTAATCCTTCTTCTGACGGTTGTCCTATGGGGAATAATTAAACGGGAAAGAATAAAGAATAAGTTCGCATTGGAAAAGGAAAGGGTATATCAATTTGAAGAATTGGCACAGATGAAATTGCGATTCTTTACCAATATATCCCATGAATTAAGAACCCCATTGACCTTGATAGCCTCTCCTCTGGATAAGTATACTAGGTATGGTGTGGCCCCAGACACCAAAATTTTGCGAATGATGCACAGAAATAGCAATCGTTTGTTGGAACTGGTAAATCAAATATTGGATTTTAGAAAACTGGAAAGTGATCAAAAGTTAAGGGTAAAGCTACAGAATGATTTATCTATATGTAACAACATTCACGACGCGTATGCCTATTGGTCAAAAGAGAAAGGAATCAAATTCAGTTGTAAGCAGCCGAATGCGGATTATGGGGTTTATTTTGATGCCGATGTCTTGGAAAAAATAATTTCCAATTTAATTTCCAATGCCTTTAAATTTACCCCTAAGAATGGCAAAATAGAGTTAAAGGCGGCTTATTCAGGTGTTGCTGTTGATTCACAGGCTAGGGTTTCAAATGGTTTATTGACTATAGAGGTGATAGACAACGGCATGGGCATTCCCAAAAAATATCAAGAAAAAGTTTTCGAAAGGTATTATCAGTTAGACGAAACTCCAAACAAGGGGTATAGCACAGGAATCGGTTTATCGTTGATATCAGAGCTGGTAAAACTTCATGGCGGAAATATCCAACTAAAGAGTGAAGAGGATAAAGGCTCTCATTTTACAGTTAGGATTCCGATAGGGTATAAGGACCATGGCATTGACGTAACCCAAACCTTGGAGTCGACCAAAAATAAGGAGGATGGACAAACGGTAGTGCTCATCATTGAGGATAATGAGGATATAAGAAGCTATTTGTGTTCGGAACTCGAAGATGATTATAAGATACTACAAGCGGAAAACGGTGAGCAAGGTTTTAAAATGGCAGTCGAAAACATACCTGATCTAATTATCAGTGACATCATGATGTCTAAGTTGGATGGTATTCAAGTAGCCAACCAGTTAAAGACCAACGAACTAACTTCCCATATACCTTTGATATTCTTGACGGCAAAAACAGGGTTGGAAAATGTGTTGAAGGGGTTGGAAACCGGAGCGGAAGATTATATCCAGAAACCTTTCAATTTATCCGAAATAAAACTAAAGATTCAAAACAGATTGGAGAGTAGAAGGCAGTTGGTTAAAAAATATCTAAAAGGATCTTTGGTTTCTGATTCACCTTCTACTATAGATAATTATTTAGTAAAGATCAATGATGTTATTGACCAGCAAATTGACAATACCGAGTTTTCAATCGACCTTTTATGCGAGGAATTGGCCATAGGGCGTTCGCAACTCTATAGAAAAATTCAGGCACTGACGGGTAAGACCATTATTGAGTATATCAATACCTATAAATTGTCAAAGGCGATGCAGCTGTTGAAAGAAGGACAATTGAGCATTAAAGAAATAGCCTTCAAAGTGGGATACAATGATAATCGTTATTTCAGCCGTATATTTAGAAAGGAGTTTGGGCGTCCGCCATCCTTTTTTTCCAAAAAATAGAAATAGGCAGCTCGGTACCCAAAAAATGCACCTTTTTGCACAATTAGTCTACATACAATGTGCACGCAGCAAGTATATTTACGCATGTTTTGTTTGTGCCATTACATTATTAAGCGCATTGTCCTTATGAAAAATAAAGTAATATACCTCTTTCTTCTGTGTACCGTATTTACCTCTTGCAAACAAAAAGGTGAATATGCAGCAATTCCATCGAAAAAAATTCCTGAGGTAGTGGATTATAATTTTGATGTCCGTCCCATACTATCCGATAAATGTTTTGCCTGTCATGGGCCAGATGTCAATAAAAGGGCCGAAGATTTGCGGTTGGACACTCCTGAAGGGGCCTTTAAGGCGCTCAAGGACAGAAAAAACGAATTCGCCATTGTTCCCAATAATTTGGAAAAGTCGGTCCTCTATCAAAAAATAACGGCAATGGACAGTACCGAGCTCATGCCTCCCTTAGATTCCAATTTAAAATTGTCTTCCTATGAAATCCAAATTTTAAAAAAGTGGATAGAGCAAGGGGCGGCCTATGAACCTCATTGGGCCTTTGTGGCCGTTGACAAACCCGAGCTGCCCAAGTTGGAAAATGAAGATTGGGTTAATAATGAAATCGATTATTTTGTGCTGCAAAAATTACAGGACGTAGGCCTGACTCCCAATCCCATGGCGGATAAAGAGCGACTCTTAAAAAGGGTTTCCTTGGATATAACTGGACTGCCTCCAACACCCGAAATGCAGAAAAAATTTATCCAGAATGATGCTGCCGATGCCTATGAAAAGGTTGTTGACGAGCTATTGGCCAGCGATCATTATGGTGAAAAGATGGCTAGCCACTGGTTGGATGTTGCCCGGTACGCCGATTCACACGGGTTTCAAAACGATCAGTTAAGAACGATGTGGCCTTGGCGGGATTGGGTGATTCACGCCTTTAATGAAAATTACAGCTATGAGAAATTTGTCACCTACCAATTGGCAGGCGATCTGGTTCCCCAGAAGAATATGGAGACAATTTTGGCTACAGGATTCAATAGAAACCATAAAATTAACCAGGAAGCTGGTATTATCGAAGAAGAATTTAGGGTCGAAAATGTAACCGATAGAACCAATACCTTTGGAAAGGCCTTTTTGGGATTGACCTTGGAATGTGCCAAATGTCACGACCATAAATATGATCCTATTTCACAAAAGGATTATTTCAGCACATTTGCATTTTTTGATAGAATGCCCCCTAGGCAAAACAAGGGTGAAATATTGGCGGAGGCTCCTTTAATAACGATTAGCGATGAGGTTGTCCAGAAAGAACTTCCTTTCATTAATAAGAAGGAGGAAGAAGATGTTGACGTTATGGTCATTGAAGAAAGGCCTGATGTAAGAACCACACATGTACTAAATCGTGGTGTTTATGACGATGTTGGCGAAGAGGTAACGGCCCAAACCCCTGCATCGGTTTTGGCCTATGATGACAGTGCCTATGAGCGCAACCGCTTAGGTTTGACAAAGTGGTTGTTCGATGCCAAAAACCCTTTGACCAGTAGGGTATTTGTAAACCGAATGTGGCAAGAGATTTTTGGGGCAGGAATCGTAAGATCATCTGGCGATTTTGGCATGCAAGGGGATTTGCCAACCAATGTCCAACTTTTGAATTGGTTGTCGGCAGATTTTATGGAGAACGGCTGGGATATGAAACGCATGATCAAGAAAATTGTCATGTCTGCCACATATAAGCAATCATCGGTTATAAGTAAGGATAAACTGGCTATTGACCCAGAGAATAAATACCTGTCAAGAATGTCGCGCTTGCGATTTAATGCGGAAATGGTACGTGACCATGCCTTGGCTACCAGTGGGTTGCTAAATCCTGAAATAGGTGGGCGAAGTGTTAAAGTTTACCAACCGGACGGATTGTGGGAAGCTGCCAGTTCCGGGAGAGGGGTTTTGGCCAATTATGTACAGGACCACGGAAGTAATCTTTACAAAAGAGGTATATACATTTTTATAAAGCGTACCACCTTACCACCGGTACAGCTTACTTTTGATGCTGCTACACGTGATCAGTGCGAAGTACAAAGACAATCAACAATGACCCCTTTACAAGCTTTGATAACACTCAACGACCCTACGATTTTAGAGTCGGCAAGAGTGTTTTCCGAAAATTTAATGCAAGAGGAAAGTACGGTTGCCGAAAAAATTGAGAAAGCATTTGGCACAATAGTATGTAGGACTATCAAGCCCGAAGAAAAGGAAATGTTATTGGGCTACTACAATGAACAGGAATCCGCCTTTATGAAAGAGACGGAACAGGCTGAGGCATTTATAAATGTCGGGGAATTTCCGGCCTCTAAAGATAGGGATGTCGTAAAGGTAGCCGCCCTCATGCAAATTATACACACGATATATAACTTGGAGGAAACTATAGTTAAAAGTTAACCAACTTCTCAAAAAATAATACTAATGGAAAAGGAAATTTTTGAACACCATCTAAACACTAACCGTAGGC
This sequence comes from Arenibacter sp. F20364, assembly GCF_023015905.1. GTDB lineage: Bacteria > Bacteroidota > Bacteroidia > Flavobacteriales > Flavobacteriaceae > Arenibacter. Next base: position 36,345 of record NZ_JALKBD010000023.1, on the reverse strand, counting down.
ATTTTTTAGGTAAAATGGCACTGGGCTTTGGGGGTGTGGCTTTGGGGTCATTGTTAATGCCAGATTTGTTGTCCGGTAAACAAGCCGTCGAAGAACAATTGCCCTTGGGTTTAAAACATTTTGCCGCCAAGGCAAAGCGGATTATCCTCTTGGTTCAGAATGGCGCTCCTTCCCAATTGGAAAGTTTTGACTATAAGCCTAAGTTGAACGATATGTTCGGGCAAGACCTGCCTCCTTCTGTAAGAGGAGATCAAAAGTTGACAGGTATGACGGCTGGGCAGGAATCATTTCCCTTGGTAGGCTCAAAGTTTGGATTTAAGCAATATGGCAATTCAGGAACCTGGGTAAGTGATCTGTTTCCGAACATAGCCAAGATTACCGATGATATCTGCGTCATAAAAAGTATGCATACCGATGCCATTAATCACGATCCAGCCCTAACATTTATGCAAACGGGTGCACAGGTGGGCAACCGCCCCAGTATAGGGTCTTGGTTCAGCTACGGCCTTGGTAGTGAAAATAAAAACTTACCTGCCTATTGCGTATTGCTGTCAAAAGGCAAGGGCAACGGACAAGGTGTTTATTCTAAACTGTGGTCGAACGGCTTTTTGGACAGTTCCCATCAAGGAGTTCAATTAAGTGCCAGTGAGGATCCAATTTTGTATTTAAACAATCCTGATGGGATGGATAGAAAAACACGCCGTACCATGTTGGATAATTTGGCTTCCTTGAACCAACTGGGGTATGATGAGTTTGGAGACCCTGAAATTCCGGCAAAGATAAAACAGTATGAAATGGCTTTTCGAATGCAGACCGCGGTACCTGAAATCACCGACGTTTCTAAAGAACCGGACCATATCAAAAAAATGTATGGCCCGGATTGTATGGTACCGGGCACCTATGCCGCCAATTGTTTATTGGCTAGAAAGTTGTCGGAGTCTGGCGTACGTTTTGTACAATTGTACCACCAAGGTTGGGACCAGCATTCCAATTTGGTAGGGGAAATGCAAGGTCAGGCCAAAGATGTCGATATGGCTTCTGCAGCATTGATTACCGATTTAAAACAAAGGGGATTGTTAGACGAAACCTTGGTTATTTGGAGTGGGGAATTCGGGAGGACAAACTACTGCCAAGGAAAATTGACCAAGGATAATTACGGTCGGGACCATCATCCCCGGTGCTTCAGTATTTTTGTAGCCGGAGGCGGTGTAAAATCTGGCATCTCCTATGGTAAAACCGACGAATTGGGATATAATATTACCGAAAACCCGGTACACATTCATGATTTGCATGCCACCATTATGCATTTAATGGGCTTAGACCATGAGAAGTTGACCTATAAACACTTGGGCAGAAGGTTTCGTTTGACCGATGTACATGGCCATGTAGTAAATGATATTTTGGCATAAAAACATGAAAAAATCCGTTCCCTTTTTTTTGAACACACTGTTCTTTCTGCATATTTTTCTGGCCTTCTTAGTGGTTTTTGAAAGTTATTTGGAAATTCCTTTTTGGTTACAGCCGCTAGGCAGAATGCATCCGTTGCTGTTACATTTTCCCGTAGCCTTTATTGCGCTTATGGTACTGCTAAACCTGTTTAGAAAACAAATAGATCCCACTTCCTTTGAAAAGATCAACTATTTTCTATTACTTCTAACCTCCTTTACAACGGTACTGGCAACCATAATGGGCCTTTTGCTCTCGCTGGAAGGGTATGAGTCCGAACTCATGACCTTACATAAATGGATTGGAATAGGGATCAGTTTTACGGTCTATGCAATGGTTTTGACCTATCTACACAAAAAAGTGTTCCAAATCTTGTTGTACACCAGCTTTGTGGGGGTAGTTTTCGGAGGACATTTTGGGGCCGGGCTAACACATGGAAGTCATTTTTTAATGGAACCTATAACCCTTGCAGCCGTTAAAAAAATTGATGAAAATACGCCAATTTATACCGCCTATGTTGCACCTATTTTAGAAAGAAAATGCAGCAGTTGCCACAATCCACAGAAAAGCAAGGGGGAGTTGGACTTGACAAATGTTGAAGCCATAACTAGGGGCGGAGAGAACGGTGAGGTTTGGTTGGCGCACAATCCTGAAGAAAGTTTGTTGCTGCAACGTGTAGCATTGCCCTTGGAAGATGAAGAGCATATGCCGCCAGATGGTAAGGTGCAATTGACCGGTCGGGAAATTGAGCTGATAGAAAGCTGGATTGGCCATGGCGCGGATACTGAAATTTCGTACGCCCAATTGAACATGGAAGACAGTTTGAAGCAACTGGTAACTGAAAAATGGCTCAAAGGGGATAGTGGGAAAGAAGCATATACGTTCGATTTTGTGGACACCAAACTTATTGATGATCTAAATAACCCCTATAGGACGGTAGTTCAAAAATCCCCCACTTCGCCGGCTATTGAAGTAGCCATTTATGGCAGAAGTAGTTACCAGGCTGAATTTTTAACCGATTTGGCTAAAATAAAGGAGCAAGTGATATACCTAAATTTAGCCAATTTGCCTCTGGATGACAATAGCTTAAAATTTGTAGGGGAGCTTAAAAATTTAGAGCATTTAGTATTGAATTTTACAGAGGTAACCAATGAGGCTTTGGCCTCCCTTGTGGCCAACCCCAAACTACAAACCCTTTCTTTGGCAGGCACCTCGGTGGATATAGCCGGTTTAAAGTATTTAAAGGAGATTAAAAGTTTGAAGGAATTGTTCGTTTGGAATACCCAAATGACAGACGCCGATATTTCGCAATTGGCTAAGGAATTGCCAAGCGCAACCATAAATGAGGGGTATATTCCGGACCCGGAAGAAAAAATGAACCTGACACCACCTACCTTAATAGGAGAGAGGAATATAATTAATTCCGGAGACCGTATTTCCTTGGGGCATAAAATGAATGGAGTAAGTATTTGATATACCTTGGATGAAACCGAACCCAATGAAAAATCCGAAATTTATGAATCTGGAATTACTATGGATTTGCAGGGAGAAAGATCTAAAACAGTAAAGGCAATAGCTTACAAAGACAATTGGTTGCCAAGTGAAGTTTCCACGTTTGTTTTTTATGATAAGGGCCTTGTTCCCGACGGACTGGAAGTGGTGCATCCCGGAATTTTAAGTTCTTACACCGGGGAGGCAGCAAGAATATTGAACGACGATGCCAAATATGACGCCAATACCTATTATTATTCAAAATTTTATGCATCCTTCAATAGCAAACCGCTTATAGCCATTGCTGATTTTAGCACTTCAAATCCCAAAATCAAGGAAGTGGTGCTTAGTTGTGGCAATCGTAACGGCGCAAAGAAATCATCGGTGATGTACGTTGAGGTTTGGTCTTCCAATAATAAGGAAAATTGGACTTTATTAAAAAAGTTGAACCTGGCCAAGGTGGCTAATCCTGATAAACTCAATGAAATTTCTATTAAGTTTCCGGAGTCATCCGCGAAATACTTTAAAGTAGTAGGACAGCCCAATACGGAAAGTACTTTGAGGGTGAATCAGTTGTTTTTCTTTTAGTATTTCTGAAGGTATAAGACATTAAAAATGATCCTGTTTTATGCAAGGGGGCAAAGGAAATCCGGAAACGATTTTGCTCTAGGGATTAGTAATTAAGATAGGCTATTTTCGATTATTCGGTATTTCTGTCTTTTGGCAGGCCCACAGCCTAATGTTAGGCAAATGGGGTGTAAATAGCAATACGGAGTTCCACGAAGGTTGCTATCAGTCGCCCAGCGCTTAAATTTTTATAGAGTACCCAATAACCAATCAAAACTCCTTAAGAAAATGATTCAATTATTTCTAGGGCCTGACTTTCTATTTAAAATCGGCAGGGCTAAAGGATAATATTTGACCTTCTGCGGTTTCCTTCGAAATTACATGTCCGTTGTACCTTATGTTTAGATGCTGTCCTTCTAGGGATTTGACTTCCAAAGAAACCAATGCCCCGTTTTGCCATTCCAAGGCTATTTCAAAAGCGCCCCTACCCTTTATTCCCGAAATCTTTCCTGTTGAAAGTGCCGAGGGAAGTGCAGGCAGGATATCTTGAAAATAATGGCCGTTTTCATCCCTCAGATGCGATTGTAGCAACATCTCGGTAATCCCGGAGGTGGCCCCAAAATTTCCATCTATTTGGAACGGTGGATGGGAATCGAACAGATTAAGATACAAACCACCCTTGTCTTTCATATCTACGCCCTGTTCTATGGAAGGGACCATTAAATTTTTTAGTAATAAAAATGAATGGTCGCCATCCAAAAGTCTTGCCCAGAAATTAATTTTCCAGGCCCTGGACCAACCAGTACCACCATCGCCCCGATGGGAAAGGGTTACCTTGCTAGCCTCGGCCAAGTCAGGCGTTGTCAAGGGGTGAATCTCGGTTCCGGGATGCAGCCCCCATAAATGGGAAACGTGTCTGTGCTTGTTGGTGGGATCGTCTTGATCAATGAGCCACTCTTGCAATTGTCCGTGTTGGCCAATTAGATTTGGTGCGATCTTAGCGCGTTTTTCTTCTACTATTTTAATAAAATCGGCATCAAGGCCAAGTATTTCAGCAGCTTCAATGGTGTTGGCAAAAAGATTTCTTATAATCTGATGATCCATGGTCGTTGCCATGGCCAAGCCTCCATTCTCAGGGCTATTGGTGGGACCGCTGACCAACCATTCCGGATTATTGGGGTCGGGTACCAAGTAGCCTACAAAAAATCTTGATGCTTCTTTTAGAATGGGATAGGCTTTGTTTCTTAAATATTCAATGTCATTGGTATATTGATAATGCCACCACAAATGCTGACTTAACCAGGCCCCGCCAGTAGGCCAAATACCGTGATTTGCGTTATTGATCGGTGCGGCACCTCTCCAGAGATCGGTGTTGTGATGCACCACCCAGCCTTCTAGATCATAGTGTTCCTTGGCAATGTTACGGCCTGTTACGGATAGGTCCTCCAACATCTGGGTCAATGGTTCTGTCAATTCTGAAAGGTTCGTCATTTCGGCCAGCCAATAATTCATTTCCGTATTGATGTTGATGGTGTATTTACTATCCCACGGGGGGGACAGTTTGTCGTTCCAAATACCCTGTAAATTAGCGGGTTGAGTGCCGGCACGTGATGATGAAATAAGCAGGTATCGTCCATATTGATAAAGCAGTGAAACCAAATTTGGATCTTCATCCTGTTGAAAGGAAATCAATCTTTCGTCAGTAGGTCTATTTGAAATTTCCGATTCTCCCAAATCGAGCGCCACCCTGTTAAACAATTCCCCAAAATCCTGAATATGACTTTCTTTTATTCTTTCATAGGATTTGCCATTTAGGTTCTCTAGGTATTTTTCACATAGCTGGGAGGGAATTCCACTGATGTCCTGATAGTTGATAAAGCTGGTCGCCGCCACTAGGTACAAGGTAGCAGTTGTGGCATTTGCAACTTTGATCCTATTATTCTCCTTCATCAATTCCCCTCCATCGTGTACTATTTTAAGGCGCGCCTCAAAAGTGAGTTTGCTTTCTGGATAGGGTTTGTTTTGGTAATCCAATTCTTTTGGGTAGTTGTTGGCCTTCCCTTTTAGAATAATCTCGTTGCCCTCCACTGAAACCTCATACTTGGAATGGGGAGAATCCAAACCGATGTAAAAGTTCAATTCGCCCTCTTTGGAGGTCTCTAAATGTGTTACCAGGGCCTGATCTGGTTCGGAAGCAAAAAGCTCCCTTTTAAATTTCACCCCTTGCACTTCATAATTCACTGTTGAAATGGCATTTTCCAAATCCAGTTGCCTTTTGTAATTGGCTACCTCTTTGTGGTCTGGAAATTCCAGCAATATATTGCCAAAGGGTTGATAGCAGAACTGACCAAAGGGTTGGGACATAAAACGCTCATTGCCCAGTTGGTGGGCCTCTTCCTGTTGGCCCTCCCAAAGTAATTTTCTTAGCTCGTCCAATACTTCATGCGCTCCCTCATGCGCATAGTCATGGGGTTGTCCGGTCCAAAGGGATTCTTCATTAAACTGTATAATTTCTTTATCAACACCTCCATACACCATAGCGCCCAAACGGCCGTTTCCTAGCGGAAGGGCTTCGGTCCAATCCGTAGCCGGTCTATTGTACCATAGTGCCAGAGAGGGATCAAGAACCTTCTCGGTTTCGGAAGTATTGCAGGAAAATAGCGTTAGTACGCATAGTACAAGGAAGAATGGTTTTAGTACTTTCATCAATCTTTAAATGAATTGTTATTAATTGGAAAAAAGGCCACCACAAAATACGCAGTGTGCCGCACAACGGCAACTACACGGGCAGTTAATTTGTGGCTTGTTTTTTTTAATGTTGGTAGTTCCTGCTTATTTGTACACATGGTAAAGTTTCAGCCTCCCCAAGGACTAGCACTTGGGACGATAGGTCTTGATATTTTGTTAATGCCCAACCTCACAGGAACATCCCGTATGGGATTCCCCATGCCAGTCGAACCCGGGGGCATAGTCGTTCATTTCCCAATAAAAGGCACTTCTGGGCTTCTCATGATTCCCAATCTCATCCATGGTTTCCGTATCGTACAATCTTCCGTTGACCATGGTATATCTGACGGAGTTGGAATTTTGAATATCCTCCAAAGGATTTTTGTCCAAAACAATTAAATCTGCCAACATTCCTTCTTTTAAGGCACCGATCTGATCGTCCATTCCTAGGTAATTGGCCCCGTTTATGGTAGCTGCTTTTAAGGCTTCCATATTGGTCATGCCCCCTTGTGCCAACATCCAAAGTTCCCAATGTGCTCCAAGCCCCTGTATCTGGCCATGGGCGCCCAAATTAACCTTGACGCCAGCGTCCGCCAATTTCTTGCCACTTTTGGATACCAGAATATGGCCGTTTTCATATTCCTTCATGGGGGCCATGGTACGGTGCCTGGATCTGGCGTCTATGATGCCACGGGGGGTATATTTTAGGAGTTTTTCGTCTTCCCAAACATTGGTGGTCTGGTACCAAAAGTATTCGCCGTTCAACCCACCATAATTAACGATCAGGGTAGGGGTGTAACCTGTTTGGCTGGCGGCCCAAAGTTGCACCACGTCCTTGTGTAAATTGGCAACGGGGATATTGTGCTCAATTCCTGTATGTCCGTCCAAGATCATGGAGAGGTTGTGGAAAAAGGTAGATCCTCCTTCCGGCACTACTTCTATTTGTTGTTCATGGGAAGCTTTGATAATTTGCTGTCTTTGGTCGCGTCTTGGTTGGTTGTAACTCTTTACGGAAAAAGCGCCAAATGCCTTGGTCCTATTAATGGCCGAACGGGCGTCTTCCATATTGTTTACCGTGGCCTTAAAATCCCCGTCAGCGCCATAAAGGATTATCCCAGTTGAAAAAATTCTAGGTCCTACCATGTTCCCGGCACGTACCATTTCCGATTGCGAGAATACCATTTCGGTATTAGCGGATGGATCATGCGTTGAAGTGACCCCATAAGCCAGATTGGTATAATATTGCCAATGCTTTTGGGGACTGAGGCCGAATCTAAAATGACCTAGATGGGCGTGAACGTCAATTATTCCTGGCATAATGGTCTTGCCGCTGGCATCAATAATTTTGGTATCGGCAGGAATATTAAGGTCATCCTTGGAACCAATGCCGGTAATTTTGTTGTCGGTAATAAGAATAGTAGCATTTTCCAACACTTCATCTCCTTTCATGGTAATGATCCTAGCTCCGGTAAAGGCAGTGGAACCCTTTGGTTTGTCCGACTTCAGGCTGAGGTTAATTTTTATACCTAGGGTATCCATTTTTGGGATGGAGTCCGGAGCGCCTTCCAAAAAGAGAAATCTTTGGTTAATGGCACTACTAAAATAGCCTTCGCCCAAGGTCCAATTGAGTTTTTTGCTATCGGCGGACCAATGTAGGTTTATTCCGGCATCCTTTGCTACCTGTGCTACCGGAACATTGGTGGCTTTACCGTCCAATTCAATGGTGTTTCCGGTCATCGGCAGCGCCGCAATATAGACTTTGTATAAATTGGTAAAGGCTATCCAATTATCGTCCGGGCTCGGAATAATCCGTTGGGCATATTTGGATTTTACCAAATCCCTGGGCTCCTTGCCTGCGAGGTTTACCGACTTCAGGGTTTTGGTCAATGACCCAAAAAGATATCCCCCTGTTTGGTAGTAGATCCTACTGGCATCCTTATTAAAAGTAGGATACTCTCCTTCTTTTACCACCAATTTCTTATTGGATTGGAAGCCCGATTTTTTAGAATAATTCACCTCCATCAAATAGATCCCTGGTTCTTTTGTGTGTACAAAACCTTGATGGCTATTGCCTTCCTCTTCCCTGTAGAGAATTAGGTTGATGTCCTTGGGAGAAAATGTGGGTTCCCTATAAATGGCCTTTTCAGTGGTTAGTGGTACTGGTTTGTTTTTGGAGGAAGTTAAATCCAGCCGTTGGATAGTTCCCATATTTTCATCGTTCCAGGTCACATATACCAGATATTTACCGTCCTTGGAAAATGAGGGTTCAAATTCAAGATCGGTTCCTGAAGTGAGTCGGGCCGGGGTACCATTGGGGAGCGATTTTTTCCATAAATACCCGGCTGCATTGAAAATTAAAATTTTGCCGTCCGGAGAGGTTACCGCCTGGCGTATTGCCTTTGCGGTAAAGGTATCCGGGGCTGCATTGTTCTTAAATTTGAGAGCGTTCACTATCTTGTGTTCTGCCGTGGCTTCAAAGGGAATGTCGGTTACATTTAACGAATCAATATCAATTTTTTTGATTTTTCCTTCTGCCCAAATAATAATGAATTTATCGTCAGGAGTAAAATTGAATCCGGTATAGGGACCAAATATGGCCCAGGCCTCCTGCTGGTCTTTGCTTAGTTTATCGTAAATAGGCCATTCCTTTCCGGTTTTTAGGTCGTGTAGGTAGAGCACGGTTTTTTCCCTTACGCGTTTTACAAAGGCCATAATATTTCCTTTGTGTGAAATTACGGGGCGTATGGCTCCTCCGGGACCAGCTGTTATCCTTTCAATTTCACCATCTTCCAGGTTATAGCGACTAATGGCATAGATCTGACTATTGGGGTCCTTATTGTATTGAAAGGAGCCACCTGGATAAACATCTTCGCTATAGTATACATATTTGCCATCTGGGGAGGCCCAAGGTTCTCCAACATCCTGCTGGTCATTTTTCTTTTTGGTAAGCTGAATGCCCTTGCCTCCAGATCTGTGGTACATCCAAATTTCTCCCGCACCTAAGGAACGAGAGGAAGTAAAGTGTTTCCTGCAAAAAATATAGTTGCCATCCACGGACCATACGGCATTGTTTACCAGTCTAAAATCTTCCTTGGTAATTTGTTTGGCCTCACTGCCATCGATATTCATGATCCATATATTATCCCCTCCACCTGCGTCACTGGTGAAGCTAATATACTGTCCATCGGGGCTATATCTTGGCTGTACCTCAAAAGCATGCCCGCCACGTATCAGGGTAGCAGTCCCGCCTGTGATGGGCATGGTGTATATATCGCCCAGCATATCAAAAACAATTTGATTACCGTCCGGACTTACATCCAGACTCATCCAAGACCCTTCGTCTGTGGTGATGGGGACACTTTTGTATGCTAGTGCAGGCTTGGTCACATCCCATTTGTCTTTTTTGGTTTCATCCTTATCCTGTGCATAGGAGGGAAGACAGATCAATATTAAGAGGGTCCAAAGAATATTGTATTTCATAGGTATTGCCATGCTAAATTTTCAATAGTCACTTTAAAAAAAATAAAGATAGCACTTTGTATTAAATTGCCTTATAAAAGTGTTGGGCTGCCCATTGAGATGGAATTTGATAGCTTGAAATATGAATTCAAAATGAGGTTCACACAAAATGAAATCCTTCCCTTAGCTAGGGGAAGGTGGCTTCTACAGAGGAGAAGACGGAAGGGGTAGGAGCGTGTAGCCTGTCTGCACGGGGCAGGTTTGTACCAGAAGGGAGTATTATGCGGGCTAAGAAGTCAAGAGACTGTGCGTATCTGGGCGATTCGGTGTAGTTGGATAGGATTTATTAGTTTTCACTGAGGCTCGGGCCGTCAATCCCTTCCGTCTCATCCGCTGATAGCGTATGATCCACCTTCCCTTGGAAAAGGGAAGGAGCCTATTATTCGTATTGTTGAACAGATAGTTCCATTTCAACAATAGGGGACAAGAAAAAATAGATCCTGCCCCAAAGTAGGCCTGTCCCGCGAATTTAAATAAGCCCCATATTGGAAGCGATATAAACCAGGTGGGTTGTATTTGCGGCATCAAAGTAATCCTTTAATTTACTGATATTGGCCTCGACCGATCGGATACTATTTGGGGAAATGCCGTCTTCCTTGAGCAATATGCTAATTTCATTCTGTTTATATCCTATGGCCAATAGAGTGAGTAGTTTTTGATCATATTCGTTTAAGGCCAAGGTGTTTTTTTGTTGTAAGGCCTCTGTAGCAATAGGGCAGGTGTAGGTATTGTTATTGGCAATGGACTCAATACTGTTCTGAAGTTCCTTAAGTCCGTTCAATCCCTTACAGACATAACCATCAATTTTGTGATCCTCAAAAAGTGATTTTATGGTGCTTTGGTCGTCTTCCACCGAAAACACAAGTATTTTTATTGCCGGCGAGATTTCCTTGACGGCTGTGATAAGCTCTTGGCCATTTTGAAGCGATTTTTTGGTCCTGGGATTATCAAAGGAAAGGTCGGTTATCAAAAGGTCATAGGGTTGGCCATCCAGTAGGGCCTTCTTAACCTTTAAAAGAGCTTCGTCACAATACTGCGAATGTCCAATATGGGTATATCCCGCAGCCTGAAGCATGGTAATGACCCCCAGATTATTACTGTCTATGTCTTCAGCAACAAATATTTTTTCAAATTGCATATGTCTTTTTAAATAGCAAACGTTATGGTGGCGGTAACGCCTTCGTTTGGTGTTGCATCGAAATTAATACTTCCTTTTATACCCTTCATGCGGTTTTCCACATTCTTAAGTCCGTTGCCCATGTTATTCTCTTTTAGGGAAAATCCTACCCCATTGTCTACGTACTTTATGGTAACTTTTTTGTGACTCTTGGAGCAGCTAATGGCTACCATGGATGCATTACTATGTTTCTTCATGTTTACCAATAATTCCTGTACTACCCTATAGACTTCAATTTTGGCCTGAGGAGATATGTCATTCCAAAAATCGGGGGACAATTCTTTGGTTATCAGTTTGGTTTTGTTGGAGCTATAGGAATTCAGCAGGGCAAAAAATTCCTTGCCAAAGTGCTCCCCTGTATGGATAGCCGTATATTCTTTGGAAATATCCCGTACTCTTTTGTAGATACTGTCCAAACCTTCCAAAATTTGGAAGTCAGTTGCAGCAGCTATTTCCGAATTTTCTTTTTGAACCTGGGTCATGAGATAAAAAATATCATTGCCCAGTTCGTCGTGTAATTTTTTGGACAGGCGTAGCTCGGTCTTGTAGGCCATCTCCAACCGTTCCTTTTTTTTCTGCTGATTTTTATAAAAGACCACAAAAACAATGGAAATCACTAAAATAGCTGTGGCAGAAAAGGCCAGTATATTCTGCTTCTCCTTTATGGCGACTTGTGCCAATAGGGTAAGGTTCTCTTTCTCCAAAGTATCGTTGTCATATTTTGTGGCGGCGTATATGGCCCGTACGGCCTGCTTGGTTTTTTCGAGCTTATTTTGCGCTTGGGAATAAAGAATAGCCTCTTCGGAGACATCTTGGCCCAAGGCTTTTTTAAGGGGCAATATAAGATCCAAGGACTCCAAAATAGCCACCGAATTATTCAGCGTTATGGAATGGTCCAGGGCACTCTGAGCATATGCTAGGGCTTTGGGTTTGTGGTTCTCAAAATAATACTCCGCCAAATGAACGGTGCTGGAAATTAAGCCAGGTATAGTATTGTGTTCCTGCCGTATTTGAAGGGAGTTTAAAAGTAGGACTTCGCTTTCTGGATTGTCCGGGTTTTGCATCCATTTGTAATGCCCTATATTGCATATGGCCCTGGCATATTGAATTGGGTCGTTATCCTTGGTGTTTTGGGCAATACTATCCAAAATGCCAAAGCTTTTGGGGAATTTGCCCAATAAAGCCAGAATATTTGCCCTGGTAATTTTTAGTACGTACAGATTGGCCTCGGAGACATCGGAGTTGGGCCGTGTTTTTAGGAGGGTAAAAATTTTGTTGCTCCACCGCAGGGCATCGGTATAATGGCCCAATTCTTTCTGACATACCGAAATGGTCTGGTACAGTCCGCTGATCGATTCTATTTCTTCGGTGCCTTCCAGATATTTTAAACCTTCGGTGGCCGTTATCATGCCGCCGTTGTAATCCCCCAGGCTTTTTTGGATATTTGCCATGTCCATAAGTCGGTCCCCGGCACCAATGCTATCCTTTAATTTTAAATTTATGGCGTAGGATTTATCAAAATAGAAGTAGGCGGAATCCAATTGATCCATGTTCTTAAAGTAATAAGCCTGTCGCCAATGGGCATTGGTAATGTAGCTACTATCGGATAGCGTTTCTGCGGTTTTGAGTAATTTTTTGGAAAGTAGAATAGCATTTTGGTAGTCTTTCTTTTTGGCAAAATCACCAATCTTCTTTTTAAGCAGGGCCAAGGAATCTGTAGACCGTAGTACGGAATGGGAATAGGAGTTACTCTTGGACGTAGATGCATTTTCATTGGAAAAACCTGCCAGGCAACAGCTGTAGACAAGGATAAAAAAGAGGGGCAAAGTAAACTTAAAATTCATCGCTCCAAAATACAAAAAGCCTTCACATTATCGATTGGCTTTTTGGGAAATTCTACCTGTAAACCCTTTGCCAAATCTTATTGATGAAGTTTGGGCAGCTTTTTTTAAAGTAGTAAAGCTGGTATGATAGCACTTAGAATGGGTTGGCTCAAAATTTAGATTGTTACTCGATAATCGAGATAAAACTTGCCCGTCCCAGTTCGGGCGGGCCTGCCTTTGTCGGCAGACGGGCTTGCCCCAAGGTAGTTTACTTAAAGCCTATTGCCTTAAGGACTTGGCCAAGCCAATGAAGGCAATAACACCCTAGGCGAAATTTATAAAAATTAGGGTCCAAGCAGGATAATATGCCCTGTTGATATTGAACACTGCACAAGCTGCCATATTAAACCAGAGGTATTAAAGATCATCGGAACCCTATTTTTTAATGATTAGTTTATAATAGGACCATTAAAAGAAGGGAACCCACCCAACCTAAAGTTTCAGAGAAGATAGTCATCAATCAGGGTATTTAAAAAGACTTAGACAATGATCAATATAGATCTGCTGCTGCCTTTGGTGTATTTCATCGTTTTGATCAAACACTCCCAAATAGTAGTAGGCACCATCTATAAGGGCATATATTATTTTTGTCAGCTCATCAATATTGGTATTGCTGATGACCTTATTGGCCTTGGCCTGATTGAAGTTTTCCTTCAGTACTAGGTGAAGTTTCAGTAAATACTGTTTAAAACTGTTATTAAAGTCTTCGTTCCTATAAATTAGGGCATAGCAACTGTAAAAAACACTATCATCAAAATACTGGTTCCATTTTCTGGAAAACAGGCTCCTTATCAAGTTCTCCAGATCTGCGCGGGTTTCTATAACGCCATTACTGTTAGTGGTCATGACATTTAAGTGTTGCTCTAAAATATATTCGTTAAGACCTATCAGCAATTCATACTTGGTGTTAAAATAATGCATCACCAAACCATTACTGATGTTCATGAAGTCTGCCACCTTCGCTATAGAGGCGTTTTCCAGACCGGTCTGTTTTGCTACTTCGTAAAACGATTTAATTATTTCCAATCTTCTGGTTGGTCCCAGTTTTTTTCTACCCATATTAATACTTTGTTCTTTTGAACGGGAAAGGGGTGCTCTCCCTAAATCTTCGGCTATAATACTTCTTTTTTTTAACATTTTCTTGTATTTAAAATAAATTGAACATATATTCAACTTATTTTACATTTTGATAACATAGATTTAAGAATTAGTTAATTGAACGCTTGTTCAATTTACATTTCTTTGGCCTGTGTATAAATAACCAGTTAAACCATCTAACTATTTATGAAAAAGATCTACACCTTTTTTATCGTTTCCTTCTTGTTTCATATTGCAGCAATTGCCCAGTCGGTTGTATTGGATTCTACCGCTAAAAAGGTGGTGTTCATTATTGTGGATGGTATTTCTGCCGATCAATTAAAAACGGCCAAGACTCCCTATTTGGACAGTATTGGAACCATAGGGTCCTATACCAATGCCTATGTAGGTGGAGGGAAAGATACTTATTCCGAAACCCCTACCATTTCTGCAGTGGGTTATAACAGCCTTCTTACTGGTACTTGGGCCAATAAGCACAATGTGTGGGGCAACTCCATCAAAGCCCCCAACTACAATTACCCAACAATTTTCAGGCTCTTTAAAGATTATAACCCCAATGGAACCGTAGGGGTTTTTTCTTCATGGCTGGACAATAGGACAAAATTGGTGGGGGATGGCTTGCCGGAGACCAGGTCTATAAAGGTAGATTATGCCTTTGATGGCTTGGAATACGACACAATAAACTTCCCACATGACAAACATCGGAACTTTATGAAACTTATAGACTATTCCGTGGCGGACCATGCGGCACAGACCATTCTGGAAAAAGCTCCGGACGTTTCGTGGGTATATCTTGAATTCTCCGATGATATGGGCCATGGATTTGGTGATAGCGATAGATTCAACGCAGCAGTACATTTTGAGGATATGCTGGTAGGCAAGATTTGGAAAGCGGTAAAAAAACGGGAAAAATCGCATCAGGAAGAGTGGTTGCTGGTCGTGACCACAGATCATGGCAGGTCGGCCGAAAACGGTAAGCATCACGGTGGGCAAAGTGATCGCGAAAGGAGTACTTGGATCGTGACCAATGCAAAAAACACCAATGACTATTTTAAAAAAGAAACCCCTGCAGTAGTTGATATCCTGCCTACCATGACCGACTTTTTGGGCATTAATGTCCCTATTGAGGTCAGAAGGGAATGGGACGGTGTATCCATGATAAAACCAGTTGATGTTACAGATCTAAGGGCCAAGAAAGAGAAAGGCAGTCTCCTGCTAACATGGAAAAGCCACTCTAAAGCCAAAGGCAAGCTATATATGAGTCCTGACAACCATATTAAATCCGGAGGGAAAGACAGTTATGAATTTATCAAGACCGTATCCATAGAAAAGGGGCAATTGAAGATTCCTTTAAGAAAAATTCCCAAGGGTTTCTGCAAACTGATACTGGAAACCCCTAATACCACCCTGAATACTTGGGTGACA
The DNA here is from genome assembly GCF_023015905.1 of Arenibacter sp. F20364. Classification (GTDB taxonomy): domain Bacteria; phylum Bacteroidota; class Bacteroidia; order Flavobacteriales; family Flavobacteriaceae; genus Arenibacter. The sequence continues at coordinate 21,012 of NZ_JALKBD010000023.1, read as the reverse complement.
GAAAATTAGAACCACCAATATTTTAACAATCAAAACTTAACGAGAATGAAACACAATTTATTTTTAATGCTGTTTTTGTCCGTTGTTTCCCTAGGGTACGCCCAGCGGGAAATTACTGGGAAGGTCACTGACCAGGCAGATATACCTCTGGCGGGCGTATCGGTCATCATAAAGGGAACCTTAAAAGGGGCTTCAACCGATTTTGATGGTAATTTTGTCATAGAAGCGGAAGAAGGTCAGGAACTTACATTTTCCTATCTAGGCTTTTTATCGAAGACATTGCCTGTAGGGTCTTCCAGTACCATCAATGTGGTACTTCAAGATGATGTACAAGGTCTGGACGAAGTAGTGGTAGTAGGCTTTGGCACCGAGAAGAAAGTAAATCTCTCCGGAGCTGTAAGCAACGTTTCCACCGAAGATCTTGATACCAGGCCCATAAGTAATGTTACCCAAGGTCTTCAGGGTGTCTCCCCGGGATTGAATATAGACTTTAACAGTGGTGCGCCAGGGGCCGATCCCATTGTGAATATTAGGGGCTTTACCTCTATCAATGGAGGTGATCCACTTATTATCATAGATGGGGTGCCTTCGGACGTATCCCTATTGAACCTCATTGCCCCGGAAGATATTGAGAGCATATCTGTTTTAAAGGATGCTTCTTCAGCAGCCATCTACGGAGCTAGGGCCGCATTTGGTGTGTTACTCATCACCACCAAAACTGGGGGTAGTGATAAGATGAGCATTAGATACAATACCTATGTTACGGTGGGTACGCCAACAGTGGTGCCCAACAAGACATCGGATCCGTATATATATTTGGCACTTCAAAAATTGGCGGAGGACAATACGCCATGGACAGGTATTGGAACCTCTGATGAAAGATTGATCTGGGCCCGTGAACGAAGTGATAATCCCACTGGAACCGTCGGGGTCAGGGAGAGCATCAACAATCCTGGACTTTGGGAATATATGGGGAACAAGAATTGGGAGAATTATTTCTTGGGCAACAACACCTACTCACAGAATCATAACCTGAGTTTTACTGGGGGATCAGAAAAGGTAAATTATTATATCTCGGCTTCCAGTAATAAGCACAACGGCTCTTTAAAAATTGCCGAGGATTATTTTACCAGAACGGGAATCAAAAGTAAAATAAATGCTAATCTTACCGATTGGCTTAGTTTGGGCAACAATACCTCCTACCTGGTTTCCAAACGTAAAAATCCTTCCTATTTCAATATGCAGACCCTTTATAACTTTGCCCCCACTGACTGGGACAAAAACCCTGATGGAAGCTGGGCCAATACTGGAGTGGGGAGTATGGGCGCGCAGTTGACCGAGGGAGGTGACGAAGTGGAGAGAATAAATACCTTTCAAACTACTTTTAATGCGCAGGCGTGGATCCTAAAGGATGTTTTAAAGGTAAATGCGGAATACACCTTTCAGAAAGAAAATGAAAATTATGAAGCATACTATGCCAAATACAATATTGGTTACGGCCCGGATGATGTACGGGAAGTTGGGGTCAATGAGGTTTGGAAAGACCTAGGGGACGAACAATATCAGGTTTTTAATGCTTTTGCAACTTATAAGGATACCTTTGGGGATCACGCACTTACCCTTCTTGGTGGGTACAACCAAGAGGAATATAGGTATGACTATGTGGACCTAATGAGGGAAGGGGTCATATCCTCTTCCTTGCCCACCTTACAATTGGCCACCGGAACACTCTTTGGTAATCAATACATTAGGTCATGGTCGCTCCGAGGATTGTTCTACAGGGCCAACTACATCTATAAGGACCGCTATATTGTAGAACTTAACGGGCGTTATGATGGTTCATCCAAGTTTCCGGAAGATAAACGTTACGGCTTTTTTCCATCCGTTTCCGGAGCCTGGAATATCAGCAAGGAAAACTTTATGGAAAGTCTATATCCAACTGTAAACCTGTTAAAATTACGGGCCTCGTACGGTTCTTTGGGGAACCAGGACGTTGGACCGTTCGATTATATTCCTTCCATGAGTTCCAGTTTGGGCAATTATATTATTGATGGGGAACTACCACTTCAAATTGGTTCCCCTGCTATAGTATCCTCCAATTATACCTGGGAAGAAGTGGTTTCCAAAAATATTGGGGTGGATTTGGGCCTTTTCAATAATAAGTTCAATGCTACTATGGACTATTTTATAAGGGATACCAAGGGCATGCTTACCCAAGGAAAGGATTTACCTGGGGTTTTGGGGGCCAGTGAGCCCAATGAAAACGCAGGTGATCTTAGAACAAAGGGGTGGGAATTGTCGCTAACCTTTAGGGAGAGATTTGGCAACCCTAACAAGCCTCTGAATTTTAGTGCCCGATTTAATTTAAGTGATAGCAAATCTACCATCACGAAGTTTGATAACCCCAACAATAGTCTTTTGCAATATTATGAGGGAATGGAAATAGGGGAGATCTGGGGACTTACCTCCGATGGACTTTTTACCTCCCAAGCGGAGATAGATGCCTTGGACCAAACGAGCATTATTCCCTGGGGAGCTTTGGATATTGTTGAGGGATGGCCTAAGTATGTGGATCTTGATGGGAATCAAAGTATAGAAAAGGGATTGACGGTAGATGAACCAAAAGATTTAAAGGTTATTGGAAATATGCTTCCCAGGTTGCGTTTTGGATTGAATTTGGATTTTAACTGGAACAATTTTGATCTGGGGGTATTTCTCCAAGGCGTGGGCAAAAGGGATTACTACCCTAGGGATTACCTTTATTGGGGCTTTTATCAACAACCGTATTCCGGAGGTTATACCCATTTGCAGGATTTTTACAGGCCTACGGATGACAATGGCAACCATTCGCAATCTTATATCGATGCAGGTTTGGCCAGTGCCAATACCGATTCCAAATACCCTGTATATCAAGCATGGTTGGCAGATAGAAACCTGGGGGAAAGGATAGACCAGACCCAAGGTTTGTCTATCCCACAAACTGCCTATCTGTTGGATGGATCTTATCTAAGGTTGAAGAACATCACTTTTGGATACACTATTCCTTCAAAATATACCGATAAGATAGGTGTTACCTCTCTGCGTCTTTACTTCAGTGGGGATAACCTCTTTGAATGGTCTGAAATTGCGGACTTCTTTGATCCTGAGGCTGTTTCGGATATAAATTCCAGAATAAACCCTGCATATAGTGCCGGAAGAGGTGAGACCAGTGGTTATCAGTACCCTTACCAAAGAAAGTACTCTTTTGGAATCAATGTCAACTTTTAATTAAAAATAACGACCTAAAGAATCGATTATGAAAAATATAATAATATTTAGTGTAGCTATAGGGCTGGGGATACTGTCCTCCTGTAATGATGATTTTCTGGAGCGCCTGCCCGAAACCGAAATAGCAGTTGATAATTTTTTTAATACGGAAGAGGATTTGGCTATTTATGTCAATGGCCTGTATAATTTTCCGGGATATGGCCTTTACTATGATGACGAGGCAACGGATAATGCAGCAACAACAGGAAACAGGGAAATTAAGACGATGATGACCACCAGTGCCAACTCATCCACCATTACTTCTGGTTGGAATTGGCAAACTTTGAGGGACATCAATTTATTCTTGGAGAATTCTGACAATGCCGTGGTTTCGGAGGAGATCAGAAATCATTACAATGGGGTTGCCCGTTTTTTTAGGGCTCAATTTTATATGGCAAAAATAAAACGATATTCCAATGTTCCTTGGTACGATGAGGTTTTGAGTACCGACTCTGAAGATTTATATAAACCAAGTGATTCAAGGGAATTTGTTTTGGACAAGATTTTCGAGGATTATCAATTTGCCGTAGACAATGTGTTGGAAGACCAGCCATCAGGTGCAGTAAACAAATGGGTTGTATTGGCTTATGCCGGTAGAAGTGCATTGTATGAAGGCACTTTTAGAAAACATCATGACGAGTTAAATCTGCAAGGGTCTGCGGATGCGTACTTACAATTGGCTTCCAGTTATTCAAAGCAGATAATAGATGGCGGGGTTTTTGCCATTCATAATACCGGTAATCCCAACACGGATTATTACGATCTGTTTATTAGTGAGGACCTTACTACAAACGACGAAATAGTCTTCTCCAATATATCTATAGCCAATGTTAAGAATAATGGTTTTAGCGTTACGGTTTTTGGTAACTATGAAATGTCTCCAGCCAAGGACTTGGTAGAAAGTTATTTAATGGCAGATGGTTCCTACTACAGTAGTCAGCCCGATTATGAAACCAAGACCTTTGTGGAGGAATTCCAAAACAGGGATCCCAGGTTAAGCCAGACTTTTTCCTTTCCAGGTTGGGAACTTATCAATGTATCCAATTATTCGGCCGGTGTAAGAAATTATGTGCAGCAGCTAAACAAAAACTTTACCGGATACCATCTGATAAAGGGGTTTATAAATAGCTTGGATATAGACTATGTAAATGGGGTGGATGTTCCATTATTTCGCTATGCCGAGGTATTATTGACCTATGCGGAAGCCCAGGCGGAATTGGGTACTATGTCACAAAGCATTTTGGATATCACGGTGAACGAATTAAGAAATAGGGCGGGACTTCCAAATTTAACTATGGGAATCACAGCGGATCCAGTTTTGGCCGAGAGTTACCCTGATGTTAATAGTCCTGTTCTGTTGGAAATTAGACGAGAAAGAAGGGTTGAGCTGGCCCAGGAAGGCAGAAGATTGGACGACCTAAACCGCTGGAATGCCGGAAAGCTTATGGAAAAGGAGCCTGTTGGACCTTACTTTCCAGGGCTTGGTAAATATGACCTTACGGGTGATGGTGTTGAAGACATTATTTTGATAGCTGCTTCCGAAGTGGTTCCAGAGCCCGATAATAGGGAAGTAAATAGTCTGGGAGTTACCTTGATCTATTACAGAGTGGGCAATTTTGGGGATGACGTTGATGTGTACCTCACCAATGGTACCAGTGGTAACATAGTGGCAAACCCGGAAAGGGGAACCTTTACGGAACCAAAGGATTACTACAGGCCTATCCCTGCAACGGAAATGACATTAAACCCAAGTTTGGAACAAGTTTTTGGGTGGGAATAGATTTATAAGATTTTTCATTAATTGAGTTTTATTTATTTGAAAAGGCGCAGTGTTTACTGCGCTTTTTTTGCTATTTGAGGAAGGGATTTTACTCGATAATCGAGGTTTTAACCTGCCTACCGCAGGCGGGTGTCGAAATCTAAATAAGGTTCCGTTCAATGCTTTGCGGGCCTGCCTTTATCGGCAAACAGGCCTGCCCCGAGGTAGTTTTCTGGAATTGCAGTAAGGGTCAGTAGATTGCTTACAAAATTAAACTACTTTATAAGTAAAAACCAAAGCGCATAGTCTTCTTTAAAAGCCTCTCGTATTTTGGTAAAAGCTATTCGCATTTGGGATTCCACAGTTTTAACGGAAATACCCATTTGCTCTGCAATATCCTTATACTTTACCCCTTGTATCTTATTTAGTATTATAATTTCCTTGCATTTGGGAGGTAAGGCATCAATGATCTGTTTCATTTTCTGGATACGATTTTCCAAAGCCTCCGAGTCTTCTTCTATTCGATCCAAAAGCGCACGTTCCCAAATTTGACTTAATAGTTTTTCTTGTTTTTTGGCCCTCTTGATGGTGTCGATATATCTGTTGTAGGCAATGGCATAGAGATAGACTTTGGGCGATTTGATTTCGTCCAATTTGGATTTTTCTTCCCAAAAACGAATAAAGGCATGTTGTACAATATCTTCCGACTGTATTTTGTCGTGGGTATAGGTGGTAATATACGCCACTAGTCGGTCATAAAACATATTAAAAAGATACTTGAAAGCTCTCCGGTCGCCCTTCTTCATGGCCGCTACTGCCTCTATTTCATTCATTTGAGCTAGGTATTGGTTTGGTTGGTTTTTTAAAAATTAGTACGAATATCAAATTTTTTTTCAATTCTTTTTAAGGGTTTTATATTTTTTTGATGTATTAATTATGTTATGTGTAATGAAGGGGGAGGTCAAAACAAACATAAAATGGAAGATAATCGGGCAAAAAGATAATGAAAAAAAATATAACTAAACTACTTCTTGGTACTATTACGGAATTGGAGATCATTGAACTTCGTAATTGGTTGAAAGATCCTGCCAACCAAGTTGTTCTAGAATCATATATCCGCGACTATCACGATCTAAACTTGGCTACCTTGGAGAATAACCTTGATGAGGCCTATGACAAAGTGGCAAATCAAATCGGTTTTAATGAAAAACCGGTTAAGAAGCTTTTTCCAAAATGGCTAAAGATTGCTGCTGCTATTGTATGTCTTTTTGGTTTGGGATTAGTCTATCAACAATTTATGGTGACCGAGCAAGAACATTGCTCTTTGAGACCTCATGACGAACCTATTACCTTGGAATTGGATAATGGAACCGTTCAAACCATTGATGTTAACGCGCAGATTGAGGTCAGGGATTCCGAAGGGAATATTGTAGGGACCCAAAAACAAAACCAGATCAGTTATTCCCAGGAAGCCGAAAAGGAGGAATTGGTTTTTAATACTTTAAAAATTCCCAATGGGAAAAAGTTTCAACTGCAACTGTCAGATGGTACTTTGGTTCACCTAAATGCCGGCAGTTCTTTAAGGTATCCCGTAAATTTTTTAAAGGAAGGGCCAAGACAGGTATTTCTTTCCGGGGAAGCCTATTTTGATGTTGCCAAGAATGGATCCAACCCATTTATTGTAAATATTGATGAGCTGGATGTAAAGGTTTTGGGAACGGAATTCAATGTGTCCGCCTATCAAGAGGATAAGAAAATTGATGTTGTATTGGTAGAAGGGGCGGTGAGTTTGGAAAATAACAATGAAGTGGAGGAAGACATTGTTAGCTTGTCTCCAGGTCAGAAAGGATCGTGTAATCGGGGCTCCAAGGGCATAACCGTGAAAGAAGTCAATACTGATCTTTACACTTCTTGGATGCAGGGCCATTTGGTTTTTAGGAATTTGACTTTTGATCAGATCTTGACAAAATTGGAGCGCCACTATAATATTGAGATAGAAAATACCAATATTGTTTTGGGCCAGGAAATTTTTAACGCAAGTTTCAATGAGGTTTCAATAGAGGAGGTGCTCAGTTATTTTAATGACATCCATGCAATAGACTATAGCATCTTAAATAATCAGGTAATTATTAAATAGAAGTAGAACCCTTAAATAAAATAAACTATGACATAGACTTTCGACTTGAATCTTCGACACTCTAAACTCGTAAAAAAAACCGGAAAATGCGCTAACATTTTCCGGTAATAAAGAGTGATCGAGTAATTATTTACTAACCACAACAAAACATTCAAAAATATGAAAAAACCATCTAATCAGGGAAGGTTGAGCAAACCTTTGTTGAAATTTGACTTGAAAATGAAATTGACCACGCTACTGTTGTTTGCCGCGCTATTAGGTTTAAAGGCCAATGATAGCTATGCACAGAAGACTAAGGTTACCTTGGCGGCAGAGAACGCTACAGTACGGGACATTATTGATGACATCGAATCTACTACGAAATTTAGATTTATTTATAAGGTAAAGGATGTAAACCTTCAGCGTAAATTGTCATTGCGCGCAAATAAGGAGCATATAGATAATGTATTACTTAGTTTATTTGACAATACTTACACTGCATATAAAGTCCGGGGAACCCAAATTATCCTAACTCAAGATAAAAATTTAAATACACCCAAAGAGGTTCCAAAACCTACCGTAGTGGAGCTTAAAAAAGAACAAATCCAAGTTTCGGGAACTGTAACCGATGATACTGGGGTCCCCATGCCCGGGGCAAAAATTGTGGAGAAAGGTACTACCAATGGTACTCAAGCCGATTTTGACGGAAAATTCACCATCGATTTGGGTAGTGAGGATGCCACTCTCGTTATTTCATATATTGGGTTTGCCACGCAAGAAGTAGCTCTTGACGGAAGGACGGATATTTCGGTGGTTCTAAAAGAGGATGCCGCTGGCCTCGATGAAATTGTTGTGGTAGGATATGCTACCCAAAAGAAGTCTACCTTAACGGGTTCTGTAAGTACAATGCAGGGGAAGGAAATAGCGAACATCCCTACGTCCAATGTTTCCCAGAATCTTGCCGGTAGGATGACCGGGGTGAGTATGAGGCCAAATGGTGGTGCTCCGGGAAGTGATAACCCGGATATTCATATTCGAGGGGTTGTCTCTACAGGTAATACAAACCCTTTGATAGTGGTAGATGGAATTCGCAGGGACAACATGAGCCAAATAGATCCCAATGTTATTGAGTCCGTAACCGTACTTAAGGATGCGGCCGCAGTTGCCCCCTTTGGAATTGGGGGTGCAAATGGGGTTATTGTTATTACTACCAAAAAAGGCAAGACAGGTAAGCCTACAATAAGCTTGAGCAGTTCTTATGGTTTTCAAAACCCTACCTACCTTCCAGAAATGTTAAGTGCCCAGGATTATATGGCCTTGCAGAATGAAGGATATTTCAATTTAAACCCTTCGGGAACTACTCCTCCGAATGATCCAGGTCTAATTGCCGACTACAACCAACTGCACCAGTCAGATCCTTACAAATATCCCGACTCCAATTTTACGGATGAGTTTGCAAAAAATACAGGCGTATCCATTAACAACTTCCAGATAAGTGGAGGGACCGATGTGATAAAATATAATGCTGGTCTGGGTTACTTTGATCAGGAGGGAATTTTTGACCCCGTAGGCTACCAACGGTATAACTATAATATGAGCTTGGATATTCAGGCCACCAAGACCACCAAGTTCGGAATGTCACTGTACGGTTCTATAGAGCATACGGACGGTATCGATGCCGATGAAAACCTGACCCACTTAATGAGAAGTTTCTATAAGTTTGTACCTATACAAACCTTGAGATACCCGGAAGGGGACAAATGGGGCGAATCCTCGGGAGGTAGCCCAGTAGGGGTGTTGGAGTCTGAAGGTTATCGCAAGGATGAGGATAATACCTTACTCAGTTCGGTTTATGTAGAACAGGAATTGCCATTTATTCCGGGCTTAAAGGTAAAGGGGGTTTTTAGTTATGACCCTACCACGAACAATGATAAACTTTGGCACGTTCCTTTTATCTTTTATAACATTGACTTGGATCAGCAACCTTATACTTATACCGAGGCAATTTCCTTGCAGGAAGGTAGCGGACAGCCATATACCTGGTTGCAGTTGGAAAACCGTAGGCAAACAAAATTCACCTATCAAGGGTACCTTAATTATGATCGTATTTTTGGGGACCATAGTGTTTCGGCCTTGTTTGTAGCCGAGGCTCGCGAGACCAAAAATGACTTTTTTAATGCCCGTAGGAACAATTTTGCTATTGAAATAGATGAGTTGAGCTTGGGAAGTTCAGATAAATTGGATTATGATAATGGCGGATCTTCAGGAACTGCAAGTGAGATCGGTTATGTATATCGTTTAGGATATACTTTTAAGGATAAATATATCATGGAGGCCTCTGGTAGGTATGATGGACACTATTCCTTTGCGCCAGGTGAACGTTGGGGCTATTTCCCGGCTTTTTCAGCCGCCTGGAGAATATCCGAGGAAAATTTTATGAAGGAGATGACATCCATCAATAGTTTAAAGGTTAGGTCTTCCTGGGGTAAATCGGGGAACCTTCCGTATATCGATGGCAATCTGGCCGCATTCCAGTATTTGGCAGGTTATGATCTGCGCGGTAACGCCTATGCGTTTGGGAATGGCAGCCTTGTTCAGGGGTCTAGGGTAAGTACTGAGCCAAACCCTAATATTACATGGGAAATATCGACCAAATTTGATATAGGTTTTGACCTTACTATGTGGAACGGACTTTTTAACATGGAGTTCGACTTTTTCCATGAGGATCGTACTGGAATGCTCCTTGCACCACAGGTTACCGTACCGGTTGAATATGGCCTGGCCCTCTCCCAAGAAAACAAGGGATCTATGGATAACAACGGATTTGAAGTGGGATTGGGTACCCAAAAAATGTGGGACAACGGTTTTCGATTCTCCCTTAATGCCAACCTTAGCTATGCCGAGAACAATATGTTGGAGGTGTTCCAATCCGATGCCGAAAGGGACAATCCTAATAGAACTAGGGTAGGACGACCCTTTGGAACGCCCTATGGGTATAAATCTTTGGGTCTTTTCTCTACGGCCGATGATACCAACGGAGACGGAATTATAAACAGTACGGATGGCTATAACGTGGTACAATTTGGGGATTTGCACCCAGGAGACGTTAGGTACGCGGATTTAAGTGGCCCCGATGGCACACCTGATGGGATAATCGATTCCAATGACCAAACGGTAATAGGTAATCCTGTTTACCCGTCGGTTACTTATGGTTTTAACACCACGGCGGAGTATAAGGGCTTTAACCTTTCCTTGTTTTTCCAGGGAGTGGCTAATTCGGACATTAATATCCAGACATTTTTAACGTCCCCTTTTGCCAATAATGGAAGTAATACCTCCTATGAATATTTCAACAACAGGTGGACCCCGGACCATCAGAATGCAAGTTATCCCAGGGCTACACCCTCACCATATTCCAATAATACGCAAGCTTCGGATTTTTGGATGGTAGATACAGGGTACGTACGTCTTAAAACTGCAGTTTTGGGTTATACCCTTCCAAAAAGCATATCCGAAAAGCTAAATATGGAATCGATAAGTTTGCGTTTAACGGGACAGAACCTGTTTACCATTAGTAAATTGGATTTTATAGACCCAGAACTGGGGTATGACGATCGTGAAAACTCCTATCCTATTACTAAGACCTTGTCTTTTGGAGTCGATATTTCTTTTTAACTTAAAAATCATAAAAACCATGAAAGGATTAATATATAAAATCAGTACCATTGGAATCTGTGCATCGCTCTTATTGGGTGCCATTTCATGTGATACGGAAGATTTTCTGGAGAACGAGAATAAATCCAAACTTACCGATGCCACTCAATGGGCCTCAGAGGCCAATGCGGATATCTTTATCAATGACGTCTACAGTGAAATACCCAGGATTTGTACACTGGCGGAGCAATTGGATTATTATACCGATGACTACAACATAAGTCATTACTATACGGCTTCCAACTGGAGACAGGGAATATGTCAGGCGCCATCCTCTAGTAATAGTAGCCCATGGGGAGGTACTTATGGTCCAACCAACGGGTATACCTGGCAAACTTTTTTTGTAAAATTGAGGAAATGCAATACTGGACTCCAAAAATTGGAGGAGAACAAGGAAAACTATACAGAAGAGTTCTACTCACAGAGGATAGATGAATTAAGGTTCCTCAGGGCTTTCTTTTATAGCGAGTACTTTATGCATGTAGGTGGCCTCCCCATTATTACCGAACCATTGGACAGAAATATTATGAGCGAGGAGGAACTTTTGGTGCCCAGGGCAACATTTGAGGAAACCTTTAATTTTATTACGTCAGAACTTGGGGCTATTGTTGATGCTGGCAGTCTGGCCATAAAATATAGCAATGGAAATAATGGTGCAGGTCGTGCCACTTTGGGAGCTGCCTTGGCCCTAAAAGGATGGCTGGAGCTATTTGCGGCAAGTCCTTTGTTCAATAGTGGAGCTGGATATCTTTCGGATCCCGGAAATTTTGTGCACTTTGCAACAGCTGATGCTGGACGTTGGGCCACTGCGGCGGCGACGAACAAAAGGTTTATCGATCTTTATGATGGCACCTATGATCTGTTCGATGATCTTCCAAACCTTTGGAGGGCTTCCAACGAGTACAATGAGGAGATTATTTGGGATAGACAAATTGTGGCCAATGTAGGCGGAATGGGATCCAATTACGAAAGACGGGGAGGACCTACCTATGTATTGGGCAATTACCTGACCTGGGGGAATTATAACCCTACCCAGGAATTGGTAGATCAGTTTGCCATGGCCAATGGATTGCCTATTACCGATCCTGCGTCTGGGTATGACCCACAAAACCCTTATGAAAATAGGGAAAAGCGCTTCTATGATTTTATCGTTTATGACGGGGCTACTTATAAATTGGATTGGATGCCTACAGAGGATATTATCTATACCCGTATCGATGAGACCTATGCCAATCCAGACAAGACCAATCAAATAGACCTTGCCGGTAAGACCGATGTTGGGGATTCTGGCTATTACCAAAAGAAACGATTGAATCCAGATGCGGCCCCTGGAAACGATGCCAGCGGACAAAATGATGTTTTCTATAGGTATGCAGAAGTTCTATTGAACTATGCCGAGGCGCAGAACGAAGCCGTAGGGCCGGACCCATCTGTCTACAATGCCATCAACAGGGTCAGGGATCGTTCAGACCTTCCAGACCTTCCGGCCGGCCTTAGCAAAGAAGAGATGAGAACGGCCATACATAACGAACGTAGGGTAGAACTGTGTTTTGAGAACAAGAGATATTTTGACAACAAGCGCTTGATGCAGCAGGAGGAGACCATGGGAGTCCCAAGACACAATATGGTCATCAGGAATTCAAGCCCCGCGGATAATTCTGGTACTTGGGTCTACAGCGTTGAGGAAGAAGTGAAATATACGGCCAAGTTTGAGACGAGACAATATATGAGCCCAATTCCACAAGATGTTATAGATCAAAATCCAAATATTGAACAAAATCCTGGATATTAGGAGCTAAGCTCCATATAAAAGTTTTATGATTAGTGAGGCTGAACGAAAATTTATTGATTTATATAGCTGTTGTGTATACTTTATGGCTAAAAACGATAATTTTTGTTCAGACTCTCTTTTTTTAGCGTATTACTTTGTGAGGTAAACCTGTAAAATTATTTATCCTTTAGCCTAATGAAAACCTTCCGTTTGGGAACTGTGTTCCAAAAAAATGGGATAGGTATAAACATGGGGATGGGTAATTGCCAAATTTTTGGACATCCATTAACTCCTTTTATGGAATCTCGGAAATTCTAATAAATTGGGATAAATATAATTGATCCAACCCACCATAAATGAAAAATTCTTAAAGATGTATTCAAAATTATTTCTATATATTTCGGTATTAGGTCTCTTGTCGGTCAACTTTTCCTTTTCCCAATCCAAGACCAAATTGCCGAATATTCTTTGGATTGTAGCCGAAGACCTAAGCCCCTATTTAGGTTGCTATGGCGACACCAATGCCATTACTCCCAACTTGGACAAATTGGCGACTGAAGGTACCCGCTATCTTAATGCCTTTGCTAATACCGCTGTTTGTGCCCCTGCCAGATCTACCTTGATTACAGGGATGTACGCCTCCACAACGGGAACACACAATATGCGGAGTACCTATAACATTCCGTCGTATTTAAAGAGCTATTCCCAGTATTTGATGGATAAGGGCTATTATTGTGCAAATAACGCCAAGGAAGATTACAATTCGTCCATGTTGAAGCGGACCATATGGGACGAAAGCTCGGACAAGGCACATTATAAGAATAAAAAGAAAGGCCAACCTTTCTTTGCCATCTTTAATCTAGGAATTTCGCATGAGCACGTAATCCATAATTATGACCCTAAGGATCTTGTCCATGAGCCCTCAAAAATGAATTTACCTCCTTATCATCCCGATGGTCCGGACATCAGAAAGGATTGGGCAAAATCATACGATAACGTCACGTTGATGGACAAACAGGTCGGGGAAATTCTAAAGGAGCTTAAAAAAAGCGGACAAGAGGATAATACTATTGTTTTCTTCTATGGTGATCACGGGGGCATTTTGCCAAGAAGTAAAAGGTTTTTATACGATACGGGAACACGTGTGCCACTCTTAATTAAATTTCCGCCAAAGTATAAGAAATTGGCTCCTACCAAGCCCAATGGTACGGACGATCGATTGGTTAGTTTTATAGACTTTGGTCCAACGGTCATGAGCCTCGCTGGGATTCCTACTCCTGAGCATATGGACGGAAAGCCATTTTTGGGGAAGTATAGCACTGAAGCACCCGATCATGTCAATTTTTTCCGAGGTAGGATGGATGAACGCATCGATTATATGTTGGGGGTATGTGATAAACGTTATCGGCTTATTTATAATTTTTATCCCGATCGACCTACAGGTCAGCATATTTCGTACTTGTGGAGAGCTGCTACGGCCCGGGCTTGGGAGCAGGCCTATAGAAATGGGGAATGCAATGAAGCGCAAAGCTATTTCTGGGAGAAAAAACCAACCATGGAACTATACGATATGAAGAATGACCCTTGGGAGATCAATAATCTTGCAGATAATCCAGAATACAAAATAGTACAGGAAGAACTTTTTGGAAAGTTGAGAGATAATGCCATCAATACCAAGAATGCCTCTTTTATACCGGAATCCGAGCTTATTGAAATCAATAGAACAGGTACAATATATGAGTATGCCCAATCTGAAAATTATCCTATTGAAAAAATTGTAGAGGTTGCATTTAAGTCGGCTACCGGCGATAAAGACAACTATGCTCTATTTCAAAAAGGGATTACCCATAAAAATGCCACGGTACGCTATTGGAGTTTAATGGGACTGACACGGATTGCCGCCCAAGAATGGGATACGCAGCAAGCTATAAAGGAATTGTTGAAGGATGATTGCCCAGATGTTGCTATTCTGGCCGCAAAAACCTTATATCAAATTGGGCAAACCGGTATTGCAAGCGAAACAATTTCTAAATATCTGAATGATGAACATCTAGGCATTAAATTGATCGCGATAAATGCCATTCAGCAAATTGGTGATGGGGCATTTGCTCATTTCAAGAGTCAATTGGACAACATTTATAAGTTGAATTCCTTAAAAGATGAAGGAAGTAACACTATATATATCAAGGATATTATAAGCGAAGGCCATAAAAGGATAAGTATAAATTAAAATCATTTCGATTAAGTATTGTTGTATATGGTTCATCCTTGGCAAATCAGGAATTGTGTAGTTTTATACCTAAATACAATGCGAAGCTAAGACTAGCTCATAAAGGGTGCAAGTGCCAAATGCCTGGTCATTGCCTTACAATTAAAAGTTAGTAGTTAAGTTAGTTGAGAGTAGAAGGGTTCCAGAATATTGGAGCCCTTTTTTATGGGTCAAAATTGAAATTGGAATGGGCGACCCAATAAAATGAAAATGGCCAAATAAGTCCTGAAATGAAAGCTAAATATGTTGGCAGTATGGAGTTGGAAGCATTGAAATAGTCTTTAGTTTATGATAATGGTCTATGTGGATTTTATATTTGAAGGAAAACAATATTGATAAAATCCTGTGCATTACCACTTGGTCCTTGCTAAAATTTTAAGTTCAATCCAATAGGTTTTTATTTTATTAATGTTTTGTTTTACAAGATGTACGCCAAAAAATAACCAATACCACTTCCTCTAATGAAGCAAATCACCCTAGCATTAAGTATTTTACTTTTTATCACCTCTTGTAGTTCGGAAAAAAAAGCACCCGAAAAGGACCACCTAAAACTCTGGTATGATGAACCGGCCTTGGCCACGGCCAAAGACGATCCAAATGGCTGGAAGGACGATGCTGAATGGCTAAGGTCGCTTCCCTTGGGTAACGGGTCCTTTGGGGCCATGGTATTCGGGGATGTACCTTTGGAGCGAATTCAATTAAATGAAGAGAGCATGTGGTCTGGAAGCCCGGATGACAATGACAATCCCGAGGCTTTTGCTGCCCAGGCCAAAATCCGTGAACTATTGTTCAATGGCAATTATAAGGAAGCTACCGAACTTACCAATAGTACTCAAATCTGCAAGGGGGAAGGATCTGGACATGGGAATGGGGCTGAGGTTCCCTTTGGGTGCTTTCAAACCTTAGGCGATCTTTGGATAAACAATACAGAAAAATCAGCTTATACAAACTATCATCGGGAGTTGGATCTGGATGATGCCGTTGTCCGTGTCAGCTTTACCCAAAATGGCGTGAATTACAAAAGGGAAATTTTCACCAGTTACCCAGATCAGGTAATGGTGGCCCGCTTTACGGCGGATAAACCAGGGAAGATCTCTTTCAGCACAACAATGGACCGTCCCGAGAATTCTAAAACCTTTTCTGAAAGCAATCAATTGATAATGGCGGGGGCCTTGCCCAATGGTAAGGGAGAAGATGGCTTGGAGTATATGGTGCGACTAAAAGGGGTTGCTAAAAATGGGGCTTTGGAATATGTTGGGGACAGTTTAATTGTTAAAAAAGCGGATGAAGTTACCTTGTTTTTATCGGCTTCCACAGATTATGTTTTGGACCCGCCAAATTATAAGGGCCGTGATTATATCAATATAACGAAAGCCAATATACAAAAGGCGCTGACCAAATCTTTTGATGAACTTTTCGCAGCTCACAAAGAGGAATACCAAAATTACTATAAGCGTGTTAGCTTGGATATTACTCCTGAAGAAATAGTGCCCATAGCCACCGATACAAGGCTGGAAAAGTATAAGGAGACCAAAAACGACCCACATCTGGAAGAATTAATGTTTCAATACGGGCGCTATTTATTGATTTCCTCGTCTAGGCCAGGTACCTTGCCTGCCAATTTACAGGGCATATGGGCCAATAAAATTCAAACCCCCTGGAATGGGGACTACCATACGGACATCAATGTACAAATGAACTATTGGCAGGCAGAGTCGACCAATTTATCTGAGTTGCACCTGCCATTGTTCAATTTATTAACCTCCTTGGTACCATCAGGGGAAAGGACCGCAGCCGTACAGTATCACAACAGAGGTTGGGTGCTGCACCCCATCACCAATGTTTGGGGCTATACCTCTCCGGGGGAAAGTGCCTCCTGGGGAATGCATACAGGTGGCGGTGCATGGCTGAGTACCCATATTGCAGAGCATTATGCCTTTACAAAGGACAAGGATTTTTTAAAGCAGATGTACCCAGTGTTGAAAGGCTCGGTAGATTTCTATATGGATTGGTTGGTAGAGGACCCCAAAACCGGCAAGTTGGTCTCGGGACCTGCGGTATCGCCTGAAAATACTTTTATCGCCCCAGATGGCAGTCGGAGTCAGATTAGCATGGGGCCCGCCCATGATCAGCAAGTAATCTGGCAACTTTTTACCGATTTTCTATATGCTTCCGAAATACTGGGCATAGGGGATCCATATATCCAAGAGGTTGAAGAAGCTAAGAATAACTTGGCGGGACCCCAAATAGGGGGTGATGGGCGATTAATGGAATGGGCAGAGGAATTTGAGGAAGTAGAACCCGGGCATAGACATATTTCCCATTTGTTTGCACTGCATCCCGGAAATCAAATTAGTAGGATTGAGACCCCGACTCTTGCCGAGGCCGCCAAAAAGTCATTGGATTATAGGATTGCTAACGGTGGCGGAGGTACTGGCTGGAGTGCGGCATGGCTCATAAACCAATATGCGCGTTTGGGCGATGGAGACAAGGCTAAGAGCAGTTTGGAAACCGTTCTTACCAAGAGCACAGCGAATAATATGTTCGGGCTTCATCCGCCCTTCCAAATGGATGCCAATTTTGGAACCACTGCGGGCATTGCTGAAATGCTCTTGCAAAGTCACGCCGGAGCCATTGAATTCTTACCGGCCTTGCCAAAAGCTTGGCCTACAGGAAGTGTTAAAGGACTTAAGGCGAGGGGGAATATAACCGTAGATATGAAATGGGAAAAGGGACAACTGCTTTATGCGAATATTATGGCAGCCAAAGAACAAGAAATCACTGTTTCATATGGGGGATTGAAAAAAGCCATATCCTTAAAGGAAAATGAAATTTATAAGTTTGTTGCGGACAATTCCAACTAAAAAAGACATCTAAGTGGATTTGGTTTTAAAAGGAACAATGGTTTCCCATTGTTCCTTTTTTTCTAGTATCGAATATTCAAATTATTTTGATACTGGTAATGAGCACATAAACAAATCCACATTTCATTGTGGGAGTTTATTTCTTTTTTACAACCTTTATGCGACAGCTAAATTTTAAAATAATTAAATCAACCAAATGAACGTATTTAAGAAATCAATAGGCATTAATTTAGGGTTAGTTTTTTTATTATTTCCCGTAGAAATTTTTCCCCAAACTTCCGTAAAAAGTCAACCCAACGTCATTGTTATTATGACCGATGATCAAGGCTCCATAGACCTCAATAGTTATGGGGCTACCGACCTGTATACCCCCAATATGGACAGGTTGGCCAAGGAGGGGGTGAGGTTCACCCAATTCTATGCGGGAGCGCCGGTGTGTTCTCCCTCACGTGCCGCCCTAATGACAGGGAAGACCAATTTGAGGGCAGGTCTTGAAGGCAATGTCCCGATACCGGAACGTGCGGATAAGAGCGGTGAACATGGACTGCCTACAGAACAGATTACCATGGCCGAGATGCTCAACCCCAGTGGCTACTATACCGCCTTAATTGGTAAGTGGCATCTTGGGCACAGGGAGCAGAACTTGCCCAACGGACAGGGGTTCGATTATTTCTTTGGGCATCAGCGGGGTTGTATCGATAATTATTCCCACACCTTCTATTGGGACGGACCGAATAAACACGACTTGTATAGAAATTCACAGGAGGTGTATTATGATGGCCAACATTTTTCCGATCTAATGGTAGAGGAAGTCAAGCAGGTGATCAACCACAGGCAGGACAAGCCGTTTTTTATTTATTGGGCGTTCAATGCACCCCATTATCCCTACCAAGGAACTACAAAGTGGTTGGACCATTACAAGGATATTCCAACACCTAGAAAAGAATATGCCGCCTTTGTGTCCAATACCGATGAGAAAATTGGCCAAGTTCTGGATTATCTGGATGAGATGGGTTTAACGGATAATACCATAGTTGTTTTTCAATCCGATCATGGACATTCCTTGGAGGAAAGGGCCTTTTGGGGAGGGGGTAATGCAGGACCCTATAGGGGAAGTAAATTCAGTCTGTTCGAAGGTGGAATCCGTGTACCGGCCATTATTCGCTATCCAGGAGTAATCCCCGCAAATGAAGTTAGGGATCAGCTTAGTATGGAAATGGATTGGTTTCCTACCCTTGCAGAATTGACCAATTCCAAAGTGGCGGCAGATTTGGATGGGAAAAGTCTTATGCCCATTATTCTGGATAACAAAAAGGAATCCGTACATGAGGTGGTGCACTGGCAATTGGATAATTATGATGACAAAATGGCCCAATGGGCAATACGTAAGGGTCCTTGGAAACTTATAGGCAATGTAAGGGAGCCCATTGGTAAAGGGGAGAAAATAGATTTAGATAAATTGTATTTGGTGAACCTGGATAATGACATTGGTGAAAAGAGCAATTTGGCCAAGTCCGATCCAGAAAAGTTGAATGAACTATTACAGTTGCACACTTCTTGGATAAAATCGGTTCGCTCAGAAATGAAGCAGTAGTCAATTTTATATTCGTTTTTAGCTAGTCTCAAAATAGTTTGAGTCAGTTTAGATTAAAAGGAACATTGGGAAACCATTTTTTCTTTCTTGTTAATATTGTTAACTGCTCCATATAAAGCAGTACAGCTATTTTCGTAATTTAATACCTATGAAAAGAAGAAATTTTTTGGGCAATTTGGCCGCTGGCACTGGATTTGTGGTTTTGAATCCTATTTATGCATCCCATGGGAAAACAAATTCTAAAAAGGTCGACAATATAGACATAGAGGGGAGGACCTTAAAGGCGGATCTGGTCATCATAGGTGGGGGGACCGGGGGCTGTGCCACTGCCCTAGGGGCACTGCGCAATGGCCTTACCGTTATCATGACGGAAGAGACCGATTGGATAGGTGGACAACTAACCCAACAGGGCGTACCCCCGGATGAGCATAAATGGATCAACGACTTTGGGGCTACGGCATTATATAGGGAATTCAGAAAAAAAGTCAGGGCGTATTATAGCAATAACTATCCTATAAAACCAGAGCTTGCAGAAAACGAACGGTTCAATCCCGGTAATGCATCGGTTTCCGAAATTAGCCATGAGCCCAAAATTTCGTTACGGGTGTTGGAAACCATGTTCGATCCCTATATCAGTGCCGGTAAACTGGTCCTTTTAAAGGAAACGGTGGCCTTGGACGCCTCTACCAAGGGGAATAGGGTACAATCGGTTAGGGTTAAAAACCTTCGCTCTGGGGAGATCAAGAATTTGGTAGCCCCCTATTTTGCAGACGCTACGGAATTGGGCGATTTATTGCCCATGACAGGAACCGAGTATGTCTGTGGGGCCGAAGCCAAATCCGATACCGGGGAGCTGCATGCGGCCGAAATTGCTGATCCCACAAATAATCAGGCCTATACGGTCTGTTTTGCAATGGATTATAGGTCCAATGAGGATTGGACCATAGATAAACCTGAGGAGTACGCGTTTTGGCGCGACTATAAGCCTGAAATGAAAAAACCATGGGCAGGGAAACTGTTAGAGCTCAACTATTCCAGCCCGAGGACCCTTCAACCTAAGAATTTGGGGTTCGATCCTAAGGGCAATAGCTTGGGGGAGGTATTGAACCTATGGAACTATCGCAGAATATTGGCCAAGGATAATTTTAAAGAAGGTTTTCTTACTGGGGATATCACCTTGGTGAATTACCCCCAGAACGATTATTTTCTGGGCAATGTGGTAGATGTAAGTGATGAGGAACTAAAACATCATTTTGTCAGGGCCAAACAATTAAGTTTGTCCCTCTTGTATTGGCTACAAACCGAAGCCCCGAGGGCCGATGGTGGCAAAGGTTGGCCGGGAATTAGATTGAGGCCGGACGTAATGGGAACCAATGATGGGTTGGCAAAATATCCCTATATCCGGGAGGCTAGAAGAATAAAACCTTTGTTTAGGATCACTGAACAACATGTGGGGAAAACCCAAAGAGCCAGTATTCAGGGAGTATCCGAATCCGAAGCCCATGCCAAAGATTTTGAGGACAGTGTTGAACTAAACCTAAAGGTAGCTTCAAGCAAGTGTTACCTTACCGTTCACTACCTTTAGGATAGGTTTAATCATAAAATTTAAAGTTATGAAA
>NZ_JALKBD010000022.1 GCF_023015905.1 Arenibacter sp. F20364 | reverse complement strand
GGGGCGGTCAATGTAAAGTCGGCCGTTTGGCTTATCAGACTCTGGGAAGGACCTCCGGGTAAAAGTTCAAAAGTGAAGTCGCCCGATCCACCCGTTACTGTCACCCTGGCCACCTCGTCATTGTTACAGGTAATGGCGGTCTGTTGGCCAACAGTTACATCCGTAATGGTGGGTAAAGGGTTTATGGTTACATTATCGGTATCGGAACAACCGTTGGCATCACGCACAGTTACGGTGAAATTTTGAACTGCACCGGTATCGTTAATGTTAAAGGTATTGGTAGTAAAGAAGTTTATGCCATCTATACTGTACATATAAGGAGCAGTTCCTGTGGTTGGAATATCTGCTGTTATTACGGCTTGGGCTACAGAATTATCTGCGGCACAGGCAAAATCGGTGGCAGTTGCATTGGCCACTAAAGCACTGGGCTCATTGATAGTAAATGGAATATCTATTTTACAGAACCTTGCCGATCTGATCCTTACAATATAATCGCCTTGATCTATTCCGGTAAAGACATTGGAGGCTTGTGGTAACAACGTTACTGCAATAGTTCCGGTATTATCAAATAATTGATAATTGTAAGGTGGATTATCCATACTAGGGTCCAGGTTAACCACTATGGAACCGTCACTGGCACCATGGCAACTAATATCTTTGATATCCCCAATGGCGGCAACTACAGCCGTTGGTACATCCAAGGTGATGTCTATAAAGGCATCACATCCAGTAGCTAAATTGTCATAAACATATATTCTATAAGTTCCTGGGGTAAGGCCAGAGAAAGTATCCGGTATCTGCTTTGGTCTAATGATATTGTCCGAGGTATCCCTAAGTTCATACCTGTAATTGAATAGTGATCCGCCATAAGCATTCACCTTAATCTCGCCATCATCCTGCAATAGGGCATTACATGATGGGGTTACCGTTACCTCAGCCGATAAAGAAGTTGGGGTATAAATATCTATATTATCGATATTGCCGCAACCATTGGAATCCCTTATTTCTACGGTATGGTTTCCTGAACTTAATCCTGTGAAATCATAAGTTGCTGGGGCACCTGAAAAAGTCACTGCCTGAAATGCACCTCCGTCCAAACTTAGGAAATAGGGTTGCACACCAGGGGTGTCCAAGGTAACTTGGATAGTAAAATTACCTTCCGTAGTGGCGCACTGATCTGGCACAAGAAGGCTAATGACTGGACTAGGATCTTCCGCAATAGTTACTGCAATAGATCGGATACAGTCATTGGCGTCCTTAACATATACAATATAATCCTCTGCCTCGGCATTAAAGAAACCACTAGTATTGGTTCCTGTCCAAGTACCTACAGTAGGTGCTCCTGCGGATGCCAATTCCAACTGGAATTGGTAAGGTGCCTTACCGTAACGTGCATTGGCGGTTATGGTACCTGCATTCAGGGTACAATTGTCATTGGTGGAGGTAGCCGTAATCTCCAATAAGGCTGGAGACTGCTCTATCACAAAACTATCCGATGCGTTGACACATCCTGGATTGCTTCCGTCTACTTCCGTAAAGAGTATGTAGTATTCACCTGGGGACAATCCCGCTAATGAATCTGAATATGGTGTTCCTGTTAGTCCAGTGGCGCTTCCAGTAATACCTGTGGTAGTATTGTTAACAAAAGTATATATCTCATAATCTACTTGGGTTGCTGTATATCCACTAATTGTAAAGTCCACTGCACCGTCTACTGCACCAAAACAACTTACGTTGGTTATAGCATCAATAGTTGATAATAGTGTAGAACTTGTTGATACAGGTACGGTGGCCTCCTGAGTAAACTCACAACCAGTATCGGTATCGTATACCACAAAGGTATAGGTAACCCCTGGGGTCAAGCCCGTAAAATTATGACTATTTGCAGGGGCAGGAAGTGCATCTTCAGGGAACCAAAGTGGGTCGGCTGCGTTAAATACTGGTGCTGGATAAATAGCAAAATAGAAATTCCCTGCTCCAAGGTATCCATTGGAAGCGTCAGCTGTAACCAACATTTCCCCGCTACCAGGTGTACAACCAGCGACACCTTGGGTTGTAATCAGGATATCTGGTCCTGTGGTTATGGTTACAGTATTTTGAGTTTCGCAGCCATTACTATCAATAATTCGTATGGTATAATCACCAAAAGTCAATCCGGTAAAGGTATGGTCGTTGGTACCGGTAGATGTATCATAGGTCCCGGAATAGGAATAATCATTATTAAAGACCTCATAAGTATAGGTTGCTGTACCTCCAGACGCATCAACAGTAATTGTTCCCAAATTGTTCCCTACACCGCTAGTACAAGAATAATCCGTTTTGGTAATATTAGGATTTATGGCAGTGGGTTCTGTGATGGTTTCGGTAGCTGTTACATAACACCCTTTGTCATCGGTTAATGTTATTTCATAAACCCCGGCCGGTAATCCTGTGGCCTGACTGCCATAATTGGTTCCTGAACCGGTTTCCACTATGGTAATGGTGTATGGAGCAATTCCTACACTAGTATCTACTGCAATATCCAGCGATCCAGAGTTGTCCCCAAAGCACAGGACATGTGTAGGGGTTACACTTGTAATAACAGGCGTTTCGGCTGGAGTAACGGTAACTATATTACTCTCGCTAATACAACCTTGGGAATCGGTTATTCTGAACCTATAAGTACCAGCGGTTGGGGTGGTGTAAGGAAATCCACCGGCATAGGCCGCATAGGCTCCGCCGTTAAAGGCTACTTCATAAGTATAGGCAGGATATCCTCCGCTAACGTTCAAGTTGATTTCGGCATCTGGACTAACCGTGCAATCCAGGTCTTTGGTTAAAACTGCATTGGCCGTAAGTTCTGGTTCAATGGTGAACTGTACGGTATCTGTACATCCATTGCTATCCATTACATTAAAGTCATAGGTAGCAGGTGTTAAACCGACAAAGGTATTGGAAGTCTGGGTGGGACCTGCATTCACACTATAGTAATATGGGGCCAATCCACCTGTGGCGTCTACTACAATTGTTGCTAGTCCAGTTGAGGTATAGCATAAGCTAGAGGCTGCTATATCAATACTCGCTACTGGATTGGTAGGGGTAACAATATCAAAGGTATCTGTAACGGTACATCCACCAGCATCGGTAACACTTATGGTATAGGTTCCCAATTTGTTTAGTCCGTTAAAGACGTTGCTGGCCTGAGGTCCGACTATATTGGTGTCGGGTTCTGTAAGTTGATAACTATAACCTCCCCATCCGTCTGTTGCGGTAATGGTCACCGATCCGTCTGCGGCACAGGTCAATGGGCTCAACGCAAAGGTAAAGGCCAAGGGGTCTGCAGGCTCATTTACGGTCACAGTGGCCGTATCGGTACAGTTAGTGGTATCGTCCGTAACGGTAATGGTGTAATCCCCGGCCAAAAGACCGCTAAAGTTTAATGGGTTGGTGTTTATTCCAGATTGTGGGGCAATGGCCGTTGGCCCAGCTACGGTAAAGCTATAATTGCCACTAAATCCGGTTATATTGTATTGTATGGCTCCATCCGCACTTCCCTGACAGGAAACGTTCTGTGTCAAAGTACCCAGCACATTTATCTTGGTAACAGGGTTCAGGGTATAGTTTTCGTCATAGGAGCATCCTTTGGCGTCGGTAATTCTGAACGTATAGGTGTCGGGATCAAGTCCTGTAAAAATTCCCGTGGCATTGGAAGGCACTGCGACGGCGGGTGCTATAATTTCATAAGTGATAGCACCGCTACCTCCGGTTGGAGTTAAGGTGATATCCGAAGTCTCCGCTGGACAGTTGGCTGCCGTGGCACTAAATGATATGTCGGTCGGTGGTGTTAACGGATCAATGGTGATGGGCCTAGTGGCGATACAACCATTGGCATCCTTTACGGCAAGTGTGTAATTCCCGTCCTTAAGACCTGTAAAGCTGTTGGCACCAAAATTAATGCCGTCAATACTATAGGTATATGGAGAAGTGCCTCCAATTACGTTCTGGGCTTCCACTGTTGCATCCTGTAGACAGGTATATTCTTGGACGATTGCTGCATCGAAAGTGATTGCTGCAGGTTCTCCCACGTTGACGGAATTGGTTACTGTACATCCCTTATCATCCTGGACTGTATAGGAATAGGTTCCGGCGGCCAATCCAGAATAAGTAGTGTTGTTGCTCAGTCCGCCGCCGTCAAAATTTACTCGGTAAGGAGCAGTTCCAAAATTAGTGTCGAACACAATTTCTACAACTCCGTCACTTCCTCCGTTACAGCTTACATCGGTAACTGTTTCGGAAGCCTGTGGGTTGCTGATCGGGTCTACGGTAATAACTGTTGTTTGTGCAATACAGCCTTCACTGTCCGTAATCTCAAACCTATAGGTTCCTGCGCTTGCAGCGGTATAGCTAAAGGTTGTCACTCCTGCGCCCAATGCGGTGGAAGCTCCGTATCCTGCTCCATCCACGTCCACTTTATAGCTGTAATCGGCATATCCATTGTTGATGGTAATATCTATCACCGCATCTGGAGAAGCGGTACAATCCAGTTCCTTTGTCAATACATTGGAAGCGGTAAGCTGTGGCTCAATGGCTATAGTATTCGTGGTAACGTTACATCCGTAGGCATCCCGTACTTCAACGGAATAGATCCCTGGCGCAAGGTTGTTAAATACATTTCCGTTTTGTGCCGGTGCGCTGTTAAGGCTATAGGTATAAGGAGCTACTCCTCCAGCTGCTGTTGTGGTAAGGCTGACACCTGTTCCAGGAACGTAACAAAGGTCTGTTGTTGCGGCTAAAGTAGCCGTAGGGTTGGCCGGTGTAGTTATATCAAAGGTATCGGTAACCGTACATCCTCCGGCATCGGTTACACTGATGGTATAGGTGCCTGTTTGGCTAAGACCCGAAAAAACATTGCTTCCCTGAGGTCCTAGAATATTCGCATCGGGTTCGGTAACCTGATAGATATAACCTCCCCAACCGTCTGTTGCTGTAATGGTTACCGATCCATCAGTAGTACACGTCAATGGGCTTACTGTAAAGGTAAAGGCCAATGGATCTGCAGGCTCATTTACGGTCACAGTGGCCGTATCGGTACAATTGGTAGTATCGTCGGTAACGGTGATGGTATAATCACCGGCCAATAGACCGCTAAAGTTTAATGGGTTGGTATTTATTCCTGATTGTGGGGCAATGGCCGTTGGTCCTGTTACGGTAAAGCTGTAATTGCCACTAAATCCGGAGACATTGTATTGTATGGCACCATCTGCACTTCCCTGACAGGATACGTTCTGGGTCAAAGTGCCCAAGGCATCTATTTTTACAACTGGGTTTACGGTATAGTTTTCGTCATAGGAGCACCCTTTGTTGTCGGTAACTCTGAAGGTATATGTATTTGGGGCAAGATTATTGAATATTCCTGTTGCATTGGTGGACACGTCGGCCGCGGGTGCAATTATTTCATAAGTTATTGCTCCACTTCCACCTATGGCTGTTAAGGTTACATTTGATGTCTCGGCCGGACAGTTGGCCGCTGTACTGTTAAAGGTAATATCTGTTGGCGGATCTAGTGCCGGTACATTTACGGGAACCGTTGCGAATGTACATCCACTCGCGTCACGCACGGTAATTGTATAATCTCCGTCAGTAAGCCCGGTGAAGGTATCCCCGGCAACAAAATTTATTCCGTCTATACTAAAGGTATATCCAGGTGTTCCCCCAGTTATATTTTGGGCTTGTATGCTTGCTGTTTGTAGACAGGTATAGGCTTGTGTTAATACGGCATCCGCAGTAATGGCATTTGGCGCTGTCAAGGTTGCGCTACCATTGAAAGTACAACCTTTACTGTCTTGTACTACATAAGTATAGGTTCCAGAAGCAAGGCCGGAGTATGTGGTTTGATTACTAAGTCCTGCACCATTGAAGTTTACTTGGTATGGGGCGGTTCCAAAGTTTGGATCTATTACAATTTCAACACTGCCGTTGGTGGCACTATCACAATTTGGACCCGTAATATTATTTGTTGCTACGGGATTGGTAATGGGGTCCACAACAACAGTGGTTTGCGCTGTACAGCCTTCACTATCGGTAATTAGGAAGGTGTAACTGCCGTCGATTGCCGTGGTATAAGTAATGGTATTACCTACAATAGCGGTACTTGCACCTCCATTTATTTGATAGCTATAGGCGGCATATCCACCATTTATGGTAATATCTATTATCGCTTCAGGAGAAGCGGAACAATCCAATTCTTTGGTAATAGCATCGGATACGGTTAGCTGTGGCTCTATGGTAATAGTATTTGTGGTAACACTACATCCATAGGCATCCCTTACCAATACTGAATAAGAATCTGGGGCAAGGTTGTTGAATACATTGCCATTCTGTGCTGGGGCACCGTTAAGGCTATACGTATATGGGCCAACACCACCAGCTGCAGTAGCAGTAAGGCTAACTCCCGTACCGGGAACATAACATAGGTCTGTTGTGGCATCTAAAGTTGCAGTAGGATTTGCTGGGGCTAATATATCAAAGGTATCGGTAGCGGTACATCCACCTGCATCGGTAACGCTAATGGTATAGGTGCCTGTTTGACTAAGACCGGAAAATACATTGCTTCCCTGAGGGCCTAAAATGCTATTATCGGGCTGTTCTAGTTCATAGGAGTATCCTCCCCAACCATTGGTTGCAGTAATGGTAACCGATCCATCGGCGCTACAAGTTAAGGGGGTTGTGCTAAAGGTAATTCCCAAGGCGGTTGCCGGTTCACTTACAGTAATCGTGTTGGTGTCGGTACAGTTGGTGGTTTCATCGGTAACTACTATGGTATAATCACCAGCTACCAGACCGGTTAAATTAATTGTGTTGGCAGACTGTCCAGTAATGGCGGTTGCGCCGTTAACAGTATAACTATAGGTAGTGCTAAAATCGTTTATTTCAAAGTCTATGGCTCCATCGGCATTTCCTATACAACTCACGTTGTTGACCAAAGTACCAACAACCTGGATTGGATCAACTGGAGTAATGGTGTAGGTTTCGTCATAGGAACAACCCTTGCTGTCCGTAACCCTAAACGTATAAGTATCAGGCGCTAGGTTATTGAACGAGGCCGTTTTCCCAGCTATGGAATTAGATGCAATAGCTGACGGGGCTATGATCTCTATGTTCAATGGGTCAATGCCGTTTACCGCTGTTACAGTAACATTGGATGTTTGTGTTGGACAGTTTGGTGCTGTTGAAGTAAAGGTGAGGTCCGTTGGCTCATCAAGCGGGTCAATTACAACGGAATTTGTAACAAAGGTACAAAGCGTTGCGTCCCTAATCGTAATACTATAGCTTCCACTTGTAAGATTGGAAAAAGTTTCCGCACCAGGGCCCGAAACAAAGTTTACCCCATCAATACTATAAGAATATGGTGCCGTTCCTCCAGTAACATTTTGTGCTTCTATAATACCGTCCTGTAGACAGGTATAATCCTGTATTAAGGCGGCATCACCTGATACGCCGTCTGCGGGACCGCCTATGGTGAAATCTTGTATGAAATCGCAACTTGCCCCTCCTTTGGATTGAGTTAGGATTACGGTGTAATTACCTTGTGGCAGTCCAGTAAAGGTTCCAGAGGAATTGATTACGTCATCAGTGTCGGGATCTGGGTAGATTAAGGTATACTCAACCTTATAGCCGTTGGTATTAGTCATATTATAAACTATACTACCGTCTTCAGCTCCGAAGCAACTTTCATCAGTGATCGAGGTGGTGAATTCCACTGCCGGAACCAAATTTATGGTAACGGTGTTGGAAAAGGAATAGCAATTATTCCGATCTACTACCACAAAGGTATAATCTCCGGGGTCTAGAATATCGAATATTTGGCTAGTTTGAAAGTTACCAGGGGGTATTGAGGTTACATTTGGATAGGAGGTAACAGTATTGCCACCTTCATCCACGTAAGACCAAATGGCATAGGTATGAGGTGTTTTTCCACCACTGGAATCCATAAGGATATTGCCTTCCTTACAACTAATATGTTGGGAAATCCTTGCCGTTAAGTCCAAGTCGGCCTCGCTGAGAACAGTGACCTTTTCCTCTAGGAAACAACCATCATCGGTGCGTACACGGATTATATAGTTACCAGCATTTAAATTTTGAAAAGTATAGTTATTATCTGGTTGGGCTGTTTCGTTGTCCAACAGTGTACCATTTCCACCGTTACTACCGTCATCTATTCTAATCTCATATTCGTAATTGGCCTCAACATTCATTGCTTGAATGTTTATGCTGCCCAAGGTGCTACATGTGGCTGCAGTTGTTGTAATGTTGAGTTGGAAATTTCGATTTCTAATGCCAATATCCGGGGTGGTAAATTCGCAGGATCCATCTATAGGTTCACCGGTTGTATTATCCAATTGTGTAATGCCCACTCTGTAGGCACCATTGGTACTAATATCAAAGCTTGGGCCATTATTGGCGCTATAAGGCACTACAATGGTGCCGTTGGCAACATCATAAAGTTGATAGCCGTAGCCCAAACCTAGATTTGTAATGGTAATATTTCCCGGGGTATTACAAATAATATCGTTGGCATTGTACTGTATATCCAAATTGTTCTGGAAGACGTTGAAATAAAAACGGCTAAAACAACCATTTTGGTAATTGACAACCAAACGGAATTTACCGGCACTATTTGCTGTAAAACTTGGACCGATAGACACTTGGTTCCAGGTACAGGTGGCATTTTTATTGCCACAATCGTCCCCTGAATCAGTACAACTTCCTTCTACCAATTGTTCCCAAACCATACTTTGGGCATCGGCAATATTGACCTGTATTAGTTGGGTGTCATTTACCCCACACAGGAAAATTTTTGGTAAGGGACTTCCATCTACGGAACAGCTTACAATTTCCCCCTGTACATCGTTGGTAGGGTCGGCATCATTGTTACTGTTATTGAAAAAATCAACAATAGGGTTTGTTTGTGTGGCACCAAAACGTTCCACAACCAATATTTCTTTAAATCCCTTACAGGGATCGGCAACAATTTTATCTACGATATAGGTGCCTATGGCGCTAACCACGAAAGTACTCGGATCGTTGTCGGAATCGCCATCGGTTATTAGGGTATCGGCGGCATCCAATTCTTGGTTTCCGTTTTCATCCTTATACCATATATAATCATCAAAACCATCACCGGCATCCAATAATGCTTGATCTCCACATAGTTTTACTGTTCTGATAAAGTTACAATCTGCCAAATCATCCAAAAGAAAGTTGGTGGCACCTGGTACAACAAATCCACAATTATCGAAGTCGGTTACACTAGGGTCATCACTTATTTGGTTGCTGTTTAGCACTCCACGATAAGTAGAATAAGCCAGGTTTTGAATAAGATCGGAACAGGCATCCACAAAATCGAAGCAGTTTTCAGCCACTTTGACTCTCATGCGTATGGCGTAACTGGGATCATTTTTTTCCACTAATGCATTGGGAATACTGAACAGGACGGTCCTACTGGGCTGGTCATAGGTATAGGTCACCCCCGTTGGCAGGGTAAAGTTTGTTTCATCCAAGGTTACATTAACAGGAAGAATATCTTTGATGGTATAGCTGTCTCCATCATCATTTCCTACGTTTTGGAATTCCAATACATAATCCAAGGTCTGCCCCAGATTTACCCCTTGTCCGGTTATATCATTTCCGGCAATATCTTCAACTGTTTTCGTTAAATTTATAATAGGTTCAATAATTTCAACGTCGAAAGAGGTGAAGAAAATGTCGTATTTATCTTGGGAGGAGCTTGCCCTTAATATGGCCCCTGTTTCATTGTTGGGGATAACACCGTTTAAGGGATTGTTGATATTAAAAAAGTCAACGTCCCAACCCAGCGTATTTATGGAATTGGGGGTTCTATCCATAACTATGGCATTGGCCCTCGTAATATTACTATTAAAAAAATTATTGGTCGGGTTTACCGTATTCCCTAATGGCGTATAGGTAAAGTTGCTATTTGCCTTTATGGAAAGTCCGTCGCCACCAATCCTGTTATCCCCTTCAAGGGTTGCTACCCCAAGTTGGGCAATTACCGGAAAGGGAGCAGGTAGCGTAGTAAATCCGTTGACTGGGATGTCAACAGTTTGCCCAGATTTTATTCCTGCGTAACCGTCAAAAGTGGTGATATATTTACCAGGTAAATTGGGGTCTTCATAAACTACGACCATTTTCCAACCTCCGGATACGCCCCCGGAGATACTGCTTCCTGAACTTGCCCTTATGTTGGCAGCAAAGTATTCCCCATTGGGGTTTGCCATACCGGCAACGATGGAAGTAACATCCTTATAACAGGCATATGGGCTGTAATAGCCAAAATCGGCATCTCCTGCACCGTCGAATAATATTTCATCTGCCGTTAAGTCTTGATAAGTACCTCCTGGAATCTTAAATTTAAGTTGGTCGAACCCCGTTCTATCGCTGGCATTGAATACGGCCGACCAGTATAGTCCGGCATAACGGACTTTTGCACAGTCTGGATTTGCCACTGTTAATATGGCACTACTGGAACTAAAGGTAGACGCATCACCATCAATATCTATGTATTGCATATCCAGGTCGTCATTGTATTCCGAGGAATTTCCTGTTTCATTGTAGGGATCATTTGGGGAAACATAAGAGTTTACCCAAACATAGTCCCACCTTCTACATTCCCCTCTTCTTTCTCTAACACATTGGTATTCCCAATATCCATTGGCTTGTCTATTAACAATATTATTGGCTATAAAGGTTATATCACCACGCAGTTCATTTTCATAACGAACATCAAAAGGGTTTTTTACCTGAGAATAGGCAGAGAAGGCGCCTAATAGCAAAAAACAGGTAAGTAGTAATTTTTTGGTAGTTTTTGATCCCATCAGGTAAATTAGTTTGGTACGGTATTCATCATTTAGACCTTTTCGCCCCCAAATAGGTCTACTTGGAATGGGAGGGATTTGGAATTTTAGACTGCAATTGTTAAAAACATTCTTGATAAGTTTCCAAAAACCTAACATTCATAACAAATATTAACCTTAATAGTGAGCTGTGGAATTTAATGTTGTAGGGGTGTTCTAATATGTTGTGAAATGCTTTTATTGTATGGTTAGGCATTTTTTTAAAAGCAGCTTGTAAGAATTTAATTTTGAAGGAACTATGTATTATTGCTAGTTAAACCCTTGCTTAGTTGGGATAAAATAGGATCTTTTAGATACCGCAGTATAGAGCAGAGATGATAGACTTACCTTAAAGGAGTATATTTTTAATAATCAATTTGTTGTCAAAGGCAACAAACGCAATATCAATATTTTCACCTTAATTGGGTTAGGCAGGGTAAAGGTACTGCGAATATTGAGTGACATACTTCAAATGCCTCTTTGGCTTTATGATTAATATGGAACTATTGAATATAACATTTATCAGTATATAGGAAGATTGATACTCTAGTTTGGTTAATAGCAATAGGGCCCCATTTTATTGTTTTTCCACTCTTAGGCCAGGATTTTGGAATATTGAGCACAACGGTATTTCGATTATCAAATTTGCAATATTAATTTTATGAAGATAGACACTTGAATAGATTGGTGATTCAATTTTTTTTTGAAGCGCCCAATTATGTCATTTGATTTGGGGTTACCCTCATGATCCACATTTTATCGGTATAAGTGTCATTGATCTTAGAGTAATAGGATACTAATGCATTGTTCCAAGATTCATGTCTTTTTAAATAAACATATCTGTAGTTATTTTCTGGGTTTATAAAATAGCTGGCACTAAGTCCTTGGGCATTCAGCATTTTTACGAATCGGTTCGCATTGTTGGCATTGGCAAATACATTGGCAATGATATAGTAGCCTGTACCCAGACCATTTATTTTGTACACTTTCGCCGTAGGATCATTTGCGGTTACATTGTCTTTAACCACCACATTTTTCTGAAGTTTGTCCAAGGCATATTGTGATGATTTTTCCTTGATTTTGTTTACGTTTTGTACATAAGCCTTATCAGCGTCCGTATAACGGGTGTTGTCCACATTCATAATCCACATGTCCTTGGAATAAGTTCCATTGATGTTGGATTTATGGGCGGCTAAAGCCTCCTGCCAGGTATCATACCTCTCCAGATAAACATATTTAAGACCATTGTTGGAATTTTCAAAATAATCTGCCCTAACTCCGTCATTCGCAAGTTGCGTTACGAACTTATTAAGATATTTTTCTCCTTTGTAAACATTGGCTACTACATAGTAACCGTCTGCTACGCCATCCAAATTCCTGAATTTTCTACTCTTAATATTGTTTTGTTGTGCTACTCGTGTAAACTCATCTTGTTCAGCTTCTTCAGCCTTCGCTTTGGGGGTGATTTTGGTTTCAACCTCCTTAGTGACTATGGCATCCTTGGTTTTGTCCACGGGTTTTATAACGTTCGGTTTATTTTCTTTTGGATTGGGCTTGGAATTATTGACCAGACCACCATTTTCATTGTTTACGAGATACATCTTTTTGGCTTTTTCCTCAATGTCCGGACGCTTGCCCTGCGTTTCTTCGCGGACCATTTTCATTACCATTTCAAATCTGCGTTCCAAATCTTTTTGACGGTTGGTTTCCGATGAATCCTGACGGAACATTAACTCTGCTAAAATAGCATCATTTTCTGCCAATGCCTTCTTCAGTTTTTCAATTTCCAATTGTTGTGCAGTAAGGGTATCTTCCTGTTCTTCTTCGTTTTCTGCCAATTCCTCGTAACCTTCTTCCAACATTACACGATCTTCTGTAAGTGTTGGGGTTATGGAATAGGCAAAGGATATTTCGTGGGTCAACCCAAAATTGTCAAAATTGTTGGACAACCCTTTTTCCATAGTATACCCTAGAGAAAGCCTGCGGTTAATGTTAAATCCAATTCCGGCAGAAGCTCCATAAAAGCTATCATAACCACCTTGTAACCAGCCTAATTTAGGTAGGTCAAGGATTAAACTTCCTCCCAATACAACCTCTTCGTTCCCTATTTTTCGAACCCTTGCCAAAGGCATTAACCGACCTGCTTCAAAAATGCCGGCACCGTTTTCAAACTGATGGGTATATTGTAAATGACCCGAGAAGGTTTTGTCGCCAAATTCAGTTATTGTTTCACTAGTCTTTAGGTTGTAGTCGAATAAATTTTCAGCAAATATTCCAAAATCAAATTTTCCATAGGAAAGATTAAATCCAGGTTGAAAGGATAAGAGATTGGAATCCTGTAGTCCGTTCAGAGCTGGATCATTTGGATCCAAAGCATTGGCGCGGTTCCTATCAAATCCACTGTTGTAGTAGGCGAGGTTGGCCCCAAAAGTAAAATTACTCTTGTCGCTTAATTTGATGCCATAGGCATAGTTGGCCATAACCCCGTAATTGGATATTAATCCTTCCCTTTGAGTATATAGGCTAAGTCCCAAACCGCTACGGTCATTAACACGACCACTGTAACTAAGGAAATAGTCTTGGTTGTTATCATTGAAAGATACCGATTGGTTTCTGTGTAATAGATTTATATAGGACTTGTCTTCCCGTACCGTAGAAAAAGTAGGGTTAATAAGAAATCTATTGAATTTTAAGAGGTTCTGTGAGGGAACATCATAAGAAACAAACGGACTTTCTTCTTGCCCTGTGACCTTGGTAAGGCAGAGTAATAAAAAGAGTATATATAAATAGTTTTTCTTAAACATGGTGCATTAACGTATTACTGTAATAGTACCTTTCTTCAAGGTTTCCTTGGCATTTTTAATGGTGTAATAAAACACCATATTTTGCTTTGGGAATTTCATGGTAGCTTCTGGCCAATTGTTCTGGTATTGTTTCTGGCTAAGTACTTCCTCTCCTTTGTCATTATAGATAATAACTGAAATATTGGGGTCTTTAGTATATGTATTGGGAATAATCCATTGGTCGTTATACCCGTCCCCGTTGGCAGTTATGACATTTGGAATACCAAAGGTGTCTTGATAGGAGGCAGAAAATGATTTGGAAACCTCGCAATTGTTTATCGTAGCAGTTACCATATAATTACCTTCCTGTGTAATGGAAACGGTGTCCGTATCACTCAGCAAAACACTGTTTTGATCGTACCATTTATAACTTGTGGCCCCACTGGCTGATATCATTTTGCTACCTCCTTCGGGAAAGACCACTTCGTTATTGGCTGTGCTAAGGGCTATCAGGGAATCGTCCAAGGGAGATATAATAATCTCGTTGGATCTAAGAGCACATCCGTTTTTCTGCACTACTAATTGATACGTACCCGGAGTGCTGACCGAAAGTGATTCACTGGCGGTATTTAAGTTTACACCATCTTTAAACCAATCAAAGCTTTCCCCTGTTAATGTTGTGGTTGTTGAAATGTCTATTGTATCGCTGGAATTACAGATTACGGTACCAGTGGCAGATATGGTCAAGGTTTCGTTGGTCAACAAACGGACGGGTAATGTATTGGAAGTTGAAATAAAACTGTCCAAGCTGCCCTGAACCGTATATTCGCCGTTTTCATCGGAATTCGTTAAACTTATATTACTTCCGTTGGCAGCTGTTATATTGGCTCCGTCCCTCGTCCATTGGTAAGAGAAATTGCTTTTTAAGTCTGCGGTGACATCGGTTTTGGTACCATCTGATAGGACGGCGTTGATTCTACTGACCTCTATGGCTACACTTGTATTAATACAATTGGTATATTCTGTAGTATAGTTCGTGATCAATTCAAAGGAATCAGGATTTACCAATGTGGTAGTTTCCGTGTTCTTGGTGGCTGAGGTACAGGCACCTCCGCTTAGAGTTACTTCCGCATAATAATTGCCTACTGCATTTGCTGTATAGGAACTGTTTGTGGCACCGGTAATGATGGTGTTATCCCTATACCATTGGTAGGTTACGGATGAGGCATCGGAGGATGCGGATAAATTTGCAGTCGCTCCTGGCAAGATAACCATGTTGGCCGGGTTGTCCCTAGAAACGGTAAAAAGTCCGGCATTGGTAATGGTTACGGTATTGGAAGTTTCTGTACAAATGCCATCTCCCTGTATCTTTACAGAATAATCGCCAGGAAAATTGGCATCATTGGTATCTATGTTATAGGTATATGCTCCTAAGGTACTTGGTTGTACAATTGTTGATCCCTTATACCAGGTGTAGGCAAGGTCTGGATAATTCATGTTTGCCTCAAGTGGCGCGTAACTTTGACCTGAACACATTGCAGTTTCGGCCGGTGGGTTTAGGGCCAAGCCTACACTGGTTCCTATTTCAACCTCAATGGAAAGCGATTGGGTATTGGCCGATCCTGAACAGGTGGACCCGTAATCCAATTCTACAACGTAATAACCACTTTCGGAAACTTCTATGGAAGAACCGCTTCCGCTACTGGTAAAGGGTGATGTATTCTTATACCAATTATACCGATAGGTTTCTGGATTGGGTACATTGTATACTTCCAAGGTGGTTGTTCCCCCATTGCACAATTGTATTTTCTGCGCTGGAGGTGCTCCGGTGTCGCCCAATTCCCTGATAGCCAGTGTGGAATTGAAGTCTATATAATACATTTCAAAGGCATCCGATACGGGACTTGTTTTGGCAGGACTGGTACTTCTTACCCTAAATCTGTAGGCATCACCCCTTGTATCTGTTGGTAAGGCAAATGAAAATTCAAAGTCAAAGTCCGAATTTTTATCAGTAGCTCTTGCCAGTTCTGTGGGGCTTGCGAAGGAACCACTGGCATCGGATAATTCCAATACAAATTGATTGTCGCTGTTTACGGAAGGTAACCAAGTGAAATTTATGAAATATTCGTTAAAGGTCGCAGAAGCACAGGCAGCGGTCCAAACCGAATTTCCTGCTAGATTTGGGTTGTCCGCAGGTGTAGGTTTGTTCAAAGTCTGAGCTGAAATTGAGTTTGCACCCAACAGTATCCATGTTAGAACGAAAATTAGTAGGTGATTTTTTTTGTTCGGGCTCATAAGATGTTGTAGTTAGGGGTTACTACCAGCTTTTATTGTTGATAATTATCAGATAACTTTTATTAAAAATCGGCAACACATTGAATTACAAAGTATCCAACAACAAATATGTCATATAATTATTATACTGGAAATTTAAAGTTGTAAGGGTATTTAAATCTGTTGTGAAACCCTCTTTATTGTATGGTATACGGATTTTATAGTCTGCTTTACCTGCATTTTCCGTACATTTGCGCATCAAAAATGAGAATATGAGTGAAGCATTAAAATCGCTGAATTTTATTGAGCATATCGTGGAGGAGGATTTAGGGAAGGGCTTTCCCCATGATAAGCTGAGATTTAGATTTCCACCAGAGCCAAATGGGTATCTGCATATAGGACATGCAAGCTCAATTTGCCTTAATTTCGGTTTGGGCTTGAGGTACGGGGCTCCTGTTAATTTGCGTTTTGATGATACCAACCCTGCCAAGGAGGAACAGGAATATGTTGATGCCATTAAGGAGGATGTGAAATGGCTGGGTTATGAATGGGATACGGAATGTTTTGCTTCCGATTATTTTCAACAGTTGTACGATTGGGCTATAGAACTTATAAAAAATGGAAAGGCGTATGTTGATAGTCAGTCTTCAGAAGATATTGCCTCCCAAAAAGGAACACCTACCGAAGCTGGGATACCAAGCCCATTCAGAGACCGGTCTGTAGAAGAGAATTTAAGGCTTTTTCAGGGTATGAAGGAAGGTAAGTTCAAGGAGGGGGAGCATGTTTTAAGAGCTAAAGTGGATATGGCGTCGTCCAATATGCTGATGCGTGATCCCATAATGTACCGAATACTTTATAGGGCACACCATAGAACAAATACCGATTGGTGTATTTACCCGATGTACGATTGGACACATGGCGAGAGCGACTATATAGAGCAGGTTTCACATTCATTGTGTACGCTGGAATTTGCTATGCATAGGGAGCTGTACGACTGGTTTTTAGATCAGGTAGTGGATAAGGATTTAGTTCGTCCTAAACAAAGGGAGTTTGCACGCAGGAATTTTAGTCATACCGTAGTGAGCAAACGCAAGTTGCTTCAATTGGTGGAACAAGGATATGTAACAGGCTGGGATGACCCTAGAATGCCAACAATTTCTGGATTAAGACGAAGGGGCTATACCCCTGAGTCTATTAGAAATTTTGCCGACACTATTGGTATTGCCAAAAGAGATAATGTAGTGGATGTTTCCTTGTTGGAATTTCATGTACGGGAACATCTGAATAAGATTGCACCTAGGGTAATGGGTGTGCTAAATCCGTTGAAAGTGGTTTTGACCAATTACCCTGAAGGTGAGGAAGAATGGCTGGAAGCGGAAAATAATCCGGAGGATGAGAGAGCAGGCTTTAGACAGCTTCCGTTTTCCAAGGAATTATATATTGAACAGGAAGATTTTAAGGAGGAGGCAAATAGAAAATTCTTTAGACTTAAACTGGGAGGTGAGGTACGTTTAAAGAATGGGTATATTATAAAGGCCGAGTCCTGTACCAAAGATACCGATGGGAATATTGTTGAGGTACAATGTACCTATGATCCGAAGAGTAAAAGTGGAAGTGGTACGGAGGAAAGCCTGAGAAAAGTAAAGGGAACGCTACATTGGGTTTCGGCAAGACATGCCCTTACTGCGGAAGTAAGGTTGTATGATCGTCTTTTTACTGATGAAACTCCAGATGCACATAAGGATAAGAATTTCCTGGAATTCATTAATCCGAATTCTTTACAGATAATCTCTGCTTTTGTTGAACCTAGTTTGGCGGATGCCGAAGTTGGGGATAGGTTTCAGTTTCAACGTATGGGATATTTCAATATTGATCGCGATAGCAAACCTGAAAAATTGGTTTTTAACAGAACGGTGGGCTTAAGGGATACTTGGGCCAAAATTCAGGAAAAAAACTAGCATAAATTTAACTTATAGATTCTAACATAACAATTGGTGTTTTCTATAAAAATCAAAGGTCACAGCTCTCTTGTACTGTGACTTTTTTTTATTCGAATATGATTCTTAAACGAACGGTATTTTTGCTCGCTATACGGCCTTAAATGAGTTTTTGTGTTGAAATTTGCTGCTAATATCGATTTAGGTCAAAAGTTTGTCCGATAGTGGCAAGGAATCTTCTGCTTTCCCCTTAATTTTGAAATTGAACATCAATACCATCATTTTAAATCATGATACTCCAATATTGAAATTTTTATTTAGTGGGTTTCAATTCGAGGATTAAATTATTGGTTTATCCCTGGATTAAAAATGGCCTAATTTTGATTAGGGAGGATTTAATTTAAATGGGAAGTATTAATTATAAATTTAAGCATTATGACAAACGACAGTGGAAATACTTTATTGGCATTATTAACTGGAGCGGCAATAGGAGCCGGTATAGGAATTTTATATGCTCCCGATAAAGGAACCAAAACAAGAAAACGTATTAAAAAGAAGGCTATAGAAACTTCGGACGATATCTCTAGTAGAATTACCCAGGCAAAGGAAGAGCTTACCAAGACCGCAGAGGAAAAGAAAGTGGATTTTGAGCAGAAATTGGAAGAGACAATTTCCAATATGAGTTACAAGGCAGATGATATTATAACTGCATTGGAGAAAAAGTTGTCCGATTTAAAGAGCAAAAATGCCGAACACCAGAAGTAAGACTTATTTAAATGGCTCTAGAGGAATTAAGGGATAATTTTGCGGATATCGATAAGGATACTAGGTCTTACCTAGAAAATACCGGCGAGTATTATAAGCTTCAGGTTTTTAAGATAGTAATGCGCAGCATTACTTCTTTTGCCAAAATGATGTTGGTAGGTAGTGTTGCTTTACTTTCATTATTTATGTTGTCGTTTGCGGCAGCTTATGGCATAGGTCTCTGGTTGGAGAACACTTTTTTGGGGTTTATGTTTGTGGGTTTGTTTTATATTATTATTGGTATAATTTGTTACTTGTACCGACACAGACTGGACGGGTCCCTGTTGAAAAAGTTTTCTGAATATTATTTTGATTGACAAGTTATGGTAAAGCCTTCGTTTAATTCTTTTGATGAAATAGATCAAAAGCTCAAAATCCTAAAGTTGCAGAGAGAAATTGATAAGGAACAGTTAAAGCTTCATATTAATAATGTAAAGACGACCTTTTATCCGACAAATTTGTTGGGAGGGGCTAGTGGTATAGCTCAGAAATTAATTATTTCCTTTGTGGTCAAGAAGTTGCTTCGAAAATTTAGTTAGTTATCTTTTTTGAATATAATAGAAAAACCTTTTACAACTTGTAGCAGCAAGAGGTAAAAGGTTTTTTTAGTATAAGTTCCGTGACTATTTGGGATCTTTCTTTTTTATACTTTGTTTTTTCATAGACTCCCCTATCATATTACTTGCCGTAAAGGAGGCTACCATATTGTTTAACATATCACTTCCGGCTTGTGGCGAGTTGGGTAACAGGATTAAATTGGTGTTGGTTTCTTCTCCTATAGATTGTAGTGTATCATAGTGTTGTGTAACTACAATTAGGGCAGAGGCCTCTTGCGAGTTTATGCCGACCTTATTCAATACTTCTACAGATTCCTCCAATCCACGGGCTATTTCCCTACGCTGATCAGCAATACCCTGCCCCTGCAGTCGTTTACTTTCGGCTTCGGCTTTGGCTTTTTCAACGATTAGAATACGTGCGGCATCTCCCTCAAACTGGGCTGCAATTTTTTCCCTTTCAGAGGCATTAATACGGTTCATGGCCTCTTTTACTTGTGCATCCGGGTCAATATCCGTTACAAGGGTTTTAATAATATCATACCCATAGTCCAGCATGGCGTCTTGAAGTTCGGTCTTAACGGCAATGGCTATATCGTCTTTTTTTACGAAAACGTCATCCAATTTCATTTTTGGCACTTCCGCCCGTACGACATCGAAAACGTAGGAAGTAATTTGATCATGGGGATACTCCAATTGATAAAAGGCTTCGTAAACCTTGTTCTTAAGAACAACGTACTGTACAGATATTTTAAGTTTTACAAAAACATCGTCTAGAGTTTTTGTTTCAACAATTACATCCAATTGCTGAATTTTAAGCCCAACACGGGCTACAATACGATCTACCAATGGAATTTTTATCTGGAGACCGGATGTCCTTACGCTACTGAATTTACCAAAACGCTCGATAATAACAGCTGTTTGTTGCTTTACGGTAAAGAAGGAGGAAAAAAGAATAACAAAACCGAAAAGTAATAATGGTATAAGTAAAAATGAACCCATGATTAAGTGTTTAGATTAGTTAATGAATTTACAAAAGTCTTTGCAAATTTGTCGCAATTTGTGCTTATAAGTTGCAAATCTTTTATCCTGGCACCAGAATGGTGTTCTCCTTATAAACGGTGAAGGATTATATAATGTGTTTAATGGATTTATTATAGGATTGAGATAGCCTTTTTTATTCTATCAATACAATCCGTTTGTCCGATTAGGGCCATTATGTGGAATATATGGGGACCTTTCATCTCACCAACAATAACCAATCGTAATGGAGGCATTACCTTACCAAAAGAGAGTTCCTTTTCTGTAATCCATTGTTTTACTTGGGTTTCAAGGTTTTCGGAACTAAAGTCTGTGATACCTTCCAAACGGGATAACAATTGTGTCATTATGCCTGCAGTATCTTCTTTCCACTGTTTTTTTACTGCCTTGTCATCATAGGTTTCAGGTGTAAAGAAGAAATAGTTACCCAGTTCCCAAAATTCATGTACAAAGGTGGCTCGCTCCTTGATTAAAGAAACAACTTGTTGCACATATTCGGCATTGTTCTTGTCCTTGGGTAGGTCAACGCCTTTGGTTTTTAAGTCCAACATAAATGCATTTACGAGAAGACTGTTGTCCTT
Source organism: Arenibacter sp. F20364 (assembly GCF_023015905.1). GTDB lineage: Bacteria > Bacteroidota > Bacteroidia > Flavobacteriales > Flavobacteriaceae > Arenibacter. The sequence continues at coordinate 67,973 of NZ_JALKBD010000022.1, read as the reverse complement.
GGCTTGCATATATTGCTGATTATACCATTTGGTTTTATCGGGGTCAAATCGGGCTCCGGATTTGTTGACTCTCTCCAAACTAAAGGCAGTAACCAGTTCGTCTAGTGAAAATATTTCCCGCTCTGTACCTGGATTCCACCCCAGCAATGCCAAGAAGTTGATAACGGCTTCCGGAAAATAACCTGCTTCCCTATAGCCAACGGATTCTTTCCATGTAAGAGGAAATACAGGAAATCCCATTTTTTCGCCATCCCTTTTGCTCAGCTTACCTTTGCCCACAGGTTTCATTATTAATGGTAAGTGGGCGAATTTTGGGGCGTCCCATCCAAAGGCCTCGTATAGTTGTTGGTGAAGTGCCAAGGAGGGCAACCACTCTTCTCCGCGGATAACATGGGTAATTTCCATTAAGTGGTCATCAACAATATTGGCCAAATGGTAGGTGGGCATTCCATCACTCTTGAACAGTACCTTATCGTCTAGGGTATTGGTATCAATTTTAATATCTCCCCGGATCATATCGGTGAGATGAAGTTCGGTGTCTTGTGGTGTTTTAAATCTGATAACAAAATCTTCACCGGAATCCAGTTTTTCTTTGGTTTCCTCTGGTGTTAAAGACAAGGAGTTGTATAGTTTTAGGCGGTTGTGATAATTATAGATAAAGGTTTTGCCTTTTTCTTCATGGGCTTGTCTATGAAAATCCAATCTTTCACTGGCATCGAAAGCGTAATAGGCATGACCGCTTGCAATAAGGGTCTCTGCGTATTTTTTATATAAGTCTTTTCTATTACTTTGTCTGTAGGGGCCGTAGTTACCTTCTTTTCCTGGGCCTTCATCGAAAGGAATATTGCACCAGTTTAGGGCATCAATGATGTACTGTTCTGCACCTTCAACATAGCGATTTTGATCTGTGTCCTCTATTCTTAGAATGAAGTCGCCCTTGTGCTTTTTCGCAAACAAATAGTTAAATAGGGCAGTTCTAACACCGCCAATATGTAATGGCCCTGTAGGACTAGGAGCAAAGCGAACACGTACTTTTTTGGTCATGAAGTATTATTTTTGCGCAAAGATACACAAAGTGTTCTATTTGGTTAAGGCGTTTATGCGCCTTTGGGACTAGTGGCCTTTTTTGTATCTTGGTTATAAAATCATCTGTTGTGAACAATTATAATGATATTCTAGAGAAGCTTAATGCCTTTATAGCTAAATTCTATACCAAGATGTTGCTTAAGGGAGTGCTGCTGTTTTTGGCCTTGGGACTGCTTTTCTTTTTGATTGTCTTGGGGATAGAGTATTTTTTATGGTTGAATTCTACCGGTAGGTTGCTGCTGTTGATTCTTTTTATGGCTGTAGAGTTGTTCTTGGTATGGAAGTTTATTATCACACCTTTGTTTTTCCTATTAAAATGGAAACGTGGTTTAAGTAACAAGGAAGCTTCCGTCCTTATAGGTAAGCATTTTCCGGAGGTAGATGACAAACTCTACAATTTGTTGGACCTTGCCGATAGTAAATCCAAGTCGGAGTTGTTATTAGCCAGTATAGAACAACGATCTACTGAGCTTAGTGTTGTGCCTTTTGTGAGGGCTATAGATATTAAGGAGAATGTAGGATATGCTAAATATCTGCTTTTGCCCTTGATTGTTGTGGTTGTAATATGGGTTTCTGGGGATGTTGTTTCGTATTTCAGTTCTTATAAAAGAGTAATTAATTATGATTTGGCTTATGAGCCTCCTGCTCCCTTTACTTTTAAGTTGGTTTCTTCGGAATTGGATGTCTTGGAGAACAGTTCTTTCACTATACTAGTGACAACGGAAGGTCAGGTTAAGCCAGAAGGGATTTCTATTGTGGTAGATGGGGAAGAGTTTGTTTTACAGTTTAAAGAGGGTTTTTATCAGTATATCTTTACCCCTCCCTTGAAGAGTGTTCCTTTTTACTTTGTTGCCAACGATGTTAGGTCTAAGGACTATTTTTTGAATGTTTTGGCTACCCCTTCTATTATTGATTTTGATTTGATTTTAGATTATCCTGATTATACCAATAAGAGTGATGAGGTTATAAAAAGTACTGGCAGCGCGGTTTTTCCTGAGGGCACTAGGGTATTGTGGAGGATGGATACCAAGGATACGGATGAGGTTCTTTTTCATGTAGGGGATAGTATTGAATATTTTAACAAGAAGGATGAAATCTTCGATTTTGGTAAACGAGTTTTTTCTGATTTGGACTATGAGTTGTCAATTTCAAATGGCAACGTCAGTAGTTATGAGAGGTTGGGGTATCGTTTAAAGGTTGTTAGGGATGCTTATCCCAGTTTACGGGTAGATCAGGTCTTGGATTCCTTAAATCCTAATTTATCCTATTATGTTGGCGAGGCAACCGATGATTATCAGTTAAGTACTGTAAGGTTGATTTATTATAAGAAGGGGGAAAAGGATAAGAAGGTCTTGGTCTTGTCCGAACCTAAAGTGAACTATGATAAGTTTTATTATACTTTTCCTTCAGGCTTGGATTTGGTGGAGGGTGTGTCGTATGATTTTTATTTTGAGGTGGTGGACAATGATGCTATTCACAGAGGCAAAGCAACTAAGAGCCAGGTGTTTAGCTCTGTTTTGTTAGATTCTAATGAGCTGAAGGAGAAGGAGTTGGAGTATCATAAGTCTATTGTAAATAGTTTGGACAGGTCTTTGCAAATGTCAAAGGAACAGGAGAAAAGCTTAAAGGAAATTAATAAAAAGGAAAGGGAAAATAGTAGTTTAAGTTTTTCTGATCAGAATAGGATTAAGGATTTTTTAAAACAACAAAAACTTCAAGAAGACCTTATGAGGAAGTTTAGTGGGCAGTTAAAGTATAATCTTGAGAAGTCTGAAGATGACGGAAAATTGAAAAGGTTACTGGAAGAGCGACTTGATCGTCAGGAATTGGAGGCGAAGAAAAATGAGAAGTTGTTGGATGAATTAAACAAGTTAGCCGAGAAGTTGGACAAGGATGAATTGGCCAGACGCTTGGAAGAATTGGGTAAAAAACAAAAGAATTCGGATAGGAACTTGGAACAGTTGTTGGAATTGACAAAACGCTATTACGTTCAGCAGAAGGCTCATCAGTTATCCATTAAGTTGGATAAATTGGTTGGGAAGCAGTTGTCTTTGATGGGTGATGAGTTTGAAAGAAGAGGTGATTTTCTTAAAAAAGAGCAGGAGAAGGTAGGTTCAGAATTTTTAAAGGTGTCCAAGGAGTTGGATGAATTGAAAAAGGACGATTCTAGTTTGAAAAAGCCGTTGGGTTTAAACTTGGATCAGAAAAATATAGATGCGACTTTAGGGGATCTTGAGGAGGCTTTGGAGGAGATTGGGAAGTATTCCAAAGAAGATAAAGAGTCTGGGGAGGATAAGGAATCCTCTGAGAAGGCTAGGGCCAAGCAAAAATCTGCTGCTAAAAAGATGAAGGAACTATCAGAGGGTTTAAAGCAATCTGTTTCCGGTTCTGGTGGAGGTTCTTCCACCGCTGAGGACGCTGAAATGTTAAGGCAATTGTTGGACAATTTGATCACTTTTTCGTTTAAGCAGGAGGGATTGTATAAAAGTCTTGGTGAATCTGATATGTCCGTAGCTATGGGCGTTGGTAGTATAAAAAGGCAGCAGGAGTTACGGGAGCTATTCAGTCATGTTGATGACAGTTTGTTTGCTCTTTCATTGAGGCAGGCTGAAATTTCTGAATTTGTAAATGAGCAGATAAGTGAAGTTTACTATAATTTGGATAAGGCCTTGGAAAGTATGGCGGAGAGTGAGATGTACCAGGGAGCTTCTTATCAAAAATATGTTTTATCGGCATCAAATAGTCTTTCGGATTTTCTGGCAAATGTTTTGGAGAATATGCAGGAAAATATGAGTATGGGTTCTGGTAAGGGAGATAAGGATAGTTTTCAGCTTCCGGATATTATCAAGGGCCAAGAAGAATTGGGAAAGAAGTTGGGTGAAATCGGCCAAAAGGGTTCTGAGGGAAAGAAACCTGGTGAAGGTAATGAAGGTGGTGGCGAAGGTAATAAGCCTGCGAATAGTGGAAAGGAAGGGAAAGATGGTGATGGAGGGGATAATGGTAGGGAAGGGAAAGATGGTAGGGAAGGGAAAGATGGTAAAGGAAAGGGCTCTAAGGACGGTTCTGGCAATAGTAATGGTGAAGGGGGAGGTGTTGGCAATGAGTTGGGTACTGGTGGTCAGGGGACCGGGGCTTCAGAAGAAGAATTGAAGGAAGTTTATGAAATTTATAAGGAACAACAGGCGTTGCGTGAACAATTGGAGGATCAGTTACGGAACCTTATTAATAATGATGATCGTAAGTTGGGAGAGAAATTGATTCGGCAGATGGAAGATTTCCAGAATGAGTTGTTGAGAAGTGGGGTTACCCAAGAAAGCATAAATAAGATGAACAATATAAATAGGGAAATGTTGAAATTGGACAATGCGGTTATGAAACAAGGGGAGAGGAAGGAAAGGAAGAGTAATACAGGGAATGATTCATTTCAAAACCCTATCCTTTCTAGACCCTCAATATTAGATAATTATCGTTATGATGTAGAGATTTTAAATCGACAAGCGTTACCTTTGCAGCAAAATTATCAGATGAAGGTTAAGGATTATTTTAAAATAGATGATTGATTTTCATTACGAGGCAGATTTTAGTATTCAAGACGAAACCAAGTTTGCCGATTGGGTTAGTAGGATAGTTGTTTCTGAAAATAGGGGCTACGGTCAGTTGGACTTTATTTTTTGTGATGACGAGTATCTGCTTAGGATTAATCAGGAGTATTTGGACCACGACACCTATACGGATATTATTACTTTTCCTTATGAAGATTTTAGTGGAATAGCTGGTGATATTTTTATATCTGTTGATCGTGTTAGGGAGAATGCCTCGGATTTTGGTGTGGATTTTGACTTGGAGTTGAAAAGGGTAATGGCTCACGGGGTGCTACACCTTTTGGGTTTTGGCGATAAGAGTGAAGACGAATCCTTGTTAATGAGGAATAAGGAAGATGAAAAAATTAAATTGTTCCACGTGGAACATTGAAAATTATGTTTGAAAAGGAATACGATGTTATAATTGTAGGAGCCGGTCACGCTGGGGCTGAGGCTGCCGCTGCCGCTGCCAATTTGGGTTCTAAGACCTTATTGGTGACCATGAATTTGCAGACTATAGGGCAAATGTCCTGTAATCCTGCGATGGGCGGAATTGCAAAAGGTCAGATTGTTCGTGAGATAGATGCTCTTGGCGGGTATAGTGGTATTGTAAGTGATAAAAGCGCTATACAGTTTAAAATGCTTAATAAAAGCAAGGGTCCTGCTATGTGGAGTCCTAGGACTCAAAACGATAGAATGAGGTTTGCGGAGGAGTGGCGGATGGCTTTGGAGAATACTCCCAATGTGGATTTTTATCAGGAAATGGTGTCTGGGCTGTTGGTGGAAAAGGGTCAAGCTGTAGGGGTAAAGACTTCCTTGGGGTTGGATATAAGAGCAAAATCTGTAGTATTAACTAACGGTACTTTTTTAAATGGTTTAATTCATATAGGGGATAAGCAGTTTGGTGGAGGAAGGGCTGGTGAAAAAGCGGCCACTGGTATTACCGAACAGTTGGTTCAATTGGGTTTTGAAAGCGGCAGAATGAAGACTGGTACCCCACCAAGGGTGGATGGTAGATCATTGGATTATTCTATAATGATACCTCAACCTGGAGATGATATACCGGAGAAATTTTCATATTCCGATACTAAGGCATTGACTCATCAGCGAGATTGTTATATGACGCATACCAGTCTTTTGGTGCACGATTTGCTTAGAGAAGGTTTTGATCGTTCCCCAATGTTTAATGGAAGAATTAAAAGTTTGGGTCCTCGGTATTGTCCATCTATAGAAGATAAGATCAATCGTTTTGCTGATAAGGATAGTCATCAGTTATTTGTTGAACCGGAGGGCTGGAATACGGTTGAGGTTTATGTTAATGGTTTTTCAACTTCCTTGCCAGAGGATGTTCAGTATAAGGCCTTAAAATCTGTAAAGGGTTTTGAAAATGTGAAGTTTTTTAGACCTGGTTATGCTATAGAATACGATTATTTTCCACCTACTCAATTAAAGCATACCTTAGAAACTAAGTTGATAGATAACCTCTATTTTGCAGGTCAGATTAATGGAACTACCGGCTATGAAGAGGCCGCGTCCCAAGGTTTAATGGCAGGTATAAATGCACATTTAAAAATCAATGAAAAGGAGGCCTTTATTCTTAATAGGGATGAAGCTTATATTGGAGTTTTGGTGGATGACCTTATTACCAAGGGTACAGAAGAGCCATATAGGATGTTTACATCCAGAGCAGAATATAGGACGCTTTTGCGGCAGGATAATGCCGATTTAAGGCTTACGCCCAAGAGTTTCCAAATGGGATTGGCGAAGAAGGATCGTCTGGAGAAGATGGAAGAAAAGGAGAGAAAGTCGAATGCCTTTATAGATTTTTTTAGGGAGACCAGTTTTAAGCCTGATGATATTAACCCTATATTGGAGAGTGTTGATTCTTCCAGAGTAAGACAACCGGATAAGATGTTTAAGGTGTTTTCTAGACCAAGGGTCACTATGGATCATATGTTACAATTGGAGGAGGTTTCTGCCTTTGTTGCTGATAATAATCTGGACAGGGAGATTTTGGAACAGGCAGAGATTCAGGTGAAATATTCTGGTTATATCGCCAAGGAAAAGAACAATGCCGATAAATTGCAACGCTTGGAGAATATAAAGATCCCAAAGGGATTTGATTATAGTCAACTGAAATCCCTTTCATTTGAAGCAAGGGAAAAACTTAAAGCCATACAGCCAGTGACCATCTCACAGGCCTCAAGAATAAGTGGAGTTTCCCCTAGTGATATTAGCGTTTTACTGGTCTATATGGGTCGTTAAATTTAGATACGGGTGCTTATGTTCCACGTGGAACATACATGTGCGCAATGGTTTTATTGAGGCTGTTTAGGGTTTATGTATTTAATTATAAAAAAAGGTATTTGCATTAAAGGATATGCAAATACCTTTTTTTGTGTCGTGTTTTTTTGTCCGGTAGTTGCTTAAGAGGAAGGTAAATTGCTAGAGGTAAAATTTAGTTTTTGGACTTAAGTCGGAGATTCGTTTGTTGGGAATTTTAAGCTATAATCCAGATTAAAAGACTCGGGCACTTGCCCCGAGATAGTTTTTTATTTTATATTTTTTGAATTTTTATGGCAGTTTTTTTCTTATCAGTTTTGCTGTTGGGAAAGGTTTAATTGATGGTTGTTTTCTTTGTGTGATGCGGATGGATATTTGAATGAATAATTATTCGGCAGACACTAAATATTTTGGATTTTAGGATTGAATATTACTGTAGAAGAATGAGGTGGGAATTTGTTGGTTTCAACAATCTTTTCATTTTCTTGTTGGGGTAGTAGTACCAATGTCAAAAATAAAATCTTCGTTTAATTTCTCTTTCAAGGATACCTGTTTTAAAGTATCTTCGTAGCTTGGAGAAATTATAAAGATCCGCTTATCAAAACCATGAAACTTTATTTGGAGACTAAAGATTTTACGCTCACTGGGGAGTCATTTAAGTTATTGCATGATCCAGTTTTAGATATGTTGGTGACCACCCCACAACCGGAATATTTGGCAAGGTATTATGAAAGTGAGAATTATATTTCCCATACCGATGCTAAAAGTTCTTTGTTGGACAAAATCTATCAAACGGTTAAGGTGTACAATTTAAAAAGGAAGTTGGCTCTTATTAATGCCTATTCTGATACTGGTAAAAAACTTTTGGATGTGGGAGCTGGCACGGGGGATTTTTTGTCGGTTGCTGAAAAGCAGGGGTGGGAGGTTTTTGGGGTAGAACCTAATGAACTGGCAAAACGAAAGGCTTCTGAGAAGGGAATAGAACTTTACTCCGATTTGAATTTACTACCTCAGCAAAAATATGATGTTATTACCCTGTGGCATGTATTGGAGCATGTACCAGATTTGGATAGGCAGATTTCAAAATTGGTAGGACTCCTATCAGAAAAGGGAACCCTGGTTGTGGCCGTACCAAATTTTAAATCTTATGATGCATATCACTACAAAAAATTTTGGGCGGCATTTGATGTACCTAGACACTTATGGCATTTTTCTAGAAATAGCATTCAAAATATTTTTGCAGAACACGGAATGAAATTGGTAAAGACGAAGCCGATGATTTTTGATGCCTTTTATGTTTCCCTACTGTCCGAGAAGTATAAGAGAGGAAAGCAAAAATTTGCGAAGGCATTTTGGATTGGTTTGAAGTCTAATTTACGTGCTTTAAGGTCTAAGGAGTATTCTTCGTTGATTTATGTTTTAAAGAAGGCGTAATATCTGTTTTAAGAGCCTTTAAGGGGATTTTCTCGAGTGAAGCGACTAATTGTATTTAGTGAACGGGAAGGGCTTTATGTGGCCATCTTAATGCACAGTTATAAATAAGATAAATCTATTTGGATTTAGTTGGTTATCAATTTTATCTATTTTACTAAATTATCATCCTTTTTGCTTCTAAAGTTGATTATAGAAGATAACTTACTTAATACATGTGACTATGATGAATAATAATGATTTTTCCCCTATTCTAAAAAAGCTTTTCTATTTTTGCCCAAATTTAAACCAAAGAGAAAATGAAAAAATTAGTTTTGGCGTTGGTATTTATAGGTACAATATCTTGCCAGCAAGAGAAAATAGCATTTGTGGATAATGTGAAGCTAATGGACACTTATCAAGAGAAAGTGGATATTGAGGCTAACTTCAAGACAAGAACCGAAGCTTTTGGTAAAAAGAGGGATAGTATTTCCCAAGCTTTTCAAATGGAGGCCCAGGCATTCCAAGCTAAGGCCCAAAAAATGGCGCAGGCTAAGGCACAAGAGGAATATAGTCAATTACAGCAGCGTAGTCAGGTTATTGGACAGCAGTTACAACAGGAGGAACAGCAATTACAGATGCAGGGTCAAACTGAAATGGATAGCTTGGTGTCTAAGGTAAAAGAAGAAATCAAAGCTTATGGGGAGTCAAATGGGTATTCCTTTATTTTAACTGGCGGCGATGGAGGTAGTGTTCTATATGGAAAAGAAGCCCATAATGTAACCGATGCCATCGTTAAAATTTTGAACGATAATTATAAGAAATAATATTGCATAGATAGCTCTTGAAATAGGGCTCATTGAAAAAACCTCCGAAGAATAATTCGGAGGTTTTTTTATGGCACAAAAAGCGTTCGTAAGATATTCTTGGCCATCTGATTAAATGATATGAAATTAGGTTTCCTAATCTAATAGGCCATCTCCACAATCTTCCCAACATCTGAGGGTGATAGTGATCTATGTTCACCTAAACCCAACCAACCCCTATCGGTAAATCGTTTGGAAAGAACTTGAGCGGTTCCTTGGAATTCCTTTGTGTATTCGGAGAGTTTGGTTTTTATTCCTAGTTCATGAAAGAATTGCTCGGTATGTTCAATACCCAATTTGGCTCTTTCCTCCAAGGTACCGTCGGTAATGTTCCAAACCCGCTCGGCATATTGTGCCAGTTTTTCTTTTTTACTAGCTAAATTATAACGATAATGACTTGGAGCAATAACGGCCAAAGTTCTAGCGTGGTCTATTCCATAAAGGGCGGTTAGTTCATGACCTATGGCGTGTACGGCCCAATCTGTTGGCACACCCACAGGCAATATACCATTAAGCGCCATAGTACAGCTCCACATAAAATTGGATGCTGCAGTATAGTTGGTTGGATCTTTCATTATGGCTGGAGCCACTTCTATCAAAGTTTGTAAGACACTCTCGGCCATGCGGTCTTGTAGGGAAGCTCCAACCGGGTAAGTGATATATTGTTCCAATACGTGGTTAAAGGCATCGGCTATACCATTGGCCAATTGTCTTTGTGGAAGGGAGACTATAACCTGTGGATCTAAAACGGAGAATACCGGGAACAATCCAGGTCCTCCCATGGCCAATTTTTCTTTGGTTTCCTCTCTTGTGATTACTGCTCCGGAATTCATTTCGGATCCTGTGGCAGGCAGGGTCAGGACCGTTCCAAAGGGTAAGCCTTTTGTTGTTGGTGTTTTTTGGGTTAACAAGTCCCAGGGAGTATCGCCATGGTATAATGCGGCAGCCGATAAAAACTTTGCTCCATCAAGAACAGAACCACCACCAACCGCCAACATAAAGGTGATTTTTTCTGTTCTTATAACTTCAAGGGCACGAAGGAGAATCTCATATTCAGGATTGGCGGGGATACCTCCAAATTCTATGACATCAAATTCTTGAGTGGCCCTTTTTACTTGGTCATAAATACCATTTTTTTTAATGCTACCTCCGCCATAAAGCAGTAGAACTTTTGCCTTTTCCGGAATCTCTTCGGCCAAATTTTCCATTTGTCCTTTACCAAACAATATTTTTGTCGGATTTTTATATTTAAAATTATTCATATTTGAATTTATAAAATTGAACATTCGGTGATTTCAGTGCAAAGATAAATAAAAATGAATGTTCATTCAGTTTGTAATCGACTTTAACAAAACAATAGTAATCGGAATGTTCTACCGGTTGGTCGGGCACTGGTTTATGGATGGCATTAACTGAACGTATAGCTCCCTAGTCATTTTATCAGAGGATTTTGGCCATCTTTCTTCCTGGCCCAACTAACTTTTAATAGTATTGCCATCTATTTAGTTTAATTTTGACTTTGTGAGGGAATGGAATTCCTTTATTTTGTAATGAAATGCTTAGGCCAACGACCAAGATAGGGAGCATGTTTGTGAATTCAATAGAGTAATGCCAGAACTTATAAATAAACATAGAACGGCTATTTTGATATTTGCCAATTCTTCAACGGAAGAATTGAGAAATAAGGCCATTTCCAAAGGCAATATACTCTTCGGTTCCCTAACAGAGCATGCTCTAAATACGGTAAAGAAAACCGGGCTTCCCTTTTATTTGCTAACGGAAAAAGAGCAGTATGGAAATTCCTTTGGTGAGCGGTTTGTTAATGCTATCAATTCTGTTTTCGACAAGGGATTTGAAAGTGTTATAACGATAGGTAATGATACCCCTCATCTAAAGTCCAATGATATACTGAAGGCTTCAAAATCTATTAATGCTAAAAAGTTTGTTTTAGGACCGTCGACGGATGGTGGATTCTATTTGATGGGCCTCCATAAATCCCAATTTCATGAGGGCAATTTTAGGAAGTTGCCCTGGCAGACCACTTCTCTTTCCAAAAAAATTGCGGGACTAATTGAAGCACATAATGTTCAGGTAATTCGCTTGCATATCCTTCAAGATTTGGATCATCCATCCGATTTAAAGAAGGTGCTAAACGCATATAGGACCGGTTTTAAAAAAATAATTCAACTAATCATTTCCTTACTGGCCCCGATGAAGTGGAACTTTCATCATCAGTGCATTTTAGTAAGAATTAATTTTGAAAATAAATATTTCAATAAGGGCTCTCCTTTTGGATCAACTATTCTGTCTTAAGCAGAAATTCATTTTTTATAACACTTTAAGCTTATATACTTCAAAACTATGGAATTGGTACAATGCAATTCTATTGTTCCTACCAATATTTTCATGCAAGGGATATCGTGTTCTAACCTAATCAATAATTATGGAAACCCCAACTAATTAAGGTTTTCCAAAATATAACTATAAAAATACATACAATGGCAGATTCATATTACGACCCGGCAGATTTGCGCAAATTTGGAAAGATAACCGAATGGAGCGAGGAATTAGGCACTAAATTCTTTGATTATTATGGAAAGGTATTTGAAGAAGGAGCATTGAGTGCTAGGGAAAAATCACTAATAGCCTTGGCAGTGGCCCATGTGGTAAAATGTCCCTATTGCATAGATGCCTATACCAAAGATGGTCTGCAAAGAGGGATAACCAAGGAGGAAATGATGGAGGCGGTACATGCAGGTGCGGCTATCGAAAGCGGTGCCACCTTGGTACATGGGGTTCAAATGATGAATAAGTACAATAAGCTATCCATGTAATACCGATAGCGTTGTAAGGGAATAATACGGCTAATGTCCTATGAGGGTTTTCCGGGAAGGTAGTGGTAGAAATGCTCGACTTCCTGTAATCTTTCAAGCTTATTCTATATTAAAACTTAATAAAATATAATGGCGACAAAATCTTTAAAGGCAAGGGATGAAGCTCTTGTAATGGGCAATAAACAAATGGAGATCCTTAATGGTGGGATTTTTGAAGAGGGGGAACTTCCCTATTTTAAGGATAAAATTGCCCAGATAGGGCAGTTTCCTTTACGTCCAAAAAAATTGGAAATTTTACAGATCAATGTCGGCTATATGTGCAACCAGGTCTGTGAACATTGCCATGTGGATGCAGGTCCGGATAGAAAAGAAATAATGACTCGGGAAACCATGGAGCAATGTTTGGAAGTTATTCGCAATACCGGTGCCCACACCTTGGATCTAACAGGAGGTGCCCCAGAGATGAACCCAGATTTTAGGTGGTTTGTAGAAGAGGCAGCGAAAGCAGGGGTAAAGGATTTTATAGTGCGTTCCAATCTTACGATCATAAGGGCCAACAAAAAATATTATGACCTTCCTCAATTTTTTAAGAAACATAATATTCACGTTATTTCATCTATGCCACACTACACCCGTGGAAAAACTGATAAACAGAGGGGAGAAGGGGTGTTTGATAAGTCGATCAAAGCTCTTCAGGAGCTAAATGCCGTAGGATATGGTATGCCCGGTAGTTCCTTGCGTCTAGATTTGGTCTATAATCCGTCCGGGGCTTTTTTACCAGGAGACCAGTCTGCCTTGGAGCGCGATTTTAAAAAGGCGCTAATAGAGGATTTTGAAATACAATTCCACAATCTCTTTGCCATTACTAATTTGCCAATAGCCCGTTTTTTGGATTATTTGATAGCTTCAGACAATTATGAAGATTATATGTATTCCCTCGTAGAAGCCTATAACCCTTCTGCAGTGGCCAATGTTATGTGTACCAATACCATCTCGGTGAGTTGGGACGGATGGTTGTATGACTGTGACTTTAATCAGATGTTAGGCCTTAAAGTGGCTAGTAAAATTAAGCACATAAAGGACTATAACGAAGATGTTCTAAACGATAGAAACATAATAGTATCCCAACATTGTTATGGATGTACCGCTGGAGCAGGGAGTAGTTGCCAGGGGTCGGTGACCTAAATGGTTGCCTTTTTTGTGCTAAAAAGGAGATTTGAAATCGGCATATGAAAGGACCAATTGGTTTGTTGCGGTTCAAGATTTGACTTAATTTTAGTTTTTTAGTGTATTTTATCGATTTAAAGTTAATTTTAGCTTTGGTTATTAAATAAAAGGCCAAAATTGGAGTTAGAGTAAAAGACTAATAGGTCTGTTTATAGAAAACCAAATCTTATGGACAAACAATTGAAGCGCATGGCCACCATGCAGCGAATACAAACTACCGGCTTAGAGGTATTTTACCAAAAGGGCTACTACAATACCAGTATTGATGATATTTTGAAGGAACTGTCCCTCTCCAAAGGGGCGTTTTATTACCATTTTCAGTCCAAGGAGGAATTTTTTATTAGCATTGTTCAGAACCTTCTATTTAGAAAGGTATACAGCGATCTTATAGCGCCTATCGAGGGACAGGAAGATCCATTAAACAATATACTTGTTTGTTTTGATAATGCATTGGAAACTGCAGAGCATAATTTCCTGGATTATGGATTCGTTTTGAGCAACTTCATTACTGAATTTAACGGGAAGAACCCGGACATAATGAACTACCTACAGGATATTTTGAAGGTATGGGAAGTTAATTTGGTAACGGCCCTTCAAAAAGGAAAAACCGACGGATATGTAGACAGGCATGTAGATAGTGAAGCTGTGGCTACCTACCTCATTTCGTCCTATATCGGGATACGGACTTTAATGGTCGAGGGCAATAGTAAAATCTTGCGCTATAAATACATACAGCAACTGCGGCAGTACTTTAAATTAATAGAGTACAAAGAGCCGGCATAATTTAATAATTAGATTGAAGTGGGTATCGTTGTCATTTCGACCAGAGGGAGAAATCACACTTGTGGCTCAATTCATCTAGGATAGAATTCCCACGCTGCCCAAGGTCTTTGGATTAAAAGGCTACTTGTGCGACTTTTTGCCGTTCATGTTACGCTCTGTCGAAGTGACTAGGCCAGTCAACCCAGCTACATAATTTTCACACTTCGCAAAATCACCCGACTGCCTACGGTAATATATTCTTGTTTAGGATTTCCTCAATTTTGGAAATAACATCCTCAGGAGCAATGGAGCGCATCGCATTTTCGTATCCAGAGGGGTATTTGTTTCCATAGACCGAGGTTGGGATCAATGGAAATTCCTCCCTATCCGCCAACAATGCATTTTGGGGATCTTGTTTAAACGGATAGAATCCCGCATAGGGGTGGGTAACACCCCACAACGTTATGGTAGGGATTCCAAATAATGCTGCCAAATGGGCATTGCCACTATCCATGGCCAACATAAGATTCAACTGTGATATTAAGGCCAATTCCTCTTCAAAGGCCAATTTGCCTACCAGATTTGTACTATTGCGGAATTTATCGGCCCATTTATCCAACAGGCCCTTTTCCTTTTCCCCACCACCAAAAAACAAAATTTTGTAATGATCAGTTGCGTTTAGTGCAGTGACGACCTTTTCCATCAAATCCAAGGGATACATTTTACCATCAAAGGCTGCAAACGGAGCTATACCGATCATTTTTTTTCTCTTTTCATTTACCAATTTCCTTGCAGAGGGGTTAATGGACCTTTTGGGAAGTAGCCTGGCCGTTTCCACATCTATAGGTAATCCCAATTTACCAAAAACATCCGCATAGCGCTGGTGGGTGGTTTTTAGAGGCTTAAAAATTTTTTTGGACAAGGAGGTCAAAGCCTTTTTCTCTGCTCGACCTTTGTCTACCTGGACAAATGGAATGGATCCTAGCATAAAATAAGCTTTAAGGACGTTGCTACGGAGTACATTGTGCAGATCGGCAACCATATCTATGTTCAGGCCTTTAAGTTCCTTGTAGAGCTTCCAAAGTCCAAATATGCCCTTGTGTTTACCCTTCACATCTGCCCCGTAAACGCTGACATTCTTGATTTCGGCAAAAATAGGTTTAAAAAATCCTCGGGTTAGCAGTGTAACTTTTATTTTTGGATGCTGTTCCACCAAGGCTGAGATAACAGGAACGGTCATGGCTACATCACCCATGGCCGATAAACGAATTACCAAAATATGTAGTTCTTCCCCGATCACTGAAGAAGGTTTTCCAATGCTACTTGTAGTTGTCCCAGTAGTGTTTAGGGAAGAATTATGCTCTCTTTCCATTTATATATGGGTTGATTTCCCAAAATAAGCGATTTCAACTTTTTGATGTTAAGGGGCTTTGCGAAGTACCGGATTTAGTTCATTGTCGTTGTACATTTTCATCTGCTTATAGACCTTCATGTATTTTTGCCCAGATTCAATATCCTCTAATAATTGATCTATTGCGGAACACAGATCCTTTTTTTGTTCCAATAGGACGTTGAGCTTTAATTGACATTTTTGGATATGGTCTTGGGAAGCGTCCTTCCTATCCACTTCTTGCTGCATATGATATATTTTCAGAGCTAAAATGGATAGTCGGTCAATGGCCCAAGCCGGACTTTCCGTATTTATGGTGGCATCTGCTTTTTTTTCTACCGATTGGTATTTATTTAGAAAATAACTATCAATAAATTCCACCAGGTCTGTCCTATCCTGATTGCTGGCATCAATCTGTCTTTTTAATTTTAACGCCGACACTGGCTCAATATTGGGGTCGCGAATAATGTCCTCATAATGCCATTGCACCGTGTCTATCCAATTTTTGCGATATAGGAGATGGGATATATCGTCTTTTGGATATGGATTGATAAACACTTGGGATACCTCATCTTTTAAATGGTATTTTTTAATACTTTCTTCAAATATTTTAAAGGCAAAATCACTGAACATAATGACAATATTTTAAGGCAAAGATACCGTTTATTTAAAAAACGGATTCTATTTATTAATGGGCTATTTTCTCGTTTTTTTCTTCTGTCTAGTTTTTCAATTATAGGGAGAAATATAATAACGCTCGAATAGTAATTTGCTAAAGACCATTGTTTGGGACGGCTTATTTATTACTTCATTATCAGGTTGGTAAGAAATACGATAAAGGGAACTATAACCGATACCATGAGTACAATTTCCCTGACGCTATCTTTTTTAATGGATTGAACATAGGTGGTAATAAAAACTACTGCGGGGAAAAAAGTAATTAAAATGGGGTGGGTGTCCGGGGAGGATTTTAAAACTTTTACCAGCAATCCAATAAAAAATAGAAGGACAATGAGTCGCATCGTCACCAATTTTCCTACTCCCACATTGCCCAATTTTACAAATGCCAAAAAGCCACAGAGCAAAACTATGGACACATAAAGAAATAAAAGGGTACTATTGCTCCAGTCGTAGAAATAAACGGCATTAAACTTAAAATCAAAAAAAAAGTGGCTCCATAAAAATTCCATATTGTTGCTCAAAGCCAATACTGCTAGTAAAATAAGTACCATGGCGATAATGGCAGAAAATGGGACCAACCAATTTTTCAAATTTTTCGGATCGTAAAAATAAATGGCCACCAATACTACAATGAGATACAGTATGGCCCAATCGTAGAATAAACTGGCTATCAGTATCCAAAAGGTGGCGTCGAAAATTTTTAATTTAATGTCCTTAAGACTTCGGATACTCAGGATTCTACGGATGGAGAGCAATAAAAAAAAACTACATAGAATGGCATTGGAATCTATGAGCACTTCCGGAAAAAGCACGATCAACAAGGTATAAAAAAGGATAGCCAGTGAATTTCCTCCCGTTATTTTGTTCCTTAGTGCAATGAAATTGACCACAAAAATACTAAACGATAAAAACCCCAAAATGGCCGTTCTCCCCAATAATTGTTCAGGTGAATACGATTTTTGGAATACGAAAAAGTGCACAAACCAATAGAAGAAAAATAGAAATACCAGAAGTATTATATAATTTATTGGTTTTGTTCTTCCAAAAATGCTTGAAATCATCCTAGGTTTTTATATTTTTGCATGGTAAATATAATTAAGATGGATTCATTTTTTTACGGTATAGAGGATTTATTTGTAAATGTGCTTTTTGCGCCTTTAGACGCATTACGCGCTATGGAGAATTGGTGGGGAGCAAATACATTGAACTGGATTTTTATGCTGATTGGCGCTGCAGCCTTTGTTTATTGGATGTTGGAGTTGAAAAAATACAATGATAGTGGTGAGGAGAATAAAGACGCAACCGCACACTCCTACCTATAAATATTAGTTGTATTTCCGTTAGAAACATGGCTTCTTTTTAAAGCTGTGGTTGTTCCTGAGTAAAACTTAAGAACAAAAAAGTATATAAGAAAGGGGATAGCAAACGCTATCCCCTTTCTTATACTAAAATATAGTATTTCTATATGTGGTTGATTTTTAAAGATCGAATCCAAGGTCTTTGCGATAGTACATTTTATCGAATTGTAGTTTCTCCATGTTTTTATAGGATTTCTTTAGTGCTTCCTTGTAATCGGCACCATAGGCGGTAACCGCCATAACCCTACCTCCATTGGTCAACACCCTTCCTTCTTTTAATTCGGTTCCGGCATGGAATACAACGGCATCTTCTATATTCTCAAAACCGGTTATTTCCATTCCTTTCCCATAAGGTTCCGGATAACCTCCGGATACAGCCATTACTGTGGTGGCAGCACGTTCATCTATTTCCAAGTCGATGTTATCCAAGCTTTGGTTTGCAACGGCTTCAAAAACTTCTACCAGATCATTCTTTATCCTTGGTATGACCACTTCGGTCTCGGGATCGCCCATGCGTACGTTGTATTCGATTACTTTGGGTTCGTCGCCTACTTTTATCAAACCTATGAACACAAATCCCTTATAAGGTAGATTGTCCAATTTAAAGCCCTCTACGGTAGGTTTTACGATTCGATCAAGTACTTTATCCATGAAAACCTTATCAGCGAAAGGAACTGGGGAAATGGCCCCCATACCGCCTGTATTCAATCCGGTATCACCCTCACCAATTCTTTTATAATCTTTTGCGGTGGGTAGGACCTTAAAGCCTTTTCCATCGGTAAGCACAAAACAACTCAGTTCAATCCCATCCAAAAATTCCTCAATGACCACGGTGGTGCTTGCGGCTCCAAATTTGGAGTCGATCAGCATAGTTTTAAGTTCATCCTTGGCTTCTTGTAGGTTATTTAGTATCAAAACCCCTTTCCCTGCAGCCAGTCCGTCCGCTTTTAATACGTAGGGTGGTTTAAGGGTTTCCAGAAAAGCATAGCCTTTTTCCAAAGTTTGGGCGGTGAAACTTTCATAGGCAGCGGTAGGGATGTTATGGCGCATCATGAACTCCTTGGCAAACTGCTTGCTGCCTTCCAGGGTAGCCGCTGCTTTTTGTGGGCCAATGACTGGAATATTTTTTAAGTCGGCATCATTGAGGAAAAAATCGTGCACCCCATTAACCAAGGGATCCTCTGGCCCTACAATGACCATTTCGATATTTTCTGATAGCACACATTTCTTAATGGCCTCAAAATCGTTTACACCAATGGGTACATTTTTGGCTATGACAGCGGTACCCGCATTACCGGGAGCTACAAAAAGATTTTTAAGTTTTGGACTTTGTTTTAGCTTCCAGGCTAAGGTATGTTCGCGCCCTCCGGCACCAAGGATCAGGATGTTCATTCTTAAAAAATTTCCCCAAAAATACGGTTTGAAATGGAATATGTGCCTACTTGGGTAAAAATAAATCCGTTGGATTTTTGTCTTTCTGGAAGTTTTTAAAGGGATTAGCAATAGGCTTTAAGCTGTATGCTATAACAAAATGTTAAAGAACACTTGGGAAAGGGTAAAAAGGAAAAAAATGGTAGGTCAACCTTGAATCCTACGCCTTCTGACCACTTGCTACTGCAATTGTTCGCTTATTTTTGTATTCCTTGAAATTTTTTATTTGGCCGAGAATTCCCGGTGTTCTTTTTTCTGTAATTCTTCCGGGGATAGAGACTTAAAGTAATCGTAGACTTTCTTAAGACCCTCGGCCCTGTTCACTTTAGGCTCCCATCCTAATATTTCCTTGGCCCTGGTAATATCTGGTTCACGCTGCATGGGATCATCTTGTGGCAAGGGTTTGTATATTATTTTTTGGTCCGTTCCAGTAAGTTTAATAATTTCCTCTGCAAACTGCTTGATCGTTGTTTCATGTGGATTGCCAATATTTATGGGATCGGTATAGTCGCTCATCAATAAGCGGTAGATACCCTCCACCTGATCGTCTATATAGCAGAAAGATCTTGTTTGGGAACCATCCCCAAAAACGGTAAGATCCTCTCCTCTTAGGGCCTGTCCCATAAAGGCAGGTACCACTCGTCCGTCGTTGAGTCGCATTCTGGAACCGTAGGTGTTGAAAATGCGAACGATTCTCGTATCCACACCGTGAAAACGATGGTAGGCCATGGTAATGGATTCCATAAATCTTTTGGCCTCATCATAAACCCCACGTGGCCCAATTGGACTAACGTTGCCGTAATAGTCCTCACTTTGTGGGTGCACTAGGGGATCACCGTACACCTCCGAAGTAGAGGCAACCAATATCCTAGCTTTTTTTTCTTTGGCAAGGCCCAACAAGTTTAAGGTGCCAAGGGAACCAACCTTTAGGGTTTCAATGGGGATCTTTAAGTAATCTATAGGACTTGCTGGGGAGGCAAAATGCAGGATATAGTCGAGCTTACCAGGAATATGTACAAATTTGGATACATCGTGGTGTTGAAACTCAAATTGTTCCAAGGGAAAAAGATGTTCTATGTTCTTAAGGTCACCGGTAATCAGGTTATCCATGGCAATAACGTAATAACCTTCTTTTATAAAGCGATCGCATAAATGCGATCCCAAAAATCCGGCTGCCCCGGTGATAAGTACTTTTTTCATTTGTTGTTTAAGTTAAGGTACTAAATATATATATGCGCACCTTTTTGATAAAACTTTTATTCAGTAGGCTTTTTTCTCTCCGGAAATAGCATTTAAGACTGTTTGAACTATTATTTTAAGATCCATGAACAACGACCAGTTTTCAATATAAAAAATATCAAATTTTGTTCTATTTAAAATATCAATATCGGTTTCGATCTCACCTCTATATCCTCTTACCTGAGCCAAACCGGTAATCCCAGGTTTAACAAAGTGGCGTAGCATATACTTGTCCACCTTGTTGGCAAATTCATTCGTATGTTTAACCATATGGGGACGGGGACCTACAACGGACATATTTCCAAAGAGGACATTATAAAACTGAGGAAGTTCGTCGATGCTCGTTCTACGGATAAATTTGCCCACTTTGGTGGTACGCATGTCATTTTTAACAGCCATAAGGCTGTCGGCATGTTCGTTGGGAGCCATGGACCTAAATTTATAACAATAGAATTCCTTATTGTCTATTCCATTTCTTTTTTGTCTAAAATATACTGGCCCTTTGGTTTCCAATCTTATAATTAGTGCAATTATGGGAGCCAACCAAGATAGAATTCCAACCACTACAATTAATGCAAATACAATATCGAAACCTCTTTTTAAAGCAGAATTCAATGGGTTGTGCAGGGGGATATCCCTAAGGGACAAAATTGGAATGTAATCGTAATACTCGAAGGTTAGTTTTTTGGAAAAGATGTTTTTATTATCCGGAATAAACTTCAGGGTTTTTAAATTATTGTCTGCAAAGTTGATGAATTCGGTTAACTGATTGTTCTTAAGTTCTGAAACAGAACAATAAATTTCATCCACATTGTTTTCAACGATGTATACAAAGGACTTATAGATATCAAATGAAGGGTCCTCAGGACAGAATTGTTTCATGAAATGGTATCCATACTCACGTCGGTCATTAAAAACGTCAATCAACTGATCTGTTTTTTTGTTCTTTCCAATAACAACGACATTTCTCATATTTCCTTTTACCCTTTCGCGGTATTTCATTAAAAAAATATAATTCAAGAACTTAATAGTGAATATGGTCAAGCCTGCCGAAATGAAATATTCCCCAAGTGCCAAACGACTAATATTGGGTTGTTTAAAAAAACCGATGAAGGCATAAAGTATTAAAAAGAATAATACAAACTGGTTAAATAGAAGTTTTAAAATGTAAGATACCTTGGTATATCTATATACTACATAAAAGTTGTTTTTGAAGGAAAGTATAACCCAGGCCAAGGTTAGATAACTGTGAAAAAGTATGGGGTATTGAAAATTTATGGGCAGGATATACGCAAAAAGATTTATAACCAATAAATCCACCCCATAGGATACTGGAGTTATGAGACTAGAATAACGGTGTTTTTTGGAAAACATTAATTTTAAGCCGAACTTTGAATTATTAACCGGCCATAAAGATAAATTTTAAAACTTATAAACTGAGTAAAGATTAAGTCCTAATTAATTTTATAGCCTTCATTAAGGTAATTTGTTAGTTTAATTTTTGAAGAGAGCTTCTCTTATTACCAATCTAACAAACTTACTGTTACCTACTAAATATCTTTTCCACATTCGTTTGGGTTCTTGGGAAAAACGAAAGAACCATTCAAGTCCTGATTTTTGCATCCAAAGTGGGGCACGTTTCACCTTTCCCGCTATTACATCAAAACTTCCACCTACCCCCATTACAAAATTGATTTTTTGTAACAAGGCTTTATTTTCATAAAGGAAATTTTCCTTCGTAGGGGAACTTATCGCCACAAATAAAATATTGGCACCACTTTTTCCAATTTCTTGTGCTATGGATTGTTCGTCATTCTTTTTAAAATATCCATTTCTGTAGCCAGCAATAATATTTGGGGAAAATTGATTTGTATAGGTGTCCACTACCTTTTTAACAACCTCTTCCTGTGCGCCAAAGAAGAATATTTTATAATTTTTTTGATGTGCTAATTTTACCAAGTTTTCCATCAAGTCAATTCCCGCTACTCGCTCTTTCAATGGTTTTCCCAATACCTTTGATGCCCAAACTACCGCTTGTCCATCGGCATTGATCAGATCGCTTTCATTTACACTTTTTCGCAATTGTAAATCCTTTTGCATAGCCACAATTTTTCCGGCATTAACAACCACATGATGTAATTGTTTGCCTTGTGATATGCTATTGTCTACAATTTCCAAAGTTTCTTGCATGCTAAGGTTGTGAATGCTTGTATTGAGGATATTAATTTTCTGCATCTGCATTTTTTTGGTTGGAAGTGGATAAAAATATTGTGGTAAGAAACGAGAACGCGATTAGGCCACTATGTCTTTCTAAAATAGATTCTGAACACATATAAATTAAAAATGATATAAAAATCACTAAATAAAGCGGTTGGTCTTTTGTATATAAAATACGAAGTGTATGAAATAGTAAAACAATTAATAAGATTAGACCAATTACACCATAAAAAAGTAATTGTTCCAAATACTGATTATGCGCATTATATTCATCTTTGGCCGCGACCTCATAATGTATTTCCTTATAACGCTCTACAAGACCTTGATGGCCATCTCCAGTGCCAGCTCCAAAGATTATATTTTTTTCCAGATAATTGTCTAGTACAGCACCCCAGAGTTGTACTCTTTCGCTTATATTGGAGGCTTTTTCTTTTGAAATACGCGCTTTTAAATTTGGGGTCAAAAACATTATTGGCAAAATAACCAAAACTAATAATCTGAGTACTTTTATTTTAAACGATTCAGAATCTTTTTTCAAAAAGGCTCTGATAGTAGACAGTATTGTAGCAATGATAAGATAAATTAAACTGATCTTTGAACTCAATAAATATAATACGAATAGTAGAAAGGCGATGGCAATTACTCTACACCATATAAAATATCCGGATTTAAGTGATAAACCAAAGGCGATATTAATAATAGATATACAGACAAATAGTGAAAAATAAGTGGTGTGTTTATCCAATACCTTTGAAAAATCAAGATAATAAAAATAATCTCCCAAATCGTTATAGGAGAGCCAAAACGCTTTGCCTAAACCAAGGAGGGCTGCTAGGATAGTAGCAATTGAAAATAAATCCAATAATTTCTGCGTGGTTTTTTTGGTTAGTTCATCAATTGAAAATATAATAAGCGGAAATATTAAAAATGGAATTTTTAGGTTGCCTATTGCTGTGTCGAAATCTGAAGAATATGTTAACCCAAGGAGGGAAATTATGAAAAGACTTGAGATTGTGAAAAAGCTTCCCATGTTCTTTTTTAAATTATTTTTCTTTTCTGTAAAGGAGTTGAAGAACAACCAGAAAACGGCCAAGGCGATTATGCATTGGGAATTTAAGTTGTACTTGGGAAACGGCAATGTAACAAGTACCAAGGATAGTAGCCAATAAAATATTTTAACCTTAGTCTCTTTTACGTTCAATTTGTTCAAGTATTTTCTTTTTATACAATTTATAACCAGAATTATCCATAAAATATTGGCCATTCTCCAGCATGGTTGCGGTGGCACCATTGTGGCCGTTTAATTCCAAAATTTTTATATTCTCATTGGATTCGGAGATGTCACGAAGAAGTTTATTTATTTTTCGAATTTCTACATTTTTGGGATTTTCCTCTAGTTCGGGCCAGGTGTTAAGATATATTATTTGCCCCATTTTAGTAATTTCTTCAACAAATTGAATCCAAACTTCCCTATTCTTGTATGTTGCTATAGATTCAATAAAAACAATGTAAATGTCGGTTTTTGGTAACTGATTTAAATTTTCTACAACGGCCCCAAGCCCTTTTTTGACATTGATGGGCATATATGGATAACCATATACATCTTGCTTGGGGCCTATAAAATTTATGTCCTGATTTTTTTGTTTTAAATCCTTCATTATTGATCTATACCCACCCCATTTATTGTCAGAATAACCTAGGAAACAAATATTGATATCACCATTTTTAACCATCGGTAAATGTACCTCGCTAATTGAGATAATGGATTTCTTAAAGTTTTTAGGTTGTTGGGTTAGCCATACTCCTCCCCGAAGCTGAATGTTGGCATCCTTTACTAGTTTATATTCATACCTGAAATAATAGATCTTGCCTTTGTTGGTTTTAATTTTCAAGGTATTGTTGCTGCTTAAACCGTTGAGGTCTTTTCTATGCTTTAAGCTGACCGAATTGTGGGCCAAGGAGATTAACTCGTAACTGCCATAATCCTTGATTAATTCTATTCTGTTCCAATCAAAATTCAATTGGGGAAATTCCCTATGTCCCTTTAAATCAAAATCTATTAGCATATAAATGGAAATAGCTAAAAAAGATAATGTATAAATAATTTTGTTTGGAACAGGATTCACTAGTGTTTTTTGTATTTAACTTAAGTAACTGTTTAGCAATTTTTTAAAGACCTTATCAGCATTAAATCTTTCAAAACTTTCCCATGCATTCTTGGAAAACAAGGGGTAGTTTTCTTGGTTTAGATGAAGAATTTGCTTCAATAGGGAGTCTGGATTTTTAGGTATACATAAAAGGCCATTATAGCCAGTAGATATTATTTCATTTATAGCCTTCCAATCACTTGATATAACTGGCATTGCCATTGATAAAGATTCAATGATGATGCCAGGATAACCTTCACCGTCAAAATAGGTTGGTAGCAAAAGTACATCATTTTCGTTTAATACCTCTGTTACTTCCTTTTCTGATAAAATCCCTTTATAAGAGCAATTACGCTTTGTTAGTTCCTCAACGCTATAGGTGTTGGGGGGTATTGGCCCATAAATGGAAACGGTATAGGAGTTATCCAGTTTTTCAAAGGCCTCCAATATTAAATCAATACCCTTTTCTTTAATAACCCTTGATATAAAAACAAATTTTTTGTTGAACGATCTTTTTGGAAACTTGTTTATAATTTTATCCCTGGAATTGGGCAACCATATCATATTGGTAGTTCTGTTTGTAGTAAAGAAATTAAGGAGTTGTTTGGTTTCAAAAAATACGAAGTCCGCTTTAAAGGTTGTATTGTCTACTATCCTTCTAATAAATTTTGGGGCGGAAGTGTATTGATTATAAAAATTGCCGCCAAAAAAATGATATACAATTTTTTTATTAAATGTTTTGGCAATTGTAACCAAAACTGGGCCTAATACTAAATTCATATCTGGAGTGGAATGAATGCTCACAACATCATATTTCCGGATTATAAAGGGCAATTTTAGGGAAAGCAGAATAAAATCCACTATTTGAAATTTCGGTTTCCAGTTTTTTCTGAATTGATAATGCGTCAAATCTATTTCTTCTTTCGTTTGAAGGAAGTCCAATATTTTTTTTGACAACATGGTAGCACCGCCTACCGACCTTTTATCTGCTTGGGGAATATTGGCTAGAAACAGGACCTTTGTTTTCTTTTTCATAGTGTAATATGGCGGGGATTAATAATAATGAAACAGATAAATAAACCAAATTATTAAGCGAATATGTAAAGAGTGCATCCACGAAAAGGGCAAAGTAAATTATTAATATGGCTTTAAAGTATACTACACTTAATTTCTTTGCCCTTAATAATGGAACTAAGAAAAGAAATAGGTATAACAAAGTGCCAATAAAACCTATTTCTATAAACAAATGTGGATAAAAGGTATCCGTGGTAGGTAAATTTGGCAGGCCGTACCAATTAAAATTTACTTCATCATAGTATGGGGACTTATATTTCGTAGATGCAGGTCCTCCAAATGAACCAAGGCCCTCTCCGAACAAGAAATCAGTGTTTTGAAACATAACCCTGTACGATTCGGATCGTGCTGAATTACCTTCCGATATATAAGCTTCAATTCTAATTTTTGCATTGTCAGCCATGAAAGCTACCTTGGAAGGGAAGAATACAAAGGTCACAAAAGAAACAAAGAGCGCTATCCCTATAATTTTTATTTTTTTATTGGAGAATAAGAATAATAGGAACAAAAATGTACCTATACCTTTAAAGGACAAACTAAGGAATAAAAATACCACCGTAAGAACCATAAGGGTTTTCTTAAATTTTCCTTCATAAAAAAAGTCAATTAGGAAATACATAATGAGGTTAAAGAAACCAAATGTGCTAAAAAAGCCCATTAGGCCAGTAGCCCTGAGGATACCGGCAACTGCGGGAATATTAACGCGCCCTGTCGATGTATAGACATAGAACCATTGGTTTATACCTTGTGACCAAAAATAATAGTTAAAAATTTGGGCTATATAATTCAAAATCAGAAATACCAGTAAAAACTTGAACAGAAACTTATAATTTTCCTTGATGGCATAACCGTAAAACAGCACTATAATAGGGAAAAGATATCTAATTAATTCTTCAGTAGCAGCATTGTAGTTGAAGGATAAAAAAAAATGGAGAATCAAAAAAGGCAAGAACAATGTTGAAAAAAAAACAAGGTTTTTGTCAAATTTGCGAAAAAGAATGGAAATCAGGACCATCAAGAGTGCTGCAAATAATTTTAGATAGAGCCCTAATGCGGGACTGGTAAATCTAAAATACTCCGAAACGAAAATTAGAACCAATGGAAGAACCACGGCTGTATTTTTAATCGAGACTCGCAAAAAATATTATTTTTGAAGTTAAACTTTTTCCTTTATGTCCAGTTCGTTTAGAGCTAATCTTATCTTACCTACATATTGATCTTTATTGTAAAACACATTAAAAAGTTTGGTGTAATCGCTATGTAATTCTGTGTAATCTATAACTGTGCTCCTTTCATATTCAACAATTTGATTTTTAGCCTCTTCCAAATCAAACTGTGTTGCTAATGTTATTTTGTGTTTCACACCCTTCATGTGAATTTTAAAAGAATCAATTACATCAGAATAAACGGGTATCACCCCAGATGCCATGTAGGTACATAACTTGTTGGGGGTTGCCACATTATTGATATTAATGTCCTCTCTGATCAAAAAGCCGAATTTAAATTTAACCAAATATTCCGACAGTTCTTCCAAGGGCACATAATTTACACTCCCATTTACTATTTGGTATTTTTTTAATAACTGTCTAGCCTCCTCCTGCTTGTTGGTCAAGATTTCAATGGAAGCAGTAGGAATTTGCTTGTTTAATTCTTTAAAAACCTCTAAAGTCTCGTCTAAGCATTGCCACTTGGAAAGGGAACCAATGTATACAAATGAGGGCCTATCAACTTTCATCTCAAAGTCATCCTTCATTTGAGCATTAAAACAGGGCATGATAAAGTACTTATTGCCTTTGTAATTGTATTTTCTTTGATAATGATCCAACATTGCCTCGGAAACAAAAAAATTATAGTCCGATGTCTTTAGGCAAAACCACTCCATAAAACTATACATGTAGTAACGCAATTTACTTTTTTGCCACATGTAAGATTCCTCCGGAAGAATCCCTTGAAACCAATTAATTATAGTGCTTCGCGGGTGCATTATACGCGCTACAAAGTAGTCTTTAACAAAATAGGTTACAATTATATCAGCAGATTTAGCCTCCTTCAAATTCTCATAGACATGAAAATTGGTCTGGCCGGTGAGGGCTTCACTAATTATTTGTAAGTAATACTGAACCGCATCATTTACAGATTTATACTTGGTTAGATAAAATAGCACTTTACTTCTCATTGCGACATAGTTTATATTTCAAAATATTTCATATCGCATAATTAATCATTTATGGCAGACCTCTGAGTGGACGTTAAAATATGTTTTTTCACTTCACCAAGATAACTTGTTCTCCTAAGTTCATTAACCTTGGAGTAAAAATTCGGTTTGTCAATTTTCAAAATTTCCCGAATTTTAGCAATAATAGCACCTGAGTTGTTGAACTCTTCGAGATCCATTACAAAATCGGTACTTTTATAAATTAAGTTGGCCATTCCCAAGGATTTTTTGCTATAGGAAAGAAATATAGCTGGTATATGGGTCGCCACTGCATTTACGGCACAATGCATTCTAGCCGCAACTACAACGTCACACCTTTTAATATGCTCTTTAATTCCTATAAAACCTGGGTCATTTTCAACAATTTCTATTCTATTTCCGTGTATTTTAGAAACTATATTTTTTATTTTTAAAAGATATCTATAGTCATCATCCTTGATGTCCTTGGATAGAACATGTGGCAATAGAATAACTTTACAATTTAATTCTTTTATAATATCAGATATGGTCTTGGATTGATTTTTAATTGCTTCCTCCAAATTATCGGTGAAGTAAAGAGTGGATAATGGACTCAAATTAATGCCAATAGCAGATATCTCGGTACTATTGTCATCAATTTTTATATTATCCGTGGCAACATTATAAGCTGGATCGGGGGCGAAAAATACATTGTTTGATACCCCAATTTTTTCAAGGTATTCCACAGTTTCATGTTCCCTGCTAACAATCAAGGATACATTTCCTAAATGTTGTTGGAATTTCCTTAAAATTTTAGGGTGATCGTCAAATGGTCCAATAGAGCAACCCCAAAGAATATATTTTTTGCCTTTTTGAATAGCCACATCACCAAATTTCATTAAAGAGTAAGGATAATATCCGGTAGAACTAATAGTATACATGTCTCCACCAATGGATACGATGAGGTCATAATCGTTTACAAGATCAAATGAATCAATATACACTGGATAATCAATATTTACATATGATAACAGTTTCCTTATAATGCGTTTTATTAGACTATTGTGGAAAGGTCTTTCAATTATTTTAATATCGCATCCTTTCAACCTTTTTTTGTCATCTTCAACATCAAATGAAGCGTAAGTAATTGTCGCATCAGGAAACATTGTTCGAAGACTATTTACCGTGCCCCTAACAATTGCTTCACAACCGTAATTATATACTCCCCAAATACCGTACAATAATATATTTTTCATTTTCCTTTCAGTTTTCTTATCCAATATTTTTTTCGATATAAATGATCCAATTTAGTATAAAACATAAGCTTATTTTTAGTTGCTGAAATGTTCTTTTCAAAATTGGATTCCATTTTATTTCTTTCCATTCCCCAAAAAATCGTACTTTCAATTTGAATCTTTTGTCTTAGCCTAAAAATTTTAGCTTTAATTGGGTTTTCTATAAAAACCTTTTTTGTTCTTTTGGGAGGAACTATTTGGTTATCTCTGTCGGCCCATTTGAGGCGATATGACAACCCTTTTCTTCTATGGTTATAGTTTCCTTCTTGAGAAAGAAATGCTTGCTTTTTACTGATTACATCACATAATAATTGTTTATCCCCAATGCCATCTGCTATTAGTTGTTTGGCTAAAATGGTTCTTGTAATTATGAGGCTATTTCCTCGACCATCTTGATTATATGGTGGTATCCAGGCGTCACCTAATGAGATATCGGCCAATTCTCCTGATAAATCTTCACAAAAATCACAGGGGTTTGGCTTAAAGTAACCGGTTCCCCACATATCCCCAACTTGTTTCATCGGCAATACACGAGGAGTTTGTTCTCCTTTTTTAACACAAGAAAAGGAATAATCACCTGCGTTGGAGTTTACATTTTTGACCCTATACTGCGGTTTGGTGATTTGGTTAGGTCCAACCCCAATTTTGGAAGCCAAATATTCCGTAAAAAATGAACTTTTTAATCCCCCGCAAAAAATGCTAATCGTAAATTTTATATGATGCCAATTGCTTGGGTCATTTATTTGGGCCAGACGTATCGCCTTAATGGAACACGGTAAACCTATCAAGGCAAAATTACCGGATTTCTTTTGGGATAGTCTTAATACTTCGCTTAGTTCAATCGGGTAGTATTTGGTTTTAGAAGATAAGTCTAATTGCTCAGGTTTGTCGATTATAACATATTTAAAATACCTATTGTTGTCCGATGTTTCTTCAACGGTGGTAATAACCGCATCTACAATTTTCTCGCGGAGCATTTTTTTTAATAACCAAGTTGCAATTCCTCCTGAGGAAGCTTCTTCGCGATAATCACTGGCATAACCTACATGGAGGGAATGATATTTTCCAAAGGCTTTGGAATGATTAAAATTATCCTCCTGAATATTTATCTTATCAGAGATTTCGTCCTCTGTTCTTACTTCTTTATCCGGGAATGGATTAAATGGACAAACTTTGAGGCAATTACCGGTTTCATCACACTCATTGTTTTCCATATAAGGTTCATAGGTTCCTTCTTGGTTCAATTTAATTTTAAGGCTGTCTGTGGGGCAGACCGGTTCACAAATCCCACAACCAACACACAAATTGTTGTCGACTACATTTTTAACTACATTGTTGTATTTTCTCATTAATCCGTGAACAATAATTTATAAAATAAAGATGTAAAGATCCCTAATGCCGTTATTAGGCCCAAAATTCTAATTTCAACATTGACAACATTAAATTGGTAAAGTGTAACCACAAGGATAGAAAAAATAATCCAAATTAGGATGGATAATTTGGATTTGATCAATGACAACGGAATTATCTTTCTCTTTACATATATGGGTATGATAATTACCGTATTAACTATATAAGCAATAAAATATGCAAAAGCCATTGACTCGGCGTCCTTGATTTTTGTGAAATAGAATACGGATAGTAGTATTATCCCCCAAATTAAATTACTTAAAAAACTTAACCACATAAGATTATTTACGATCATAATCCGGGCTATGCCTTGTTTATACAGCATTATGGTGGTGGTTATAAGTATTAGGAACAAAGTGCCTTTATAATTCGCGTCCTCCATATACTCCTTTCCTAATAAAACTCCATAGATATTTGGGAAAAAGAATACGGGCAAGACCATAAATATGCCAATGGCCCAGGGGATTATAAGGTTTAACCGTTCTATTTTTTTATTGATTTTCTCTTTAACCATGATAGTGATCAAAGGTGCATCTAGAGTTGTTGTGACCATCATTACCAAATTCTGAAACAATATTAGTGCGGTAAATAGGCCTAGTTCCTTAAAGCCATTTTGGTGGTTTACCATGATGGTGTCAATGCCCCATTTAAAGGGCATGACCATAATACCAGTGAGAATGGCTGGTAGGGTGAATTGTCTGAGTATTGGATATTCTCCCTTAAAATTAAAAGAAAGTGCTATCTCCTTATGAACAAGGTTTTTTCTTAAATAAAAAACTCCAAATATTACCAAGATTAAGGTGCTAATTGTAAACCCTGCAAAAGTTCCTTCTACCCCGTATTCAATAGTCCCAAAATACAAAAGTCCAAGCAAGCTTATACCGTAGAAAAAGTTAATAACCATCAATGACTTGAAGTCCTTAAAACCCCTTAAACAACCAGATAAAAGGCTACTCAGGGCACTTAAAAATAAAAGGAAAGAGCTTATTTGTAATGTAACCAATAAGTCAGGAGCACTTAAAATATGATTGGCAATGAACGAGGCCCCTATGAACAAAAGTAAGCTTAAAATAAAACCAATAAGTGTAGAAACAGTTAAGGTTAGGCTAATAATTTTACCCACCCTTTCTTTGTTTTTCTCCAATAATTCCGGAATGAACTTAGTAGTTGTTAGTGCTATTCCAGATCCTACGAAAATAACAAATACATTGATGGTGGAACGTACAATTCCTACTTCACCATTGCCTTCTTTCCCCAATATTTTCGCGACCATTAACCAAGCCACAAAAAGCAATCCTTTTGAAATTGCAGAGCCCAAGAATGACCAAAAGGAATTAACGGAGAACTCCCTTAAATCTTCCGATTTGTTAACTTTTCCAATAAGTTCCTTTATTTTCTTCAATCAGCCATGATTTAACGTATCCCGCAAAAATCCAATACAATGTGATCCTTTTTCAATTTTAATGTTTTAAATTCCTTGTGAGCCACTAAAAACACAAGGATATCCGCTTTCTCTGCGGCCTCTTGGTATGGGGTTAATTTAAACACCTTATGTTCGTGAATATTGGGTTCTACAATATAATACTCTTCATTATTGGCATTTTGTAGCACCTTTTGCGCAATGTATTTTGCAGGAGACTCTCTAAGATCATCAATATTGGGCTTGAAGGCCAAGCCCATTATGGCAATGCTAGGCTTACGACCGTGCTTTAGTTCAAATTGTAGTTTAGCGGTTTGAACTTTTTCTGCACACCAAAAGGATTTGTAATTATTTATTTCCCTAGCCTTACCAATAATTTGGGATTCCATAGGGTAATCAGCAACTATAAAATAAGGATCTACCGCTATACAATGTCCACCTACCCCACAACCGGGCTGTAAAATATTAACCCTAGGGTGTTTGTTGGCCAAAGCAATTAATTCCCAAACATTGATGTCCGCTTTATCACAGATAAGTGATAGTTCGTTGGCAAAAGCAATCTGTACATCCCTAGAGGAATTTTCTACCAATTTACACATCTCTGCCGTACGCGCATTGGTGCTATGTAATTCTCCTTTTATATAGTTGGCATAAAATGCCATAGCCTTATCAGTTGATTTTTGATCCACACCGCCAATTACTCTATCATTATGCACTAATTCATACATGACATTACCGGGCAGGACACGTTCAGGACAATACGCTATATAGATTTTCCCTTTTAGCTCAGGCCGTTCATTATATATTAGATCCATCATCTTTTCCGTTGTTCCAATTGGGGATGTGGATTCAATAATATATAGGTCACCTTCCTTTAACAAAGGTAATATTGCATTTGTAGCTGCTTCAACAAATGAAATATCCGGTTCGTTTTTTCCCTTGAAGGGTGTAGGCACTACAATTAAGTAGGTGCCGCCCACCACAGGTGTAGTGGATGCCGTTAAAAAACCATCTTTTACTGCATTTGCTACAGCTTTATCTAATTCAGGTTCAACGATATGAATTTTTCCTGCATTAATCGTTTCTACTACCACTGGGTTAATGTCTACACCATGGACATGGGTTTGGTTTTGTGCTATTAATGCGGCAGTAGGAAGACCAATATAGCCCAAGCCTATCATTACTACTTCTGGTTTATTCATTTTTAATCGTATTTCTTCAATTGAATGATTCTTATTATCAGGCCCAACGCTCCATAGTTCTTAACTCAGCTGGGTAAATACTTGGTATTATTGGTTGTGAGCGCTATGTTCTGTTTTTGTTAGGAATTTATTTCCAGAATATGGTTCACAATTCTGGTACATGCTGTTCCATCTCCATACGGGTTGTGAAGTTTTTCCATCTGCTCATAAGCCTCGGGATTGTTTAGAAGTTTCGAAGCTTCCGAAACAATTTTAGTCAAACTGGTGCCGACCAGTACTACCGTACCAGCATCTACGGCTTCAGGACGCTCCGTGGTGTCCCGCATCACTAAAACAGGCTTACCCAGACTAGGTGCTTCTTCCTGAACACCACCGCTATCCGTGATGATCATATAAGACTTTTCCATGAGCCAAACAAAGGCGGGGTAGGAAAGTGGTGAAATAAGGGAAATATTAGCGATGTCCCCAAGAAGTTCGTAAACTGGTTTTTGTACATTTGGGTTGAGATGAACCGGGTATACAATTTGTACATCTGCATTGTCCAATGCTATCTGCTTTAAAGCACCACATATATTAATAAAGCCTTGACCGTGATTCTCCCTTCTGTGTCCAGTTACTAATATTAATTTTTTGTCAGTATCTATAAGTGACCTTAATTGAGATACTTCTTTATCTTCAAATTCTTGACTATTTACTTTATTTACACTAAACAAAAGGGCATCAATAACCGTATTACCAGTTATTACAATGTTTTCTTTCTTTTTATTCTCTCGTAGTAAATTGTCCCTGGAGGTAGGCGTTGGAGCATAATGTAAGTTACTTATTACTCCGGTTACAGTTCTGTTCATTTCCTCTGGAAATGGCGACTGCATATTGAAGGTTCTTAAACCAGCTTCTATATGGCAGACTTGAGCTCCGGCATAAAATGAAGCCAAACTGGCAGCCATAGTAGTTGTGGTATCTCCATGTACATAAACATAATCTGGCTTGAATTCTTCCAAAACCGATTTTAAATTGGTGATAATATCAGCAGTAAGGGTATATAAGTTTTGATTGGGCTTCATTAGATTTAAGTCAAAGTCCGGTCTAATCTCAAAAAAATCTAGGACTTGGTCTAACATTTCCCTATGCTGTGCAGTAATACAGACCTTTGTGTCAAAATTATCAGGAAATTTAAGAAATTCCTTTACTAATGGCGCCATCTTTATGGCTTCTGGACGGGTTCCAAAAATTATTAGGTTTTTAATTTTCATTCTTCTAATATTAATGTTACATTTTTTGCAACACACTAAATTTAGGTCGGTTGGCAAAACTACGATAATTATTGTCCTTCACAATAGTTGTAGTATTTTTCAACCCATTTTCTTCCAGGATGTTGAGGGCAAACCCGTACCAGCTCATGGCTTTACCGTCCGTAAAATGGTAAGTGCCATATTGCTGATTGCTATTGGCTATTAGGTTCAATAGATATTTGGCAAGGTTGACTGCATTGGTAGGGCAGCCTAACTGCGCGTCCGTTATGCGTAATTCCTCTCCCTTATTGGCCTTTTCCAATATGGTCCTGTAAAAGTTCTTGCCATATTTTTTATGGTATAGCCAGGAAGTGCGTACAATATAATATTGGTCCATTATTTCTTGAATATATTTTTCACCTTCCCATTTTGTTTTTCCGTATTCGTTGATGGGGTTGGGTCGGTCATAAACGGTATACGGAGACCCTTTTTTCCCATCAAAGACGTAGTCCGTAGAGATGTGTGTTAGTGTTACATGATATTTCTTGCAGACCAAAGCCAAATTCTTTACAGCCTCTGCATTTACTTTAAAGGCCATTTCCGGACTTTTCTCGGCCTGTTCCACGTTGGTGTAGGCCGCACAGTTTATACAGTGATCAAAGGCGCCCAATTCAATAGTTTTGTTCACTTTTTTTGAATCGGTTATATCCAGGTCCTTGGAATCCATAAAAACGAATTCCAACTTAGGGTATTCATGAGCCAAATCTTGAAGGCTTCGCCCCAATTGCCCCGATGCCCCTGTGACCAGGACACGCTTTATAGTTGTAGATCTTGCCATAGGGGTAGTTGTAAGTCTTTGGGGGATAGGATGACATGCATGCCTTTCAATTCCCAATCGATATCCAGTTCAGGGTCGTTGTATCTGATCCCTCTTTCCGATTCTTTTTGGTAATGGGAATCGCACTTATAGGAAAAAATCACTTCTGGTGTCAGTGCCAAGAATCCATGCGCCATACCTTTAGGTATAAAAAGGGATTTTCTGTTTTTAGAAGACAGCTTAAGTTTAAAATGCTGTCCGTAAGTATTGCTCTGCCTACGCAGGTCTACCACCACATCCAAAACCTCACCTTGCACCACTTGTACCAGTTTTGCTTGGGCATGCTTTCCTGCCTGAAAGTGTAAGCCGCGTAAAACCCTCTTTTTTGAAACCGAAATATTGTCTTGAACAAAGTTTATTGTCTCCCCAAGGGCTTTCTCCAAGTTTGTTTTATGGTAGGATTCAAAAAAAATTCCCCTCTCATCTTCATATACCGTTGGCTCTAAAATAAAACAGCCTTTTAGCTGTGTTTCTGTGATTTTCAATATTTATTTTTTATTATCTAGTTAAATAATGTCTTTTTCTTAGCATAACAACGCCAGCAGTTATACTTTGACTATCTAATTATTCTCCAATGAGGCCAATTAGGTATTCCCCATACCCACTTTTTAATAATGGACTTGCTAGCTTTTTTAACTGTTCTTTGGAAATATACCCCATGGTATAAGCCACTTCTTCTATAGATCCTATTTTAAGACCCTGCCTGTCCTCTATAACTTCAACAAATTGTGAGGCCTGCATTAGGGAAGCAAAGGTACCGGTATCCAACCAGGCCGTTCCCCGATCCAAAATGCTAACCTGTAATTTTCCCTTTGCCAAATAAGCTTTATTTATATCGGTTATTTCCAGTTCCCCTCTTTTACTGGGTTTAATATTTTTGGCAATGGCCACTACCTCATTATCGTAAAAATAGATGCCGGGTACTGCGTAGTTCGATTTAGGCTCTGATGGTTTTTCCTCTATACTAATGGCCTTTCCCCCCTCATTAAATTCCACCACCCCGTAGCGTTCCGGATCCTGTACGTGATATCCGTATATAATACCGCCGTCGGGGTCGTTATTGGCTTGTAATAGGGCTGCGAGTCCTGAGCCGTAAAAAATATTATCACCCAAGATCAAGGCCACTTTGTCGCCACCAATAAATTCTTCGCCAATAATAAAGGCTTCCGCCAGTCCGTTAGGGTTTTCTTGGGAAGCAAATGTAAAGGTGCACCCCAATTGCGAACCGTCGCCTAAAAGGGCTTTAAATTGGTCAAGGTCTTTCGGAGTGGTTATAATCAGTATTTCGCGAATACCGGCAGACATCAAGGTGGCCAGGGGGTAGTAGATCATTGGTTTGTCATATATGGGCATTAGCTGTTTGCTCATCACCAAGGTGATTGGGTATAATCTTGTTCCGGAGCCGCCTGCCAATATGATACCTTTCATGGGGTTGTAGTTATGGAGTTATCTAGTTATCTGTTTGTCACAAATTATTCCCCCTTTGAAGGGGGCAAGGGGGATGTTATTTATCCATCATATTTAGTTCATCTATTTTAGCTTTCAACACCAATAAAACGCTAAACATTTGTTGCTTTATGTCAATATCGGAAATCCTAAGAAAGGTTACACCATATTGTTCTAGTTCATATTGTCTTTTGTTGTCATAATGTTGTTTGTGATTATGGCTATTTCCATCAATTTCAATGGGCAACCTGATCTCATGTGAATAAAAATCAAGAATATAATTTAACATCGGTACCTGTCGATGAAACCCAACCCCTAAAGCATTTCGCTTGATTTGGTTCCACAACAGTTTTTCGGATAAGGTACTATTTTTCCTTAGCTCTCTAGCGAATGCTTTAAGTTTACGGTTGTATGGAATAATTCTGTTTTTCAAATAGTAAGTTTTTTACATCCCCCTATATCCCCCTTCAAAGGGGGATTTGTATGCAACAATTTTGTTGGATAATTCATAACTGATTCATCCATCATATCATTATTTGTATTGCCTCCCATAATATTCACGGTATTCCCCAGAGGTAACATTCTTTAACCATTCTTCATTAGCTAAGTACCAGTCAATAGTTTTTTCCAGCCCTTCTTCAAAAGTAACCGAGGGCTCCCAGCCTAATTCATTCTTAATTTTTGATGCATCTATGGCATAGCGCAGGTCGTGCCCAGGTCTGTCCTTTATATATTTAATAAGACTTTCACTTTCACCAACTGCTCTTCCCAGTCTTTTATCCATTTGTTTGCAGAGCAATTTTACCAATTTAAGGTTCTTCCATTCATTAAAGCCTCCAATATTATAGGTTTCAGCATTTTTTCCGTTGTGGAGCACTAAATCGATCGCTAAGGCATGATCCAATACATATAGCCAATCCCTGGTATAATTGCCATCTCCATAAACAGGCAATGGTTTATTTTTAATTATGTTGTTTATAAACAAGGGAATCAGTTTTTCCGGGAACTGATTGGGGCCGTAATTGTTGGAACAATTACTGATTACATAGGGAAGCCCATAAGTTTCTCCATAGGCCCTGACAAAATGATCCGAACTAGCCTTGGAGGCTGAATAAGGAGAACTGGGATCATAAGCCGTTGTTTCGGTAAACAAGCCGGTATCTTCTAAGGTTCCATATACTTCGTCCGTGCTGATGTGATAAAAGCGTTTTCCCGTATAATCCGTTTCCCAAGTGGATTTGGCCGCGTTTAAAAGATGTACTGTTCCCAGAACGTTGGTTTTTACAAAGGCCATTGGGTCGTATATAGACCGGTCTACGTGCGACTCGGCAGCTAAATGAATGACCGCATCAAACTTATGTTTCTTAAAAATAGTATGAATAAAACTGGACTCCGTTATATCCCCTTTTATAAAAGTATAATTGGGGGCAGATTCTATATCCTTTAAGTTTTCAAGATTACCGGCATAGGTAAGAGCATCCAAATTATAGATGTGATAATTTGGATAGTTGGTGAGCAATCTCCTAACCACATGGGAGCCGATAAAACCTGCCCCACCGGTAACCAAGATGTTCATAAACTATTCTTTTTTATAGTTTTTTAAATAGCTGTTTAGGTCCAAAAGACTTAAAAATAACAAGGTAATTCCAATGAATCCAAGCGGAATCCAAAATTTATAGCTATTCAGTATTCCCTTAACCTCTACTCCACGTCTAGGGAAGGCAGAGATTACATTTAGGATACTGGACTTATTGGCTCTTTCCTCATTGAGCAATACCAAATTCTCTTTTAACTTATCTACTTGGTTGATCAGGGCCAATTCTTTATTTTCTTGACCTCCATTTTCTCCCAAACTAATGTTAGTGCCCTGCTGTGGTTTCTCCGCTTCCTTTTCCATAACACGTTTATACAAATGTTGAAGGGAATCCACTTCCATTAATTGCTTCTTGTAAAGGCTGTCTTGTAAGCTTATATTTTGGTCACTTATGCTCTGTTGCAATTGAAAATATTCGTTTCTGGAAATGGATTTAATAATGGAGGGTTGAATCTTTTTGGCGACAGTATTGTTCGTTGCGGTTACTGAGATAGTGTGGAATCTGGCATCCATGGAGTTGAAATTTTTCAAATAATTCTCCATATCGATGGCTTTTTTGGTGGTCGAATCCAAACTGCGTACAAACTTATCGAACAATTGTACCTTTTGGTTTTCATCCGAATAGGACTCCACTACAAACTTCTTTAATTTTGAAGCCTCGGAGACTCCAACATCCAAGGCTTCTGCCAAGGCGGTGGAGTCCTCTGCCTGCGCCAACTCGTTGTAAAAATTTACGTTGTTGTACAATTGTTGCACACTATTAAAATTAGGTTCCACTACCATAGTGGAAATAAATTTCGGCTTTTTAATCATGTCCAAATAGATGCCCAATGCCAAACCTATAACAGCCGCAACCACAAATTTTATAAAATGCTTCTGTAAAAAAAGTAGGAATAGGATAATCGTATGGAAAATACCTTTGAAAATATTACCTATAAAACGGAAAAATTTCTTGAATCCGTTTCCAATTAATTGAAACAGTTGCCCCAAATCTACTTCATCGGAAGAGGATGAGCTACTATTTGTCGGTTGTTGATTAGCCATAAACTAGGAATTAAATATTTGTGTTAGTATTTTGTCGGTTATTAAATAGGTGGGCTTAACTCCTGTGGTCCCCAAACCGCCAGATGCTAAGGTGCTCCCCGTTTCCAAAGGATTATCGGAGGCATAATAGGCATAACGCACTTTAACATCTTCCTTTATACTTTTTCTAATTTTGGAAGCCGATTGTATGGCCTTCTGATAATGCACACCTTCCATTTCCAACCCAATTACGTTCCATGTAGATTCATGGAAGAATTTTAGGATGTCCCTATTTTGCAAGGAAGTTCCCAATACGGTTACCATGGCTCCCTGTAAAACCTTAAGTCCGTTACCTTCAAAATCTTCTTTACGTAATTCATTTTTAAAGGGGTAATTATCTGCGGTTCCCTCAAAAATATGGGCATCAGGAATCATAATGTCCCCTTTTCCTCCTTCCAGAATACCTGCTTTTCCCATTATGGTTATGGAAGCCACATTTAAAAATACCTTTTGGTGTTTTTTAGATTTATATGGCTTTAATAATTCATCTATCGTTTCATAGGCCTGTTCCCCAAAGGCATAGTCCATTACAAATATAACTGGTTTTTCAATGTCCGGACAGTTTGCGGGTAATTCATAACAGCAAGCCCCTTTTCCCAACTTGGCCATGTCAAATATTTGTACATCTATATTGGTACCGGAAACATCGTCTATAGAAATCATGCCGTTCTTTTGAGCGTAGTCAATGACTTTTTCCCGTAATGCTGAATTTTTGGGAATGCTTAAGGCTTCAAAGATTTCCAATTTTGTCTTTCCTTTAAAGGTATTGGATAAGGCCTTGGAGGCAAACAAAGAATTCATAACGCTGTGCATATTGGCACTTATTATGTGAATAGGTCGCTCCAATAATCCCTGATTCTGTAAGGCTTCTTTAATCCTATTGGCCCAACGTTCCCCATGAATATGGTGTCCCAGGCGCTCCCGTAACATAGGACTAAAAGTGATGGCCCTTTTGTTTCCAGTTGTTTCCTCCTCAATAGCCAGCTTGCCCAGCCAATAGATAATTTTTAAAAATCGTTCCGGATTGGCTGTCGTAGAAAGTTTTTTGTGAATGGCCATTACCTCAATAAAGGGTCTTCCCAAAATATTGGCCATATGTATTAAGGCTACTTCCCTTTCCCTTTGGCTAAGTTCATCTTTATTCGCAGCCTGTTCCAATTTTACCCAGTCCCTTATGGTCTTATCCGTGTCCTCTATAAGGACCTTTTTGCTAATTTTCTCGGATTCGATGAACAAAAAGGTGAGATGGGTTAGTATATCGTAAATGTCCGATCTGCCACGGGTAATCTCGATATTCATCTGTTCGTCATCTATCCTGTAACAGTTTCTTCGCCTTTTTGGGGGAATAATAGGTTTGAATTGAGAACCGGCATATCCTTCATCGGATGTTAGGTTTATAAACCGACACTGTTCTATGCCTTCCGGTAACCTTTCTAAAACGTACATAAGGCCGTTTAGCTCGGCTTTTTCCTCGGCAATGGAACCGTATATTTCTGGGCGCAACTGTAAAAGGGATTGTCTAAGAGTAGCCCCGGAGATACCTGAAGGCTTGTAAAATCCACGATTGAAGAGATGTCGCATTGTAATATACAAGCGCTCAATGGCATTGGTGGAATCTTGTGCCCTAGTAGTGTTAACGGATTTACTCATAAGCAGATTTCGTGCAAAACTACAATTTATATTGTTTATTTTTTTTCCTGTGGAGCTTTTCTCAGTTTCTACCTGGTACTAAAATTATAAATTTAGACTTTTAGACAATCAATAATTATAAATATTGAAAAATAATAGTCGGTATTATTGTGAGTTTTTAATTATTGACCAGCTTCTTAATCCATCGGCTACTTTTCTATCGTTGGATAAACGCTGCACTTTATTCTGTCCTCCCAACTTTCCAATAGACTTCATATATTCTTGAAATCCGTCTTTTTTTATTTGGGTAATTTTTAAAGTTTGAAGAATTTTCCCTTCAATTAGATCAAAATAATAACTGTTCTGTTTTTGTAGGGCGGAATCCAATATACTGATGAATTTTTTGATGTCTGATGGGGGGTGTTCAAATTCGATCAGCCATTCATGATAGGGAAGTTCCTTTTCTTCCGGATTGATTTGTGGTGCTACTGTAAATTCGTTTATCCGGGCATCGGTTGCTGCTATAGCTTGTTTCATTGCCTCTTCAACCTCCTTACCTATAACATGCTCCCCAAAGGCGGATATAAAATGTTTAATTCTTCCGGAAACTACTATTTTAAAGGGTTTTACAGAAATAAACTGAATGGTATCCCCTAAATTGTATCCCCAGAGACCGGCATTGGTAGAGATGATCATCACATAGTTAACGCCCAATTCAACATCGTTTAGGGTAATTCTTTTAGGGTTTTCAACAAAGAATTCATCAGCCTTAACAAACTCGTAAAAAATACCCGAATTCAATAACAGAAGCATTCCTTGTTCCTTTTGCGAATTTTGGTAGGCGAAGAATCCCTCACTGGCAGGGAATAGTTCTATGCTGTCCACTCGACGGCCGATGAGATTTTCAAATTTTGCGCGATAAGGCTCATAGTTTACCCCGCCGTAAATGAAGAGCTGAAAATTTTTGAAGAGATCTCCTATTTTTTTGTCCGTCTTTGCATTCAGCTTTTCAAAATACATTTGAACCCAGGAAGGTATCCCCGCAATCACCGTCATGTTTTGGTTCACTGTTTCCCCTACAATTTTATTCACTTTGGTATCCCAATCTTCAATACAATTCGTCTCCCAACTTGGCAATCTGTTTTTTTGCAGATAATTGGGAACATAGTGGGCAGATATTCCGGATAATCTACCAATCTTAATCCCATTTTTTTCCTTCATTTCCGGACTTCCTTGAAGAAATATCATTTTGCCGTCTACGAAATCCGCATTTCCAGTTTCATGGATGTAGTTTAAAATGGCATTTCGCGAAGCTTCAATTTGATATTTTATGGATTCGTGGGTAATGGGGATGTATTTTACTCCTGAGGTGGTTCCAGAGGTCTTGGCAAAATAAGCCGGTTTGCCTGGCCATAGTATATCCAATTGCCCGGCAACCACTTTTTCCACATAACCCTTTAATTCCTCATAATCCCTTATGGGAACGTTGTTGGCGAAGTCGGAATGCGATTTTATCTGTGAAAAATTGTGATCCTTACCAAAGTCGGTATTTTTTGCTTCCCTAATGAGTGACTTAAATACTTTTTCTTGGGTTTCAATGGGATTATTTACCCATTTGGCAGTTTTCTTTGCGATATTCTTGGCAAATATTTTTGCTGCAATTGATTTTAAACTCATTTAATTTTATTTAAAATCTATAAAATCTAATGGATTGATTGGGCTGCCATTACTCCAAAGTTCAAAGTGAAGGTGTGGTCCTGTGGTCAACTCCCCTGTATTTCCTACCGAAGCAATAACCTCTCCTGACCTTACTACATCTCCCTGTCCTTTATTTAATGCACCATTATGTTTATAAACACTTAAAAGTCCGTCCACATGCTCTAGTATGATCACATAACCCGTTTGCGCTGTCCATTCGGCAAAAACTACCGTACCATTGGCCACAGCTTTAATTGGACTGTCCTTTGGGGCAACTACATCCACGGCAAAATGTTTGTTTTCAGCATCAAAACCCTGGGATACAGTTCCACTAAGGGGAGAAAACAGAACCTGCCCGGAATTGTTAATGTTTCTTTCGAACAAATTGTATTTATCTTCCAAAGCTACCTGCTCCCTTAATAAAGAATCTTCTTTTATAGGGGTTAAATCTATGGTGGATGGATCCAATTTGTATTGCTCAAATAACGAATCCCTGTTGATTTCGTTATTCTCTACATCACCTCTAAGTACTTTTCTAATATTATCTAAATACCTATTGGTATAGTTTAAGGTTGCCACCAAGGAATCCGTCCTATAAGTAAGCTCTGTAGCTTGCCGCTTCAATTTAGTGGAAGAGTATCCTGGTATATATTCCCTTAATGGAGTAAAGGCTATTAGTAAAATGGTGAAGCCGATCAACCCAATGATGAACAGGGATCCGGTCACAAAAACATTCATTCTGCTTAGCTTAAATGAAATTTTTTCCTCAAAGGTACTTTCATTCAAAATTACCAGACGATACTTATGCAAAAGTTTCTGCTTAATTTCCTTTCTTTTCTTTACCTTTTTGGCCATAATGAACAAAGATAAGGTTACTATTTAACTTTAAATCCTTTATTTTTGAATTTGATTTTAAACAATTATTGCTCTG
The DNA here is from genome assembly GCF_023015905.1 of Arenibacter sp. F20364. Lineage (GTDB taxonomy): Bacteria > Bacteroidota > Bacteroidia > Flavobacteriales > Flavobacteriaceae > Arenibacter. Next base: position 24,397 of record NZ_JALKBD010000022.1, on the reverse strand, counting down.
CAAAAGTATCTATTAAGAAATATATTCTAATTTAGAATAATTAAAATATATTATAGGCGTTAAAATTAACAGCATTCTAACATCTTTTTTAGTACCTTTGTTGTTCTTAAATTATTATACCATGATAACTTTAAACACATTTTTAGCCATAGGACCAATGCAAATAGCTTTGGTAGTGGCCATCGTCTTATTATTATTTGGAGGGAAAAAAATTCCGGAATTGATGCGTGGATTGGGAAGCGGCATTAAGGAATTTAAAGATGCTTCCAAAGACGACGATAAATTGGAAGAGAAAAAAGAAAAATAGATTATATTTTACTTATACAAAGGACATCTACCGCTGTGTAGATGTTTTTTTGTTTATACATATGTCCAAATTAAATATTCTTATTAAATAAGTTCTCTTCACCGGAATTATAATATAGTTTAATTCCCTGTTTCTTTTTTCGATGCATGGCATTTCTTGTGTATAAAGAGTTCGTTCTTCATTTTTACACAAAACCATAAAATACCATTTGGAATTTTAATCCATTTTGTACAAGCAATCCATTTTTTTGTGTGTTCATCTACCAAAGAAGTAGACATTATAAACCTAATCTTTGAGTTTTGGGATATATTTAAATGCGTATTTCCTTAGGTCATTTCCTTTTCAATGCACTACAATACTATTCTACTAAATGCCCAATAAATCCCATTAAAAGCATGTTACACCATTGAAAACAGTGGATTCACAACAAATAATTTTTTCGCGGCACTAACCGCTCTAGTTTTAGCGTTGGTAATAAAATATAAGGTATTTGTAGTTTCCTAGTGAAGTTAATGATGAATATTACATATGCCATTATATTTTTAGAATATTAGACCCCCAAGATTTTTAATAGAATAAACATGAAACAACTTCTAACAGCCTGCTTGCTCTTTCTTGCTCTTATTGGCAGTGCCCAAGGAATTAGGAATAACGTTGCCTCCGATATGGATAAACGGTTTTCGGATATAGATCTAAGCACCAGTAAAGTACCTAAGTCTTCTAATGCTCGGGTTACCCCTGAAATGTTTAGAAAGAGGGCTGTGGCAAACCACATAAAAAGCAGAACATTTAAAAATATAAATGGAGCGGATGAAGGCTTTTATATTGTATCTGGAGTATTCTCCGATTTGGGAAATGTTCAAAATCTGGCACAGAAATTAAAGGTTAAGGGTTTTGCTGCAGGATATATTAGTAATCCTAGTAATGGTCTCAACTATGTTTATTTGAGTAGATATGATACATTGGATAGCGCTATAGCGGCTTGTAATTCCAAGTTGGATGGTACTTATACCGATCCATTTTGGTTAATGAACGTGGATAATGGTGGAAAATCCAAGAAACTTGAGATAAATGGGAATGGCATTGTTTCAAATTTGCCTTTACCCAAAACAGCAATGGATAATAACTCAGATCAAGAGGTAAAGGATTATCCCAAAGGGGTTAAAACTCCAGATCAAGATGAAAAACCCGAGCCGAAAACCAATAATACTACGCCCAAAGAGGAATTATCCTTAGAAGAAGTGACTTATGATATGCTGAGTCCAGTTGAGGAAGGTGATATAGTGAATATGAAGGGTAAGGAAGCTAATTCAAAGAATAAAATAAATGCCAATTCGGCAAGGTTAATTAAAAAAGCGGATGAATACTTTAACAAAATGTGGTATGCAGAAGCTGCCGAACTATATGAGGAGGCACTTAATAAAGACGCCAACAATTATTCCCTGGAAATTCTTCAAAAGGCTGGAGACTCCCATTATTACAATACGAATATGGAGCGGGCCTATTATTATTACAATATCATATTTGAAAGATATGAAGAGGAAGTGTCTCCTGATCAAATTTTTAAATATGCCCATACCTTAAAGGGTACCGGTAAATATTCCAAATCCAAGAGAATGATGCGTCTTTACGACAAGCAGGTGGAGCAAGGTAATGTGGGTTCTAAATTGGATTTTAAGGCGGGCAAAAAAGAAGCCGTCTTGGACAAAATTCTAAATATGGAACTTAAATTTGGACTTAAAAACTTGGCCATAAATACCAAGTATTCAGAGTTTTCGCCCATGTTCTACAATGAAGACGAAATAGTATTTGCATCGGCCAAAGACTCCTCCATTTTTAGTACCAGACGGTATAAGTGGAATAACCAACCTTACTTGGACCTATATGTCTCTAAAGTAAATAAGGAATCCCAGGATTTAAAGGCCGCGATTAGGTTTTCAAAGAAAATAAATTCCAAGTATCACGAAGCATCAGTAACCTTTACTCCGGATAATTCAACCATGTATTTCACTAGAAATAATTATGGTAAAAAACTAAAAAGGGACAAAAACGGAGTTAACCATTTAAAAATATATGTATCCAAGAAAATTGATGGGGAATGGACGGAAGCTGAAGAAGTACCCTTTAACAGTGATGACTACTCTACGGGACATCCAGCTTTGAGTCCAGATGGGAAAAAACTATATTTCGTTTCGGATATGCCGGGAACCATTGGGGATACGGATATATTTGTGGTAGACGTTTTGGACAATGGGAGTTATTCGGAACCTAAGAATTTGGGACCTGGAATTAACACTGAACAGAAAGAAATGTTTCCTTTTATCAATGATAAGAAGTTATACTTTGCCTCTAATGGTCATGTTGGACTTGGAGGACTGGATGTATACGAAGTAGCTTATGATGAGGAAGGTTTTAAAGAGGTAATTAATATGGGTCAGCCCATTAACAGTAACAAGGATGATTTTTCATATATCGTTAATGAAGAGGATCAAAAAGGATATTTTGCCTCCAATAGACGTGGCGGAAAAGGGGACGATGATATTTATTCCTTTGAAAGACTGGTATTGGAAGAAGTGGTAAAGAATGCTATTTCTGGTGTAGTTACGGAATTGATTACGGGCGATTTTATGCCCAAGGCCTTGGTGACCCTGTTGGATGAGAATAATATAAAATTAAAAGAAATGGTGACTGAAGATGACGGCTCCTTTGTATTTGAGGATTTGGATTCAAATACCAAGTACACTATTAAAACCACCAAAAACGAATTCTTTGAGAATGAGGTAACAGCCGAAACTAAGGAGAATGAGGTTGTGAATGTGGAGGTGACCATGAAGAAGTTAAAAGAGCTAATAATAATTGAAGACGGTATTAAAAAGCTTAAAACCGATATGATCTTCTTCGATTTTGATAAATCGTACATAAGAAAAGACGCATCCTTGGAACTTGATAAATTGGTAGCCGTCATGACCGAGTATAAGGATATGGTGATAAAGATCGAATCCCACACCGATTCCAGAGGTCCGGATGTCTACAATAAATACCTATCGGACAAAAGAGCCAAGTCAACAAGGGCCTATCTTATTTCCAAAGGTATTTCTGCGGACCGTATTGAGAGCGCCATCGGGTATGGTGAGGAACGTTTAATCAATGAATGCGGAAATGGGGTTCGCTGTAGCAGGGACAAACACGAACTGAATAGGCGTTCAGAGTTTATAATAGTAAAGATGTAATTTGAGACTTAGACTTAATCAGTTAAGCTATAGCCGCCTTTCCTATCTAGAAAAGGCGGCTTTTTGTTTTTTACAAAACCTACCAATATACCATTAAGTATTGTTAATGGATCGCCCGAACGCGTTATATAGGGATTCTCCCCATAGGTTGCGTCTGGACTAAATGACAACACAGGGTAATTCGTTTTATGTTCTGATCATTTTTTGGACAAGCAAAGAATATACATTTTATGGACCTCCTTCGTCGGTTTCTATAATCTTAAATTATTTAATGATTTATTTAAGGAACTTATGAAATTATCTTTTAGCCTAATGATAAGCTACACAAAGACAACAATTGATCCTGATTCGCAAAAAGGACAAGCTGTTAGTCTAACCTGTATCGTGGACATTGAACAGATTAACTGTTTTACTTAGGTCATTGGATTTTCTATCCCATTATGGACCTAGAATATCCTACTAGTTCATTTTCGTGGGACTTTGGATAATTGGTAAGGCTTGTGGCGGCATCCCAATTAGGGGTGTATCCAATCGTCAAACCCATTTTCACAACGTCTTAGTACCTATTTACAACAAAAAAGTCCGATGAAATACCTAACTATCGGATTTTGAGTTATATATGTATAATAACCAACCTTTTAACCAAACCATAATATCATGAAAAACGTTCTACTAATCCGAGAAATTTATTTAGAGGCCTTTACAAACCTAGGTCATGCTTTTGCAAAATCCTTTTTTAAGCTAATGAGCTGGTTTTGTTTTGCGAGTTTATTAATCGTACTCTATGCGTTTATATTCAGAATTACGACGGGCTTCGCCTTCGATTAAAACCATACAAACCAACCAAACCAGAAAACGCCCGAGAGGGCGTTTTTTGGTTAAAGGTCATTAGAATGTTTATCGTTCATTTTTAAGTTAAAGTGGGGCACGTCTTAAATATGGTGTTCCATGGAAAGGTGGAGTATAGCAATCAATTTTATATGCAAACAATATAATGGGAAAACTGGGTGCAAAAAAGGGCCTTAATAAGGCCCCTGTAATACTATTGTCGATAATTGGGATTATTTGACGTCCGAGAACTTTACTGTTTTTAAAATGGCTTCAAGCTGGAACATATCGTCCCTTTTTTCAGTAGCAGGAGCAAATACAAACCCTTCTATAATCACTTTTCTATTATTTGTATCATCGTTGATAATATAGGTTAGAAAAGGTCCGGCCATAGGATAACCGCTTATTTCCCATATTCCCCTAACCTCAGCAGCCTTTCTACCGGAAATCTCCACAGGGAAGACATAAGGGGCAAAAGCCTTTTCAGTCATCATATAGGTTATTTTACCTGGCACATCAGGGCCTGGAATATATTGCCTTCCTATAGAATCTCGCATTGATATTATATCTTTAACAAAGGTTGAGTCGTTCTTAAAATAATCATTGGGGATATCATAAGCTATGATGTTCATACTTCCTTTTTGAATCTGTCTATCGATCCAAATAAAATTATTCTCCTGTTTGCCTACTGTGTAAATTGAGGGCAGGGATAATGTTATGCCCAACTTGTCGTTCAATACCGTTTCCTTGCTAAGCGACTTTAAAAATCGTTTTTGGGATTCCTGGATCTCAACTTTTTTAAAGGCTTCAATGATCTCATCGGCCATGGCATCCAGATTCGAAATAATTTCTTCATCCGTGCTTCCCTTTATGACCCCTACCTTTTGAGGAGTTGAATAGACATCAGTTTTAATGTGCCCAAGGCTCAACGTATCCTTGGCAACAAATAGTACAGATCTGGTTTGTAATATAGATCCAGAAAAGACTTTTGGGGGCATTTGATTAATGGTAAAAAGTGGTTCCTCCCAAGAAAGACCCAAAACGGGCGCCGCAAAATGCTGTCTTACCCGGTCTCCGACTTTCCCTTCCCATAGCTCATTTTCCATTACAACGGCCAAGGAATTTATTGCACCGATGGATTCTGGCAGATATTTCTTTTTTTCTCTTTCCCCACAAGAGACAATCATCAAAGAAATTAATAGTACTACTGCGCCAATTTTTTTCATATAGTTATTTATTTACGAAGAACAATCGCACAATTTTAATTTTGTGCCCGGTTTTATGTCATTACCACTAATACCGTTCCATTTTCGTAAATTATCTATACTAATTCCGGGATATTTTTTGGAAATGGTCCAGAGGGAGTCCCCGCTCTTAACCGTATGTATCTTGGCACCCGCCGCAGCCACTGAATTTGTTGAGTTTTTGCCTGTGTTGGCAGTACTCACGTTTGAAGGAATTCTTCTTGGATAAATTGTTAATCTTTGTCCTATTCTAAGGTTGTTGCTGCGCAGGCCGTTCCAATTTTTGATCTGACTTACTCCTACTCCGTACCTTTCAGCAATTTTCCCTAGGAAATCACCACTGCGGACCTTGTATGTTATTTGATCTTTGGATTGAACTATTCGTGGCAAGGGCTCTTCTTTGGACTTGAGTTGATTCTGGACATGGGCATAGATTGCTTCCTCATTGGCTACAAATTTCCCCAACGCATCCACAGGAAGTCTAAGAGCATAATTCTTGCCCTTTACAAAGGGTATTACCTTTAATTTGTATGCGGGATTCAATAATAGCAATTCCTCTTCGCTCACATCTACCAATTCCGAAATTTGATTAAAGGTGATCGTGCTCTTCACATGTATTGTATCGGTCTCAAAATATGGACGATCCGGTACTTGCCTTGTAAATCCATGTTCTTCGGCATATTCAAAAATATACATGGTAGCTAAAAACGCAGGGACATATCCGGCAGTCTCCCTGGGAAGGTTTCTTCTTATATTCCAGTAATTCTTGTAGCCTCCTGATCTTCTAATAGCCTTGTTTACGTTACCAGGCCCTGAATTATAAGCCGCTAGGGCCAAATCCCAATCATTAAAAATATCGTGGAGTTTTTTAAGATATAAGCTTGCCGCCTTGGTAGAATTAATGGGGTCGCTGCGTTCATCAACATAACTGCTTACATCCAAGTCGTACATTTTACCCGTACCGTACATAAATTGCCATAACCCAGTGGCGCCTACCCTGGAGCGGGCCCTCGGATTTAAGGCCGATTCAACAATGGCCAAATATTTAAGTTCCAATGGCACATTTTGATTGTCCAATTCCTGTTCGAACAAGGGAAAATAGAACTGGCTAATAGTCAGCATCCTACTCATCATATCCCTTTTACGCGTCAGAAAGTAGCGTATTACATTTTCCAAAGAAGGATTGTAAACAATGTTAAATGGTGTTTTTTGGTTTAAGATTTTTAATCTGGCCTTTAAGGTGTCCGTGTCTACGTTAAAATGATATACGGAATCTATTTCCAGGGAGGTAATTTCATTATAAATGGAATCGAATAAAGAGGAACTGTCGTACAATTCCTTCATCCATAGGCTATCGAATCTGGCAGTTTCAGGACGGTCTTTTAAATCGTATTTTTTTTGACCTTTAACCAAAAGCAAGGGATTGTCTTGGATATCATCCTTGGCTTCCATTGTTTCCATTTGCTCGGCACCTTCCATGTCCATTGCTGTGGTATCCACAGCAATTTCTTGTGCCTTTAAGGCCTTAAGGTCATGCTTGGTGCTGGGGATCGAATCAAATTCCTGTGCTACGCCTGTAACCAAGAAACCCATAGACAAGACGCCCAATAAAATATATCTGGATGTTTTCATAAGGTTTGTTTTATTAAGCGGGGCAAACTAAAATCGTGATTTTTTTCTAAACTTTAAAATTTAATTTTTAGAAGCAGATCAAAAATCGATTAACCCATACCATATAACGGTGTATTTAGGCCAATATTGCTGCTATTCCCGGCAGTGTTTTACCTTCAAGGCTTTCCAACATGGCCCCTCCACCAGTAGAAACATAACTAACCTTGTCTTCAAAACCAAATTGTTTTACAGCGGCAACAGAATCTCCACCGCCTACCAATGAAAAGGCCCCTTTTTTAGTGGCTTCATCAATAAAATTACCGATTTCAATGGTGCCCTTGGCGAAGCTTTCCATTTCAAAAACTCCTATAGGCCCATTCCATAGAATTGTTTTCGATTTTAGGATTACTTCCTTAAAAATTTCCAAGGTTTTAGGTCCTGCATCCAAACCTTGCCAACCATCAGGAATTTCGTTGGAATTTACAATTTTAGTATTGGCATTGTTATTGAAGTCGTCCGCAGCCAAAACATCTACAGGGATATGAACTTCTACCCCTTTTTTCTTGGCTTGCTCAAGTATTTCCAAGGCCAATTCCATTTTGTCGTCTTCACAGATGGAATCCCCGACCTTTCCGCCTTTGGCTTTAACAAAGGTATAGGTCATTCCCCCGCCAATAATAAGATGGTCTACCTTATCCAGAATATTTTCGATAATCGTAATTTTTGAGGATACTTTGGCACCTCCCAAAATAGCAGTCACCGGTTTTTCACCTGTTCGCATTACTTTTTCTATTGCTTCTATTTCTTTAGCCAACAAGAATCCAAAACATTTCTTTTCTGGAAAAAATTGGGCAATTATGGTGGTAGATGCATGGGCTCTATGCGCAGTTCCAAAGGCATCATTTACATATATATCACCTAATTTGGACAATTGCTGTGCGAAATTCTTATCTCCTTTTTCTTCATCGGCATGAAATCTGAGGTTTTCCAACAAAAGGACCTCGCCACTCTTCAAATTAGCCACAGCTGCTTCGGCTACGGGACCTGTGCTTTCTTTTGAAAATTTTACAGTCACCCCAAGCACTTCAGATACCTTTTTGCAGATATGTTTAAGGGATAAATCCGGATTTACTTTTCCGCTTGGCCTTCCTAAATGGCTCATTAACACGGCACTTCCGCCATCTTCCAATATTTTGATTATAGTGGGTTTTGCAGCTTCAATTCTATTGTCGTCGGTTACATTAAAATCCGCGTCCAATGGAACATTAAAATCTACCCTTACTAATGCTTTTTTACCTTTAAAATTAAAATCGTTGATGGTTTTCATTTGCCACTTATTTTTAGAGAGTGACAAATGTAAAGATTTATAGGTAGTGTTTAAAGAGACTATTCCATTTATTTGCCCGGCTAATGGTCTAATTTTGGTTTTAAAATTATAACAGGTTGCTGGTCAGGGGAAATTTGAACTTGCATTTCGAAAAATCAATGCCGTGCATTCCTATATTTTCCAAAGACCTCGTACAATTAATTTTCAGATAAAAAACCGCTATATTTGGGCCATGCTATTCAAGGATATTTTAGGACTTTCCCATATTAAAAATCATCTGGTATCTAGCGCGGATGCAGGACGCATTCCCCATGCCCAATTATTTGTTGGTCCAGAGGGCTGTGGCACCTTGCCTATGGCCTTGTGTTATGTGCAGTATTTACTTTGTGGCAACAGTGAGGGGGAAAATAATAATGGCAATAGTGCCTGCAATGCCAAATTTAACTCCTTGGCACATCCGGATGTGCATTTTGCCTTTCCAGTGTCAAATTCGGACAAGGTAAAAAGTCACGCTGTAAGCGACCATTATTTGGAGGAATGGCGTCAATTCATAACCGAACAGCCCTATGGAAATCTCTTTGATTGGTATAAATTAATAGGGATTGAAAATAAACAGGGACAGATCGGTGTAGATGAGGCCCAGGATGTGGTAAAAAAATTGTCCCTTAAGTCCTATGAAGGTGGGTATAAGGCTTTGATTATTTGGATGGCAGAGAAAATGAATACCTCTACAGCCAACAAACTTCTGAAATTGATAGAAGAGCCACCGGACAAAACGGTATTGATTTTAATCGCAGAGGATGAAGAACAAATAATTCAGACGATACGATCTAGGTGCCAAATATTACATTTCCCTAGGTTGGCAGAAGAGGCTATTTCACAAGCCTTGATAGACAGGGGAGTTTCCAAGGAGGATGCCCATAGAATATCGCATGAAGCCAATGGTAATTTCAATAAGGCCCTCGATTTCATGAACAACGATTCCGAGGATTTGGTATTTGAGAAGTGGTTTGTGCAATGGGTTAGAAGCGCCTTTAAGGCCAAGGGCAACAAAGCTGCGATCCATGATCTCATTTCTTGGAGCGAAGTTGTGGCCAAAACGGGTAGGGAAACCCAAAAAAAGTTTTTAAATTACTGCATGTCCGTTATGAGGCAGGCGCTGTTGATCAATTATAATACCCGGGAATTGGCATTTATGAGGATTCATGTCGAAGGATTTCAATTGGAAAAGTTTGCGCCGTTCGTACATGAAAATAATATTCTTTCCATTGTGAAGGAATTGGAGGACGCTATTTATCACATTGAAAGAAATGGTAATTCCAAACTTATTCTGATGGATCTATCCATAAAATTAACCCGATTGCTGCACAAAAAAGCAGCCTAGATAAATGGTATCACTATAAACTAATTGTATGACCAACGTACTAAATTATCCTACGGAACTACTTCTACTTCTTTTTTTAATCATTACTTTTTTTCAAAGTGCATTGGATAAAATTTTGGATTGGAAGGGCAATTTATCATGGTTAACAGGGCATTTTTCCCAAACACCTTTTAAGAATATAGTGCCCTTGTTATTAGGGACTGTGCTGGTAACGGAAATGGTGGCAGCTATTTTTTGCACAACAGGATTTTATTTACTTACCACAGAGGGGGATGGCTCAATTGCCCAAGTAGGAGCCATTCTGTCTTGTCTCGCTTTGTTAATGTTGCTTTTTGGGCAGCGTATGGCAAAGGATTACGATGGGGCAAGAACCATAGCCATTTATTTTGTGCCGGCTGTTTTTCTAGTGTTTTTGCTACATTCCTAAACACCGATATGTTGGTGTTGGATTTTGATTGTGCTGTCTTTCAATGGAATGGGCAACGATGGAATAAATTTGAATAATTAGCCCTGGTTTCAATTCTTTTACGCCTTAGAAACTACTTTTTTGGAATTTCCTTATATTAGGGCAGAACATACGTCTTGGTCGGTTTATTGTCGGTTAAGGATGGGGTTCGGGTGCTGAAAATGGGATCTAGGGATATATGATATCGATGAAAAGTAATTAAATGGAAATTACGGTCGGGCTTTAGGGAAGATACCTACCAGATAGTTTGTAAAACATTGTACAATTTTGATTGAATTTTTTCAAGTTCGAAGGGTTATAGGTAATTTTGATCCAATGTTTGGCGATTATTTTATGCTGTAAACAGGTTTTATAAACAACCATTGAAATGGACTTATCGGAATTGGAATCAAAATCGGTTGGGCTGGTTTTATCCGGAGGAGGCGTAAAAGGGATGGCTCATATAGGGATGATCCATGCGCTGAATGAATTTGGAATAAGTACCCATGCAGTTTCGGGCACTAGTGTAGGCGCCCTCATCGGAGCCTTGTATGCCAACGGTAACACGGTTTCCGAAATGCTTCAGTTTTTTAAGGAAACTCCGCTATTCCGCTATAATTTTATGACTATTTTAAAACCGGGCCTGTTGGACACGGATAGGTATTTCGATTTGTTCTCAAATTATTTTCCGAGAAATACCTTTGAGTCCTTGAAGCGCAAACTTTATGTAGTAGCTACCGATTTGCAAAAGGGGGATGAAAAAATATTTTCTGAAGGGGAATTGATCAAACCGTTATTGGCCTCTGCGGCCTTACCACCTGTTTTTAGTCCCGTTGCTATTCAGGGACGCTTATACGCTGATGGGGGTATTATGAACAATTTTCCCTATGATGAAGTTGCCTCGACATCAGATTTTGTAATCGGGAGTAATGTTTCCGGAATCAGGGAAATTCCCAAGGAAGGGATAAAATCGTCCTTACAGCTGGCCAATAGAACCACTTCTTTAATGATATACGCCATTAATAGGGACAAAGTAAACAAATGCGATCTATTGTTTGAACCAAAAGCTTTGGAGCTTATTGGGATACTGGACAAAAAGGGAATCGAAAAAGCCTATTCCATTGGTTACGAACATGCGGTAAGGCTAATGGAACAAACTTTTAGTGTATCTTAAAACTTGACACAGTTGTCCAAATTTTTCTTGATTTCCGAATAGGGATGTAGAATTTTTAATTTTGCCTACTGTGTACTGCTAAGGTAATAGTAGGAATCAAAACCTCCATTTACACATCGTCATAATCCACCGTTAGTGTGGGGGTTGTAGGGTGCGCCTGACAAGTTAGGATCAAACCTTCGGCAATTTCACCATCAGTTAAAATTTGATTTTTTACCATATCGGCCTTGCCTTCTTTGATACGGGCTATACAACTACTGCAAACGCCTCCTTGACAGGAATATGGGGCATCTATATTCTCTTTTAAAACGGCATCGAGTACCAAACTGTTTTTATCCATAGATAGGGAGAATTCCTCATCATCTACAATAACCTTCAGCTGGGTTTTTCCATCCAACTTTTCGGGAAGTTCGTCCTTGATTTCCGTTGAGGTAAAAAGTTCATAATGTATCTTATCCTCAGTAATACCCTTGTTTTTGAGATTTTCGGTCACCAACTCTATCATGGCCTCGGGACCACATAGATAGTAATCGTTGAATTCTAGATTTTTATGTTTGTTTTTAAGGACATAGTTCACCGTGGAAGCTTCGATACGTCCAAAAATGGATTCGTCCTCTTGGGTCTGACTCAAGATAAAATAGATATGAAACCTATTGGTATATTCCAGTTGAAGCTTCACTAAATCGGTATAGAACATGGTTTCCTTATAGGATTTATTCCCATATACTAAAACAAAATTATTCTTGGAATTGGATTCCAAGACAGTTTTGGCAATACTCATTATAGGGGTAATTCCGCTACCTGCAGCAAAGGCTACTATATTTTTTGGATTGGAGGAGGGTTTAAAAATAAATCGGCCTTCCGGAGGCATTACTTCCAATACATCCCCTACCTTAAGTTTGTTATGCGCGAAATCTGAAAAGCCCCCCTTGTCCACTTTCTTGACACCAATGGTAATGCCCTCACATTTAGGAGAGGAACTAATGGAGTATGCCCTACGTAGCTCCTTGCCTTTTATTTCCTTTTTAATGGTGATGTACTGACCGGCGGTAAAGGCAAAGGTCTGGATCAGTTCTTTGGGAATGGCAAAAGTAATAGCAACTGAGTTAGGGGTAAGCGGTTTAATCTTTTGAACGGTAAGCGAATGAAAGTGGGCCATATTAAATCTTTGGTGCAAAATTAAGCAAAGCGGGGAGGATTTAAAACGGGAAATTAAAAAAATACCAGCTGTTTGTAACAAATACCCTAAATTAGGCACTAATCTGTCAGGTTTAACTATCCAAAAGAATGCTAAAGCACTTTCTTACGCTTGAATGGAAATCCTTTTTTAGATCCGCCTCTTTTAAAGCAAATCTTGCCATAAAGATTTTTATGGTTTTTGGGGCTCTTTATTTTATGGCCGTATTCCTAGGGCTTGGAATAGGGGCTTTTTATATCATCAAAAAACAAGGTTGGGGAGATCCACTTTTAATTGTCAACCAGTTTATGATCTACTACTTGGTGGGTGATCTATATATAAGGTACATGCTACAGAAAATGCCGATAACCAATATTAAACCTTTGCTCTACCTTCCAATGAGTAAAAGTAAGGTAGTAGGATACTCCCTAGGGAAAACGGTGGTTTCTTTTTTTAATTGGTCACATGCCTTTTTCTTTGTTCCTTTTTCAATTGTTTTATTAAAAGAGGGCTATGATCCTATGGGTGTCATTGGTTGGCATTTGGGAATCATGGCGCTGTTTTTTTGCAATAATTTCATAAATGTACTGGTCAATAATAAAGACAATGTTTTTTATGCGCTACTCGGCCTCTTTTCTGTCCTTGGAATCTGTCAGTATTACGAGCTTTTTAATATAACGCACTACACCTCGCCATTTTTTGAAACTCTTTATGCCTTGCCTTGGATGGCCTTCTTGACATGGGGATTGTTGATGGCAATTATTACTTGGGCCTTTGCCTATTTTAAAAAGCATATGTATCTGGATGCCGGACTTGCCGGAAAGAAATCCACCGCCAAAACTGAGGACTATGCATGGTTGAACCGTTTTGGGAATCTGGGCACCTTTTTAAAGAACGATATAAAATTGATTAGAAGGAACAAGCGATCAAGGACTTCCGTAATCATGAGTTTTTTCTTTATTTTTTATGGACTGTTCTTTTTTACGGGCGCAGTGGAGGTTTACGACGGACCTGTTTGGAAGATTTTTGCAGGTATTTTTATTTCTGGAGGGTTCTTGTTTAGTTTTGGCCAGTTCGTGCCCAGTTGGGACAGTTCTTACTATCCCCTTATGATGAGTCAGAACATTAGGTATAGGGAATATTTAAGTTCCAAATGGTATCTGATTACCATAGCCACCATTTTCAGTACGATTTTGGCTTCCTTTTATATTTATTTCGGATGGGATGCCTATTTGGCGGTCCTTGTAGGGGCCATTTATAATATTGGCGTCAACTCCTACTTAGTATTATGGGGCGGAGCTTATATTAAAACACCTATTGATCTTACATCCAACAAAAAGGCGTTTGGAGACAAGCAGGCTTTCAACACAAAAACACTAATGTTAACCTTGCCCAAGTTAATTTTACCTTTGGGGGTCTATGCTCTAGGCCACTATTTAATAAGTCCAACCACAGGCTATATTTTTGTTGGCATGGCGGGGGTTATCGGTTTTGCATTTAAAAATAAAGTTTTTTCTATGATAGAGGGCATCTACAAAAAGGAAAAGTATAAGACGCTTGCAGCCTACAAACAAAAAGCTTAAAAAAACAGCTATGATTACAGTCCAAAATTTAACAAAAAAATACGGTGGATCCATGGTATTGAATATTGAAAATTTGGAAATCCCCAAGGGTCAAAGTTTTGGCTTGGTAGGCAATAATGGCGCTGGAAAGACCACGTTTTTTAGTTTGATGCTCGATTTAATTCAGCCGAGTACTGGACATATTATGAATAACGGAGTGCAGGTAGATACAAGTGAGGCCTGGAAACCTTTTACCTCGGCATTTATAGATGAAACTTTCTTGATCGGGTATTTAACACCTGAGGAGTACTTCTATTTTATCGGGGAACTAAGAGGCCAAAACAAGGCCGATGTAGACAAGCTTTTGGAGGGATTCGAGGATTTTTTTCACGGGGAAATTTTGGGTCAGAAAAAATACTTGAGGGATCTGTCCAAGGGAAATCAGAAAAAGGTAGGTATTGTGGCCTCTTTCATTGGTAATCCAGAGGTAATAATATTGGATGAACCTTTTGCCAACTTGGATCCAACAACACAAATTAGGCTAAAAGCCATTATCCGGAGTTTATCGGCCGGTAAAGAAGTTACCGTCTTGGTATCCAGTCACGATCTTATGCACGTTACAGAGGTTTGTGAGCGAATTGTAGTGTTGAACAAGGGAGAGCAGGTAAAAGATATACAGACCTCTGCAGAAACCTTGAAAGAGTTGGAAGTTTTTTTTGGAGGATAATTTTCCCGGGGCCCATGCCGGGCTAATCAATTTAAACAATTTTCGCCATCTATTCTCAAAAGGGTTTACCCCCTAATCGTTGCATTGGGCAGGTTCGGAATAATCCATCAACTAAAAATAATACTGTTTTTGTCGACCAACTGCATAATAATCCTATTGTTTTTCAGTTAAGGATACGTACGAATACATAGAATTTTGAAGCTTCGCAATAGACTTATATTTTCAGTTGTTTTAGGAGGATTGGTTTTTAATGCCTGTTCTACCAAGAAAGACGCCATGCTAAACCGTAATTGGCATGCACTTAATACCAAGTTCAATACCTTGTACAACGGTAATATCGCTTTTGAAGAAGGGCGGGAGGGTCTCAATGCTGAATATCAGGATAACTATTGGGAAATATTGCCAGTGGAAAGACTGGAGGTCACTGAAGACATAAAGCTGGATTCTGAAGATAATAACCCCAATTTTCTTATTGCCGAGGAAAAGGCTACCAAGGCTATACAGAAACACAGTATGGACATTAAGGATGAGGAGCGCAATCCCCAGACCGATGAGGCTTTTTTGCTATTAGGGAAGGCCAGGTATTTTGACCAGCGTTATATGCCCGCTTTGGAATCCTTTAATTATATCCTAAATAAATATACTCAGAGCGATAAGCTTAATGAAGCAACCATTTGGAGGGAGAAGGTAAATATTCGTCTGGAAAATGAAGAACTAGCACTTAGGAACTTAAAGCGTTTAATAAAACTGGAGTATTTAAGCGATCAGGAATATGCCGATGCCCGTTCCATGATGGGTCAGGCATACATCAACCTAAATATTCCAGATACCGCCATTCAGCAGTTGAAGATTGCATCGGTATATACCAAAAAAAATCCTGAAAAAGGTCGTTACTTGTATATTATTGGTCAATTGTACAATCAATTAGGCCATAAGGACAGTGCCAATTACGCCTTTGATAAGGTGATCGACTTAAATAGGAAATCGCCCAGGGTATATATGATCAATGCGCATTTACAAAAAATCCAGAATACCGAACTTACCGATGACATTAGGGAGGAGTTGTACGAGTACCTTACCGAATTGGAGGAAGATCGGGAAAATAGGCCCTTTTTGAACAAAATATACCGTCAGGTAGCGGAGTTCCATTTGGCCAATGAATCCGACAGTTTGGCCTTGCTGTATTATAACAAATCCTTGAGGGCTACCCAAAATATGCCTCAATTGAATGCCCTGAACTATGAAAATTTGGCGATCTATAATTTTGACCAGAACAAGTATAAACCTTCCGGGGCATATTATGACAGCGTACTACAGAATTTAAAGGAAAATACCAAAAAGTATAGGGAGGTCAAGAAAAAACTGGATAACTTGGAAGATGTCATCAAGTATGAGGAGGTGGTTCAGTATACGGATAGCGTCATTACTTTATATGAGTTTTCTATTGATGATAGGGTAACCTATTTCGAGGATTATATTGCCGAATTAAAAGCGATTGCCGAGAAAGTAAAAAAGAAGGAAGAAAATATGGCCAATGCCGGTTTTGCAGCTTTTGGTAAAACAAAGGGTGGAAAGGAAAACAAAGGCAAGTTTTATTTTTATAATATAACTACCTTGGGTTATGGCAAGAACGATTTTAAAACTAGGTGGGGCAAGCGAAGCCTAGAAGACGATTGGCGATGGTCCAATAAATCCAAAGCTCAAAATCTTGAGGTAAGCGGTGAAAATGCGGCCAATACCGGAGCGAATAATGTTGCTGCTGTTGGTGAAGAGGAAAAGTACAGTGTTGAGTTTTACTTAAGTCAAATACCCACGGATCCAGAGCTGATAGACAGTTTAAAAACTGAACGGAACTTTGCCAATTATCAATTGGGGCTGATCTACAAGGAAAAATTTAAGGAAAATCTTTTGGCAGCTGGTAAATTGGAAAGCGTTCTAAAATCCAATCCTGAGGAAAGGCTCATAATTCCATCAAAATATAATCTTTATAAAATTTATGAAGCATCTGGAAGTTCGTTGGCAACAGATATGAAATATGATATTATTAAGAATCATCCCGAATCCAGATATGCGGAAATTCTTTTAAACCCACAGGCCGTGCTAACAGGAAGTGCAGATAGTCCGGATGCCAAGTATCAGCGCTTGTATAAAATGTTCCAAAATCAAGAATTTCTGCAGGTGATTACAGGGGCAGAGGAAAATATCAGCAAATACACCGGAGATCCCATTGTTCCAAAATTTGAAATGTTAAAAGCTAATGCCATTGGCAGACTACAGGGGTTTGAGGATTTTAAGGAGGCATTGAATTATGTAGCCCTAAACTATCCCAATAATCCTGAAGGGAAAAAAGCACAAACCATGGTAGCGGAACAATTACCTAAGTTGGAGCCCAAGGTTTTTTCCACCGAAACCGAATCTACAGGTTCTGGAAATTGGAAGGTAGTATTTCCACTAAAAATTAGGGACGATAAAAAGGCCCTTAGGCTCAAGGAACTATTGGAAAAATCCATAAAGGATCTGAAGTATAGGAATATGGTGTCCAAAGACATCTATAATCTAGAGGATCAATTTGTAGTGGTGCATGGCTTTAAATCCAAGGACTATGCTTTAGGCTATGCAGAACTGATAAAAAACAATAAGGATTACCGAATCGATGATGAGAATTTCGTAATTTTATCCAACAACTATAAAATAATTCAAGTACATAAGAATATAGCAGATTATAAAGCTCAGCAATAAACCCCAAAACCTTAGCAAAATGTTTTCAGATAACAAAAAACCTCGTGTTATGACAGAATTAGGCGGACAACCCAACAGAATTGAAAAAAACACAAAAATCAAAGGGGACATCGTCTCCGAAGCTGATTTTCGAATCGATGGAAAATTGGACGGCAACGTAAAAACTTCAGGAAAAGTGGTCATCGGAAGCGATGGTTATATCCATGGGAAAGTAGAGTGTGTCAATGCCGATATAGAGGGTAATTTTAATGGAGAGTTGATCGTGGCCGACCTCTTGTCCCTTAAATCTTCCGCTGTTATCGAAGGAACAGTAATCGTATCCAAATTAGCGGTTGAACCCGGCGCTACCTTTAATGCTGCCTGTACCATGAAGGGCAAGGAAGGAAAAGGCGCTGTAAATAGCCCAACTAAACATTCAGCAACCACTAATGAGCCAGCAAAAGCCTCCTAAAAATAATAATGGATTAAAAAATGCTGCCATACTTTCCGGCATTGCCTTGGAAATGGGAGGGATTATTTTTTTGGCGGCCCAGGGAGGAAAGTGGTTGGATGAATATTTTGAAATGGAGTCCAAAACCTTTGTTATTGTGCTTACATTGCTGGGAGTGGCCGTTGCAATTTACTTGGTTTTGCAGCAATTGAAACGCATAAAGTATTAGAAACTGTCTAAGTGTTGTTTATTGATGCTATTGTATAAAACTTAAACAGTTTCTTAATGTCCGAACAAAAATTCCCAATTGCTTTTTACCTTTCTCTAGTACTGCTGAGCCTATTGGTTTTTTGTCTTCATATCCTCATACTTTATTTGTTCGGGTTTCCTTTATTGGACCATATGATCGTTTTGGCCTATTTGCTCAATGTGGTACTGGCTTTGATCATATTTTCTGTGCTTTATTGGTTCCGAGAGAAATGGAGGGATCAGATCGGATTTCTTTTTCTAGGGGGAAGCATGCTCAAGTTTCTATTTTTCTTTATTGTTTTTTATCCTTTCTACAACGCGGATGGGAACATGGAAACCTTGGAGTTTACCACTTTTTTTGTTCCCTATTTGTTGTGCCTGCTTTTGGAGACATTCTTTACAGCCAGAATGCTAAATAGTTAACCTCAATTTTGTTTTCCATATTACTTTTAAGTTGTGGCTTAAAATAAACCGTTTAATGCTTTTTTCTTTTTGAGATAAAAGCGTACATTTGCACGGATTTTTTGAGACCGATATTTTAAGCGATATGCAAAAACCATTTTACGTCAAAGTTCTTTTAGTTGTTACACTTCTTCTGGGTATCAATGCTTTCGCACAAGAAAAGGACCATTCGTCCAGCGAAGAAAAAGGAAGCCTAAAAACCGAAATCAAGGAATTTATTGACCATCACCTGTTGGATTCCCACGATTTTACCCTTTTTACTATAGATGAAGAAAAAAATGAACACGTAGGTTTTCCATTGCCAGTAATTTTATGGGATAACGGCTTAAAGGTGTTTTCTTCCTCCAAATTCCACCATGGGGAATCTGTAGCTGAGGTAGATGGTAATTATTATGCCCTTTATCATGGTAAAATAGTGAAGACCGATGCTGAAGGAACCATTAACTATGATGAAGATCATCATGTGACCAATGTAAAACCATTGGATTTTTCCATTACCAAAAACGTCGTTTTTATATTTTTGGTGTCTGCCTTGATGTTGTTTTTATTTGGCAGAATGGCCAAATCGTACAAAACCAGTTCTATGCCAAAGGGTATAGGTCGCCTGTTGGAGCCTATCATACTGTATATAAGGGATGATATTGCTATTCCAAATATAGGCGAGAAGCATTACAAGAAATACATGAGTTATTTGTTGACGGTGTTTTTCTTTATTTGGATCATTAACCTTTTAGGGCTTACTCCGCTAGGGGTAAACGTTACCAACAACATAGCGGTAACTTTTGCTTTGGCCATACTTACCTATTTGATTACTACGTTTACCGCAAATAAGAATTACTGGAAGCATATTTTTTGGATGCCCGATGTGCCTGTGTTTATGAAGATTGTTTTGGCGCCGATAGAGCTTTTGGGAACCTTTATAAAGCCTTTCTCCCTAATGATTCGTTTGTATGCGAACATTACGGCCGGTCACGTTGTCTTGATGAGTATTTTGGGAATGATGTTTATCTTCAAAAACTGGATAGGAAGTCCGTTGTCATTTGGTTTGGCATTTGCACTTTCTTTGTTGGAGTTGTTGGTAGCTGCCTTACAGGCGTATATATTTACGATGTTGTCCGCCCTGTATTTTGGTTCGGCCGTTGAGGAACATCACGATCACTAAGAGTAGAATGTTTAATAATTAATTATATATATTATGGAAATCCCAACTATTGTAGGAGCTGGTTTGATCGTTATCGGTGCTGGTTTAGGTATTGGTAAAATTGGTGGTTCTGCTATGGATGCCATCGCTCGTCAGCCAGAGGCTTCAGGTAAGATTCAAACAGCAATGTTGATTGCTGCGGCTCTTATTGAAGGTATTGGTTTTGCTGCGCTTTTCGCATCATAGTCAAACAAAATAAAGAACGGCTATAACGGTTGGTTATAGCTGTTCTTTTACAATTAAAAATTAAACGTTTACATTTCATATATTAGGACATGGAAAAATTAATAGAGCAGTTTTCATTTGGATTGTTTTTTTGGCAATTGTTATTGTTTATAGCAGTGCTTCTTTTGTTGCGTAAATTTGCGTGGAAGCCTATTCTTGATGCGGTTGAAGATCGTGAATCAGGAATTAAGGATGCCTTGGCCGCAGCTGAGAACGCCAAAAAAGAAATGCAAAATGTTACTGCCGATAGCGAACGTCTTTTGCAGGAAGCACGTGTTGAACGTGAATCAATGATTAAAGAGGCCCGTGAAATGAAGGAGAAAATCGTTACCGATGCCAAGGAATTGGCACAGGCGGAGGCAGATAAAATGATCAAGCAGGCACAAGTTGCTATCGAAAGCGAAAAGAAAGCTGCCGTAGCCGATATAAAGAACGAAGTAGCTACCCTATCCTTGGAGATTGCGGAAAAAGTTATTAAAGGACAATTTTCCGATAAAGCCAAACAAATGAAGTTGGTCGAGGAAATGATCGGGGACATAAAGCTAAATTAGGAACTGGGATATGAACGAAGCTAGAGCAGCCGTACGTTACGCAAAGGCCATATTGGACCTGGCGGTAGAAAATAAAGCTACTGAACAGGTAGAAAAGGATTTTCGAAATATTCTATCTACTATAAACGATAGTACCGAACTTCAGGAAATGTTGGGTAGCCCTGTTTTAAAAGGCGAACTAAAAAAGAAGGCGTTGACGGAAATCTTCAAGGGGAGCAGCTCTGTTACGGAGGGACTTATTTCAACCTTGGTGGATAATAAGCGTATTTCTATTTTGAACGATGTGGCCGAGAAGTTCATCATTCTAAATGAAGCACGTAAAGGTCAGGGTGTAGCCTTGGTAACTACGGCGGTACCACTTAGCGCCGATCTTGAGAAAAAAATATTGGGCAAAGTAGTTCAACTTACCGGTAATGAATCTGCCATTGAGAATAAAGTGGATGAGAGCATTATTGGAGGGTTTATTTTGCGAGTTGGGGATTTGCAGTACGACGCAAGTATAGCCAACAAATTGAGTAATTTGAAAAGAGAGTTTACAAATAGTCTATAAATAATTTTTTTGGACGATGTTGGTTTTCAATGTGGTCCTAATCTTATATCTATAACAAATGGCAGGAGTAAAAGCCGCTGAAGTATCAGCAATATTAAAGAAGCAGTTATCGGGGTTTGAAGCATCAGCTTCACTAAACGAGGTAGGTACCGTTCTACAAGTAGGTGATGGTATCGCTAGGGTTTATGGATTGTCTAATGTCCAATACGGAGAATTAGTTGAATTTGAAGGTGGACTTCAGGGGATCGTTCTTAACTTGGAAGAAGATAACGTTGGTGTGGTATTGTTGAGCCCGTCCAGAAATGTAAAGGAAGGATCAGTTGTAAAGCGTACCCAGACCATTGCCTCCATTAAAGTTGGTGAAGGTATTGTAGGGCGTGTTGTAGATACATTGGGAACTCCTATAGACGGTAAAGGACCAATTACGGGAGATTTATATGAGCTGCCGTTGGAGCGTAAGGCACCTGGGGTTGTTTTCCGTCAGCCGGTAAACGAGCCGCTACAAACGGGTATCAAGGCTATCGATGCCATGATTCCGGTAGGTAGAGGTCAGCGTGAGTTGGTTATTGGTGACCGTCAAACGGGTAAGACTACCGTTTGTGTGGATACCATTTTGAATCAAAAAGAATTCTATGATGCAGGGGAACCTGTATATTGTATATATGTTGCAATTGGTCAAAAAGCCTCTACGGTGGCAAACATTGCCAAAACATTGGAAGATGCTGGAGCTTTGGCCTATACTACCATTGTAGCTGCAAATGCTTCCGATCCTGCCTCTATGCAGGTTTATGCACCCTTTGCCGGAGCGGCTATAGGGGAGTATTTTAGGGATACTGGTAGACCAGCATTGATTATCTATGATGATTTGTCAAAACAAGCGGTTGCCTACCGCGAGATATCATTGTTGTTAAGAAGACCACCGGGACGTGAGGCATATCCTGGGGATGTATTTTACCTTCACTCCAGATTATTGGAGCGTGCTGCAAAGGTAATCGCCGATGATACTATTGCAAAAAATATGAACGATTTGCCAGAGGCTTTGAAACCTATGGTAAAAGGTGGTGGATCTTTAACAGCCTTGCCTATAATCGAAACCCAAGCTGGGGATGTATCGGCATATATTCCTACCAACGTAATTTCTATTACGGACGGTCAGATTTTCTTAACACAAGATCTTTTCAACCAAGGGGTTCGTCCTGCAATCAACGTTGGTATCTCGGTTTCGCGTGTTGGAGGTAATGCTCAGATAAAATCAATGAAAAAGGTAGCAGGTACCTTAAAATTGGACCAGGCACAGTTCCGTGAATTGGAAGCCTTTGCCAAGTTCGGTTCAGATTTGGACGCCGCTACATTGAATGTTATTGAAAAAGGACGTAGAAACGTTGAAATTCTTAAACAGGCACAGAATGATCCTTTTACAGTAGAAGATCAGGTAGCTATTATTTATGCAGGTTCTAAGAACTTGTTGAACAAAGTTCCTGTTGAGAAGGTTAAGGAGTTTGAAAGGGATTATATCGAGTATTTGAATGCCAAGCACAGAGACGTATTGGATCAGTTGAAGGCAGGAAAATTAACAGATGAGGTGATAGATGTTTTAAGCACAGTAGCTAAAGATCTATCCGCGAAATATTAATAAAGTATTTTCCTCTGTCTTTTTGGACCAAAAAGGGCAGAGGAAATTTCATAAATGAATGTCTAACACAGTATTCCTCTCTTTGGGGAGCTTAAGTGTAGCCTATGGCCAATTTAAAAGAAATACGTAATAGGATTGCCTCGGTATCTTCAACGATGCAGATTACCAGTGCCATGAAAATGGTATCTGCCGCGAAATTGAAGAAGGCTCAGGATGCCATTACTGCAATGCGTCCATATTCCGATAAATTGTCGGAGCTTTTACAAAGTCTTAGCGCTAGCCTCGATGCAGATTCCGGAAGCAAGTTTGCGGATAACCGTGAAGTAAAAAAGGTTTTGATCGTTGCCATAACCTCTAACCGTGGTTTATGTGGGGCCTTTAACACCAATATTTTAAAGCAAAGTGCATTGTTGTCAAAGGAGACCTATGCAGGGAAACAGGTAGATTTTATTGCTATTGGTAAAAAGGCCAATGATATTTTAAAGAAAAAGAACAAGGTTATTGCAAACCATAGTGCGGTTTATGATGATTTGAACTTTGATAATGTTGCTGCTATTGCGGAGGAGCTAATGGACCTATTTACCACTGGGGCCTATGACAGGATTGATATTGTATATAATAAGTTCAAGAATGCGGCTACGCAAATTGTAATGACAGAGCAGTTTTTGCCAATTGTTCCGGTGGAAGGTGAAGCCAATTCGGCTGCGGATTATATTTTTGAACCATCAAAGGCAGAGATTGTGGAACAGTTGATTCCAAAATCGTTAAAGACACAGTTGTATAAAGGGGTGCGTGATTCGTTTGCTAGTGAACATGGTGCTCGAATGACCGCCATGCACAAGGCAACGGACAATGCAACTGAGTTGAGAAATCAGTTGAAACTTACCTATAACAAAGCAAGACAAGCTGCCATCACCGGCGAGATCCTTGAAATTGTTGGTGGAGCTGAGGCCCTGAACAACTAGGCGCAATTTAGGCGTTGAACATATAAGTTTTAAATAAAATTCCTGTCGTTATGGATAGGTTTCAGTATATAGAACCCCGCATTATTGTGGGGTTTTTATATTCATGGCCTCCTTTGGATCAATCTGAAAAGTTAGATTTAAATTTGAAAATAGGCCTTTTCTTTGTTCGGTCAACCTGCATAGCATCCAAAATCTTTGTCCGTTATGAATACCTTTGAATACGGCCGGCGAGGCCTGTTGTTGGGCGGGTCTTTGTCCATGGCATCGGTCCTTAAAACCCCGAGATTTTAGGGACCACATAGTGAAGAAGGGTCTTTTCTTTTGTTTCGTTTTATTCATTGCCTGTTTATTTTGGAATAAGGTATTCATGAACCTC
>NZ_JALKBD010000021.1 GCF_023015905.1 Arenibacter sp. F20364 | reverse complement strand
ACTCTTCATCGTTGATTCTTATATAACTTCGATCAACCAACAAAGCTGTTTCCCGGCCCGTATTTTCGATTTATTTCTCTGCGCCCCAAAACCGTCTCCGGTAAAGGGGCACGCTGTCTTTACAATATATCAATGAACTTGTTAACTTCTTTTTTTACTATCGCTCTTTCTCTAAGCGGGTGCAAATGTAGGATACTTTTTTGGCTTACACAAAACCTTTTTTGATTTATTTTTAAAATAATTTTCAATCCTCTTATAACACCTTGATTTACAGCTAAAACATTTCCGTATTTTTTTTTACGCTTTAGACCATCTTAAAAGATTAAAAACCTAAACCACAAAAAAAGTTGAATTCAACTAAGAGAAGAAATTCCAAACCAACCCAAATCGAATTACAAAATCCCTGTATGGATAATTTGGGGCGGCATAAAAATTACTGTTGCCAAACGAGGAATTGAAGTGTTCGGCTTTTAAGAATATTCTAGTTTGCTGTATTCGGGCATTAATAAAAAAGTCCAGCATAGGAAAGCCTCCCAATTCCTCCTGGCCTTGGGAGTAGAATTCGCCCAGCACAGGATTATAAGCATCCGCATTATAAGATGTAAAATACTTAAGGGTCACCCCCGTTTGAAAGTACAAGGCCTTTTTAAACCCAAAGTTTGAATAATAAAAGGTATTCCTTGTGACCACTTCCGGCAGATTTAAAGCATTGTTGGGCTGGGAAACATTCTGATACATTACAGTATTATTCAGCGCAAACCCCTTCCATTTAAATTCCTTTCCATATTTAACCTTTATAATATTGATGGTGCCACTCTCCTGGAACGGCTTAACAAATGCCTGTTCCCCACCTTCAACCACCGTTTCCGAGGGATCCGAAGCAAAGTAGGTGTAATTGTCCAAGGAAGTGTACTTCGCCATTAAATCGCCAAAAACATTGGATTCCAAATCAAATTGAAAACCGATATTGTTTATCTTATCAAAATCAGCTGTATGCTGCCAGTTGTAATTACTATAGTCACTTTGATATAGCAGGAAATTAAAATCGGGCATTCGCGAAGAAGAGTGTACGGAAAATTTGAGCTTATTGTTCTTATTGACGTCATAACTGGCAAACGCATCCAATAAATTTCCAGATAGATCCCCGGAGATATTGACCTGTGCCGACCCATTCAATTGAAAGCCTCCGATTTTCTTTACATATTTGGCCCCGGCAGAGATTTCATCGCCACTTAGCTGGCTTTGGATAAGTTGGGTAGGCGTTTGCAAAACTGAATTAAAAAAATAGTTGTACCGATAATGATTGATCAACCCTGTTAAAACACCTAAGGTTTTATTGGAGAATTGGGCATTGATCTGGTTATAGGTCGTTTTTAAGCTAGCCTTATCCGATATACTAGACTCATAGCCATCCCCAAAATAATCATTTTGGGCGGTTTGTTTATATTGATAATACTTGGTCTCATAATTAAATTCATGCCCCAAGGTCAACGAAGTGGTCCTGGTCTTCGATGTATCCATTTTTTTACCAAATAAAACATACTGATGATCCAAATAATAACGTTTCCCTAGCAATCGGTTGTTGGCATCGGTAAAAAGCACATCCAATCTGGAACGGTCGCTAAAGTCAGGATCGCCCGATTCAAATTGCAATTCCTTATTGGATAACCCACCATTTTCCTCTGACAAGGAATTTTGGGCTGCTCCATGCGCCCTTAAATTATAGCGCTCGTCCTTAGTTTCATAGTTGGCCGTCATCTTAAAATTTCCAGACTCAGCCTCACTATATTGATATTTACCCAAGGATCTAAAACCCTTAAACCCTATTGAAAAATTTAGTCTTCGTGAGGTATTAAAAGCCAATAATGCATCCAATAGCTGCCCTTGCTCAAAAGTGGTCTTAAACATTAAGTCGCTCATTGGGGTCGCCACATTGTAATAGTTAACATCCCTAACTTCCATATAGTTGTAATGCTTCGCAGTAGCACCCAACTTTGGATAGGTATCCTTTACATCAAAATCAACTCCCAATTTATTATAAGGCTGTCCTACATTGGCAAATGGCATCAGTTCAAAATCGTCCTTTCTTAAGAAGTTGTATTTATACTCTTTCTGTATGGAAATAGTAGTATCCAGAAACGTAGTATCCCTTTCGTAACTAATAATCTTATAATCCTTAATCGTCACTTCCTGACCTTGGCCATCACCATTTATTCTCGGCGGCAGGTTTCTAACATTACGTTCCATCCCAGCCTCACCCTCTTTCCTCGACGGGGGAATAGAATCTTCCTGGGCACTAATGGCCTGACCAAAAAACACTATTAAAAGTGTCAATAAATATCTCATGCTACAAACTTACGTCGACAAAGTTAATTTTTTTGTCCTTAATGAAATGTGAAAGTTTAAAAAACAGAAAAACTACATCTTATACTCTGTCCTAAAATGGTAGCAATACACGTATGATACATATACCGCTCCTCAAATGAAACTTTAAAACTAATGCACTTCTCCCGATTCTTAGCCACAAAAAAAAACCTGCAGGGGACACCTGCAGGTTCTTAGACTTATTTTTAAAGACTATTCTAGTTCAAATCCCAGAACAACTTTGTCTCTGCTTCATCACCACCAATGGCGGAAGAAGCGGATCCATAATTGGTCCCGTTAAGTGACTGTTCTATAATTGGATAGGTATATCTATTTGGAAATCCGGAAACCGCATCTGTAGGAGTAGCCATAAGTGGATAGTCCAACAATCTAATGGATGTCCAAGCTTCCAAACCTCTATTATACAATGCAATCCACTTTTGGGTTCCAATAACCTCTTTCCAAGGCGTAGTAGCCGTACTGGCCAATATAGCCAAATCATAATCTACCGTAGGTTGAGCCAAATAGGTAGTAGCCTCTGCGGCAGTTCCTCCCCAATCAAGGATGGAAGCCGTAATACCAGCATCATAATGCTCTTTGGCAGTACCACCAACCTCAAATGATCTTGCCCTTGCTTCGGCCAATAAAAATCTCACCTCGGCATAGTCAAAAAGTATACCTGGGAAAGTAGCTTCCTCTACTTGGGCGGATACGTGCGAATGGGTAGAATAATTGGATGTCTCACCTATATTACCTCCCACGTAAGTACCGTCATCGATAGGAGTAAAATAAAGAGGTCTTCTTGGATCATCCAAAGAGTTCATAATATCTATGATCGTCACAGCGGCAACAAAATCCTTTCTTCCACTCAAAACCAAATTATCGTGAATCGGGTTTGTATTTGGGTCGGAACCCAAAAATGTATAGGACGCATTATCTGCATTGCTTGTGAACACCCCAGTGGCGACGGCACTCTCAACGGTAGTTTTAGCAAAGGCTGCATCTACATCAGATAGAAGTATACCCATTCTTAATTTTAGGGAAGCAGCGAACTTTTTCCAAAGCGCCACGTCTCCTCCGTATATCCTATCAGCACTACCAAAACTTTCAGTACTCTCATCCAAAGCATTTATTGCTGCTGTAAGCCTAGCTACTAAATCCTTATAGACAGTTTCGGCATCATCGTACTTGGGCAATAGATTATCAATATCCAAAGCTTCAGTATAAGGCACATCCCCAAAAGTTTCCACCAAATTGGCATAAGTATATACATTAAGAATCTCGATTATAGTAAGCTTGTTAGGCTTTAATGCCTCAAGCTCAGCGGTGGTATAGGTTGTTGCCTCTATAACCTTTTTTGCTTCATCCAAATCCTTTAAAACATCTTTGTACATGACACTCCAATGTTTTTCCGGTATGGTTCTGGTAACCTGATCGTAGTTACTTTCATCCGTATAGGTGGTTTCCTGTAAATACTGTGCCCAAAGTTTGGTGTTGTTGTTATTTACATTCAAATCCACCACTTGGTCCACCAAATTTTTCTGTGCCCCGGTAAATAAACTTTCCCCAGGTACGGCCAATGGATCCTTGATGTTCTCGTTCAGACTTTCCAAATCACTGGAACAAGAAGCAAAAATCACGGCAGTAATTAATATTGCTAGTTTTTTCATGTTTATTTTTTTTAGAATTGTAATTTAAGATTGACACCAAAATCCCTTGTGGTCGGCAAAGAACCAACGGAATACCCTTGAAGGTTACCAGCAGACAAACCACCTTCTGGATCTTCATGTGGAATATTCTTGTCTATTATCCAAAGGTTGGAGCCAATTAAACTTAAACTGGCATTGGTCAAGAAAGTATCGGCCAATAATCTGCTTGGCAAATTATATATAAGCGCCACCTCACGTAATTTCACATAGCTGGCATCATAGACAAATGCTTTGTCCGGCAAACCTCTTCTGTAGCCAAAAGCACCAAACCTGTTAGCATTTATCCTAGTAGTGTTTGTTGCCCCATCCGGGTTTACACCTTCATTAATAAATCCTCCGCCATCGGCCAAGGTATTCCTAACTGGATTTCCCAAATCGTTAATAAAAGCAGTCTCTTCGTACAAACCTGTTGCACGACCATAGTATTGGTCCAAAGAAAAAATACTACCCCCTTGTTGAATATCGATCAAAAAGCTCAACGAGAAATTTTTGTAGTTGAATTTATTGGATATCCCCATTAACCAATCTGGGTTGGTATCTCCAATTTTTTGGTCTGAAGTAGACGTTTTAATATATTGCCCGTCTGCTGGATCAACTACTCTTTCCCCGTTTAGGTAAGTATAGTCCGTACCATATATAACACCATAGGGTTGTCCTACTTCTGCATTGAGGGTTACCCCGCCCTGGAAATCTCCCAACTGTAAAGTCTCGATTCCATCTTCCAATGATACCACCTCATTTCTATTCCTGGTCCAGTTGACCATAGCGGTCCAACTAAAGTCTTCCGTTCTAATTGGATTCCCAGAAAGGGAAAGCTCCACACCCTGGTTTTCAATTTCAC
Organism: Arenibacter sp. F20364; assembly: GCF_023015905.1. Classification (GTDB taxonomy): domain Bacteria; phylum Bacteroidota; class Bacteroidia; order Flavobacteriales; family Flavobacteriaceae; genus Arenibacter. The sequence continues at coordinate 90,160 of NZ_JALKBD010000021.1, read as the reverse complement.
CTGCATTTAAAATCTTCTTTTGAAAACCTGTGGCTCTTGAAACGGGAACTCCAAAAATTTGATCAACTGAATTGGTCTTGTAGTAGGCCACATCAAAACTTAACCTATTTCGTAAAAACTTCATTTCCAAACCAACTTCGAAACTTTCTGTCTTTTCCGGCTTCAAATTAGGATTCTTTTTCTCATTGTCTACAGAAGTACTGGGTGCCCCAGGTGGAATGTTTACATTATAGGTATCGTATAGAAAATCGAAAGGAGCACTGTTACCTACTTCTGCATAGTTGGCCCGTAATTTACCAAAGGTTACAAAATCCGCATTCAATAGATTAGTGAAAACGAAACTCGTAGCTATCGAAGGATAGTAAAATGTACTATTGTCTTCAGGCAATGTAGAAGAGTGGTCCCTTCTTATGGTAGCGTCAACAAAAAGTATACTGTTGTAACCTAAAGAGGCGCTGGCATAAATACCATCTATACCCACCTTTTCATCATTTTCAACAGGAAGAGCCAGTGGACCGGTACTATTCTGTAAAGAATATAGTCGTGGTACACTCAAACCACCGCTTGTTGCGGAATAAATTGATTCAAATTCACTTCTCCTAATGTTGGTCCCCAATATCCCTTTTAAATTAAATTGGTCAGACAGGTCTTTTTGAAAATTAATCATGAAATCATAATTGGTCTCCGTAACCTGAAGGTTTCTTCTTCCGTAACCAGAATCCACATTCCCTCTGTTTCCTGCACTGTCAGGAATACCAAAGCTTGTTGGCACACTACCATTGGCCCTTCTCTCTTCCTGTATCTCAGAATAAGTATCTGTAGCCGCCCTTGCCGTAAAGTTTAACCAATCCGTGAATTTATAATCCAAAGACACATTTCCTATAAAACGGTTCCTGGAATCGTTTTGGTAATTCTCATAACGGGTCCAATAAGGGTTATCCCAAAAGATAGGCGCAGAACCTGCCTCGCTGGTAGCCGGGTTCCAAGTAACATTTCTTTTGGTGTCAAAATAAATATCCTTTTGATCCTTGATATCAACGTTGGTCTGCCACCATTGTTTAAAGTTACTTATAATGTTATCGTTATAACCGGTTGAATTACGTCCTAATGCTTTTTGATTAATATAGTTGGCATATCCGGTTACCGTTAGACGATCCGTTAATGCAAAAGAACCGCTCATTGAAAAATTGTGCTTTTTAATGGAACTGTTCGGCATTAAACCGCTCTGATCAAATTGCGTATAATTCAATCGAAAAGAACCATCATCATCATAAGACCTTGCAAAAGAAACCGAATTGGTTATTGTAACAGGTGTTTCAAAAAATGATATTGGTCCGTTCTTAGCATTTACCCATGGCGTAGCCGTTCTGTAGTTTGGAGAATCCGGATCAAAGGAATCCCACTGGTATACTAACAAGTTAGGATCAAAAGGCGCTCCATAAGATCCATCTTCGGTATACACCACTACTTGATCATCATTTCCGTCACCGGTAACATCTTCTTCGTACCAATATCCACCAGGACCATCATAATAAGCCCCGTAACCGGCACCGTATTGATCCTGATACTTGGCAAAAGTACTTTTATCTATAGAACCTATGGTTATCCCAGAGTTAACGGTAACACCAATCCCGGCAGCATCCTTACCTTTTTTGGTAGTAATCATAATAACCCCGTTAGCAGCCCTTGAACCATATAAAGCGGAAGCGGCCGCTCCTTTTAAAACGTTTACCGACTCAATATCATCAGGGTTAATATCGGAGGCGGTATTTCCATAATCATAGTAGTTACCACTCGCTTCCCCTTGATACTTGGAATTGGTATTCGTATTGTTTACCGGCACACCATCAATTACGAACAGGGCCTGGTTACTTCCAGTCAAGGAGGCATTACCCCTAATAACCACATTGGTAGAACCTCCAAGGTTATTGTTTTTTCTGATCTGAATACCAGAAGCTTTTCCCGAAAGGGCATTTACGAAGTTTCCGCTCTTCACAGTACTCAGATCCTCACCTTGAACCTCCTGTGTAGCATATCCCAATGATTTTTTGTCCCTTGAAATACCCAAAGCAGTTACCACTACTTCCTCCAGTGCTTCGGCATCCTCCTGCATTACCACATTAATTGTGGACGAGGCACCAATAAGCTTACTCACACTTTGTTGCCCAATATAACTGAACAATAAAGTTTGCCCTTCACTACCTTGAATGGTGTAGTTACCATCAAAATCCGTTTGTGTTCCATTAGTAGTCCCTTCGACTACAATGTTTACTCCAGGTAAGGCTAGACCCATTTGATCTGTCACCGTACCGGAGATTGTTTTTTCCTGTGCGTAGGAAAAACTCATTAATAGCCCCATGATTGGAGCTAAAATCCAAGTTAGTTTTGATTTCATTTACTTTATTTTAAGAATTAGTCAACCACAAACTTGAAAAAATTTTGTTAAAAAACCTAAATTATTTAACATTCACTTACCTGTTTGTTAAACTTCTTGTGTATTATTATTAATTTATTAATTATTTAACCATTTAGTAATGTTTATTTTAACAAAAGCGTATTAAAACCTAATTATTGTTATCAGATTATTCCTACCTCTATTGTAGTTATCAAATTTTAACGGATTCTAAGCCCCAAATCCAATTCTAAATACAGGATCCTGCCCTGGTTAAAAGCGGTATTCATCCTATATTTTGAAGAATTATTGCAAAATTCTTTCCATTCTCAGCAGAGAATGAGTTAGAAATAGAAAGAACATCCTATTGAATTTGGATCAAAAGGGATAAATCCCTTTCTATAATTTTTATATTTGGCCTGTTCGGGATAACCCTTTGCCCCCAAATACAGGGTTCTATATTCCACACTTAAAAAGTGGTAGACGGTTTTAAATTCCCTTTACCTTATATATATGTACAAAACCATTACATGCTAAAAGCCAATTATAAATATCAGCTAGAAGCCGGAACCGATGAAGCGGGCCGGGGTTGTTTGGCAGGACCGGTAACCGCTGCGGCCGTTATTTTACCAACAGATTTTGTAAATGACACCCTTAACGATTCAAAAGTTTTGACCGAGCTAAAGCGAAATAACCTTAGACCATTAATAGAAAAGAATGCCACAAGCTTTGGGGTTGCCCAAGTTTTTCCAGATGAAATTGATAAAATAAACATCCTGAACGCTTCCTTTGTAGCCATGCACCGGGCCTTGGATCAATTAACCCTAAAGCCGGAGTTTATTATTGTAGACGGCAATAGGTTTAACCCATACCAAAACATCCCCCACGCCTGTATTGTAAAGGGTGATGGCAAATATCTCAGCATTGCTGCGGCTTCCGTCCTTGCCAAAACCTTTAGGGACGCCTATATGGAGAAAATCCATCTGGAATACCCTATGTACAATTGGGTAAAAAACAAAGGCTATCCAACTCTGGAGCACAGAGAGGCCATACGGAAGTACGGCATCACCAAATATCATCGAAAAACTTTTAGACAATTACCGGATCAATTAAAACTGGACGTTTAAAAATCTTAAATTTGTTCAAAGCCTTATTTATGAAATTCAAATTACTTGCGTTACTCTTTTTACTAATAATCGGATGCACGGAACAAACCACTAAAAACTCACCAATACTCTACTACGTTCCGCAGAATAGCGCTATTATTATAAAAATAAACGACAAGCCATCTTTCTCCAGCGAGTTGGAAAACAGTGACCTCCTCAAGACCTTATCCTCGACAACGGCCTACACCTCGGTTCTGGAAAAACTAAAACCACTAAGATATATTCAGCCCAATGGAGAAAGTATTTTGGCCTTTGTTGAAGTGGGGAAGGCTAATTTTGAGCTGCTGTTAATTGCCCAAAAAACAGATGACCTTTTTCAAATTGCCGATGAGAGCAATAAAGTGGTAGAAAATATAAGTTATGAGGGAAAAAACTTTGATAGGTACAGTGTGGACGGGACCAATTTCTTTTCCACCCTTATGGATGATAAAATTATAGTAAGTTCCACGCAAATGTTGATCGAAAATATTCTTCGCAACGAAAGGGATTTAACGGTAGACGAATCCTTAAATAAACTTTACCAGATTGCCAATAACCAGAGTAGTGCCAATATTTTTATAAACACCAACAAAAGCAATCCAATGCTCAACAACGTTTTGGCAGATGGCCAAAAGGCTGACATTTCCAAATTTACAGACTGGGTCTCATTGGATTTTAACACCAATAAGGATCACCTAAAACTGAATGGTATCAGCATGGCCAATGATTCCATTATAAACTATAGCAATCTTTTTAAAAACAGCCATGCCTTAACACCCAAGACACCCAATCTTGCCCCAATTGCCTCCGATGCCATTATGGCATTTACATTTGACAATTATGAAAATTTTGCCCTAAACCAAAAAAAGTATTTGGACCGATCCATTGTTATTGACACCACCTTCAAAGCCGTGGAAGAAATTGGATTTGTTTATTTGAACAAGGAAAAAGCCGTGATTCTCCACACTTACGGTTCTGAGAATATCCTTAACTATCTGGATAAATTAGAAAAGTCCTCGGAAGAATACCAGGGCAATGAAATTGTTGGGCTATCCAAGTCCGATTTCCTCAATCATTATTTTAATCCATTGATTCGCGATTTTGAGGCCAATTATTACACCATTATAGAAAATGCATTTGTGTTCTCCCCCTACCCGGAAACTTTAAAGACCTTTATTGGAAACTTTAAAAATGTTTCCACTTTTGAAAAAACATCGGTTTACAAAACGGCAAAAGAACAATTGGCAGACGAATCCTCTATGCTTTTTGTTTCCAATGCCGATGGTGTTGAATATTTTTTGGATCAATATACGAACCAGGACATCACCAAAAACGTTGAAACCAAAGAACTATCGGAGTATTCCTTTGCCGCCCAAATGGTCTCCGATGATAATTTTCATCACACCAACATACATTTCCAAAAAATTGCCCACGAAACCACACTCAACAAAACCATACCCTACTTTACCCTGCAGCTCGATACCGAAATAGTAACTCCCCCGCAATTTGTAAAAAACCACAGGACCAACAAAGACGAAATTATAGTTCAGGACCAGGACAACAACCTCTATCTGATTTCTACCGACGGTAAGGTGATTTGGAAAAAACAATTAGGCGGTAGGATACAAGGCCGGGTGGAACAGGTAGATCTTTACAAAAATGGAAGATTACAATTGGCGTTTACAACGGACAATCAGTTGTTGATAGTAGATAGAAATGGTAAGGATGTGCCACCCTTTACCTTAACATTTGAAGGAGGCAATCTAAACCCTTTGGCCGTATTTGACTACGACCGCAAAAAGGACTACAGATTTGTAGTTACCCAGGGAACAAAGGTGTTTATGTACAATAGCGCAGGACAGATCGTAAAGGGCTTTAAGTACACCAAGGCAGAAAACCCTATTGTGGGAACGCCCAAACATTTTAGGATAGGCAAAAAGGATTATTTGGTGATGAAACAGGAAGGTGGCGAATTAAAAATATTGTCCAGGACCGGGGATACTCGGGTAAAGACGAACAACAAAATAAATTTTTCAGATAACGAAGTGCTGCTTCATAAAAATAAGTTTACGGTAACCGACACCAAGGGCCATCTATTCCAGGTAGACGAAAAAGGCAAGACCACTACCGCCAACCTAAAACTGCTCCCTGACCACGGTTTGGACGCCACAAGCAATACCTTGGCCATTATGAACGACAATGTACTGACCATTAGGAGCAAGAAAGTAGAATTGGATCTAGGCGTATATTCAAAACCCAAAATATTTTATTTAAACGACAAGATATACATCAGCGTTACGGATATACAGAACCAGAAAATATATCTTTTCGACAGTCAGGCGGAAGCCATTTCCAATTTTCCGGTACCCGGGAATTCCAGTATTGATCTCATTGATATGGACAATGACCATAAGCTGGAGCTTGTGGCAAAAGATCAGGACAACTCTATAATAGTCTATAAGATCAACTAAGAAAAATCTCTCCACAAAATTTCGGGAGAGATTTTACCTCTCCCAGAACAAGGAATAATAAAAGCTCCGAGTGCGCCTCCCATGAAATAGGGCTTTCCCAAGGCTAAAAACAAAGTAAAAAGGAGCCGCATCATGTAGTATGAAGAGCTTTGGCAAAGCACCATCGGGCAATAACCCGTAACCAATATTTATTTATTAGTTTTACCTTCAAAATACATCTGAAAATTTTATCAATATTATCAGATTAATCCTTTTTTTTAAAACCATTCCAGAGACATTTAATACTTTTTTTACAAACTTTTTCATCTTTCATGTTAATCATAAGGTGTAATCTACTATTAATACATAAAAACGGACCACATATACACCATTACGGTCCAGCCCCTAAAATTTCGTTAATTTTAGTTAAATTATTGGGCAGAAGCATATTATATCAAGAATACATTGAGAACACTAAAAATTTAGATAATGAATCGCATTAAAATTTTCCCCAAGGTAATATTATCTTTTCTGTTGCTATTTTTTGTCTGCAGTGAAGTACAAGGCCAAATATTGAAAAAACTGGGAAAGCGGGCAGAAAGGGCCGTAGAACGGACTGTAGAAAACAGGGTAGACAGGGAAGCCTCAAAAAAGACAGATGAAGTATTGGACAGCATCTTGGAACCCGGCAGTAAGGGGCCTTCCACCAACCCTCAGGTTGGGAACCCACTACCTCCAGCTGGACCGGAAAATCCGGGAGGCAGTATCGGCAACAGTAAAGATATGCCCTCTAAGGGTGGCGTAAAAACCATTGAGGTATACAGTAAGTTTGATTATGTCCCTGGAGACAAACTTTTATTCTACGATGATTTTGGCAACGACTTCGTCGGTGATTTTCCCTCAAAATGGAACACCAATGCAGGTGGCGAAATCATCACAATGGGGGACTCGCCACAAAAATGGCTTGAACTAAAAGCAGGGTACAATATTTATTTTATCCCAGATGTGCCAAAACTTCCAGAAGAATACACCATAGAATTTGACATCATGGGCCGTGGGGTCCAAAAAACCTCTTCAACGGCCCATTTAAGGGTTGACTTAAGTGATGACGAAAAATTTAAGGAAGGCACTAATTTTGTTCAGGCCCATATCCCGTTTTGTCAATATACCCCTGTAGGTATCACTATAGAGAATAGGATAAACAACAAACGAGAAATTCGAAGCACTATCAAGGCCGATATACGCGATGCGATACTCAACAAGGCACATATATCGATTGCCGTAAACAAGCAAAGGTTCAGGCTTTGGGTAAACGAGTCAAAATACATTGATGTTCCCAGAATGGCCCCAGAAGGTGCCATTCTCCATACCCTTAAATTTCATGCTAATAATTTTAAGGATGGCCAAGAGCAAGTTTTTATAACCAATCTGAAAGTGGCCGAAGGTGGTTTGGATCTTAGGCGAAAACTAATCTCGGAAGGCAGCGTATCCACCAATGGCATTTTGTTCGATTCAGGATCGGCCAACATCCAACCGCAATCTATGGGGATCATCCGTCAAATCTCACAAGTACTACAACAAGAACAAGGCATGAATTTAATGATCGAGGGTCATACGGATGCCGATGGACAAGAAAACACCAATCTTGCCTTATCCCAAAAACGTGCCTTAGCAGTAAAAGAGGCTTTGGTGAGTGTATACGGTATAGATGGCAGCAGACTGAGGACAGATGGAAAAGGCGAAACTGAACCCGTAGGTGACAATACCACTCCCGATGGCAAAGCGCAAAACCGAAGAGTGGTCTTTAAAAAGATATAAGCACTAATCATAAATCAATAGAAAACATATGAATTACCTAAAAAATACCCTAAGAACCTTAGTAATACTTTTAGTTCTTAACCTCCCTGGAGCATCGTTCGCCCAATTGTGTGATACCTTTTTCCCTATGCGGGAAGGCGTACGTATGGAATATACCCTCCACGACAAAAAAGGAAAAGTCGAAGGGTCCCAATGGCAAGAATTCAGAAATGTGCAGAAAACGGCGAACGGTGCGGAAGCAGAAATCCACATGGGCTTTATAGATAACAAGGGAAAAAATCCCTACGAAATGTCTTATAATATAACATGTGATGGCGATGTCATCCGTATCGACTTCAAATCCCTACTCTCCACGCAAATGATGGAGCAGTACGGTGAAATGGAAGCGGAAATAACCGGTACGGATATAGAATGGCCAACACAACTAAAACCGGGCATGGAACTACCTGATGCGGGCATGACCATGACAATGAGTATGGGGGCCATGAATATGAAAACGGAGGTGGAAATGACCAACAGGAAAGTCGAAAAGAAAGAAACCATTACCGTTCCGGCAGGGACCTTCGACTGCTATGTGATTTACAGCGACAATCGCTCTAAAATGATGATGATCGACAAAAATTACCCAAATCGGAGCTGGATTTCCGAAGGAGTAGGCACCGTAAAGACCGAATCCTACAACGAAAAAGGAAAACTCTTGAATTCCATGGTGCTGAGTGCTATTTCAGAATAAAGCTTAGTCTTGGTAAATATCAAATTCCTAGACAGCAATAGAGAAAATGCCAAGAGGCCAATTTCCCTGTCCAAATTGTGTGCTTTCTTTTTGGAATTATACAACAAGCCTATGGCACAGAAACTATGCAGCCAGTAAGGGTATTTATTGTAGATATTAACTCCCTCTATGGGAGAAATTAAAACCTCCCTATGTGCAATTTACAATCGACCTAAAATATAGCCGGTTATTATTTCAGGTTGTTTCTCTCCAAATATCCCTGGATCAAACCGGTTTATTATAGTTTATCATTTCCACCTCAAAAAGCTGTGAAAAGTGTTTCAATAATTTTTCCTTAACCTCATCCATAGACACCTTCTGTTTCCCTAATTCCACATTTAAGGAAGTTACGGCCTTTCCTTTAATGCCACAGGGGATCATCAGGTCAAAATAACCCAAATCGGCATTTACGTTCAAGGCAAAACCATGCATGGTTACCCATCGGCTGGCACGTACACCCATGGCACAGATCTTTCTGGCGAATGGGGTACCTACATCCAACCAAACTCCAGTCTCCCCCTTGGAACGCTCCGCCTTCAGCCCGTAGTCGGCCAAGGTTAGAATAACCATTTCCTCTAGAAACCTCAAGTATTTATGAATGTCGGTAAAGAAATTATCCAGGTCCAAAATAGGGTATCCTACAATTTGCCCAGGCCCATGATAAGTGATATCTCCGCCGCGGTTTATCTTGTAGAATTTGGCTCCTTTTTTCTCCAGATAGTCCTGATCCACCAAAAGATTTTCCAAATGCCCACTTTTGCCCAAGGTGTAAACATGGGGATGCTCTACAAACAAAAAATGATTGGGCGTTTCCAACTGGGAGCCCTCCCTCCTATTCTTAATTTTTAAGTCCAAAATAGATTGGAACAATTCTTCCTGGTAATCCCAAGTTTCCTTGTAATCCTTGTGCCCCAAATCTTTAATTTCTACTACTTTATTTCTTTTCACGCTTCAAAAATATAAATATCGTTCTGAAAATGATCAATTTTCCTTTCCCCAACCCTAAAGGGAGGGAAAATTATCAACTCCTTTTAAAATTTTTATCAACTTCTCTGTTATCTTACTAAAATTATTGTCTATTTCTTGATTGTCAAACCTAATCACTTTCAGCCCATAACTTTCCAAAATACTTGTTCTATCATTATCATATTCCAAATTCGATTTATGTTGTTTTCCGTCCAGCTCAATGACAAATTTAGCTTGATGACAATAAAAGTCGAGTATGTAGTCATTGAACGGATGCTGCCTTCGAAATTTGAATCCATGTGGTTTAACCTTCAAGAATTCCCATAATTTTTCTTCTTGTGGAGTTTGTGTCCTTCGTAATAAATCCGCGTAAGCAAACTTATCGGCCTTAGCACCTGCATGCATTCCTTCTTCTTCTAACGACCTGTTTTAACTACACATAAATTGGATCTATACCCTAAGTTTTTCCCGATTAACGACCTCAATTCCTTTAAATAGAAAAAACCTCACCCTTCAGGGTTGGGGCATGGTTTTTTCGGACTTGCCCGTTATAGATTATTCCTTGTAATCCTTATGTCCCAAATCTTCTAAGAGAATACTTTTGTTCATCCTGCAAAGATACAAACTCCACTCATAAACCAAACCTCAAAACCCTAGTTTGGATTGTTAAGGATGATCAGCGCGGCGATAACACCGGGCACCCACCCGCAAAGGGTAAGAAGAAAAACGATAATAAAGGATCCGCACCCCTTGCCAATTACGGCCAAGGGCGGGAAAATAATGGCCAACAAGACCCTAAAACAGCCCATGCTTTTTTCGATTTTTGATTGATGCCGCCCCTCAGCGGGACAGGTGTACCAATATGACTAAAAAACAAACATTTTGTTACAAGGAATTGGGAATAATTTGAATACACTGTTTTGAAAACAATCAATTCCAATTTTTGGATTGATAGATTAACGGAGAGTGCCTATATTTGCAGCCTTAATTTATAAGAATATGCAACTTTCGGAACAAGAAGTAATTAGAAGGGAAAAACTTGGCAAGTTACGGGAATTGGGCATCGACCCCTATCCCGCAGCACTTTACCCAGTAAATAGTACTTCTAAAAAAGCCAAGGAGAATTATGAGGAAGGCAAAAAGGTAGTTCTTTCCGGAAGACTTATGTCCAGAAGAATCCAAGGTAAAGCTTCCTTTGCGGAACTACAGGACAGCGAAGGCCGTATACAGGTCTATTTTAACCGGGACGAAATTTGTACAGGTGAAGATAAAACCTTGTACAATGATGTGTATAAGAAATTATTGGACATTGGTGACATTATTGGCATAGAAGGGGAGCTTTTCACCACTCAGGTAGGCGAGAAAACGGTCATGGTCAAGAATTTTACAATTCTAAGCAAATCCTTGCGCCCATTACCCTTGCCAAAAGTGGATGCCGACGGGAAAGTCTACGATGAATTTAACGACCCAGAATTGCGCTATCGCCAACGATACGTGGATCTGGTAGTGAATCCAAGCGTTAAGAAAAATTTTATAAAGCGTACCAAGATCACCAATAGTATGCGTCAGTTTTTTAACGATGCCGGGTATTTGGAGGTAGAAACCCCTATATTACAACCCATTCCGGGCGGAGCTGCGGCACGTCCGTTTATGACGCACCATAACGCACTTAACATTCCATTATACTTAAGGGTGGCCAATGAGCTATACCTAAAAAGATTGATTGTTGGTGGCTTTGACGGGGTTTATGAATTTGCCAAGGATTTTAGGAACGAAGGTATGGATCGTACCCATAACCCTGAGTTTACGGTTATGGAACTTTATGTAGCCTATAAGGATTACAATTGGATGATGGACATGACCGAAAAGCTTTTGGAAAAAGTGGCCATCGATTCCAACGGCACATCGAAAGTAACCGTAGGCAAAAATGAAATAGAATTTAAGGCCCCTTACCCTAGGGTTCCCATTTTGGAAGCCATTAAGATCCATACCGGTTTTGATGTGGCGGGGATGAAAGAGGTGGAACTAAGGGAAGTTGCCAAGAAATTAAATATTGAGGTGGATGATAGTATGGGAGTTGGAAAACTTATCGATGAGATTTTTGGCGAAAAATGTGAACATCACTACGTACAACCCACCTTTATCACAGATTACCCCAAGGAAATGAGTCCTTTGTGCAAGGAGCACAGGGACAATCCCGCATTAACGGAACGTTTTGAACTGATGGTAAACGGAAAGGAATTGGCCAATGCCTATTCCGAGCTGAACGATCCCATTGACCAGCGCGAAAGGTTCGAGGAACAACTTCAACTTTCGGAAAAAGGGGACGATGAGGCCATGTTCATTGACCAAGACTTCCTAAGGGCCTTGGAATATGGTATGCCACCTACCAGTGGCATCGGTATCGGTATTGATCGTTTAGTCATGTTAATGACCAACAATGCCTCCATACAAGAAGTTCTTTTCTTCCCTCAAATGAGACCGGAGAAAAAACAAGTAGAGCTAAGCGAGGAAGAAAAAGAAATCCTTGCCCTTTTAAAGCCGGAAGGCAAAATGGCCCTGGATGAGCTTAAGACCAAAGCAGGCTTAAGTGGAAAAAAATGGGACAAATCCATGAAGGCCCTTTCCAAGCACGAGCTGATCAAGGTAGCCACCGAGGGAGATGCCAAAGTGGTGCTGCTAAAGAAATAATATCTGCAACGGAAGGTTTTACAATAGACCTAATTCAGTAACAATAACAAGTGCTTGCAATACTCAACTTAAAAAGCTGGGAATTGCAAGCATTTTTATATTGTGTAGCCTATAAAATTCCTGGAAAACAAATAATTCAACTTAACAAAACTCAAAATAGGCCTTATTTAACAATTCCATGTTCTATTCTTAATAAATACATTTTTTGACAAAATTATCTATGGTTTCGCATAATTATTCTTATTATTAGTGGAGTTTTATTCAACAAAGTAAAAACCATGAAAAATAAAGCATATATATTCCTATTGATAGCAGGGGCAGTTGTGCTTGTTATTTCCGTTTGGAATATGCTGCAACCTTCCGATACGGTTGATTTTAGTGCCGATATTAAACCCATCTTGAACAAGAATTGTATTACCTGTCATGGTGGGGTTAAAAAAAGTGGCGGCTTTAGTCTTCTGTTCCAGGATGAAGCCTTTGCCAATACCGAATCCGGGACTCCGGCCATAATCCCTGGCAACGCCGCCAAAAGTCCTTTTATTCAAAGGTTAAAGGAAGATGATCCGGAATTACGAATGCCCTATAAGAAGTCCAAACTTTCAAAAGAGGAAATAGAATTATTGACCAAGTGGGTAGATCAAGGCGCTAAATGGGGCAAACATTGGGCCTACACTTTGCCTGAAAAAGTGGAAATTCCGGAAGCAACACAATCCGCAGGTATCGCTTCGGGTGATCTAGAGGGATTTATTCAAAATAAAATAGACCACTTTATTTTAAGGACTTTGGAAAATAACGACTTGGAACCGAGTCCTGCAGCAGAGCCCAATGTAATAGCCAGAAGACTTGCCCTGGACCTGACCGGACTTCCACCGGAGGATTCCTTGTTTAATGATTTTACCGCCGGAAAGATTACCTATGAAAATATGGTGGACGAGCTGTTGTCCCAAGATGGGTATGGTGAAAAGTGGGCCAGTTGGTGGTTGGACCAAGCCCGCTATGCCGATACCAAAGGTTATGAAAGTGATATGGGGAGAACTATGTGGCAATATCGTGATTGGGTAATAAGGGCCTTCAACCAGGATATGCCCTATGACCAGTTTACCATTGAGCAGTTGGCCGGTGATCTTTTACCTCAACCATCCGTTGACCAACTCATTGCAACGGCTTTCCATAGAAACACCATGAATAACGGAGAAGGAGGAACAGATGATGAAGAGTTCAGGGTCGCTGCGGTAATAGACAGAGTAAATACCACTTTTGAGGTATGGCAGAGTACCACTATTGGCTGCGTACAATGTCATAGTCATACTTATGACCCCTTTAAAAATAAAGAGTATTACAATCTCATGGCGTTTTTCAATAATTCCAGGGATGAAGATACTTCTGAAGATGAACCTACTCTAAAATTTTATACTCCGGACCAAAAAAAGGAGATAAAAAAGATAGTAGATTGGATTTCTAACCACGGCAGTCCCCAAATTGCCGAAAAATATCAGAACTTCCTCACCTACACCGAACCAATTTACCATTCGCATTTAATAAAAAAATTCGAAAATGGTAACGTAGAAGGAAGGCTTTCCTTGAGGGATAATGGTTTCTGTTTTTTAAATAATGTATACACTCAAGGTGCGGGGTATATGTATTTAAAATATTCTTCGGGAATAGACGGTACTACTATGACGATAAGAAAGGATAATGCCGAGGGAGAAATTCTATCCCAGTTTGTCATCAATAAAACTTCTGGCAACTTAGTACGAAAAGTTCCATTTAAAAAAACGAACGAAAAGCTAAACCTTTATATCGAAACGGATAACAATAGGGTCTCACCTAAATCTGCCTTGGGATATTTTACATGGTTTGCCTTTCTTCCCGATATGCCCAATGATCCGGTAGCCGAGTATTCTACCATTGAAAATACCTTATTAAAATTATTAAATACAGATACAGCCTCCTTACCTATCATGGTTGAAAACCCGGACTATAGAAAACGGATCACCCAAGTTTTTGAGCGGGGTAGTTGGCTTATGAAAACCGATACAGTACAACCAGGAACCCCCAAAAGTCTCAACGCTTGGAACGATGCCTGGCCTAAAAATAGGTTGGGACTCTCAAGATGGCTTGTCAGTAAGGAGAACCCGCTAACGGCTAGGACTTTGGTCAATAAGGTGTGGCAGCAAATTTATGGCCGGGGCATAGTAGCTTCCTTAGAGGATATGGGCTCCCAATCTGATCCGCCTTCCCATCCAGAATTATTCGATTGGCTGGCGTTAAGATTTATGAACGAGCACAATTGGAGCATAAAAGCCTTGGTAAAAGATATTGTGATGAGCGGCACCTACAGGCAGAGTTCAAAAAACAACGCCAAATTATACAATTTGGATCCTGAAAACCGACTCTATGCCCGTGGCCCCAGAATTCGTTTGAGTGCAGAACAAATTCGCGATCAGGCCCTGGCCGTATCCGGACTTTTGAGCACCAAAATGTACGGCCCAAGTGTTATGCCGCCCCAACCGGATGGTATTTGGCAAACGGTATACAATGGTGGTAATTGGGTGGAAAGCAAAGGAGAGGACAAGTATAGAAAGGGCGTATACACTTATTTAAAAAGAACCAGCCCTTACCCTTCCTTCCTGACTTTTGACGCAGGCAGCAGGGAAGTATCAACGGTACGCAGAACGGTGACCAATACCCCATTGCAGGCTTTAGTCACCCTTAATGACCCAGTTTACCAAGAAACCGCCTATCATTTGGCCAAATTCATGGGTCAAAGTGATGAGGTGGACAGCAGCATAAGACAAGGGTACAAGAAAGCCGTTTTATTAGACATCAGTGACGAAAAACTAAGTGTATTAAAAGAACTGTACAACAGTTCTGTTTCTGATTTCAAGGAAGAACCTCAGAATATTACGGAATTTATTCCATATGAAGCGGATGCAGATGCCAATATAGCGGCATTGACCGTAGTGGCCAATGCCATCATGAATTTGGATGAGTTTTTAACAAAATCGTAGTTATGAACAGTTTGGACCGATTAATAAAAGAAAAGTTACAGCGGGAAATACAGGCAAAGACCCGAAGGCATTTTATAAAGGATTGTGTTGCCGGGATGGGAGGTTTGGCCTTAGGTTCACTTTTTATGTCCTGTAACTCTTTTCTTGGCAACAATGACAAAGCTAAGATTGCACTAACCGAGAGGGACATCAACCCCTTGGCTTCTATGGCACCCCCATTCCCTGCCAAGGTAAAATCCGTTATATATTTGCATATGGCGGGCGCTCCCTCCCAACTGGAAATGTTCGATTACAAGCCTACCCTTCATAAACTGAACAATCAGGCCTGTCCGCAATCCTTGTTGGAAGGGCGAAAATTTGCCTTCATCCGCGGAGTTCCCAAATTACTTGGACCACAGGCGGAATTTAAGCAGCACGGGGAATCCGGTAATTGGGTCTCCAACTTTCTGCCCCACTTTTCAAAAGTAGTGGATGAAGTTGCCTTCCTTAAAGCGGTAAATACAGATCAATTTAACCATGGGCCTGCGCAATTGTTCATGCATACCGGAAGTCCCAGATTGGGCAGACCAAGTATAGGGTCTTGGGTTACCTACGGTTTGGGATCCGAAAATCAGAATTTGCCAGGTTTTGTGGTTCTTACCTCCGGAGGAAAAACACCGGATGCCGGAAAAAGTGTCTGGGGCAGCGGTTTTTTACCCTCGGTGTACCAAGGTGTCCAATGCCGATCCAAAGGAGATCCGGTACTTTATATAGACGACCCTAAAGGCATTACCCGAAACCTTAAAAAAAGTACTATTGATGCTATAAACAACATCAATAAAAAAGAATTTGACGAATATTCCGATCCAGAGATCTTGGCCAGAATCAATCAGTACGAAATGGCCTACCGTATGCAGACTGCAGTACCAGAGGTCATGAACATCAATAATGAACCAGAGCATATAAAGGAAATGTACGGGGTACAACCCGGAAAGGAATCCTTTGCCAACAATTGTCTATTGGCCAGAAAACTCGTTGAGGACGGGGTACGCTTTGTGCAATTGTTCGATTGGGGCTGGGACAGCCATGGCGACAGTCATTCCAATGCCGTAGATCTTGGGTTAAGAAATAAATGTACAGAAATAGACAGGCCAATTACAGCACTACTCCTAGACCTTAAACAAAGAGGATTATTGGAAGAAACCTTGGTGGTCTGGGGAAGTGAGTTCGGAAGGACACCTATGCAGGAAAACAGGGAAGGAAAAGAAATGGCCTTTAAGGGAAGGGACCATCACGGGGATGCCTTCACCATGTGGATGGCAGGAGGAGGCATTAAAAAAGGTGCTAGCTGGGGACTTACGGATGAGATAGGCTTTTCCGCTTTGGAGGGCCAAGTCTCGGTACACGACGTGCATGCTACCATGATGCACCTTCTGGGTTTTGACCACGAACAATTTACTTTTGACTTTCAAGGAAGACCCTTCCGCCTTACAGATGTGGAAGGCCATGTCATACACGAAATTCTTGCCTAGAACACAAACCGACCAAACCAATATCATGCGATTATTTATCATACTTTTTCAGTACTTATTATCATACCATAGTCAGGTAGCATTTAAAAAAATAGCCCAAAATTGAATAAATAGTTGATCTATGGAAGTTATTCAACAATTAATAGGGCGCTTACACCCCCTTGTAGTACATTTACCAATAGGATTCATTCTTGCCGCCTTACTATTGCAATGGTATGATAGAAAGAATTATGAATGGTCCAAAATAATTGGAATCCTGTTTCAATGGGCTTTTATTTTTGCTACCATTGCCTGTATTAGCGGCTATCTGCTTTATACAGCCGAAGGATATTCCTTTGATACTGTAAAATTCCATTTATGGCTGGGTATTGTCACCGCCCTGTTTTCTTTGTTGATGTATCTTAGGTTGACAGCACCCTCAAAACTCGATTTTATAAAGCGAGTTCCGGTGGTGCTTTTATCCTACTCACTATTATTTCTTATATCGTTCACCGGGCATCTTGGGGGAAATATTACCCACGGATCGGACTACCTCATTGAACCTCTGCCCAACAGTATAAAATCCCTATTGGGCGTTGGCCCGGAAGTTTATGAAATGCCTACCCTGGAAGAAGAAAATTGGGAAGAGGCAATTCTATATACAGACCTTGTACAACCCATCCTCAATACTAGATGCGTAAGCTGTCACAATGCCAAAAAAGAAAAGGGGGAATTGCGATTGGAAGAAGAAAATGGAATTCTGAAAGGCGGGGAGGACGGATTGGTAATTGAGCCAAACGACCCGGAAAAAAGTTCCCTCTACGCTAGATTGATATTGCCATTGGAACATGAAGACCACATGCCACCAAAAGATAAGGATCAGCCCTCCAAGGAAGAATTGGATATTATTAGAACCTGGATAGCCAATGGCAATTCTTTTGACAAGAGCATTGGGGAAATGGGCCTAAAAAAAGAATTGGTCCAAGCTTTCTTTCCAAAAGCAAAAGACGATACCTACCCGGACGTAGTGGTTGCCGAAGTATCTGCAGATACCATTTCGGCCATAAAGAAAAAAGGCTTCCACGTAGAAAGGGTCAACGAAGAAAGTAATTTCATAAAAGTGTCCTGTATCAACAAACCTACATTTTCGGATGGAGATTTTGAGCTGCTTGCTTCGCTTACAAATCAGATCGTTTACCTAGACCTAGGTGAAACCCAAGTTACGGATGCCATTTTTGAAAAAATAAGTATCCTGCCCCACCTTACGGTATTAAAGTTGGACAATACTGCGGTAACAGGAAAAAATATAGAAACCTTGGAAAAACTGGAGTATCTTAAAAACGTGAACCTTATGGGGACAAATTTTGAAGAGGTACATCTCCCAAAATTAAAAGAATTTAAAAAATTACAGATTGTATATCTGTTCAAAACCCCTGTTAAAAAACCAGATCAAGTAAGCAAACCGCAAGAAGGGGAATTATTGATAGATTACGGGGGTTACGACCTCCCCAAAATAGCCACAGATTCCATAGTTTATTAGTTTGCCACTAACTTGGTACTATCAACGTTAAATCCCTGTATTACACCGAAATATTAAAATAATGGCGACATAATTACGTTAATACTTTTAGGATCCCAAATCTTAAGAGTATGAAAAACTTCTACGCGATTATTTTCATGTCCATTTTTGTGGTTTCCTGCACCAAGGAAGACAAGGGGGACATTACTGACCCCGAGCAAGAAATAAGTTTAACGGCCTGTTTTACCATAAGCAAGGATACCATAGCCATAGGAGAATCGTTACAATTGACCAATTGTTCCAAAGATGCCGTAATCTTTTCCTATGATTTTGGCAATAATGAAATAAGCAACCAAGAAAGCCCTTCCGTAAGCTTTCAGGAAGGCGGAAATTTCACCATTTCCCTTGTTGTTTATGATGACCAAAAAAATAGCGCAACCTTTAGCAAGAAGATTTTTGTTGAAGCAGCTGTGGAATCCTATTATCTGTTTCCCGATATTTCTGCTGGATATAACGGGCTACCTATAGAGATGGGCATCAATCCGCAAAACGGCAACATTTTCTATTTGGAGAAATCCGAGGATATGGTTAACCTGTCCACATCCAAATTCTATTACAAAGAATTGGGCAGCGATTTCGTACCCAGCTCCAACTACATTGCGGACCAACAATTTAATACAAAAAATGCCTATATAAATTTTTTGGGCAACGGCAACAAGAACATCCATTTTTCCCGCACCCTTCCCGAATTATATGGGTCACACGAAATAACCCTTAACAGTAACTGGGCTTTAACGTCCATTTTAAGTTCTGCCACCAAATACCTTTATGGTTACCTGAAAGAGGATGTAAATTTCATCTTCTATGGCACACAAAAAGACAATGGCACCTATAAAGCAGTTATTGAAAAAAGGAACGCCAATGGCGATGCCTTTGATGTCCAATTCAAAACCATTGGATCCAATAATGCCATGCTGGCCGCTATGATTAAGACCACTGATGGCTATGTAGCTTATGGAGGAACATTCGACAAGAACATAATCTTGCCCTTTATTCAAAACTACAGGCCTGTACTTACATTTTTCGATACCAATTTGACCGTTACAAAAACGGCAGAACTTAGTAATTCCGTCTTGGGGACGCAAATCACCGAAGCCAACCATCTAAACGGTGCTTACCACCTTATACAATTGTCCAATGGCAACTTGGTTGCCTACGGCAATGGCGAGCTCAGCATTACAGATTCGGAAGGAAACCATATCAAAACCCATAATTTTAATGAGGACAATAATATCCAAGCAATGATCTCCTTGGGAGATTCTTTTGTAATCTCAACAGGCGATGGCTATTTGCGCAAATTCGACCCTACCGGTACGGAAATCAAAAAATTAAATTACAAGGGGAGCTTTATTCCAGAATTATTGGAAATAAACAACAAACTATTCTTTGTTGCCGGTTACCGAACCAAGGAGTCGATCCTCAATCTAGGGGAACTTTCGGTTATCAAAATACTATATGGTGCGGTGGATAAAGACCTAAATATGATAGATTTAGCTTCTATTTTCAATTAATTGGAAGGAAATTGGAAAAAACTAAAGCTGCTCCCCTATTTTCATTTTTATAACTGCAGGAAATAACCTAGTTTAGAAGGCCATAAACCTCCCATATGGATTTGAGCAAAAAATTAGGACTGTTATTGGGTCCCACCTTCTTCTTCATTCTTCTAAATTTACCTGTTACCCTGGTCTCCGAAAAAGGGGATGCGGTAATCGCTGTGGCCGTTTGGATGGTAGTCTGGTGGATCACCGAGGCTGTTTCCATTTCAGTTGCGGCCCTGTTGCCTTTGATTTTGTTCCCCTTACTTAAGATCATGCCCATCAACGATGTAGGTGCCAACTATGGCAGCCCCATCATTTTTTTATTTTTTGGAGGCTTTGTGATGGCTTTGGCCTTGGAAAAGGTAAATTTACATAAACGCATTGCCCTCAATATTATACGAATTACAGGAACAACACCAAATAAGGTTGTCCTAGGGTTTATGATCGCGACAGCGGCATTAAGCATGTGGATCAGCAATACGGCAAGTACTGTAGTTATGCTCCCCATTGCCATGTCCGTTATTGGGTTATTGGTCAATGATGCCGATGGCTTCACCAAAGATGATCGCAATTTTGCCCTAAACGTAATGTTGGGAATCGCCTTTTCCGCAAACGCCGGGGGCATAGCAACCGTTATCGGCACCCCGCCAAATTCAATTTTAATAGGTTTACTGGAGAACGAGTACAATATTGAAATCTCTTTTCTAAAATGGATGGTAATTGGACTTCCTTTTTCAATCATCTTGGTAAGCATTTGCTATCTGGTCCTGGTAAAATGGTTTTTTCCCAATAAGAAATTGAAATTTACAGGCTCCAAGAAGATCATTCAGGAAGAATTAAATAAATTGGGGCCCACCAGCCGCAAAGAAAAAATGGTGCTCACTATTTTTGGAATAACAGTTTTCCTATGGATTTTCAGAACCCTTATCAACAGTATATTTCCATCGCTTGGACTGTCGGACACCATCATAAGTATGATAGCTGCAGTTTCCCTATTTGCGATTCCATTTAACTTTAAAAAAGGAGATTTTATAATCGGTTGGAGCGATACCGAAAAATTGGCCTGGGGAATTCTGGTATTATTTGGCGGTGGACTTGCCTTGGCCGAGGGTATGTCTACTAGCGGCATTGTAGATATGGTAGCAAATGCCATTTCCACAAGCGAAATATCCATATTATTTACAGCTTCCTTGTTAATCCTATTAATGCTCTTCATGACAGAACTGATGAGCAATGTAGCCTTGGTGGCAGTACTTGCACCCGTGGTAGCAGGTATAGCTATAGGCTTAGGGGTTCCAGTTCTTTATTTATTGATTCCGGTGACTATGGCCAGTAGCTGCGCCTTTATGCTGCCTATGGCCACCCCGCCCAATGCCATAGTCTTTGCCAGTGGCTATATAAAAGTTTATCAGATGGCCAGGGTAGGAATAGTTCTGAACCTTATCTCAGTTGTCTTACTGATCCTATTGTTCCAATTGGTTGTGCCCCTTCTCTTCTGATCCATAGCTAGCATATAGAAAACTTTTTTGGAAAAGGCACGACAAAAGTAAAGCCTTTGTTCCCACAAAGGCCTTACAGAAGCTTGATTCAAATAAACTATAAAAGAAATTCTCTATTTAAATAGACTATTGAAACCTAGAAATGTTACAGATAATTGGTAAAAAAAATTCATTTAGCTGATATAATGCAAGATTAAAAGCCCTAAGATTCAGAAAGAGATACAATTCCGTTAATTATTTTGTAATTGGGCAATAATCCAAATCTACTTCCAAAATTTAAATTATTTTTAGTTCTTTGAAAGAACACAAGAATTCATAGAAATTACCTGAAATATGTTTAAAAATTTACACGCGAAAGTGTTATTGGCATTCTTGCTAATAGGTTGCTTCCATACTACAGAAGCACAGATCTTTAAAAAGAAAGAGAAGAAAACCGAAGCCTCCGATGACAAGGAAAAATCAAAAAAAGGAGAAATAGAAGCCTATGAAAAGGTAATTACCAAAGATGCAAAAACGGACAAGGGCCTTTTTGATGTGCATGTGGTAGATGATAAACATTATTACGAAATACCAGATTCCCTGTTCAACAAGGAAATGCTAATGGTGAGCAGAATTTCGAAAACAGCTACAGGCATCGGTTTCGGAGGCGGAAAAATTAATACTAAGGTACTTAGGTGGGAAAAGTTGCCAAAAAAGGTATTACTCAGGGTAGTAAGCTACGATATTGTTGCGGCCGATTCCCTTCCCGTGAGTGAAGCCGTTGTAAATTCCAATTTTGAACCTGTACTGTATTCGTTCAACATAAAGGCATTTAATAAAGATAGCTTGAACCCCGCTACGGTAATCCAAGTAAACGATCTTTTTGAGAAAGATGTACATGCCCTGGGCATGCCGGAAAATTATCGCAAAGAATATAAGGTTTCACGTTTGGACGAATCCAGAAGTTATATCGATTCCCTAAAAAGTTACCCTTTAAATATTGAGGCAAGACATGTAAAGACCTACGTAGCCAGTAATCCTCCTTCCAATGGAAGTTTGGGGTCTATCTCCATTGAAATAAACAATTCCATGATATTGCTCCCGGAGGAACCAATGAAACGTCGCTATTTTGATGAACGGGTAGGTTGGTTCGCCCGCGGTCAGGTAGATTATGGCTTGGATGCCCAGGAGAGCAAAACAGTGCGCTTTCTTGACCGATGGAGACTGGAAGTTAAGGACGAGGATATTGAAAAATACAAAAATGGAGAATTGGTGGAACCGAAAAAACCAATTGTATACTATGTGGACAGGGCAACCCCAAAAAGTTGGGTCCCCTTTATAAAGCAGGGTATCGAGGATTGGCAGACTGCTTTTGAGGCAGCCGGCTTCAAGAATGCCATTTTGGCCAAAGATCCGCCAACTCCTGAAGAAGATCCAGAATGGTCCCCTGAGGATGTGCGTTATTCCGTAGTTCGCTATTTGGCCTCCCCGATTCCCAATGCCAACGGACCGCATGTAAGCGACCCTAGGACTGGTGAAATCCTGGAATCGGATATCAACTGGTACCACAATGTAATGACCCTGTTAAGGAATTGGTTTTTTGTACAAACAGCCGCCATTAATCCTGATGCCCGAGGAGTTGCCTTTAAGGAGGAGGTAATGGGTCGCTTAATTAGATTTGTATCTGCACACGAAGTGGGCCATACCCTAGGCTTGCCCCACAATATGGGCAGTAGTGTAGCCTATCCCGTAGATTCGTTGCGGTCGGCCTCCTTTACCAAAAAATATGGTACAGCACCCTCCATTATGGATTACGCTAGATTCAACTATATTGCCCAACCCGGAGATGAGGGCGTGGCATTGATGCCAGAAATTGGTGTTTACGACAAATATGCCATTAATTGGGGATACCGCCCCATATTGGACAAATCCGCTAAGGAGGAAAAAGAAACTTTGGATAGCTGGATTTTAGAACACGCCGGGGATCCCTTATACCGCTTTGGCCACCAGCAAGTGGGAGATGTGGTTGATCCTAGCTCACAGACGGAGGATTTGGGAGATGATGCCATAAAGGCCAGTGCCTACGGCATCGAAAATTTAAAAAGAATAACCCCAAAACTTATTGAATGGACCGCTGAAAAAGGCAAGGAGTACGACGATCTAAATACCCTTTACGGGCAGGTAATTTCCCAATTCAACAGATATATGGGTCATGTAAGCAATAATATTGGCGGGGTTTATGAGCATTACAAAACCTATGATCAGGAAGGGGCCGTATACACTCCAGTAGATAGGGAACATCAAAAAAACTGCTTACTATTTGTACAGGAACAATTATTTCAAACCCCGGAATGGTTGATCGTTCCAAACATTTTTAATAAAATAGAATATTCAGGTTCAGTGGAGCGCATAAGAAGTCTACAGGTAAGATCACTGGACAATATATTAAGTTTGGGCAAACTGGCCAGGATGATCGAAAACCAAACCATTTACGGCAAGGAGGCCTATTCCCTTTTGGAAATGATGACCGACCTAAGAAAGGGGCTATGGTCCGAAACTCGCACTGGAAATAAAATTGACACCTACAGAAGAAATCTTCAAAAGGCCCATATAGAAAGATTGGCCTACTTGATGACTGCCGAAAACGAAACAAAAAAAGGAGATTTCGGTGGATATCAAAAATCTACACCTATCAATACAGGCCAGTCCGATATACGATCCATTGCGAGGGCGGAATTGAACATTCTTAAAAAAGACCTTAAAAATGCAATTAATAGGACAACGGATTCCATGAGCAAATATCATTTGCAGGATGCAGTGGAACGCATCGATCTAATTTTGGACCCCAACAGTTAGGTGGATCAATATTTAAGGAGACTACCTTAAATATTATAAAAATAACATTGAATATACTGGACAGGGCGATCTTCGAAGATCGCCCTGTCTTCATGCCAAAATTCAATATTTTTCCGTTGAACGGACACCTTTTGTCGATAAAACGTAAAATTTAACAATATTTATTTTCTGACTTTTAATATTTTTCCTACTTTCAAGCCTTTATTAATACCCCCCAATCTATGTCTTATAAAGTTAAAAGCTTATTGTATTTTGTTTGTTTTGTAGCCTCGGCTGTTTTGTACTATGCCTTGGAGCCAGAACATAACAATACAAATAATCGTGATTCCGCCGAAGTCATTCAACTACAAACTGATAAGCTAGATATCGACAAAAGGGTAGCAAAATTGGACGAAATAAAAGAATAAATAATTGTCCTCTTTTATTTAAAATTTCAACCACATTTCTTGGTCTTTTTACAACAACTTTATGTAGGTTTCACAACATTTGCCAAATTGGTGCTAATAGATCATCTAATTTAGAGGTATAATTAAAACCCCAAATCTATGTCCTACAAAATAAAAAGTCTATTATATTTTATTTGTTTTCTGGTATCCGCATTGGTTTACAACAAGCTATCTGAGGACACTACTACAAAAAACGACTTGATCTCAATCGAAAAATCAGAAGTAAATATTGAGACCTTGGCCGATAACTCTGAAAATCAGTTTATCAACGTACAATAATAACCATCCAATAATTTGATTAGAAAAAGGGCGTAAACTTAGGTTTATGCCCTTTTTAATTTTGCCAATACACCTATCCCTAATCCGTTAAGGATTAAATATTATCCCTTCAATATTAATTATACTCCCCTCACATTTATATACGACAGGTGTTAAAATTGCCCTAAAATAAACCTTCCCGTTAAACCAATCCAATATCATATTGTCCTATATACAAAACAGTAAATAATAAATAATATGAAAAAAATAGTTGTATTAATTGTATTAATGGCCGGTATTACCGCCATAGCACAAAAACCAGAACATGAAAGACCCCACAGAGGCGATATGAGTGATATGACTCCTGAACAAATGGCCACTCTGCAAACAAAGCAGATGACATTGGCCCTAGATCTCACCGATGCCCAACAAAAGCAAATTCAGAGTTTAAACCTTGAAAATGCAATGGCACGCTCCGAGAAAATGAAAGAAATGAAGGCCAAAAAAGAAAGTGGTGAGGCTAAGAAGTTAACTTCTGAGGAACGATATGCCCTGAAAACCGCTAGGTTGGACCATCAGATCGCCCAAAAGGAAAAGATGAAAAAAATACTGAATACAGAGCAGTATGAAAAATGGGAGGCAATGAAAAAAGACAGGAAAGGACACAGAAGAGGTAGAGGACATAAAGAAAGAGCAAACGGCAAATAACAACTTGCCTGAATGCTTATTGAAGGCTAAGAATTCATAGTTATGAATTCTTAGCCTTTTAAATTTTAAGCCTGCAAATCCTTGGCGATATTGGAGAGCGCCACAATGGTCTCATCCAAATCTTGATAGCTTAGGGCGTCGTTCAAAAAGTAACTCTCAAAGGCACTAGGGGGCAAATAAATTCCCTGTTGCAACATTCCATGGAAATATTTCTTGAACGTGGCATTGTTACCTTTTGCGGAAGTTTCAAAATCTACCACAGGTTCATCTGTAAAATGAACGGAGATCATAGAACCAAACCTGTTCATCTGGAACGGAATATGATTATCGGTCAATACCTTTGCAAGACCCTTCCCCAAGTATTTGGTCTTATCGGCCAAGCTCCTAAAAACTTCGGGATTATTGTTCAATTCGGTCAACATGGCCAATCCGGCACTCATCGCCAAGGGATTACCACTTAGTGTTCCGGCCTGATAAACTGGGCCATCCGGTGCCAAATGCCCCATAATCTCGGCTCTGGCTGCAAAAGCACCAACAGGCAACCCACCTCCAATTACCTTTCCAAAAGTAACAATATCCGCATCTACCCCCAATACTTCCTGAGCACCTCCTTTCGCTAATCTAAACCCGGTCATTACCTCGTCAAAAATCAGTAAAATATCTTCCTGGTCACAAAGATCACGCAATCCTTTAATAAAGTTTTCTTCAGGAATAATACATCCCATATTACCGGCCACAGGCTCAATAATAATGGCGGCTATTTCTCCTTTGTTGGCAGTAGCCAAAGCTTTTACACTTTCCAGATTGTTGTAAGCCGCCAGCAGTGTATCTTTGGCCGTTCCTTGGGTAACCCCTGGACTATTGGGACTACCAAAGGTAACCGCTCCACTTCCCGCCTGAATTAAAAAGGAATCCGAATGCCCGTGGTAGCATCCGGCAAATTTTATTATTTTGTCCTTGCCAGTAAATCCCCTGGCCAAACGCACAGCGCTCATACAGGCTTCTGTACCACTGTTTACAAAACGTATCTTATCTATATTGGGGACCATGGAAACCGCTAACTTGGCCAATTGCGTCTCAATTTCCGTTGGCATTCCAAAGGACGTCCCCATTTTTGCCTTCTCAATAACCGCTTCGATCACAGGTGCATGGGCATGACCTAGGATCAGCGGCCCCCAGGATGCTATATAATCAATTAAACGGTTGCCATCCTCATCGTACAAATATGCCCCTTTGGCCTCCTTTACAAATACAGGATTACCTCCAACGGCCTTAAAGGCCCTAACAGGGGAATTTACCCCTCCAGGGATATAACGCTGCGCTTCAGCAAATAAAGCACTGCTTCTTCTATAGATCATAAACTATCTAATTTTTTCAGATTTAACGGTCAATTTTTGGCCCTCTGCCAAATTGCTGTTGTTCATATTGTTTAACTTCATCAATTCCGGAATGGAGACGAAGTAGCGTTTGGAAATGGAATATAGGGTATCTCCCTTTTGAACCACATGAATTTTATGTTCGTACTGTTTCGGTTCCTTTTTTACAATGGCCCCAGACTTTACAACCGTCCTGTCATATTTGTCCAATTCATAGCGCTCAATGAGTGCGATCAACTTATGGGCATATTTACGGTCTGTTGCATAACCCGCTTCTCTTAAACCATGGGCCCATCCTTTATAATCATCGTGATCCAAATCGAACAAAAAAGCATATCTGGCACGGGTAGACAAGAATATACTATGATCCCTAAAGGAATACATAGGATGGTTATACTTCCTAAAACATTCCCCTTTTTCGTCATCATCATGAAAATCATAATCCCCTTCCCAACCGGTATGACATTTTATTCCGAAATGGTTATTGGTCTTGGCGCCAAGGACACCTCTACCCGCACCACTTTCCAGGATGCCCTGTGCCAATGTAATACTGGCAGGAATACCATAAGCCTTCATTTCAAACTGGGCTATTTCTCCAAATGTCTCTATATATTCCTCGGTAGAATTTACCGTAAATTTTACAAATTTGCCATTGTCCTCCGGTAATGCATAGGCAGCCTCGCTTTTGGACTCGACCCCTGTTTTGGACCCCGGCCTGTTAGCGGTTGTGGTCGTCCTTGGATCTGGCTTTTTAGCATAAGTCGTTCTCTTTTTAACACCGCAACCCACTAGGAATAAAACTAGTATTGTTGTTATCGCTATTCTCTTTATCATACTTTTATTAATGGAAGATTCTTCTTTTTTAAAACTAAATTCATACCTGCTATCCCCTGTAAACCACCACTGTGTATAGCCAAAATTTTGGTTCCTGGCATAAAATAATCATTTTTTACCAGATCTAAAATGCCAAATAAAAGCTTCCCTGTGTATATGGGATCTGTAGGAATATTGGTCTTTTCCCTAAAATAATTAATAAACTCTATAAGCACTTCAGAAACCTTGGCATACCCTCCAAAATGATAATCGGTATTGATTTCCCAGTTTTCTTTGGCGGTAAAATTACGAATATCTTTCTTTAAAAAATCACCTTTCAATGAAGGAAAGCCTATAATTCTCTGGTAATGAAGGGAAGAATTGATAATACCGGCCAAGGTGCCACCTGTTCCTACACTGGAACATAGAACGTTAAAATCCGCATCTTCAGGGCTCAATATTTCTTCACAACCTTTAACTGCCAGCAAATTTGTTCCCCCTTCAGGAATTAAGTAATAGGGGGCCAAGTCCCTACCCAACAGCTCCAAAAAAGATTTCTCGTTCCTACGCCTATAATCCTCCCTGGAAATAAATTTAAAATCCATCCCGTGCTCATGGGCTTGCATCAAAGTGGGATTAAGCATCCAATTTTGGCTTAGCTCCTCGCCCCTTATTACCCCAATGGTCCTTATACCATGCAATTTTCCCGCATAAGCGGTGGCTGCAATATGGTTGGAGTAGGCACCACCAAAAGTTAGAATGGTATTCAAGCCCCTTTGTTTGGCCTCCAAGATATTGTACTTAAGTTTTCGGTATTTATTGCCAGAGATAAAAGGGTGTATCAGGTCTTCCCTTTTTACCACTAGGGTAACCTGTTTTTTATGTAAAATAGAAAGGTTTACTTCCTGATTTATTCCCTGCACGTTGAAGGCTTTTGACCCCAAAGATATTTAATAAAACTAAACGTCCTTCTCTCTTGCAGATAATATAAATTAGTTTCATTATCGTAAGCCTCCCTTTCAAAGCTAATATTTTGGTAGGCCTTGTAGGCGTCAAAACACATAAGAAACCTAATGAAGCCCTCCGTTAAATACAAAAAATAAAAGGGCACTATCAACAATTCCTGTTGCTGACGTAGATGTATTCTTTCGTGATTGAGTAGCGTAACATCCTTTTTTAAAGAAGAATTTTTTAAAATAATGAAGGGCCATATGGATAGTCCAACATAGTTCTTGTAAAATAAATGTTTAAATACTAAAATCATTCTTTTAGGTAAATAGCACGCTTATCAAAGATAACAGGGGCTCTTCAAAAAAATTTTCCATAATCGACTTACTACGAACAAAATAGGTTCAAATACAAAAAGTATGCTAAACTCTGTTAAATTAACCTCCACATGGCCGACCAGCTTAAATTATTTGGTCTAAATCCTATAAATTTACGGCAATGAAGAAATTTATACCATTGGAAGAAGGGGATTATTACCTTTCAGAGGAAGGATACAGAGTTTTTACGAAACAATATCATCTAAAACGGGGGTACTGTTGCGAAAGTGGCTGCAGACATTGTCCGTACGGCTATGATCAAAAAACGAACGCACAGCGCCACAACTAAGGTATTCGGCATGATTTTTGAGCCTATTTAAATGGAATATCACAAGTACTAATTCAAATATATAAGCTATGAAAAAGATCAAATTTTTAGTCGTTCCGATCATGGTCCTGCTCTTTGCCAGTTCCTGCTCCTCGGTACGTGTATTATCGGATTATGATAAAGAAGCAAATTTTAATTCCCTCAAAACCTATGCCTTTTATAAAACCGGGATAGACAAGGCCCAGATTTCGGATTTGGACAAAAAGAGAATTTTAAAGGCCATTGATGCGGAAATGAGCTCTAGAGGTTTCGTGAAATCCGAAGATCCCGATATGTTATTGAGCATCTTTACCAAAGAAAGACAACAGGTAGATGTGTACAGCAACTATTGGGGCGCAGGGTTCTATGGCTGGGGTTGGTCTCCATTTTACTGGGGGTCCCCATATTACGGAGGAAACAATGTTAGCACAAGGACCGAGGGCTCCCTATATATTGACATCATTGATGCCAAGAACAAGGAACTGGTTTGGCAAGGAAGGGGTGTTGGCACCTTGAACAACATTAGAAATATAGAAAAGAAAGAACAAAGGATTAAAGAGTTCGTTTCCGAAATATTGGAAGCTTATCCTCCCGAGTCGACCATGAATTAAAAAGTTGACCATATCATTATATAGAGAATCTTCTAGGTTCTGTCTTAGATTAAATCCCCCTATATTCCCTTCCTATTCAGGCGGGGAATTTTTTTTGATTCCCGTCCAAAAAATAGGTTATCTAAAACTGACATTAAACCATTTTTTTTAAGTGCCCTTTTACTTTCTTTAGCTATGTAATTACAAAAGGCCCTTCTTGGGAGACACGGGCGCATTTTGTATCTTTAAAAGGAATAAAACTCAGACTATGTCTTTTGAAAGCAACTACATCTTAGATAAGCTTCCCAAGCATTTGAAGCAGTATATAAAACCTCAAAATTATGAGGACTACTCCCCTATCGATCAGGCAGTCTGGCGATATGTAATGCGAAAAAATGTAGATTACTTGAGTACGGTGGCCCATAAGAGTTATATGGAGGGACTAAAAAAAACGGGGATTTCTATAGACTATATTCCCAATATGTACGGTATGAACAGAATATTGAAGGAAATAGGATGGGCGGCCGTGGCCGTAGATGGTTTCATCCCTCCTTCGGCCTTTATGGAATTCCAAGCCTACAATGTCTTGGTCATAGCCTCGGATATTAGGCAATTGGAACATATTGAATATACCCCCGCACCCGATATTATCCACGAAGGAGCAGGGCACGCCCCTATTATTGCCAATCCGGAATATGCCGAATACCTGCGTAGGTTTGGGGAAATAGGCTCCAAGGCCATTTCCAGTGCCAAGGATTATGAACTATACGAAGCCGTTAGGCATTTATCCATCATAAAGGAGGCCGAAGGCACCCCCCAAGCGGACATAGATAGGGCACAAAAGAAAATTGAGGACCTACAATTGGATATGGGAGAACCCAGTGAAATGGCGCTGATCAGAAACCTTCATTGGTGGACCGTAGAATATGGGCTGATCGGTACTGTAGACCAACCAAAAATATACGGTGCGGGTTTACTTTCCTCCATTGGTGAAAGTGCCTGGTGCATGACCAATAAGGTTAAAAAAATTCCTTATTCCTTAGAAGCGGCACATACTTCCTTTGATATAACCCAACCACAACCACAACTTTTTGTCACCCCTGATTTTGCCTACCTGAATCAAGTGCTGGAAGAATTTGCTAACACCATGTCCTTAAGGAAAGGTGGCCTAAGTGGTCTGGAAAAGCTTATCAACTCCAAGGTACTGGGGACGGTGGAACTAAGTACAGGCCTGCAAATATCCGGGAATTTTGCCAGTGTAATTGCCCATGAAGGCAAACCGGTCTATCTTCAGACCAAAGGCAATACAGCCCTTGCTTACCGGGAAAAGGAATTGATAGGACACGGTATTGAACAGCATCCGAACAGCTTTGGTTCGCCCATAGGAAAATTGAAGGGCATAAATCTTGCGATAGAGGATATGAGCCCCCGCGATTTAAAAGCCTACAGTATTTATGAAGGTGAAGTAGTGGCCCTGGAATTTATTGGCGATATAAAAGTATCCGGGAAAATTATTACGGGTACCAGAAACCTCAAGGGAGAAATAATTCTGGTTACCTTGGCAAATTGTACGGTTACCCATGGCGAAAAAATACTCTTTAGCCCAGATTGGGGACTTTACCATATGGCTGTGGGGGAAAATATTGTTTCTGTATTTAATGGTCCCGCGGATTTAAAAAGTTTTGATCTGGTTACGCACAAAGTAACCGACACCACCATAAAATCGGCCAAAACTGAAAAAAGAAAACAATTGGAACAATTATACAAGCAGGTCAGGGAATTTAGGGAAGGTAAAAATGTAACTATCTCCAGAAACAAAGTCTTCCAGGAAATAAAAGCCAACCACCCAGAAGATTGGTTGCTTTCGGTTGAATTGTACGAATTGGCAAAAAATAATGGCGACGGAAGTTTTGCCAAAGATCTGAAAGCACACTTGGAAGCCCTTAAGCTCCAAAAACCACAATTAGGCCATCTGATAGACGACGGACTGGAGTTGGTAGACAAAAGTTTAGTAGCATAAGCTTGTGCATTATTTCCCTAAGGATTTCCTATATTTATACTCTTAACTGTAAAAGATATTAAATGAAGCTTCTAACTTGTTTTGTGTGTGCCTTTTTTATATTGTCCATGTCCCCTCTACTATCACAAACCAATTATAATGAAAGCCAAGTCCCTTCCTTTGAGGTGCCAGATCCGCTGACGACATTTAAAGGAAAAAAGATCAAATCGGTTAAAAAATGGGAAAAAACAAGACGGCCGGAGCTACTTCATTTTTTTGAAAACAGCGTTTATGGCAAGATTCCCAAGACCCTTAAAATAGACTCCTATAACATTTTGGAACAGGATAACAATGCTCTTAACGGAAAAGCCAAGCGCAAGCAGGTAGAACTTACTTTTAAGAACAATGGCAAAACCTTGAGCTATACCATTTTGCTTTATCTGCCCAAGAATATAGCAAAAGCACCCGTTTTTTTGGGCTATAATTTTTATGGCAACCATACGATTACGGAAGACAAGGCCGTATTGATTTCATCTGCCTGGGCCAATAACAATGAATCATTCCAAATTGAAAACAACACCTTGACCGAAGAGTCAAGGGGAAAAAGAACGAATCGATGGGCAGTGGAAAAAATCTTGGAAGCCGGTTACGGCCTAGCCACCATTTACTATGGCGAAGTAGATCCGGACAAAAATGATTTCTCGGACGGAGTCCACAGTTTATTATACGACAGAAACCAAGAACAACCCAAACCAGATGAATGGGGAAGTATTGCGGCTTGGAGTTGGGGTATGGTAAGAGCTTTGGATTATTTTGAAAAGGATGCTGATATCGATGCTTCAAAGGTGATTGCCTTTGGTCATTCACGCTTGGGCAAAACATCACTTTGGGCAGGAGCCACGGACCAAAGGTTTGCCGGGGTAATTTCCAATGATTCCGGATGTGGGGGTGCTGCCTTGTCCAAGAGGAAATTTGGCGAAACTGTTGGCCGTATCAACACAAGTTTTCCACATTGGTTCTGCGACAATTTTAATCAGTACAGCGACAATGAAGAAGCCTTGGCTATAGACCAGCACCAACTCTTGGCATTAATTGCACCAAGACCTCTTTATGTAGCCAGTGCAGCCGAAGACCAATGGGCCGATCCAAGAGGTGAATTCCTTTCCGCCCACTACGCCTCTTCTGTATATAACCTATACGGTAAAAAAGGAATAGAAACCACGGATATGCCCAAGATAAACGAGCCCGTCCATAATACGGTCTCCTACCACATTCGCACCGGCAAGCACGATGTAACCGATTACGATTGGGAAAATTATATTAAATGGGCAAATGCTTTTGTGAAATAAAGTGGAAATTAGCCCAATCGGCATTTATTTAATCCAGCAACCTTAAGCCATCGAAGTTTTCGATCTCGTTATCACCATAAGCCAGTGTCCACCCCATAGAATTGGTAAGCACCAAGAATTTGGAAAGTTCACTCACCAGTCTGTTACTGGCATTGGATCTTAAAGTGGAGGCCTCTATTTTTTTCAATAGGGAGGCGTTTACATTGCGCTTTATTTTGTTGTAATCCTCGGCATTGAACTGGTTTAAATAATCGGAAGTGACATCATAATATTCAAAATCGGGGTTTATTTTTATTTCGGGCTCTGGGATATCTATTATCCTTAGGGTTTTGTTCTTCTCGTCGATTTCAAATTTTATCACACTTAGATCATAGGCCACGGTCACTTCCGCATTTACCACCACCAATGCCTTCTTATCCGCAGTAATCAACGGTCCAAATAATTGCTGGGAATCCTTATAATTATAAACTTCGGCAAAATGCCCCTCGGTAACGATCAGTTTGGAAACATTATTTATCTGCTCCTGAATGAGCATGGAATTTTCTTTCAAAATGGACTTCTTTTCTTTCTCCTCAGAGCAGGAACGAAAAATCAAAACCACGGCCAACGTAAGGATTACCCCTATCAATATTTTCTTCATGCACTAAAATTTCATGTAAGGATACTTCTTTTGAAGGTACGCAATTTTTAGATCAAGTGCCTTTAGGAAT
Source organism: Arenibacter sp. F20364 (assembly GCF_023015905.1). Taxonomy (GTDB): domain Bacteria; phylum Bacteroidota; class Bacteroidia; order Flavobacteriales; family Flavobacteriaceae; genus Arenibacter. The sequence goes on along the minus strand of NZ_JALKBD010000021.1, from coordinate 56,093 downwards.
TCCCGATGCTTTTCCGATACCGGGTTAAACGGCCTATGCTTTAGTCCTCGTTGTACTGCTGCCACCTTTTCCATCACCGGCAATGCCTCTTGATCAATCCAAACCGTTTTAAACTTATCCCACAAATATTCGATCGCCATATCATTGGGATGCACCAGATCATCCCCGTAAAAGCGATAATCCCGAAGTTCATCCATCATCAGTTCGTAACTAGGGAAATACACGGCACTAACTTTTTCCAATATTTGGTGGATAGCGGTTATCAAATGCGCCTTACTCCGTTGATTTTCTATAAAACCATCCTTCAAATGACGCACTGGGGAAACCGTAAAAATAATGTTGGCCTTTATGTTTACAGATCGAATCTGCTGTACCATTCCCTCTAAACCTTGAACAATTTTTTCTATTGAGAGTAGTTGTTTGGCAAAGGCCATTTGTGGCACTTTATGGCAATTGGCGACCTCTTTTCCACTCTCTTTCAATTGATAGGCCCATGCGGTCCCTAAAGTAATAAAGATATGGGAAGCCTTGGTAACCCCTAGTTTCGTTTCAATTAACCCGGAGTTTAAATTAGCGAGCAACCCTTCTTTTGTAACAGAGGACAAATCGGAATGTGCATCATAGCACTGCCAGCGCTCATTTAGAAAAAACACCTCTTCCTCTGTGTATTGCTCCTGCTGTATAGCCCTGGAAATTAAGTTTTGAATAGCCAAAGGATGAAACAAAACTCCAAATGGATTTTGAAGTGTTTGGAATTTATGATAGTCCAGTTTGTCTCCAATATTATCAGAAAAGCAAGACCCCAACACTACTAATCGACTGCTGTAATCAATCTGACTTTCAGCTTTTTTCAGAGGTATTTGGGTTTGTAATTTCATGCAAATTAGTGCTTGCCTATTGCTAAAAAAATTTATAATTATTGTGCCATGTTATCTCGAACGGACATTAAGGTTTATCCTTTCTTCACACCAAGTCTTATATATAACTCTTCGCCTTTTCCAAAGCCTCTGGAATTCCAGCCGGATTCTTACCGCCTGCAGTAGCGAAAAATGGCTGTCCGCCCCCACCTCCTTGGATATACTTCCCAAGTTCACGTACAATGGCACCGGCATTCAACTTCCTCTGCTCCACCATTTCCTTGGAAATATAACAGGACAAAAGTGCTTTCCCGTCGTTTTCAGCAGCGAACAACAAAAATAGATCCTTCCTGTTCTGCCCCAATTCAAAGGAGATATCCTTGATTCCGGCTGCGTCCAAATCTACCTTTTTGGCCAAGAATTGGATTCCGTTTACTTCGGTAAGTTCGTTCAGTAACTCGCCCTTCAAATTTTTGGCCTTGTCCTTCAAAAGGTTTTCCACCTCTTTTTTCAACCTCATATTTTCCTCCTGCAATGCCGTTAAGGCCTTTACCGGCTCCTGGGAATTGTTTAGTAGTTCCTTGATCTCCAACAGGGTATTATTGCTTTCGGAATAGAAATCCTTGACCGCATCGGAAGTTATGGCCTCTATTCTGCGTATTCCCGCGGCCACTGCCCCTTCCGACCTAATTCTAAAATGCCAGATATCGGCCGTATTTTGCACATGGGTACCCCCGCAAAGTTCTATGGATTGCCCAAAGCGAATAGTTCTGACCGCATCGCCGTATTTTTCACCAAATAGGGCCATAGCCCCTTGCTCCAGAGCCTTTTCCATGGGTACATTTCGCTGTTCTTCCAAGGGCAGTCCATTACTGATCCGCGCATTTACAAAGCTTTCTACCTCCCTAAGTTCATCTGCGGTAAGTTTGGCAAAATGGGAAAAATCGAAGCGCAGGTATTTGGAATGAACGGCCGAACCCTTTTGTTCCACATGCGGCCCCAAAATCTCACGTAGGGCCTGGTGTAACAGATGGGTAGCTGTATGGTTGCATTCGGTTCTTTTTCGCTGTCTTGCATCTACCACCGCCTTGAATTTATCCGCCGTATCCTTGGGTAGGTTTTTTGCAAAATGTACGATTTCGTTATTTTCCCTTTTGGTATCCAGTATATATACCACATCGCCATTGGGGGCTTCCAAATATCCCTTGTCCCCTACCTGCCCTCCTCCTTCCGGATAAAACGGGGTAAGGTTGAATACGATCTGATATTGCTCTCCTTCCTTCTTGGAAGTCACTTTTCTGTATTTTACAATTTTTACAGAGATTTCCAAATTATCATACCCCACAAATTCCTGCTGTGGGTCCTCAATAAGGACAATCCAATCCTCTTTGGACACCTCGGATGCCGACCGTGAACGAGCTTTTTGTTCTTGCATAGCCGCATCGAAACCCTTTTCATCCAGTTCATAACCCCTTTCACTTAAAATAAGCGCTGTTAAATCGATAGGAAATCCGAACGTATCATATAGCTCAAAAGCTTTTCTACCATCTATTCTTTTACCCTTGTTTTGGTCAACTATATTATCCAACAACAATAACCCCTGGTCCAAAGTCTTTAAAAAGGAATGTTCCTCTTCCTTGACCACATTTTCTATTAACTGACGTTGGTCCTTAAGTTCCGGAAAGGCTTTTCCCATGGTATCCGATAGCACCTTTACCAATTGGAACATAAATGGCTCCTTGGTGTTCAAAAAGGTAAATCCGTAACGTATGGCCCTTCTTAAAATCCTACGGATTACATAACCTGCCCCAGTGTTACTGGGCAATTGCCCGTCCGCAATGGAAAAGGAAACCGCCCTAATATGATCGGCAATTACCCTAATGGCAATGTTTATATCCTCGTCCTTGCCATATTTGGAATTGGTAATGGTTTCTATCTCACGAATTATAGGTGTAAATACATCGGTATCATAATTGGATTGCATTCCTTGCATCACCATACATAGCCGCTCAAATCCCATCCCTGTATCCACATGTTTGGACGGCAAGGATTCCAATTGCCCGTTGGCCTTCCTATTGTACTGCATAAAAACCAGGTTCCATATCTCCACTACCTGGGGGTGATCTTTATTCACTAGCGAAGCACCGGATACTTTGGCCTTCTCGTCCGCGGAACGAATATCCACATGAATTTCCGAACATGGTCCACATGGTCCTTGATCTCCCATCTCCCAAAAATTATCCTTTTTATTCCCAAAAAGAATTTTATCCTTGGCCACTATGTTACTCCATAGCTCCAGAGCCTCAGTATCCTGCCCCAGCTGGTCCGCATCCTGGCTGCCCTCAAAAACGGTTACGTACAGGCTATCCTTATCAATTTTACATACCTCGGTCAGAAACTCCCATGCCCAAGCAATGGCCTCGGCCTTAAAGTAGTCTCCAAAACTCCAGTTCCCCAACATTTCGAACATTGTGTGGTGATAGGTATCTTTCCCTACCTCTTCCAAGTCGTTATGCTTTCCACTTACCCTAAGGCACTTTTGGGTATCGGTCACACGGGTGTACTTTGGTACGGAATTTCCGAGGAAAAATTCCTTAAACTGATTCATGCCGGCATTGGTAAACATTAAAGTTGGATCATCTTTGATCACCATAGGTGCCGACGGAACTATTTTATGGGATTTTTCCTTAAAAAATTCTAAAAACTTGGCTCTAATCTCTTGGGATTTCATGTAAATTGGTAAGCTTTTTATATATTTAACGGTTGTTAGAAAACATTTTGCAAATTTGCAAGTTATCTATAAACACGACCACAAAAATAGGATAAATTAGATACATGTCTAAGGTAAAATATTATTACGACCCGGACACCCTATCTTACCGCAAGATAGAACCCAAAAAATCCAGAAGATTTAGAAATATTGCTCTATTTTTTCTGGGCTCCTTTCTATTTGGATTTTTAGGCCTAATATTGCTTTTAAACACCAATTTGGTAAACACCCCACGCGAACTTTCCTTGGCCAGGGAGGTCAAAAATTATGAACTTCAATTCGAATTGTTGGGCAAAAAAATGGAGCAGATAGAAAATGTACTGGCCAATATTGAGGATAGGGACAACAATATCTACAGATTGTATTTCGAGGCCAACCCCATACCTGAAGAACAGAGAAGAGCTGGATTTGGAGGTGTAAACAGGTACAAATCCCTTGAAGGCTTCAACAATTCCGATATGATCATTTCCACTACCAAAAGGTTGGATATCATTCAAAAACAAATGGTGATACAATCCAAATCCTTGGACGAAATTACCAAACTGGCAGAGGAAAAAGAAAAGTTATTGGCGGCAATTCCTGCCATACAACCTATAAAAAACGAAGATCTTACGCGTATGGCATCTGGTTACGGTTGGCGATCCGATCCCTTCACCAAGGCTAGGAAAATGCACTGGGGAATGGATTTCACTTCCCCTAAAGGCACTCCTATTTATGCCTCGGGCGACGGAACTGTTACCCGGGCAGACAACAATGCCTCGGGCTACGGGAAACACATAAGAATAGATCACGGTTATGGATACATGAGCCTTTACGGTCATTTAAGTCAGTACAACGTCAAAGCCCGCCAAAAAGTAAAAAGGGGCGACCTCATCGGTTTTGTGGGAAACACTGGAAGATCAGAGGCCCCACATCTACATTATGAGGTGTGGAAAGATGACGAACGCATTAACCCGATCAACTTCTATTACGGCAGTTTAACGGCGGAAGAATTCGAAAATATGTTGAAATACGCAACCCAAGAAAACCAATCCCTGGATTAATGCACATAGATCTTCCGGAAAAACGCTATTATGGTATTGGTGAAGTGGCCGATGCCTTTGATGTGAACACCTCCCTCATCCGTTTTTGGGAGAAGGAGTTCGATGTCCTTAAACCTAAAAAAAATGCTAAGGGCAACAGAAAATTCACGCCCCAGGACATTAAAAACCTTCAGCTGATCTACCATTTGGTCAAAGAACGTGGTTTTACCCTAGAAGGGGCCAAAACCCATTTAAAGGAAGATAGGTTAAAAACCTTGTCCACCTTTGATGTGATCCAAAAATTGGAAAAGGTCAAGGCGGAACTGATCAAGATAAAAAATCAACTATAAATAACACTAAATACACTGCAATGAAAAAATGGTTAATTCCAGTTATCATCCTTGCCGTTTTGGGCATAGGCATATATCAATGGGCCGTAGGCTTTAACAATACGGCTATTAAACTTAAGGAAACCTCTACCCAGACATGGGCCAATGTAGAGAGTGCCTACCAAAGAAGAAACGACCTTATAGGCAATCTTGTTAAGACGGTACAGGGCGCTGCAGACTTTGAAAAAGGTACCCTTACGGCAGTTATAGAGGCCAGGGCCAAAGCCACCTCGGTCAGTATAGACCCCACTAACATTACACCGGAGCAACTTGCACAATTCAACGAGGTACAAGGGGGACTTAGCGGTGCACTAAAAAGCCTTTTGGTTACCGTGGAGCGCTATCCCGACCTGAAGGCCAATCAAAACTTCCTGGAACTGCAGTCCCAGTTGGAAGGCACGGAAAACCGGATAAACATAGAACGGAACCGTTTTAATGAAAGCGTTCTGCCCTACAACAATCATATTAAAACCTTCCCCAATACTGTATTGGCAGGCCTATTTAATTTTGACGAGTTGGCCTACTTTAAATCGGAAGCCGGTGCAGAGCAGGCTCCTGATGTGAATTTCGAATTTAATTAATACAGTATGTCCAAAGTAGAAGATTTTTTAACGGCCAGTGAGGAATTGGAAATAGTCAATGCTATTGTTGAGGCCGAAAAAAATACTTCAGGGGAAATTAGGGTCCATATTGAACCTATGTCCAAAAAACCCCACTTTGAACGTGCCCAAGAGGTATTCCACTATTTAAAAATGGACAATACCAAAGAAGAAAATGGGGTATTGATCTACATTGCCGTACATGACAAGAAATTTGTTATTTATGGAGACAAGGGCATTAACCGCGTAGTCCCCGATAATTTTTGGGACAACACGAAAACGATTCTGGAAAAACATTTTAAAATAGGACATTTTAAGCAAGGTATCATAGAAGGAATACTCATGGCCGGCAAAGAGCTGGAAACCCATTTCCCATGGCGACATAATAACACCAACGAATTAAGCAATGAAGTATCTAAAGGGTAGTCTTTTATTTCTGGTCCTATGCAGCTACTCCATAACTGTTGCCCAATTTAAAATCCCTGAAAAACCCCAACTTGAGGAACAGACCAGCGTTTATGATTATATAAACCTTCTAACTCCCCAAGAAACGAATACCTTGGAACAAAAATTGATCCGTTATTCGGACAGTACTTCCACTCAGATCGTCATGGCCATTATCTCCTCTACCGAAGGGGAAAACATCAACTATTTGGGCGCCAATTGGGGACACGCCTGGGGAATAGGACAGGCCAAAGAAGACAATGGCATATTGATCCTATTGGCCAGAGACGATCGTAAAATTGCCATAAATACAGGCTATGGTATTGAACCGTTCTTGACCGATGCCCTTTCTAAACGCATTATAGAAACCGTAATTATCCCAGAATTCAAACAGGACAGGTATTACGAGGGACTCAATAAAGGTGCCGATGCCATTTTTGATGTGTTAAATGGTGAATTCCAAGAGGACAGAAGTTTTGACAACACGCCGGGATTTCCATTTCGGACCCTGCTACCCTTCATCATTTTCATTGTAATTATCATTATTCTTTCCAATAAGGGAAGAAGGGGTGGCGGTGGCAAGGGGGGAAACCGTAAGGGAATGGACCTATGGGACATTATTGTGCTGAGCAATATGGGTAGGGGCGGTTATAGATCAGGGTCAACGGGAGGTGGTTTTGGCAGCGGCGGTGGTTTCGGAGGAGGCTTCGGCGGTGGCGGCTTTGGTGGCGGTGGTTCGTCTGGGAGTTGGTGATATTATTAATGTAACAATGAACTAATGTAGCAATGGATTAATTTGGAAATTGGTGAATTTGAAAATTTGAAAATGGAATAATCAATGTACCAATGTTATAATGTGGCAATGGGTGAATTTGATGATATGAAACACATCCAAGCACAAACTTTTCAATCCAGAAACATTTCAATCTAGAGACTAGTGGTAAAAAAGGCAGAAGTGGCCCACATCCAAAAGAATGCAACAGTGGTTTAATTTGGTGATTTGGTGATTTGAAAATGTAACAATTAATTAATGTAGCAATGTGCCAATTGGCTAATTTACCAATGAGGTAATTTGAACATTTGGCAATAAGCTAACGTGAGTTCGATGTAAAAACTTAAAAATCAAAAGCCGTCAAATTGAGTGGTTTTGCATAGTGAAACGAAGAAAAATTGTATCGAAATTAGGCTATGATCGAAAATCCACTTGTCTTCGATACGATTTTCTACCGAAAATCATTCTGACTGACGTAAATTTTCTAATAGACAACTCACGTTAAGCTAATTTGGTAATATTGAAATGGAATAATGTGCTAATGTATTAATGTAGCAATAGTTTAATTTGAAAATGGGTTAATTCGATGATTTGAAAATAAACCATCAAATCAAAAACCCTGGAAAACCGAAACACCTCAAACAATAACATTAATTGTAACGACCTCTTCTACCTCCAATATCAGGTTTTTTACCTCCAAACTGATCGAACTTATACGTAAAGCTCGCCATAAAATACTGTTGTAGTACGGTACCTTGAAAATCCTGAATAAAATCTTCCCCGGTTGTTCTTCGGGTATTGATGTTCTGATCCAACAAATCATAAGCCAACACCTTAAGGGTCCCTTTATCCTGCAGCATCTGAAGTCCGAGACTCATATTCCAAAAAAGGGCATCCTTTCTAAATCCTGGCCCCACATTGCCATTGTAACTGTATTTAAGATCATTGCCCCATATTAAATTTTTGGGCCAGTAGGTCGTAACCCTTAGACTGGCATTCTGGGAGGTGAATTTTATATCTTCTACACTTTCCAAATTATAGGTGGTATTGTTAAAGCCTATTCCATATCCGGGTTCAATCTCTATCTGTTCCTTATAATTATAGGTTGTGGAAACATAAGGCGTAACATCAAAACTTTTTGCCTTTAATTCCACGCCATTGGTGAAACTTACCTGCCTTCCGTAGCTCAATCTTGGCCTTACGTTGAATTTAAGGGTATAGAGACTGTCTTTCTTTATTTGCTTGGAATACCCAATACCCCCGTATCCACTATAATTGCCATCGACATTGGTATAACGGGTGGTTCTTAAAAAATTATCGTCCGTTGTGGAGATGGCGGACACCCTATCCTTGCGGATATCGAATCCGGTATAAAGAAAAATTCCGGTTCTATCCTTCCAATTATAATTATTGTAATTAAAATCAACACCATGGTTAATACTCGGCAACAGATTGGGATTCCCTATTACCACATTCAAAGGATCGTTGATATTGGGCACAGGTTGTAATTGATTTACAGATGGCACATTTAGACTGGAGTTATACCTAAGGTAAATACGTTTGTTCTTACCTAAATTATACCTCACTCTAGTTCTGAACAATAAATTCTTATAAGAATTGGAAAAAGAAGTATTCTGAAGAAAGTCTTCATTTTTAAGTTCCGTCATCACATAGGAGGCATCGGCCCTAATATTCAATTTTTCTCCATTACTACGCACCCCAAAAGATGGTGACTGTTGCACATTCCCGAAGGTAAAATCAGAACTCAAGGCAGTATTAAAATCGGTATAACCATTAGTATTGGTATCAAAATCCATTACTTCCTTGGCATTGTCCCTTTGGTCGTTTCTATATTCATAACCAAATTCCAAAAACAGCTTGCTGGTCAAAGGCTGTCTATATTCCACCTCCAATTCATAGGAATTTCTTTTATTGTCTATCTCCGAAAGTTGATCCAAGTTTTCTACACTTGGGTCATCTCCAAATATCTCCCTGATAGAATTTAGATTTGTCGTATTTACATTTTCAGAATTGTCATTGGAAAAATTAAAGCTGACCATTTTACCAATGGTATCCAGCTTTTTCATAATCCCAAAACGGTTGGAAAAATTTCTTTGATGTCCGTCACTGACTGTTGTCCTATCATTTCTGTTGATCAAATCCCCATTTTCATCCGTGGAAATCCTGTTATTACTATTGACGGAATTGGTCCTATTGATGCTCATGGAAGGCTCAACGGTAACCCGAAGGGTTTCATCCACGTCATAGTCTATATTTGCCGCCCCTCGGTTGGAATTGGTAGAACCCTCAAAATTGGATACATTGTCGGTAAAATACCTACTATCGGGCAAGATGTTTTCCCTACTTGTTCTTTGGTCATTATAGGAATCGCTATATCCAAAAAAGTAGTTCGCATCGATCTTATATTCCCCCTTTTCCGAATCGGCATAACTGGTCCCTAAATTGGATGAAGTGGTTATTCCATTACCAAAATTATTGATTAAACCGGATTCCCGGGCTCCCGAATAACCCCCACTGGTATTTCCTACCATATCATAGATCTCATCAAAAGAAAATCCTGAATTATTAATATTATTAGAGCTAGCAATAAAACTTACCCGCTTCTTATCGCTAAAGTAATTGAGCAGTCCGTTTAACTGATATCTTTCATCGGTACCATAACCTGCAGCCATTCTTCCCAAATAGCCTTTATTTTTATCCTCCTTTATAGTTAGATTAATGGTCTTATTTTCACCATCCCCAGCTTCCCCTGTAAACTCCTCGGTTTTGGTTTTGGTATCCATAATCTGGATCTTGCTTATAATGTCCTTGGGCAAGCTTTTGGTTGCTACCTTGGGGTCGTTACTAAAAAAAACCTGTCCGTTTACCAGCACTTGGTCTACTTCCTTGCCGTTCACGGTAATCTTACCGTCACTATCCACCTCAACCCCAGGCAACTTCTTCAGTACATCCTCTACAGAGGCATCTGGCTTTGTTTTAAAGGAATCCGCATTGAATTCCAAGGTGTCTTTTTTTATGGTGATCGGCACCCTATCGCCCACAACAAGAACAGCATCCAATTCCTGGGCTTGTTCCTCCAATTGCACATTCCCCAAATCTACCTGGGCCTCTAGCTTAACTTTTAAATAATGTGGTTTGTACCCATTGTAGGAGAAGAATACATTTACCTCTTTAAGACTGGTATCCCCCTCCAGTTCAAAAGCCCCTTTTTGGTCAGATACCGTAAAGGAGACCAAAGTACTATCCTTTATAGATTCCGCATAAACTGTGGAGGCTTCCAATGGTGCCTTGGTCATGGCATCTACAATGGTCCCGCTCAACACAAAATCCTGGGAAAAAGAAAGGCTAAAAAATAAAATGGAAAAAAGAATAGAAAATTGAAATTTCTTCATTTGGCAATACGGTCTTGGATTTTTGGTTGTATGGTAAGTCCCCAAAAATAACCCTTGACCTACTAAGGCCCAAATGCTTAACAGAACTTTAAGACCCTAATTGAAAATGGTTGTTCCAATGTAAGCCATAGCGATTTTTTTGGGATGTATTTTGACCAAAGGGGCCAAAAATCGAAATATTGTATTTTATCTCACGCGGAGCTGCCAAAAAAGACAGTTCCGACCCTGCCTACCGGCATAGGAAGGAGGAATTCACAAAAAAAACCTGTCTAACGAACGGACAGGTGCGAATCACAACCATAGGGAAAACCTTGGTTAAAATAAAAATCCCGGTTTCAATAGGATATTTATTTCTTTCTCATAAATACCGTAACCGGCACCCCTGTAAAATCGAAATTCTCCCTTAATTTATTCTCCAAAAAGCGCTTATACGGCTCCCTTACATATTGAGGAAGATTACAGAAAAAAGCAAACTGTGGGTAGGGTGTTGGTAATTGGGTGCAGAATTTAATCTTTACATACTTGTCCTTATAGGCCGGCGGAGGATAGTTTTCTATTATGGGCAACATAATATCGTTCAGTTTTCTGGTCACTACCTTTTTGGATCTATTTTCATAAACCTGAACTGCTGTTTCAATGGCCTTAAAAATGCGCTGTTTCGTTAAAACGGAGATAAAAATAATGGGCACATCGGTAAAGGGCGCTATGGCCTCCTTAATTTTTTGGGTGTATTGCTTAATGGTATTGGTCTCCTTATCCTCTACCAGATCCCATTTGTTTACCAAGATCACTATCCCCTTGTTGTTGCGTTGTGCCAACCAGAAGATATTTTCTACCTGCCCATCAAAACCACGGGTGGCATCCAACATAAGAATACAGACATCCGAATGTTCAATGGCCCTAACGGACCTCATGACCGAATAGAACTCCAAATCTTCCTTTACCTTGGCCTTTCGCCGGATCCCAGCGGTATCTACCAGATTAAATTCAAAACCAAATCTATTGTATTTGGTATCTATACTATCTCTTGTGGTACCGGCAATGTCGGTAACGATATATCTTTCTTCCCCAATAAGGGCATTTATAAAAGATGATTTTCCCGCATTGGGCCTTCCCACCACTGCAAAACGTGGCAGATCGTCCTTCTCCTTTTCCTTTTCCGGCAACACTTTTACCAGGTCGTCCAAAAGATCTCCGGTACCACTACCATTAATACTGGCAATGGTATAATATTCACCTAGGCCCAAGGAATAGAATTCCACGGCATCTTCAGCTCTTTTACTGTTATCCACTTTATTGACTACCAAGAAAACCGGCTTATTAACACGTCTCAACAAATTGGCCACGTCCTCATCCATTCCGGTCACTCCAGATTCCACATCTACCATAAAGATGATAGCATCGGCCTCTTCAATGGCCAACTCTACCTGCTTATCTATTTCCTTTTCAAAAACATCATCGCTCCCCAATACATATCCACCGGTGTCTATCAAAGAAAACTCCACTCCGTTCCAATCGCTCTTTCCGTAATGACGGTCGCGCGTAACCCCACTCACGGCATCAACAATGGCCTCTCTCCTTTGAATTAATCTATTAAAGAAAGTTGATTTGCCTACATTAGGTCTTCCTACAATGGCTACTATAGCACTCATACTTTTAATTTGCTGCAAAAGTACTATTTATATCCGAAGAAAAAACAGTATCTTTTATCCTAATTATCAGCCAACTAGTTTGAAAGCATTACCCAACGAAATTGTTCTACGACCAAGGTTCCAAATTAAAGCAAACGGTCCCGCAAAACCCATTTTAGAATTATTCCAAAAGGCGGACAAACCTCCTTTTATCGTAAAAATATCGGATCATCATGTTTTTATAAAATTCAATAAGGCGGAATCCCATTTTTGGTCGCCCCAACTGCAAATTGAGGTGGTAGACCAGGAAGAGGGCGATAGTACCATTTATGGATTGTTCGGCCCCAACCCTACTTTATGGACGTTTTTTATGTTCATCCATTTTGGAGTTGCCACCTTATTTATCATTTTTGGGATTTGGGCCTATTCCAATAAAGCCCTGGGCAAAGAAATAGGCCTTCAGATCGGGTTAATGGCCTTAATGATCGTAACATGGATAGTTCTTTACGTATTTGGTAGGATAGGAAGAAAAAAAGGTAAGCCCCAAATGCATCAACTGCATGAGTTTATGTTACAGCATACCAAGGTTGATAACGATCTGTAGGATAGGCATTGGGGACAAGACTAGATGCTAGATGCTAGATGCTAGATGCTAGATGCTAGATGCTAGATGCTAGATGCTAGATGCTAGAAATAAAAAAATCCCTAGACATCAAGATGCCCAGGGATTAGTTTCATTAAAAATTTATGTGCTATTTAATTTCATAGAACGCTATAGTATTGGAGACCTCATTGGTCACTACCACCAAGGCATTTCCGGTAGGACTATCTTCCTTGGAAACAGCCAACAAACCTTCTGGAGCAACATCCATGGCATCGAACAACCAATTTACGTATTCCGGACTGTTAGGGTTGGTGATATCATATACCAAAACTCCGCCTGAACGTTCCAAACCAACAAATAGCAGGGTAGATTCACCTACCTTTAAAGTAGTTACAGATTCTGGTTCGGCACCTTTATCATCACTTCTACCATCGGCTTCGCCCTCGTCGGCATTGAAATAAGCCGGATTTACTTCCAAAGTTTTTCTTCCAATTTCATCGGCACTGTCATATACCAAATCACCAGAAGTGGACCAAATACTAAAGGACCTTGCCCCATAGGCATATATTTCATCAAAATCCCCATCACCATCGGTATCCCCATTGGCAGTTGTAGTTTTTAATCGCCCAATATTCTCATCCATTTGTAGATCCGCAGCATTTGGAAATACTGTTGGGTCCAGGATTAGATCCTTTACCCTTTCCTCTTCCGAATAGCCATCGTAATCCCTGGAATCCCCTTCATTTGCTGAGATTATATACCCAATACCGTTAAGTTCCGTATAAGTAATGGCATCGGGCATAAAAAATCCTAAAACTGGCCAGTTCTGAAAATTCCCTACGATACCATCCTCATTGCTGGCATCCAACTTGTTTTCAGGCAAGGAATGATCCTTTACCCCCAAGCCAAACACATTGGAAATGGTCATTGCCTTTAAATCTACTACTGCCATCCCATTGTTTTCCTGAAGGGAAACATAGGCATACTTACTGTCGTCCGAAATCGCTACATATTCTGGCTCAATATCTTGTGCGGCGCTGGCATTGGGACCGAAAACCCTAAAATTATTTCCAATGGAAGCGGCATCACAGTTGGTAAAAAATAAGGTATTCACTTCATTTTTCTGAACATCCACTACAGATACTGATCCCTCAGGGTCAACCGTATAATCATCGTTAGGCTCCCCTTCGTTGGCAGAAATAATAAATTTCCCATTGGGACTAAAAGTTACCATATCTGGCAAAGCACCTACATTATAGGTATGCATCAAAGTTTGTGATTCGGTGTTATAGGTCTGTATGGTACCATTCATTTGCTTGTTGGCATTTTCCACGGCCACGGCCAAAACCCCATCGTGTACGGCAACACTGTTGGGGGTGCCGGCCAATGAAATTGAGGTTAATTTAACGGATAATGAAGGTGATGTAATATCCCATACAGAAACTTCGGTCTCTACAGGGTTTACTACAAATAATTTGTTGGTCTTGGGATCAAAGGCACTGATTTCAGCAAAACCTTCTTCTCCGGCGCCATTGGTGAAGCCGCCGATTTTTGCGAAGGTCAGGGTTGAAACATCTACATTGTCATCATCATTACCGCCACCACCATGGCCGATATGATCTTTAATACATGAGGTGAACAGCATTCCACCTACGATAAACGTTAAAAGTGATTTTTTCATTTTCTTTGGTTATTTATTTAAAACCAAAGATGTAAACCGGCTATAAGCTAAGCGTAAAATAAATAATAACTAATTGTTAAGGATCTAACCTAAATGTTAAGGATAAAGAAAATAAACGGCCGGCAACACCACTTTTACAGTACTTATGGTCTCGTCCATTTATTTGGGCGTTTCCTCCTAGGTCGGTCGGGCTCTTGATTACATCCCTGGCCTTGCTGCGGGGATGCCACCGCTCCTTGCCATCAGCAGGCAGGGCTAACGCATAACAAGGCAACAGTTGCTCAACCTATGCTTTTAAAAATGAAACCTACAAAAACCAAGGGAAACTTAGCTCGTTAAAATTCTAACCCTGATTGTAGCCGAAGCGCTTCAACTGATTGGGATCACTTCTCCAATTCTTGTTTACCTTAACATAGAGTTCCAAATGCACCTGTTTGTCGAAGAATTTTTCCAAGTCCTTACGGGCTTCCACCCCTACCCTTTTAAGGGCACTTCCCTTATGTCCTATTATGATTCCTTTTTGGGAATCGCGTTCCACCATGATAACGGACCGCATTCGGATAATGTCTTCATCCTCAAAAAATTCCTCGGTATCGATCTCCACTGAGTATGGAATTTCCTTTTTATAAAATTGAAGGATTTTCTCCCTAATGGTTTCGTTTACAAAAAAGCGTTCCGGCTTATCCGTTAACTGGTCCTTGGGATAATAAGGAGGGGCTTCCGGCAATAATTCCAAAATCCGTAAAAAGACTTCCTTCACATTAAAATTCTGAAGGGCGGATATGGGATGTATTTCAGCTGTTGGCAATTGTTCCTGCCAGTATTGTACCTCTTCCTCCAATATGCCCTGTTCCGAAACATCAATTTTGTTCAACAGAAGCAAAACGGGAATGGTACTGTTTTTAATTTTTTCAAAAAAGCGTTCGTCCTTTAAAGCCTTTTCCCCAATCTCTACCATATATAGCAGCACATCGGCATCTTCAAAGGCCGACTTTACAAAGTCCATCATGGACGACTGCAATTCATAGGCGGGTTTAATAATCCCTGGGGTATCGGAAAGTACCACTTGAAAATCGTCCCCGTTGACGATGCCCAAAATTCGGTGCCGGGTAGTTTGTGCCTTAGAGGTAATAATAGATAATTTTTCCCCAACAAAGGCATTCATGAGCGTGGATTTCCCCACATTGGGATTTCCTATAATATTTACAAAACCGGCTTTATGCGACATCTTCCCTTTTTAACTTTAATAGGTGCAAAGGTAGTGGAATCCTTCCAGCTATATCATAATTAGCCCTAAAATTACGTAAAGAGTTACAGTAATTAGGCCACCGATCAGGGCATAGGGCAACTGGGTATTAACATGATCTATATGGTCACTGGCAGAGGCCATGGAGGAAATAATGGAAGTATCGGAAATGGGAGAACAGTGATCCCCAAAGACTCCGCCGCCCAACGTCGCCGCCACCACCAAAGCCAAAGGTGCCCCATGAATTTCGGCCATGGGTATGGCAATCGCCATCATTATGGCAAAAGTCCCCCAAGAAGTCCCTGTGGAAAAGGCAATAAAGGAGCTGATCACAAAAATTACAGCCGGTAAAAAGGCGGGCGACAACCAGTCTTTGGACCAATTGGCCACGAACTGCCCTGTTCCCAAGGCATTACAGGCGTCCCCAATGGCAAAGGCCAACAGCATCAACAAGGCCAGGGGCATCAATTCACTAATTCCTTTCAGCACTAGATCTATCATTTCTTTGGTCTTCATGATTTTTTGGGACCTGTACATCACCATAGCGACCAAAATAGCCGTGAGTACGGCGTATAGTACGGAGGAGGAACCGGAACCTTGGCCAATGGCCTTAAAAAGATGGTCCGTAAAAGAGCCCGCGTCCTCCACGGCATCCCAACCCGTATAGGCCAAATTAATCGGCATCATGAATACCATGGTCGCCAGGGGCACTATCATATTATAAGCCTTGGCCTTGATACCTTCTTTGGCCCCATAAGAGGTTACTTCACTGGACAACATAGGCTGAGCAGTGTCGCTTAGCAATTTCCCTGTTTCCCTGGCCCGTTTTTCCGCTTTCGCCATTGATCCAATATCTTTTTTGGTAACTATAACCACAAAAACAATGGCTATGGCCAGTATGGGGTAAAAATTATAGGCTATGGAAGAAAGCATGGTGCTGAAAGGATTTTCTATGCCCTGGGTAAGCAATAAGCCCATGATAAAGGCCCCCCATGCATTAAAGGGAATCAATATGGAGGACGGGGCCGAACTGGAGTCCGCTATATAGGCCAATTTTTCTCTGGGAATCTTCAATTTATCAAAAACTGGGCGGTACAATGTTCCTACCGTTAAGGAACTAATACTCGTCTCTACAAACAATAAAATTCCAGTAAACATGGCCATGAGTTGTACTACTACCCTACTGTAGCCACTTTGTTTTTTTTCGAAATAGGCTATTACCTTATTAAGCTCGTTTATAAAACCCTCCACCCCTTTGGAATACTGTATAAACAACAATAAGGCCCCTACCAGGGCACTGAACATGATGGTCCTGGTATTGCCGGGAGATTTAAAAACATCCACCAAGCCTTCAATGGCGGCAAGGGTACCGGTGAGAAAATTAAAGTCGTTGATGATGATCCAGGAAAACCAAATTCCAAAAAGAAGGGCTATATAAACTTGTTTTGTTCTGAGTGCCAGAATAATAGCGATTACGGGAGGTAAGATTGAGAGAAAACCATAGTTATCCATAAATGATCGGGCGAATTAAAGGTGACGGATTTTACTTAAAATCGATACAAAATAGCAAGATTTTGGAGAAGGTAGACTACCAGAGGGCATTTTTTATTGGACCTCTCCCAGAAATGCCGGAAATGGCCTTGGGGCGCCTTTACTAGAATGCCTTCAGGCCCAATTTTTATTTGAGAACAATTTTATGGGAATCATTTTTTTTTGCTTTGCCACAAAGCCAATGGGAGCATTGCTTTTATGGGTTGTCAAAGGAACTGGATTCTTTCCTTCGCGCTGCTACGGAAAGGGCCTTGGGGGAGGTTTTACAAAGAAAACCATGGTCGCTTCGCGCCCGGTTATTTTTGTTTTACTTCAAAGCCAATGCAAGCATTGGTTTTACGTAAAACAAAAAAACCAGCTATTTCTAGCTGGTTTTCTTAGTAGCGGGAACTGGACTCGAACCAGTGACCTTCGGGTTATGAGTCGCAGAAATATTGGTTTTATATGGTCTAATATGTTTTGATATAACTGATAATCAAATATTTACGTTTTATGTCAAAACAGCAGAAATCATATAAAACCCCAAAATGTTTTAGGTATGTTTTAGGTAGAATGTGGTCATTAGTGTATCTTAGAGGAAATATTTTACTAAAATGGCCTCGATAAAGATAGTGCTTTGGAAACATGATAAAAAGAAGGATGGCACTTTTCCATTGGCCGTTCGAATTACCCAAAATAGAAAGACACGATACATATTTACAGGTCAATATATTTTGGAAAAGGATTGGGACAAAGATTTGGGTAAGGTTAAAAAATCCCACGCCAATTCAGCAAGGTTGAATAATTATCTACTAAAAAAATTGACCGAGGTCGATAGTATCGCACTAGAAGCGGAAGGGTCAAAGGAGTTCATTTCTAGTAAACAAATCAAGAACAAAGCAAAGCATAAAGGTCGAACGGTTTCGTTTTTTCAATTTGGGTCGCAACGTGTAATAAACAAATTTCAGTCAGGTTCATTTTCCACCTGTAAAGGGGAACTTTCAATGTTGTTTAACATCCGTGAGTTTTTAAAGTGGAAAAGATTTGAAGAGCGAAAACAAGTCATCAATGGAATTATAGACCGGCGACGAAATCGGGTAGGTCAGTCCAGAAAGTTTGGATATAATTTCTTGGGCCATGTAAAAGGCGAATTTGGTAAAGAAACCTCGCTCTATTTTGAAGACATTACCGAGGCATTTCTAAGTAACTTTAAAGTGTTCTGTATTTCTTATCTAGATCATAAGACCAGAACCGTTACCAATCATCTTATTTATATTCGCACCCTCTTTAATGCGGCCATAAAAGAAGGTATCGTGGAAACCAAACACTATCCTTTTGCAGGAGAAAAAGAGCGTATACGAATAAAACCAACACAAAAAATCGGTTTGACAAGAGAAGAAATAAAGCGTATTGAAAATGCGGAATTGGAGAAAGATTCGGCTATGTGGCACACCCGTAATGTGTGGTTGTTCTCTTACTATTTTGCCGGAATTAGGATTTCGGACGTGTTGCAAATGAAATGGTCGGATTTGATGGATGGACGTCTCTATTATACCATGAACAAGAACGAAAAGCCATTGAGCCTTAAAATTCCGGATCAGGTCAAGGGGATATTGGATTTTTATCGACCGTTGCGCCAGTCAAATAAGGATTTTATTTTTCCCTATTTAAAAAAAGCGAATCCTAATAGTAAGCGGGATGTATTTGTAAAGACCCGTAATGGAACCGCTGTACTTAATAAATACTTAAAGGCGATTGCCGAAAAATGTGGGATTACAAAAAACCTATCCAACCATATTGCCCGCCATTCTTTTGGTAATATCGCAGGGGACACCATTTCGCCCCTAATGTTACAAAAACTATATCGGCATAGCGATTTAAAAACGACCATCATGTATCAGGCTAATTTTATCCATAAAGATGCCGATGATGCTTTGGATGCGGTTTTAAATTCTTAAAAACCATTGGAAATGTTGGGATTTATGGCAAAATAATGGGGTATAGACTGTACTTTGTTCTCACGGATATCCTTGATCGATATTTCTAGATCGAAGCTGGAGCTCGCATAGGCCAGATGGTAGGTCTGTGAGCAAACCTTATTTAAATTGACATCCTTCGAATATGAAAATGCCATTACTTTTTTTAATTGTTTTGGAGAGGTGAAATAGTTTATACGAAAACCTACATTATTTCATCATGCTATTTTTGAGGTATTCATCCCGAACTATTTTTGCAGTTTCATGCTGTCCGGTTTCGTTCCAGCCCGGTGGCATAAAAATATAGAGAAATTTGTTTTTTATACCAGAGGCCCTTTTTACGTCTTTATACAGTGCTACAAACTCACCAAAATACACATCCCAGAAATTAGAGGCATTCATTTCTCGAGTAATTCCATATTGAATTTTCAGATCCAACTTTTCATCCTGATGAGTTCCAAAAATTTTGTCCCATATGTTCAAAAGATTACAGAAATTGGTATCCATATATAGAGGATTGCTTCCGTGATGAACGCGGTGATGTGAAGGGGTTAAAATAAATTTATTTAAAATGCCCAATCGGCCATTTGGCAACATATGTTCACCAATATGAATGAAAGTGGCATAGGTAATATCCAATAATAAAATAGATATAAATAGTTTGGGATCTACACCAAGTAACATACAGATGGAAGTTCTAACAAAATCAGCGTACGGAAACTCAAGAAAAAAATGAGCTTGATTAACGGATAAATTCATATTCTCAGCCGCATGGTGGGGAGAATGAAGACACCATAAAATACGTACTTTGTGACCAAAGTAATGATAAATATAGCTGCCTAATTCCCAAACAATATATCCATAAATAAACCAATACCAAGTATAGGTGGTTTGGAATGGTGCGAATTTTTGAAAATATCCAATACTCCAAATCATAACGCTTATTGAGAGTAACCTGCCGATTATTCTGTTAACAACTATGATTAGGAAATTAACCTTATAGGTTTTTAGCTGCTCTCTCTCACGCGTAAGAACAATAAAAAATTCAACAAATAATAGGATAGGCAAGGCTACAAGTAGACAAGACATAACACCATCAAACGAAGCTAAAGTATCATAGTGGCCTGTCTTAAAGGCGGATATAAATATCTTTAACCCCAAAAAATTTATAATCTCCTCATAAACCGCATTTAATATATCCATTCAATATTTTTTTATCATAAACATGATCCCTAGCGATTGGCATTGTGAAGGGCAATTAGGTTCTGCTTTAATTAATTCAGAACTTAAAACTGTGAAAATATAAAATTTTATGTATATATGTATGTACATAAAGACTTAATTGATATATTTGTTAAACATCTTTCTAACTCGCCGTCAATTATCTAACTAAAATATAATGAAAAATTATAAGTCGAATTACAGCACTTCTTTCTTTGTCCTAGTTTCAATACTGCTCTGCTGCCTTGCTTTCTCTTGTAAAAATAGTGCTAACAAATCTGAAGATCAGGTGGAAATAAATGCGGACTCCATTAAGCCCCAAACAATACTCGATGATCAATTTGGTAAACTACTAATCAAAGATTCGGGCGGAGTAACTGGTGCTGATGGTGTAATTTCATTTCCGTTAAATAACGGAAAATCAGTGTTTATGATGGGAGATTCATTTGTGTCTGAAGTAATAGGCAATAAAAGAGATCCGGAAAGTAAAATGATCAACAATTCCTTTATTGAGTTTGACCTTAGAACGGGTGAATCAAAATCGATTATTGGGGGTAACTTGCAGAATCCTGAAACTATGTTGTTACCTTTAAATGCCGAAATGACTAAGGAATACTATTGGCCGGGCTATGGTTTTCAAAACGACAATGTTATTCACGTATTTATGTCTAAATTTTGGAATGACCCTGCAATTACCAGTGGATGGAATTTCAAGTTTAAAGGTACGGATTACATAAGATTAGAGCCGGATACTTACCGGGTAATATCACAAAATAAATTTGCAGCAAGCGATGTCAATGGGGTACACTACGGTCATTCCGTTTTAAAAGATGAAAATTACACTTATATATACGGATCAAAGGTGAATGGAACCATCGCGGAACTACATGTGATTCGCTCAACACTGGATAGCTTATCCAACTCGCTTACAAACTTTGAAATATTCGATGGAAAGAATTGGGTAAACAATGTCACTACAACCGCAGGGTTAAAAGGAATTAAAAAGAACGTCCCTGAACAATTTTCAGTTTTCAAATACGAAAATTATTATGTCTTGGTCATGGAAGAAAGAGAACTCGCAGGGAATATTTATTCGTATATCTCAAACAGTCCAAGTGGACCATGGCGTAATGAAAAGCTTTTATTTAAGCCTACTGAATCTAAGAATCAAAAGGATAAAATCATCACCTATAATGCGATGGCCCATGCTCAATATATTAAAGATAATAAATTATTGGTTTCGTACTGCGTAAACAGTATGCACCCGCCAAACATACACAATATTGATGTGGAATATTATAGACCAAGATTTTTTTGGGTTCCAATGGATTTAATTTTGTCTGAATAATGTCAACTTATGGTGGGAATTCTGTGTCTATTGAGATATTGCTTAATTATTGATTTGATAATTTCATGCCATTCTGGGTGTGATATTTGGATATAGGACATTTAAAATTTGCAAATTTCGAATAATTAATTACATTTGTTTATATGTATGAACATAATGACATCTCGGATTTACTTGACAGAGTAGATCACCAAAGTGCGATTCCGCTACATATTCAAGTAGAAGAACTGTTGTTGAGTATAATTAGAATGCCTGATTATGCAAATGGCAAATTGCTTCCTAAAGAAGTTGAACTGGCCAAGAATTTAGGAGTTTCAAGAAGTACTGTTCGCCAGGCCAGTAATAGACTAGCCGAAAAAAATTTAATTATTAGAAAGAAGGGTATAGGTACCAAAGTCAATAGGGATATGATTATTACTAAATTGGATAGTTGGTCTAGTTTTAGTAAAGAAATGTTAGAGCAAGGTAGAACACTTGTTAATTATAAATTTGAATTAAAGAAGGTATTATCAAATAAGGAAGTAAGTTTTAAATTGGGAATAGGTCAAGATACAGAAATATATAGGCTTTCTCGAGTTCGTGGTGACAAGAAGGAGCCTCAAGTCTATTTCGTGTCCTATTTCCATCCTAAGGTGGTTTTGAAAGATGAGTATGATTACTCTAGGCCACTTTATGATATCATTCAAGAAAAGTGTGGTTATCATGCCGAAGTCTCAAAAGAGGAAATTTCCGCAATTTTAGCCGATGAAAAACGAGCTAACAAATTAATGATATCAGTAGGTAGTCCCATTTTAAAGCGTCAACGGTTAGTGCTAGACCGTGGACAAGGGGCTTTAGAATACAATATTGGCTATTATAAGGCTGATAACTTCGTATATTCGGTAGAATTAAGAAGATAAATTGCCAAACTATAGTAAATCGCTTTTTTGTCACATTTAATATGTATGAACATATGTACATTCTTTAACCAATTAAAAATGCCTTAAAATATGAAAAGACCGTTTATTACTTTATGCTTGTTGGTATTGCTTTTGCCTATTATGGCATGCGATGACAACCTAAAAGTTAATCCTGATGGATTCACTGAACTTACCGTTGATCTTAACGGAACCTGGAAAATTGACCAGGTATTACAAAATGGTTTGGATATTACAGATGCCTTGGATTTTCAGTCTTTTGCACTGGATCTGAACTACGATGGCAATAGGCCATCCTCCTTTAGTTTAACTGGTAAATTTCCTTTTGTTACTTCAAGTGCAGCCGGCTCTTGGTCCTTTGACGACCTCACTTACCCAACGGCCATTATATTCTCGGACGGAACAAGTGCTTCTATAATTAATCCTGTGCTGACCAGTGGTACCAATGTATTAGATCTAAGTATAGTCATGGGTTGTGACAATAATATGTACCAGTATAAATTAAGCAAGTAAATAACTTAACGATGAAAAATAAGTTTAATAAAATCTCGAAAAAACGAATCAAAGTAATCCTGCTGCCGCTGTTTTTTTTGATTCTCTCCATGTGTATGACCATAACAGGAGTTATACAACCCGAATCTGCCGTTATAGGAGAACAAATGGATATTTCCGTTAATGTAAAAATATTGCCTGGGGAAAGCAATGCTTATAATCTTGTTTTTGGATTTTTAGCTCCAATATCCTGGGAAGCAAAAGCCAACTCTACAGCTACTTATACTTCTCCTGTTGGTAATGGAACCCTTAGATTGGCCACCGCAAACGATCTGGCCACAAATACATTCAACACTTGGTCCAAAGAGATTGAGGATAAAGTTGGAATTGGTGAAAACTACGGTCTTGTTAAATGGGTGGTATTCATTTCGGAAGAGCCCATAGCAGTTGAGGAAAACGTTGAGGTTAATGGTATAGTGCATTTAACTACCAAAGTAGGTTCTGAAAACCTTAAGACACAATTAGGTTATATTATAGCCAATAAAGGTTATGGAATTGGACTCGATTTTAATAATGCAAAGGCCTATCATACAAAATTTACACCCTGTATGGAGGTAACTGGTGGCAACAATAGCCTTATTGATTTGTGCGGTCCATTACCATTTCCTGTTGTCGTAAAACCTGCCGAGTATAGCCTAAACGATGTTATTAATATTTCCTTTGATGCTTCAAAA
This sequence comes from Arenibacter sp. F20364, assembly GCF_023015905.1. Taxonomy (GTDB): domain Bacteria; phylum Bacteroidota; class Bacteroidia; order Flavobacteriales; family Flavobacteriaceae; genus Arenibacter. The sequence goes on along the minus strand of NZ_JALKBD010000021.1, from coordinate 32,447 downwards.
GGTGCTCTAGGGCAACCAACTGATCTTTTTGGAGCCGAGAAGGTGTATTTATGTGCAACAGCTACAGCCGACGGAGAAACAAAAGAAGTATGTCAGGCAAGCGCAGCGTCCATGCTTAAAAATATTGGCAACGATAAATGGGAGATTTCGATTTGGGCCAAACAATTTTTCGACTTCGATTTGGATGCCGATATTACTTCAATTACGTACAAATTTACCAATGAAACAGGAGATGTCATAGTAACTAATCCAGATACTGGTGAAGATTTCGAATTAATTGCCAACTGCTCTAACTAATCAAAAAACAATACGATGAATATTAAAATATTAAGTGTAACACTTGTGTTTATTTTGCTTGGGTGTTCTTTGTCTTATGCGCAAGAAATAACGATTTCAGGAACTGTGACCTCTTCAGTGGACAACCAACCATTGCCCGGTGCTAATGTCATACTCAAAAATGGATTGGTCGGCACTACTACGGACTTTGATGGGAAGTACACTTTCAATGTTTCCAGCCAAAGTGATATATTGGTATACAGTTATCAAGGATATACGACCACTGAGGTAGTTGTAGGTTCTCAAAAAATAATAGATATAGGCCTGGATGAAGATGTGTCAAATCTAGATGAAGTTGTTATCATAGGTTATGGAAGTTCAAGACGTAAAGACCTTACTGGATCAATTACTTCAATTAAATCCGAAGATTTGGAAGCTGTTAAAGCTACCACGGCCGACGATTTTGTACAGGGTCGGGTATCTGGGTTACTCTTGACTCAGACCTCCGGACAACCTGGAGGTGCAACATCAGTTCGTATTCGTGGTAGTAGCTCAATAAATGCCAGCAATGAACCCTTGTACGTAATAGATGGCTTTCCCGTAAGTAATAGTGGTAGTTCGGCAGGAGTGTCCGATGGCCCTTCCTTAAATGCATTAGCAACAATAAGTCCAAATGACATCGAATCCATTGATGTCCTTAAAGATGCATCAGCTACTGCCATTTATGGGTCTCGTGGTGCAAATGGCGTTATAATAATTACTACTAAAAGAGGCTCGAGCGGAGAAACGCAAATCAATTATGAAACCTATATGGGTGTTAGTAAGGTTACAAAAGAACTTGAACTTTTAGATGCCTCGCAATTTGCTCATTATTATAATGAATCAATTTATAACGGTTCTGGCAGACCACGGTTTTACACAAGCCCAACGGATTGGGGTAAGGGCACCGATTGGCAAGACGAGATATTTAGAACGGCCATTACTACAAGCCATGATCTGTCCATAAAAGGCGGTGGTAATGAGGTGCGTTATGCTATTTCAGGATCTTATCTAGATCAAGAGGGCACGATCATTGATTCCGATTTTAATCGTTATAACCTGCGAATTAATCTTGATGTTAAAGCGACCGAAAAATTATCAATAGAGAATACGACTAGCTTAAGTAGAAGCGATTATAACACTGCTCAAACCGATACCCCGGGGGGCACAAATATAAATAGTTCAACTATAGGAGCCTACGGAATGAGTCCTTTAGTTCCAGTATTCGATGCTCAGGGCAACTATACCAAAGGCGATTTTATCATGCAAAATGATGGTACTTTTGTTAACGATGTAAGTAATGTTCAAGAGTATCTTCCTGACTTTGCAAGTCCAGTAGCTTACATTAAATTGAATGAGAGCAGAGGGCGTTCAACCAGAATATTGGAAAATTTGGCACTAAAATGGAATTTTGCCAAAAACTTAACTCTAAAAACCTCACTTGGTGCAGATGTTACAATTAATGAGGAGACAAGTTTTGCAACTGCCGCACTTGATTTTGGTAATGAAAATGCAGCAATTGCAAACCAGGCAAAACTGGTGTCATCCAACTTACTTTCCGAAACAACAATGAACTATGTAAATACTTTTAACTATGTTCATCAATTAAATGTTTTGGCTGGAATATCTTGGCAAGATTTTGAAATAAGGGGCACTTATGCCAATGCTCTTGGTTTACCGACTGAAAATTTTGGTGCAAACACTTTTGCAGGTGCAACTACTCCGGGAGTAAATTCATTGGTTGTAGATAACTTTCTGCACTCATATTTCGGTAGGGCTAATTACATTTATGATGGCCGCTATATTTTAACGGCATCCTTTAGGGCAGATGGTTCATCCAAATTCGGTGATGGTCAAAAATTCGGTTATTTTCCTTCGGGTGCTTTCGCATGGAATATATCCGAAGAAAATTTTATGCAAAATAGCAAGGTATATATGAAACTGCGTTTGGGCTATGGAATTGTAGGGAACCAAGAAATTGGTAGTTATCGTTCAAAAGATAGTTACATACCCACATATCATACTTTTAATCGCACCCCTGTAGTTGGGCAACTTCCAAGAACACCGGCTAATGCAGATTTAAGATGGGAACAAACAGAGCAATATAATATTGGATTGGATTTAGGCTTTTTTAATGACAGATTAAGTTTAACTGCCGATGTATATCGCAAAAACACTGAGGACTTATTACTTGAGCTGCCCGTACCTTATGAAACAGGGTATTTTTCTTCCTTAGTTAATGTTGGTAGTGTTCAAAATCAAGGAGCGGAACTAGCCATTAACTCAAGTAATATTCAAGGGAAATTTAAATGGGACTCCAATCTTACTGTAGGCTATAACAAAAATGAAATTTTAAATCTTGCCGGCGTAAATGAAATACCAACAGGTGCTACTATAAATGGCATACAGAATTGGCAGTTATTGGTTGAAGGTGGTGAAATTGGAGCCTTCTATGGTTATGTTTCCGATGGCATCATTCAACTTTCAGATACCCCCGAAAATACTCCACAATTTATCACGGATACCTTTACACCTGGTGAACGCAAATACAAGGATTTGAATGGTGACGGAGTTATAAATGCAGATAATGATAGAGCTTTCTTAGGCAACCCAATACCTGAATTAACTTTTGGACTTAACAACAGCTTTAATTGGAACGGTTTTGATTTAAATATTTTCTTAAACGGCGTATATGGTAATGAAATTGTGAATTTCACTAGGGCTTACTTGGAGAACTTTAACGGTCGAAATAATGTATTGCTTACATCCTTCTCGAATAGATGGACACCAGAAAACCCTAGCAATACATATACTAGATCATCTAATGGAATTCGCAACGCTCCATTCGCATCCAATTATGTTGAAGATGGCTCCTTTTTAAGGTTAAAGTCAGTGACTCTTGGATATTCTTTTGCCAGTGATTTTCTTTCTACCATGGATATCAACAAAATAAGGCTTTATGTAACCGGTAAAAACCTACATATCTGGACCAACTATAGCGGTGTTGATCCGGAAGTTAGCTGGGGTGGGCCAGATAGTGCATTGAGTGCCGGTGCTGATTTTGGTGGTTATCCTACTTCTAAAACAATACTGTTAGGTCTTAACGTAAACTTTTAATCAAAAAATTAGCTAGTCATGAAAATATTTAAAAATCTTAAAATAATAGTCTTGGTGGCCATTATTCCGCTATTGCTGAATTGTGAAACAGTATTGGACGAAGAAGTGAAAACCTTTTTTACCGAGGAGACTTTTTATCAAACTGAAGTTGATGCTAAATTAGCCATCAACGGAATTTATGGTCACTTGGGATCCACCTTTGATCCCGGTATTCCAAATGCCACGGGTATCTATCACACCAATTATTGGATTTCTAATGCTCTAATGTCTGATGAAGGTGTGGAAAATTATGTTGGTAATGGTTTTGATGACTTGGCTGTATTGGCTCAAACCCCTGAAAACCCTATTGTTTCTCAAATATGGGCCAATGTCTATTTAGGCATTAATGCAGCAAATTTGGCTATTGCTAATATTCCTAATATAAATATGAATGAAGATTTAAAGGATGATCTACTCGGTGAAGCATATTTTATGCGCGGTTTACTTTACTTTGAATTAGTTCGTTTCTTTGGAGAGGTACCTCTATATTTACAAGCTACCAAAACTTTTACTGCAGATTCCTATCTTGAAAGATCATCCGTCAATGAAGTGTATGCCCAAATATTTTCAGATTGGGCTATTGCAGAAACTAGTCTTCCCTCTGTTCAAACTGGGGAGAATTTTGGAAGGCCAACTAGTTGGTCGGCCAAGGCTTATATTGCCAAGGCCGCTCTACAGCAAGGTTTGGATTATAATTTAGCTAGAACAAAACTTGAAGACATTATAAATGAAGGCCCTTTTAGTTTATGGGAGGATTATAAGGATGTATTTAAAGTAGCCAATAACCTTGGCAAGGAAGTGATATTCGCGATGAGTTTTTTGAGTGGTGATGATTTATTTACTACACTATGGGAAGGCGGCCATTTGGTCTATAGATCCTTACCTGGAGGTGTTTATGGTGGACGCCCAAATGGTGGTGGATTTGAGTCTCCTACCCTAGATTTATATAATGCGTTCGAGGATCAGGATAGACGCAAAGAAACCATATTTATTACCGAAGACAATATACGGGGTGAAGTGGTTGACTTCGGTGGGCCTCAGATAATTAAATATTGGGATCGTGAAGCAGAGCCTTTGGTAAATGATACTGAAAACGATTTACAACTTATAAGATATGCCGATGTACTGTTAATGTACGCTGAAGTATTGAATGAAATAGAGCAGGGTACTTCAGCTATCTCATTAGATGCTATTAATCAAGTGAGAAGAAGGGCTCGTTTTGCCGATGGTGTAGAAAGAACCGGGGTGCTGCCAGATTTGACCGCTATGGGTTACCAAGCGTTCAAGGAGGCCATTTTAAACGAAAGACGACTGGAACTATGTTGGGAAGGCCATCGCTGGTTTGATTTGGTAAGGCATGGTAAGTTAGCCGAAAAAGTTACAGCAGCAAAACCAAATGTATCGGTAGCTGAGCGTCACAACTTATTGCCTATTCCTCAAAGGGAACGGGATATCAATAACAAACTTTCACAAAATCCTGGATATTAAAATGACATACCAGACGAAACACGGAATGGCGCTATTAACTTGTACTGAGAGGACCAAGAAAGTATTCTTCAAGACCTTTCTGTTTATTGTAATGATTGCACCGTATTTAAGTAATTCGCAAAACATTGCTCCACAAGCCTCGGTCTCAGCATCCACCCAAAAAAAGGAAATGCCAGTTGAGAATGTAATTGATGGTGTAATTCATATTAAAGATTCCGGAGAATGGGCTAGTGATGGTATTCATAGGGCCTGGGGTTTTTTTGAATTGCCCTGGATTAAATTAGAATGGTCGAAAAAAAGAGCTATTGAAAAAGTAGTTTTATATGACCGACCTTCCTATGACACCCATCTTGCAAGCGGGAATCTAATTTTTAGTGATGGTAGTAAAATTTCAGTAACTGAAATTCCCAATGACGGGTCGCCTAAATCCATATCTTTTCCGCCCAAAGAAATTGACTGGGTGCGATTCGACACTACCGATGGGGAAGGCTTGGGTATGGGGCTATCTGAAATTGAGGTATTCGAAGCACGAAATCATGATAACGTTCTCTCATGGGTAGATCCTTTTATAGAATCAGCTAAGGGCAGATACTTTTTCTTTACACCGGCCGCCCGGCCTATGGGAATGGTAGCACCAGCCCCGATCACCCGTAACAAAAATCAATATGGAGGGGGCTATAATTATAATTCCATGGAAATATTAGGTTTTGAACAAATTCATGGCTGGTGTCTCTCAGGGGTTCAGGTAATGCCAACAACTGGTGTTATCGACCCTACAAAAGGAGCCGATGCCTGGAAATCCAATTTTAGCCATGATGATGAAATTGCAGTGCCTGGTTATCATCGTTTATATTTAAAAGATCACAAAATTTGGGTAGACTATACTAGTACCGTTAGAACAAATATTTATCGTTTCAAATATACTGAAGATGGGGAAGCTGATATCTTAGCAAATTTAGGAGGCTATTTGGGTAATTCAACAATGATTAATGCCGATGCCAGAAAAGTAAGTGACTCAGAATTTGAAGGTTCTTTCGATTCTTCTGGAAGGTTTTGGGGAGGGCCAGAAAATGTAAAGATTTTTTTTGTTGCTACATTTGATAAACCCTTCGAGTCTTTTAACGGATGGAATGAAAAAGAAATCCTTAAAGACATTAATGGCATAAAGGGAACATCGGAAATGACACGTAGGGATTCCATAGTTTTTCCCACTGTCACACAAAGTTATTGGAATGCCCCCACTACAGGAGTATCGGCTCATTATAACGTGAAGGCTGGCGATGAAATACAGATGAAAATAAGTATTTCATATACCTCTATTGAAAATGCACGTCAAAACATGAATGCAGAAGCGCCACACTGGAATTTTGAGCAATACAAGGAAAAATCTTTGGCGGTTTGGAACGAAAAATTAGGTAAAATTAAGGTTAAGGGTGGAACCTCTAAGCAAACAACAAAATTCTATACAGACCTTTGGCATGCACTGTTGGGAAGACGAATTTTAAATGATGTAAGCGGTGACTACCCCGATTATACGGAAGGGGAACGTTATGCCAATTTCACCAAGGCAAAATTAAAAGTTAGAAAACTTCCTGTGGATGACAATGGCAAGTCAAAATTCAACATGTACAATTTTGATGCTTTATGGCTTACTCAATGGAATTTAAATATTCTTTGGGGCCTGGCCTGGCCTGAAATTTTAGACGATTTTTCAGCTTCTTTGGTACAATACTCTAAAAATGGAGGCCTTCTTCCTCGTGGAGCTATTGCCGGAGGATATTCCTATATCATGACAGGTTGCCCGGCGACCAACATGATCGTAAGCACTTACATGAAAGATTTAATGACCAAGGTGGACCCTAAGCAAGCCTTTCAGGAAATGAAACAAAACCACATGCCTGGAGGAATGATGGGCGATACCCCTGAAGAATTACAGTTTTATATAGATAATGGTTGGTGTCCTGACAACGCAGGGAAGACCATTGAATGGGCATTTCAAGATTGGTCATTGGCTCAAATGGCAAAAAAGATGGGAAAGCAAAAGGATTATTCTATTTTTCTTAAACGTTCTGAGGGATGGAAAAAATTATTCAATCCATCGCAAAATTTAATTTTTACAAAAGATATTAATGGGCAATGGACACATGAAGATCCGCTAAGTAATTCTGGTTGGATAGAGGCAAATGCATGGCAAGGTACGTGGTCGGTTTCTCATGGAATAGATGAACTTTCAAAATTGATGGGTGGCAATGAAATACTAAGTGAAAAATTAAATTATGCATTTGAACAGGCAGAACCAGAAGATTTCGTATTTGGTTATGGCAGCGGCTATGTAAGCTATGCTAACCAGCCCGGATGTAGCAATGCACATGTTTTTAACCATGCAGGCAAACCATGGTTAAGTCAGTATTGGGTAAGAAAGGTCACCGAACAAGCTTATGGTGGTACTACAATTGATAGTGGTTATGGTGGACACGATGAAGACCAAGGCCAGATGGGGGGAGTAAGCGCATTAATGTCTATGGGAATTTTTAGTCTTGACGGGACCAACGCCTTAGAACCAAGATATGAGTTAACCAGTCCTGTATTTGATGAAATTACCATCTCTCTGAACAAAAAATATTATCCAGGAAATGAATTCAAGATAATCACTGTGAATAATTCGGCAGAAAATGTTTACATCCAAAAGGCCAGTTTAAATGACCAGTCTTTGGAAACATATTGGTTTCCACATAAAACTTATGCAAACGGAGGGGAATTGCAAATTGTTCTTGGTTCAGAACCAAACAAAAACTGGGGCAAGAAGTGATAATCCTAGAGTAATTAAACGCTCAGGCAATTAAGAGTGAAAAAAGGTTACTCTTATAAAAATAACAAAGTAAGCAGAACCCTATGAAGGTTAACCGGCAAATCGAGAAATACCTCTACGCTTATTGTTTGACCTTTGTATGCCTAGCCTGTACGGATATACATAAGGATACCAATAAACTGTTTATTCAGCTTTCCAGTGACGAAACTGGCGTAGATTTTTCAAATAATCTACCTCTAGATGATGAACTCAATGTACTCAACTATATCTATTACTTCAATGGAGGCGGGGTTGCTGCTGGCGATTTGAACAATGACGGTCTGCTAGATTTATTTTTTACGGGCAATCAGGTAAGCAATGAAATGTATATTAACGAGGGTAATTTTAAATTTAAAAAAAGCACTAAAGATGCGGGGTTAGCATCAATAGGATGGTCCTCCGGAGTAAGCATGGTCGATATCAATGCCGATGGATGGTTAGATATTTATGTGTGCCAAGCCGGTTCCCCAAACGCCAAGAATCGAAAAAATTTGTTATACATCAACCAAAAAAATAGCAAGTTTAAAGAAATGGCTGTAGAATATGGTTTGGCAGATGAATCTTATTCTACACAGGCGACATTTTTTGATTATGACCTAGATGGGGACCTAGACATGTACTTGTTGAATCACATGCATAAGATGGAGGGCCTAAATCAGCCTAAGCAAAAAAAAATAAACGGCGAATCCAAAAACACTGATAAACTGTACCGAAATAACGGAGTGGGCGCAAATGGACACCCCACTTTTACCGATGTCTCCCAAACGGCAGGAATAACGATTGAAGGTTACGGCTTAGGAGTAGGAATAAGTGACTTTGACAAAGATGGCTTTACTGACATTTATGTCTCCAACGATTTTGTTTCCAACGACGTCCTCTATTGGAACCAAGGAGATGGTACGTTCAAAAATCGAATTGCAGAATTTATCGGACATCAAAGCCATAATGGAATGGGGAATGATTTGGCGGATATAAATAACGACGGCTTAACGGATATCATAGTAATGGATATGCTTCCTACCACCAATGAACGCCAAAAGAAAATGCTCAATAAGCCCAATTACGATTTTTATAAATATAACCTCAAGATGGGATATCAACCTCAATATATGAGGAATACGCTTCAATTAAACCAAGGCATCATGAACGGAATTACCCATTTTGGGGAAGTAGGTCAATATTCGGGAATAAGCAGTACAGATTGGAGCTGGGCAGCTTTATTGGCCGATTATGACCTAGATGGACAAAAAGATCTATATGTGACAAATGGCTATTTAAAGGATATGACGGATCTTGACTTCATTAACTATCGAAGAAGGCAATCAATATTCCGTACACAAGAACAGGCCGATAGTCTCTATTTGGCGAGTATTGTCAAATTACCGGAGGTTGCTTTACAGAATTATTTTTTCAGGAACAAAGGCGACCTTAAATTTAAAAACGTATCCGACACTTGGGTTCCTCACTCACCGGGATTCTCAAACGGTGCAATATATGCAGATTTAGATAATGACGGAGACCTCGATTTGGTTACCAACAACTTAAACGAAACGGCAACAATATTAAAAAACACTATTGACACCGTTTCTCCAGAATTTAACTATTTGACTGTCTTATTTCAAGGTGACGTTGACAATCCCAAGGGCATTGGAGCAAAAGTATGGACTTACTCAGGCGGCGGCACACAGTTCGCAGAAAACTACACAACTAGAGGCTTTCAGTCTTCGATTGCCCCCAACCTGAATTTCGGTTTTGGTTACAACACCAAAATTGATAGCCTTAAGGTAATTTGGCCAGATGGAAAATCACAAATTTTGGATACAATTAAATTAAACCAAAAAGTTACCTTATTCTATTCAGATGCCATTTACAAAGAAAAAGTAACGCCTTTATTGGATCCCTATTTGTTTACCAAAAGCTACGAAATTAAAGCAAGGCATGAGGAGCTAGATTTTTCGGACTATCGAATTGAACCATTATTGCCCCATAAATTCTCCAATGACGGCCCTTCAATCGCGGTAGCAGATATTAACGGAGATGGAATGGACGATTTATATATAGGTGGTTCTTATAACTTTTCGGGACAATTATTTACCCAATCGCCTAACGGCTCGTTCCAAAAAAAACCTTGGATAAATGACATTGATCTAGAGGATTTAGGTGCACTATTCCTGGATGTAGATAATGATGGGGATGAAGATCTTTACGTAGTGAGTGGTAGCAACGAATTTGGAAATAAAAAATCCAATTATCAGGACCGATTATACTTAAATGACGGTAGCGGCACTTTTACGAAAAACAAGAGTGCACTTCCCGTTATGGACAATAGTAGTAGCTGTATATCGGCGGCAGATTTTGACCGTGATGGTCAACTAGACCTATTTGTAGGTGGTAGGGTTGTTCCAGGTGATTATGGTCAATCACCAAAAAGTGTATTGCTGAAAAACAAAAATGGCATATTTGAGAAAGTCACCCAAAAAGTTCTTCCTAGTGAGTATTTAGGAATGGTAACAGCATCGCTTTGGACAGACATTGATAACGATGGTTGGGTAGATTTGATGGTGGTTGGTGAATGGATGCCTATCACCATTTTCAAAAACAATAACGGTGAACTATCAGAAAAAATTGAGATAGAAAATTCTAGTGGATGGTGGAATAGTATTAATGGTGGTGATTTTGACAATGATGGCGATATAGATTATATCGCAGGTAATTTAGGTGAAAATTCCGTTTTCAAAGCCTCAAAAGAATATCCCTTAGAACTGTATCGAGGTGATTTTGATAAAGATGGTAGAATAGACCCTATTATAACACGCTATTATGAAGATGATAACGGTAAAAAAAGGAGCTATCCATTCGCTTCCCGAGATCTTTTGGCGGATCAAATGGTAGATGTAAAAACTAAGTTCCAATTCTATGCGGATTATGCCCAGGCGCAGATTTCAGATTTTATAACAAAGGAGTCTAAAGCATCCCTTGAAAAGCTATCAGCTGTTCTCTTAAGTAGTTGCTATATCGAGAACTTAGGAGACGGTGGATTCAAGATTCACAGGCTACCATGGCAATCTCAACTTTCCCCAGTTATGGGAACTACCATTTCGGATTTTAATCAAGATGGTAATTTGGACGTGCTTTTAACAGGTAACTTCTATCATAACGAAGTAGGGCAGGGACGTTATGATGCATCTAAAGGTCTCTTGTTAACAGGGAACGGTCAAGGAGGTTTTTCAGTATCCAGTTCAACAAAAAACGGATTCTTTGTAAATGGGGACGGTAGGGCCTTGACTAGACTTTCGACGAAAAATGGATATATGGTCATTGCCTCTCAAAATAATGATAGCTTAATTACTTATCATCATTCAAGCAATAAGATGCGAAAACACCTTCCCAAAAATGGAGTTTATCACGGAATTCTTACTAATGCCAATGGAAGTAAAAGAAAAATAGAACTTTATAAAGGTGAAGGTTATTTAAGTCAATCTACCAATATAATGTGGATTCATAATCAAGCTTCCATACAATGGGGTGAAATACAAACCATAAATGATTAAACGATAACCTTTATTAAACCATTCAGCTCTTAAATTCAGGCTATAGTCTATCAGAACTATGGCTTAAATAAATATAATCTTAAAAACTATTAATACCAGTATGAGCAAAACCTACGCATTGGGAATTGATGTTGGCGGAAGTCATCTAACTGCAGCCATTATAAATGTTGCGGATAAAAAAATTCTACTTGACACTAAAGTTAGGGATGTACTTGACAGTCAAATAGGCACACAGGCTATTTTAGACGCAATGATAAGTTGTATTACTACTTGCCTAAATAAATTTGGAAATCCAGTTTTAGGTATCGGTGTTTCTGTACCCGGTCCTTTTGATTATAAAAATGGTATTTCAAAAATTTATAAGTGCAATAAGTACGATAATATTTTTGGAGTAGACCTAAAAACATATCTATTCAACAACTTACAAAATTTTATAGGCAAACCAAGCGATGTCGTTTTTACGAACGATGCCAGTTGTTTTTTGGTTGGGGAAGCATGGTCCAATTCCTTAAAAGGAGAAAAAATGGCAGCAATAACGCTGGGCACAGGTATTGGATCAGGTTTTATGATAAATGGAAAAATTGTTTGCTCGGGAGATAACATACCAAATGATGGGGAAGTCTACAATCTGCCCTTTAAGGAAAAAAGAGCTGAAGATTGGCTGGGAGCGCAATGGTTTTTAAATAAATACGAGGAATATTTTAATACGCGTATTGAAAATGTAAAAAAAATTGCAGACAAAGCTGATACGTCCGAAATTGCCCAGCAAATTTTTGAAGAATTCGGTTCCAATTTGGGTGAATTCCTAGCTCCCCTCCTGTCCGACTTTAAAGCGGACCATCTTATTTTAGGAGGCAACATTGCCAAAAGTTTTAGGCTATTCAAATCTTCCTTTGAAAAAAACTTCAAAGGGGATCTCCCTAAAATTATAATTGCTAAAGACACAGAAAACTCCGCTATTTTAGGAGCTGTTCAAAATTTACTAAATAGAGAGCTTGTGGAACAAAAAAGAACTACCGATCAACATTTAATGCCTTTAATATCTGATGGATCAAAAACAGACAGTTACGATATTTTCCCTGATTTTCAAATTTCGAAGGGTAGTATAGCACATGGGTATAAAAACCTTGCCAGAGAAATCTCACAATACAGTTCGGTGATTATTGATGGTTATATGGGGGTTTATTGGGGAGATTTTATTGCGAACTTAACCCATGAATTGAAAGTTTTGGGGGTAAATAATACACCGTTTTCAGTTTCTTCCGCTTATAAGAGCTCCGAGGATATAGATCAAATGATAGCTCCATATCTTGGCGGTGACGATGCCGTCTTTGGAAAAATATATCCAGGGAAACTTACAGATTTTTTCGATTTGGAAAAGTTGCATAGCATTGAAAAAAGTACTGGGAGCATAAACATTTTATACGGTTGCGGAGCTAGTTTATCCAAGTGGGAAGGTAAAGTAATCTATATAGATATTCCCAAAAATGAAATACAATATCGATCACGAGCGGGTAATCTATTCAATATTGGGGCTGAAGAAGTTTTAGAGCCAAAATCCCAATACAAAAGGATGTTTTTTATTGATTGGCAAGTACTTAATAAACATAAACAGGAAGTACTTCCAATTTTAGACTATATAGTGGACGGGCAATACCTTGATACAATTTCGTGGTCATCCGGAGATACTTTACGTGAAGGATTAAAAGAATTGTCCAAAAATGCATTTAGAGCAAGGCCTTGGTTCTCACCGGGTGTCTGGGGTGGTGATTGGATGAAAGAAAAATTTACTCAACTCAACGGAGACGTAGTCAACTATGCTTGGTCCTTCGAATTAATAGCCCCGGAAAATGGATTGGTTTTATCGGATAAAGGAGTTCGGCTTGAGGTTTCTTTCGATATGTTACAATATTTGGACAATGAGGCCATTTTAGGTGATGCAGCCGAAACTTTTGGTACTGATTTTCCAATTCGATTTGATTATTTGGATACTTTCGACGGAGATAATCTTTCACTTCAATGCCATCCTACACCTGGATTTATACGTGAAAATTTTGGTGAAAAATTTACCCAAGACGAAACCTATTATATCTTGGAAGCTGCACCAGATGCTGAAGTATATCTAGGTTTTAAGGAAGGGGTTCAAAAACAAGAATTTCATGACATTTTGGTTAATAGTCACAAGAACAAGGAAGCTATTCAGGTTGACGACTATATACAAGTTTATAAGGCAAAAAAACATGACCTTTTCTTAATTCCCCACGGAACAATTCATTGTTCAGGGAAAAATAATCTAGTTCTTGAAATAAGCAGCACACCGTACATATACACATTTAAGATGTACGATTGGATGCGTATGGACCTTGATGGAAGTCCAAGGCCATTGAACATTGAACGAGGTATGCAAAATGTAAATTTTGAATGTCAAGGCGCTATTGTGCCAGATCAATATATATCCAAAGAATCAATTAGTGCTAAAGATGCGGATTGGCAGATAGTAAAACTGAGCACTCATCCAAAGCATTTTTATGAAATAAACCGTTTTGAATTCAATTCAAGGCTTGAAATTGAAACAAATGGTCAATGTCATATTCTGAACCTGGTAGAAGGCACAAAAATAAGGGTCATAACGGGTGAACGAGAGCTTTCAATTCATTATGCCGAAACTTTTGTTATTCCGGCTGCTACTCAAAAATATGTATTAATTAATATGGGCAAAAAGAGGGCCAAGGTCATTCAATCTAATGTAAAGGCTAATTTCTGCGATACTAGATTCCGCTAAATAGACAAAAAAAATAGGTATGAAAAAATCAGAATATTTACTAAAAATTACCTTGATAGGAGCTCTAGGTGGCCTGTTGTTTGGGTATGATACAGCAGTTATTTCCGGTGCCATTGGATTTATAGAATCAAAGTTCTCTTTAAATGCCGACATGAAAGGTTGGGCAGTTTCCAGTGCCATTTTGGGATGTATTTTTGGTGTAGCGATTGCTGGGTATATTGCGGACAGGATTGGTCGAAAAAAAGCATTGATTATTACGGCTATCTTATTCGCAGTTTCAGCTATTGGCTGTGCCTTGGCGGAGACCTTTTCGCAACTGGTTATTGCAAGAATAGTAGGTGGTATAGGTGTCGGTGCCGCATCTATGCTTTCTCCACTTTACATTTCTGAAATTGCGCCAGCACACAAAAGAGGCATGTTGGTTTCTTTATATCAATTGGCAATTGTTGTCGGCATCAATATCGTTTTCTTCCTCAACTATATTATTGCTGGTTTATACGGTGAACAATGGAATGTTGATATGGGCTGGCGATTCATGTTAGGTTCAGAAACTATACCTGCAGTTTTGTTTCTAATAGCCCTCTTCTTTGTGCCGGAAAGCCCTCGTTGGCTTACCAAAGAGGGCAGGGATGAGGAGGCACTAGACATTCTAACACGGATAAATACAAAGGAAATAGCGCAAAGTGTTCACAAGGATATTAAATTGGTCCTGGGCCAGGAAAAAGGAACGCTTAAGGAATTATTTGCGCCAGGGCTACGGGTAGCAATGATAGTTGGTGTTATTTTGGCATTGTTTTCACAAATTACCGGCATAAATGCTATTATGTATTATGCCCCTGAAATATTAAAGGATGCAGGCTTTGGTGTTGATTCCGCATTAATGCAGACCGTGATCATCGGGGTAATCAATACTATTTTTACCTTTGTGGCGATTATGTATATAGACAAACTTGGTAGAAGAACACTCCTCCTATGGGGTGTTTCGGGGATGATTCTGTGTCTATTGGGAATAGGCACTCTTTTTTATTTAGGACTAACAACCGGCCCTTGGGTTTTAATTTTAATTTTAGGGTTTGTTGGTTGTTTTGGCACTTCATTGGGTCCTATCCCTTGGGTCTTGATTTCAGAAATTTTTCCGACCAAAACAAGAGGAATAGCAATGTCTCTTTCTATAATGGTATTGTGGATAGGGGTCTGGTTCATCTCACAATTTACCCCCGTTTTATTGGATAAAATAGGTGGCGCCTTTACCTTTTGGCTATTTATGATCAATGCTATTATTCTTTTAATCTTTACATATAAGATGATTCCTGAAACTAAAGGAAAGACTTTGGAGGAAATTGAAATGAGTTGGAAAAAATAACCTAAAAAAGGAACATGAAAAAATTAGTTGTGCTTATTGTTATGTTGG
Organism: Arenibacter sp. F20364; assembly: GCF_023015905.1. Lineage (GTDB taxonomy): Bacteria > Bacteroidota > Bacteroidia > Flavobacteriales > Flavobacteriaceae > Arenibacter. The sequence continues at coordinate 16,896 of NZ_JALKBD010000021.1, read as the reverse complement.
GTACCTTACTACCCAATACTGTTAGAAGTCAAATAGAAATACCCAAAATATTTACTTCCAATATGGTTTTGCCAAGAATGAAATCCATTCCAATTTCAGGTAAGTCACAACCCAATGAAATCATTGAAATTAAAATTAAAAATCAGTCACATAAGGTTAAGGCGGATAAACAAGGGTTATGGGAGGTGATACTCACTCCTCTTCAGGCAGGTGGACCCTACGAATTATCTTTTAAAGGACAAGAGGAACTAATATTGGATAATATTCTAATAGGTGACCTTTGGCTTTGTGCTGGGCAATCCAATATGCAGTATACCTTAAATATGTTGAATTATCAAGAACCTGATACTTCGAGAATCGCTTATGAAAACTTGCGCTTATGTTCTATAGGGGTGGGAGCAGATTATTTACCGCAAAAAGACGTGCCCACGGCAGTATGGCATGAAACCAATGCCGAGACCATTAGCAACTTTAGTGCGACAGGTTATTTTTTCGGAAGGGAATTAGCTGAAAAACAGGATGTGCCAATTGGCTTAATTAGCAGTAACTTAGGCGCAACCACCATAGAAACATGGATGAGCATGGATGCCTTAAAAAAATTCCCACAATTTGATGAAGTTACAGGTGATATCATCCAAACCAACAAAGACTTCGCAACACTGAACAAAGAATTTGTAAAATATAGAAAAAAATGGGACACGAAGTATTATTTACAGGGGCCTGGACTCGATGAAAAGTGGTATGCCGATAGTTATGATTATTCAGATTGGGAGGAAATTAACCTACCGTCATTTTGGGAGGATTTTGGTTATGAGGAACATGACGGTAGTTTCTGGTTTCGTAAAACGTTTGACCTGGAATCATCCCAATTGGAAAATGATTTTCATCTTGCCCTAAATCAAATAGACGATTATGATATTACTTGGGTAAATGGGAAAAAGATCGGTGAGACTTTTGGAAAAAGTAATTTTCGAAACTACTCTGTTCCCAAAGAAATATTACGGGAGAAGGGAAATACCTTAACTATTAGGGTTTTTGATATTGGAGGTAAAGGGGGTATATATACCAATGCTTTCTGGGGGAATCAAATATTAACGGGTAAATGGAAATACAGAAAGGGTCTTTCTATCGACACTGAAAAATTTCCCAAACCCAAGGTTCCAAACGGCAGTATATTCTCCCATCCCCTCTTATTATATAATACCGGGATAGCCCCTTTACACAATTTTCCGATAACTGGTATAATCTGGTATCAAGGGGAATCAAACGAAAATCGCGGAGGGGAATACGAAGCTTTGCTCAAAGGCATGATTAATGATTGGCGATTAAAATGGAATGATCCCGAAATGCCCTTTCTAATAGTACAGTTGGCAAATTATAAACAAGAAGACTTATTGCCCGGAGATAGCAAGTGGGCTGAAATCCGCAATTCACAAATGAATGCTACGGTATTAAAAAATGTTGATATTGCAACTGCCATAGATATCGGGGAGGCAAATAATATACATCCTTATAACAAAGCAGAATTGGGTAGGCGATTAGGCTTATTGGCCATGCATTATTCGTACGGGGAAAAATTAAAACAAGGACCAATCTACAGCTCACAATCAATAGTTGGAAATAAGATTGAAATCAAATTCAACACCTACAACAGTAAATTAAGAAGTCTTGATAAGTACGGATACTTGAGGGGATTCTCAATTGCAGGGTCAGATGGGAATTTTAAATGGGCCAAGGCCAAAATTATAGATTCAAATGTGATTGAGGTATATTCCGAAAGTGTTTCCGTGCCAAAATATGTACGTTATGCTTGGTCAGACAATCCTGGGCCACTTGATTTAATTAATGAGGAAAGCCTTCCGGCTTTTCCTTTTCGTACGGATAACCTAGAACTTAGTACCCAAAAAGCAAAATATACTTTCAATCCTCATGCCTTCTAAAATGACTTAAATACGTTGAAGTTGGTGTAGCATTAATAGTTTATATAGCAGCTTTATAATGTTAAGATAAAGATACCTTTGCCAGATGTGGGTTTAATTCTATTTACCAAGGGTTTTACCTGTGAAGGTTTAATTTCCTTTACAGAGAATCCCTAGTCCCCCATCTACTCGAAACGCTTGGCCAGTAATTGACCCTGCCATTGCGCTGCTTAAAAATCCGATTAGTGCCGCTACTTCTTCTGGGGGGCAAATACGTGCGCTCAAATGCATATCGACACATTCCTGATAAATCTTTTCTGGATTATCCATAGTAGCAATCGCATCTCGTAACATTGGAGTGTCAACAGTGCCAGGGCAAACGGCAACCGATCTAATGTGCGGTGCATAATCCACGGCAATGCTTCTGGTTAATCCCAACATTGCTGTTTTTGATGTGGTATATGGCGCTACACGCTCTTGGCTGATAAAGGCTTGTACACTGGAGACGTTTACTACTACGCCTGACCCTTTTTTTTGCATGGAGAGAATGGCATATTTGGAGCAAAGAAATGCACTTTTTAAATTTGCGTTCATGACTAAATCCCATTCATCCTCGGTGGTTTCCGTTATTGTAGAGTATCTCTGAATACCTGCGTTGTTCACTAAAATATCTATTTCACCAAAAACATCCACTCCTTTTTGAATGGCCTGTTGAACTTGTCCAGAATTGGAAACATCACAAACCATGGTCAACAACCTTCCATCAGTGTCTTCAAGCATTTTTAGGGCATCTCTGTCAATATCCAAAGCAATTACGGCATCGCCGTTGTTCAAAAAATATTCGGTACAGGCTTTACCGATTCCTTTTGCCGCCCCGGTAACTATCACATTTCTTCTCATTTATATCATCCTTTAAATCTAGGTTCTATTTGACCTTTAGTATTGGTTTCAAGTCCGAAACATCTGCCCGCAAGCGGATTCTCTTTTTGTTCTTTTTCTGTTAAGTTTAAACGGGAGGTGGTAATAAATAGAATATTTTTATTTTTCCCTCCAAAACAACAACTTGTGACATGGTGGACAGGAACATAAATATCTTCAACCCAATCACCCTCTGCGTCAAAATGACTTACTTTATTTCCTTCCCACATGGCAACCCAAAAACCCCCATCAGCATCAATGGTCATACCATCTGGAAATTCATCCTTTCTCCATTGTATGTGTTCCCTTCTATTCGAAATGCGGGCTGTTTCGGCATTATAATCGTATGCATACATGACGTTGCGCATAGTATCGATCATATAATAAGTGCGATAATCCGGACTCCACCCCATACCATTGGTTATATAAATATTTTGTTCTAGAAGTGCTACGCTATGATCTAGGTGTAAACAATATAAGTTACCTGTAGGATTAGCGCCATTATATTCCATGGTCCCTGCAAAAAATCGCCCTTTGGGGTCAACCGCACCATCATTCATTCGTCTTTCTTTGACATCCATTTCAGGGGAATCTTTAATTAATTTTAATTCATTCGTGCGTTCATCATAAATCCCAAAACCATCTCGTACTCCCGTTACGATTTTACCGTTTTCACAAAGGGCCATTACCCCCAGTTCTTGCCCAACATTGAATTCTTTTGAATGACCAGTTTTATAGTCTACTTTAAAATATGACCCCTTAAGTAAATCCACACAATAAAATTTCTCTTCTATAGGGCACCAAATGGGTCCCTCTCCATGAATCGGTTTTATATCAAATATAGGTTCTGCTTTCATAGTCAATGGTTACAATTGGTAGATAAGGAAGTCTCTATACGCTGTCTAGGATCAAGTTTCAACCAATCCTTTTCAATACTTTCTTTTGACGGATTTTCTTCCCAATTATTTGTCCATGGTTCTAAGGCAAATGCGTAGGTTTTACCCCACCACGGAGCATTTTGGGTAGCATAGCATTCCTGCCAATACCACAACGACTTGAAAATGTTTTTATCCCATTCAATGGAAAAAGACATGATGTCCGTTGTAATTTTATAATAGGCCTTGGCTGTAAAATCATTCAAATAGGCCAATTCGGAAAACTTGGATTCACTAGGTTTAAGGATGATACTAGCGTCTTTTTTTTGATTGTCAACAGTAGTGACCATTGGCCAATCTTGCGTTGTACCAGGCTTAAAGATTCGCTTGTCGGGCATTTTATTTTCTGCTATAAACTTTGTTGCCGATGTTTCAATAGCTCCACCTGCTTCCAAAAATGGAAGACCGAAAGCAATATGATGGCCCCACATTAAATGTAATTGCGTATCAGATTCATTAGTCAGTACTTCATCAATCTCTAATGACTTACTGCCCTTTTTTAAAGTTAAAGTCTTCTCAATTACTATAGGAAAACGTAACGGCCTTGTCCATAGCTTAACGGAAACTTCATCCTCCGAGTTTTTAACAATCGCATATTCCCACTGAATTAGTGATACTTCACCATGTTGCCCTAAAATGGCACCACGATAATCCAAGGACGCACTATTTGGTAAGATCTCTTGCCACCCGCCATAATAATAATCTTCAAACTGATTGTTGGTGCTCCGATCTTGAGAAAAAACTTCGTTGGGGTTGAGAATGTCTTTATCCAATCTCAACATTAGATCAATCCCCGCCGGTTTGTAAACAAATTGAAAAATATCACTGCCACGGCCAGGTAGAATACCGATACTTAAGTATTCATTTTCCATGAAAATGACTTTCATCCGATTATAGGTCCATTTATCATTTACTTTACACTTGCTCATACCGTATCTATCAAAGCTTTCATATAACCCATGGCGTATGCCATGCTTGCGTGCCAAGGTGCATCGCAGCTCATGGTGGGACTATGGTCCGGAATCAACACACCTTCAAAATTGTTTTTCTTCAATATTCTGAGTGCTTCAGCCATGTCAAGATCACCCTCATCTACGAAAACCTCACGGTAGTTTGGCACCTTGCCTTTAACATTCCGAAAGTGGATATAGCCTATTCTGTTTAAGGAACTATACTTATCCAGAGTTTCAAGGACATTGCTTCCTGGCATTTCTTGTAAAGTGCCCATGCAAAATTCAAATCCATTGTTGGGGCTCTTGTTAACCGAAAATAATTTTTCATACTCTTCGATACTATAAAAAAGTCTGGCCGCATTTCTCAATTCAGGTATTGGAGGGTCATCTGGATGTGCCACCATTTTTACTCCATTTTCTTCTGCTACCGGAATTATTTCGTTCAGAAACCAGGTAAAACGATCCCACATTTCATCACGCGAAATAGGCCCCAAACTACCAGTTAAGGTTGAATCATAGGTCATATTCCAAACCATACCGTTCTTAATGGGCTCATTTACATTTACTCTGTCCATATCAAAACCTACTGTCATCGGATTCCCTCGGCCATATTTTCGGTTGGTCCAACCCCACACACCGGCAATACTAAAATAATATCCCATAATGGGGATACCCGCCTTCCCTATATTTGCTATCATATATTTTAAGTTGTCCATCTGTTGAAGCCGTTTAGGTCCATCCAACAAGATGTCAAACCAATGTGATGGATCAAAATTCTCAATAGCCTCCCAAACCAATCCATGTGACTCAATTTCCTTTTTTAAGCGAATCAATTGATCATACTCCCAAAGTTTGCTTTGATTGTTGGTAACTCCCCAGCCATTTAGATAATTTTGCGCCAATGAAGGATTATCTCCTCCTTTCATATAATCAACTAACTGAACCACCAAATGGGTTGCCCCAGCCTGCTTGGCAAATTCGAAATTCTTTCCGTTTAAAAGACTTTTATACAGCCCCAATCCTAATTTAGGCATATTCGATTAGTTTGTAGTATTATGTAAGTGTAACAAATTGAAAAATAATTGGACTTCAATCATTGTAATGGACCAATACAACTTCCTCATTTCATACCAATAGTTTGAATAAAAATCAAAAATAGCAAACTTTGTTCTAATGTTCATACATATTAATTATTAATTTTGCTCATCGGCTTAAAAGATAATAGATTTCAAAAAATTAAGTTATTTCAGATACTTATATAGGGAATTTACTCGATAATTGTGATTTAAATGTTCCAGCGCTTGCCTGTCAATTTTCGTTCAGGCAGGCATATAATCTAAAGTAAGGATCTTTTCAACGCCTCATGGGCTTGCCCCGAGGTAGTTTACTACATGGTATAACTATATCAATAGATGTATTAATACACTTATTTTTTCATAAATTGTGCCCTCAGAAAAGTTAAGAATTGGTGACAGTGACTAGTTTTTATTATTGTAATCCAAATCAATGGCGAACTATTTCGAAAAATTAACGATAGCATCTAATACTTCATCTGGATTCTTATGTATGAAATTTACTTGTACTGCAATTATCTTGCTCAGATTAGTATGTCTTTAGAATTTTGAAGGCGTAAGTCCCGTAAACCTTATCCGTCAATTTTACTCTTGTGGACATGTTGTGTCTGTCCTCTACTTAAATCTTTCCGCTTCGCATACCTGACTTCATTGTGGCCGCAGGAAAGAATAAACAGCGAAAATGCTGCTTGACCTTCCTTCTCCCTGCCCACTAGCATTTTAATCTGCTGAAATGGTCCCTAGTCTCTAGGTTGCACTTGGAACGATTAATTACACTAAATAATAAATGGATTGCTGAGGTCACGATATATGGATATATGTAAATATAAATATATGGGTATATGTATATATGCACATAGGATTTACGCATTCGGAAGGTTTTTTGTTATAAAGTAGGAACAAATCAGACCTACGCCCCGTGAGTAATATATCATTAAAAAAGAATTGAAAATATTAATCTTCGGAGAAGATAGCAAGTTATGTTTTGCGCAACGCAAAACTCCTACTTCTGGCGAAGTGAAAACTGGGTCTGTGGCAGACAGGCGATAATAATTGAATGAGAAAATGGCAATTAACAAAGGCGGGAGGAAAAGTTTGGGAGAATGAAAACGCGAGCATACCATAACGCAACGGTCCGATCGCACGGAACTGGAAAGGTTAAAGGTTATTTAGCAGTCCTTTAATCTTGATTTTAGGAAAAGAGTGGTAAAAAATTCTTCCTATTTTGGTTAACTCAACTATTTGTATAAATATCCAAATACCATGAAATTGTTCTTGATCCAACAAGTTTTTGCTTGATCCTAAATTGTTTTAGGTATGTTTTAGGAAGAGAATCAAAAAAGGCTCCACATTTTTGTGAAGCCCTGTCTTTACTAGTAGCGGGAACTGGACTCGAACCAGTGACCTTCGGGTTATGAGCCCGACGAGCTACCTACTGCTCTATCCCGCGATGTATCTTCAATGTACCCTTAAGGGTACTGTATTTCAATTTTGCCACCCTGGCAGAGTAAGCACCCTGTCCTGGGCGTAGTCGAAGGATGCTGCTCTATCCCGCGATGTGCGTTTCCAAAACATTCAACTTGGCTCTAAACCCTCAGTTCCTAATGCTGACTGAATTATTTCGGACTGCAAAGATACATGCTTTTTATGATTTCCCAAATCTATTTGAATAATTTAAATAAAAATATATTTAAAGTCTTAGAAAAGTTGATTTCTTGCCAATACCCCCAAACTCCGTCATTAATTGATTTAATTCTTATATTGTTAGAGTTCATCTTATTGCATAATTTTTTTCACCTTGTATTAATTATATTAACCAAAGAGAATCATGAAAATTAAACAGTTTGAATACGAACCCTTATCCCATTATTCCTATGCCCTAATAAGCGATGGGGAAATGGCCATCATTGACCCGGAGCGCAACCCCATGCAGTATTATGCCTTTGCCAAAGCGAACAAGGCAAAAATTGTAGCTGTTATCGAAACCCATCCCCATGCCGACTTTGTAAGTTCGCATCTGCAAATTCACAAAGAAACCGGTGCTATCATTTACAATAGTGAAAAATTGGGAGCGGACTATCCGCACCAACCCTTTGACGAAGGGGATAGCATTACCATTGGAAAAGCTACCTTGACTGCCATAAATACCCCTGGTCATTCGCCGGACAGCATTACCATAATGGCCAAAGAAGGCAAGGAAACGGTATTATTTACGGGCGACACCCTATTTATAGGCGATGTAGGCCGTCCCGATCTTCGTGAAAAAGCAGGCAAGATGCAGGCCAAACGCCAAGAGCTGGCCGAGGCCATGTACTACACCATACAACATAAATTTAAAAATATGCCCGATGATGCGGTAGTCTATCCCGCCCACGGTGCCGGATCCCTCTGTGGAAAAAGTATGAGCGATGCCAACAGCAGTACCCTGGGCAATGAGCGCATGGGCAATTGGGCTTTTAAAAATCAGACGCAAGAAGAATTTGTAAACGAGTTATTGGACAGCCAACCTTTTATCCCTTCCTATTTTGGGTACAATGTGGATGTAAACAAGACGGGAGCTACAACGCTTCGCAATGCCATTGCTGCCATACCTTTTAAGATGAATTCTACCACAGACGGACTCATTGTGGATGTGCGAAAGGAAAGCGAATTTAAAAAGGGACACCTAAAAGGAAGTATCAATATACAGGCGTCTTCGGAGGAGGACACTTTTGAAACCTGGCTGGGCGCCATAGTAGCACCTGGGGAAAAATTCAGCTTGGTCATAGAAAAGCCCGAGGATCTGGATATGATATTGCAGCGAGTAGCCAAAATTGGCTATGAAAAGGATTTGCAAAGGGTACTGACCCTATCCGGGGAAAACTTAATAAAGACCAAGCAGTTGGATCTGGAAGATTTCAAAAAACACCCCAACAGTTACACCATCGTCGACATACGTAATAAAAGCGAGCTGGCCGAGGGCAAAATTTTTGAAAGCGCCTTGAACCACCCCTTAAATGAACTACGCAAATCCGCTGCAAACATCCCTGCCAGCAAGCCTATTGTGCTACATTGTGCCGGCGGGTATCGCAGTGCAGCGGGAAGTAGCATTCTCGAAAGCGGATTGGAGGGCGTTACCGTCTATGATCTAAGTGATGATGTGGGGCAGTTTCAGGATTGAGCTAAATACATTGCTAGCCTGCCTATCGGTAGGTGGACGGAACAAAGTGTAGCGCCGCATTCGCTTGAATAGAACCCAATACAGGAACATTCTTTTTTTAAGGCCTCGGTATCACCTAAAATTGAGCAGCATATTTGATATAAAATTGCAACCATGGAACACATACATACAGCCAGGGAAAAAGACCAAACCACCATTGCAGAATACAAAAAAGGATTTGAGGCCAACACACTGGAAGTCTTGGTGGAGTCTTACAATAGACAAGTTAAATGCGGTATTGTAGGGGTACACCAACAAGCTCTGTATTTAATAGCCTTAAGACAGGAGTTTAAAGAACGCTTAAAAGAAAGCCCTGTATATCTATTACAACATATTTTGGGCCTTGTAGGCCCCATTGAAGTTGTTGATGGGAATATTAGAATAAAAGGTATTAAACCTCAGGGCAAGCCCTGATCCCAATAATAGGAATCGACTCAAGGGCCGAAGTATTGAACCTAGATCCCGCCGAAAAAGGCGGGATTAGGAATAGATAAGTTATAAATCTCAACCACGGCGAAGACAAATTTATAACTCATTCAAAGAATGCAGTACAATGGGTATTATCCTCATTTACCGATTAAGAAAATACGGAACCTAATATTTGTTAAATTGGAAGCTATCATTCTAAAAACAAATAAAAGACAATGGCTAAAGAAGAATTATATGAAATTATTCGCGCCCCTTTTTCAGAATTGAATAAACTGAAAATAGGGATGTTGGTTAGGGCAACTTTACCTGAGATTTTAGAATTGGAATTGATATCTGAAATGGAGGTAAAGAAAATGGCCCAGGATAACTATAGTAAAATCTTCTTTAACTTAAATTATCCTGTTCTGAAATTGGTAGATGAAAATCTTTCAATAAACGAAAATAGAACTATCGGCGAATATACCAGGTATTATGCTGCCCCTATTAAGTATAAGAATTCCAGATATCTTATCACAAGTGAATGGTATGATCGGAATCAGGAGGAATATATAAAATGGTTTAAAAATAAAGTTAAGACAGAATAGGCTTTCAAATTTCATTCAAAAATAGTTTTAAATAATATTTATCAACCAAGTAGCATTTAATATGATCAAAATAATGATTGACCACTCGTTACAAAAATGTTAATCGCTCGTCACCTAAATTCTGGAAAATTACTTAGGCTACAAAAAGCATTAAGAAATTAACCAACACGAATATCTACTCTACTTTTTATATATTTAGGCCGATATGTTTAACGAATGATTTATGAAGGAAATTAGTGTAGTAGCTGCAGTTATAAAACACGATAATAAAATCCTGTGTGTACAACGAGGTGCCAATAAGTATAATTATATTTCAAAGAAATATGAGTTTCCAGGCGGTAAAATAGAAAATGGGGAAACACTCGAAGATACTATCATTAGAGAGGTTCAAGAAGAATTAAAAATGACCATCAAGACAGAAAAGCAATACCTTACAGTTAAACATCAATATCCTGATTTTGCCCTAACCATGTACAGTTTTATTTGTTCTTGTGAAGATCCTACAGTGCAATTAACAGAGCATATAGCATACCAATGGCTGGCCTCTTCAGAATTAGAAGGATTAGATTGGGCAGCAGCAGATATTCCAATTGTTGAGAAATTAGTAATGAATGGATAAGCTTACCCTAATTTTTAATGACAGTTTGCAAACCGGGTATGTGGACAAAACCTTTTTATCCAATGTTGATTACCAACCAGAATTGCTTGTCAATCAAAAAAATCCACCTAAAAAGGTTCTTTCATCCATTATCCATGAGCTCGAAAATTGTACCCAGTTTTATATCTCCGTAGCATTTGTGACCACAAGTGGCGTTGCCACAATAATCAACAAGCTTAAAGAACTCGAAAAAAGGGACATAAAGGGCAAAATATTGGTCTCTCAATATTTAAACTTCACCCAACCGGAAGCCCTTAAAAGATTAGGTCAATTCAAAAATATAGAACTTAAAATTGCCACCACAGGAAATGCGCATGCAAAAGGGTACATTTTTAAAAACAAGAAGCATTATAATTTAATTGTTGGCAGCAGCAATTTAACTGCTCAGGCCTTATCCACCAACAAAGAATGGAATATTAAAGTATCGGCATTAGATGAAAGTGGCATTGTCGAAAAAGTACTGCAAGAATTTCAAGCTGACTTTAAAAAAGGAACACCCATAACCGCAGAGTTCATTTTGAAGTATGAAGAAATATATCAGAAACAATTTCTTTTATCTAGGAATAACAATCTCGAAAACTTAGCTGAACCCCAAGCCGAAATAACTCCAAATTCAATGCAACGAGAAGCATTGAAAAACCTGAAAAATTTACGCGCGGACAATAAAAATAAAGCGTTGATAATTTCTGCCACTGGAACAGGTAAGACTTATTTATCAGCGTTTGACGCCAAAGCTTTCAAACCTCAAAAATTATTGTTTGTGGTTCATAGGTTAACCATTGCAGAAAATTCATTAAATACGTTTAGAAGTGTTTTTGGCAAGGATAAAACCATGGGGCTGTTTTCAGGTGAAAAAAGAGAATTGGATTGTGATTTTGTGTTTTCAACCATTCAAACTATTTCAAAGTACAGACATTTAGATAACTTCTCGAAAGACCATTTTGATTATATAATTATTGACGAAACCCATAGGTCAGGTGCGGATTCATATTTACGATTAATAGATTACTTTGAACCTAAATTCCTATTAGGAATGACGGCCACTCCCGAGAGGACAGATGGGAATGATATCTTTCAATTATTTGACCATAACATTGCCTATGAAATAAGATTGAACAGAGCAATGGAAGAGGAAATGCTCAGTTCCTTTCATTATTACGGCGTAACTGATTTATTAATTGATGACAATGAGGTAGACAATAAGACAGATTTTAACCTCTTAATTTCTAGTGAAAGAGTCAATAGAATCATTGAGCAGGCAAGTTTCTACGGAAGCGACAATGGAATAACCAGAGGTCTGATTTTTTGTTCTAGAAAAAATGAGGCAATTGAATTATCCACTTTATTCAATTTAAAAGGATTTAAAACAGTTGCTTTGACCGGGGATAGCTCTGAAAAACAGAGAGCAAATGCCATTGAAAAGTTAGAATCGGATAATTTAAGTGAAAAACTAGATTACATATTTACTGTTGATATTTTCAATGAAGGGATTGATATTCCAAAAATCAACCAGATTATTATGCTAAGACCTACAGCATCAGCCATTATATTTATTCAGCAATTAGGAAGAGGGCTGAGAAAGGTTGAAGGAAAGGGTTATTTAACGGTAATTGATTTTATTGGAAATTATGAAAACAACTATTTAATACCCGTTGCACTGTATGGTGATACTTCCTATAACAAAGACTCCTTGAGGAAATTAATTACAGAAGGCAGCAGGATGATCCCAGGGGCTTCGACCATTAATTTCGATGAAATCACCAAAGAAAGAATATTTCGGTCCATTGATTCTGCCAACATGCAGTTATTAAAAGATTTAAAGAAAGACTACAGCCTATTAAAATTCAAGTTGGGTAGAATTCCAATGATGATGGATTTTATTGAACATGGTTCTCGTGACCCATATTTATACGTGGATTATTCCAATTCCTATTACAATTTCATTCTCAAAATTGAGAAAGAACACTCCTGTGAATTATCAAAACAACAGGTCAAACTTTTGGAGTTATTCTCTAAAGAAATAAATAATTCCAAAAGAGTTGAGGAAAGTTTGATTCTAAAATTATTAATAGAGTCTGGTAAACTATCCCTTGACGATTTAAAAGAACACATTTTATATAAGTATTCCTATTCTATTTCTGACGAAACCATTAAATCCTGCGTTTCTAATTTAAATTTTGAATTTATTAGAGAAAAAAAAGGAGGTAAGTTACTTTCGGCAAAAGAGATTTATGATTTGGATATTCTTAGAATTGATAATGGAAATTTTGTGTTTTCAAGCACGTTTCTTTCCTATTTAAACCAGGAACATTTTAAAAAATTTCTGCTCGATTCTACTAATTATTCAATCTATGAATTCAACAAATTATTTGACACTGATAGTTGGCAGAATGGCTTTGTACTTTACAGGAAATACTCTCGTAAAGATGTATTTAGAATATTAAATGTATTGGAAAACCCTGTTGCTCAAAATGTGGGTGGTTATTTAGTAAGTCCCGATAATGCTCATTGTCCAATATTTGTGAATTATCATAAAGAGGAGCACATTTCAGAATCGACAAAATATGAGGATGAATTTGTAAATAATAAGGAATTTGATTGGATGTCAAAGTCCAACAGAAAAATTGATAGCAAGGATGTTCAATCCATTTTAGGCCATAATGGGGCAATCCGTCTTCCTTTATTTATCAAAAAAAACAATGATGAAGGAATGGACTTCTACTATATGGGAAACATAAGTCCAGATTTGAATCAGGTTCAACAAACCACAATGAGCAATGATAATGGCAAGCAAATTTCGGTCGTAAAAATTCGATTCCTATTGGCCAATCCCGTTATAGCTACGATGTATAACTATTTACATGAGAAGGTAAAAGTCATGGAAACCTATTTGGAAAAGAAAGATAAGTCCGTTCCAGCACAAGGAACTTTTAAATTTGAACAGGAGTTAAAAAATCCTATACCGCTTTATGATTTTTACGCTGCAGCCGGGTCGTTCAGTGAAATGCAATCAGAAAAAGATTTCACTTTAATAGAAGGTCCTGAAAATAGCAATCCAAATGATTATTTTGCCTGTAGGATTTTTGGTGAATCCATGAACAAAGTAATCCCCAATGGTTCAATTTGCTTATTTAAAAGATATATAGGTGGCAGTAGAAATGGAAAAATTGTTTTAGTAGAAAACTTGGACATCCAAGACCAAGATTTTAATTCTGCTTTTACCATAAAGACCTATTCAAGTGAAAAGGTAATTAACGAAGATAATTGGCAACATCAATCCATTGTTTTAAGGCCAAATTCTTATGATAATACTCATAAAAGCATCATTATAAATGAAGAAAATGCTGCAGAAATGAGAATTGTAGGGGAGTTTGTTAAAGTTCTAATACCGGAGGTGACCTCCTCCCAATAAACCCGACAATTTAAAAAATTAAGCAGTTCTATCTAAGGGAAACTTACAATGCCTATGACGAACAATGTAAAAAAGCGCCTCTAACGAGTCGAAGACTCCAAACGAAATAGATATAGCGGATAGCAAAAACACACCCCAACCCCCTCTACATTTTCTTATAAGGCCAATAGGTATCCACCCCTTGATTTCGAATGAGGCTTTGAAATTTCCTCACGGCTGCGGCATCTTGATAAACCCATTATAGTTAGTAGAGCCTACTAACAGAGTCCTTAAATATTTTTACAATTTTTTAACCCTATGTAAAAAAAATATAACTTAGGCCTAAAATGCTTTTGCTTCCTAAAAAATATTTTAGCTACTATAAACTGCGTCTCTATGAAAACCTTCTTAAAACACCTCTTAGCCTTTTATATTGTAGTCAATTTGGGTAGTGCGCTCTACGCGCAAAACGAAAACCCAAGCTTCTCCCATACCATAACGGAAGAATTGAAGCCATGGACGAACAAGCCATTTTACAATAATCCCAATAATTTTCAATTTGCCATTGTAAGTGATAGAACAGGGGGGCATCGTGAAGGAGTATTTGGAAAGGGAGTTGAAAAAATAAACCTGTTGTATCCGGAATTTGTGATGAGTGTGGGCGACTTAATTGAAGGATATTCCAAGGACAATACCTTGCTAGATGCGCAATGGAAGGAATTTGACAGTATCCTAAATCCGCTCTCCACCCGATTTTTCTATGTGGCAGGGAACCATGATTATTCCAACGAGGTAATGGCAAAACAGTGGAAGGAACGCTATGTCAAGGATTACTATCACTTTATCTACAAAGATGTGCTTTTCCTTATCCTAAATAGTAACGATGGTGACGGGGTTATGATGAGCAAGGACCAAATTGCATTTTTAAAGGAAGCCATCGCCCAGAACACCGATGTGAGGTGGACCATGGTTTTTACGCACCACCCTATGTGGGCCTACGGGGACGCCAGTGGGTTCGATGAAGTGGAGGCAGCCTTGAGCAATCGGAAATATACGGTATTCGCCGGTCATACCCACCGATATTTATTCGACGTAAGAAACGATCAAAATCATTATGTCCTGGCTACCACCGGCGGTGGAAGTAGGCTTAGGGGCCCCAAATTTGGAGAGTTCGACCAAATCGGTTGGGTTACCATGACCGACAACGGTCCCAAACTCGTCAACCTTGCCCTTTCCGGAATTCATGATCATAACATCAGTAATAACCAAACAAAAGAGCAAGCCGTTTCTCTTATCAAGGCAACGGATTTTAAAACCTTGGTCATGGCCAAAGAAAGGGAAAGAAAAGTCATTCTATTGCTGAACAACACCTCCTCCAAACCCATTCATTTTAAGGGACAATTATACCATCATCACCAGGTAAAGGCAGACTCCTCGCGTTTTCAGCTTAGTCTGCCGCCCATGACTTCCTCTGAAATAGTGATAAAAACTACCCCCTTGGACGTTTCCAAAGCATCCATTTGGGATCCTATGGAACTTGAATGGGAAATGGGTTACGACAATGAATTTATGGAACCGGAATTCAGTTTGAGCGGTACCGAAATAATTGAACTTATGCCCTCCCAAGCCGGTATATCCATGACAGAACAAGACATTTTTATACAGGAGCTACAAGTGGCTTTAACACATCCCTATAATAAAGTTTCCGCAAAATTTACTTTGGATGGTACAGAGATCAATGCTAATACTCCCGTATTTCCGGGAAATATAACCTTGGATAAAACCACCATTATTAATGTAAAACTTACGGATGCCGAAGGTTTTGAAAGTGCGGGCTTCCAAAAAACTTATAAAAAGGTAAAGCCGACAGCCGCAACAAGAAAACCAAGGAATACCAAAAAGGGACTCCAGTATACCTATTACGAAGGCAATTTTGATTCTATACCTGATTTTAGCAGCTTGAAACCATTAAAAAGCGGCTCTGTCACCGTATTGGACCCAGAAGAAATCGGAGAAAGATTGGACCACTTTGCTATTCAATATAAAGGCTTTATCAGCGTACCGGAAACGGGAATCTACACCTTTTATTTAAAGTCCGACGATGGGTCCAAACTTTATTTGGATGGTGAACTTTTAATAGATAATGATGGCTCGCACGATACGGCAACAAAAACAGGTATGAAAGCGCTCAAAAAGGGCATGCATCCCGTTCAAATCGATTATTTTGAAGACTTTTTAGGGGAGCATTTGCAATTGGACTTCTCTGGCCCTAATGTGGAAAAGTCGCCCGCAGTGTTTAGTCATTAAGGCTTGCTTGTGGTTAGATAGTAATCCCATAAATACTTCATTACCATAAACGACTATTGTAGATAGACAAAACTCAATTAATCCCCTCTACATTTTCCCATAAGGCCAATGGGTATCCACCCCTTGATTGCGAATGAGGCTTTGGAATTTCCGCACCGCAGCGGCATCTTTGTAAACCTCTTGTGGACTCCTGCCCGTTTCCATTAAAAAGGGTACAAACATCCCTATGGCCTCCCCTATGCTCCATTCCACAGGGTGCAGACGGTAGCAGCCGTTGGTAAGGTGGGTGGTGCCAATATTTTTGTTCACCGGAAATATATTTTCCATCCTTTGCGGTATTAGGGCTCCCAAGGGAATTTGAAAGGGAAGGGAAGCAAAGTCGATATAATTATCCCCTCCACTACTGGGATGCAGGTCAATATGATAATACCCTATCCCAATAACTAAGACTTCGTGTGGTCGGTACGGCCAAACATGAAGACCGTGTTGACTGAACCGGGTCCTGTTTTCCCTTACTATGGGGATTGCTA
>NZ_JALKBD010000020.1 GCF_023015905.1 Arenibacter sp. F20364 | reverse complement strand
GTATTTTGGGTAAGTCCCGTTACATTGAAAGTAAGGGCTCCCGTAGTGGTCCCGATACTGACACCGTCCTGAAAGATGGTGTATCCAGTAACCCCTATGTTATCCGTAGAAGCGGTCCAAGAAAGGTTCGTGGTAGTAGTGGTGGTGCCATTGGCCGCTAAATTGCTCGGTGCAGTTGGCGCCTGACCATCAGCGGCCGTCAAGGTGGTGACATTTGCCGTATTACTGACCGGTGAAACGTTCCCTGCTGCATCCGTTGCCGTTACCGTAAAGGCATAGGTTGTATTTTGGGCAAGTCCCGTTACATTGAAAGTAAGGGCTCCCGTAGTGGTCCCGATACTGACACCGTCCTGAAAGATGGTGTAACCTGTTACCCCAACGTTATCCGTTGCGGCCGTCCAGGAAAGGTTTGTGGTCGTTGTTGTGGTTCCGTTGGCATTTAAATTACTCGGTGCCGTTGGCGCCTGGCCATCGACTGGAGGTAAAGTTGTAACATTTGCCGTATTACTAACGGGTGAAATGTTCCCTGCTTGGTCCCTAGCCGTTACCGTAAAAGCATATGTCGTGTTTTGAAAAAGACCGGTTACGTTAAACGTAGTAGCACCGTTGGTGGTCCCTATATTGACACCATTCTGAAATATGGTGTATCCCGTTACTCCAACATTGTCCGCAGAAGCGTTCCAATTTAAAGTAGTACTAGTGGAAGTTGTTCCGCTGGCTACTAGGTTGGTCGGTGCAGTAGGTGGTGCCGTATCGCCACCAGCAGGAAGGATTGAGACATTGTCTATAAATACGGTATTTCCAGCAGTATTCCCTGATGAAGAGGTTCCATTATAAATAGTTATTCGGGGATTGGAGGAAGTTGCAGTAACATTAAAAACGTATTCCGTCCAATCCGTCTCTGAAATTACAGTGGTGGAAAATCCGGTGACGCCTGACCAATTGGCAAAAGCCGGAGCTGCCGGAACTGTGACTTGTGGCCCTTGCCTTGCCCAAATCCTGATAACATAATCCGTACCTACCGTTGCATTATAAAAATAATCCATACGATATCTGTTACCGGTATTGGAAACCATTCTTATGGCAAAATTTCCAAGCTGGGGGTTTGAATTATCCGAGCTGATTACCGCCGTGCCCGACCATCCTGCTGTGGAATTCGCTTCATTTGCAATAGAAGCTGCGTTGGATTGGGTATGTAAATCTTGGCCAATTGCCCCATCCAAAAACATCAAAGAAAATGACAATAATAATAGTAGTACTTTTTTCATATAAAAGCTTGTTAAAATTGAAAGAACATAGGGAGGGAATTTGTCGTAAAATTAACATATTTTAAGACCTTAAAGTATTATAATCTATGAACTGCACTTAATTCCCTATCAATGGTAAAAAATAATGTAAATCTATCTTAACAAGGTTATTTAAAATCTTTTTTTAATAGTTGACTGCCAATTCCGGAATAGAAGTAGTTTCAATATAAGTTGCACCCTTCATAATTAAATATGTATTTCCCCATCAAAATGAAGTTAATTCTATATTCTAAAAAACCTTTTATCAAAGTATTCTATTTAAGAAGTATCCAAAACCTATTCCCTTATTGGGAAATATGTTACATTTGTCGATTATATTTATTCTTTCGACTAAAGTTCAATATATTGTTATGCCCTATTTGTATTTTTAACTAATTAAATCTTACTCAATTGTTATTTATGCGTAACACTCAGCTTTTTAAAATTGCTATATCACTCGTCTTTTTGGCTGGTTTTGTAGGCTGTAGTCCAGAAGATGGCGCAGACGGCCTTAATGGTTCTAATGGTATTAATGGCCTTGACGGCAGTAATGGATTCAATGGATTGATCAAAACGCTTGTAGAGCAACCAGGGGCAAATTGTTCCAATGGTGGATTCAGTGTTCAATCAGGATTGGATGCCAATGCCAATGGAACTTTGGATGCCAATGAAGTGACAAGTACGGAATATTTGTGCAACGGAGACAATGCTGATATTACTTATCAATCCTATGTTTCATTGCTTAGTCAATCGGGGACGGAGAATCCAAGTTCCAGCGTTCTGGAAAATACTTTGGATTTAAACATTAGTTGGGTCAGGGAGTCTCAGGGAAAATATGTGGGCACCCTCGACAAAACGATTACCATTGGTAAAACCGTTATTTTTTATACCACACCAACAACCCATACCGGGGTAAGAGGGGAAATAATCGGCGATAATCAAGTCAGAATTGAACTTCAAAATGGCATTAATGCCTTTATGGATAATTTCACCAACCTGTCGTTTGAGTTAAGGCAATATGAATAGAGCAGGTCTAAATCCTCCCTTAAATTATATAATCATGAAGAAAAAATACATTATACCCATAGCATTACTTTTCGCCCTTTGTGGTTATGGTCAAGGAAATTACTACCCTGCTTCAGGCAATGTAGGGATAGGCACACTAACGCCAAATTATAGCCTAGAGGTGGCCGGAACATTTAGCGCGTCTGAAATAATCGTAAATGGAACGGAGTTTGTAAGTTCCCCGTGGACCCTAAATGGCTCCAACACTTTTTACTCCGCTGGCCGAGTAGGTATAGGCACTAATAATCCAGGTTTTGCCTTGGATGTGGCAGGTACGGTCAATGCAACAAATTTATTGATTAACGGAAGTCCACTTCCAGCATCGCCTTGGAGCCTTAACGGCCTTAATGCCTTTTATAACGCAGGACGTGTAGGCATAGGCACCAACAATCCAGGATTCGCGTTGGATGTGGCAGGTACGGTAAACGCAACAAATCTTTTGATCAACGGAGCCCCGCTTCCAGGTTCTCCGTGGTCCCTTTCCGGATCCAACACCTTTTATAGCGCTGGCAATGTGGGTATTGGCACCAACACTCCTGATTTTGAGCTCGACGTTGAAGGAACCATAAACGCCAATGAACTGCGTATCAACGGGGCACTACTTACCAGCTCTCCTTGGTCCGTTAACGGAAATGACACATTCTATAATACAGGTAATGTGGGAATTGGCACTTCAAATACCCAAGGCTATAGATTGGCTGTTGATGGTAATATGGTGGCAGAAGAAATTAAAGTAGAATTATCACAAAATTGGCCGGATTATGTCTTTACTAAATCTTATGATCTCCCAACTCTGGAGGAGGTGGAGAGGCATATTTTAGATAAAGGACATTTAGAGAATATCCCAAGTGCCGCACAAGTTGAGCTGAACGGGATTAAATTGGGAGAAATGAATTCCAAACTATTGCAAAAAATAGAGGAATTGACCCTATATGTAATTCAACAACAAAAAGAAATTGAAGCGTTGAAACTTGCCAATTCTAAATTGGAAGGCAATAAGGAGTCTCTAGAATTATTGACAAGTCGGTTGGATAAACTTGAAAAACTAATAATTAACAATAAATAGATTTACCTTATCCTAAATTTTTATTCAGTTATTTCAGCGGGTTCAACTCTTTATGGTTGAGCCCGTTTTTTCGTTACTCCAACAGCTATTTATATACTCATGGCAACCTATTTGACTAGTACTAGTATAAACTGAATTTTATGATTTTGGAAGTGCCCTTTACAATAAAGGAGCCGGGCTCATCGGTCAATTTATATATCTGAATATCTTTTGAATGCTCGGAAGTACTATATTGAAATTCATTTACACTTTTTCTTAATGAGTTAAATTCTTCTTGATCCAAATCAATCAGTTCTAACTTAATATTTGTTGGGAACACCTTTAATTCTACTATTTTTATTTCCGGCTCCTTGTTTTCCTGAACAGTGTCCTCTGATGTATTAGTTTTTAATACTTTCCTGGTTGCGTCCTTTATAAATCTTAATTTCGGTCTCAACAACAATTCCTCCTTTTTAATGTTGGCCCATAATTTGGCCCCAAAATTATGTTTTGGATATAATATATAGCGCTCCAAATTAGTTATAACATTGCAAAACTCTCGCTTATATCTTAGATCGCCCTTCATTAAATCAAATATGGTATAATTATTCTCAAGACACCACTCCAGTTGCTTTATAATATCTATATAGCCTAGCCTAAATTTAGAATAATCAATATCATATGACCTAATTTTGTTGACATACACACCGGCAACATGATAGTTGAGGCATATATCAATAGGTCTGTTTTCATTATAAATAACATATAAGGAAGCTTCTTTTTTCCAAATCATCTCGAAGGTGCGCTCCTTATATAAATTCCATTCCTTCATCGCCTGATGCTTATCTCCCCTTTGAGAAAATCTTTCCTCGATAAATTTTTTCAAATATGCAAAAAGCAACTCATAATCCTCCTTTGATATTTCTCCAAAGTATATTTTATAGGTAATATCAAAGCATTTTTCCAATCTATTGACCAACCCTCTTAATCTAGATCTACTTTTTGCTCCCATTTGGGTTTTTAAGTACTCTTGAACATCGGAATAACCTTCAAGATTTACGTAAAAACCCAAAACGTTACTTTTCAGAAAATTATAGCCATTATAGTTTTCATGTAATTCAATATTCACATAAGAGGGTACATCTTCCAAAATATGAATCCCCGATTTGGAATTATTCCCAGTGCTCTCCTGAGCATAAATGATATTTTCTGGACTATTTTTTAAATATACCTTGTTAATGACAGAACACTCGGTCTTTTTCTCAAAGTACACCGAATCAAAAATGACACTTTTACTCATATTATTTTAAAGAATTGCAACCTATGAACTAAACTAATATCAACCAATTTATTCAAGTAATTGCTATTTATAGATTATTTGTTGGGCTTTATTTTTTCCAGCAATAATATAGGAATTTTCTCTGTCCAATATCTTATAGACATTGAGAGTATTGGAATGCTCTGAATTAGTGTATTGAAAGTCATATTTTATTTTTCGTAAAAAAGAATATTCGTCCGTACTTGTATCTACCACAAGGTGATCCTTAAATGGTACATTCTCAACCAAATCGACCAATTCAATTTTAGAAGCCCCAGATTTTGATGATGCGGACCTCTTTTCTGTATTTTTTTTAAATATTGATCTAATTTTGGGCATTATGGGAAGAATATTTTTTTCTCTTAAATATATTTTGAACTTTATTACAACGGCTACCATATTGGCCATTACTCTTTTAATAATATTTTTTTTATTGTACAATACGTGACACTCATACTGCTCTATAGTATTGCACCACATACGCTTGTAAGCCAAGTCGCCCCATCGCATATCAAACTTACTGTATCCATTATTAAAACACCATTCCATTTTTTTCAAAACAGCTAAATTACCTAGTCCAAATTTAGCATAATCAATATCGTAGGATGTAATGGCACTGTCAAAAATATTTTCATATAGAAAATTTAGGCCGATCACAATTGGTTTTTCACCATCAGAAACTAAAAAAAAAGTTGCCCTTTTATCCAATATTAACTGATAGGCATTTTCCTTATAAAATGTCCACTTCCTTAATGCAGAATGAGCTTCATTCCTTTGAGAAAACCTCCTGTTTATCATTAATTCCAGTTCATCAAACAGGAAATTATATTTTTCTTTGGTTATTGAACCACAGTACATTTCATAGGTAATATCAAAACAGTTTTCCAATCTTCTGAGGCGACTTTTGATAGTTTTGATCACTCCCTTTTTTAACTGACTCTTCATGAACTCCTCCACATTAACAAAAGTCTCCAAATCCGCCCTAAAACCAGGTATTGCATAAATTTTAAGTAGATCAAAGGGAGAATTCTCCTTATCAACTTCAAGTTCAAAATATGGCGGGATGTATTGTACAATACATATGTCATTTAAATATCTTCCCACATTTTCTGTACTCTTATTGACCAATTTACTATCATTGGTTCTATTATAGACACTTTGGTAAAATGGATATACAGAATTCCTTTCGAAAAACTCAAAACTAAAATTCAATTTTTTAAGCATGGGGAAACTTATTAAATACAATTTGATGTTGACAAAATTTCATTTTCTTACAATTTTCTGTAATTTTAATCAATCATAAACGTTTATTGTGGCATCAACTGTATTTTTAAATATACATGCTGTAAAATGGATCTCATAAATAATCATATTTTAACTCCAATCTCTACTCCAAGAAAAATCACAACCTCAATGATTCTATGGCATAGAAGAAAAATGGTTTAAAAAACAAGCCTTTGTAATTGCGATTTTCCTGCAATTATATAAGTCGTCTTATCATTGTTTACTTGATAAATATTTATATTGTTAGTATGTTCCATATTATAGTATTGAAAATTATACACTGGATTCCGCAAAAAATCCAATTTATTTTCATCTAAACTCAGCAAACTTAATCTGTCCTTACTAGGAAGATTGGTTAGATTTTCAATTTTAAAAGATGGTGCACTAGTACTTTCAACATTTTGACTGGGTTTATGCCTGCTTCCATAACTAAGATTAAAGGGTAATATTTTATGTTGAAGTAAGAATTTCTTTAAAATGATGAGCTTAGCAACCATAAATGCTATAGGCATGGCAATAAATAAGTTGTTATACACAACGTCGCACTTATATTCTTCAATGGCATTGCACCATAGTCGCTTATAATATAATTCTCCCCAACGCATGTCTATTCTTTGGTAATCATTTTGAAAACACCATTCCATTTTTTTATAAACGGCAATATTCCCAAGACCAAATTTGGCATAATCAATATCATAAGATGTTATGGCACTATCCAGAATATTTTCAAAGTGATAATTAAGATTTATTGATATAGGTTTTTTACCATCATAAATAACAAAAAGGGAGGCTCTTTTCTTTAAAATTAATTCATATACACTTTCCTTGTATAGATTCCACCTTTTTAGACCAACATGCTCCTCTCCCCTTTGTTTAAACCTATCCCTTATCATTCGTTCGAACTCCTCAAACAAAAACTTATACTCTAAATCATCAATATCTCCAAAATGAGTTTTATAGCTAATATCAAAACAGGATTCAAGCCTTTTTAACTTGCTTAAAATATTCTTCCGATGCCTGGAACCCAAATGTGATTTTAAATATTCCTCGGCATTTGAATATTGACCTAAGTCCATTATAAAACCAGTTCTGTATTTAACCTGAAATGCCCTATATAATTTATTTTGCCCGCCTATTTTTAAATCAAAATAGGGCGGAATCATGTTTACCACGCATACACATAGACCAGTTTCATATGCTTTTAATGCCTCCGAATTTTCATTATTAATGATATGCCCATTAATATTATTAGTTATACTTTCATAAAACGGTAAAATCGAATTTTTTTCAAAAAATTCGAAAAAGAAATTCAATCTTCTAAGCATGGGAAACTTTATTTAAACTAAAGGAATTTAATGAAATATCCTTTTGTGGCATGATAGGTCTATTAAAGCTGATTTAGACTATAGAATAATAGGTAAATTAAAATTATACAAATAACCAAACCAATAATAGCTCCTATATTTTTATGGGCATAATACTATGACCACCAGTGATAATAATTTACAAAAACTTATACCAATGTTTGGAAGCAAATTTACAAAATAAGTTTTTGCAATTTGGACTTCCCTTGGATTATGTAGCTCATTTTCTCAGTATTGATGCTGTAAACCCCAATATTCCCAGTATGCTCATTTTTGGCATATTGGAAATTATATACATGATTACGTAAAAATCGGAACTCTTCTTTATTTACGTCCAATATACGTATTTCTTCTTGGGAAGGAAGCGCCTCCAACTCTTCGAATCTGGCAACAGCTACTTCATCAACGTGTTTTCCTGAATTTTCATTATCCTTACCGTTGAATAAAAATTTTAAATTTATTGGCCACATTTTGCGGTCTTCCAGTGCCCTTTTCATATTAACTCCTTTAGAAATAAAAAAAGCAAGCAATATAGAGGTTGGGATATTTTTATTATAGACAATGTCGCATTTGTACTTCATTATGGCATTGCACCATAGACGCTTATAGGCTAACTCTCCCCAACGCAAATCTACTCTAACGTAATTATTTTGAAAACACCATTCCAATTGCTTTACTAAGGCAGTTTGTCCTAAACCAAATTTAAAATAATCGATATCATAGGACGGAATGGCAATATCCAAGATATTTTGATAATGATAATTCAAATTTATTACTATAGGTTTATTCTGATCATATATTACAAAAAGGGAAGCTCTTTTGTTCCGAATAAGATCATAAACACTTTCTTTATAATCGTCCCATCTTTGAAAACCAACGTGCTCGTCCCCTCTCTGTTCAAACCTATTACTGATCATTCTCTCAAACTCCCCAAACAAAAAGTCATATTCCACTTTTTCAATTTCACCAAAGTAACTTTTATATGTTATGTCAAAACAGGTTTCCAGTCTTTTTAATCGGCTTAAAATATTTCTCCTGTTTTTAGACCCTAAATGTGACTTCAGGTAATCATCGGCATTGGAAAATGGACTTAAATCCATAATAAACCCAGTTCTAGGTTTAACTTGAAATGCTCTATAAGGGCTGCTTTGAATATTTATTTTTGCATCCAAATAGGGAGGAATAAAATTCACCACACTTACTTTATTTTTATTTCGCCCTATTTCTTCGGAATTTGTATTAATAACAATTCCTCCATTTGTATTATTGGTTATGCTTTCATAAAACGGTAACATAGAACTTTTTTCAAAAAATTCGAAAAAAAAATTAAATTTCTGAAGCCTTCTGTTAATCATAACTTCCTTTATTTTATTACAATTAATTATATCTAAATAAAATATATGTGAAAATGTAATCCGGTTCACAAATGCATCCTAGATAAAAGCTGAGCATTTACCTAGGATGTTTTAAATTGTTTTATTGGCCCAAAGAATTAATAATCCATTTCAACTATTCTGAATGGCTTAGAAATTTTATTTAAAATTCAACCACCTCAAACTCAGATCTTCTGTTTAGTTTGTGTTTTGATTCTGGACAGTAGGTGTTATTGTCACATTCATTCGTTAATTGAGTCTCTCCATATCCATCACCAGTTAACCTTGAAGCATCAATTCCCTTCTTAGCTATCAAATAATCCAGGGTCTGTTTTACCCTCTTTTCTGATAGCCATTGGTTGTATTTCTCAGCTCCTCTAGAGTCGGCATGTGAGCCTACTTTTAAGGTCAAAGCTGGATTTTCTTCCATCAACATGGACAATTTGTCCAACAATTCCTTGTATTCCTTGCTAAGGTACGAAGAGTTGAGACTGAAGTACACATTGCCCAAATCTTTAATTTTATTTTCCAACTCTGTCCTCCTTCTGTTCTCTGCATCTTTTCTAGCCTGCTCTTCTGCTGCCAAACGCGCCTTTTCCTTTTCCTGAGCCAATCGCTCGGCCATAAGTCTGGCCTCTTCCTCTGCCTTTTTAGCCGCTGCAATAGAATCTGAAACCCTTTGGTTTTCTTCGATCAGCGCCAATTTCTCCAGTCCTTTTTTGGACAATTCCTTTTCAATTCCAAACCTGTATACCACTCCAGCGGAATGCTGCAACTGTTTGGTGGATCCTTCCTTCAGCCCCCATTTTCCCATGGTATTAAAGTTTAATCCCCATCTATCATTGAACCAAGTATTAAAACCAAAACCCGCATTACCAGTAGCCCTTCCTACAGAACCAATGTCACTATAACCGGCTCCCACCTGAAGGAATGGATCAAACCAGCCCGTTTCGCCTATAATCTTGTTCAGGTCATAGCTTATCATACCATCAATGGCGTAATAATCCCTCTCAACAGTATTAATTGCTCCGTCCACTTTCTTTCCGATATCATATTTATTGTAAGAGCCTATAGCCTTTATTCCAAGTCCATTTTTAAAAAATCTACCTATACTTATAGAAGAAGGATAAGGAAGTGCATTCCATGTATCCTTAATATTTAGGAAATCATCACCAAATGGAGTAGCGGAATCGTCCACAATATTGTATCCGACTCCCAAGACCCATGAACTGGTAACGACACTGTCCTTGGCATTAAGTTGTAATTCTTGGGCACCACTATAATTAAAGGAAATAGCACATAAAAAAGTAATAGCAAACGCGTAGGTTTTCATAGCATTGTAATTTTGGGATTCTTTATAATCTTTGTCCAAAGCTATGGCAATGTTAAATGGACTCCATTTAAATTCTATAAAAAGCCCCGAAAATCGATAAGCGGTTTCCTACAAAACTTGTTTCTGGAAATTCTAATTTCCAATATTTTTTCATCCAAGAAAACGGCATTTTAACCGATATAATTGGCTTTCCGTATCATTGAAAGGAAAACCTGTACTGGGAGAAAAATGTGACTGTACAAATATCCAAAATCAGGATTTTAATTACCCAGCAGAGCTCACAAGGCTCTATTTCAATTTCTGAAAACTAATTTTTTTTGGGGTAAGGGGCATTTTGTAAATACAAAAGGGCATAGTGGCTACATTGGGGTATTCTTTCTCGACTGAGGTGTGCTCTTTTAGTCCAATTACGATATTATCCTCGGAATCTTCAACAATGACCAACTCCGATCTATCTATACCTAAGCTAGTTCCTGCACAATATACCAAGAGTAATTCCCTGCTAAAATCTACCTCGGGAATTGGAAGTCCTGGTTTTCTGGTTTTATTTATTTGCAGGAAAAAATTCTTTAACGCTTTTGAATCACGAATTACTTGAAATTCCGTTTGTTCCACCCCACTATAATTATCTTGAAGTACCAATTGAAGTTCCTTTGAATTTTGTGAAGAACTAACATCCCTATCCTTTGGCAACCTTTTTTGCCCAGAACAGGAAACTCCTAAAAGGAATAAGAATAATAGTAATGATCTCATGAATTCTACTATATACTTTCGTGTCTCGCCAAAAGGGCCTTTTCATATATTGCCTCATACAATGGTAATACCTTCAAGATATCAAAGTCCATAGCCGCCTTCGCCGCATTGTTTTTGAACATTTCCAAAGTTTGGTCGTCGCTCAATATCCTGAGGGCATTATCAGCCATCTCATCCACATTGCCCACATCGCTTAAATAGCCAGTGATGCCCTGACGGTTAACTTCTGGTATTCCTCCAGTATTACTTGAAATAACGGCTACCCTATTGATCATTGCCTCCAAGGCCGCCAATCCAAAACTTTCCGTTTGCGATGGCAAAAGGAACAGATCCGAAAAGCATAAAATCCTATCTATTTCATTACTATTTCCTAAAAAGATAACCTTATCGACAATCCCAAGCTCCTCGCACAAACGCTCTGCACCTTCCTTTTCTGGGCCCTCGCCAACCATAATCAACTTGGCGGGTATTTGCTTTTGAATCTTATTAAAAATATTTATCACGTCCGGAATACGTTTTACCTTCCTAAAATTACTGATGTGCGTTATAATTTTTTCTTCTTCCGAAGCCATCAGGGAACGCTGGCAGTCCGTGAAGTGCATGCTGTATTTCCTTTTGTCTATAAAATTAGGGATAACCTCTATTTCATTTTTTATATCGAACAACTCCAGAGTGCTCTCCTTGAGGTTTTGGGAAACAGAGGTAACCACATCTGATTGATTAATACTAAAATTAACCGCTGGCCTATAAAAGGGGTGCTTGCCCACCAAGGTTATATCCGTACCGTGCAATGTGGTTACCATAGGGATATAAATTCCTTCCTCCTCCAACATTTTCTTGGCCATATACCCGGCATAGGCGTGCGGAATGGCATAATGCACATGCAATAATTCAATACCGAATAACTTAATAGTATCTACCAATTTACTGGAAAGAGCCAACTCATAGGGC
Organism: Arenibacter sp. F20364; assembly: GCF_023015905.1. GTDB lineage: Bacteria > Bacteroidota > Bacteroidia > Flavobacteriales > Flavobacteriaceae > Arenibacter. The sequence continues at coordinate 87,197 of NZ_JALKBD010000020.1, read as the reverse complement.
TGATAATGGAACAGGGGATATTCAGGTACGTGTACCTCATGAAAGTATATCTTATTGCTCAACAATTCCAAACGCACTGGTTGGCGGTAAGTAATAAAATGAACTTCATGTCCCCTATTGGCCAGGGCAATTCCCAATTCAGTTGCCACCACTCCGCTACCTCCAAAAGTAGGATAACATACTATAGCTATTTTCATCTATTTATTTTTATTGCATTTAGCGGAAAACAACCAACATTTACTATTATAACAATCATTGCCCTACGGTAAATGCCATATTTCCATCAATTCCCTTATATCAAATATCAAAGCCAAGCTACTTCCACCAATACTCGATCATCCTATTACTGCGGTTCTTCATAATCAGTTTAGTCGAACGAGTTCGGAGAAAATTTCAAGCAGCTTAACAAAAAAAATGATATTCTTCCCCTAACGAATACTGGTTTATGTTTTTACAAAGAAAAGGTTTAATTTATAATCGCTTCATAAATGGCCTTTTGAATCCGTGTTCTTAACCCAGATTTAACTAATAGCGTATTGGAAGCCGAAGGGTAGGTTCGGTTGGATAAAAAAACATATACCAAATCCTTTTCGGGATCGGCCCAGGTATAAGTTCCTGTGAAGCCACTATGCCCAAAGCTTTTCCTGGAAACTAAACTGCAGGCGGGGCCACCCCCATGTGGTTCTGGTTTATCAAAACCTATACCACGCCTTACATTTCTATCACAAAAGTAACAGGTATTGAACTTCTTTACCGTTCTGGCCTCGAAAAACTGTTGTCCCCCATAAAAACCATTTTGCAAATACATCTGCATAATCTTAGCAACATCATTGGCATTACTGAAAAGTCCGGCATGCCCCCCTACTCCGCCCTGCATTGCGGCCCCCATATCATGTACATAACCCTGGACCGTCTGGTACCTATAATAATTATCCTCCTCCGAAGGAACAATGTCTCCTTTTAAAAACCTGTTTAGGGGATTAAAACTTGTATGCGTGGCCCCAAGGGGCTTATATATAAACTCTTCTGCCAAACTATCCAAGCGTTCTTTATACGTATCCTCTATGTACTTTTTCATCACATAATAGGCTATATCACTGTAGCGATATCTATTGGATTTAAGGTGTTGCCTTCCAATTCTGTTATAGATGGAATCATTATACACATCCGTTATGTATAGTTGATCTGCCACCTTAACGGAATAGCCGTTGGTTGGCTGCTGCCGGTAAAATTCATTGGAAGGTTTTCTTTTGTCATCCAAAGTATTAATATAAAAAGCTATCCAGGCCGGCAATCTGCCATAATGCGACAAAGCCTTAAGGACTGTGACATTTTTTAGATCTGAATTGGAGTATGCCGGTATAAGTTCCTCGAAAGTATTGTCCAAGGCAATTTTCCCCTCCTCCTCCATCTTCATTACCATGGGCAAGGTTGCCAATATCTTGGTAATCGATGCCAGATCATAAATATGATGGGGTGTTATCTTTTCTTCGGATTGATAAGTTGGGTGCCCAAACCCTTTATTGTAAATTACTTTTCCCTTCCTCGCTACAACGACTTGGGCACCAGGAAACATCAGGGAGTCTATTCCATTTTTAACCATTTCATCCACTTTTGCCAATTTTGTAGAACTTACACCCACCCTCTCCGGAAAGCTGTATCCCAAGCGCATTAAGGATTCTAAAGAAATGGAGGTATTAACAGGAAAGTCTGTATTGGAGGTTACAGGTAAAATCCCCTTTGCTGGAAGAGCCCCAAAAATTATCTGCGCCGTTTTTTCCTGGGCTATAGTACTATTTTGATATCCTACGATCACCGCGTCAATACTTTCAAAAGACGTCACATCCAAAAGAGCGTAGGGCTTTGCAAATACGGCCAGAATAAGATTGGAGGTACGCTCCCTCGCTATTTCCCCTAACCAGGACAGTTCATTTTTGGTAAATTTATAGGCTTTCCATGGACTCTCATTACTCTTATGAAGGCCAATGATTACCAAATTATAATCACTTAACCTCTGTTTTAAGGTGGTTATATCCTTACCGTTTATCTGTGTTACAGTAGCATATTTGTTCAATTCTTTCAGAAAGGGATCACTTTCTGCATCCCCGAATTTTACATAGGCAATTTTCTTGTTTTCCAACTTCTTGATGGCCATCAAAGAAAAATCGTTTTTAACCACGGTAATGGCGTTCTCCATAGCCTCCTCATAAAGTATATCATCTTCCAATGAATTTAAATCTTCATATAGGTTTTTAGTTTCTATAGGTTTATAGTTGTTTAGTCCTACCTTATATTTTGCCATCAAAATCTTCTTAACGGAAGTAGCCAACCTATTTTCGGTAATCCTACCTCTATTATAGGCTTCCAAAAGTTTAACCTTGGCCTTGGCAACATCCAAAGGCATTAAGAGAATATCATTACCCGCCAAAAATGCCGAAAGCTCTACTTCGCCTTCCTTAGCAAAATTGGATACTCCCTTCATATTTAGTGCATCGGTGAATACCAATCCCTTGAAGTTAAGCTGTTCCTGCAAAACATCTCCAATAATCTGTTCGGATAAGGACGATGGGTAACCTTCCTTAATTTCCAAGCTGGGTACGCTTAAATGGGCCACCATGACACTACTTAAGCCCTCCTTGATCAGTTTCCTATAGGGATACAGTTCAATACTGTCCAAACGCTCCCTTGTAAAGTCGATTACGGGCAAAGCTTTGTGCGAATCCACCGCGGTATCCCCATGTCCTGGAAAATGCTTCCCGCTGGATAATACTCCGGCGTTTTCCATACCTTTCATAAAGGCAATCCCTTTTTGAGCCACATTTTCCCGGTCCTCACCAAAGGAACGATTCCCTATTATTGGATTCTTTGGGTTAATATTGATATCAATGTCAGGGGCAAAATTAATGTGCACCCCCAATCTTTTGGCGTGTTTACCTATCCGGTTTCCTACTTTTTCAACTATGGCATTGTCCTTGATTGCCCCCAAAGTCATATTCCAAGGGAAGGCATAGGTAGAATCCAATCTCATAGCCAGTCCCCATTCGGCGTCCATACCGACCATCAATGGAATTTTTGAATTCCTTTGAAAATCGTTGGTCAATTGTGCTTGGCGGACAGGACCTCCAGTGGAGAAGATGACACCCCCAATATGATGATCCTTGATCAACTTTTTGGTTTTTTCCGTACTTGCCTTATCCTGATCAGAAGTAACCATAACCATAAACAACTGTCCCAATCTTTCATCAAGGGACATTTGACTATATGTAGTCTCTACCCAGTTACGTTGAGACAAAGTATCCTTGGTAACCAATGGGTTTATTTGACTTTGAATAGTATAAATTGATATAAAAAATAGTAAGACTATATGATTTATGCGCATAAAAAAATCCATCTTTGATGGTAACTAAGAATTATTTGAATTATTGTACTTATCCGAAATACGACCCAAACCCATGGTTGAGCTGTATTTTCAGCGGACGTTCCTTACATAAAACGACCATGCCAGCTTTCTTCTGCCGGCACCTCCCAATGATTTTGGTATTCGTGCTTATTGGTAACCAAGTTATTAAAGACAATGGTGTTTTTGGAAACCGCTTTTTGCTTGGCCATTTTCTTGAAGTCGACCAAAGATTTGTATGCCACAAAATCGCCCTGCTTATAAGAAACATTCATTTTGTCCAAAAGTTCCACATTGTATTTCTTCTCCAACTGCTGTATGAAACGAACCGAAGCATCGATCGAGCAACCGGAAGCAACATTTAAGGTTTGGTCCAAGGCTAGAATAATAAATCTTTTATACCTAATTTCATAGCCAGCGCGCAAATCGCTGCCATGAGCGGTCCAATCCGCGATAAAGGTATCCAGTTCCTGCCTTAGCTGCTGCAATTCTTCTTCAGAAAAACTTCTACTGGCTTGAAAGATCCAAACTCTAGATTCATCCGGCAATGTGTTAAATTCTACGAGCATTTATTAAATTTTTAATGTTCCTCCAAACGACTGTACATTTAGTTAATCGTTTGGTTCAATTCTACCTGGTCTTTATCTTGGCTGGTCAAATTATAAAGTGTGGTTATTTGCTTTTATTCCAATATCCTTATGCATACTCATTGCGAGTAAGCCAAGGATATCTTGGTTATTGTTTCGACAAATTTACAAATCTTCCGCGCTGGCGATCAACTCGGCAATATCCATTACCGCCACCGAGCTCTCTTTTTCCTTATTCTTAACACCATCGGTCAGCATAGTATTGCAAAATGGACATCCTGCGGCGATTATTTCTGGTTTGGTGTCCAAGGCTTGTTCCGTACGTTCCACATTAATATCCTTACTGCCTTTTTCGGGCTCTTTGAACATTTGAGCCCCTCCGGCACCACAACACAATCCCCGTTTTTTACAATTCTTCATTTCCACCAGTTCGGCATCCAACTTGCGTATCAGTTCACGCGGAGCTTCATACACATTGTTGGCCCTCCCCAAATAGCAGGGATCGTGAAAAGTAATTTTTTTACCCTTAAACTGCCCCCCTTCCATACTTATACGTCCTTCATCCAACAACTGCTTTAGAAATTGGGTATGATGCACCACCTCATAACTACCTCCAAGGCTCGGATATTCGTTTTTTAGGGTATTAAAACAATGAGGGCAAGCCGTAACCACTTTCTTTACCTCGTAGGCGTTTAAAACCTCAATATTGGTCACTGCCTGCATTTGAAACAAAAATTCATTACCTGCCCTTTTTGCAGGATCTCCCGTACAGCTCTCTTCGGTGCCCAGAACGGCAAAGCTAACATTCGCCTTATTCAAAATTCTAACAAAGGCCTTTGTTATTTTTTTTGCCCGATCATCAAAACTTCCCGCGCAACCTACCCAAAATAATACTTCCGGTTGTTGGCCTGCTGCAAAAAGTTCTGCCATTGTAGGCACTTTCAGTTCATTTTCCATGGTACGGTAATTTCTTTATGATTCCTTGGACCAATTGAGCCTATCCATTTGGTTAAACGGCCAAGGGGCTCCATTATTTTCTATATTTCCCATCATATTATTTAGGTCCGATGGAGCGGCCGATTGCTCCATTACCAAATATTGACGCATATCCATTATAATAGACAAAGGGTCGATACTTACGGGGCAGGCCTCTACACAAGCATTGCAGGAGGTACAGGCCCAAAGCTCCTCATGGGTTATATAATCTCCCAACAACTGTTTGCCATCTGCAACAAACTCTCCCTTATTGGCATCAATATTCTTGCCAACTTCTTCCAATCTATCCCTAGTATCCATCATAATTTTACGAGGGGACAACTCTTTACCCGTTTGGTTGGCCGGGCATTCACTGGTACATCGCCCACATTCCGTACAGGTGTAGGCATTAAGCAATTGCACCCATTTAAGGTCCATTACATCCGAAGCACCAAATTTTTCAGGTATGGGGGCATTTTCATCTGGGGCAGCAAATGGATCGGCACTGGGATCCATCATCAACCTTACTTCCTTGGTCACCGCCTCCAAATTATCGAACTGTCCCTTAGGTCTTAGTTTTCCAAAATACGTATTTGGAAATGCCAATAAAATATGTAGGTGTTTGGAATAATATAAATAATTCAAGAACATTAGAATACCAACGATATGTAACCACCATGCCGATCTTTCTATCAAAATAATGGAAGACATCGACATTTCTTGAAACAAGGGAGCTATAAACTGGCTTACAGGAAAAGCCCCAGCCTTGGTGTAATGCACGGCATCCATTTGCTGCAATTGATAATCCGCGGCGTTCATAGTCAAAAAAAGTATCATCAGGACCAATTCTATATACAGAATTAAATTCCCATCCTTTTTTGGCCAGCCACTCATCTCAGGATTCAAGAATCTCCTTAACTTAATTACATTTCTACGAATCCAAAAAATTACCACCGCAATAATGACCAGTAAGGCCAGTATTTCAAAAGATCCTATTAGAAAACTGTAAAGTCCACCCAAAAAGGCAAATATCCTATGGGTCCCAAAAAGACCATCTATAATAATCTCGAGGACCTCAATATTGATAATGATAAAACCTAGATAGACTATAATATGAAGAATTCCCGCAATAGGACGGACTACCATTTTGGTCTGTCCCAGTCCAATCCTGAACATATTGTTCCATCGTTGGGATTTATTATCACTGGTGTCGACCTCTTTACCCAATTTAATATTTCGGGAGAGTTTTTTAATATTTCTTGCAAAAAATCCAATTCCCGCAAAAAGTATAATTGCAAAAATAATATTAGGGATAAAATCCATATTGTGGTTCTCTATTTTTCTGCCGGGTCTTCTTCAGGAACAGCGTAATCTATTTGCTTTTTACCAAATACGGAAACATTTACATACCGCTTTGGATTTAAACGAAAATCCTGCAATAATAAATCCAATTCCCTAGAAGCGTCAGCTAGATTGTTATACAGCACTTTGTCATTAACCAATTTTCCCAAGGAACCCTCACCGCCTTCAATTTTAGCCATCATATTATTAATGTTGCCCATAGTGGATTGCAAATTTTTTATGGTCTCCCCCAAACCAGCGTTGGCCAGCGTATCCGAAAGCTTATTAAAATTCTCGGTAATGACACTTAAATTCGAAAGGGATTTGTTCAGGTTATCTTGATTGTCCGCTAAAAGACTATTTAGAGAATTGGCGCTGCCCTGAAAACTTTTCACCAAAATGTTTAGACCTGCAATACTCTCCCTTAAATCCTTTTTAGTTTTTAGATCCAAAATATCATTAACGTTCATCAAAAGGGAATCGGCATTGGTTACGGCTCCTTCCACTTTCATTTGCAATGGAGTCAAGCGTTGCTGTACCAGTTCCGTAAGGCCAGGTCTGGTGCTGGAAGGTAATGTATCTCCAGATTTAGCCATGTCGGCATCATCAAAAACGGGCTTGATCTGTATTCCCTTTCCCCCGATAATTCCAGTATCATACAATTCTGCACTACTGTTTTTGGAAAATGAGAAGCTGTTGTCCACCGTAAAGGTCACCAATAGATTCCCTGAGGCATCATTGAATTTAATATCATTAACTTTTCCCACGGAGAAGCCGTTGATGGTAACCTGAGTCCCGGACTGTAAACCTCCCACATGATGATATACTGCATGGAAAGTTTTGCTATTATCGAAAAGAGGCGTAGATTTTAAATAACTAAAACCAAGTATGAATAAAAGAATCCCCCCCAAGACTATAATACCCGTTTTTATTTCCCTAGATATTTTCAAAAGCTTTTGTTTTCAGTTCCTAACAAAATTAGAAATAATTTTTAGAAGAGCGACTATTATTCCGAAACGTATTTAAGAGCCTCCGTTTCAGAAATACGTACCCCATCTTTATAGGCTACTATATAAGATGTATCATACCCTTTGGCATCTGCATTGCTCTTTAGAAGTGTGGCTTGGAAATGGGAATCCGTATTACCATACATATAACGGTACAAATTATTGTAAGGTTCTTTGGATAAGGTATTTAGCCCTTTAAAGTTCTCTGAATTCAATGGAATGTTTCTAGAACTGGCAAAAATTTGTACCTTAAAAAATATATTTTCAGTTTTCTTGGGTGCCTTTTCAACTACCTTGGGCGTTTCTTTCTCAACAGTTTCTTTCTCAACAGGTTCTTTTACAATTTCCTTTGTTGTATTGTCTGATTCATTCTTTACCACAAGAACGGTCTTCGGAATGTTCTTTACCGGTTTTTGTTCAAGAACAAGTTGTTCGGATTTCTTATCCTTTGCCCCTGCACTAGATACTGATTTTTCGGCCGGTTCCTTGACCGGCTCCTGAGCAACAGGGGTAGTGTTCATAGCAATCTGATCTCTACCGGATATCATCTCTTCCTTATAGGTCAAAATGGCATCGGCAATCGCCTTGCCCATTTCAGCATGCCCTTTTGATGAATTTAAATAGGCCCCTTCATCCCTATTGGTCAAAAAACCTGTTTCCACCAAGACGCTGGGCATAAAAGTCTGGTGAAGCACTATAAAACCGGCTTGCTTTACCTTTCTATCAGTTCTTTTTAACTTGATTGAAAAATTATCTTGCATCATTTTGGCAAGATTGATACTTTGATCTAGAAACTCTTCCTGCATAATGGTAAGACCAATTATGGATTCAGGGGAATTAATATCGTAGGCAGCGTATCTACTTTCATAATTATCTTCCAGATATATTACCGAGTTTTCCTTTTTTGCTATTTCAAAGTTCTGTTTATTAGCGTGTAATCCAAGGACAAAAGTGCCTGCCCCATGGGCATCGGAACTATGCGAATCACAATGTACGGAAACGAATAAATCAGCATTGGCCTTATTGGCTATTTCCCCCCTAAGGTACAAATCCACAAAGGTATCGTCCTTGCGTGTGTAAATAACCTTGATATTGGGATTCTTTTCCAAAATTTCTCCCACCTTAAGTACAATCTTTAAGGCTATATTTTTTTCCAAATACCCGTTCCCCAAGTTTCCTGGATCATGCCCCCCATGACCGGCATCCAAAACCACGACAAATTTTCCGTCATTGTCATTGGCTTCCATATATTTATCAAAGGAAGTCAGAAAAAATGTTAAAATAATTAAAGGAATAATATAAAACCGTTTCATATTCATATCACAAGAGATAATTTGATCTTTTAATTAGGTTAAATTTATCGCAATACCCTACAGGCAGTACAAAAAATATATGTAAGTTTGAACCCAAAATGTAGCTAAACCGTTACAAAAATAGGATATATAGCTTTGCAATCAAATAAACATCATGTACTTTTCCTATTGCTCCTATTATTTGGTGCATTTACTGCATCTGGCCAAGAAGACCAAATCAAGTCCCTGCCCATTGTTGCCTTTAGGGATACTATAAAAGCGCCATTATTGCCCGACCCCAAATTGAAGGATACCCTTTTAACGGATACTACAAAAGTAGACTCTTTAAACGGTAAAAAACCGCTTCTCTTGGACAAAATAAAATACAAGGCAAAGGATTATGTGAAGATGAGTCAAAAAGACCAAAAAATATACCTTTATAACGAGGCTGAACTCTATTACCAAGATACCGAATTAAAGGCCGGGATAATTATAATGGACTACATAAAAAATGAAGTCTACGCAGGGCGTTTAAAGGATTCTTTGGGAAATTATACGCAACTGCCTTTTTTTAAACAAGGAACGAATGAAGTAATTCCGGATTCCATACGATTTAATTTTGACACCCAAAAAGCGATTATTTGGAATTCCAGAACGGAACAACAGGCCGGTCTGGGCCAATTGGGCAGTGATGCCATGAAGGTCTACGCCGAGATTACCAAAAAAGAAAATGATTCTGTTTACTTTCTAAGCGAAGGCAAGCTAACTACCTCCAAGGATACCGTAAACCCAGATTATTATATCCGCGTAAAAAAGGCCAAATTTGTACCACAAAAGAAGGTAATTGCCGGGTTCAGCAACCTATATATAGCCGATGTACCCACCCCTGTGGCACTTCCTTTTGCTTATTTTCCCTTGACCGTTGGCCGAACGGCAGGAGTAATGATGCCCACTTTTGGGAGCGACCCTGACAGGGGATATTTTTTGCAGAACGGTGGTTACTATGTTCCCATAAACGATTATGTAGATCTTACCCTTACGGGCGATCTCTATACCAATGGTAGTTATGGATTTAGAACCCAATCTGTATACAGTAAAAGATATAAGTATAGAGGGAATGTAAATTTTAGATATGAAAACCTGGTCACCAGTCAGAAAGGGTTTAGCGATTACAGTAGATCTACCATATACAATATTCAGGTTTCACATGCCCAAGATGCCAAAAGCAATCCTAATTCCAGGTTTCAGGCCTCGGTAAACCTCGGGAGTAGTTCCTATTACAGAAATTCCTTGTTGCAACAGAACCTACCCAATACCCAGGTAAACAATTTATCATCCTCCATATCCTATTCCAAGACATTCCCTGAATATCCGTCCGTAAACTTAAGTTTAACGGCCACTCATAACCAAAACACCAATACGGGGATAGTTGATGTAACCCTACCCACCTTGCAAGCTAGTATGGAGCGTATATTTCCTTTTGCTCCCCGCGAAGGCATAAAAAAGGGAATTATTCAAAATGTAAACTTTCAGTATAACCTAAACGCACGAAATAGTATTTCTACTACGGAAGATGATTTCTTGACGAGTAGAATGTTCGAAAATTCACGTTTCGGCGCCAGAAACTCCATTCCCCTAAGCACCAATTTTAAAGTAGCCAAACATTTTAGCGTAAGTGTAGGTGGTTCCTATGAAGACGTTTGGGCCATAGAAACCTATGAGAGGGGTTATGACTTGGACACCAAACGTGAAGTGGTTACGGATACCATTAATGGATTTGATCGCTATGGTACATATAATTTTAGCGCTAGTATCGGGACCACTTTATACGGTCTGGTAAACTTTGGGGAGGATAAAAAAATTCAGGCCATCAGGCACGTTATGCGGCCATCTGTTAGTTATGGCTATACCCCATCTTTCGATCAATATTATGACAGCTATATCGGTGCCGATGATGAACTGGAATTATACAGCAGGTTTGAGGGAACTTTAAACGGTGCCCCTGGGCTCAACAAATCCAGTTCAATGAGTTTTTCCCTTGGCAATCAATTTGAAGCCAAGGTGCGCGATAAAGATTCAACGGCAACGAAACCCAAAAAAATATCGCTCCTGAGCAATCTTAACCTCTCGACCGGATATAATTTTGAAGCAGATTCTTTAAAGCTAAGTCCTTTGAACCTTAGTGGTGGAACTAACATCCTCAACAATAAAATGGCCATTAACTTTGGTGCCAGTTTGGATCCATACGCCATAGACAATAACGGAACCCGAATAAACACCTTCAATGTGGACAACGGCGGTAGCCTATTTAGGCTTACAACCGCAAGAGCCAACCTTAGCTACTCCCTTAGCAGCGAAACTTTTGGAAAAAAGAAAGACGAAAAGAAGGAAGATGACAAGGATGAATATGACTATGTAGCAGCAAGTGGAGGTAGGGATGACGACCTTTTTGGCAGGGCCAACGACTTTAACGAAAATAGACCGGAAGACGAAAGGGACAAGGTTTCGGACGATGTGGAAAACCCCGTTTATGGAACAAAATTGCCCTGGGATCTACGACTCGCCTATGCCGTTAATTATAGCAATTCCAATAGGCAAAACACCATTGGCAGCCATTCTTTAATGTTTTCGGGAAACATTCAACTTTCCCCGAGATGGAAAATTGGAGGTTCATCGGGTTATGATTTCAAGAACAAAGGTTTTACCCTAACACAATTGCGTTTTGAGAGAGACCTTAAAAGTTTTAGAATGAACTTTAACTGGACTCCCTTTGGCACCTACAAACGTTGGTATTTCTTCATAGGAATAAAGAGTTCCATTCTACAAGACCTTAAATGGGAAAATAGGAGCAAACGCAACTAGTTGTGGCCAAACAACCATTAGCAGCAGTCCACCATTACTTCAACTTGGCCAAATAATTTTCAACCGTATTTGTTGCCATAGATCTTACAACTGGGCTCAACAAAATAACTCTATGGAGAACGAGATGGGTCAATAAGCCTTATCTTTAGCAATAGAAATTTTATTGGTATATCCGCACTATATTATAGGTGATATGCCAAAATATCAATTTAAAAATTACAAATTGCCCAAACCTAATACCGGGGTAATAAGCGCCTTATCCCAAGTTGTATTTTAGGTATTGGAATTGGGGATACAGTAAATCCTAACATGTATTTAAACTGCCATACATATTACAGTCTACGTTTTGGAACCCTATCCGAGATAGAACTCTTGGAATTGGCCAAAAAGAACAATATAAGTCACTTGGCCCTTACGGATATCAACAACACCTCGGCAGGATTAAACTTTGTAAGAACAGCGCAGGAAAGCGGCATTAAACCAATCTTGGGAATCGACTTCAGAAACGGGGTAGACCAATGTTTTGTTGGTTTGGCCAAAAACAATAATGGATATCAGGAGTTGAACAATTTCTTGTCCGAACACCTGCACCATGAGAAAAAAATTGAATCCCGAGCTCCTGTATTTAATGACGTCTTTGTTATATATCCTTTCGAAAAAGCATTAACAAATAGGCAGGAATCCTTTTTGGAGCATGAGTTTATAGGAATTTCCATTAGAGATCTAAGGCGGTTACCCTTTAGCGAAATAATGGCCCATAAGGACAAATTGGTGGTACAGCAAGCTGTTACCTTTCGCAATAAACGTGATTTTAATGCACACCGCCTGCTACGCGCCATTGACAACAATATTCTCTTGAGTAAACTGACCCAAACCGAGGAAGCCGATCCGGCAGAAAAAATGCTTCCTTTGAATGATTTATTATCCGCCTTTTCCGAATATCAGTTTATTTTGGAAAACACCGAGCGCTTAATACAATCCTGTAATATTTATTTTGATTTTTCAGAAGACAGAAAGCCTCAAAATCTTGCCACTTACCTTGGTGATACTAAAAAGGACGAGGCTCTTTTGGAAGAATTGTGCCAAAAAGGCCTACCGGAAAGATATAAACACGTTAAAATAGATGCGGTAATACTGGATCGGCTTAAAAAGGAATTGGACTTGATCAAGAAAATGGGATTTGTATCCTACTTTCTAATTAATTGGGACATTGTTTCCCATGCTAGGAAGCAGGGCTTCTTTTATGTGGGCCGAGGAAGCGGAGCGAACAGTATAGTAGCTTACCTGCTCCACATTACCGATGTGGATCCCATTGAACTAGATCTTTATTTTGAACGCTTCATTAACCTATACCGTGTAAACCCACCCGATTTTGACATAGACTTTTCATGGAAGGACCGCGAAGCCATGACCCAATATATTTTTGAACGCTTTCCCAACGTTTCACTCTTGGGCACCTATGTTACTTTTCAGGAAAAAGGGGTAGTACGTGAATTGGGCAAGGTGTTTGGACTCCCCAAAGAGGAAATAGATATTTTATGCGATAGAAAATACATTGTTTCCGAATTGGATGAGGTAGCCTTATTGGTCCTCAAGTACGGACAATTGCTTAAGGGAATGCCCAATTATCTGAGTATCCACGCCGGTGGTATCCTTATAACCGAAAAACCCATTCATTATTTTTCAGCTACCCACCTCCCTCCCAAGGGGTATCCTACCACCCAGTTCGATATGGTGATTGCTGAAGATATTGGCCTTTTTAAATTTGACATCCTATCTCAACGCGGTTTGGCCAAAATTGAAGAGACCTTGGAAATCATTGGGTATAACCAACCAGCAGAAATAGGTAGCTTTGATATTCATGATGTTGTCCAGTTTAAAAATGACCCCGTCATCAACAACTTGGTAAAGAGCGCCCAATGTATGGGGTGCTTTTATGTAGAATCCCCAGCAATGCGGATGTTGCTAAAGAAACTGGAGGTCGATAATTATTTGGGATTGGTAGCTGCCAGTTCCATTATACGCCCGGGAGTGGCCAAAAGTGGAATGATGCGGGAATACATCTTGCGCCATCGAGACCCAAAACGTGCCAAGGAAAGAGCGCATCCGGTTATGCTTTCCATTATGCCTGAAACCTACGGCGTAATGGTCTATCAGGAGGATGTAATTAAGGTAGCCCACTATTTTGCCGATCTTACGCTAGGCGAAGCTGACGTTCTAAGGCGAGGTATGAGCGGCAAGTTTCGCTCCAGGGAAGAGTTCCAAAAAGTAAAGGATAAGTTTGTGGACAACTGTAGAAAGAAGGGCTATGACGATAAGCTTATTTTTGAAATCTGGGACCAGATTGCAAGTTTCGCTGGCTACGCCTTTGCCAAGGGTCATTCAGCTTCCTATGCCGTAGAAAGCTATCAGACCTTATTCCTAAAAGCGTATTACCCTTTGGAATATATGGTGGCCGTGCTTAACAATGGCGGGGGATTCTATAGTGCCGAATTCTATATCCACGAGGCCAGAACGCGTGGAGCCAAAATACATTCGCCCTGCATAAACAAAAGCTTTATGGCCAATTGTATCTATGGGAAAGAAATGTACCTAGGATATATGTACCTCAGGGATTTGGAAGGAAAGGTAGTAGAGCAGCTTATAAATGAAAGAACTACAAATGGCCCATTTTTATCATTGAACGATTTTCTGGATAGGGTCCTTATATCCATAGAACAATTGAGTATCCTTATCCGTATTGATGCCTTTGCGTTTACAGGAGTAAACAAGCACGAACTCCTATGGCAGGCCCATTTATCGTTATCCAAAAACTCAAAATTGGACCACCCTAAACTGTTCAATACCAATCACCAACATTTTGAAATCCCTAAACTCTACACCACCGATTTGGAAATGGCCTTTACCCAATTGGAACTTATGGGGTTTACCCTTTGTAGTCCGTTCGATATTTTGGCGGAACCTCCCAACAACAAACATGGCAAAAGGGACTTGGAAGCCTTCCTAGGAAAAAATATTGATATTTACGGATATCTGGTGACCGTAAAAAATACTCGGACCCATAAGGGTACCCGTATGAATTTTGCCACATTAATAGATCAACACGGGGAGGTTTTTGACACTGTACTTTTCCCGCCAGTGGCAGCAAAATATTTCTTCAGGGGAAGAGGTATATATCGTTTTTATGGAAAAGTGGTCAGTGAATTTGGCTTCTTAAGCATAGAAGTCATAAAAATGCAAAAACAAGATTATATTCCGGATCCTAGATATGCCGACATGAAAACAAGTGCACTACGACAAAATTCCAACAATAATTGAAATAAACCGAATCTGGTAGCCCAGAAGAATTTAAGAGATGTAGGTAAAGTTCTAATTCTAGCCCTTCTTCAGTCCAGTTTTTGAATCGGTCTCCTTTTTTTGCGGCTATTTCTTGAATAGAACCATAAGATATTCAAAAATGAATTCAACAGCTGGTTCAAAAAAGATAATTCCATGAGGGCATTCCTATAAAAAGTATTTTTACTAGATTCGATGTACTAAATAAACCAACCATTAAAATCAAAAAAATTACCATGTCTTGTTTTTGTAACCCGTCCGGCCTATGAGGAAGCGTATAGAAGCAATATTAAAACAGGATATCCCTTATATGGATTCCACAAGGAGCAAACTTCTATTGATTGGCTTTATTAGCCTGTATTCCTTTATTTTCATAAATATATATGCCCCTTACAACATCAACAAATGGGGCGAAAATTATTATTGGGAGTTTATCTTAATAGGTCTTAGTGCTTTTATTTTCACCCAGTTTATATTGCGTACCCTATTTGGACCCAAAAGATTTAAAATCTATAGTTTACTCCCTTGGGGCCTAATGGAGATGGGATTAATGGCCGTTATATTTGAGCTTACCTATAGTCCGCCAATGCGAACACTTCAAGAGCAAATTTCGGAATTCCTACTAACCTTTTGGCAAATAGGTCTTGTAGTGGTGGTACCCTATACCCTGTTTTTATGGTATGCCCAGATCAATCAAAAAATATCCTCGTTTAAAGAAGAAATTCAATTCAATACAAAAGGTACAAATGGTGAGGGAAACGGTGAATTGTTGATTTTGAACGGAGAAAACAACAAGGTGGTATTGGCCATTAAATATAATCAGTTGCTATATATCAAATCTGCGGGTAATTATTTGGAACTTTTTTATTTCACCGGAGAAAAAATCAACAAAGAACTCATAAGAATGAGCTTCAAGGAATTGGAGGATATCATCAAGGACACTAAGGTAATTCGCATCCATAGGTCCTATATGGTAAATACTATACACATCAGCACTGCAAAGAAAACTAAAAAGGGATATACCCTTGGTATACAATATATCCCTGAGGAAAAAATTCCCGTTTCGTTCGGTTATAAGACCGATTTCGAAAAAGCCCTTCAACTAAAAAAAATGCCCCATTAATCCCAAATAGGGATATTTCATCACAAAGTACCAAAGACATAATGGGATGTTGAAACACCATTGTTAATTTGTGTCAATATAAAGTATTTGACTTGCCTGATGGGCAGGATTTTTTACATATACTTTATATAAATGTTATGGAATAACCAAAGGATAATACAAGATCTGGTGGAAAAAGGTAGGGTCATATTAAAAGTAATTATATCGGTAGCGGTTCTAGGAATCATGGCAGTCGCATTTTTTGCCGGCCAAAGACCTACTGCCTACTATCCGGTTCCTCTTTTAAAAAGCAGCTGCCCTCCCGGATTTAAGCTGAACGAAAATAACGAGTGTATTGCCAAAAATCTTTATAGTCAATATGCCACGACCAACAAGGCCGGTGTAGGAGGTTTAAAATCGGCCTTACCAGAAATTAGGGATGGTTTTTCTCCCCAAGAAATTGATTTGGGAAGGTATTTATTTTTTGATCCCGCTCTTTCTGCCGACCAAACCGTTTCCTGTGCAACGTGCCATGATCCCGATAAAGGATTAGGCGATGGATTAGCAACTAGCCAGGGTAAGGATGGACAAAAATTAAAAAGAGCGGCACCTTCCCTATATAACGTAGGCTATTTAAAAAAACTCTTTTGGGACGGTCGTGCCTCTTCTTTGGAGGAGCAAATGCTGGAACCGTTGTTCTCCAAGGATGAAATGGGAAATACGCCGGAAAACTTACTCAATACTATAAATGAAATTGAAAATTACAGAAAATTATTTGCGGAAGCATATCCTAAAAGGGAAAGGGACCAGCCAATTGCTCTCAATGAAATTACCAAGGCCATTGCGGCTTTCCAATCTTCCTTGGTTTCCCTGAACAGTAAATATGACCAATATGCACATGGTTATGACGAAGCGTTGAATAAAAAAGAAATTGAAGGACTCAATATATTTAGGTCCTTCGTAGCCCGTTGTGCAGAATGCCATACCCCTCCCCTATTTACAAATCAACAATTTGCTGTAATTGGCACCCCCGAACCAGATGGTTTACCATTGGATCCCGGGGCCGAAATCCCCTTTAATGACGAAAGCCTAAGAGGGGCATTTAAGGTCCCCAGTCTTAGGAATATAGCCCAAACTGCCCCTTATATGCACTCTGGAAGATTCAAAACACTACGAGAAACCGTTCAATTTTATACAGACGGTAGAGGGCATGCCGTACCTGAGGGGGAAAATCTGTTAATTCACTGGCATATATGGGAACCCAATTTAACCGATTACGAATTGGACCGCTTAGTGGATTTTCTTAAAACCTTGACCGATGAATCGTTTAAACCCAAAATACCGGAGGTCCTGCCTTCCGGACTTAAAATATCAACCTAAAAAATAACAGTTAAGAAATGAAGAAAAAATCGCCTTTTATTAAAATCATCACCTCTATTTTACTCATAGGAATAGGTATATTCATTGGAAAATCTTTTTTTGGACAAAAAAATGTGGAGACTGTTCCAATACCATCCACCATAAAATATAGAAATGCAGGGCTTACGAACGACACTACACAAGTGGCTTCCGCTCAAGAATTTACAGGAAAGATCATTGAAGTTAAAAAAGGCTCATCCATTCAAAATGCCGTGAAAGAGGCTAATCCGGGAGATCTAATACGTGTTTACCCCGGAACGTATTCGGAGAACGTATATATCGACAAGGACAATATTAGCCTGCAGGGAGTGGTAATCAACGGAGAATGGCCAACCTTGGACGGCAAAAAGGAAATTAACGATGCCTTCCTATATTCGGGCAATGGAATTCTTATTGAGAATTTTAAAATAATCAACTACAAAGGCAATGGCATAATGGGCCAAGCCGGTAACAATTTTATAATACGCAACAACTGGATTATAGATACCGGCGTATATGGCATTTTTCCACAGTATGGCAAAAACGGATTGGTGGAGCATAATGTCCTAAGTAAAATTGCGGATGCCGCCATATATATTGGTATGTGCCATAATGTTGACGTATTACAAAACGAAGTATTCGACAACGTTGCGGGTATTGAAATTGAAAATTCCAGGCACTGTTTGGTAGAAAACAATTATGCGCACAACAATACGGGGGGACTATTAGCCTTTGTAACACCTGGATTGCCTATTAAAACCACCTTTGATGTAATCTTGCGCAACAATTTTGTGGTAAACAACAACCATGAAAACTTTGGTGCCCCCGGATCAACGGTTTCCGGAATTCCTCCGGGCACGGGTATTTTAATCATGGCCGCCGATGATGTAATTGTAGAGAACAATATCATAACTGGGAATAACAATACAGGAATTACCATTGTAGACCTTGCAACGGGCGACCCTAAAGCCAATGACCCCAATTCTGAAGGTAATCCTGACAGGGTGGTTATACTAGACAATATCATGTTCGACAATGGGAATGCCCCGACAGGTGAATTAAAGGCGGTAATGCTTACCCAAATGGAAACCAAAGGGCCTGATATTTTTGCATATGGCGGTGGAACCGGAAGTACAATAAGGGATAAGAACAAATACAGAACCTTTGGTTTGGATAATTACGGCATGGCACAAATTACGGATACCCAAGACATACCAACCATGATGACCCCGACTCCAGTGCCACCAAGATCGGTATCCACTGAAGAATTGGGGGAGCTTACCTATTACGGCGTCTGTGCCGGTTGTCATGCCTTTGGCACAAGATTAATAGGTCCGCCAACGGAAATACTGCAGGCAATTCACCAGAATAACCCTCAGGGTATAGTAGACTATATCACAGCTCCAAAAAACCTGAGGGAAGACTATCCGGAAATGCCGCCCCAAGATTATTTATCGGAAGAAGCCAAAATGGCCGTAGCCGAATATATCCTGGCATTAAAGCATTGAGCGTTGGAAATGCACTAAGGAAAAAACTATTATCATAATGATATAATCCAAAATACAATTTTAATTATATCGCTAAAATAAAATGTTTGGGGATGTTTTTTATATTAATTTAATGCCCATGAACCTATTAGAAAAACAGCGCGATTTTTTTACTGCCCAAAAAACCAAGGATATTTCATTCCGAAAAAATGTTCTAAAACGATTGCAAAAAGAAATAATTGCACGTGAGGATGATATTGCAGTGGCCACTTATAAGGATTTCAAGAAACCTAAGTTTGAGACCTTGGCGGCAGAAACACAATTTGTTTTGGCAGAGCTAAAACTGACGTTGAAAAATATTGACACCTGGGCTAGTCCTGAAAGAAAATCCGCTACCTTAATCAATTGGCCCTCATCTGATTGGATCTATAAGGAGCCCTACGGTGCAGTATTGATTATTGCTCCATGGAATTATCCGTTTCAATTGGCATTTGCACCAATGATCGCTGCTATTGCGGCAGGAAATACAGTTGTAGTTAAACCTTCAGAGGTCACGCCCCATACGGCATCGATCATTTCAGAAATCATCAGCGCGGTTTTTGTCCCTGAACATGTTGCCGTTGTGGAAGGCGGTGTGGAAGTTTCCCAAGAGCTTTTGTCCAAAAAATGGGACTACATTTTTTTTACGGGAAGCACACGGGTAGGGCAAATTGTTTATGAATCAGCAGCAAAACACCTTACGCCAGTTACCTTGGAACTGGGAGGTAAAAATCCCACCATAGTGGATGAAACTGCCTCTATTAACCTCGCCACCAAACGAATTGTTTGGGGCAAATTTTTAAACGCCGGTCAAACATGCATTGCTACGGATTATATACTTGTTCATAAAAATGTGAAGGACAAACTTGTGGACGCACTAAAACAAAATATTAGTAAGTGCTACGGAGAAAATATTGAACAGTCTCCAGATTTTTCGAGAACGGTAAGCAAAAGTCATTATGATGGTCTAAAAGATATGCTTGTGGGCGAGGAAATACTTTTTGGCGGCGATAGCAATGATGAAGATAATTATCTGGCCCCTACCCTGATCAATGAGCCCAACTTGGATAGCAAATTGATGCATGGCGAAATTTTCGGACCTATTCTCCCCATTATTGCCTACGAAAATGACGATGATATAGAGAGGCATTTAACCAATTATGGAAAACCTTTGGCTACCTATATATTCTCCAATCGCAAATCCTTCCAAAAAAAAATAATCAATAGGTATAGTTTCGGTGGGGGCGCTATCAATGACACCGTAATTCAAATCACGAATAAAAAACTTCCTTTTGGCGGAGTTGGCGCAAGTGGAATAGGGGCCTATCACGGCAAACGATCGTTTGACCTTTTTTCACATCAAAAAGCAATAGTTAAAAAAGCGAATTGGTTGGATGCCCCACTTCGATATCCACCATATAACCTACCCATGAAATTGGTTAAGAAAATAAAATATTTGTTTTAAGTCATTGTTCCGGTCCCAAATAAACAATTAAAACCGACTGTATTTTCCCTTTGGTTTTCATACGTGAGGACCTACTATATTCAATTTAATCATTGAACACTACTATTTCAACCCTTGTATTTTTATAGCATTCTTTTAAAAGAGGAAGAGGGGAATTTCATTTTTATGCCTTGGAAAACCAGCATTATGGAACTGGAGTTCCCTAAGAATTGAAAGAGGCCAAACCAAATTACCTACTTTCATTACAGTGATCCTCAGCATGAATTTTTAACAATCTATTAACGATTATTATTTATACCTTAGAATTGGTAATTGGATGAAATAGAGTTTGGCCCAATCGCTTTTCTTTTTTTATTTCCGTGCCGCCTTGTAATACTATTTTTTCCTATGCATATAGCATCTATATAACTTTTCATTTATTTTGTGCCATTCGGCCTTATAGAAAAAGAATGGGCAACTACGCCATTCCCATGTCATAATTCCTCCATTAGTCAATTCAGCGAGGATATAAAATCGTAAAAACATAAGTATAATTTGCAATAATTAATTCCCTGACCCCACTCAGGCCAAACTGAAGATGTTATGAGAACAAATAATAGATTTTCAAAAGTACTATCATGCTAATTACAGCGCTTTTCTTTATCGCCGGCTATATGGTCATAGCTCTGGAGCATGTTGTTAAAATTGACAAAGCGGCGACCGCCCTATTTATAGGCGTAGTATTATGGGTCATTGTTGCCCATACGGGTGTGGATTTTTCAGAAACCATAACAAGCCTAAAGGAACATTTTGAAGAAATCGCCGAAATTCTCTTCTTTCTACTAGGAGCAATGACCATCGTTGAATTGATAGACATCCACAACGGCTTTGAAATTATCCTTAGAGTCATAAAGACCCGAAGCATGTTAGTGCTACTATGGGTACTTTGTTTACTCACCTTTTTCCTTTCTGCTGTATTGGACAACCTCACCACTACTATAGTAATGATGGCCATTTTAAGGAAATTTTTGTCCAATAAGTCGGACCTCTGGTATTTCGCGGGGTTTATCATCATTGCAGCCAATGCAGGTGGGGCTTGGTCACCCATTGGCGATGTTACTACAATAATGCTTTGGAATGGAGGTCAAGTATCCACAAATGTTATAATCACCGAGGTATTTCTTCCTAGTTTAGCCTGTTTATTGGTTCCTTTAGTAATTACCTCCTATAGTTTTAAGGGTAAAACTATTGAGCTAAAGGTGCCCTCTACCCCTAAGATTCAACAGATAAGCCCCGGGGAAAGTAATTTTATACTTCTTTTGGGAGTAGGCCTACTTTTAATGGTACCTGTATTTAAAGCCATTACGCATTTACCACCTTTTTTGGGTATGCTATTTAGCTTATGTCTTTTTTGGCTAATCACGGAAATACTACATAAAAATAAGCCCATTGAACTGAAACACCATTTATCAGTTGCCGCTACAGTTCAAAGAATCGATACGCCTAGTATTCTTTTCTTTTTGGGAATCCTTTTGGCAGTCGCAGCCATTGAAACCAATGGCTCGTTAGAGTTTATGGGAGGTGCATTGGAAACCACTTTCAATGATTTTCACATTACCAATACCTTATTGGGGCTTTTATCTTCGTTAATAGACAACGTGCCCTTGGTGGCAGGTGCCATGGGCATGTACTCCATGGAGACCTTTCCCCAAGATCATGAATTCTGGACATTTTTAGCCTATTGTGCAGGTACGGGAGGTAGCGTACTGATCATAGGTTCGGCCGCAGGAGTGGCAGCCATGGGAATTTTGAAAATTGATTTTTTATGGTACCTGCGCCGTATAGCCTGGTTGGCCTTGATTGGTTACTTTTCAGGCATCTTGGTCTTTGTTTTAATTAATTAACGAATTTGGTATTAATACCAAAAAAATAATATGAATACGAAATACTTACAGCATATAATCCCCTGTACACCGCAATTATTGAAGTAACCTATTAACATATAAATTTTAGACAAGGTTCTTTTGGGCAACCAAATTACTCTTATAATAAAAAAGTAAACATTTTTAAGCAAAAAAAATAACCCTGCCATCTAAATGCAGGGTTATTTTTACAATAATGAATTTTGTCGGACTAACCCGCCAAATCCAGCATTTTACCATTTTTTAATTCTCCAAGTACTGTTACGTCCTTGCTCTTTTTATATTCCTCCAAGGCAAGAAGCATTTGCTCCTCTGTGTCCCTTCTAATTTTTATACCACCAGTTTTCTGGTTTCTATTTCGAACTTCAATATAATATCCGTCCTTAAGTTCCGTTGGTTTTGTCGCCGGCCTTCCCATATTTAATAACTAATTTTAACTGTTCAACTACTAATTATAACTATCCTAAATTTCCTTAGTCGCTTAATCCTATGAAAACTTAACACATTAATCCGGAATAATATGGCTTATTAAGATATAAACCTAAAAAACGAAGATATTTAACAAAAACTTGGCACAAAAATGAGTCTTTTGATACAAAAGTGTAAGTCCAGAGTAAAACCACATTTAACTTTTTGCATTATGGAGAATACTTAGCACGGAGCACAAATTGCAGGCCCATGCCGAAATACTAAAACAACTTGTCCAAAAAGATGCCCATAGGCACTGAACCTATATTAATATTAAAAAGGCTGGTACAAGATATGTTCTTGTACCAGCCTTTAAACAATTGTCCAAAACAACTCCCTATTTGCCGAGTGGGTGCTCTTTTAACAATTCCTCTGGAGAATAAAAGCCTTGCTTGTCCTTGATCTGCTCACGAATTTCTTTCACCTTCTCCGGTGAAACAGGCGTAGCCTTATTACCAAAAGTATTTCTAACATATGTCAACACGGCCGCTGTTTCGTCTGCGGTAAGTAAATTTCCAAAGGGTGTCATAGGTACTTGTCCTGGATAAGTCTTGCCATTGACCTCAATAGGTCCCATGAGACCCTTGGTGGTCAACTTAATAAGTCTATCCACATTACCGGTTACCCATTCCGATCCTGCAAGTGGAGGAAACCCTGAGGCCTCCAGCCCTTGACCGTCGGCTTGGTGACAGGTGGCACAATAACCATCCCTCATATATATTTCCCTTCCCGCTACCAGCAGTTCCAAGTCTTTGCCCTTTAAATCGGTCTTAATCACCTCTTTGGGCTCTTCCCCTACTTTGTGACCATTTAAATGGGCAATAGCCGCTTCATAAGGCTTTTCCATCCATTTATCCAATCCCTTTTTGCCTGCTTCGGTGATAATGGGAATTCCTACATCCCTACCCAACCAGGAAGCGGCAACCAAGGCTTCCAATCTTACTCTGGGATTGTCGTCTTTCGCAGCTATCATAAGAAGATCTGCTTGATTCGGAATCTGGTGCCCGGCATAGCGTAGAACACCAACAGCAGCTGTTCGGGCCCTGAAATCTTTTGAATTGAGCAGCTGTTCAAGCAATTGCCCGTCAACTTCATTCAAGCCCCAAGTAACCCATAAGGCTTCCAATAGATTGTGTTCGTACTTAGCATCATTTTTATCCAATCCCGCTACCCAGGTTTTTAATTTTGATAAAACCTCAGATGCATCCCTAGCACGCAATTCCCTTTTGGTCCTGTATCGGGTACGGTATTCGGGAAGTTTAAGATTATCCAACAATTCGTCAATACTGGCATCAACGATCTTGGCAGGTTCTACCAGAGGTCTGGATGGATACGTTATTCGGTACACCCGTCCATGTGCATGATCGCGAAGGGGATCACGTGCATTGTGCTGCATATGGCCAATAAGTACATTGTGCCAATCTATGAAGTACAAGGAACCGTCCGGAGCAAATTCTAGGTCTACAGGTCTAAAATTCTTATCTGTAGCAGAAATCAGGTCTTCTTGATGTCTACTTAAGTAACCTGCCGTTTTAGGGTCATCTACCATGGAATGCTCCTTAATCCCTAAAAACCCTATGGTATTTGCGATCAACATATTGCCTTGTGAGGCTTCTGGAAAATGGCGGCTTGAAACAAATTCAAGTCCCGAAGTAGGCCTAACCAAATGTTTCTTTTCTATAAGATTTTCAGGTATTGGGGAACTATTCCCGTACCGCGGTATTATGGTTCCCGGCATCATCCAAGTAGCCGAAGGGCCTGATGTATGTTCAAAAAATGGTTGCCCCCAATCATCGAAGGCAATACCCCAAGGATTTGGAATTGCCAATTGGGCAGTACGCTCCAAATAATGGCGTTGGGGACTGTAACGATAGAAACCACCATTGGTTCCACGAACAGGACCATATGCCGTTTCTACGTTGGTATGAAGAAATGTACCTTCACCCATATAAATGGCTCCGGAAGGATCTGTCGTAAAAGCACTTATAGCATGGTGCGTATCATGATCGTCAAAACCACTAAGTACAATTTCCTTAACATCTGCCTTGTCGTCCCCATCGGTATCCTTTAAAAGAACTAGATTGGTACCCTGGGATAAATAAACCCCTTCCGGTGCAAATTCAAAACCAATGGTCAAATGAAGTCCGTCTGCAAAAATTGTCTGTTTGTCGGCCTTATTATCCCCGTCAGTATCTTCCAATATAAGTAACTTATCATTGGGCTTACTATCACCTGGCTTGTAATGTGGGTAACTTGGCATAACTGCAACCCAAAGTCTTCCCTTGTTATCGAAGGAAACCTGTACGGGATTGGCAAGGTCTGGGAACTCTACCTCTGAGGCAAAAAGTTCTATCTTATAGCCAGGTGCCGGCTTAATCTTGTTCAATGCATCCTGTCCGTATAAATATTCCGGGGTTCCATTTTTATTGCTGGGCTTATAATTGGTCTCAACTTCTGGCAATGTTCTGGTTTGGGCATCGCTTTTGGCCAAATCCATTTTTTTACCCTGCAAGGCCTCCCAAATGGCCGTATCCCTTATAGCTGTCATTTGACGTATTTTCTCAATTTCGTAAGGGTAATTATCGGGTCCAAATGGATCATAACGTCTACCATAGACATGAACACTATTTGGAATTTTAAAATCATTGTGCCAGAACCAGTTTTTTTCTTTTACAGCGTCAAGTACCAATTCTCGATTCTCTTCAGCCCTGCTTTCATTAGTTCCGAAAACTTTATCGGCCAACAACATGGCAAACTTCTGATATCCATAATCCGTCAACTGAAATCCGTCCTGTGTTAAATCCGTACCTTCTGTCTGGTACCATTCCTTGGTCGGTTCAAAAGCATCCACTAAAAGTACCCCCTCTTCGGCCGCAATTTCTTGCATTGCCTTCGTATACAGTTCCAGGTTTGCATTTTC
Organism: Arenibacter sp. F20364; assembly: GCF_023015905.1. GTDB lineage: Bacteria > Bacteroidota > Bacteroidia > Flavobacteriales > Flavobacteriaceae > Arenibacter. The sequence goes on along the minus strand of NZ_JALKBD010000020.1, from coordinate 61,620 downwards.
CTTTTTCCCATCGGGAAGGTCCATCTTTGCAGATAAATCTTCATAGGCTATTGGAGATACCAGTGCCAATTGAGGTGCTGTGGTACCATTATACTTTTGACTTTTTGTATGCTGGATAAAGGCACGCAGTTCCTCCTTATAATTATCTACCCCATCCGGGCCTTCAAAAGATTCGGGATACCCAAAAAATCCGATAATGATATCCGCTTTTAAACTTGTAATCCATTCATCTGGAGAAGGAAAGTGTCCTATCGGACCTCCTCTATGCCCACCTTCATCCTCAACAAAATGGATAGCTTGCCCAGACTCATGCTCGTATTTCTCGGCACCTGGAAATGCCCAAGGCGAATTTCTTGCGGCATGTGGCCTAAAACCAGGTGTATTCCCTCCATCGCACATATTCCGGATAAACAAGGAATCATTGGGGAAACGAAGTTGCATTTCAGTTTCGAAATGCCCAAAGTTCAACATACGGGATCCCAAATTATTCCCCACCAATACAATATGGGAATTAGGTGTAATTTTTAAAGTGTTGTCTTCCTCTTTGCTACAGCTGGAAAAGCCAAGGACTAGGAAAAGCATTGGGAAAATCTTTCCCCAAGCAACGTTTTTACTGATATTCATCATTCTTAGTATATAATTAATTGATATTCACGTGAATTCCTTCCTTTTCAGATTTTTCACAAGCCTCTATTATTCGCTGGCAAGTAATAGCATCTTCTAGGCTGGAAAGTGGTGCCTCATTATTACGCAATACATTGTTGATAAAATGTGTTGCCGTATTTTTTATGGATTCAGGATAACTGTAATAGGTTTGTGAATGCGGGCCATTACGCTCATTGATTACCCAATCCCTGTAGCTGTAACGTGTACTGCCCTTTGTACCGATGACTTTTATAATACATGTCCATGGATCCCCAGCGTGATCATCATTGGCAAAACTTGCCGATAAATGGCTCAAAGTACCGTTTTGCATTTGAATATTGGCCATGGCAACATTTTCCTGTGGGGCTATAGTCGTATCTACGGTATGTTTTAAACAAGAAACTGTTTTGGGCTGTCCTGCCAAATACAACATGGTATAACTATGATGGGTCAATATCTGCCGGATCACCCCAGGATATCTGGCCCTAACATCATCAGCATGATGTATATTGTACATCATATAAAACTGGGATATATCACCCAGTTTTCCACTTTCAATCATGGCTTTAGCCCTTTTTATCCCAGGTTCGTATATATAATTATGGACCGGCATACATTTAACGCCAGCTCTAATTACGGCTTCCTGCATCAACTCCAGTTCTTCTATATTGGAAGCTGCCGGTTTTTCTACCAAAATATGCTTTCCTGCCTTGGCAGCCCTAATGGTATAATCGCAATGCGTTTCCATATTGGTCAATATGAAAACAGCATCGATTTCCGGGTCTTGAAATAATTCATCTTCCGTTTTGTAAGTCTTGCAGCCGAAAATTTTTGCTTTTTTCGCCCCTTTTTCAAAGGTTCTGTTCCAAAGTCCTACTAGTTGCGCCCCTGGCAAACTATTAATGGCCTCTGCATGTAAATTGGCGATATCACCGGCACCTATAAAACCTATTCCTGTATTTTTCATGAGGCAGCCGTAGAATATTTTAATGTGCCCTTTTCCGCCATTGCCTTAAACTCTATCAACGAATTTCGTATTCCCTCTGCTATTTCGGTCAATGGCAAATCCTTGAATGTTTTTGCTATTTTACTGTGATCCAGATCGCAAACAAATAGATTAGGTGGGGCAGCTTCAGCAACAGACAATGATACATATTCGCCCATACCCAAAGAGGTAGCCTGTTCTTTAATAAGCTCCAGGAATGATGTAATAGGAATGGTTTCACCTTGTATATTGAAAGCACCAAAACCTTCATAAGCCTGTAATGCACATGCAGCAAATTGAGCTCCCACATCCTCCACAAAATGATAGTTTTCCCTTCCTTGATATGGCATTTCAAAAGGAATTACCTTTCCTTCCACGGCTCCTAAGACGATTGCCTTTAAAGCATTCGTAGGGGCAGAGGTCTTTCCTTTGTCCCTTCCTTTTCCATAGGTAGTGTTCAACCGTAGACAAACCGTAGGCACTTTGGTATTATCGTGAAACAAACGGGCCAAATGCTCTCCCGATAATTTCCAAATACCATAGTGGTTGGGTGGTGCCAATGGAACATCCTCACCTATAACATCTTGCGGATACATAGACCTCATACCGTATACTGCCGCAGAGCTGGCAAATACGAATCTCTTGAGATTGGATAATTTCTCGGCGGCATCAAAAAGTGCCATTGTACCTCCAGTATTGATTTCCATTCCGCCAATATGATCGCGGGAACAATCCGGACTTTGGTACGCCCCTAAATGAATAATATGCGTTGGGTCCACTTCTAACAATACCCTTTCCATTTCCTGATAATTGGAAACATCAAGAGTAACGAACTCCAAGCGGGAATCCAAATCTCCCGGAAGCCATAGTTTTAACGGATCTACATTATTGGAGCGGGTTGCAATAACAATTTTCCCAACCTCCTTTGATTGTAATAGCTTATAAATAGTAACCGATCCTATACAGCCGGTACCTCCGGTAATGAATATTTTGTGCATAATCTTTAATGCTAGTTTTATTTGATATTATGTTGTATGCCCGTGTAAGGTACAATGAATTATCAGTTCATTTTTACCACGGCCTTCATATTATTAGCCTTTATAGAATCTTCAAATGCTTGATTGATATCTTTAAAATCATAGTAATCGGTGTAATGTTCGGAAGGAAATATACCGGTTACCATCAATTTTTGGGCGGCCATATAATCTGCCCTACAAGACCCCATAGATCCCCTCATATTTAAGGAGGTACGGGTAAGGTGAGTGGCATTTATCTGTACATCCGTTCCGTAAGTGGCAATAACGCATATATCTCCTTCAGGTTTAACAACACCAATCGCTTCTGTTAATACTGGTGGAACACCTGAACATTCTATTAGCAAATCTACCTTTCCATTTGATCCAAACGGAACACCGTTATCATCGGTAATGCCGTTTTTCAATTGGGTGGTCAACGAGTTTTCCGGTGACACTTCTATGGTAATGAAACCTCTTTCCTTGGCTCTTTTCAATCTGATATCCCGATCGTGGGCAATTCCTGTTACAGCAACTCTAGCTCCGGCCGCACGGGCAACTTCGGCCGACATCATTCCGATAATTCCGCAGCCTGTTACTACCACGTCCTGCCCAGGTTTAATATCGCATTTGTTATATAGCGCATTGGTAATAATGGATAAAGGCTCCACCAAGGCACCTTGGGCCGGGGTTAAACCTTTCATCAAAGGCACTACACGATCCGACTCCAACACTACTTGTTGTCCAAAGCCTCCGTTTCTGTGAAAACCGATTATTTCTTTATTAGGACATAAATTCCATTTGGATACACTACAGGCCGGACATTCCTCATCCCTACAACCCAACATGGCCAAGGGAGTAAAAATGTCGCCCACCTTAAGGTCACCATGGTCACCAGGCCCCAATTCCAAAACCTCTGCACTAAACTCGTGCCCAATTACCCTAGGACGTTGCACCCAATCAAAATTGGCCTTGCCTATCGTTGCACTATTGTCTGAACCGCAGATTCCGGTATACAATGTTTTGGCCAGTATTTCCCCCTCCTTTAATGGTGGGATTTCCATATCTACAACCGCTGAATTACTAAGTACCGATTGACCGGTATTTGGATATATTTTCTCATTGGTCTGAAGACAAAAGCCTTTTATCGAATTACTCATAGCAATAATTTGTTTATTTTAATTTCCAGTTCAAATTAAAGTTTAAAAATTGACAATTCAATTTTTAAACAATGGACTTCCCAAACTCGGGAAAGTTTGAGGTTACCATGTTACACCCGTATCTTTCCAAGATTTGGTTTTTGCCGACTCCAAAACGGCCTCGCAAACTTTCTGTGTTTCCTGAGCTTCCCTAAATGTAGGTGAGCATGGTTTCCCTTCCTGAAGGGCTTTGAGAAAATCTGCTATTTGATGTACAAAACTATGCTCATACCCAATAGACAGTCCTGGTACCCACCATTTATCCATATAAGGATGGTCACCATCTGTTACATGAATGGAACGCCATCCCCTTTCCTGGGATTCATCCCTATGGTCAAAATACTCCAAGCGACTTAAATCGTGTAAGTTCCATTTTATGGAGGCATGCTCTCCATTTATTTCAAAAGTATATAAAGCCTTATGCCCTCTAGCATAGCGGGTGGACTCAAAAAGGCCCAAAGAGCCATTATCGAAATGACAATGAAACATACAGGCATCATCTATAGTTACCTCCTGTTTTTCTCCTGTACCGGTATGTATTCTTTCTTTAATAAAGGTTTCGGTCATGGCAGACACATCCTTTATTCCTCCATTAAGCCACATGGCAGTGTCTATACAATGGGCCAATAAATCGCCCGTAACTCCGGATCCAGCCGCATCATTATCCAATCTCCAAAGTCCCTCACCTCCTTGTGGAAGTTCTGGACTAATGGTCCAATCCTGCAGGAAATTAGCCCTATAATGAAATATTTTACCCAATTTACCAGCATCTATAAGTTGTTTTGCCAATGTCACCGATGGCAATCTCCTGTAATTGAAATACACTGTATTGGGAACTCCTGCTTTTTCAATGGCATCCACCATAGGTTGGGCTTCCGCAACCGTACGTGCCAAAGGTTTTTCACACAAAACCATTTTTCCGGCTTCTGCCGCAGCAATGGCAATTTCGGCGTGCATATTGTTGGGAGTACATATATCTATGGCATCAATATCATCGCGGGCAATCAGCTTTCTCCAATCGGTCTCTATGGTCTCATAGCCCCATTGATCGGCAAAAGCTTGGGTCCTTTCCTGATTACGCCCACAAATTGCTTTTAATACAGGTTGATATTCCAATTCGGGAAAAAAATTGCCAACTCTCCGATAGCCATTGGAATGGGTTCTTCCCATAAATCCATAACCTACCATTCCTATTCGTAATTCTTTCTTACTTGACATGAATACTCTATTTTTATTTTAAATTAAAATTTCAGCTTTAAAAATTATAATGTGGACCACATATCTTAAGGTGCCTCGTACCAACCATGCATTTCACGGACTTTTATCATGGCCCCTAAAATATCGTTCCAAGTCTTGGGCTGCATCATAACCTCATTGGGAAACATACATCCATCCCAGCATATGTGTCTTATCTTTTTGGTCAGGACACCGTTTTCATCCCGCAGCCAATGGCCTGCATCCACAGCTATGTCCAATTTTCCATTTGGATCCGTAGCCTGACAATGCCTTCCAGTCTTGTCGTGAGAACCAGACCCGAACACTGTTCCATCATTTTGGGCCACGTGAAAATCAATGGTCCATGGACGAAGGGCAGCAGTAATGGTCTTAAGACCTTCGGTCAATGTTGCCCGGTCGTTCCAATCGAAGTCTTTGGGCAATATTCTTTCGTCTTCCTTATTATATCCCAATAGATACAACAAGGTATGCGCCATATCGGCCTGAAATCCAATGTTAGGCCTATCAACGGCCTCTAAGGTGTTCACCATGGTCTTCCAACCATGCATTCCTCCCCAGCAAATTTCACCTTCGGCAGCTAAGGACTCGCCGTAATCGGCGGCCACATCACAAGCTTCTCGGAAAGTTTGTGCAATTAATTTAGTATTGGCAACCGGATCGGCTGCCCAACTATGTGGATCAACGGACGAATCTATTCTAATAACTCCATTGGGACGTATCCCTAGATCACGCAGTTTTTTACCTATAATACAAGCCTTGCGAACCTGGGTTACAAATTGATTTCGTTCTTCACGAGACCCCATTGCGGAGCCTCCACCGGTTCCTGCCCAGACCGGGGCTACCAAACTTCCGATTTCAAGATTTTTGGATCTCGCCTTATCGGCCATTTTTTTAATACCATCATCATTGGAATCTATATCCAAATGTGGATCTGCAGCAAAAAGATCGAATCCATCAAATTTAACCCCGTTTACCTCCGCATTGGCCGTGAGCTCTATCATGGTATCAATGGAGATTGGTGGCTCTGAATCAGGTCCTTTTCCTACCACACCGGGCCACGAAGCGTTGTGGAGTTTAGGATAATTGTTTTCTGGCATAACAGTAGTTTTTATTCGTTATATTATTTTCTTGGCATTATTACCGATTCCCAACCCTTTAGGTCGGACGGTTTTACATTTTTCTGGTACCCCTCAAAATTAAACGTAGTTGGCTCATACCCCCCCACAAACTCTATTGGATTATCCGCTTTAATCTCTTGTTCCATTTCCAATCCCCAAAAACAGGCATTGATAAGCATTCTTCTAAATCCCTCACTAAGAATATCTTCTGAAGCCCCATGGGTAGTTGTAAAGGCACGTCCGGGTTTACCGGATTCCAATTGGTAAGTTCTAACCCAAGCAACAGGAAGTTCTTCCTTGCTAGTGTCCGGCGCAGCATCCGGTGTCATTCCGTTCAACACCCTTCCCCTGGCCAATATCTTCAAATCCTTACCTTGGGGGTAGGCATTATAGCCTCCACATTGCGCCCATGCATTTTGTACTCCGCGCATTATAGGATGTTCCTTATTCTCTTCTTCCATAATCAGTTTGGACGCCTGCTGATGGTTCTTACCATAGTGGCCTACCCAGGTCTCCCCTAGAACCACCTCTCCAAAACCCCCGTGCCAAGCCTCCTTTTCGCCTCCATATTTATAGTCATAGTGCTTCCAACTGGGATTATCCGCATTTTTAAAGGCATGTGTAGAAGTCCTTAAACCTATTACAGCCCCTCCTCTATTTAGGTAGTCATCAATATGTTGCATCTGGGAATCTTCAAAATTTGCAAACCTCATAAACATGACCATAAGGTCTGCCCCTTTAAGAACATCGAGGCCTTTAAGGTCCGACCCTCCTGGAAGTATATTGCCATTATCGTCCAAAGCCCAGACCACCGTACATCTGAAACCATATCTTTTGGCCAAAATCTTAGCCAATGCCGGTAAGGTTTCTTCTCCCCTATACTCGTGATCCGTGGCAATGAAAACAATATGCTTTCCTTTACCAGGACCTTCTATACCATTGTATGTTATACGGTATTCGTCAGCACTTCTTTCTCCGTTGATATCTTCCCCTGTCATAGCAAGACGACCATTATCCAATTCCAACATGTCGGCTTGCGCCATGAATTGCTCCGAAGGTCCCCCTACCAAAATTGTACTGGTTTTGCTATCTTTATTTCCACAAGAAACAGACACGCCAACTACCACCATAGACCATATAGCATTTCTCGTGTTCTTCACAAAAAAAGAATACCCGTAAATTAATGATTCCAACATAAAATTACAAATCTTAAATACCCGATAAGTGAACTATTTTCAACACCAAACCTTCCAATGTTAGCGAAAATCAAGGTTTAAAAATCCCATTCATTTCCAACGGGTCCACTAAGCCATATTGTTTGTCAATATCTAAATTTATTATCACTTTTTATGAACTATCCATAAAAATTATTGCTCTAAAATTTGACAATAAAAACTTAGCTCTACAAATCTAAAATACTATCTGTTTGAATATTCCCTATATCTTACTAAAAGATGACACTTTTTTGTCATAAATTAGCCAAAATAGAATTCAAACCGGAAATTTATGAGTACCCCCAACATTGAAAAAACGCTAACAACCAAAGAAACTTTTATTTTTAAGGATATGGTAGGACCCTACTTCAATCCAAATTGGCACTTTCACCCGGACTTCCAAATATCCTTAATTGCAGAAGGAAAAGGAACGCGCTTTGTTGGGGACCATGTTCAATCTTTTGAAAAAGGAGATCTAGTGGTCACTGGCCCTAACTTACCTCATTTATGGCGGAGTGATGATGTTTATTTTAACAAGAACAGCAAACTCTCTACCAGAGGTTTGGTAATTTATTTTGACCACGATCTTTTTAGCGAATCGTTATTGGGCAAAGAGGAGTTTTATAATGTAAACAAGTTTGTTGAAAATTCGGTCAGAGGTATGGAATTTTACGGGGAGACCCGAAATAAAATAAATAAACTTTTACTTAAAATTAATAACGAGCAAGGATTCCGAAGAATCATAAAACTACTTGAAATAATAGACATACTGGCCAATAGTGAAGAATACAATCTACTGTCCAGCCCAGGATACACCAATGTTTTTAAAGGGGATGACGCGGATAAAATGCGTATAGTATATGACTATGTCATGACCAATTTTAAAACCAAAATATCCTTGGAAGAAATATCGGAAATGCTAAATATGACCACCACATCCTTCTGTAGATATTTTAAACCTAGGGCCAATAAGACCTTTACCCGTTTTGTAAACGAAATCCGGATCGGGCATTCTCGCAAATTATTACTGGAAGATAATTTCAATATTTCCCAAATAAGCTATGAATGTGGTTTTAATGCCTTGTCCAATTTCAACAGACAGTTCAAAGCAATCGTGCATATGAGCCCTCATGAATATCGCAAGTTGTTCTTAAATATAAAAACCAGCATATCCTAGTTTTGTAAATATATTGGAAACAAAGCCGAACTCTGCCATTTATTTTATTAGAGGTGATACCAGAACACCCAAGAACAGCCTATCCTGCCAAATTTATCATTGATTAAAACTGAAATTATAAGCATATTTTATCCTCCCCCTAATGAACACCTCCTCTTCTCTACAAAAATCAAAATAGTACGTCCCTATTTAATATACATATATTAAGGTATAAAACAATTAGCACTCAAGGTCGAGGAATGTATATTATACTAAAGACAAAAAAGTACCACCATTTAGTATGATATAGGAACTTTTAAAAACCTTTAAAGTTTAAATTTATCAGCTTTTAATTTTTAAAATCGAAAGGTTCCTAAAATTGCTGTGGACAAATAGATTGGAGACCAGTAATAAAAGCGCAAAATAGTCAGTCATTATTTTCCTATTTGACAAAACAATTAAAAATAAATTATGATTATTGTAAAAAAGAGATTAAACTTATACGCTGAAATCAAAAATTAAATAATACACCATCTAATTAAAAATCTATTACAACCAATGGAAAATTCAAATGATCAACAAAAAACTAATGCCAATAGGCTCTTTTACGGAAGCTGTTTTGCATTAATTACCACCGCATTTTCTTTTAGCATTAGAGCCGGGATCCTCCCGCAGCTAGGAGAAGAACTAAGTTTAAGCGCCGAACAACTGGGATTTATTAATTCAATGTGGTTTTTCGGTTTTCCGATATCCATGGTTATCGGAGGATTGATTTACCATAAGGTAGGCGGAAAGGCCATTATGCAGTTTGCATTTTTTGCACACGCTTTGGGAATTATTTTAACCATTTATTCTGGCAGTTATGTGGGCTTGCTTATTTCCACCCTATTGATCGGTCTGGGCAACGGATGTACCGAAGCCGCTTGTAACCCGATGATTGCCGACGCCTACTCAGGCACAAGGATGAGCAGAATGATGAACCGTTTCCACATGTGGTTCCCTGGAGGTATTGTAATCGGTAGTCTTGTATCCAAATTTATGACCGATGCAGGCTTAAGTTGGGAGACACAAATATGGGTTATAATGATTCCGACCTTGATCTACGCTTATTTGTACTTTGGACAATCCTGGCCAAAAGCTAAAATTGAAGCAGCTGCCACACTTAGTGGTAATTTAAAAGCCATGGTCTCCCCCTTATTCATATTTATGATAGTTTGTATGTCTTTGACCGCTATATCTGAATTTGGCCCACAACAATGGGTGGGGCTAATCTTGGCCAAGAGCGGTGCAGAACCTATGATTATTTTGGCCCTGGTAACTGGACTAATGGCAGTAGCCCGTTATTTTGGCGGTGAGGTAGTTCACAAATTCGATCAAACTGGAGTACTTTTGGGCTCAGCTGTTTTAGCCACAATAGGAATCTATCTTTTCAGCACCCAAACTGGAACCATGGCCTATGTTGCGGCCATCTTTTTTGCACTGGGAATAGCCTATTTCTGGCCAAATATGATTGGATTTATTGCTGATAAAATACCAAAAAGTGGTGCCTTGGGAATGTCCATTATTGGAGCGGTAGGTATGTTCTCCTCCTCCATATTCCAACCTATTATTGGTGGATGGATCGATGCCGACAAAGCCGAAGCAGCTGCCGCAGGATTTACAGGCGATGAATTGGAACTTGTTTCCGGACAGGCCACATTGGGAACTATGGTTGCCTTTCCCGCTATTTTGATCGTCCTATTTACCATACTGTGGTTTTGGGTCAAAAAACGAAAAAGCACCAATGCCGCTGAAGCTACAAGTGGTCAACCTGTAACAGACTATTAAAAATTCATAATAATAAAGCATGAAAATTGGAATGAATATGTTGCTCTGGACTAACCATGTCACAGAGCAACACTTTGATATTGTTGATACCCTAAAAAAAACAGGTTACGATGGTATTGAATTGTTTTTAGGTGAGGGGGATGAAAAGCACTATAGCAAATTGGGCAATCATTTCTCCAATATCAATATGGGGGTAACTGCTGTTGGTGCATTATCACCAGAACAAAATATTGCGAGCCCCGATCAAAAGACTAGGGAAGCAGGCTTGGATCAATTGAAGTGGACCATTGATATGGCCGCAGCGGCCAATGTTGAAGTGATATGCGGTCCTTTTCATTCCACCTTTGCCCTATTTACACGCCAACCACCTACACTACAGGAAAAACAGTGGAGCAATGAGATGCTTTATAAAGCGGCCGAATATGCCCAAAAAGCTAATATTATGCTTACTCCTGAAGCCGTGAACAGATTTGAATGTTACCTATACAACACTATGGCAGACCTTGGCAGTATGGTCCAGCAGGTAAACCATCCCAATTTAGGCGCAATGTTCGATACACACCATGCCAATATTGAAGAAAAAAGTCAGGGCCAAGCCATTAGGACCATCGCTCACCATTTAAAGCACGTGCATATCAGCGAGAACGATAGGGGTACGCCCGGAAGTGGACAAGTGCATTGGCATGAAGTCTTTGCCGCCTTGAAAGAGATAAAATATGACGGTTGGTTGACCATAGAGGCTTTTAGCACCATTATTCCGGAGTTTGCCAATGCCATTAATGTATGGCGGGATTATTCTCCTTCAGAAGAAATCTATACCAAAGGCTTAAAGTTGATCAAAGAAGGAATGGGTATTAAATAATACATCCTGTTCCATTTATCCAATATGAAATAATGAAAAATTATCCAATGAAAAATCTATTACCTATCCTTGTTTGCTTATTTATGTTTGCCTGTAAAGAGAAAAAAGAGGCCCAATCAACAGAAATGGCAACTGTAGTAAGTTCAGAAACACCTGTCCAATGGCTTACTTTTGAAGGCGGTGATACGAATGCAAAGCATATTGTCCTTATTTCTGGCGACGAGGAATATCGATCCGAGGAGTCCATGCCGCAATTGGCTAAAATATTATCCAATCACCATGGTTTTAAGTGTACAGTGTTGTTTGCACAGGATCCGGCCCACCCAGGAATAATAGATGCAAACTACGTTAAGAACATCCCTGGCCTGGAAGCCCTTGACAGTGCGGACCTAATGATTATTTCTACGAGGTTTAGAGCTTTGCCAGACGATCAAATGAAACACATTGATGATTATCTTATGGCTGGTAAACCTGTAATTGGGCTTAGAACGGCTACACATGCCTTTAATTTTAAAGATGAGGATGTCTCCAATTATAAACATTATGGAAACTCCTATAAGGGGGATTTGGAAGAATGGAATGGTGGATTTGGTCGACTTGTTCTAGGTGAAAATTGGGTAAGCCATCACGGGCACCATAAACACCAAAGTACCAAGGGAATTGTTGTAGAAGCCGGTAAAGCTACCGGAATTACCAATAGTATTGCTGACGGTGATGTTTGGGCCTCCGCCGACGTTTATGAAGTACGCCTACCGATGCCAGGGGATACCCAGCCCATAATTCTTGGAAAGGTTATGAACAGAAAGGGCGAATATGACGAAAATGATATGTTTTATGGCATGCGACCTAGCGATGATGAAGTGGCCAAAACCAACAACAATGGAAAAGATGTCAGTGCGCCTTTTATGCCTGTGGCATGGACAAAAACCTATCAGATTCCAGGTGGAAAAAAAGGAAAGGTATTTACCTCAACAGCTTTTTCTGCGGTAGATTTTACTATTGAAGGAACTAGAAGATTAGTTGTTAATGCAGTGTATTGGACACTTGATCTGTCGGTACCAACGCAGACCAACGTAGAATTGGTAGGTTCCTACGATCCTACTAATTATGAATTTAGAAAGGACGAATACTGGGATGAAAAACAATTAAAAGTAACCGATTTTAAATAATACCAATTAACCAACCAATCTTTACCAAGCCAATAGAATTTGTTCTATTGGCTTTTTTGTTATTTCTTATCCAACAAACATCAACCCCGTCCTGCGCCAAGTCAAAACATTTTAATGTAGCGCCATAAAATATTTCAACTTTGTATGTAAATATTTATTAATTTTAGTCTGTTAGGCATTAACAGAGGCCGCCATATAGAACGCTATTCCAATATATTGATAAGGGTTATTATCCTTAATGTATTGTCACCTTCAGAAAGAACACCCCCCTTGCTCCCTTTTAATTGGATTATCACTGTGCAAATATACATGGTCTATTCCAAGTTGATTTTTGATCCCATAACAAGACTGGACAATCCAGATCTGTAAATTACGAGTCGACCTCGTACTCGACATATCAAAGTTCTTATTTATCCAACTTCATTGGGACTACTAGACAGTCTGAGTTTTTTACTTATAAATCAAAAAATATGAAAAAGTGTTATCTAGTATTTAGCATGTTGGGAATAATATATATTTCCTGTAATTCACCCAAGCAAAAAGAAATTGCCAAAGCCGCAATACCAAAAGTAGAGTCCACAACTGCAGGCGACAAGGTTACGAGAGGTCATCAATTGGTTGCATCGGTAGGTTGCAATGATTGTCATTCCCCTAAAATCATGACCGACAGAGGTCCTGAGGTTGATCCAGAAAGAAGACTCTCAGGGCATCCTTCCCAGGAGAACCTACCCCCTTACGATAAGGAAACTGCAAAATCTTATGTGCTGTTCAGCATGGGACTTACTGCCGCCGTAGGGCCCTGGGGAACCTCTTTTGCTGCTAATTTAACCCCAGATGAAACCGGAATCGGAAATTGGTCCGAGGCCCAATTCTTAAAGGCAATAAAAGAAGGAAAATTCAAGGGAATGGACGGTACAAGACCTTTGTTACCACCTATGCCATGGACCGAATATCGGAATTTTTCCAATGAGGACCTTAAGGCTATTTTTGCCTATTTAAAAACAATTAAACCGATTGATAATATAGTGCCCGCGGCCATACTATCCACACCTCAAGCACTGGAAGCCAAATAGAATCTAAATAGACACTTTGAATAAAATTCCATTAAAACGGGGGTCAATCAACATCCTTTCCCAACAACTTTGGGAAAGGATGTTGATTGACCATATGAGACCTTTACGTGCTTAGGGACATCTTTTATGATAATGTAAGCCTAATCTTCCTTAGGAAAGATGGAGGGCGATGTGTTTTCATACGCTTTTTCACCCCCTATTAAAGTAAATTCTTCCTTGATCTTTTCCCTATTTGTCCATACTATCCATTCGGTAAGTATAGGAAAATAGCGGACTATTAAATTGGCCAGAACCCCCAAACGTGTTAACGTAATTCTCTTTTTTCTTTTCCCGATCATATCACAAACGCTTTTGGCAACGGATTGTGGAGATGCCAAGTTTACATTTGTTCTTTGCGGCAGATAGATCCATGAACCATCTATATCCAGTATTTTTTTTTCAGGATCGTTAACCGTAAAGCCAACATGCGCAATTCCCACATGGATACCGTAATCATACCACTCTATCCGTAAAGCGTCCACTAGGGCCGCCTGTGCCAATTTAGATGCGGTATAGGCTGAATTATAGGGCATTCCCCTAAAACCGCCGGCACTATTAATAAAAACTACATGTCCGCGAGTCTTTTTTAAATGGTCAAGGGCATATTTGCTGAGATAGGCGGAGCCATTAAAATTAGTCTCCATAAGCATGATAAAATTGGAAGTGACCATTTCCTCCAAGGAACCCCTACTACTGATTCCTGCATTGTTGACCAAGATATCCAACTGCCCATAGCCACGAATGGTTTCATCAACAAGGTAAGCACATTGATCCGGAAGACGTACGTCTGCTATAAAAGCTTTTACATCATAGCCCATTGAGGACAATTCCTCGCGACTATTTTCCAGTCTATCCTTTTCCCGACCGTTCATGACCACTTTTGCACCTCTTTGAGCCAACTCAATGGCTATTGCCTTTCCTATGCCCATGCTAGATCCGCTTACCAAAGCCACCTTATCCTTTAATGAATGGTTCTTCATGTCTTCATGTCTTCATGTCTTCATGTCCTTCCGATTTACCATTTTACCACTATTTTACCCATGGATTTTCTCGATTCCAAATACTCATGTGCCTCGGCCATTTGATCCACTCCAAACTCTGCACCAATAAAGGGTTTAATAATGCCGTCTTGGGCCATAGCGATAACGGCCTTCATGGCAATGGCCACCTTCTCTGGATTATCCTCCCCAATTTTAAGCATATTTACCCCGATCATCCCCCTGGAATTGCTCAAAAATTGAAGTGGGTGATAAATTCCAAATTGGGCCAAAACTCTTATTTTTCCTAAAATCGATTTTGTCCTGTTCATAGAAGAAACCCCATAGCTTACCAATCTTCCTCCAGCTCCTAGCAGTTTATACCCCTTCCGTACAGAAAGACCGCCAACAGGGTCAAAAATGACATCCAATCCTCCTGTTCCCAGTATCGTCCTAATTTCGGATACAAAATCCTTTTCCAAATAGTTAATGGGATGATGTACCCCATTTTTCCTTAAGTAGTCTATTTTATCCGAAGAACTGCAGGTTCCAAAAACAAGACATTTTTTGTGCAGTGCCATTTGCACCAAGGCGGTTCCTACACCTCCGGCCGCAGCATGCACAAGTACCTTATCCCCTTCTTGAATATTGGCCATATTATGGGATAAAAAATAAGCCGTAGTGTATTGTGTAGCCAAGGCCACGGCTGTTCCTGCAGACATGGATTCAGGTATTACGCAAGCTACTTCCTTTTGGGCCACGGCATATTCCGCATACCCTCCAAAGTGGGTCATAGCGCTAACACGGTCTCCCACTTTTATATTCTGAACATTGCTCCCAAATTTTTCAACATGCCCAACAACCTCATATCCCAACAAAGCAGGTAATGGTGGAGCCCCTTTATAAAGTCCCAACCTGGCCATGACATCGGCAAAGTTAATTCCGAAAGCTTCCACCTTAATAAGCACCTGATCATCCGATACTTCTGGAGTATCGACTTCCCGAATTTCAAATGCAGTATTAGACTTGCCATATTTCACCAAATAAACGGCCTTCATTGATTAATTTATTGGTTATCACAAGTAAGGTAATCAATTAAAAAATGGAAAGGGATGTTATGAACAAATAGATTGGGAAATTAATAAGGGTAAAACCCCAAGGGAATATATACTTTAAAATTTTATTGATCCTCCGTTCCTAAAAACTTAGATTAGGCTTCTTGAGCCAATAGCTATTAACCTTCAAGCTTATAAGATATTAGGTGAAGCTTTGGAACTTCACTATGGATTGGTACTTCATCCGGGTTATTTATTAAAATAGATTTCCCTCCCCATCTCCTTAAATAGCGTCTAAGAATTTTTTGAACATCATTGTTATCCACCATAGGAATAATGTATTTATTATATTCCGTAAAGGACCCAAATACTTTTTTCCCGGGAATATATCCATAACCCTTGTACACTCCATTTTCTACAACTATTACCGATTTTTCATTCGCCTTTCTTCCAGCTGTCTTGATTATGTAAGTATTATTATCATCGGCTGTAGGCATCAAGGCATTTTCAACGCGTTTATTGTAGGCTTCCACAGTTTCCAAATCGCGACAAATACCATGGCATTTTTTTATATGAAAATGAAAACAGGCCCCTGAAATATGCTGTAGACTGCAAAACCGCGGACAAAGTCCATAGCTCTCGCACAGTTCCTCCAAAAAGGCCTTACATTCCCCTTGGTTGTAAAAACAGGCCAAAGGTGATTTTATGTTTCCCAATCGATCATAAAACAGATTTGTAATTCCGTTTTTATCCATCCTTGCACCTATCCCATATCGGTATCCGATTCGTTTTTGAGCGCGATTGAATTTTGGTAGGTGTTTTTTTATTTCATCGGATTCCAACAATAAAGCCACCAACTCACTTCCCGTATGGGTATAATCTATATGGGCAGTTTCAAAACACAGTCGCATTTCTTTATGCGCCTTGCTGTAGAGATGGCTCAACACCCGTTGTTTAATATCCTTGGCCTTGCCTACATAAATGATTTTTTCCTGGGCATTTTTAAAATAATACACTCCCGTAACGTTCGGCAAGGAGGTCACTACAGATCTAGGCCATAATGGTGGTACACCTGCCTGCCCCGATTTTGGCCCCAACATAAAACCAAAGACCCCATTCGTATCCAATGCCCAAAGTTTTTCAAGTACGCCAACCGTTGCCTCCGCCTTGTCCTTTGCGGTTTGCACATGACCTGCATTAATGCCCAAATGGTTGCACATAGCCCCCAGACTATAGCTTTGTTGCCCGGGAATTAGTTTTCGGGACAATCTTAGTGTAGATATCTTCTTGCGTTTATATTCACCCCCAAGAGATGCCAATTCATTTTTTATACCGTTAAAGTTAAAATTGACATGATGTGAAATAAAAATACAGTCCTGGGTGAGTTCTACAATTTCCTTTGCCAATTCATAGAATTTAGGTGCGTTGTTCACCTTATCATTACTAATCCCATTACGCCGGGATACCCTGTACTTAATGGATACTTCTGGATTTATCAAGGATGAGAATTCCTTCACCACACTTTCTCCATCGTGAACCAGGATGCAGATTTCCGTAATCCTGTTGTCCTCTCCCCTCAATCCTGTGGTTTCTGTTTCAACTATGGCGTACACTAATTATCTGAATTTTGGATAAAATTAGAAAAGTATAAGCCAACTGAATGGCTTTTCTTGTATTTAACGTTTACCATATACAAATTGGATCTTTGTCCTTGGTAGACCGTTACGCTCATAGATGATTAAAAAAGGAACGAACTTCATATTCGAATATGTCCAATGGAATCCTATGTGCCAGGTCCTGTCTAAGGGAAATATGGTAATCCGTATTTTCGGCAATTCTTTCCCCTATAAATTTCAGGGTGTCCTTTGGATCAACAACCTCATCCATTGCCCCTAGGACCAGACGCTTAAAGGGTCGATCTGAACTGCTGTAATCCGGAATATTTTGAAAAACGGAACGCGTATCCAGGGCCGGATTGAACAATAGGGCCGGTTTTTTGAATGCAATGGACAAATAATACCCTGCAAAACCACCCATACTGCTACCCATTACAACATCTATTTTCCCATCTACAAATTGCCTTCTTAAATTTTCGATGCTGTTAACGTCAGATTCGTAGTCGATAGCCGGGGAATAAACGGTACCGTACTCTTCAAGAATTGTTCTTTTTTCGTCGCTAAGGCTGCCGTTAAGTCCATGTAGATAGAGTATGTTCATTATATGGGTTGATTATCTTCTTTACTTCTTCTGTAAATTACGTATCTCTTTCTGCAGCATATCCGTCTTGTCCAGAGCTTCTTCAAGAGTAAGTCCCGCGTTCATACCGGGCCTTTGGTGACCTATGGAAGTGAGCCAGGCATCTTTCATTATTTTCTGACTTTCCTCTACAAGTTTCCATATTTCTGCACCATGATTAAATTGTGAAACCACTTCTTCAATGCCGTTAGCTTTGGATACATCCACTTCCTCAAGGTATAGAAGCAGTTGCTTGGCCATTATCCAATGACCCGTATCATTGGGGTGCACTCCGTCCTTAGCTAAAAAAAAGTCGTCATCGGAAAGTCGTTTATCTTCCAAGTATTTTTTCATTGGCCAATGAATATCAATAACTTTCCAGCCATCTGTATATCTTTTACTTATAATCCAATCTGAATAAATATCCAAGACATTGGCGTAGGCTTCTCCCTTACGCCCATCATAAATAGGAGGGGTAATATGAATTATTGGCGTACCATTTTTTATAACTTCCTCATTCAAACAATTTATTCCTTCCTTATACTTTTGGAAACGCCCTTCATCAAAAGGCAAATAAATACCATCATTCATTCCATAACAGGAAAATACCAAATCCGGTTTTGTATGCAAAAGGACGCGCTCTAAGCGCTCATGAAGATCTGGACGCGGAAATTTACCGTCTGCATGCCCTGGTTCCGAAAGACCTGAAACCGTTTCACTGGGCAAGCCTACATTAATAATTTCAAAATCCCGATCCGGGTATTTCAAGGTAAAATAGGCATCTATATAAGACACGTACTGCCCGGAATAGGTTATACTGTTCCCCAGAAAAAGTATTCGCTTAACATCTTGGGGGATTTCATAAGAATTTTGTGCCTTACCATGGAAATGAGACCCGATCAAGAAGAAGAGACATATTGTTAAAAATTTGGTATTCATCATGTGTTTTCGATTTGTATGTTTAGAAATTCGCTCCCTGTTTCTATCAATCCTAAGAATGAGTTGTATTTTTATAAAAGGGGATTTTTATCTTTTAAAATCTTATTCCAAGATAACCAATACAACTATCCACGCCCTTAAAAAAAATGATCTTAAAATACAGTTCGTATCAATACTATAATCAGCCCAATAACGTATAGGGTGGTAAAAATCAACTTATTGTATTTAGCCAACCAATTGGGAAGAAAAATGTCAAAATTATCCTTGTCCGAATCCGAATATTTCCTTGCCATGACCGTAAGGGGACAAAACATTTTAAAAATCAAAAGAACAATACCCTCCCCTATAATTAAGCCTATACCTACCCAGGTATATTTATCGACATCATCAAAAATTCCTGAATACAAAATATACAAAATCACAGCTACAAAAAATAGCCAGATCAGGGTGTGTACCCATTTGATTACGAGAAGTCGATTCGCTGGACTCATTTAAAAATTAATAAAATAATTGCCCCAAACAATCTACTAATTCTTGTAAGGGAATACGGCTAGAACTAGTTGGATACAAACTTCAGTCCAATAATGGAACCAATTAAAGTGGTAATAAAGAACATCCTCCAAAAGGTGGCAGGTTCTTTAAATACCAGGATCCCCACCAGTACGGTGCCAACCGCACCAATCCCTGTCCATACGGCATAAGCTGTCCCTATGGGCAATTCCTGTGTAGCCTTGACCAACAATAACATACTTATCGCCAAACACAACAAAAAACCAATGTACCAATAGGAAGCTTCCATTCCGGTAGATTCTTTCGCCTTGCCCAAACAGGCTGCAAAAGCCACTTCAAATAGTCCGGCTATAATTAAAAAAATCCAATTCATAAATTCTCTTTAGTCATTGCCTATTGATCAAAATTCTCTATCGTTTTCCAACAGCAACATTTAATTACTCGATATTCACTTTTGGTTCGGTCTTCAAATATCCCAACGACACCAAAAATTGATCCGCTGCGGCAACAGTACTTTTGTAGGATTCAAAATCCTTATAATTGAAAAAACCATGGCCCTTGCCATCATATAATTTAAGGTCGCACCTACTCTCCACTTTTTCCATAACCATTTTATAATATTCGGCGGTCACTACGGGAATCAAGTGGTCCTTTGTTCCAAGGAAAAGAATCGTAGAAGGAGCATCTTTTTTAATATTGTGAAGCGGTGAAAAGTCTTTGTAAGTCTCCCCAATTCTTTCATAACCATAACCTCCTGGACCATTATCTACAACAGGGTTAAAAAGTACCAGGGCGTTCGGGATACAATCTATAGACATATCATCGGCTGGGTCATTATAGGCTTCTATTAAAGCCGTTGCAGCCGCTAAGTGCCCTCCGGCAGAGCCGCCTGAAGCAATAAGCTTGGTAGCATCTATACTAAATTTGGTCGCATTTTTTCTGATAAACCTTATGGCCGACTTAGCATCTTTAACGGATTCGAACGGAGTTGTTCCATTTATTTTTGAGGTACGATAGTCCGCCAAAAAACAAACCATCCCCCTTTTTGCAAAATATTGTGCCTGATGCAGGAATTGGGACCTTTTGCCCCCTACCCAACCGCCTCCAAAAAAGAAAACCATAGCCGGATAAGTCTTGGAAGATTCCATATTGGGGGGATAATGTACTTCCAAAAACAACTGGGTAGTATCCACCTTTTTATAAAGAATTTCTTCTTGGGAGTTACAAATTTGGGTACCGAGGAGAGTACCAATTATTAGGACAATAAAAAAATTCAAACGCATTGACAGTTTTTTAGAGAGGCTAGATTAGGACAGCCACATTCAATAATTGAAATTAGGGTCCTAAGATAGGAAAACCTTAAAACTAATTTGCGGTTTAAATTACAATTGAAACTTGAAGATTTCCTTTAGCTTGTATATGCCAAAACACAGCTGGAAATATCCATTGAATTGAATTTGGTAATAAAGAGTGCAACCCACGACCAAGCTTATCGTTTTCTCCGATAGTGATTCTGGACCAGTTGATTTAGAAATATCTTGGATTCTACAAGTGTAAATTCCAATTCTTTGGGAAGTACCGAAAACAAAGCACTTCCACCTCCCAATACTATGGGGATGGTTGTAATTGTTATTTCATCAATGAGATCTTCCTTTAAAAAATTCTGAATGGTAACCCCTCCATCAATGTACAGCCTATGGTATCCCTTGTTATATATTTTCTCCAAGATTTGCACTAAGCTTCCTTTGACCAATTCGGCTTTATCCCTATATTCCTCAGCTATTGTATCCAAGGTCCTGCTCACTATAAAAATCGGTTTGGCATAAGGCCAATCCCCTTCAAAACCACAGACTGTTTCAAAAGTTTTACGGCCCATTACAAGGGCATCCACCTGGGCCATAAATTCAGTATACCCCATATCCGATTGCTCGGGATTGGGAATTGCGGTAAGCCAATTTAATCCGCCATTTCTATCGGCTATATAACCATCCAAACTGGCCCCTATAAACACCATATTTCTTTTTTCCATAATTGTAAATATATAAATAAGGTGAAAATCCTTTCAAAGGAAAGTATCTTCAAGCTTCGATCATTACCAAACCTACTTTTTGTTTATCCTTCCTAAGGTCCAATCCAACACCTCATCACCGGGCGTCAACACTTCCTTAATGGTATTCCTAATAGGATGATCGGGCATAATACCTCTATCTGTAAATTCATAATCTTTAACCGCGGTATAATAGGCCATCAACGGAATCCCCAGTTTCATTTTGGAGTTTGGGAGTGTAACTATGGCAAAAGCACCACTATTATTCCCGTAATATCCGCCACCTGTTTCCTCCCCTATAAAGCTAACCCTATCCAGATGGCTTGCCACTGCACAGAACTCGGAAGTAACAGAGAAACAAGCTCCGTCTATCAATACATATACTTGCCCCTTAAATGGATGTTCCTGTGGTGTTTGTACTGTTAGGTTTCCGTTGTGCTCCCAACGAAACTCCCCATCCTCGGTTTGGGTGATTAAAGCCTTTAACTCATCATAACCTTCCGGTAATTGGGCATGGTCTACAAATGAAAATTTTTCATTGGTAGCTACTACCAATTTGTCATAATACCTAAAATCGGCATTTACCAAATAGGACAACAGTAGTGACCCAAAGGCATCTTTTCCTCCTTCGTTTCCCCTCAGATCCAAAATCAAATTTTCAATATTTTTATCATTGATCTCCACAAAGGATTCTTTTAAAAAAGCCTCAAAATTATATTTCTCCCCATTGGGCCAAAAGGTACGGATAGTCATTAGGGCGGTGTTCGCATTCTTGAAATCCAACTCATACGGCAAACTATTTTCCGTTTTGGCATCTATCTCCCTTATCCTTTGGGAAGAAATGGCATCTAGTTCCATACTTCCCTTGCGTTTCTTATCCTTATAGGTGATACTAAATTTGTTATTGGCCTTGCCCTCCTCCAAATAAAAATTGGAAAATAAGGCGTTAAAATACCTATTGAGTTCATAATACTTGAAGGTTTGGTTCTGTCCGTCCGAAAACAGATTGTTCAATAACCCATGGATAATCTCCTCCATACCTATGCCATTGATAGCCATAATTTCGGTGCCAGGTTCCAATTTATTACCAGTATCATAGCTATAGCGTACATAGGCCTTGTTCCTGTCCAGAAAAAGTTTTAGAGGAAATAGAGTTTCCGTATTGTAATAATACATAAAATCATTATCCTCCGAAGGTATTAATTTGGTATGCCCACATCCAATTTTAGCCAATACCGGGTTCAGTATTTTATAAAACTCCT
Source organism: Arenibacter sp. F20364 (assembly GCF_023015905.1). Lineage (GTDB taxonomy): Bacteria > Bacteroidota > Bacteroidia > Flavobacteriales > Flavobacteriaceae > Arenibacter. The sequence continues at coordinate 39,059 of NZ_JALKBD010000020.1, read as the reverse complement.
GTTGATTAAGTGGCTGATGAAGCTCCTTTTCAATTGCCTCAAAACTTCCATCCATTGATGATTTGGTTTCATAGCGATAGATTCCCGGATGCGCCTCTTCCAAGGCGGTCCTAAAGAGCAGAAAATCTTCCCTGAGCTGGGGAAGTGTCAGGATATCTTGGGCCACCATTTTGAAACCGTTATAGAACTGGACCAGAAGAATTACACTGAAGAATAATGTGCTTGTTTTCATCATCACTTGTTTGTTAGTAACATCCAAAATGCAACCCATTGGCACTGGATTTTCTTAGACTTATCGATTACATATTGAGAGAAAATATCAGAATTCAAAGGTCTTGGGAACCGAAATACTGTGCAATCGCATAAAAATGTGGTATTTTAATTCTGGGTATCAAAAAAACTATTTTCACATATTTATGCTATTTCTTGAATTCCCAACTCGCTCTACATTTGTCCTGTTCAATAGTTTAACAATCCCATGGGGTTTAAAAAAATAAATCGATTAATCCAGATTCAAAACTATTGGGGTTTATTCATCAATTAAAAAAGCGATCATGTTAGCACTTTTTCAATTTCTAATCAATCTATTATTGGATCTATGGATCTCCGTATTGTTGTGCGCATAAGGTGAATTCGTCGCCCCAAGAATACGAAGCCATAACAATCTATCATTTCCAAATTTTTAATACATGGGATGTCGAATCTTTGCGTAATTTTAGTATAAACCATTAGGTTGCATGAGCAAAAGGATTCTTTGTTTCTTTTTATGTTTCCAAACTTATGTTTTTGGCCAGAACTCCTATGTTTTTAATAGATTTTCCTTAGCCGATGGCTTAAACACCAACAAAGTCAAATGCGTTTGGCAGGACCCTAAGGGGTTTCTTTGGGTAGGTACTGAGGTAGGCATACAGCGTTTTGACGGTAGAAAATTCTTATCCTTTGTTGGTCCCGAAAAATATCAGCTACCACCGAGTATAGGTGTAGATCAAATATTGGATGCCGGTAAAGGCAATCTATGGCTACTGCAAGGAGGGCAGATCGGGCAGTTCAACACCGTAGATTTTCACTATACAGGGATTCCCATTAGGAGTTTTGGCACCATTCCCCCAAGATCGGAATTCAAGCTTTACGTGGACAGTAAAAAACAAGTATTTTTATGTGCTTCCAAATACGGCCTTTTCTGGTACGATGACAAATCCCAGTCCTTTGTAGAATCCAATTTACCCATAAAAATCCCCAGAGGGTGGGGTGTTGTCTCCCTTTTTGAAGACAGGGAAACTGGAGATTATTGGATTTGTAGTGAACAGGGCCTAGCGGTATACCGAAGTTCTAGTGACGAGGTCTTTCACCGGCTCAACAATCCTGGGAATATACCTTTACTGAACAACAGGGACATCACCAATTCGGGAGATTTTATTAAGGACAAAAACGGCACTTGGTGGCTAACCTACTGGGATTATGATCCACATCGGGAACACCCGGTTCTCCTGCATTTCGACCCGAAAAAAAATCAATTTCTGACGGATACCATAATAAACCATAATGCGACAAAAAAGTATACCGTTCTAAGGCAGATTATGGAGACAAGTACGGGCCAAATCTGGATTGGAGGGGAAAACTCGCTGTTGAGCTATGACAAAGATTTACAAGGTTTTTACCAACACCTAAAAGCCAACCCTTTGGAGTTCGATATAAAATGTAATCAGGCCAGGCATCTCTTTGAAGACCGGGAAGGCAATATTTGGTTAAGTACGGAAAATGGGCTTTTTGTGATGAATCCCAATCAAAAGGACGTGTACAGCCTTGTGGTTATAGATGGCCTTGGACTGGACTCCCCGGTAAACGCCATTCTGGAAACCAAGACCAAAGAAAATTGGATTGGAACTTGGGGTAAGGGCATCTTATTTTATGATCAGAATTTCATAAAATTGGATGCCGATCCATTCCTAGGTATAGGGCCCGAGTTCCATCCCCAATATGCCTCAATTTGGGACCTTCAACAACACCGTGAATCCGGACATATATGGTCTGTCTGTCAAGGAGGCAAATTGGCTGTGATTGATGCAAAAAATAAAAAGGCACTACATTGGCTGCATCCACCGGTGTTTAAAAATTCCACCATCCGCCAACTAAAAGAGGACAACAATGGAAACTTGTGGTTTGGCACCCAAAGTGGACGCCTCATAAAATGGAACAAAAGCAAGCCCATTGTCGATGAAAGTTTTGAAGAAATGCATAATTTCAATACCATCATTTACCGACTTTATGTGGACCATCAAGGTAGGTTATGGGTAGGTACCCACAAACAGGGGGTATATGTGATAGACGTAGACACGAACAACATCCTATATCATTTCAACTCCGAGTTCAACGACAGCTATGGGGTAATGGACAATACTATTTCTGATATACAGCAATACAACGACAGTATTTTTTTTGTCGGGGCCGAGGCATTGAACATTCTTAATATCCATAATGGCACAGTAAAAAAAATCACCTCGCATGAAGGCTTGTATGGATCAAGGGTTTTACAGCTAATGATGGATCGGGAAGGAATAGCATGGATGATTACGAGCAATGGGCTTAGCAGTTATAACTACAACAAGAATATCATAAGCTCCTATAGCAATCTTCATGGGGTAATATATGCGGAAAAGACCAACAGTTCCAAATGGATGATGCAAAACGGGGAGATATGGTTTGGCGGTGAGGATGTGGTTTTCGGTTTCTCACCCGAAAAACTCAACTATAAACAAAAGCCTCCTAAGGTAAGTATTACCGACTTTAAGTTATTCAACACCTATATGCCAGTAGATTCGATCATGGCTCAAAAGGAAATCGTCTTTAACCATTATCAAAATTCCTTTACCTTCTATTTTTCTGCCTTGAGCTTTTCCCAGCAACGAAAACTTCAATATTATTATCGTATTCCTGGGGTCAACCAGGACTGGGTCAAGGCCGAAAGAGATCTTGCTGCGACCTATACGACTATGCCTTCCGGGGCATATACCTTTGAGGTTAAATGCATGAACCTCCAAGGATTGGAACCCGATGAGACTACCCGTATCAATTTCCGGATTCTCCCCCCCTTCTATCGTACCTGGTGGTTTATTTCCTTAATGCTGTGCACGGTATTGGGAGTCACCTATTTTATATATCGACTGAAGGTAAATCGCATATTGGCCGTTGAAAATTTAAGGATCAAAGTGGCAAGGGACCTACACGATGATATGGGCTCTACCTTGAGCACTATAAATATTCTAAGTTCCATGGCCAAGAGTAAAATGAGCATTGATACCGTAACCAGTAGTAATTACCTTTCCAAGATTACGGACAACAGCCAAAGAATGATGGAGGCCATGGACGACATCGTGTGGAGCATTAAACCGGACAACGATAACATGCACAGGGTCATTGCAAGAATGAGGGAATATGCAACCGGTATCTTAGAAGCCAGGAACATAGAGTTCTACTTTAAGGTCGACGATAAAATAAACGATTTAAAACTGGATATGGAAGCTCGGCGCGACCTCTTTCTTATTTTCAAGGAGGCCATCAATAATACTGCCAAGTACTCCTATGCCAAGCGCGCAGAGGTCGAATTGACTTATCGCGATAGATGGCTATGTATGAAGATCATGGATAACGGAATAGGCTTCGACTTGGAAAAGGTAGATAGCGGCAATGGCTTGGACAATATGGTTAAACGGGCCACAGTCCTCAAGGGACATCTAAAAATTGACAGTATGCCAGATCTAGGAACCGAAATTTGTTTGGGCATTCCCGTCCGGTAAAGATAATTTTAACATCTTTATGTGATTTTGTCCCATGGATTTGGTGCCTAAATTTACAAAAATAGACAGTTATGATAAGGGTAGTAGTATATGAGGATAATCCCCAATTTCGTGAAGGACTCACCATGTTGATCAATGGTAGTGATGGATTTTCAGTTCTTGCATCTTACAAGAATTGCAACAATGTTGCCGAAGAAGTGGAAAAGTGGTTGCCAGATGTTATTTTGATGGACATCAATATGCCTGGAACCGATGGTCTGGAAGGCCTTAAAAGAATAAGGGAAGTGAATACTGAAGTCAAAGTGTTGATGCTCACCGTCTTTGACGACAATAAAAATGTTTTCGAGGCACTAAGGAACGGGGCCAATGGGTATTTGTTAAAAAAGACGCCACCTGCCAAATTATTGGAATACATACAGGACGCCACCTTGGGTGGTGCTCCAATGACCTCGTCAATAGCTACCCAAGTTCTAAAGATGTTCCAGATTATACCACAGACCAAGAATAAGGACTATGCCCTTAGTGAACGCGAAACAGAGGTGCTACAACTCCTAGTGGATGGTTATAGCTACAAAATGATCGCTTCAGAATTATTTATAGCCATTGATACCGTACGCTCCCATATCAAAAAAATTTACGAAAAACTGCATGTAAATAGTAAGAGCGAAGCCGTTGCCAAGGCATTTAAGGATAAATTGCTATAACATATCCCGTTAAAAACAATAAAAAAATCCTCGAATTTCACATACATATGCGATTGTACAAACTGCGGTAGCATTCGTCCTTTGTCCTGAAAAAAATTGAATATATAACTCAATATCAGGACTATGAAATCGAAGGTTTGGATTTTCATTTTTGCCCTACTGCTATGTAATTTCCTTAGTCGGGCACAAATGTCCCAAGAACAACAACGCCAGGTAATAGATAGCCTATGTCTGCACCTGGAAAAATGTTATGTTTTACCTGAAGTAGCTACCAGTATAGCTTCGTACTTAAAAACTCAATTGGCCACTAATGCCTACAAGGAGTTTAGCAAGGAAACTACTTTTGCAAACAAACTTTCCTTAGATCTTTTTGAGATAAGCGGTGACCGACATTTAAAAGTTAGTTACTCCGATCAAATACTTCCAAAGGATTCCCTAAATCCCTTTGAACTGTCCCCAGAACATTATCTGGAACAGGGGAATTTTGCGTTAAGGAGAAATTATGGCATTGATAAGCTAGAAGTGCTCAATGGCAACATAGGCCTCATCGCGTTTAGCATGCTTTGTGGTCCTGAACATGCAGGGGATACCTATTCTGCCATGATGAACTATATAGGCCATACCGATGCCCTTATTATAGATCTTAGAAACTGTCGTGGGGCCATGGGAAAGGATGCCATTCCTTTTTTAAGCAGTTATTTCTTTAATGAACCGGTACACCTGAACGATTTCAAGTGGAGGTGGAACAACTCCCTGGAACAAAAATGGACCTATGCCCATGTACCCGGGAAAAGATATTTAAACAAACCTATCTACATAATTAACAGCGCAAGAACCTTTTCGGGAGCCGAGGAACTGGCCTATAATCTTCAAGCATTGAACAAAGCTACTATTATTGGCGAAAAAACTGCTGGCGGGGCCAATCCTGGAGGGAGTATAAGGATTACGGACCACTTTGAATGTTTCATTCCTTTTGGACAGGCAATAAATCCCATAACCAAAACCAATTGGGAGGGTGTGGGTGTCCTGCCAGACATCCCCGTAAAGGCTAACCTTGCTCTTTATGAAGCCCATAAAATGGCAATACGCCAGCTGATACCCACAACCAAAGATGAAGAATGGAAATTTAGGCTTCAAGATTTTCTTAGTGATTTGGAAGCCCATCCTCCTGTATTTCAACGATTGAAATTTGAGTTGAAAGGGTTTGAAAATGCCAAAACGGTCTTCCTTACAGGGAACTTCAATTATTGGGCAAGTCAGAATACCCCAATGATTAAAAAAGGAAATATATGGCAAGTAGAAGTGGAATGCTTACCCGGTACTGCGCAGTACCAATTTATAGTAGATGGCATACTAATACTTGATCCCAATAATAAGGAGACCATTAAAGTAGGGCCCTATGTCAATTCCATCAAAACCGTAAAGTAACCCGTGAGTAATAAAATAGAATGGGTAGTTGAAACCTCAATAGTACGCTTACTTTTTTTACTAAAATTTTAAACAAAAAAACAATCTCAATGAAAACAAAATTTATCACTCTTTCAATTATTTTCTTAATGCTCCTTGGATGTTCCGATGATGACTACACAGAAATTCCTTCCAACACCTTGGAGGCGGACGCATATACCGAGAATCAAGGAGATATTTATGCCGGTCAAGCGGTTATTCTGAACGGTTCCAAGTCTTTGGACAAGGCCGGAAAACCCTTTCAATACCTATGGAGATTCAAGGCTAAACCAGGTGGCAGTTTATCCGAGTTGACGGAAGAAACCACCGCCAAACCAAAATTTACTCCGGATAAGGCCGGGAACTATTCTGTGGAACTAAAGATTTTCAATACCGAATTTTATGATACGGATGAATTGGCAATCGCGGTAAAGGATGTAGAAACCCCACCTGTACAGGAAACCATAATTATCTCGGAGAATATTACGGCGCGTCGCCACTTGGCCAATGTCTTTGATGATCCCAACAAAATAGATTATTTAGTAACCGGCGACATTCATGTTACGGACCTACTAACCATGGATCCGAACGTAGTCATAGCCTTTGAGGAAAATACGGCCATGTATATAGACAACCCCGGTGCCATTATTACCACAGCCGCTGCAAGCTCCTTTACCACCTTCACCGGAAAGAATAAGGTTCCTGGTTATTGGAAAGGTTTGATCATAAACTCCAATAGTCCTTTAAACAAATTAGACCGGGTAACCATTGAATATGCGGGTGGGGCAATTGCCCAAGGAATGGAAGTCGCCACTAGCTTGGGCCTGGACAACGAAGGACGAGGACATCTAACCCTGGTCTCCTCCATTATTCAATATAGCGCTGCATATTCAGTAGCTATTGAAGTAGGGGCAACATGGAATACGGAATCCTATAATGTCTATAGGAACAATAACAAGACCCTTCAATTACCGGCATCGCAATTAGGGAGTTTATCCAGTTTATCGGAATTCCAAAATAATGCAGAGAACATTATAGATGTTATAGGCGACCGAATCTCTACCACCAGAGAAACAGTTTGGAGCGATCTTTACAATAGCTCAGAAAACATGCAATATGTGGTAAAAGGGACCATAGAGGTGATCTCCGGGCTTAGGATTTTGGAAGGCCTTGAATTATACATGGACAAGGATTCAGAAATAAACGTTACACAAAAGGGTTATATAATTGCTCTTGGAAGCTCTCAATACCCTATTAAGTTCATTTCAAAGGAATCCGTTGATGGAGGGTATTGGAAAGGTATTTCCATAATGTCCGCCGACATGAAAAACGAATTGGACAATGTAGAAATACATAATGCCGGAAGCGAAATCATGGACGGATTACAGTTCAAGACCGCCATTGGATTGGCAGGGGCCCATGGGGCCAAATTAAAGCTATTTAGCTCCAAAATTGTGGCCAGTGGCGGCCATGGAATTTACGTTGAAAATGGAGCCGATCTAGTACGCATAGACCAAATTAGGTTCCACGAAAACCAAGGTCCGGCCATTTCCATGGCTGCCAATCAGGTAAAAACTCTTAATAATGCCACAGCAATGGAATTTATTGACAACGGTCATAATGGGGTCGAAATTTTTGGTTCTCAATTGTTGAATCCGGATAAGAGTGAAACTGTTTGGCCTGCCCTACACTTTGGAGCGAGCTACTTGGTAAGTGGTAATTTGAGCGTTCAATCTGGGTTAAAAATACTTCCAGGGGCTATTTTCAAATTTGCCGAAGATAAGATGTTCGGAGTATTTCCCAATGGATATTTAATTGCCCAAGGCACAGCTAATAATAAGATTGTGTTTACAGGTGCCAGTGCTATCAAAGGATTTTGGAACGGGATCCGAATTCAATCGACCAGCGCATTAAACCTAATGGACCATACGGAAGTACTCTATGCTGGAAAAACCGAAATGCCCGGAGTCTCTAAAATAGCAAGTATTGGCTTGGATGGGGACTACTGGGCCAATCTAACCATAAAAAATTCGAAAATTGCGCATGGTCATGGCTACGGAATTGCCTTTGAAAACCGCAATACCTCCATGAACTCGGATTATAACATGGTGAATCTTTTTGAAGATCTAACCCTTGGAAACGTTTCCCTACCCTAAAATGAGAGGAGTTATTGGCATGAACTTTCCCTGATATTCAACGCAATGGACTGCCTGTTGTGAATGTGATTTAATATGTGATATGCGTTTTAAGCAGGCTTGTAAGCTATCTAACTTCCACATGCATATGCGATTGTAGACCATGGAATTCCAAACGACCTTTGATACCATTATTAATCAAAAATAATATAATCATGAAAGCATTTGATAATTACAGAAGAATACCCACAGAAGCTAACAAACATGTCTTCTTTTCACAAATTAAATATGGAAAAAGAAGTCAATGGTCAGCTCTTAGACGCTTCACTGTGGGCTAAAAAAGAGTTGAAGCAGGGGCTGAAGAGCTCTTCCTATTTAATAAAATTTCTAAAAAATGATAAAATGAAAAATCTCGGCATTGAATTTTACAGAAGATGTATATACGTTATTTATACCATTTTTCTGATCTATTTACTATTAACAGCGAAGAAATGATTGAACTAAAAAAAATAAAAGAATGGGTGCAACATCAAAAATAAATTATGTAATTGCTTTTGCAGTATTGTTATTCTCCTGCGAAAAGGACACTATAACCGCTTCGGAAGATATCACAACCAAAGATTATGAATATTCTGGTTATACTTCCCTTGAAGTAAACGATAATTTTAAGGTCTATATAAGCTTTTCGGATACTGAAGAAAAATTGAGGGTGCAGGCCAACGATAACCTTCATAAGTATATTCTGGTAAACAAGGAAAGCAACAAGTTAATGGTAAAACTGGACAAGGTTCGTAAGATAAAGGGCAAGGAAACCTTAAATGTGTTTATTACTACCAAGAATATCGATAATTATATAATAAAAGGAAACACTAAATTGGAACTGGAAGACCTCTTGGAAACGGATAATGTAAAAATAAATCTGAGCGGCAATAGTTTTTTTTCGGGGGCGCTGGCAGTAGAGAAACTCGATCTCATCTCAACCGGAAATTGTATAATGGATTTCTCGGGCAATGTAAAAACCATGGACGTAGCACTAGATGGCAACTGTGAACTAACCGATTTCGAACTAAGCGTTGATATTCTAAAAATTGACCTTTCCGGCAATAGCAATGCCTATCTTTCCATAAGCAATTCCCTATCGATCGATGCCAGTGGAAATAGTGTGTTATCCTATAAAGGCAATCCCACTATTGCACATCAAAAACTGTCCTCTGGCTCCAAAATTGTAAAAAAAGGATAATTGGGAGCTACTGTTATCAGCTGATAAATAAACCAGTGAGTTGTACAATAGTGACTTTATGGCGAGGATTGAAGTGGTAAGTAACGGGAATTAGCAATAAGGTAGTTAAGCCACAACACTAATGCAACCTTTCATATTACAAAGCCTATGCATATTGCCAATGACGGCTAAGTGTATAGGCTTCTTTTCTTTGCGTAAGTCCATCAAAAGAAAGGGACCTTAACCAAGGTATTATCTGGTTCTTGCCAAAGTATTTTTAGTTAATCAATTCCGCGGTATTGTAAAAATAAAATCGCTCCCACTGCCTTCTTCGCTTTCTACCCAAATTTTTCCGCCCAGTTTTTCCACAAATTCCTTACATAGCACCAATCCAAAACCAGAGCCTTTTTCGTTTAGTGTGCCGGGCAAAGGGGTATTGGTAGTTATCCCGAATAAATTTTCCAGTGTTTGGTCGTCCATACCCACCCCAGAATCGGAAATAGTAATCTTAACTTGATTTTCCTCTTCTATTCCAGAGATAGTAATATTGCCACCTGGTTTGCTATATTTAATGGCATTGGAAATTAGATTTCTAAAGATAGTCTTCAATATTTTCTTATCGGAATACACTTCAATTTCATCGCTCTCATTTACATGTATTGATATTCCCTTGGTCTGCGCAAGGGATCTCGAGAGTTCCAATATTTCCTGGATAACATAGGATATTCTTATTTTTTCCGATTTAAAACTAATTTGTCCGGATTGTGATTTTGCCCAATCCAATAAATTCTCAAGTAAAACCAAGGTATTTTTTGCAGTAGAGCGTATAAGCTCTAAATACACTTCTGATTTTGAATCCTCCTTCTTTGACAATTGTGCCTTCATGATATCGCACAACACCAAAATATTATTAAAAGGCCCTCTTAAATCATGGGCAATAATGGAAAACAATTTGTCTTTGGTAGCATTGAGTTCCCGCAGTTGAATTTCGCTTTCCCTTAAGACCTCCTCAGCCCTTTTGCTTTCAGTAATATCACGTATCACCCCAACCAAGAACTTATTTCCTTCGGCATCAATAAATCTCGATTTTCTGGTGGAAATAATTCTCTTTTCGTCCATCCCTACTGTTAGGGGCTCCTCGTTAATATTGTCTATTCCATCCGATAGCACCTGCTTATCTATCCCCAAGAAACTTTCCCGCTCATCGGGCGGAACATTTTCAGCAAGTGTCTTGCCTATTATCTTAGTTCTAGGTAGGTTGAACAGATTGCAAAAAGCGTCATTGACCAAAAGTAACCTGCTTCCACTATCCTTTACAAATACAGCATCGCCCATATTATTGAGAATGGTATTGGCGTATTTCTCACTTTCATCTTTTTCCTCCTCACTCTGGAAGGCCATCACCGATTTAAGGATTTCATTTTGTTTTCGAAGTTCGTCAATCTGATTTTCCAATTCGCGACGTGTCCTTTCCTTAACTCTTTTTATTCGCTTAAAACGGTTATATAAATTATACCAAATCAAATTATTACAATTTTAGGCTAAGGCAGTAAATCTACGATTTTCATAAATTAGTACGGTACAATTTTGCCAGATATTTCTGCTAAAGAGACAAAAAACGGTTAAAACCAAAGTTTAAGGAAGTACTGTCAAAAAAGCCTTTGCAGATATTGAAATTCAATTCAATAAAACCTTTATCCCAGATATAAAATAATCCGGATTATCCGTACCAAAAGCCATAAAAAAATCTTAATCATTGGGGAGACAAAGACTCCCCTTCCCGTGGCCTGTACTGAGCGGAGTCGAATTATAAGGAAAGGTGGATTCTCCGACCATAGGAGGAGAAGACGGAAGGGATTGAAATTACCTCGCTACGATAAGGACAAAGCCGAAAACCCCTTTCTGTTGGCCCCCTCCCTAACCCTCCCCTAGGGGAGGGAACATCAAAATTTTAATGTTGTCATTGTATATAAGGGATGTACATTTAATCTGGACTCAAGCGTCTAGATTCTCACTACTCCTTTCTCATTGCAACTTCACTCCAAAGAAACGCGCTCCCATCCTGCTTCAGGAAGTTCATAACGGTCCAATTTCATGATCTTTCTCGTTCCATCGTAATATTTATATACCAGATACACACAGTCATCCGAACTTTCAATATAGAAAAGACCAAGGCGTTTTGGAAAAGGAAGCTTCATTAACTCGCATTCCTTGTTCAATTGGTGCGCACCTATTTCCATTAAGAGACGCTTAATTGCATAGCGATCATGATTTCTATACACAATATTTTTCATTTATTGGAAATAATCCTATTTTATGGATATTTTCCAAATTTACGAATTTTTGATTTTGAAGTCGGTCCAGAAAAGTTAAATTCTTAAATTAGGGTAAAACTATTTTTATGTGTTTCGGTACAAGGGTAACCACTTCTGCCAAGGAGGTGGAAAAACATTACAACGTTTCCAAACTAATGGGCAAAACCCCAATTGAGGGCGAGCTCACCTATTACCATGCCAATGGATGGTCACACCCTTTAATGTGGATCATACCCCAAGAAAGCAGTAATCATATTACCCCTTCCATGTGGGGCATAATGCCACAGAACAGTATGGGGGCCGATTTTAAAAATTACTACAAAGGAGCGGCAAGATTTGGGGCTGGACTCAACGCCCGATCAGAAAAACTGTTCGATCATTTTATCTATAGGTTCAGTGCCATGACCAAGCGTTGCGTAATCCCCGTAAACGGATTTTATGAACCGCACACAGCTCCCAAAAAGTTTAAGATCCCATTTTATTTTGAACGAAAAAATGAAGCTCTTATGAGTCTGGCCGGACTCTACACTACCACTACGGATGGCTACAACACCTTTACCATCTTGACCAAGGTGGCCACTCCCCTTTTTAAGAAAATCCACAATACCAAAAATAGGAGACCCATTATCTTAAGGGATGAGGATGTGGACGTATGGTTGAACAACCAACTCAGCGAGCAGGAAATTCGTAATGTTATGGAAGATGATATGGACGATATGGCCATCAACGCCTACCCTATTAGCAAGGACCTATACAATCCAAAAATAGATTCCAATAGAGCTAATATTATTGACGAAGTAAAATATGAGGAACTGGAGATAGAATATTAGGATTACTCCAAATAAGAGAGATATGGGCATGAATCTTCCAAAATCAGAAATACCACAGTGATAAACTTTCCCACAGATCTACCGGCAATAGAAAACAGGTTACGGGAATTAGACCCCGTAAGGTATGCCCAAACCAGAAATCATAAAGATGGGGCGGTAACCCACTTGAGCCCCTATATCTCCAGAGGTGTAATATCAACAAAACAGGTCTATCAGTACATAAAAACGCTGGACCTCCCTTGGACTAAAACGGAAAAACTAATTCAAGAGTTGGCTTGGAGAGATTATTGGCAACAAGTTTGGGTAGCAAAAAAGGACGCCATCAGACAAGATCTAAAAAATGTACAAAGCCCCATTTCAAATTATCAAATTCCACAAGCTGTTGTAAATGCCAATACTGGCATTGAAGAAATCGACATTGCAATAGAACAACTATATACTTCGGGATATATGCATAACCATATGCGCATGTATGTGGCATCTATCAGTTGCAACATTGCCAATTCACATTGGCTTGAACCCGCTAAATGGATGTACAGTCACTTATTGGACGGGGATCTCGCCAGCAACTTTCTAAGTTGGCAATGGGTAGCAGGTGCATTTTCCAATAAGAAGTATTATGCCAACCAAGACAACATCAACAACTTCTTTAAAAGTAGCCAACAAAATACTTTTTTGGATGTTGAATACAGTGCATTTGAAAATCTTGAAATTCCTAATATATTAAGGAAGACTATTCCTTTTGAGGTTGAAATAACAATTCCCAAGATTAAAAACCCCACACTGGACAAGAACAAAACAACTTTGATCTATAACTATTACAATATTGATCCCTATTGGTATAAGGAGCAGGAGATACAGCGGATTTTTTTGATGGAGCCTTCTTTCTACAAAGAAAATCCCGTAAACCAGAAATGTATTGATTTTGCCATTGAACTGACGAAAAATATTGAAGGCATAAAAATATTTATTGGCGAATTTTCGGAATTAAAAGGGCGCATCAATCCTGATCATATTGTTTATAAAGAACACCCTACCAACCGTCATTACCAAGGCAAGGAAGAAGCAAGGGAATGGATGAGTTCCGTTACAGGTTACTTCCCTTCTTTTTTCGCATTCTGGAAAAAATGCAAAAAAGAATTATAACTTTAAAGAAACCAATGGCCGGAGCATTAAACTAAAGGTCTGTAATATATTACTGCCATAGCTTTCGGAATACCCAACTTAGCAGCATATTGCCTAAATAAAAGGTATTAAACCTCTGGGCAAGCCCTTGAGGCATCAGAAGGAAACCACTAATAACATTTCGACGCCCGCCTGCATGGAACGGGCAGGCAAGCGTCGGAGCATTTTAATCTCGATTATCGAGTAAATACTGCAGCGAAAGGTGTAGGCGAAATAAAAATAATGATGAAAGCAATTAACCTTATATTTCCACACCAGCTTTTTGCTGAAAGCCCTCTAATTGACAATGGTGAAGAGGTCTATTTAATTGAAGAGTACCTATTCTTTAAACAATTCATGTTTCACAAACAGAAGATAGCTTTCCACAGGGCCTCCATGAAATATTATCAGCATTTTTTGGAAGAAAAAGGAATCAAGGTCAATTATATAGAATCCAATCACCCATTATCGGACATTAGAAAGTTTAAGGAAGAAATAAAGGCTAAAAACATAACTGAAATCAACATTATTGACCCCGTTGACAATTGGCTTGAAAAGCGAATTGGGACGATTGCCAAAAACTATAAGCTCAATTCTTTTGGAAGCCCATTGTTTATTAATTCCAAAGAAGACCTTTCCACTTTTTTCAGGGCGGATAAACAATCATTTTTTCAAACTACTTTTTACAAACAGCAACGGAAAAAGCTGGATATCTTAATGGAAGATGGGCAAGAACCCATGGGAGGAAAGTGGACCTACGATACAGATAACCGTAAAAAGTATCCCAAGGGAAAAACACCTCCGAGCATCCATTTTCCAGAGGTAACCTCTTTTTGGAGCGAATCCGTAACATATACCGGAAAACACTTTAAGAACAATCCCGGGCAGTTATCAAAAGATCCTATATATCCCATAAGTCACAAGCAAGCCGAGAATTGGTTTGTACAGTTTCTAGAGTACCGATTCTTTGATTTCGGTATTTATGAAGATTCTATTGTAAAACAACAGTCCTTTTTAAACCATAGTATCCTTTCCCCACTCCTTAACGTGGGGCTCATATTGCCAAACCATGTGGTTACTAAAAGCCTTTCTTTTGCAGAAAAAGAGAATATTCCTATTAATTCTACAGAGGGTTTCGTAAGACAACTCATTGGCTGGAGAGAATTTATCAGAGGCATGTATGAATGCAAGGGAAGCTACTCTAGAACAAAGAATTTTTGGGGTTTTGACAGAAAAATACCAAAAAGCTTTTATGACGGAAGTACTGGAGTGGAACCTGTTGACGAGACCATTAAACAAGTATTGAAAACAGGCTATTGTCATCATATAGAACGATTGATGATCCTGGGTAATTTTATGCTGTTGTGCGAATTTGATCCGGATGAAGTATACAAATGGTTTATGGAGCTATTTATAGATGCCTTTGACTGGGTAATGGTTCCCAATGTATATGGTATGAGTCAGTTTTCAGATGGCGGCACCTTTGCCACCAAACCATATGTGGGAGCTTCCAACTATGTCAATAAAATGAGCAATTACCCGAAAGGCGATTGGGAAAAGGTTTGGGACGGCCTATTTTGGCGTTTTATAGCTGAACATCAGGATTTTTTTAAATCAAATCCACGAACTTCCATGCTTTATCATTCCTACAACCGCATGTCTCAGGATAAAAAACGCCATCATATTAAAAACGCCGAAGAGTTTATTGAAAAAATAATGAGTACCGACTAGGAATTTTATTGTATTTATTTTTCTAAAATGTCTTCCACTGGAATGCTGTCGCTACTGAACAGAAATCAACGATAATTTACGATTACAAAATGGGCAATTTGCATGTTTAGTTGCTGCTTTCTATAGCAAAAGCCTTGGCCGGATTCACTGAGATCAACATCTTAATTTCCTCCTCTGTAAATTTATTTGATCTTAGTGCCGGAAGGAGTCTTGTAAATATATCGGTATAGGGGGTAATGGATTGTTCTTTCTTTTGTGGATCGTACCAACCGGCATCATGCGAGATAAGAATATGATCCAGAATTCCATTTTCTTTGGCAAAAATCAATTTGTTAAGGTGCTTTTCCAAATCCCAACCAAGTCCGTCCAAACTAATCCAACAGCCCATGGTTGCCGCTTTAAGATAATTGCTATTATCCTCTTCTGCCTGGGCGTGTACCCAAATAAATTGGGCCGGGGAAACCCCCATTTCCCCAAGGATCTCCAGTTGTGGCCAAAGCCCTATGGCCTTTCCTGTATGGGAAGCTATTGTAAGGCCTGTCCTTAAATTGGTTATGGCGGCTGCCTTGACCAATTTTTGGTGCAGAGTATCCAACGGATCTGCTGTATCTACCCCGATCTTGATAAAACCTGGCCTGATGGAGGTACCGTCTATTCCTTTTTCAAATTCGGAAATCCACTTTTCCGCTAAATCTTCGGCGGATATTTTTTGGACATAATTGGGAAGGTATTTGTTATTGCCGGCACCATATAGCCCAGTGTTGGTGACTATTTTAATTCTTGTTTTCTTGGCTATTTTTTCAAGAAGTAAAACATCACGTCCCAAGTAGGCCGGGGTGGCATCCACAAAATAGTCTACCTCATAGGCTTGTATTTCTTCCAAAAAAGGCATTACTTCCGCAATTACGGCATCGTGGTCCCAAGTATGGAACTGAATGCTGTCGGCCCCAATAAAATCGACCAAAACGTGCTCATGGGACAACCACATGCGATCGGAATCCACTGGGTGTCTCCCCTGAACATCCTGTATAAAAGATTGCTGGCCATTTATTGTACCCCCACATGCGAGCACAATAAGGAAAAACAACCAATGGTATCTCTGCAGTGCAACCATTTTTTAGAATTACCTATTTTATGGCATCCAATGCCCCGTTTACATAACCCACACATTCGGCAAGGCCAGCAAAAACATCCTCGGAATCCTTTTCATATTCCATAGCCATTACACCCGTATAGTTAACTTCTTTTAAAGCTTTGAGAACGGCAGGGATATTTAAGACGCCCCTTCCAAACTCGACCGACTTCCCATCAGCCTCCGATTTATCGACATCTTTTAGGTGGATATCATATAAGCGATCAGCGTATTTTTTTATGTTCTCTGCCGGATCTAGCCCCAAGCGTTCAATATGGCCCACGTCTATACAAAGTCCGATCCGGGAATCCAGTCCTTTAATCTTACGGTATACTACTTCGGGCGTAGGATACACCTCATCTCCAGGTCCATGATTATGTATGGCCAACTTTATGTTGGTCTCCTTCACTTTCATTTCTACCAATGGCAATAAATCGTGATTGGGCACCCCTATGATCACATTGGCCTTGGCGGCCTTGGCATAACGAAAGGCATTTTCAACTTCTTGGGGCGTTTTCATATAGACTACCCCTACCCCATAAAGACCAACACCTGTCTTATTAAATTTAGCCATAAGCTTGGCAATCTCCTTATCACTTGCCTCCAGTGGCATGTGCATGCTCTTTAAGGCAATCTGCTCCAGGTTTAGGGCTTGGGCCATGGCCAGTGTTTCATCCAAACTGAATTTCCGCGTGGAATAGGATGCCAATCCCAACGTAAGGCTTCTAGCTTCCTCTCCTAAACGACTTTCCCCTAAAATACTTTTGAGAGGACTAGCCGACAAAATGGAACTGGTGGCCAATATACCACCTAGTCCAAGGGTTTTTATAAATGAATTTCTTGAGTACTGCATTGGATATGGTTTTAAAGGATTTCGTTTCTAGAACTGTCCCTATTATCTCTGTAAGATATAAAATCTTTTGAGTTGAATTAACATTAGGGTTTGTAGTTTCCTAAATATATACAATAAGAAATGCAACAACTCCTACTGAAGCGCTAAGAATTACAGTGGTCTATTAAGCTCATAAATAAGATTGTCCAGATCATCAGGGTCGTTTCGGCCAGCATTCCATTCAAAATTATTTCTAAGCAGTAATTTTTTGGAGCTCTCATTTCGTTTGCTGGTAAAGGCTTCAATTAGCCCCAGATTCAATTGGTTGAATCCAAAATTCAGCACTGCTTTCATAGCCTCGTCCATTATTCCCCTACTGTGAAATTCGGGACTGAGGTCATACCCCATTTCTGCCGTTTTACGATCTTGGGAAAAATTCCACAAACAGATATTTCCGATCATTGCAGGGCTATTCTTTAAGGAAATACACCATTGGTACAACTGTCCATTGCTTATACCCTTGTTGGTCTTAGCGATAAAGGCGAGTGCCTTTTCCTTGGTTTCAGCAGACTGACGATTAACATACTTGTTTACCTCCTTATCTGAACGCAGGTAACGAATCATCGGCCAGTCGCTCTCCTCCAACCTCCGCAGGAGGAGTCGGTTAGTTTCCAATTCCTGAAAATTGTCTGTTGAGATCATTTCATAAATATACTTTCTGCCGTTCATATTTTCAACGGTATGGTTACTAGGAATTTCTTCCCTTAAAGGGTGATTATAGCAAAAACCCAACTTTTTTCTGACCTAACAATTGGAATTCAAACACTGTCATTATTATAGCCAATCAGGTAATAGGCCATTGTATTTTTTAATTACTCTCTGTATATTTTTTAAAGTTATCAAGGATGGATTGCCAGCCTTCTTTTTGCATTTCTATGGAGTTTTCGGTTTCTGCGTCAAAGTTCACTTTCACTGTTGTCATATGATTTAGTTCGTAAAAAGCAACAACAACCTGCCTCCCATCCAGCATGGTATATGTAAACCGTTTGTTGGGGTCTACTTCATCATAAACGGCCTCAAAATCGAACCCAAAACTTCCGTCCTTAGCTTCCATTCTCGCGGAGTATTTTCCACCTACCCTCATGTCATTGGATGCATATGGACAGTGCCAATCGTCCGAAGCAAAATTCCATTTTATGATGTGTTCCGGATTGTTATAATAATCCCAAACCTTATCCATTCCTTCAGAAATGGTAGCTTGTACCATTATTTTTGTCTTTTCCATTTCCGTTTTATTTTTATTGATGTAATTATTACCCATAGGCAAGCCTTGGCAACACTTCTATTTGCTGCGATCGTGTATGCCAATAATAATTTCACATGTCATACAGAGTCACATAAAACAGCAGGCATAGCCTTCCCGTTTTCATTTACTAAAGTTAGTTATTTGACCTTAATTCTTGTAAATAATCGCAGGTTATTCTTAAAAAGCCATTAGTTCTGCATTCAATTTACATACACTGAAACAGTCAAAAAAATCATAGTAGTGAGGACCAAAATCAACATCAGGGGAATCACAAACCTCAACCACCTATTGAATCCTATTTTCACTATGGCCAATGCTGCCAAGATTAAACCTGTGGGATTGATCAAATGGAATAGGCCCATACCGTATTGGTAAGTGTCGACAATTATTTCCCTGCCTATATGGACCGTATCTGCCAGAGGAGAAAAAATAGGCATGGTCAATACGGCCATACCAGAAGAAGATGGCATAAAAAACGATAAACCCCCGTAAATAAAAAGCATTACGTTGGCAAATACCCCTTTGTGCATGTCTTCGGTGATGTTACTGGCATAAAACAAAATGGTATCACTAATAAGTCCGTCCTCCATCAATATGGTTACCCCCCTTGCTATACCCACAATAAAGGCCACACTGAGCAAATCGGCCGCTCCCTTGGCGAAGGCGTCCACAAAGTCGCTTTCCTTAATTCTCGCAATAATACCAATGATTATGGCCCCAACAAGAAATGTGGACGTCATTTCCACAAACCACCAATCCAAAAAGGAAACTCCGACTATCATGATTACGAAGCTCGATGAAAATACCAAGGTAATCAACCGCAGTCTATGGGTGAATTTTACATTGGTATTCATCGAATCCAAACCAAAAAGATGTTCAATGTTCTCTTTTTGATCATAAATAATCGACTTTGAAGGATCGGCTTTTACCCGTTTGGCGTACCTAAGAATATAAACTATGGTGATGGTGGTACATAGGAGCAGCATAATGATACGGTTATTGAGCCCTGTTGTCCAATTTATTCCTGCCGCATCTGAGGCAATAATGGTAGCAAACGGATTTACTGTAGAGCACATGGTGCCAATACTGGAACCTAGAAACACACAACTAAGACCGACCATGGCATCGTATTTGGCCGCCAAGAATACGGGAATTAAAATAGGATAAAACGCCATAGTTTCCTCTGCAAGTCCAAAAGTAGTGCCTCCAAGGGCAATGAGTGTTGTTACGGCAATAATTAGAATGTATTCTCTACCCTTGAGTACTTTGGCCATCCAGGATATTCCGGCATTGAATGCCCCAGTGAGGTTCATTATTCCAATTAGTCCCCCGATAATAAGTATCAAAAAAATGATATCGGCCGCAGCAATTATACCCTTTATGGGCGATTTGGCCAAGTCTGCCAAACCTTGGGGTTGAGCCTCCATCTCCTTAAAGGTATTGGGAATGCCAATGGGTTTATAAATATCGCCATTGATGAATTTTTCAATTGGAATTTTTATTCCCAGCCCTTCTAAAGTTCCTTGCGTTGCCGGTAATTCTATACTTTCCCCAATACTTATTTTGGTGAAACTGTTTTTTTGGGCATTGTAAGCCAGACTATCGTACTTTCCGGCCGGAACAAACCATGTTAATATGGTCACCAATAAGGCGATTAGTATTAGTATGGTTTGGGCAGTTGGAAATTTTAGTTTTTTCATGTCCGGTCATGGTCTGGGTTTGATGTTAGGTCAAGGTACATAATTTTAATTCATTCCTTTGGCGCATAGTATTGATTAAGATTTTATTTTCGCAAGAGGTAAAAATTCTCATTTAAAATAAGTTCCCTGTCCTGCAATATTTCATGACCATAGGTTTTAGATAAGCTAAAATGATCTTGATGATCCACCAAACGGTACCCGGATATTTCCCGATAATACGAATCTTGAATGGTTTGATAATCGCTCGCCTTAGTTTTGGATACCTTTTCCCCAAAAAAATTAAGTAACCTTTTAAAAGCCAAAGTTTGTTTCAAATTATCCTGAAACGATGCACTTCCAATAATATCTCCAATATCCTGAAGGAGGTTGAATAATTGAAACAAGCTATCCGTTTCCTCCCTATCCAAAAAGAACAAAACCCCCTCTATAAGAATAAAGCACTTTTTTTTGCCCTTAACAGAATCAATGGTTGCCAATAAGCCCTCCTTAAATTCCTTACTAAAATCAACTCCTACAAACTGTATATTCCGATTGGGAAGTAAATCCTCATTTTGCCATTGTTCTATTTTATATTTTTTGTGAGCCACTATCTCAGGTTTATCAATTTCAATGTGGATAATTTTTTGGTCCAGCAAAAACGGATACATACTAAAACCAGCCCCAAAATTGATCAAAACCTCAATTCCATTTTTGATGATATTCTCCTTTATCTTATCCAAAAAATATCTGTTCCTTAAACAGTGGGTAAATGTTTCCTCGGAGGACACCTTGGTCAAATATTCTTCGGCCCATTTTTCTGCTTTTGGATTATTCCATAAATAGGCAAAATGATCCCCACTTAAGTTTACATCAGTAGCACGAAAGGCAGAGGTTACAAATGCCGTCTCATGTATTTCCAAATGATCGCTACTCATCATATTTTTTCAAGTTAGAATTATAGTTCACCGCTTGTTGTGATACATACAATGATTTAATTCCTAAGGTAAAAAATCTTTTATTTCGATGGATAAATGGATAATATGTTTTTGGTCATATAAAAATGAAGGACAGATGATACCTCTATATCCCAGTAATACTCAATCTTCAATTTTATCCACCCAAAAAATTCAGAAGAATCTTTTTCACTTTGAGCTGGAGTAATGACTATTCCTAAAGTTTGGATTAAAGGTGTTTGTAAAGGGAACATACATCCAAATATGACCGGTTTTATTATTTAACCCTAGAATTGTAGCCACTTTATTGGAGCCATAAGTTTTCCCTAATATCCATAAGTTTTATTGATAAGCATTTCAAATCCATCAGAAAAAATTATTGTAAATTTAAAGAACACTTATTGGAAACTTATTTAAACTATCAACAATGGAAAATAAAACACATTCAGATTCATCGAAAGGTAAAGTATGGGATGTAAACGATTCAAGCGCTCAATGCCCTTTTTTAAATGGTGAATTACACCAAGCCGCAGGCGGTGGTACCAGCAACCGTGAATGGTGGCCCAATCAATTAAAATTGAATATTCTTCGTCAAAATTCGTCCTTGGTAGATCCTATGGATCCAGGTTTTGACTATGCCGAAGAGTTTAAAAAACTAGATCTTGCAGCGGTAAAGGATGACCTTTACAAATTAATGACTACCAGTCAAGATTGGTGGCCTGCAGATTATGGCCATTATGGCCCCTTCTTTATTCGAATGGCTTGGCACAGTGCAGGAACCTACCGTATTCAAGACGGTCGCGGAGGCGCTGGCTCCGGATCACAACGCTTTGCACCTTTAAATAGTTGGCCGGACAACGCCAATCTGGACAAGGCCCGTTTATTGTTATGGCCGATAAAAAAGAAATACGGCAAGAAGTTATCATGGGCCGATTTATTGATCTTGGCAGGGAATTGCGCACACGAGTCCATGGGATTAAAAATGTTTGGTTTTGCCGGGGGACGTGAGGATATCTGGCAATCGGAAGAAGACGTTTACTGGGGTTCGGAAACGGAATGGATGGGCAATAAGGAACGCTATTCCGAAAGCGGGGAATTGGAAACTCCATTAGGTGCTGCCCACATGGGGTTGATCTATGTAAACCCCGAAGGTCATAACGCCAATCCAGATCCTGTTGAGTCTGCCCATTACATACGTGATACCTTTGGCCGTATGGCAATGAACGATTACGAAACTGTAGCCCTTATTGCCGGTGGACATACCTTTGGTAAAACCCATGGAGCTGCGAATCCCAATAAATATGTAGAAGCGGAGCCTGCCGCCGCAGGTATTGAAGCTCAAGGTCTGGGATGGAAGAACAACTATGGAACCGGAGTCGGTGCGGACACCATTACAAGTGGCATCGAAGGCGCATGGACGAATACACCCACGAAATGGAGCCATACTTTTTTTGAGAATTTATTTGGATACGAGTGGGAATTGACCAAAAGTCCGGCCGGAGCCCACCAATGGAAACCTAAAAACAATGCAGGAGCAGGAACGGTTCCAGATGCCCATAATCCAGATGTGAAGCATGCGCCTTTTATGTTGACCACGGATCTTTCGTTGCGTATGGATCCTGCTTATGAAAAAATATCGAGGCACTTTTTGGAAAACCCGGAAGAGTTTGCCGATGCCTATTCACGTGCCTGGTTTAAACTGGTACACCGGGATATGGGGCCTGTATCACGTTACCTTGGACCCGAAGTACCCAAAGAAGTATTAATTTGGCAAGATCCAGTACCTGCTATTGACCATGAACTGATCAATGAAAATGATATAGCGGACTTAAAAGCCAATATTTTGGCTTCGGGTCTTTCGATATCGCAGTTGGTATCAACGGCCTGGGCCTCTGCCTCCACATTTAGGGGATCCGATAAACGAGGGGGTGCCAACGGGGCACGTATCCGTCTTAAGCCACAAAAAACCTGGAAGGTAAATAACCCTGAGCAATTGGCTTTGGTTTTGGATAAACTAGGTGGTATTCAAAAGGAATTCAACACTACCCAATCGGGTAACAAAAAGGTTTCTTTGGCAGACCTTATTGTGTTGGCAGGGAACGCTGCTATAGAAGAGGCGGCGAAAAATGCCGCGAAGAAAGTAACGGTTCCTTTTTCTCCCGGGCGTACCGATGCTAGCCAGGAGCAAACTGATGTAGAATCCTTTGAAGCTCTTGAACCACGTGCCGATGGTTTTAGAAATTACCACAATAAAAAATATGACGTTACCGCAGAGGAATTGCTTGTGGACAAGGCGCAATTATTGACTTTAACAGCTCCCGAGATGACAGTACTACTAGGTGGTATGCGTGTTATGAACACCAACTATGACGGTTCCCAGCACGGTGTTTTCACCAAACGTCCGGAAGCCTTGACAAACGACTTCTTTCTGAATTTGCTGGATCTAGGTACTACTTGGAAGGCTACTTCGGAATCCCAAGATGTATTTGAAGGGCGAAGTCGTAAGACAGGAGAACTTCAATGGACCGGTACCCGTGCCGATCTTATTTTTGGATCCAATTCCGAGCTGCGTGCCATTGCAGAAGTTTATGCCTGTGAGGATTCTGGAGATAAGTTTGTAAAAGATTTTGTAGCTGCATGGACCAAGGTGATGAACTTGGATCGTTTTGATTTGTCATAGATCTGCTTAACATCAATAAGCCTATGGGCTCAAAACTTATAACCAAAAAAGGTGGTCTGTACAGACCACCTTTTTTAATACCGCTTTTAATTACTTTAGATCAATTAAGATTGACGACCTTTACTTTTCAATAATGACCGTCTCAGCTGAGGCGCCAAGATCCAAGAGCAGTTCTGTAATATTTTGTACAAACTTTTTGGGTCCGCACAAATAGAAGTTCTGCCCAAAGTCGGAAATATTGTCGATAAGAAATTTGCGATCTATTCTATTTCCCCTAAAGCCCACCACATTCTCACGGGTAAATATTTTTATAAAATTACCACCGAGCATCTGTTGCAATTCTTCTTCCATGATAACGTCTTCGGACGTTTTGTTGGAATAAATCAATTTATTGCCATGTAGGTTCTTATGGGTATATAGATGCCTAAAAATAGATATGAAAGGTGTAATACCAGCTCCACCGGCAATAAAAACACCAGGCCCCTTATACTGAATGGCCCCAAAAACCTCATGAAGAATAAGTTCTGCCCCGGCATGGGTTTTACCCAATTTATGGGTAACCCCTTCATGATCATTATAGATCTTGATCATCAATTCCAAAAAGCCGTGCTCCATTATAGAGGTAAAGGTAAAGGGCCGCAATTGGTCCTTCCATTTGGGCAAGTTAATGGAGACCTCGGTCGCCTGTCCAGGAATAAAATCATAGCCTGCAGGCCGTTCCACCACAAAGCGTTTTACGTCATGGGTAATATAATGGGTCTCCAAAATCTTTACAATATGTTGTTTCATTGTTTTTAAATAATACTACTTTAATTACACATTTCAAGGCAATGGATTATTTGTCATTCAATGCAAATTACCTTAACTGTGCCTTATAAACAAGACTTCCCTACTACCCCAGAATTCTTTCTATCTCCTTTAGTTCTGCGCCACTAAATTTTATATTCTTGAGCGCCTCCAAATTATCCAGCAATTGCTCTGTACGACTAACACCTACCAGCACGGTAGTAATACGTTCGTCCTTCAGCAACCAGGCAATGGCCATTTGGGCAAGACTTTGACCACGTTGCTCGGCCAGCTTATTAAGGCGACCTACCTTATCCAAAATTTCAGGCGTTATTTGGTCCTCCTTCAAATAGCGACCATCTTTACTCGCCCTACTATCTTCTGGAATACCTTTTAAATATTTCTTGGTAAGAACCCCTTGTGCCAAGGGCGAGAAAGCAATAGAGCCAATCCCCTTTTCTTCCAAAACGTTCAGCAAGCCATCCTCTACCCAACGGTCGAACATATTATAACGGGGTTGATGTATCAATAAGGGTGTACCTAATTTCTTCATTATTCTTGCGGCGCTGGCCGTAAGCTCGGCCGGGTACTGGGAAATACCTGCGTATAGTGCCTTACCACTTTGAACTAGATGATGCAAAGCTCCCATGGTTTCTTCCAACGGGGTATCGGGATCTGGTCTATGATGGTAAAAAATGTCTACATAATCCAGCCCCATGCGTTTAAGGCTTTGATTTGCAGAGGCTATCAAATATTTGCGGGATCCAAAATTCCCATAGGGTCCAGGCCACATATCCCAACCAGCTTTACTTGATATAATAAGCTCATCGCGATAGGGCTGAAAATCCTTTTTAAAAATGCGTCCAAAATTCTCTTCGGCAGCGCCATAAGGAGGACCATAATTATTCGCCAAATCAAAATGGGTAATCCCATTATCAAAGGCACAGCGCAATAGGTCTCGGCCCAGCTCCAAGTTATCGGTATGACCAAAATTATGCCAAAGCCCCAATGAAATTAAGGGTAAAAGAATTCCACTGTTGCCACAGCGCCGATATTGCATGGTATCATAACGTTTATCGTTGGCCTGATATAGCCCAGAATCAAAAGAGTCGTTTATTTTCATAGTGTATTTATTCTTTAATTAATTTGAAAAAGCGGATATAGGAAGCAACCTAAAATCCTAAATCCCTAAGATAACAAATCTTTTAAGTTCAGGAAGGATTTGAAGTCCAATTGGGCATATTGGCGCTATTTTTCAAATGCCTCTTGGCATGACCGAAAAGTAGTCTAAATGAAGTCGCGGATATAGGTAGAAGTATGGTTATCAAATAATTGATCTAGAATATTATGGATTTCTATATTATATTATTTGCTATTCTTCGTTCCGGATATATTCCTCTAATTTCTCCACCATTTTCCGGCTACCGCAAAAAATGGCCTCCCTTTGATGCAGTTCGGTAGGTTCGATATCCATAATCCTTATAGTCCCCGTAGTAGCCTTACCGTTGGCCTGTTCTGTTAAAAAAGCTATGGGATTACACTCGTATGTCAATCGCAATTTGCCATTTTGTAAAGGTCCGATCCTAGGATACATATAGATCCCTCCCTTTATTAAATTTCTATGGAAATCGGCCACCATGGAACCTATGTACCTTGAAGTATAAGGCCTATCTTCCTCTTCCCTTTGGCAATATTTTATATAGGCCTTTACTCCCTTGGAAAAATGGACGTAGTTGCCTTCGTTAACAGAATATATTTTACCGGTTTCAGGGAATTGCATATTTGGATGTGAATGATAGAATGTACCAAGAGCCGGATTTAAGGTAAACCCGTTTACCCCATTACCTGTTGTAAAGACCAACATGGTAGAAGTTCCGTACATGACATAACCTGCGGCCACCTGGTTCTTGCCCGGCTGTAAAAAATCCTTCAATTCCACCGGGCTCCCCAATGGGGTTACTCTTCTGTAGATAGAGAATATGGTACCGACGGAGGCATTTACATCAATATTGGAAGAGCCATCCAAGGGGTCTATCAAAACAACGTACTTGTTGCTGTTATTGCCGTCTATGCTGTTTACCGCAATAAAATCGTCCTCTTCCTCCGAGGCGATGCCACAGACAATTCCACGTTGTATAAGGGTCTGTATAAATTTGTCATTGGCGTAGACATCCAATTTCTGCTGATTCTCTCCTTGAACATTGGTGTTACCGGCATCGCCCAAAATATCTACCAAGCCCGCTTTGTTTACTTCATGGTTAGTAATTTTGGCGGCAAGCCTTATGGCATTTATAAGTTTGGACAATTCCCCGGTGGAATATGGAAATGCGGCTTGGTTGTCAAAAATGTACTCCCCAAGTGTCTTTTTTTGATTTGTATTGGTCATAGGATAAAATTAAGCGTTCTAAAATTAGTGCTCACAAATTGGCTACTTAGGCAACACTCCTGTATCGTCTACATTGGAAGTCTCCATTTATATCACAGCCTGACAGAGGAAAAAAACAACCCTCCTTTCCATCAATTGCCTTGTTGATCCGTGTTTAATATTAAGGTAGTGACTTTTTCAACACCATCAAAGTATTCCTTGCTAGATTGATGTTGTTATAAAGTTTAGGGCAGGTAAAAAACCTCCTTCAAGTCTATAGAAACAGGACTGTTATCCGAATTGGTCTCCATAAGGTCTGCCATATGTGCCCACCAATCCTTACAAATTTGAGTATTGGCTATAGCATTCCATTTTTCTTCCGATTCCAATTCTGCATAACCAAAAAGCGAGTGACTTTCACTATCAAAAAAAATACTGTAATTGTGCACACCGTGCTTTTTTAGGACCTCTTCAAGATCCTTCCAAATTGGATTGTGTCTTTTGGCATATTCCTCTATCCTATCCGGATAGACCATCATTTTAAATGCTTTTCTAATCATAGTCTATTCAATTATACTTAAGCCTTCAGGGACTTCGACTTCTGTTTTCAAGGTGCCATCCGAGTTTTTCTTATGGCTTACCTTTAGTACTCCGTATTTTGTGGGGAAACTTCCTTTTACCCATTCAAGGTCTCCCAGATGAGGTTTAATTTTAACCTTTTCGCCCCCCTCCAAAAGATTAATACCTAAAACATGTTGGCTAAGCCAGGAAGTAGGTCCGCTAGCCCAGCCATGACACAGACTATGTCTGTAGCCGACATAACAGTATTCACCAAAGTCGCCATGAATGTCAGAATTGGTTGTAGGGATCAACTCATCGATCCTACCACTATTGGCAACATCGAGTATATCAAAATCTTCCCAAAAGGTAGTTGCTCCCAAATCCAGCATTCCTCCCCAATAATCACGTATTACCTTAAGTCCGCCATTAAAATCGTTTGCCTTGGCCATGGCTTCCAAAATATAATACCCATAAAATGTGGACATGCGCTGTACACCATCTTTTGTCAGTATTTCCTTATTGATTTTATCGGCATCCTGTAGATTGGCGATAGCCATCAATGCAGCGGCTTGTTTGGTCGTGTTATCCTTTGGCCTATGCTTTTTAAGCTGTTTGGCCACCCTTTCATATTTTAATTTAAGGTCGTTCCTTCCTATAATTGCCATCATTTCGGAACCAGCCTCAAAGGTCATGACCATCATGGCCTGAAGTCCGGCATGTATAGCTTCGGGTTTTTCGCTGGTAGGCCAGTCCAAGAATCGATGCCCATCCAATATCTCCTTATTGTCCTTATCAATGAAGGTGCCCAGTTGGTCCAACAAAGCTATCATATAGGTTTCCTGTTCTTTTAAATAGGAAAGGTCCCCATGATAATCATAGATGTTTTTATGGATGAGCAACCACCACATGGAATACGAACTAATTCCGTTCATCCATTGGGGAAGAGGATGCTGGTCACGGGCCAGGTCCAAACTCTTATTGACCATTTCATGATTTCCAAATACGGTATTTATGGTCATTACTTCAGGATGCATGTCCCCCACCCAGACCAAACGGTCGCGCTTGATGCCGTCCCAAAGGAAATTCTGCATATTTAGCTGTACGGTATAAGCCCCTGTAAGCCAGATTTCATTTAAGCGCTCATCATTACTTTTAAAACTGCCCAAATAAGGGATATCCCTATAAACAAAGGCCGCATCGATAGACTTTATAGGAAGGTCTATCCCGGCGTCCACAACATCGACACGTAAAAACCGAAACCCTGTTTCACCAACTTCTACACTTCCCAACCAAGGGACTTCAATAATAAAATCGCGAAGGGAATGCTCATTGGTGGCATTTTGTTTTCCACCAATATCGGACATGGCCTCCCCTACCGATTCCCCAAATCGCAAACGTAACTTTACAGGTGTTTTGTCTTTACGGATTCCCGCTGAAATTTTTATCCCTCCATGGATCTCTTTGCCATAATCAAGCAGGATTCCAGGTTTTTTATCCGCTGTACTTGTAAATCTAAACAGCTTATCCTCATTCACGGCCACCTGCCCGTTTCCCTTTTTCAAGAGGGTTTTTGCATTTTTGATGGATTCCCCTGAATCGTCGGACTGCCAAACAATCCTTTGGGGCGTTAAATAGGTCTTGACCATTTCCGAATGTTGGGCCTTGTCATCATATTCCTTTCCAAATACAGGAGGTAATTGGCCAAAACCAAATTGTAAATATAGCAATGCAATCAATAATGGTAGTATGTTATTCATTTCTTTAATTGGGTTAACACAAAGTCGATAAATCCTATTATTTGTAAAAATAGAATTTGATAATAGTCTATCTATCCTGTACCGTGCTGTAAATAGCCATAATTTAACCCCGCCTGGTTACTGGAGTAGGCTAAAACAGCACAGTACAGGATGCGTATATTTGGAATGGGTGGTAATATTGTGGTATAGGACCACATTTCCATTTTTTTAATTTTTAAGGCTGAATATCCATGAAGACCAGACTTACGTTCCTTTTTATTATCCTCTTTACAGTGGGCAATTCCTATTCCCAAAACGGGGATGCAAAAGCCCTTTCCATACATCAGCCTAGGGTGGAATATCACGAAAATCCTGAGGGTCTGGATGTTGCCCAACCCAGATTTAGTTGGGTTTTAAAAGGAGAAGGTCGAAATAGGACACAATCGGCCTATCAAATTACTGTGGCTTCCTCCTTGGAAAAACTTTCACAGGACCAGGCGGATATCTGGGATAGCGGGAAGGAGATTTCCAACCATACCAATCAAATCGCATATGAAGGAATTCCGTTGGTGTCCGCCACCAAATATTATTGGAAGGTACGGGTTTGGGACGAATCGGATAGGGTATCCACATGGAGCACTCCTGCCTACTGGTCAATGGGACTTTTAAAATTTTTAAATTGGAAGGGCCTTTTCATAGGCCATGATGTAGGCTATAACAAAGCTGATAAATACGATAGTCTCTACCTGCCACCTGCGCGCTACCTGCGAAAATCCTTTAGCCTTAACAAAAAAATAAAAAAGGCAACCGCCTATACTACGGCCCTAGGACTCTATGAACTACATCTAAACGGCAACAAAGTGGGGGATGCCGATTTTTTACCGGGATGGACGGACTACAACAAACGATTATACTACCAAACTTTCGATATTACGGACAGTTTAAACCAAGGTGAGAACGTGATAGGGGCAGTTATTGCCGATGGTTGGTATGCAGGCTATATTGGTTACGCTCTTCTGGTAAGGTTGGATAAAGTACGGGAGTTCTATGGGGTAAATCCATCCTTTATGGGGCAAATTCACATTGAATATGAAGACGGCAGCACGGAGACCATTGCTTCGGACCAAACATGGAAAACAAACGAAGGAGCCATCCGGGAGGCGGATATCATTATGGGGGAGACCTATGACGCCCGCTTGGAA
This sequence comes from Arenibacter sp. F20364, assembly GCF_023015905.1. Classification (GTDB taxonomy): domain Bacteria; phylum Bacteroidota; class Bacteroidia; order Flavobacteriales; family Flavobacteriaceae; genus Arenibacter. The sequence goes on along the minus strand of NZ_JALKBD010000020.1, from coordinate 8,489 downwards.
AATACGGGTTGGGATACACCCAACTATGATGATAGTCAATGGAAAAAGCCTAAAGTCTACACCTATCCCAATGGAAAACTGGAAGCCTATCCGGGAACACAGGTCAAGAATACGGAGATATTGAAACCCATAGCCATGACGGAGCCAAGTCCGGGAACCTATGTCTTTGATCTCGGAAAGAACATTGCCGGTATTGCAGAACTCAAAGTGCAGGGTCCCAAGGGCACAAAAGTCCAACTCCGATTTGGGGAAATCTTAAAAAGCGATGGTCAAATACAGACCGAAAACCTACGAAAGGCAAGGGCCACCGATACCTATATATTAAAAGGGGATGGCTTTGAAGTATGGAAGCCAAAATTCACCTATCACGGCTTTCAATATGTTGAAGTCACCGGATTCCCGGGCAAGCCAACTCTGGAGACCATTACGGGCCACGTTTTGAGTTCTATAGAGACCAATGCCAGTACTTTTGGTTCTTCCAATGCCATGAACAATACGCTTTTCAAAAATATCAAAACCACCCAAAGTGCCAATTTCTTTGAAATACCTACAGATTGTCCGCAAAGGGATGAACGTTTGGGATGGACGGGAGATGCCGAGATCTACATGCGTTCTGCTACCTATAATGCCGATGTAGCAGCCTTTATGACCAAGTTTTTGATCGATTTGGATGATGCCCAACGCTGGTATGGGGCCTATCCCAACTTCGCGCCTTTTCCGTACTCAAGACCAAATCAATATGCTCCTGCCTGGATGGATGCAGGCGTTATTATTCCTTACAATATGTACAAGGTGTATAACGATACCCGCATTGTGGAATATATGTACAAGGGGATGGAAAAATTCATGGAGTTTCAGGAAGATGCCAGCACCGATTATTTAAGGCCTGGCGGAGGAAATAATTGGGGGGATTGGCTTGCCGTCAACGAAGAGACCAGTCACGATTTTATTGGCGCTTCCTTTTACGGATATGATGCAAAACTGATGGCCGAAATGGCAGAAGCATTGGGGAAAACCGAAGATGCCGCAAAGTACAGCAAGCTCTTTGAAAATATTAAAAAGGCCTTTACACAGAAATATATTTTAGATAACGGTTACACTTCCGAAGATACCCAGACCAGCTATGCGCTGGCACTATATTTTGATTTGTACCCCAAGGATCTGGCACAAAAAGGAGCTGCTAGGTTGGCGGAAAAAATAGAGAAAAACGGATTTAAATTCTCAACGGGATTCTTGGGGACAAAACATGTTATGTTGGCCCTGTCCAAATATGGATTTGACGATATCTCCTATAAAATTTTCCAGCAGACAGAATATCCTAGTTGGGGATATTCCGTAGAAAATGGAAGCACCTCCATATGGGAGCGATGGAACAGTTATACCAAAGACGATGCGGAGAACTCCGACCTCAATGCCAATATGAATTCCTTTAGTCACTATGCTTTTGGCTCCGTGGCAGAATGGATGTTTCAACATGCCGTAGGTATAGATACCGAGGATGCAGGCTACCGCAACATTATCATAAAACCTTCCATTAGTAAGGAGATGGTTTATATGAATGGGAGTTATAAAAGTATCAATGGCACCATATCATCTGCTTGGAATTGGAAGGGGAAGGAAGTGCTCATGAAGATCGAAATTCCTGTAAACACCACAGCCAAAGTTCATATTCCCACTGCGGAGATATCCAACATTAAGGAAGGAAATAAAACATTGTCAAAGGTGGCATCCGTTACTATTTTGGAATCCAACGACCAGGAAACCATTCTTGAAATTGGTTCGGGAACATATTCCTTTAGGGTGAAGGGGGTAAGGTAAGTTTTTGGTGGAATCCCTTTATGAACGATATATTATGGCCCTGTTAATTTTTTAGAATCCATTAGAAAGCAGTACGGTCAGTCGGAAGCGTCGTTAAATATGTTCAGGCCTTCTATGTGTGCTCATTATCCATAACAACATCTTTTTTTATACATTCGAATATTTTAAAAATAGAATATCCATGAAATACAAAGTTCAAATAACCTTTCGTCAATTGCTGATCTTGGTATGCACCCTTGTTACAGTTGTAGCCTGTAACGAAAAGAAAACTGTAGAAGCTCAAAATACCTCCCAGCCTAACGTACTGGTACTATTAACCGATCAATGGCGGGCCCAGGCCACTGGATATGCGGGTGATCCCAATGTAGACACCCCACATCTGGATAGTCTGGCGGCCATAAGTGTTAATTTTAAGAATGCGGTTTCCGGCATGCCCGTATGTTCCCCATTCAGGGCATCGCTCTTGACGGGGCAACGTCCATTGACACATGGGGTCTTTATGAACGACGTGCAGCTGGACACCAATGCGGTAACCATTGCAAAAGTGTTCAACAAGGAAGGGTACGATACCGGCTATATCGGAAAATGGCATTTGGACGGACATGGAAGGTTACAGAATGTAGCCCCTGGCCAAAGAAGGCAAGGATTTCAATTCTGGAAAGGAAACGAATGTACCCATAATTACAACGAATCCGTTTACTATGACAACGATGACCCCACCAGAAAAATTTGGGACGGCTATGATACCTTTGAACAGACCGATGCTGCTATAGATTATATTGTGGAACGCAAGTCGTCCAAGAATCCGTTTATGATGATCCTTTCCTACGGTACACCACATGCGCCATACCATACGGCCCCACTGGAATACAGGAACCGATTTGATCCGGAAAAGATCCAACTCCGCAAAAATGTACCGGATAGTCTTCAGGAAAGGGCAAAAAAAGATCTGGCAGGTTATTACGCACATATAGCGGCACTGGATGATATGATCGGCAAGGTCATCAAAAATCTAAAGGAATCCGGGCAATTTGAAAATACTATCATTGTATTTACGGCAGATCACGGGGATCTCTTGGGCTCCCACGGTGCCTATAAAAAGCAGCAACCCTACGAAGAATCGTCCAGGGTGCCCATGCTTTACTATATTCCTGAAAAATTAAAGATCGCTGCTGGAGAACGGGACGCTTTAATGAATTCGGAAGATATTATGCCCACCCTCTTAAGCCTATGTAATATTCCCATCCCCGATACGGTGGAAGGATTGGATTATAGGCCTTATATGGAAGGGAAGGAGAGTATAGGACATGCCACCCTGCTCGCCTGTGTACAACCCTTTGGACAATGGAACAAAGTGCAACATGGAGGCCGCGAGTATAGGGCCATAAAGACCCTACAATATACTTATGCACGGGATTTGAACGGGCCATGGCTGCTTTTCGACAATATCAATGACCCGTACCAACTCTTCAACCTTGTTGGCAATGAGGGCTATACCACACTGCAGGACGAATTGGAAAAACAGCTATCCCATCGATTGAAGGAAACCGGGGACGAATTTCTCCCAGGAATGGAATACATTAAAAAGTGGGGATACCCGGTAGATGAGACCGGCACAGTGCCCTACACCAACTAAAATATATAAACACGGTTATGTGAAAAATGCGGGCCAAGGTCCCGCATTTTTTGTTTAACTCAAAAAGAAAGGTTTTTTCTATTTACAGTATCGAAATCTTTTAATTGAAGTAAGATATTATAACCGGAACGGACTCCGGTATCACTTTCACGGGATCATAAATTCATTTTCTTCAATTCTGCAACCGCATGATTCGCCGCTCTTGCCGTTAAGGCCATATAGGTCAAGGAAGGGTTTTGGCAGCCCGCAGAGGTCATACAGGCACCGTCCGTAACATATACATTGGGTACCTCATGGATTTGGTTATATTTATTTAAGACCGAGGTCTTTGGGTCCCTGCCCATTCTGGCGGTTCCCATCTCATGTATTCCTCCGCCCATATACGATTCTCTGTTATTGGGCCTTACCTCCTTAAATCCGGCATTTTCCAACATTTCCTGAGCTTGTTCTATCCAATCTTTTTTCATGCGCTTTTCGTTTTCCTTAAACTCGGCATCAAAAACAATAGTGGGCAGGCCATATTTGTCCAATTTATCATAATTGAGGTACATTTGGTTCTCATGATACGGCAATACTTCTCCGAAGCCGCCGAGGTTAATTCGCCATTCTCCCGGTTTAAACATGACCTCTTTAAGTTCTTTTCCATAGGCATATTCAGGGATGAGCGTACTAAAATCATTGCGGCCGGCACCACCCTGATACCCATATCCCCTAATGAAATCCAAATTTTTGGAATTGCCGTTTATATTTCTAAACCTGGGGATATAGAATCCGTTGGGTCTTCTTCCTTTGTAATACTTATCGTCATATCCGTCTATGCTTCCACTGGCACCTCCACCCAGTTGATGGTCCATAATGTTGTGGCCCAATTCCCCACTTGCATTGCCCATGCCGTTGGGAAAAACCTCAGATTTGGATTGCATTAAAATGGCTGTGGAAGCCATGGATGAGGCACAGAGAAAGACAATTTTCGACCTAAACTCCATCACTTCCTTAGTGTTGGCATCAATAACTTTTACACCGGTAGCTCTCTTTTTATCCTTGTCGTATAGGACCTCACACACTATAGAATCGGGCCGTATGGTCATATTCCCTGTAGCTTCCGCTATTGGCAATGTAGACGAATTTGAACTGAAATAGGCACCATAAGGGCAGCCTCGCTTGCATCGGTTTCTATACTGACAGCTAATCCTTCCAGCCCCGGGTTTGGTGCCTTCGGTAATATGTGCCACCCTCCCAATGGTCAATACCCGATCTTCGTAATTTTCTGAAATACCCTTTTTAAAATGTTCCTCCACACAGTTCAACTCCATCGGCTTCAAAAACACGCTATCGGGCAATTGGGGGAGGTTTAGCGCCTCGCCACTAACCCCTATATGTTTTTCAACATGGGCATACCAGGGCTCAATATCTTTGTAACGTATGGGCCAATCCACCCCAATACCGTCTTTAGAATTCGCTTCAAAATCCATATCTGACCAACGATAGGTTTGTTTTCCCCAAATCAAGGAACGGCCACCTACCTGTGTACCCCTTATCCAATCGAAACGTTTGGCTTCGTCATAATCATATTCCGAATCGTCATTAAAGAAATGCCTTGTTGTTTCGTCGAAACCCCAACGTGATTGCTTGGGGTACTCAGCCTTTATTTTAGCAGGAGTCTCCCCGGCATTGGGCAGATCCCAAGGATCAAGATTCATGGTTGGATAATCTTGGACGTGTTTTACCATTCTTCCACGTTCCAAAACCAGTGTTTTGAGACCATTCTCGCAAAGCTCTTTTACTGCCCAGCCACCGCTTATTCCTGTTCCCACCACAATGGCGTCAAAAGTATTTGTGTTCAATTTTACTGACATTGTCTTTAATTAAGTATTATAAGTAAACCCCTCATAGGCCAAAAGGCAGTATGAATGGGCAATCCGATCATTGTTTCAATCGTTTTTTCATACTAGTATAGATACCAGATATGAAAAAGACATTTAAAAATAGTATTTAGAATAAAAGAACGTATCCTGCACTGTGCTGCAATTTCGTGTTGAACTTAATACAGAATTATGTCGACCCTATTTAAGCTAATAATTTATTCCGTGCTTGATTCTACTGTTTCACTGGGCACATATCCAATCCTATAAGCTTGGGCGATTACCTTACTTCCCTCTGGAATTTCAAAAGGTTTTTGATAAGCGGTCCATACTTCAGTAGCAGCATTATTCTTACCTTGTATTTTATACCCTATTGAAGCCCCTTGGGTAGCACAGTCAATCGTAATTTTATTGTTGGCGGAGGTTATTACGGGTTCTGCTGTTATTGGTTGGGTTTCGGCCCCCTTCCAAAGCTGGGATATCAATTCCTTCTCCGGAAGGTTGGGCACATCCCCAATTTCCTTTAGCCATCTATCCATTTCGGTCCGTAATTCTTCCATTTTTCCACTGTAATCAGGGTTTTGGGCCAAATTATGCAATTCATACGGATCGGTAGTACAATCATACAATTCCTCCGGGTCTTTGTGGTCCCTAAACCAGAGTGCCTGTACGCTGTCCAATGTGCCTTCATCTCGCATACGCAATAATTCCTGCATGGTTGGTATACCTTCCCTATATTCTACAGGCAAATAATACCCTTGTTCCGGCCTGTAATTTCTAATATACTTAAATCGGTCATCGCGCACGGCACGGATTGCATCTGTAAATCCATCAAAACGATCTGCTGCAGCATGAATGTACTCGCGCTCTTTTTCGGCCTTATATGGCCCTAAAAAAGCCTGTCCTTGCATATAGGGGGAAGGCTCTGTTCCGATTAGGGATAGCAGTGTAGGCGCAAAATCAACGAAACTGAGAAGTTGGGTATCTTTTGTTCCGGCAAGTTGTTTATTGGGGAAACGTATAATCAAAGGGGTGTTTAGACCGGAATCGTAGATCAACCGCTTTTCCCTAGGCAAGGGTCCACCATGGTCTCCGTAGAAAAAGATGATGGTATTATCCAATAAGCCATCGTCCTCCAATTGCTTTAATACGGCCCCGACCTGCTTGTCCATCTCGGCTATATTGTTATACAATTTCCACATGTCCCTGCGTACTTTCGGAGTATCCGGAAGGTATGGGGGAATATCAAAATTGGTATCTTTTGACAAGTGCACCGGGGTTTCTTCTTCTGTCAAACGACCGGAACCCCATTTGTACGTTCTGTCCCCTTCATGATAATGCCTTGTTTCCGCCTTTCTAAGACCGTAAGGCTCAAACAGTCCCGACTCGTGGGTATCCGTAAAATTGAATACAGAAAAGAAGGGTTGGTTTTCATTACGATTGCGCCAATGGGCATAGGCACTACTTTCGTCCCAGCCCGTTTTTGGGGCTTCAAATTGATAATCTTCCTTATTATTGTTGGAGCAATAATACCCGTTCATCCGCAGCAGTTCACTGACCATCCGTGCTTGCGGTGGGGGTACTGCGCCGTAGGAGGGCAAGCCGGTAACCTCGGTATACGAGGTAGTACGCATATGGTTGGCCCCAATACTGGAAGGGTACATTCCCATAATTAGGGCAGCCCTACTCGGAGCACACACTCCCGAAGTTGAATACAAGTTTGGATATACTACACCTTCTGCGGCCAAGCGACTTAAATTAGGTGTTACAATAGTGGAATCACCAAAAGAGGGAATATAGGACCCCATATCCTCCGTAACCAACCACAAAATATTCGGTCGATCTGGTAATTGGATTTCCGTTGATATGGCAATTTCTTTTTCACTGTTCTTGGGCCCAGTTTGGCAACCGACCAGCAGTATTCCTAGTAAGTAAATAAGTACCAAAGGCCTGGTATTTGTGTTAAATAAATTCATTTTATCTGGCTATTTAGTTTTTGGTAAATTGATGTTTTGACTACAATTTAAACCTTTCTTCATATTAAATCCAATCCGAATTCCTGAAATAGGCTAAATATTAATATCCCTTATAAGACATTGCACAAATTGCGATGGAAGTTGTATCTGAACGGCATTCAATTTATTTCGGTTTTAGTTTTAGTCTTGGTGATGGCTATAAATACTTCGCCATTGGTGGTATGAATAATATTTTCTACGCTAAAAATTAGGGTCTTATCATTTGCTCCTGTTGCAACCCTGACAACTTATTATTAATAACCAAATTAACACATTGTCATGTAGTATGGTTCCCACCGGCTACCTAAAATGGACATATATTCTACTAACCTTCAAAGGTTGGAAACTAGTTTACCTTGATCATAGCTCAAACCTGATCCGTCAAAATTATCAAAAACGATATCAGGCCTTTCCAGAGATGAACAGGAAACGATTATAAATATTAAGAGGAAAATTAGGCGAAATAACATTAACCAGGCGAATGTTAATTGAATATAAATTTTAATTATACTTAGGTATTTGGCAACTTCAAAATATATGAGTCAACATAATTTACAAGGATAAAGGGATAACTACGCAGCGGATAATGCAAATACTAATAGCCGTTGAGAAATATGGTCATGCAAACGATAGAGCAATTATCCTGAAAACTTAAAGAGAATTAATTGTTGAATAAAAAAGTAGGCTTACCTATCTCGAAATAATAGTTTTAAATTCATAATTGCTTTTGTAGTTATTCTACTAATTTTATTCTCTGTATCCTTTAAATAAAGTTGCTAAGCTTAATGTAACCTTGTATTATTTTCTAATATCTTAAAATATGGTTTAGGGTGTCGCTTAAGAATGTTACTTATAGACGTTAGTAACTAGTACCTAAAAGCATATTCCATTTCCTTAACCTTTGTTCAATATATTCAGAAGTGAATTGAGTTACCATTAATAGATTTTCTATGTTTCGCTGGGAACGATATTTAATTTCAATGAAATTATTAATGCGTTCCAACATGGTAATGGTCTTATTACAAATAGTTCTTGGTCATCCTGTTAAGGCCTTGGCAGGTAATGTCCAATAATTCCGAATACTCGCTACAAAATATTTGGACTTGAATTTGCTATCTGTCCTTTTCTGCAATTTTTAAAATATTGAAGTTTCTTACT
>NZ_JALKBD010000001.1 GCF_023015905.1 Arenibacter sp. F20364 | reverse complement strand
CGTGGTTTCTTGCTTGTTGTGACCTCGACAGGATTACCTTTGGTTTTCCTTTGTGCTCAAAGTTGCAAATAAGAAACCCCACAGCTATCACTGCATTTTCTTTATTTTATTCCAAAACCTCAAACTGCGTTTGGCCTTTTCCTTAAAACAGAGAACCACGTCTAAAAAAGACGTGGTTCCTTGCTTGTTGTGACCTCGACAGGAGTACCTGCGGTTTTCCTTTGTGCTCAAAGTTGCAAATAAGTAACCACGCCGCTATCGCAGCCAGTTCTTTATTTTACTTCAAAACCTCAAACTTCGTTTGGATTTTTCCATAAAAAAAAAGAACCACGTCTAAAAAAGACGTGGTTCCTTGCTTGTTGTGACCTCGACAGGATTTGCTGTCGCACATCCTGCAAAGCTCCGCTTTGAAAATAGCACAAACAAAAAAACGCTCAAGCAAGCTTGGCGTTTTTTCTTATTGACTATTTATTTGTGACCTCGACAGGATTCAAACCTGTAACCTTCTGAGCCGTAATCAGATGCGCTATTCAGTTGCGCCACGAGGCCATTGTAAAAATTCATTCTTCCCGTTTAACGGGCTGCAAATATATTTCTTTTTAAATTTACCACAAAATTACAACAACCAAAATAAATGGATTTTAAGAAATATGTCCGGGATATCCCTGATTTCCCCAAAGAAGGAATCTCCTTTAAAGATATAACACCCCTATTACAGGATGCCGACGCCTTGGCCAAAGCAGGGGAAGCCTTATTTGAATTGATCAAAAATGACAAGGTGGATAAAGTGGTGGGCATGGAGAGTCGTGGTTTTTTCTTTGCTCCTTTGTTGGCTACACGCCTAAATGCCGGATTTGTTCCAGTGAGAAAACGGGGAAAATTACCACATCAAATAATCAGTGAAACATATGAATTGGAATATGGCAGCGATTTGTTGGAAATCCATGTGGATAGTATCTTAAAAGGGGAGAAAGTACTTATTCATGATGATGTACTGGCCACTGGAGGAACTGCAAAGGCAGTTTGTAAGCTCATAGAACAGTTGGGTGGGGAAGTAGTGCAGTGCAATTTTTTAATGGAACTGAAATTTCTAAATGGTAGGGAAAAATTATCAGGTTATCCGGTAGAAGCCCTTATAAAGTATTAGTCCAAGGCATTTGTTGTTACAAAGTAGCGCCATCCTATTATTGCCATTTGCATTTTTGTGGCTTTGGAAAGGTCCAGCTGCTTTTTTGAATAGGACGGCAATAACAACTTGTTCATTTTTGCCAAAAGTTTGAAGAAAGCCTTTTTCATTCGCTGCAATTATTTTATTGGATTGGTAAAAAAATTAGTTGCCTATACCCGTTCTAATTTGTACAAATATAGGGACTTAGTGGAAAAAAGCTATGGGGCTCTGTTTTCTTGGTTCAATTGTACCTTGAAAAGCCTACCATTATCGATAAATTGCAATATACGCCACAAGATATATCTCAAATATTGCGAGTTGTAGAATAAAACGTATTTTTGCGCAAAATTTTAATGTAATGAGCACAAATAGAACATTTACCATGATTAAGCCCGATGCCGTTGAGAATGGACACATCGGTGGAATTTTGGACAAAATAACTTCGGCCGGATTCAAAATCGTGGCAATGAAATATACGCAGCTGAGTAGAAGGGATGCTCAAGCGTTTTATGCAATACATAAGGAACGTCCTTTTTTTGGTGAATTGGTCGATTTTATGACCAGAGGGCCTATTGTGTCGGCTATTTTGGAAAAGGATAATGCAGTTGAAGATTTTCGCGCTTTGATCGGGGCAACAAACCCAGTGGATGCAGCAGAAGGTACCATTCGTAAAATGTTTGCTACTTCAATAGCTGAAAATGCCGTGCATGGCTCTGATAGTGATGAAAATGCTGCGATAGAAGGTGCGTTTCATTTCGCTGGTAGGGAAATTTATTAAGAACTTATTGTATATAGAATTAAAAACCACGCCCATGGGCGTGGTTTTTTTGTTAAATAATAACGCAAGCTTATCTAAGAACAATTTTTGTGATTAGATCTTTTCCCAACTCCTCGTTCAATAATTTTATGATCTTGGATTTGCCCAGACTTAGCTCTTCCCGCAATACCGAGGAAGAAAGTGATACGAATAGGGTGTCGTTCCGAAGTTCAATGGCCGTAGTGTAATTGTTTACGCCATTGCCCATTAAATTTTTCCAAGCTTCCCTGGCATTAACGCGGTCCATGCCTTTTTGTAACTTGTTTTCGGCAATAAATTCTTGTAAAGCTTCACCTAGGCGAAGGTTGTCATTTTTTCTTTTGGCCATTATTGTTCAAGATTAATGGGTTCAAATTTTCTGTACCGGTATTTTATGTTTTCTTCACTTAATACCGTAAAGCTATTTTCCGAGAGACTTATAATTTTTTCGTGCCATTCGCTCAGATCGGTTTTATAATCTAAAGTGAAAACTCCATTGTTTTCATAAATGCTGAACATTTCCGCATCATTCGAAGTATGGTAGTTGCCATTAAAGTTTGGCTGTACCTTTTTTCGAAACCCCTTTTGGTCCTTCACTTCAATATAGTCTATACTGGTATTGACTGTATATTCCTTCTCGGAGCCATCTGGAAAAGTAACTTTTTCTATCTCCCAGTATCCGTTCAAATAGGATAAATCTAATTTGTTCACTTTACTTTGGCAACCAACTAGACCAATCAAGGTGATAATAATATAAACATATCGCATACTACAATTTAAATATTTTATAGGACTGATGTATTTTTTTTACTACTTCCTCGGTTCTATCGGCGTGGGTGTCGCTAAGGAATATCTGTCCAAAATTTTCTTCGTCTACCAAATTGATAATATGGGCCACTCTGTTTTCGTCCAATTTGTCAAAAATATCATCTAAAAGTAACAATGGCGTGGTGCCGGCCTGTTTCTTTATAAAGTAAAATTGTGCCAATTTTAGGGCGATCAAAAATGATTTCTGCTGTCCTTGACTACCAAATTTCTTAATGGGATGCCCGTCTATCTCAAAATTGAGGTCGTCCTTATGCGTGCCAACACTGGTGTATTGGAGTGCTTTGTCCTTTTCTATATTCTTCTCCAATAAAGTTAAGAGATCGCTGTCCAATAACTTACTGTCATATGTTAAATCTACAGGCTCTTTTCCTCCCGAAATGGCAAGATACTGTTCTTTGAATATGGGTATGAACTCCTCCAAAAATTTGGCCCTTTTTGAGAATATTTTGCTTCCGTATTCCTGAAGTTGCTCATTGTAGATGGTCAAAGTTGTCTTGTCAAAGGTCTGGTTAACGGCAAAATACTTAAGAAGGGAATTTCTCTGACTAAGGGTCTTGTTGTACTTGATGAGATTTTGTAGGTATTCCTTGTCTGATTGGGAAATGACCCCGTCCATGAATTTTCTTCGTGTTTCACTGCCTTCAATGATTAGATCGCGGTCAGCGGGAGAAATAATGACCAAGGGTAAGAAGCCTATATGGTCAGAAAATTTATCGTAAGCCTTGCCATTGCGTTTAATGATTTTTTTCATCCCCTTTTTTAGGCTACATAGAATCTTTTCCTCCCTGTCATTTTTATTGAATTCCCCGTCAATCACGAAAAAATCCTCATTGTGCCTTATATTCTGGGTAGCCACTGGATTAAAGTAACTTTTCCCAAAGGCAAGGTGGTAAATGGCATCTAAAACATTCGTTTTTCCTACCCCGTTATCGCCCACGAAACAATTGATTTTGGCATCGAATTCGAAATTTTCGGAAGCAAAGTTTTTATAATTAATAAGTGATAATTTCTTTAGAAACATTCTGGCTTGTAAAAAATTTATTTTTTATTCCTCCCGGAATCTATAAAATATCCAAAAATAACGAATAAATACCCGTTCGGTTTTGGATAAAAACTTTATTTTTGCGCGATTAATAAAATTCAAAAATGGCAACATACAAGAAAAGAGGTTTTAAACCAAAAAATAAAGAGGAGGAGATTTTGTTGGATGAGCAGGAAAGTACAACTGCTGAGGTGTTTAGTTCATTGGATGAAGGAGCATCCAGATCGGAGGAATGGGTTTCCAAAAATCAAAATTATATTCTTGGAGTAATTGGGGTGATTGCAGTGGCCGTATTGGGTTATATGGCCTATTTTCAATTTGTGGAGAAGCCAAAAGAGGCAAGTGCTGCAAATGAAATGTTGTATCCCCAACAATATTTTGATCAAGCATTGGTGGCTACGGCCCAAAAGGATTCATTATTTACCCTTGCCTTGAACGGTGCAGAAGGTAAGTATGGATTTTTGGATATCATTGAGGAGTACAACGGCACTCCTGCCGCTAATCTGGCGAAATATTCTGCTGGGATGGCATTGTTGAATATGCAGAAGTATGATGAGGCCATTAAGTATTTGGAAGGATTTTCCTCTGATGATTTAATATTGGGTGCCTTGGCCAAAGGTGGATTGGGAGATGCTTTCTTGCAATTGAACCAACCCGAAGATGCTTTAGGATACTACGAACAGGCCGTTGCACATAGTGCCAACGATTTTACCACGCCTAAATTCTTGTACAAAGCAGGTGTTACCGCATTGGAATTAAAAGAAGGTGATAAGGCCCTAAAGTATTTCCAAAGAATAAAGGATGAATACCCAAGTTCGGATGAGGCTAGGACTATAGATGCATTTATAGGTAAGGCAAAAAACAACTAGTATGGCCACGGCTAATAAAAATTTATCGGCTTACGATAAAGCAACAATCCTAAGCGCGAAGGATCTTCGGTTTGGGATTGTTGTTTCAGAGTGGAATGAGTCAATTACAGAAGGACTTTACAACGGGGCCATCGAGGCGCTTTTGGATTGTGGGGCCCAGAAGGAAAATGTTATTCGATGGAACGTTCCAGGGAGTTTTGAGCTTACTTTTGGTGCCAAGAAAATGATCGAATCCAAGAAAGTGGACGCTGTTATTGCCATTGGCAGTGTAATTCAAGGGGAAACCAAACACTTCGATTTTGTTTGTGGCGCTACCGCTCAAGGAATAATGGATCTAAACGTAAGGACCCAAGTGCCTGTTATTTTTTGCGTTTTAACGGACAACAATATGCAGCAGGCTATTGATCGCAGTGGCGGTAAACATGGCAATAAAGGCGCTGAAGCGGCTATTGCGGCCATAAAAATGGCAAGCCTGGGCTAATTCTCTTTAAATTTCTTTATAGATCTTGTTGGTTTGAAGGAAAAATGGGCGTATTTCCTGTAATTGTTAACATTTTTTGGCAAGGGATTTAAGGCATTTTTTTTGTTTTTAAGTAACTTTGAAACAATAAGGATTATGGGAAAGTTTTCGAAATTACGTAAAAACAAAAAGTTCAATTATACACCTCGTTACTACAATGATAAAGGTGAGGGAAGTCCGTACAAAATAGAACATAAACTGGATAAATTCAGGCCTACCATGGATGGTCGTAGAGGGCTTAAAGGTAAGTTTGGCAGGGCTATGGACGATTTAAAACAATCCGGAAGTCGAAACCAAAAAATTAGAACCCTTATAATTATTGCCATCCTGATCCTTATTTTTCTTTACATCATAGATTTCGATCTATCTATCTTTATAACTCGATAATGGCAGATATTATTAAGCTTTTGCCAGACCATGTTGCCAATCAAATTGCCGCAGGGGAAGTAGTTCAACGGCCTGCCTCGGTAGTTAAGGAGCTTTTGGAAAATGCCATTGATGCCGGAGCTTCTACTATAAAATTAGTGGTAAAGGATGGTGGTAAAACACTTATTCAAGTAATTGACGATGGAGTAGGAATGAGTGTTACCGACGCGCGACTAAGTTTTGAGCGTCATGCCACATCCAAGATCCAAAAGGCAGAAGACCTTTTTCAATTGAATACCAAAGGCTTTAGGGGAGAGGCCCTCGCCTCCATAGCTGCCATTGCCCACGTGGAAATGCAGACAAGGACCGAGGAAGAGGAGGTGGCAACACATATCAAGATTGAGGGCAGCAAGATTATCTCACAGGAAGTAACTGTGGCCCCGAAAGGGACTTCCATGATGGTGAAGAATCTGTTTTTTAATATTCCTGCCAGACGAAATTTCCTTAAATCCAACAATGTAGAACTACGTCATATCCTAGACGAATTCCATAGGGTGGCCTTGGCCCATTCATCTATCAATTTTCATTTTTATAATAATGGTAGTGAATTGTTCAACCTGCCTACTTCCAACAGTAGACAGCGTATAGTGAATATTTTTGGAGGCAAGACCAATGAAAAGTTGGTTCCGGTAAAGGAAGAGACGCAAGTGGTCCAAATTAGTGGTTATATCAGCAAACCGGAATACGCAAAAAAGAGTAGGGGAGAGCAGTTTTTTTTTGTAAACAATAGGTTTATAAAAAGCCCATACCTGCATCACGCTATTTTGGGAGCTTTTGATGGACTGATAAAAAAGGAGAACCATCCGGGTTATTTCTTGTATTTATCCGTGGATCCAGGTTCTATAGATATCAATATACATCCTACCAAAACGGAAATTAAATTTGATGACGAGCATACCCTATATGCTATTTTAAGATCTACTGTGAAGCATAGTTTGGGTCAGTTCAATGTTATCCCCTCTCTGGATTTTGAACAAGATCAAAACCTGGAGACCCCATATGGCTACAAGGATAAATCGGCGGAATTTCCAAGGATTAGCGTAGATTCCGGTTTTAATCCCTTTAAGGAAGACTCCGATGCCGGAACTGCACAGAGGTCTAATTTCCAGAAACCAAATACAAAAGGTTGGGAAAGTCTATATGTTGGAATGGAATCCAATATAGGGAAGAATTCAGGGTTCAGTAGTGTGAGCTTCGAATCCGATACCATTACTGGGTCTATTTTTGATAGTAAAAAGGAGACCATAGATACGGGTACAACCACTTTTCAGTTAAGGAGAAAATATATAGTGACCACTATAAAATCGGGCATGGTGGTGATAGATCAAAGTAGGGCTCATCAACGTGTTCTCTACGAAAAATTCTTGAAGAACATTACCATAAAGGAGGCGGTTAGCCAACAATTGTTATTTCCCTTATCTTTGACATTTTCCAAATCTGATTGCGCAATCATAGAGGAAATTCAGGATAGCTTAACCACAGTGGGGTTTGTGTTTGATAGTATTAGTGGTGAAGAGGTTACGGTTACGGGGGTGCCCTTGTCCGTTCCGGAGAGTGAGGTAGGTATTATTTTAGATCAGTTGATATCGGACTACCAACAAGATTTTGTGGTCGATGGTTTTTCTCAGACCGATATACTGGCAAAAACTTTGGCCAAATCTTTATCTGTAAAAACAGGAGAGATGTTGGACGGCGACTCCCAATTGGCCCTGGTAAACGATTTGTTTGCTTGTAAGGAATCTGGGGTAAGTCCTTTTAATAAGCCAATATACGTCACCATTACCGAGGACGATATTGATAAAAAATTTATATAAATGGGTAGGATTACGGACGCAGTAAAACATTTGATAATTATTAATGTGTTGTTTTTTGTAGCAACACAATTATATGGCGATCAAATGTACCAATGGTTTTCCCTTTGGTTTCCGAAAAATGAAAATTTTGGGTTTTGGCAGGTTATATCCCATATGTTTATGCATGGAGGATTTATGCATATTCTGTTCAATATGTATGCGCTATGGGCCTTTGGTTCGCCACTGGAACGCATGTGGGGCAGAAATAAATTCTTCTTTTTTTATTTCTCGGCCGGTATTGGTGCAGCCTTGATCCATACAGGGGTGAATTACTATAACTTTAATCAGGGGATGGATGCTTTAATAAGCGCTGGAATTCCCAAAGAACAGATAATGGAAATTATTACTGGAGGGAAATACAGTCCCAGTTGGTACGATATCGCTTCCCAAGATACCATCGATAGTTTTTTGAGTGCCTTTAATACTCCTGCAGTAGGGGCCTCTGGTGCTATTTACGGTGTTTTGGTGGCCTTTGGAATGTCTTATCCAAACAGTGAACTTTTCTTGATGTTTATTCCCGTACCAGTAAAAGCCAAGTATTTTATTCCGGTATTAATTGGACTGGATTTATTTTCCGGGGTAACAGGGTATTCAATTTTTGGGAATGGAATAGCACATTTTGCCCATGTGGGTGGCGCGTTATTTGGATTCATAATGATGTGGTATTGGAAAAAAAATCAGTTTAACAATAATCGCTGGGACAGGTAATGGGCAATCAGAACATAAGATATTATTACAATAGGTTAAATATTGCGGAAAGGCTTATAGTCATTAATGTAGCAGTATTTATCCTTAGTGGACTTCTGAAGATTTTGTTCGGATTATCTGGGGATAGTATTATTCGATGGTTTGAACTTCCTAAGGATTTTTTTCATTTTCTTACCCAACCTTGGTCTATTTTTACTTATTCTTTTTTCCATTCGGGATTGGGCCATATCTTTTGGAATATGCTGATGCTGTATTTTGCAGGTAGAATTTTTTTAAACCTTTTCGATAATAAAAGGTTCCTCAACGTATATTTTTTAGGGGTAATTCTTGGCGGAATGATATTTTTACTGAGTTATAATATCTTTCCTGCCTTATTGGGTATAAACACATCCTTGATAGGTGCCTCGGCCGGAGTTACGGCTGTGCTTATTTTTGTATGTTCCTATTTGCCCAATCAGGAGGTGCGTGTTATTTTTTTCAATGTAAAACTTTGGCACATTGGGGTCTTTGTAGTCTTGTTAGATCTAGTTCAGATTTCAACAGGGGGCAATGTAGGTGGCCGCTTGGCACATTTGGGAGGAGCTGCATTGGGATATTTTTATGCACGCCAACTTATAAACGGCCAGGATATTGGTAGTGGTTTTGCGAAGATTTTGGATGCCATTGCCAATTTATTTAAACGTAGTGAAAAAAAGGCCCCCTTAAAAACGGTTTATCGTAAGCAAACTAGGGGAGGTACCAGTAAGGACAATTACGATAAGGAAAGTCGCCAGCGAAAGATAGATGCTATTTTGGATAAAATAAGCAAGTCTGGGTACGAAAGTCTTTCCAAGGCTGAAAAGGATTTTTTATTTAAGGCAGGAAAGGAATAACACGTGAAGAACCTTAATTTTATTGATAAATTCTTGTTCTTCATTAATGCCATTTTTGCACTTCTGTTGTTCATTTCTTGTTTTGTACCGCTAATCCCGGTGGCCAATTTTGCTTATTTTTCCATTCTGAGCCTTACGGTACCGCTATTGGTTCTTTTCAATTTGATTTTTTTGGTGTATTGGCTGTTTAAAAGAAAAAGACAATTGTTGTTACCCGCTTTTGTTTTGGCCTTTGGCTATTTTATTTTAGGAAACTTTTTTAGGTTTAAATTGTCCGAAGAGGAGGTCAAGGAAGAGGACCTCAGTATAATGAGTTATAATGTAAGGGCTTTTAATAAGTTTGACTGGATTCACGATGTCTCGGTAGGTGATCAAATAGTTGATTTAATTACTGCTGAAGATCCCGATATATTGTGTATTCAGGAGTTCAGCCGGATAAGGGATAGACAACTTAAAAAAGTCTATGCCTATAAATTTACGACAGCCTATGCATTGAGCGAAAAGAAATCAATCCAAGCCATTTACTCCAAATTTCCGATTATCAATAAGGGTTCCTTGGATTTTCCTGACAGTGCCAATAATGCGCTATTTGCCGATATAGTGGTGAATAAGGATACCATAAGGGTTTATAATCTGCATTTGGAGTCGCACAAGATTATACCCAGTGTTAGTCGAATCTCCAATGAACCTACGGGAAGACTACTTAAGAGGTTGGGAAAATCCTTTGCCAAACAAGGGAAACAGGCGGAATTGGTGGACCAGCACATAGAAGCCACACCATACAAGAAAGTCGTTTGTGGGGATTTTAACAACACTCAATTTTCCAATGTTTACAGGGTGATCAAAGGAGATATGAACGATTCCTTTTCCGAGAAGGGAACGGGTTATGGCCGGACCTTTAATTTTAGATATTATCCGGTTAGAATAGATTTTATTTTGGCGGATGAAGCTTTCAAAATTATGGCACATAAAAATTTCGACCTAAAATTATCTGATCACTTTCCGGTTATGGCATCCATCAAAATTGGTTCCAATTAGTATGTCTTTCCTTTTAAAAGTGTTGTAGGTCAGTGTAATTGGGGCCGTGCAGTATGCTTAAAATACTATTTTGGCAGTTTGTTCTTCTGAGGTAACCCCAGGGGGTAATTCTATTATTTTAAAGTTTTTAAATTGAATTTCAGCACCTTCGGACTCAAGGCACAAATAGCCTTTTTTGATGGATGATTTACTTATGCCATTTACAAACTTCCCGTTGACCGAGAGTTTTATGGTTCCATCAACACAGACAACCTTGTAGCTGTTCCACTGCTCCTTGCCAAGAGCTCTGTTTTCTATGGATTTGCTTCTAGTGCCCCTTGGGTTGTCCGGTAAGGTATTTACTCCACCAACGCCAAAAAGTTCCCCGTGTACATAGGCTATTGGAGGCTTTACCCCATCTCGAATATTCTGGTTCACCCAATCCAGCTCCAGCATTTGCACTTCCACACCTCCCGGCAAACGATTTTTTTCGCCCGGTATGGCATCGCTCCAAACAAATACCCCAGAATTTCCACCAGCTTCCATATGCCGCCATTCCACCAGCATTATAAAATTCTCATACTGTTTTTCGGAGCGCATGACCCCTATGGGAAGACCTGAACAAATAAGCATATCCTTTTCTTTGCGCCAAGTTTCCGGCTCTGTATTCACATTTATCCACTGAATTGGGTTCGCTTTAGCTTTTCCCTTGGAGGCCAGTTCTTGCAAAGTGGTCTCGGTACCGAAGGTTATTGGCTTGTTCTGGGCCAAGGCATTTAGGCTGGTCGCTATGAAAAATAACAGGCAAAGGTTTAAAGATATTTTCATTTGCTTGTTGGTCCTATTTACTGTTGGATGGATTGTCGCGGCCCAAAATGCCTTTCAGACTACTTGGGGTGTCCTTATTTAGTTTGATATTATATAAATTTGGTTTTACCGGGAACGGCTACTGGTTGTGTGGGCCATTTTAAATCCCAATTATATTCATCCACCTTAGGACCAAGGGATTCTTGGGAATTAAAGGCTTGTTCCCAGCTGATGGTCTGTCCGGTATATCCTACCATTCTAGCCCAAATGGCCAGCATGGTGCTGGTAGCCATCCATTCTCCATTGTTGATCGGATTTCCATTTCTGATGGATGCAAAAAGCTCGTCATGTTCTGTCTGGAACATATTGTTTCTTTCGCCATCGTAGGTCCATTTGTTCTTTCCCGTTATTTCATATCTACGGCCAATATGTACTATGGCACTACCATCACTGCCAAAAACCTCTACACTGTTTTTGTGCGAGGTATCGCTCTGTTGCCTAGTAAAATGATACCCTTTTGCGCCATTGGCGTATTCGAACTCCACGGCAAAATGATCAAATATATTACCGTATTTTTTGTCGACCCTCACTTGTCTTCCACCAGTTCCGGTGGCACTAACCGGCATTTTATCGCCCATCACCCAAGACATCATATCCAAACTATGAACGGCCTGCTCTACGATAAAATCTCCGGACAACCAATTGTAGTAGTACCAGTTGCGCATATTGTAGGTCATATCGGTCCAATCTGGCTGACGGTCTTTATACCAAGCCTCCCCTCCATGACGGAAAGTAGTTACGGTTCTTATATCCCCAATCTCTCCATCCAAAACGCGCCCGTATATGGCCCTATTGGGATAGTCGTACCTAAAACAAAAACCGGATACCAAGGATAGATTTTTCTCTTTTGCTTTTTTTGCTGCAGCCAACACTTTATGCACCCCGGGGGCGTCCACTGCTACAGGTTTTTCGCAGAAAACATGTTTTCCGGCATTTACCGCGGCGGTAAGGTGATCTGGTCTAAAAGCGGGCGGCGTAGTAAGTAATACCACATCTACGCCAGATTCGATTACTTTTAGATAGGCATCGAAACCAATAAACTTGTTTTTGCCGTCTACTTTTATTTTGTCTCCGGCAATTTTTAAAAGAGCTGAATGTGCTTCTTCCAATCGATCTTCAAAAACATCTCCCATGGCATAGAGAATCACATTAGGGTCGGCTTCCAAGGCTTGGGCAGCAGCTCCGGTACCCCGACCACCACAACCTATAAGGCCTACCTTGAGTGGGGAGTCTTTATATGCTTTTGTGGCGCCAAAGGATACAGCGGGATACGCCAACGAACCCCCTATAAGAGCTATCCCGGATTTTTTTATAAAGTCCCTTCTTCCGGGGGTAGCTGAATTTTTAGATTTATGGTCTTTCATTTTTTTGTAGTTGATTGGATTTATCCTTCTTAAAAAGGATATACAAAATAGCAATAATTTTTTTAAGTCCCTAAAATGCTTTGCCTCGGCTTTTTTGAATTTCGGGTAGTTCCGTTTTGTTATGGCTTTAGTACGGGAAAAGTGTCTTGGCCGTTTCTTATGGCCAAGGAGTGATATATGTATGAAAGTGCTGTTTGGCTGAGGATGAATTGATCCAGTAAATAATGAAGAACAACATGGGGCCCCTAATTGACCTTACATTAAATAGCAGTCAACAGTGTCTGCCAAAATATGTATTAAAAAAGCGATGCCAAAAACTCTGGTGTTTTTGAGAAACAGCAAGAGGGAATAACCTGCAATCGCCCAATAGGTGTGTAAGGGGTGAAAGTCAATGCTGCATCGGTTTGGGTCAAAAATTGGATTTGCCCATAAATGATCCAAATCCAAAAGAATTCCTGCCAATAGAATCAAGATTATTTTTAGTCGGTGTTCCTTAAAAAAGACTAATCCAATAATTACTGGAAGTATAAAATGAATACCGTAATGTAAACAAAACCTAAGCATTCTGAAGGTTTAAGTTCAGGCCTTTTAGATAGGTCAATGCATTGGTGCCTTCATTGAACAAGAGATCCAAAATACTTAAGTTGGGAACAAAGTCGTTTCTATCCTCAAATACTTGTACGTATACGGGCTGCTCAAATTGAGGCTTTGTTTTGGAATCTATTAAAAACCTTCCATCAATTTTATCGGTTACGTCAACCTCATAGGTTGCTGTCCTGTGCAGAGGCATATTTATTTGCATACATTGGCATATGGTCTCAATAGTTTTTAGGTTAAAATCCATTAAGGAATGGAATGTATTATGGTACAATGGAGCAATATCGTCTTCATAGAATTCGAAGAAGGGAGAGGTCCTATAGGCCGTTTCCAATGTTCGCCAGTGTTGTCGCTGCCAGTGATAGTCGTTATCGATTTGTACGTTGCCATACTTTTGTTTTCCCTTTTTATTGCCAATATGTTTAATGGGAATATTAAGCATGTGCAATCCTAGGTCCGTGCATATATAACACCTATTGCGATAGGTCTGCTTTTGATAATTGTCCATTACCTCCCAACAAATATCATTCTGTACAATTGCCGCAAAATTGGCGATATTGGGAAAGTAAGCCGGATGAAGCAGAAGTTTCATGGTTTAATTTGAAAATGTATCAATGTAAAAACTATATCATGTAGCAATGGAATGTCTTGAAAACCGGAATGGTCAGATCGGTACATATAAACAATACTACATTAATTATTTATCCTCCGTTTTTTTCTTTTTTCTAAAGAAATCAAATACAAACCAGGCAGCCAATAAAATCAAGAAATACTTAAAATAGGAAGTAGGCTCACCATCGCCGTTTACAGTAGTAAATACTCGATTCCATCTAACCTTCCAATTGGCCATACCATCGTTAATGCCATCAATACTCATCCATATAAAAATGGGGGTTCCTACTATGTGGTCTTCAGGGACATAACCCCAGAACCTACTGTCTTCGGATCTATGTCTGTTATCGCCCATCATCCAATAGTAATTTTGTTTAAAAGTGTAGGAATTGGCAACTTCATCATTAATGAGGATTTGATTTCCGTTCACTTTAACGTCATTTCCTTCATATTCCTTAATTATCTTTTCGTAAATGGGGAGTACCTCTATGTTGAGTGGAACGGTTTTTCCTTTTTCTGGCAGGTAAATTGGATCCATGTTGTCCACAGTGCCGGGATGTGCTGCATTTTGCGGGAAAATGGAAGTGTCCGGATTTTTATACGAGAATTTATTGATTGAGGTAATTCCATCCTTGCCCGTAAAGTTTTTGGCTTCCTCTTCGGTCAAATTAAAGAGGGCCATATTCTTCATATCTTCGGACTTTAAATAGTCCCTTACCTTTTGGTTGCCTACATTACCGGCGTAATAGGTATAGGTTGAATCGGATTTTGTCTGTTCCAAACTCATGGCATTTATCACCTCGGAAGCACGTTCCTGTTGCAAGGAGCTGTTGGGTACCCGAATGACATTTCCGGATAGGTTTTCTCTTCCAAGGAGTTCTATTGCAGCATTGGAAAACTGTCCGTCTACGGTAACCGTATGCAGGAATTGAGGTTTTGCCCTATAGGGTAAAACGGTTTTTTCGCCATTGATGTAAACATATCCGTCCTTAATGGTCAAGGAATCTCCCGGAACCCCAACACAACGTTTTACATAATTGGATTTTTTATCGATTGGTTTGCGTACCCCTTGTTGTTTTTTGAAGAATTGATAAACCGTATCTGCCGGCCAGCTAAAAACCACTATGTCGTTTCGTTTTACTTTCTTAAATCCAGGAAGTCTTAAATATGGCAACTGTAATTTATTCCAAATTGAAGTCTTATAGGTAGCGGGATCAACATCGGCAACGTAGGATCTGGTTTTTAATATGGGCAAGGTGTCGTGAACCATGGGAGCGGCTACGGTGGTCATTGGTATCCTTGCTCCGTAATGAAATTTACTTACGAAAAGAAAATCGCCGACCAATAGGGTTTTTTCCAAGGAACTAGTAGGAATAACAAAGGGTTGTATCAAATAGGTATGCACCAAAGTAGCGGCCACAATGGCAAATACAATAGAACTAACCCACTCACCAAGCGCACTTTTGGGATGAATGTCCCTGTTTTCTATATATTTTACGTCTTCAAAATAGTTTACGTAATAGATAAACAGCCCTAAGGTCAATATGGCCAACCAGGTATCCAGTAGATTATTTTTTCCAAAACTTCTAAGGGTTTCTACCCAGACTACCGGAAACATCAATAAATTAATGATCGGGATAAAAAGCAAAATCACCCACCATTTGGGCCTATTGATAATTTGCATCAGCACAATGGCATTATAGACAGGGATTGCAGCCTCCCAAGCTTTTCTTCCTGCTTTTACATATAATTTCCAGGTGCCTAGAAAATGTATCACCTGAATAATTAAAATGAAGATAATCCACTGTGTGCCGTTCATATTGGTAATTATTATTTAATGATTGATGGCTTAAAAAAACTTGTCAATCGTTAAGTCAGTTTAAGTTGTTCTTTGTTACGTTCTTTAACGTAGGTTTAACACGTCTTTCATGGTGAAAACCCCCGTTTTGCCTACTATCCATTCGGCGGCTATCACTGCTCCAAGGGCAAAACCTTCCCTGTTATGTGCGGTATGTTTAATTTCAATGCTATCTACTTCGCTTTCGTAAGTAACGGTATGGGTTCCAGGAGTATCGGCAATACGCTTGGCCGTGATAGGAATTTCCTTGTCCCCTGCGCTGTCCAACTTCCAATTGGTGTAATTGGTTTGCTTAATAATACCCTCGGCCAAAGTAATGGCCGTTCCGCTAGGGGCGTCCAATTTTTGGGTATGGTGTATTTCTTCCATGGCTACCTTATATTGATCTTGGGAAGCCATCAATTTTGCCAAATGGGAGTTCAACTCAAAAAAAAGATTGACCCCTAAACTAAAGTTGGAGGCATAAATGAATGCTCCATTATTTTCCTGGCAAAGCTCTACAGCTTTTGGGTAATCCTCAAGCCATCCCGTGGTTCCGCAAATTATGGGTACATTGTGTTCCAGGCAGTTTTTAATGTTTCCAAAAGCAGCATTGGGCATACTAAAATCAATGGCAACATCAATTTTCGAAAAATCTATATCTGTTGCATCCAAATCAATTTTTGCAACAATGGTATGGTTTCTTTTCAGGGCGATCTGTTCGATCATTTTACCCATTTTACCATATCCGAATAAGGCAATATTCATAAATTAAAACTTAATGGTTAATGCCATACCATAAACTGGTTTGGCGGTAATGGCGTCCATGTCCAAATATGGTTTGAAATCCATACTTAGGTCATCATCCACGTTAAATTGCTTTAGGTGTGCATCAACATTGGCATCAACAATATTTAGGGCGTACATTGCAATGGTGACAAGGAGCCATAAATCCCTATCTTCTTGATATCTTTCCTGTGCACTTTCCAAAGCGGCCTCAGAAAAGTCTGGATCTGCGCCAGGAGCATTTGGCGTTCCCAAATCATAAAATTCATCGTCCGTAAAACCGGCTTGGCGCCGTTTAAATGCTGTTCTAAATCGGTCATAAAGGTCGTCATTGTATACGTAGCCATATACTCCTGCACCTATTATGGCGTAAACTATGGGTGCTTTCCAATAGCGCCTGTTGTAAATCTGACCAAGTCCGGGGAATACGGCGGAGTAGAAGGCTGCCTTGCTCGGTGCCAAGGGATTGATGGCCTTCTTTCTGACCTTAAGGGTGTCTACCACCGTAATTCCCTCTTCCTTAAGAGAGGTTTTGATAGAATCTGATGCCTGGGTCGTATTTTCTTTCTCCTGCGCAAGTCCAAAGGTGATAACAAGAAAATATATAGCCAGTGATACAAGATATTTACTCACCCGTAATCAATTTTTTTAACCGATTGAATTCTTCCTTGGAGTGAAAGGGGATGGTGATTTTGCCTTTTCCTTTTTCGGAGGCTTTAATGTCAACTTTAACCGATAAATATTCTGAGAACGAACCAAGGTTATTGGTAATAAAATCCGGGCTTATAACTGTTTTCTTTGGTTCTTTTCCAGATGTGGGAGCCACTGGAGCAACGTTGGTATAGCCTTCCTGATATTCTTTTACTGCTTTTTCCGTATCCCTTACCGATAGATTTTCCCCTACAATTTTTTCGTATAGCGCAATTTGGTCTTGTTTTTTATCCACATTTACCAAAGCCCTTCCGTGGCCCATGCTTACAAAGCCGTCACGTATACCCGTTTGTATAATGGGATCTAATCGAAGTAATCGCAAATAGTTGGTTATGGTAGAGCGCTTTTTACCTACCCTTTCACTCATTTTTTCTTGGGTCAATTGAATTTCATCAATCAACCTTTGGTAGGATAGTGCAATTTCAATCGGATCTAAATCCTGTCGTTGAATATTTTCAACCAAGGCCATTTCAAGGGATTCCTGGTCGTTTGCAATACGGATATAGGCGGGAATGGTCTCCAGTCCAATTAATTTGGATGCTCTATATCTGCGTTCACCGGAAACTAATTGATATTTATTGAAATCCAGTTTTCTTACGGTTATTGGCTGTATAACCCCCAATTCCTTGATGGAAGAGGCTAATTCCTGTAATGCTTCATCATTGAAATTGGAACGGGGCTGAAATGGATTCACATCAATAGAGTCCATGTCCAATTCCACAATATTGCCTACAACCTTATCGGCATTCTTGTCTGTGGCCGACTGAATATCGTTCTCAGGGTCTTTTAATAGGGCTGATAATCCGCGGCCCAACGCTTGTTTTTTTATCGCTTTCGCCATTATGCTGTCTCCTTGTTTTTCACAACTACTTCATTTGCCAAATTTAAATAATTGGCGGCTCCTTTACTACTGGCATCGTATTTAATAATGCTTTCACCATAACTTGGGGCTTCGCTTAGCCTTACATTTCTTTGAATAATGGTATCGAATACCATTTCGGAGAAGTGTTTTTTTACTTCTTCCACCACTTGGTTGGATAACCTTAATCTGGAATCGTACATGGTAAGTACCATTCCTTCTATATCCAATTCAGGATTGTGTATTTTTTGAACACTTTTTATGGTATTCAATAATTTGCCCAATCCTTCCAATGCAAAATATTCGCATTGTATAGGTATCATCACGGAATCTGCCGCAGTAAGGGCATTTAATGTTAAAAGACCTAGTGAAGGGGCGCAATCTATAAGGATATAATCGTATTTATCCTTGAGTCCACGGATGGCTTTTTTCATCATATACTCCCTATCATCCTTGTCTACCAATTCAATTTCGATGGCAACAAGGTCAATATGCGCCGGGATAAGATCTACATTGGGAGAGGAGGTCTTAATGATGGTTTCTTCGGCCGTTTTGGTATGTTCCAATAGTTGGTATGTTCCCAGCTCGATACTTTCCACATCCAGACCTAGTCCAGAGGTTGCATTAGCTTGGGGGTCAGCGTCTATTAGTAATACTTTTTTTTCCAATACACCCAAAGAGGCGGCTAAATTTACCGAAGTAGTAGTTTTTCCTACACCACCCTTTTGATTAGCAATAGCAATTATTTTGCCCATTATCATAGTAAGTTAGGGGGTAAAAATACGATTATTTAAGTTGTTATAAAATGTATTTTGTTAACACTGGGTGAATAACTGTAATCTTTATCGTTAAATAGCGTTAAAGTTGTAGGGTATTTACTATCAGGCTATTAGAGGTTTATTGTTTTTTAATAGCTCACTTATACACAACTTATTAATGATACCCAATTTCCATGAGCCTTCATCATATTGCACAAAAATTGTAGAATTACCCCCTTCCTAAGGGAGGGATTTCTGGTTAAATAACCCCTATCCTAGAGTTTATTTCCAATAGGAGGGTCATAGTGCCTCATAGTGATTAATCAAATGAAACTACTGATGCTATACGCTTAGGATCTCTAAAATTTGGATGGCGGTATCGCTTATTTTTGTGCCTGGACCAAAAATAGCTGCCGCTCCGGCATTATGCAAAAAGTCATAGTCCTGTTTTGGGATTACGCCGCCCACGATAACCATAATATCTTCGCGCCCATAGGATTTTAATTCCTGCAATACTTGTGGTACCAAGGTCTTATGACCGCCTGCCAAGGAAGAAATCCCAAGAACATGGACATCGTTTTCCACGGCCTGTTTAGCCACTTCTGCCGGAGTTTGGAACAGTGGGCCAATATCGACATCGAAACCAAGGTCTGCATATCCTGTTGCCACTACTTTGGCACCGCGATCGTGTCCGTCCTGTCCCATTTTGGCAATCATTATTCTAGGTCTACGACCTTCCTGTTCGGCAAAGCTGTCGGCCATCTGCCTAGCCTTGCCAAAGCTTTCATCCCCTTTTATTTCTTTTGAATACACTCCGGTAACCGAATTTATAATAGCCTTATGCCGCCCAAAGGCATTTTCCAAAGCGGTACTGATTTCACCTAGTGTAGCTCTTGCCCTGGCGGCCTTAATAGCTAAAGCTAATAAATTTTCCCCTTCATCTGTATTTTTCTTGTCAGTTTTGGAAAACTCGGCCTTCATTCTTTGCTTTGCCACTTTGGTAAGTTCTAAAAGTGATTGCTGCACTTCCTGTTCGTTTCTATTTGCCTTGACCATTTGCAGACGTGCCAATTGCTGTCTTCTGACCTCGGCATTATCCACTTCCAATATTTGAAGGTCATCGTCTACATTGGACTGGTATTTGTTAACGCCAACGATGATATCCCTACCACTGTCTATACGGGCTTGTTTCTTTGCGGCAGCCTCCTCTATCCTTAATTTTGGGATTCCAGCGTCGATGGCCTTGGTCATTCCCCCCAATTCTTCCACTTCTTGTATAAGTGCCCATGCCTTGTGTACAATTTCGTCAGTTAATTTTTCTACATAATAACTACCGGCCCAGGGGTCTACTGTTTTAGTAATTTCGGTCTCTTTTTGTAGATATAATTGGGTGTTACGGGCAATACGAGCAGAGAAATCCGTAGGAAGGGCTATGGCCTCGTCCAAGGCGTTGGTGTGTAAGCTTTGTGTACCACCAAAAACTGCGGCGGCGGCCTCTATGGTCGTTCTGGTAATATTGTTGAACGGGTCTTGTTCGGTAAGGCTCCATCCACTGGTTTGGCAATGGGTCCTTAAGGTGAGCGACTTTTCATTTTTGGGATTAAATTGTTTTACCAATTTGGCCCAAAGCATTCGGCCGGCCCTCATTTTTGCAATTTCCATGAAATGATTCATCCCGATTCCCCAAAAGAAAGATAATCTTGGAGCAAAATCATCAATACTTAATCCGGCATTTAGCCCGGTTCTAATATACTCCAGGCCATCGGCCAAGGTATAGGCCAGTTCAATATCGGCGGTGGCCCCGGCCTCGTGCATATGATATCCAGATATGCTTATGCTATTAAATTGCGGCATAAACCTACTGGAAAATTCAAAAATGTCGGCAACGATCTGCATAGAAGGGGCAGGAGGGTAGATGTAGGTGTTCCTGACCATAAATTCCTTAAGAATATCGTTCTGAATGGTTCCCGAGAGCTCTTTTGGTAATACGCCCTGTTCTTCCGCTGCTACTATATAAAAGGCCATTATGGGTAATACTGCTCCGTTCATAGTCATGGAAACCGACATTTTATCCAACGGAATGTCTTTGAACAAAATTTTCATATCCTCTACCGAGTCGATCGCCACACCGGCTTTCCCAACATCGCCTACCACACGTGGATGGTCGCTATCATACCCTCGGTGCGTAGGTAGGTCGAAGGCTACGGAAAGACCTTTTTGTCCGGCTTTCAGATTTCGCTTGTAAAAAGCATTGCTTTCCTCAGCGGTTGAGAATCCTGCGTACTGCCTTATAGTCCAAGGTCTACTGACGTACATTGTGGAATAGGGTCCCCTAAGGAAGGGGGCGATACCAGCGGCAAAATTAAGATGTTCCAAATCCTCAACATCTTCCCTAGAATAGTTTTTTTTAAGAAAGATTCCTTCCGCGGTCTCAAAGGGCAATACTTGATCATGAGCATTGTTGCTATCCTTAACAGTAATCGGTTGAATATGTTGGAGGTTTTTTCTTGCCATTGTTTTTATTCGTCTTATCTAATCTGTCTATACTGATTGGAAGTGATACCACTTTTTTTGACACCTGTTTAAAGGGACACTTATTCAGTTTTCAAGCGTTCCTGTTCCCATTCTTCGGACAATCTTTTTTCAATGATCGGTTCTATCAAAGTTTTACGGGTATTGGTCTTTACAAAGGGGTACAATTCCATACTATCCTTCATTTTATCTTCCCTGGATGCATATTTATTGGTACCTACAAGGATTTTATCGCCGCTGTTAAAGCTTTCTTGTTCCTTGGTGGCACTTTCCTTTATTTTCTTCTGAATGAGATGCTCCTTCAATTGCAACAGAAATCCTCCGCCCGCTTCAATTTGTTTGAATAATTCCAGAGCTTTGGAAGTAAGTTGACTTGTTATGGACTCTATATAATAGGCCCCTTCGGCCGCATTGTTCACCTTGTCAAAATAACTTTCATTTTTTAAAATCAACAGTTGATTTCTGGCCATACGCTCACCAAATTCATTGTCTTTATGGTAGATGGCGTCATAAGGCATATTCAATACCGCGTCTGCTTCCCCTAAAATAGCGGACATCCCTTCCGTTGCGGTTCGGAGCATGTTGCTATTATAGGCGTACAGGGTTTTGTTTCTATAAGAGGGGGTTGCTATAATATGGCAATGCTCCGAAGCTTCATACTCCCTTGCTACGGTCCCGAACAAAATCCGTAGTGCCCTCAACTTGGCTATTTCAAAGAAATAGTTGCTTCCGACCGAAACCTTAAAGGTTATTACTGTTGCCTTTAGGGTGTCTTTATGGTGGTCGTATAAATGGTTCATATATTCATTGGCATGCGAAAGGGCGTAGGCCAGTTGTTGTACTAGATTGGCCCCGGCATTTCCGTATAGCGCCACATCCACACCCAAGGTTTGGCCGTGATTTAAATTTAGAATTTCCCCTAATATTTTATGATCCTGAAGAAGGTTGTAATGCCAATTGCCATTTCTTGCCAAATGACCAATAATATCGATATTGGTAAAGACTTTTTTGTAATGGTTTTCCGTGGCTGCCAAAAGGGATTTTACATAAGCTTCAGATAGAAATTGAAGGTTAAAATAAATAGGGGTTTGGCCAAGGTCAAGACCATTGAGAAGTTCATGAATGTTTATTTCTTCGGAAGGAATGGTAAAGTAGATACTCTCAGCTCCCCTTGCTATGGCGTCCAAGGCTTTTTTATTCGCCATTTTGGTATTGCCGGCAAATATGCCCTGTACTATACGCCAGTCACTATCTTTTGGTGTTCCGGCCATCTCTATAGCCTTAAGGTCTTCTGAGTGGTAGAACGGTTTTACTTTAATGCCTTCTGGAGATTCCCAAACCAACTTTTCATTGTAATCCTCACCTAGCAACTCAAACTGGATCTTTTGCTTCCATGCCTTGGAAGAGATCTCGGGAAAATCGCTAAAGAGTTCGAATTTACTCATCATCTTTGGTTTTTACACTATCCTCATATTCAATCAGATAAATTTCCTCATTTTTCTTTTTTAGATAATATTGCTCCCTTGCAAATTTTTCCAATTCCTCGGGATCCGATAGCTTTTCTATAATTTTTTTATCCTTGGCTATCTCTTCGTGGAGAAATTCTTTCTGCTTTTCCAGATTATTTATTTGTTTTTTAAGCTCCCAATGAATGAGAAGGGAGTTGGTATCGAAAAAAACCATCCAAACCACAAAAACCGTCAGTACCAATACATACATATTGGTGACCACGCCAAACCATTTCTTCTTTCTCAGCCCTTTTATTCCCATTGGTGATTAACTTAACTTTTCATTGATTATGGTCCTAACGATGTCTACAGCCACGGTATTGTACTTGTTGTTAGGAATTATAATATCCGCATATTCCTTGGTGGGCTCAATAAACTGATTGTGCATGGGCTTTAGCGTATTTTGATATCGCGTTAAAACTTCATCCAGATCCCTGCCACGCTCGGTGATATCCCTTTTTAAACGCCTTATCAGTCGCTCGTCCGAATCGGCGTGTACAAATATCTTAATATCGAACATCTCCCTTATCTGGGGATTGGTCATTATAAGGATACCTTCCACGATCATTACCTTTCTAGGGTGTGTTAGTATGGTATCATTGGTACGATTGTGCTTAACAAAAGAGTAAACAGGTTGGTGAATTGGAATTCCTTTTTTTAAATCCTGTAAATGATTTCCCAACAATTCAAAATCTATGGCACGGGGATGGTCAAAATTTACTTGGGTGCGTTCATCATATGCCAAATGGGACAGATCGCAATAATAGGAATCTTGTGAAATGACTCCTACTTCCTCAAAAGGCAATTCGTTTATTATTTGATTTACAACGGTAGTTTTTCCACAGCCCGTTCCACCCGCAATACCAATAATCAACATGTATATCTAATTTGTTCCAAAAATAACAATTTGCAATCAAACCGTAAGGATTAAAATTGGTGCCTTGCCCATATGTAGGTAAACTTTTTATCTGCTTTAATCGTAAGTATAGGAAGTATGTTGGAAGATAGGTATTCTTTTCTCGACGGATGGATTTTTTTCTCCTTAAACCTTGTAATAATTTAACAGTTATATATCAGATAATCATAAAATTCGCGTTATATTCTTTAAGTTATTTTTTTATTGAAGTCTGAAAAATTAACAGATATCTAAAACGAATATGGAATATCTTTGATCGTTTTTTAGAGTAGTTCTTTTTTATTGTGATTCATATTTAATTCTTAACTAATAGTATTATATCATTTTATATAATGGGTAAAACTTTTTTTCAATTGCAGGCACGTATTATTGGAATATTATGTGTTGTTTTTTGTTCTGGTTACGCTTATGCGCAAAAGGACCTGCCCATTAATATAGACGATTCTAAAATAAAGCCCTTGCCCAGTTTGGTCAATAGTGCTTTGCAGCAAAGTTTGGAAAAGGAGCTCATGTCGAATCCCAATTGGAAATCCTTAATGAATAACAACAAGATGGCTGTTGGTATTGTGGACTTATCCAATCCGGAAAAGGTAAAATATGCCAGTATCAATGGTAATTATATGATGTATGCGGCCAGCTTACCTAAAATAGCGGTGTTGTTATCCTCTATGGATGCCATAGAAAAGGGGGAGTTAAAAGAAACTCTGGAAATAAAAAAGGATATGCGATCTATGATCAGTAAATCCAACAATGAAGCAACGACCCGCATGATAGATCGTTTGGGATATGATAAAATACAGTCCGTAATGACCGATCCCAAATATATGTTCTATGATGAAAGTCAAGGCGGCGGATTATGGGTAGGTAAAAGATACGGAAGCGGTGGCGATACCAATAGGGAGCCCTTAAAGAATTTGTCCCATGCTGCTACTGTAAACCAAGTATGTAGATATTATTATCTATTGGCCAATGGCAAATTGGTAAATAAGGGAAGATCCAAACAAATGTTGGATATTATGGGAGATCCCGAACTACATCATAAATTTGTAAATACCTTGGACAATATTGCTCCCGATGCCAGACTATATAGAAAGTCGGGCTCATGGAAGACATTTCATTCCGATTCTATTTTGGTTTGGGGAAATAATCCCAATCGCCGTTATATATTGGTAGCATTGATAGACGACGCGGGAGGTGAACAAATCATTAGGGACTTGGTTAGGCCCGTAGAAAAGGTATTGAAGGCAGAGCGGGTACATTTTGCCGTTAACTAATTCCACTTATTATATTTCCTTTTGTTTATTCGTAGAATGTCTGCCAATGAAGTAATTTTGGTACTAATTCTATGGACTGGTTTAAGATAGGAGTGCTGTTGGATATTAACAAAACGCATAAAATTTGAACTACCTAATTTCATTTATTAAAACGTTTAATACCTACATTTTAAAGGCATTTGATTTAAAGGAGGAGGAACTGACCAAAACACTTCTACTTCAATTAAATATATTCCTCATTATTACGGTTTTATTGATAGTAAAACCTACTATAAATTCCCTTTTTCTATCAGAACTTTCTTCGGATGCACTGCCATTGGGCTATGTTTTAACGGCAATCATGGCCGTCTTGGGTTCTTTTTTTTACGATAGGGCCTTAGAAAAGTATCCTTTGAATATTATTGTGGATCGTACCTTGATCGGCTCCGTTGTTTCTTTGATAATATTTGGGGTAGCTTTGAATTTTAATCTCGGTTATGGATCGGCACTGTATATACCATATATCTGGGTGGCAATTTTTGGTTTGTTGACCGCTTCCCAGTTTTGGGTAATGGCAAATCTGGTCTATAATGTACGTGAAGCAAAGCGTGTATTTGGATTTATTGGTGCCGGTGCTATTGGCGGGGGAATATTTGGGGGGTATTTAACCTCCTTGTTGACCAATATTCTTAACACAGAGGATTTATTGTTTGTTGCTGCAACCCTCCTAATGTGCTGTTTGCCAATAACTCGATATATCTGGAAAAATGAAGTATTGAAACTCAACCCTTTTCAGGTTTCCAGTCGCTCCAACCCCAAGGCCGAATCTCCTTTTAGGCTTATCAAGCAATCCAAACTTTTAAGTTTGATTGCGGTAGTCATCGGAATAAGCGTTCTGGTGGCCAAATTGGTAGATTACCAATATAGCGATTACGCTTCCAGGTTCATTAAAGATCAGGATGAATTAACCTCCTTTTTTGGATTCTGGTTTTCTACCTTGAGCGTTATTTCCCTATTGATACAGTTGTTCCTCACCAAACGTATTGTAGGTACTTTTGGCGTTGGTAAATCTCTCTTATGGTTACCTTCGGGCATATTGTTGGGATCTTTTCTGTTATTGGTAGTGCCGCAACTTTGGGTGGTGGTATTTATCAAAATTGTGGATGGAAGTCTAAAGCAGTCGGTAAATAAAGCGGCAACAGAATTACTTTCCATACCCATCCCAATAGAAATTAAAAAAAAGACCAAGACATTTACGGATGTAGTAGTGGATAGTATAGCTACAGGGATGGCGGGCTTTATTCTAATCTTTTTTATTAATGGACTGGACATATCATCAACCTATATCAGTATAATTATTATTGGGCTTATTTTGATTTGGTTGTACTTTATATATCATTTAAGGAATGAATATATTATTTCCTTTAAGAGCTTGTTGGAATATAATCCTATAAAAAAAGAGAAGGCTGCCAAATCGGAAATAAAGGTTACCTCTATTATAGAAACGGTAATCAGGGTATTTGAAACAGGGAACGAGAATCAGATATTACATATGTTGCATAAAACATTGGAAGTAAAGGATGAACGTTTCTTTTTTGCCATTAAGAGCCTGTTGAACAATCCGTCTGCAAAGGTAAGAGCTTTGGCCATTGAAAATCTTTATTTTTTGAATACGGAAAATTTATGTTCCTCCATAGAATCCATGATCCTTGATAAGGACCAGCAAGTGACCACCTCGGTCTTTAGATACTTGTTGAAGCGCTATCGGCAGAACCCTGTTGAGCTGTTGGATAAATATCTATCCGTAGAGGACGCTACCATTGCCAATGCTGCCCTAATAGGCTTGTCCATGGAATTGCGAAATAATAGGGTAATGCAGGACCGATTTGGTATGGAACAAAGAATTGAAAATGCCCTTGACCAATTATCGCAAACCAATATAGAGCTGGAAAGGACCAATAAGATCCTGGCCATTCTTGAAACCATTGGTAATGCCAAGGTTGAAAATTTCTACCCGGTTGTAAAGACGTATATATATTCCAATAATGTTCCAATTGCAAATACCGCTATTTTGGCGGCATCAAAAACTTTGGACAAGCAGTTTATTGATTTAATTGTTTCCAGATTATCGGGTAAGGACACCAGAAAATCTGCAATGGAGGCCCTCTACTTCTATGGGGAGCCCATTATTGATATTTTGTTTGAGGGATTAAGAAATGAAAGCATTGACCCGGACGATAGCGCATACGTGGTCATGGTTATTGGAAAGTTCGATTCACAAAAGGCCATCAATACCTTGATGAAACTAACCAAGGATATGGAACATACGGTAAAAATTGAAGCTATTGAAGCCTTGAAACACCTCAAGTGGAAATATCCCCACCTTAGAATTAGGGATCAGTTTATTGTGGATAAAATCTTGGACGAGTGTCACCTGTACCAAAGTACCCTATCCGTAATCCATACCCAAATAGTATTGCAGTATAAAAAGAACCCGGAAAAGCTGGAGACCAAGGAAGAAAATGAAGCCAGAAATGGCCTTATCCATTTGTTGGAATTGCGCCTGGATAGGCAATTAAAACGAATTTTTCAATTCTTGGGGGTCAAATACCCGCCCCAGGATGTAGATCCAATTTTAAATGCCATACTAAAAGGTCAGGAGGAGCAACGTATACATGCCATTGAATTTTTGGACAATATCTTGGACATTCAACTCAAAAAGGAGTTGATTCCTGTAGCGGAGTCCATTATGCAGGTAGGTGTTATATCAGAAGAAAATCTAAAAAATCTGAATGTAAAGGTTCTTAGTGAATCCGAAAGTTATTTAGCCCTCTTAAAGCGAAAAGATATAAAGTTAAAATTGGCAGTACTTTACTTAATTGAAAAAACCAGGGATACCAAGTTTAATCCCCTTTTGGAAATGGTTCTGAGGGATTCCAATGAAAAGGCAAGAAAAAAGGCGGCCGAAATCCTTAGTGAATTTAAAAAGAATTAGCGTTTAATAATTTTGTCGATGCTACTGGCCAGGGTCAAATGGTCTGTTGCTGAATTCTTTCGCAATACGTTGGTCATAAGTACCACTATATATTTGCAATTGTCCGGATGTTCTACAATGGCTACAGAATTCATATAGTTGGTAACATTGCCCATATATTTTCCACAGGCTTCACCTGTACTTCTATCGCATTTGTATAAACTTCCCGATTTAAAATATACGGCAGCGGGCTTCAGGGCCGGGGATTGTGCGTATCTGATCCTTCTGTCTGTCATATACATAAGGCGTTTCATTTCCAGGCTAGATTCTTGGTCCACCACCTTGCCCTGTTCCAACTGTATCAAGAATTTCATCAACCCTAATGGAGACCCAATACTGCCCCCCTTATCGCCTACATAGCGGTTGGCTCCCGAAGTAAAAAAGCTTCCCAAGCGCCATTCATCAGTAGTAATTCCCAATTCCCGTAAGGGTAGGTTTACCACGTCATTGGCCAAATCTGTCAATTCCTTTTTTGGGGTAGAGGTAAAGTACGTATCCGCCTCCTCCTGGCTCAGGGTGGGGTATGATTCTCCGAAGGCCGCCATCAATAAGGCTTCGCGCCATACAATACTGGCTGCCCCGTTGTTACTAACGGAAAGCATGTGGTCTGTCCATTCAAACAAGGTAAAAACATCACTGGCTATTACCTGTCTTTTTAGCAATTTATTCGTTTCCAGATTAAAAATGGGTATGGTATGTGTATCCGTCAAGCCCCAATAGCCCGACTTTACCGATTTGGAACGTAAAAGCTCCAATCGCTTTTCAAAGGAATCCGGATATATTTTTTTCAATTGGGTAAACAGAGCTACCATTACGGCCAGTTTGCCAACACTGCCAGGCTGATATCCGGCAGTTTCGTTTCGCTCGGCATATCGAACACTGTCTATATCCGAAATATCCAATACGGCAATGGAATAACTCTTGTCCAAACCTCTAAATAGTGCGTTGATGTCTTTTTGGAATTGCTCATCTACACTTAGGAAAGCGGCAGTGCTGTCCTCTTTTTTCGATATTAGGTTCAGTTCAATATCCATATAAGACTTTTGGGCCCCTGGAGGTATAACGGTGGTCGACTTTAGTTCTCCACTTTTAACGAGTTCCAGATACTTCAGCCTTTTGATTCCCGTATGCAAATAGCCATCAATGGGGTAATAGCTCATGGTGGTAAAGGCCGAGCATATCAGTAATAGAACAATATATTTAATATTCTTTTGCATCTTATATTTTTCTAGAAAGGGCAATGCTTTTGTCCAGATCGATTTTAGGGGTAATTGATTCCAAATAATTGGAACTTAACGCTTTCTTATTCTCTACAAAAGGTCGTATTTGAAATAACCAGAGTTTATTGTTTTGGAATCCCAACTCCACATCATAGGCCCCTTCGTAATCCGATTTGGTTTCGCCGGGCATGGTAGCACGGATCGTTTTGGCAAATTCCCTTATTTCCTCAATATTTTTTCGGTTTAGGATGAAGTTCTCAAAGGAGGACATTCTTTTTTCCGTTCCCCCTGCAGCTGGAAGTCGATTGTGGTACATTTCCCTAGCGGGTGCCAAGAGTTGGGTGCCACCAATATCCTTTATTAAATATGTTTCTGCCGATTGGCCATCTACAGCACCCCCAGCACCCCTGCTAAAGGCAATGGTAAGGTCATCCGGATTTCCGGAACTGATGCCCTTGGTAATCAATACCCCTGAATAGTCCACATCTACACTCGGTATTATCAAAATGGAAGGGAATACATTTTCAGGATTAAGGAGATATTTTTGACGCCATTTAAAACTGCGCTCGGAATAGGGGGAAGCCCAAACATCCTTAATGCCTGATATAATTTTTTCCTTGGCGGCTACATTGAATACAGTGAGGTTTAATCCGGCACCGGTAAAATTCTTCAGATCTTCCATGTTGGTGTCACTTCTAAGAAAGACCGGGATTTCACCAATTGGTTTTCCCAATACTTCTTTGAATCCCTCTTCCAATTGTGTAAGGAATTGGGCCTTCATTGACATTTTCTTTATGGCCTCCCTTAGGATTTCCAATTGGTTTAATTGGTAGCTTTCAACTTCAGCTTCAGAAATACCATCGGTCCGCATATTCTCGGCTTGTTCAAACGTAGTGTTCAAAAATTGCCAATAACTACCTTGTTGATCGGGCATATGTTGGTCCATATGGTCCCTAAAGATTCCGAAGGGAATCACCAGACCTTCTACCACCATATCAGGGAACATTTTTTTTAACTGTCCCAAATTGGCCGCCTTTGGACCGCAAAGTTTACCTGAATCCTCGGTGTCCACTAACCTTAGGTTTAATATAGTGTTTTCATCCAAACGTATGTTCTCTATGGGGACTTCAATTCTTTCCTCTTTACGCTCTATCTTAATAAATAAATTGCGTTCCTCCTCGGACATATCCTTTTCCAACTTCATAATAACGTTGCCCTTATTGGATACCGCATAAAATACCTTTTCTCCGTTATATTTCTGAAGACCTTTAAGATTTTCATCGCTTAGGGCGGCATTGGGGATACCCATATTTCGGGCCAACAATTGCACGTGAGACACCATATTTCCTTCCGATACCGTAGCAATTCCGGCCACTGGCTTAAGATCTGAAGGAGGGCGTTGAAAAATATAGATTTTATCGGATGTAACCTCAATTTCATCTGGAGAACCACTTATCACTACCAATTCGCCCAAGGCATATCCAGGATTAAGGCCTCGTAGGCCACTTTGATTATCTATGTCCATCACCCTATTGGTCAAGGCGGATTCCTGGGCAATGATATCGCCCAATTCTCCCACGGTTTGGCCTAAATAGAGGGCAATGGAACCTCTAATCTTATCGTCTATAAAACCATAGGCCTTAGGTTCAAAACCGGAATAAATGTCTACTATCTCCTGATAATTGGCCTTTACCATGGAAGAACTCCATTCCACTTCCCTGCGCGCATTTTCCAATACTGTGGTAAGCTGCCCTAGGGACATGGCACTGCCATTGGATCCCTTTGGGGATAGATTGAGTTGTTCCCATTCTGCCAGTTCTATATTTCCGGCACCGGCATTGGCCATGCCCAAATAGCAAACTTTATCCAACAGGCCATTGAGGTCCTCCGGCTGCCACTGGGGGGAATTTTTAAATATTACTTCTTCCAACTTTAGGGAGGCATCCAATAATTGAAGACGTGCCACCGCATTTTTTTCTTTTAGGACGGCCTGTCTTATATCCAATATCAATTCGGCCGTGGCGGGAATAAGTACTGCCGCATTTGCTTCTCCATTATAACTGGTAGTAAAGTTTTTTATGGCAACCCCTATAGGGCTATCCTCTACAAGTGGTGTATTTTTTTGTATTTGTGCAATATCAACTGGTTTGTAGAAATTGGCCATAGTAGACACCAAGGCATCCATTTTGGCTTTTACCTCATTGGTCAGCTGGTTGCTGTTTTTGGACTTAAAGTTCTTTACTTTATTTATATCCCCAGCATCTGGCTGACTATGGATTTTAACCCTTAAGTCCATAAATTCTGGGACCATGTCCGAAATTACCTTTGAATCGCTCCTTATTTTTTGTGCTAGATTATCGTCGCCATTATGGGGTATGTCCTTTAAAGACTGCCGAATGAGGTAAAAATTTTCAGCCAAATTTTGAGTGTCGGATAAAAGCCATTTATAAAAGTCCACGCCCCATGCCTCTTCGTCCTCTGCCTGTATTGCCCCCCTATAGAACTGCCCCTTTTCCAGGATCCAGCCATTGTCAACAGTTCTTAAATACTTGTCCAATTGATACTGCTTAAGACGGGAATGGTTATTTTCTGCGTCCCAAAATTCCTCCTTGGAGGTATAGGATAAAATTTGACCCAAATAGAGGTGGTTGCTCTTTCCTAAATCGATTATAGAGCTTTTATAGGTGGCGTGCTGTACTCCAGGACCTATGTCATCGGGACAAGGATCTTTGGGCTGGCGTATGCTTCCATCTGTACAGAACCAGCGAATTTCTTTGTATGGTCCGCGGATATCTTTTTTGTAGGAGTTGATCAAATCCTTTATTTCTTGGTTTCCTAATTTTTGTGCTGGGGTTATTAGGGGAAAACAGAATAGTAGGATATATATAAATATATGTTTTTTCATAGTGTTGTAATGGCAGTTGCAAAGTGTAATCAAATGTAATACCAATTTTAATGCAAATAAATTTTTTAAGTCTAGTTTCGATGGCCCGACCAAATAAACCGTGACTAAAAGGTGGGAAATAGTAATTGGAATGGAATATGGCCTGTATGTTCTTAGAATGTAAGCAAATGAAGGAAGATTTACAAATTGATTTTTTATGGCGTTACCAAGACTAAGTATCAGTTTAGAGTCGGTGGTCTATAACAATAACGGGTTTTCTGCTCATTTTGGGAAATCGCAACTCCTGTAGGGTTTTAAAATCGTGGAATTCAATTTTGGGGAGTACCCGCAGTTTTGCCCTAAAGTGGTCCTTGATGGTTTGTAATAAATCATTTGTAGGGCTGGAGGTGGCTATTTTAATGCAAATTTCATCGGTTCCTATGTCATTATGGTCTATCTCGATCACAAAAGCGTCTATTTCATTAAAATAGTTAAGCACGTTGTACATGGCCGGAGGATATAGGGTAGTGCCCTTATATTTTATCATCTGTTTCTTCCTTCCAATCACAGGACCTAAGCGAAGTGTATTTCTGCCACAGGAACATTTGGAGGTATGGGCTTGGACAATATCACCGGTTTTAAATCTTAACAAAGGCATTCCTTCTACACCTAGGGTAGTAATGGTAAGCTCTCCCGACATTCCTTCCGGAACCTGTTTTTCTTCTTCGTCCAAAATTTCGATGATGATCAATTCTGGATGATGGTGGCCGCCTTGCTGTGCGTTACATTCGGTAAAGGCCGTACTCATTTCTGTAGAGGCATAGGTGGAATAAAGGGGAATGTCCCAATCTTTTTTAATTTTGGCTGCAAGGGTATTCAATGAAAAATCTTCATTACGCAGTGATTCCCCTATACAAATAGCCCCTTTTATCCCTGCTTCGTTGGGGTCAATTCCGTGCTGATGGGCGTATTCTATAAGTTTCAATAAAAAAGAAGGGACCACAATGAGGTAGGTTGGCTTAAACTTAAGGATGGAATCCCATTGAAGTTCAGGAATTCCGGCACCTACCCTAATTATTCCGGCACCTAGCTCCCTAGCGCCCAAAAAATAGGCCAACCCGGCCATAAACCGTCTATCTATAGTCGTTGTCAATTGCAAAATATCGTCATTCGTAACACCTGCGCAGTCAAAAGAAATGGCTTCATTATACGCCAAACGATTAAGGTCATTGTCAGTAAGGGCAAAGGTTACAGGCTCCCCTAAAGTACCGGAAGTAGTTACGTAGTCTATAATCTTGTGCCTATCTACGCACAAGAAATCATCATTATATTTTTGTAGGTCTTCTTTGGAGGTTGTGGGAAGTTTGGTCAGGTCTGCCAAGGTATTTATATCGCTGGCCTGTAAATTATTTTCCTTAAAAATTCTTTTATAATAGTTCGAGTTTTGGCTAATAAATTTAATAAGCTCCCTTAAACGCTCTTCTTGTAATTGTTGTATTGCCTCTTCCGATGCTTTTTCGATTTCAGGGATCATTATTTTAATTTGCGTTTTAATCTTCGAATATACGAATGTACCAAGGCTTTCTCTGGAACTGTGGTAATTTCTTTTGTGCTTGCTTCCATAAAGT
The DNA here is from genome assembly GCF_023015905.1 of Arenibacter sp. F20364. Taxonomy (GTDB): domain Bacteria; phylum Bacteroidota; class Bacteroidia; order Flavobacteriales; family Flavobacteriaceae; genus Arenibacter. Next base: position 315,056 of record NZ_JALKBD010000001.1, on the reverse strand, counting down.
CGTTTAAGGCTGCTCTATAATATTTTCTATTGTAATTATAACGGCCTACCCAGTAGTGCGTTTCCCAAAATTCAGGATTTAAATTCTTAAATTTCTCCAAGTATTCCGGAGCCAAGTGTTGATTGTCGGCAACGGCTTGTTTAATTTGAGCAATTTCTATGCGATACCTTTCATAGTTTTGATAGGCCTGTGTATAAAGAAAACTATCCTTTTTTATATTTTTACTGGGGATGGAAAGTTCAGCACCGGTCCTATGATTTAAACTGTCCTTAAATATTTTGTTTAGGTCATAGGCTACAAATTCGCCCAATTGGTATGGGTTGGAAGAAACCCATACCAAGCGTTGCTCTGGCTTAAATACAACTCCGTGATGTGCCAATAATTGGTTTAACGCCTTTTCATTACCATAACCAATTTCATCATCCATGAGACCTTGTTTGTTTCTAAGTATGTCCACGGCAATGGTCGGGGTTATTTTTTTATGGTTGTCCAAAAGTTCTTCCAAGCGATCATACCTATATTTGGAATGACTTTCGAAAATGTGTTTTTGATTGATTTTGTCCTCGGCATAGGCATTGCTTTGAAAGTGGTTGGAGCAGATCAATTGATTGGAATTGGGAACTGTATATACCCCAAAATTATGGGGAGAGACTTCGATTAGAATCGCTTTTTTATCCCTTGCGCTCCCAACTAAAATAGATTCGGATACAAATACCTGTCGTTTTTTTGCTATAGCTATGGCCTCTTCCAGCGTAGCAGCATATTGTAAAATTTCCCTAGTAAGAATGCTGATTGGTGTTTTGGCGACTAAGGGAATTTTAGATTTTCCCGCATTGATGGTAACGGTTAGACCATGTTCGTTCATTCCGGAAACCACTCCCAACATGCCGCCCCATGTCACGGACATAAACTTATGGCCTTCTGTGGGGTCTAGGAATGAAATTATTTTGTTCTTGGCAAAATCATCCCCTGCGTAAAAGTCGAAATTTCTACCAAGGATCAAACTTCCATCTTCGGTTTTGTCACCCCAGGCAGCAAAGGAAGAACAGCCAACAAGGGCCAAATCTTGAAGGGCATGCCCTATATCATGGGCGCCATGAAGATAAAGTACCCTTGAATACGGAGCTGCGATATCGTCATAGTCTTGCGAAGCGTATCTGGAAAGTCCCCAAATTTCCGCTTTTATTTCCTCAGGAATATTCTTGTAAATTTTCCTGTTATACCAGGCCAAAAATTTTCTTAGAAAGTATCTTTTTGTTTTGGAGGGTACCATTTCTTCTACTTTGGACAAAAATATTGCTTCCTGTTGTTGAAATAGCTCCTCTGTTAGGGCTCCGGTAACCAATCCCCTTTGAAGTGGGTCTCCGGATACATAAAGTTCCCACAACCCTTGTTTGTTCTTGGCCAGGGAGTTATTGGAATAAATATAGGAGGTATCGGAGGTTTTGGTTATTTCTGGAATATTTGGGTTGTAATTGCTTAAATCGGGCCTGTCTTTAAGGGATTTTGAAATTCCACAAGATCCTAAAAGGCCAAGCAAGACAGATACACATATAATCCATTTTATCCGGTGCATTCTAATTACTTATTTTATTGTTTTGCAAACCTTTTATTGGTGTTTGCCAGCATCCTTTTTTCTTTGTAATCTACCCATTTTTGACCCCAAATTTTCCTCATTGCATTTTCAAACGGTCTCATAAAGAATAGATTTCCAAACATTTTGGACAACAAGATAGGATGTTTTGGCAAGGCTCTCAATGTAATAGAAAATCCGCCATCCAGATATTTAATATAGTGCCAGTATCCACTTGGCATATAGAGGGCATCACCGTGCTTCATCTCAATATATAATCCTTCTGCCTTTTTTAATGCAGGATAGTTGTCAAAATCTGGATCATCCATGTTTATGGTTTCCAAATTATGCACAGAAAAAGGAACCTTATATAAGTATTTGGTCTGTTCGGGAGGAAACAAAAGCACACTCTTGTGACCGTGAAAATGAAAGTGAAGTAGGTCTGACAAATCCATATCATAATGGGGCAGCACTACGGAGCCCTTACCGCCGAAAAACATGACTGGTAGGCGTTTGAAAAATTTTAATCCAATATCAGGGTAATCGATATCCTTGATGAGGTCTGGCATTTTATCCAGAATATTGTAGAAAAAAATGCGAAGGTCCGTGGGTTTGGTTTTTAGGATTTCGAGGTAGTCGTACAATTTCATTTCCGTTACCGGCGCAGCGGAGTTTTGTTTCCCTTTGGTAGGTTCATTATTGTATAGGGGAACTATTTGGTCTCCTGCTTTTTTCTGGATATAATCTATATTCCAATTCTTGCGGGCCGGCCAATCCGAGGTGAGGTTTTCAATTAAAACGGGGCGTTGGGTTTTGTAATATTGATTAATGAAATCCTCTTTGCTAATAGAATTGACCCGTGGAATAGGAATCGTTTTAATCTGTCCCATATTAAACTTCTTGAGTTTTATTGACTTCCAAAATTTTTTCCAATAGATAATCCTTTCCAACTAACTCGGAACAGGTAATAATTGCCCCAATGGTAACGCCCAAGATCCCGTGCATATTTAAACTTTGGCCCGTAAATAAAAGATTTTTGATTTTTGTTCTGGGAGAAACGAAAGAGTGTAAAGGATTGTTTACGTCTTTAACATAGCCGTACATAGATCCGTTATGTGACCCTATATAATCCCTGTAGGATAATGGTGTGGAGGCATAAACCGTTTGAATGCAATCTCTTAGGTTGGGGAATTTTTTCTCCAATTCAGAAATCAAAATCTCTGATTTATCTGCCTTGAATTGCTCATAAGTCTGTCCTCTATCATTTTTAGAAGCAACTGTGTTAAAGGTATTTTGCCAGTACTCCACCTCTTTAAAATTCATATAGGTCATGGCTATTAAACTATCTCCCCAACCATCATCCTTTTTATTGATGCCCATGGAGACCATATATCCCTCCGGCCAACTTTCCTGAGTGTAATTTTGAGCATCCCAAACACTATCCCCATATTTAAAATGATAAAAATTCTTATTGTGATATTTAAAGGATTTAGGTTTTAGGACAATGTATAGACTAAAGGCAGAAATAACACTTTCAATGTTATTTATTCTGTTGGTATAGGATTTTCTAAAGTTTTCTTCGCCGACCATTTTTAAGGTAAGCTTGGGTTCTATATTGGAGATGAATTTATCGCCGTTTATAACCTTTCCATTATTTATATCTACCGAAGTAATTTCCCCATTTTTAACATTGAATTTGGTGACTTCATGATGTTTGAAGGTGTCACCTCCAAATTTCTTTATTTGTCTAATAAGGACTTTTGTAATCTGACTCCCCCCGTTAACACATCTATAGGCACTTTCTATATAGGAATTGACGGAGAGCGCATGTACGTAAAAAGGGGAGCGTTCCCCGTCCCCTGCATAAAGAAAATTGGTGCCAGCAAACACGGCCTGTAATTTTTTGTTGTTTGTAAGGGAATTAATATAGGTTTTGGCATTTAGCTTAAATACTTCATCCTGCCCATAGGAGGGATTGCCTTTATTTAAATTGTACAAGGGAAATTTGGAACAGGTTTCCCTTAATTTTTTACTGTACATTTTTATGGCCTTCTCCTCGTCTGGAAATTGGGATAATAAACTTTTCTCAAAGCGATCATAACCCTGGGCGTGTTTGTACTCTTTTGGGTCCCCTTCAAACGTGATCACATCAAAACCGTCTTCATCCAATTTCTTAAGCTTCAATTGGTCCATGATACCCAGATAATTAAAATATTGGTTCAGGTTTTGGCCTTCCGAAAGTCCGCCAATATAATGTACCCCGGTATCAAAGATGGTTTTGTCCCGGACAAAGGTTTGTAGATTACCTCCAAATTGATTGTTTTTTTCCAAGACACAGACACTATAACCTTCTTTGGCCATTATCAAGGCAGAAACCAATCCCCCTAATCCGCTTCCAACAATTACAATGTCGTAATGTTCTTTCATAAATGGTATTCTTTTACAATTTCAAAATCCAATATTTAATATTGGATTTTGGTAAGTCTTGTACCCTTATAATAATTAATGTATCTCCCTAATTCAATCCGAGGATTTTTTTTGATTCCTGCGAATACAGCTTGTTTTAGGCCTTTGCTTTTTCTAAGATAATAAGATTATCATATTCAAAGACATTTTTAAAACCAGTAGACAATATAATTTTTTCCAATAATTTTACTCCGTCCTTTACCAATATCACTAGCCTAATATTATTTATGATTTTAGGCACTAGGCTATCCAGGTCTTGTATTTCCAAATCAATGATCATTATATCCGCGGGCTTTTCCACAGCTTCATCAATTGATTCTACCAAGCTTAACTTGGCTATTTGCTGGGCTATAAAACTGTTCTTTACAATTGGCCTTATCTCTTCATCCGTTAAAAAGATATAAATTTTGCGATCAACGGCATTTAAAGATAATAGAAAATCCAGTTGCCCGTATTCTTTTGAAAGATGAATTATGGAATTTGAGGTCCCAATATGTTTGGAGATCTCAGCGTAAATTTTTGAGTTGTTTTTTAAATCTTTGTTTACCGCACGGTAGATGGAATCTCCCTTGTATCGATAATCTTCCAGAATAGTGCCAATGAAATAGAGGTCCCCTTCCACTTCATTCCTCAATACCTGAAACTCGGACCTGAAATAGGCTGCGATACCCTTGTTGCGCTCTCTGTAATTTTTTCCGTAGCCTAGGTCATCTGGGGAAATTCTATCTAAGATCTTTACCGTTATACTGCCATCTTTTATAACAAAACTTCCTTTGGGGAGCACTTCCGAATTTCCATGTATCAAAACAGGAACAATATCCATGTTAAACTTTTCAGCCAAATAAAAGGCCCCTTTATGGAATCGTCTTATTTTGTTGGTTCTGGACCTTGTCCCTTCAGGGAAAGCCATCAAGGAATATCCTTGGGCTACCTTGTTTTTTAAATGTTCAAGGCCATTATCTATTCCTTCGGACACCGGATAAAATCCGGCTAGTTGCACGGCCTTTCCAAAAATTGGGGATTTATATACCCAATCGTTTACCAAATAAATAATTTTTGGGTGTAACATGCCGACAGCCAAAATATCCAAAAATGAGGTGTGGTTTGCAATGATAATGGCAGGTTTGCTAAAATCCTCCCCTGATAAATTGATAATTTTTTTACTTACAAAGGGATTGGTATACAAAACCGATTTCATGAATTTTGAAATGGTCTTATGGAACCATTTCATCTTAATCTTTTTGCTAAAAGGCAGTATTTTCATAAAGCTAACACTCCATATGGACAGCAGTAGTCCACCGGATCCATAATATCCAAATGAAAGAACGGAATGAATTAGTAATCGAAGGCTAATGGGGCGTTTTTCCTTACTTCCGATAAACAGTAAAAATAATAAAGGTTGAAGGGTGAAAGCTACAAAAACTGCTGATAATATCCCTATAAGAGATACAAGGCTTATGGAATGCAAGGCGGGGTGTTTTGCAAAAATTAGTACGCCGATTCCCAAAACTGTAGTAATGGCCGAAAGTAGGATAGAGGTTCGGTGTGTTCTCAGTACTTCTTCCCCCTTACCGTATTCCTTGAGCAGTCCCGTTGTTATGAATATGCTGTAATCTATTCCCAATCCAAAGATAAAGGTGGAGATAATGATGTTAAAAATATTGAATTCTATATGGAACATACCCATAATACCAATAGTGAGCCACCAGGTTAACAGGATGGGAATACTTGTGACCAATACCAGAGAAAAACTTCTAAAGAAAAAGAACAGGATCAGGACCACTATACCAAGGGAGTAACCAATTAGCTTATTGAAATCATTTTTGAGATTGCCTAAAAACATTTCGTTCATTTCCTGTCTATCTATTACCAATGTTTGGGGGTAAGCTCTAAAAATATCTTTTACTTTTTCCTCATGTCCCTCCTTTAATTTAATCAGTGAAGTAACAGTGGTGAAATCATTATCGGTAACAATGTGGTCATCAATGGGCATGGCAGCTGCACTGCTGTAATCCTGAATATTCAAGAGTCTAAAATCTTTGTTGAGAAGTCCATAGAATTCATTAAAGGAGTTGGGTTTAAACCCTAACTCAGTACCACTTTCCACAAGATTTTCCTTAGTCTTTTCCATGTTTTCCTCGTTCCAAAATTCCTTCCAAAGGTCAATTTTTTCTTGCTGTTTTTCTTGGGACAGGACTAGGGGGCCTATGGAACTGAAACTAAGAATTTCTCCTTTATTCTTTAAGCTTTCCAATTCTTGGTATACGGTATCGTTGGTTTGAAGGGCTACTTCGCTGTCTTCCCCATAGACAGCTAAATAAATGGATTTTGAGGACATATTGGTAAGGGCGTCCAGTCTTTCCCTTGCTTGTACCAGAGCTGTAGGCTCATAGTTGAGTTTGGCAATATCCTTATTGAAAATCACTTTATCGTGAAAAAAAATGCTGGCAATAAGCAGGCCTACAAGGATGGCTATACTCCATTTGTTCTTATGAAGATTATAGGAGGCTATTTTATCCAAGAGGGTATATTTCACTTTCAGATTATCGGTATTCCTATAAACATGGGGGATAAATAAAAGGGCAAAAATACAGGAGCCAATTACGCTAACGGCAGCAAAAATCCCAAGGTCCTGTAGGGCTTGGGAGTCCAAGAATAGTAGACATAAAAAGGCTAGGGCAGTGGTAATACTGCTCATTGTAACGGGCTGGGCCACATCGGAGTATAGCGTCCTTACAGATGGGTTATTTCTTATTTGCGTTAGTATATGCAACGAATAATCCAAGGTGACGCCCAGTAGAACAGAACCTATCCCCAAAGAAATAGCAGAAATCTTGCCTCTAGTAAAATAAAGTACGGCAACAGATAATGTTGCGCCAAAAAGGGTTGGGGTGAAGAGAATAAGGGGAATGGTTAATTTTCTATAAAATAGGATAAGGATCGCCATCAATATGGATAGTGCTATACTGACCGTAAGGCGGATATCCGTTTTGATCTGTTGTGCGTTGGCAACGGCTATCATTGTGGCCCCAAAATATTCACTTTTTACCTTATCCTTATACAGTTGGTCCAATTGATCCTGGGTCTCATAAAGCTCCGTGACAAATTTGGTGTTTTCCACGGTTTCGCTGGAAGGGTGAACAGGGGTAATAAACAGTAATATGTTTTGAAGATCCTTGCTAAGGAGATAGCCATCCTTGATAGTAAACTGCTCTCCGATACCCAAGCCCCTTAGTTTTTTTAGGGCAATAAAAGAAATACCGAGCGGGTCTTTTAGAATCATTTCTTTGGCTACAATTCCGGAGGGGGAAATTAATGTTCGGTAGTTTTTTTTTGTGATTTCCGAAATGCTGTCCTTATCGAGTTTTTTTGAAATCGCATCATAATCCTCCTTATCCAGTAGCAGAGGGGCATTGTCATAGACAAAATCCAAGGTATTTCCTAAATCTCCGTCATCTATTTTGCCTTGGATTTTTTTTATATGTGAAGAAGATTTTTGGGTTAGACTATCCAAAAAGTCAGTTGCGTAGCTTGTTAGTTCTTCAATAGGTGCCCCTGGCTCTCGCACAATATTGACGATAATCTTATCTGAAAAATTTACCGATTTTAATACTTTTTGAACCTCTTTAGTCTTACTGTTACTGGGTATAAGCTTGGTTATATCTTCTTCGAATTCAATTTTGAAGGCAAAAAATATAAGGATCAAAAATAGGCCTGAAAGACCAATGCCACTAAGCAGTCTTTTTTTGGCCACATATTGATAAATCCTATATAAAAAACTACCCATTTTTAAGTGCAATATTCTTTCTGTCAAAAATATTCAAAATAATATACCCACATATTCCCGCGATAAAAGATGCAACAAAGGAAAGGGTAATGCTACCGATTATGTATGATTTTAAATGTTTTATAACTTCAAAATTGGCCCCTGCTTCAGCAAATGTAAAATTAAACTCTGTGCCCAAAACCCAGTGCCCTATTTTAAGGCTCATAAATAGCACAAAAGGTATAAAGGGAGGGAAGCTAACGTTGGAAAAAGCAAAGGCAATGGTTTTGTTCAGTTTAAATAGAACTGCCAAGAAAATAACTATCAAGGTTTGAAACCCCCATAGGGGAGATAAACCGATAAGCACACCCAAAGCTATGGACAGCGCTTTTTTTTCATGGGAATCATTACTGCCTAGAAAGTCTTCATGGATAAACCTTTTAATTCCTTTTTTTTTTATTTTCCGAATTAAGTCACGTGGAAAAATATAAAGAATCGTAAGTACTACCAAATAGGTGTTTAACAGGCTAATTCTCGAAAAATCGGTAAAGGGTCTAAAATGGGATACCCTTTCAGTGACATCATAGGTTACTTTTACTGGAATATTCTTAACATCTATTCCGTTCCATGCCGCCTTTACGATGGCTTCAATTTCAAATTCAAATTTTTTTGTAAAAAACGCGATATCCTTTAAGGCCATTATGGGGTATAACCTATATCCGGATTGGGTGTCCTGTAACCTTATTCCTGTCTCAACCCAAAACCAAAAATTGGAAAATTTGTTGCCAAAACTACTTTTCTTGGGTACACCTTTTTGTCCCATATTTCTTGCCCCGATATAAAGTACATTTTTGGAAGTTTCTTTATTTAGGCTTTCTATAAGTACAGGTATGTCATCCGGAAAGTGCTGTCCATCAGAATCAATGGTAATGGCAAAGTGGAAACCTTGTTCCAGGGCCAATTCAAAACCTTTCCTCAGGGCATAACCCTTACCTATGTTTTGTGGAAGGGAAATTGTCTGGATATTGGGGAATTGGGTCAAAATATGGGAAGTGGTATCGGTCGACCCATCATTTACGACTATAATATTTTGGGTATACCGTAGTACCCCTTCAATAACTTTTTTTAAGGTTTTATGATTGTTGTAGGTAGGTATGATCACACAGCATTTAAGCTGATCCATAGCTTTAGTTGTGGATGTGGTATGTTGTGACACGGTTTTATTGCAATTTGGTTGTCCCATCTTGTTCAAAAAGACAAGACATGGTTCGCAAAAATAGGAATTACAAAAGTTAAAACCGTTGCTTTTCTTCAGTATTAAATCCTGTGGATTGCAATATATACGATTTTACAAAATCCTTTGCCGCTTTAGAATTGGTCTTGTCGTAGTGGTTTAAAATAAAAATTTTGTCCTCCTCAATATTGGATCTGTATTTCAAAAACTTGGGGGAATTTTCCTGTATGCTTAATCTGAGGCACCTAATCTCTATGTTTTCCGGTTTTTGGGATACCGCAAATTCCAATAATAAAACCCCGTTTTTAAAAAGCTCTTTTCTTTCCGCATTATCCTTTGTGTATTTTGCCGATAAGGCATTTACCGCACCTTTGTAAGCTACCAACAAGGTGTTGTCTTCCTTGGAAACAGTTTCAAGTTTATCCCTTAAGGCCAAGGCTGATTCTCGGTTGTTGGTGGCCAATTTAAAGTCTTTTCGGACCTGGGCTAAATCAGGAGTGAAATGCGAAGGGGAAAACACTAAAAGGAGAAAGCAGATAAGTTTCATTTAAGTCATGCTTTTGAAGGTTGCACTTAGTTTTAGAGCCACTGTTTCCCTAAAGATGGTGGTGCTTTTTACCTTGATCAGACCGTCCATTTCAGAAAGATTGATGTCTATTAAAAGTATCGGGTCGGATTCGGGATTTATTATGGCCATAAATTTTACATTACTGGCAACGGATAAAAACAAATCCTGGCCAAGACTCCTTTCGGTCAATTCCTTTATGATTTGAATCATACATACCCCGGGCATAATAGGCTTTCCTGGGAAATGGCCCTTAAAAATTTCATGCTTAGGATTCAACTTGATTTGGGCCGATATGCCTTCTTCGTTCTTATCAAAAGTCTCTGTAGTATATAATCCTTCTATTAACATTATGGTCACATATTAAATTTATAGGCTAGTCCTATTTGGAATACCCTGTTCAATTGATTCTCCTCAGAATTGCCGCCGTATTCTCCGGAGTCATTGAAATCTAGATCGATCAATCCTTGTTTAAATCTCAATTCCAATGCCAAACCAAAATCAAACTCATATCCAATTCCTCCAAATACAGCGAGATCAATTGGGGTAATTTCTAGATTGTCACCGTTATCGTTAATCAAGTTGATAAAATTATCATCGAAATTAACATCTAGGCTGGGGCCCAAAATAAAGTGGAAGCCCTGATTTTTGCTTACAAAAAATTTATTTGCAAGGGCAATGGATACATAATTTATATTTAGGTTTTCACCATTTCTAAAGCTGGCATTGCCTCCTTGATTGGAATATACAATTTCTGGTTGCATAGTATAGCTATCCGAAAAACGCACTGCTAAAAATAATCCCGTATACAATCCAGTTTTGTTGTCCAGTTCGGAATTCAGGATCTTGGCATTGTTTACACCCAGTCTTATCCCTAGTTGCGACTTGCTTTGGGCAACCAAGACATAGGAAATGGTGATAAAAAGGCTGGTAAACAGTATTTTTTTCATGTTAAATGGCTTTTAAATCAATGGTTAACTTAATGTTTTTGTGCCGTATTTTAATTTCCCCTGCATGATCGTTTTCTATTTCTGTAAAAATATAGTCCGATTTTTCTTTGCTTCCTTTTGTCTCCAAAATTTTATGTAGTCGTTCATCTACCGTGAGGTAAAAGTAAGTGTTATTCTTTATTCTGGTCTCAAAGAATATGCTATCCCCCAATGTCCGGAATTGCTGTAAAATGTTAGGATTTTCATTGGTCAAAACAGTGAAATCCCTCCTGAGCAGGTTTATTAGAATCTTTTTATCTATTTCACTTAGAATAAAATTAATTCGAAATTCGTCTTTGATAAACGAAAAATCAAATAGTTTATTTCCCATTTCAGTGGTAAACACCACTCTATGGTTTTCCGGCCCCAATTTTTTTATAACAAATATTCCACCAAAGGATTTCTCGGCGAAATTAATTTTGGCCTTGTAGATATAATCCATTGAAAGGTCCGAAAAGTAAGGATTGATTACAGCTGGTGTATCGCTGTTTATTCTTTCTAGATTATTCTTTTTTGGAAAGGAAGCACAGGCAAACAGCAAGAGGGATAAGCTAATTAGTAAATACTTCATTGTCCAATGGTTTGTTGATCAGTCGGTCAGAAAAGACAATTCTTGTATAATCATTAGTGGGTTCCACCATTTTAACCTCCATAACATCAGCCTGTTCCTTATCGAAAAACAATATAAAAGAGGCTATATAACTTTTTATTTTTTCGTCCTTAGGGATAAAGATAACCTTATAATATTTTGAGCTTTTAAAATAGCTCATGGTGAAATCCGAATCTTGGAACAAGTTGCCTTTTACACTATTAACGATTAGTTGATTCAGCTTTTTAAACAAGGCACTATTTCCCAGATCCATATTGCTTTTTGTCCCGGAATCGTTTATTGTTAATTTGTCCTCCTTGAAAATAATACTGTATTTGAAGGGTTCTGTATACTCCCATTTTACCATATTGGGAACTTTAAAGGCCATTTTGCCCTGAGTAGTAATATCATTGGATAAAAAGTCCAGATGCTTATATTGCGTGAAATTACTTTGGATAGTGGTCGTTGCCTTGGATGTCTCGTTGATCTTGGCCTTGAACTCCGCAATTTCGGTATTGTTCATCTTACTTTCCTGAGCCAACAATAGGGAAGTATGGGCAATGAGAACAACTAAAAATAATAGGTTACGCATAGGCTTCAATATCTAGCAATTGGTCTACCGTTACCGATTGCATTTTGTTCTGCTGTAAAAATAGCAATAACTGTTCCAATACTTCAACTGTTTTTTCACTACTGTCATGGAGTAGTATAATGTCGCCTTTCTTTATTTTATGGGAGATACGCTCCAAGATAATTTTTTGGGACCTTTTGGTAGTGTCCAAAGATCGAATACTCCAGCCAACAGTTTGAAGTTTCAGCCTTTTAACTGCTCTGCTGATACTGGGATTTGTTACTCCAAAGGCCGGTCTGTATAATTTGGGGTCAAGACCTGTTACTTCTTTTATAATGGTACTTGTTTTTTGGAGTTCCAAAATTACTTTTTGTGTTCCAAAGAATCCAAATTTGTTGGAATGGCTGTAGGTATGGTTCCCAATAGTATGCCCGTTGTCTACTATTTTCTGTGCAATTCCACCAAACAGGTTTACTTGTTGACCCACACAAAAAAAAGATGCCTTGGCATTATATTTTTGAAGTAGATCCAAAACTTTTGGAGTAAAGTTGGGATGGGGGCCATCATCAAAGGTAATGGCAACCCAATTTTCGGGAATTTTGTTGTTGAAATGAAGGGCAGGGAGATGATAATTCCAGCGGACGTGGAAGGAGCCTATAATGGTAAATGTAAGCCAAAGTAGACCAAGTGTTGTATAGGTCCACCAACTGATTTCCCCAAAAAATTCCCATATAAGAAGGGCGAGAAAAGCAAAGCTAAAAAGGCCATTTATAACAGGAAACTTCAACATCGGCGAAGGATAATAAAACTATGGTTTTTGCCCCTGTATTGATTGTAGAGTAAAACAAGTTCTAATCCGTTGGGTTTAATTGTGTTTAGCGCAACTGCACTGGGTATCTGCTGGGTCTTAAGAATTTTGGCACCCAGCCAAAATCCAAATGCTGAAGCGGTATTAAATTCTCCACTTAGATGTTTGTAAACCACTTGTTGGGTGTTTTTAAAAGGGCCATTGGCAAGATCCAAGTAGTAATTGTCGTAGTCAACGTCCCCATTATTTCCACTTATCAGCACGTCTATGTCGGTCACGAAAAGATTGTTCTCCTTTAAAAATTCCTCAAGACTAGATTCTAGCTCGGATTTGGGAAGGGTGTTAAAGGTCTTTACACCCATTACCTGGGCATAGCTGGTTTCTTTTTTGTTGTTGGACAATACGAAGAAATTGGCACCTTCCCCGAATACAGCTCCCACAGTTTTGGAATGTAGGAGTTTGTTGGAGTTTATTTTTTCCGGTTTTATATGTTGTATTAGTTTATGTATGGCATTGGTGTGTTCCCCAGATTCATCTACGCCACCGACAAGTATGTTTTCTGCTTCTTTCAATTCCAACTGCATTAGGGCATCGATAAGGGCGGACTCAAAAGAAACGCTACTATGTACATAGGTGAAGTTATATCCCTTACATCCTATCCCCAGCGCTATCTGTCCAGCAACCGTATTGTGGGTAGATTGTATAAAGGAGGTAGGGGTAAGGAACTGTTCATTATTGTCCAATATGGCGGTTACAAATTTTTCGGAATCCCTAACACATCCCATTCCCGTACCAGTAATAATGGCATCTATATCTGTTAGGTTGGCTTCTTCCATCGCTATTTTAGAGGCAACTACACCCATTTTGATTCCCTTTGCCATCCTTCTGGCAGCAGCTGGAGGAATAAAATCCTTATAATTGGGTTCTATTACAGGAATAACATTGTCTTCATAGGTAGTAATTTCCTCCAAAAAATCATTGTTATCAAATGTTTTTTGGGCAGATATGGAACCGATGCTGTTGATATAAACTTTTTCCATTAGTTGTTGGGAATGCCGATTTCTAATATAATATCTAAAAAGATCAAATGGTCTACATGTAAATATAACAATTCCTTCTTAAGGCTATTTTGAAAAAATAAGTGTGGAACAATTTCCTCCAAATCCAAGGGAATTCGAAAGAACGGTGTTCAAGGCTTTTTCTATTAGTGAAGTTTGTGGAATAAGGTTAAACTCTTGCATTGGAGTTTTAAAATTCAAATTGGGATAGATAATGTTGTTTTGAAGTGCTAGAATTGCATACACCGCTTCTATAGCGCCTGCTGCAGCCAAGGTGTGTCCGGTATAGGCTTTTGTTGAACTAAATTCTGGTACTACTTCACCAAAAACACGGATAAGGGCCCTACCCTCGGATAAGTCGTTGTTGCCAGTGGCGGTCCCATGGGCATTGATGTAATCAATGTCCTTTGGTTCCAATCCTGCAACAGCAAGTGCTTTCTCCATGGCTAAGGTGGCACCATCCCCATTTTCGGAGGAGGCCGTTTGGTGGTACGCATCGTTGGCATTGCCATACCCGACCACATAGCCCAAAACTTTTTTCTTTTCCTTTTTTACCAAGGAATCTGATTCCAAGACTAAATAAGCAGCAGCCTCCCCTAAATTAAGTCCTTTCCTATTTTCGTCAAAAGGTGTATTGTAGGAATCGGACAGGATCATTAAGGTTTTAAAACCATTAATGGTAAATTTGGACAAACAGTCGGCACCACCCACAATTACCCTATCCAATTTTCCTGTTTTAATTAATTTTGCCCCGAACATTATCGCATTCGCGGCAGAGGAACAAGCGGTACTGATGGTCGTGACCAAGCTTTGGTCAATGCCCAATTGTTCCGCTATTTTTTCCGTAGAGTCCCCGGCGTGATGTCCTTCTATGTACCTTCTGTTTTCACCACTTTCCAAGTAATGGTAATAAAATTTTTCGGTCATATCCATACCTCCAACGCTTGTGGAAGAAATTAGACCAGTCCTGTAGGCCTTTATGTCCGTTATTTTTGCATCTGCTATGGCTTCTTTAGCCGCTATAGCTCCCAATAAGGCGGTTCTGGAGTAATTGTTATTAGGACTCAATCCCAATTGTGCTTCCAATTCCCCATTGGTGAAATCAATTTCACCTACCATAATACTGTCTTTGTGCAAGGTATCTATTTTGGAAATTTTGGAAATTCCAGTTCTGCCTTCCACAAGTGAGCTGTAATTCTCGGCCACATTGTTTCCAATAGCGGATATTATTCCCATTCCCGTTATAGCGACTCCTGTGGACATGTATTTTTTATTTTAAGGTATGGATTTCCTTGGATATGACCAATTCCTACATTAAGGGGGTAAATACTAGGGTTTCAATATGGATAAGGTATCCGAATTATTTGGTGCGATGCTCGGTAATATAATTTGACATTACTTCAATGGACTCAAATATTTTTTTACCCTCTTTGGGATCGGTGAGTTTAATTCCGTAGTCCTTATCCAACATTACTATGAGTTCCAAGGCGTCAATGGAGTCCAATCCTAAACCATCGCCGAACAAGGAATCATTATCTGCAATTTCTTCAATTGCAATATCCTCCAAGTTTAATTGAGTTATAATTTTTTCCTTCAGTTCTTGTTTTAAATCGCTCATTTGGTTGTGTACAATTTTATTATTTCTTCTTTATTATGTGCAATGCTTCCTTCGGTAGAAACCAAGTATAAAAATGCTTCATAATCCTCAACGTCACAGTTTATCCACCCGCACAATACTTCGTCTGCTTTTTCGGACTTCATTAAACTGTTGGCATAGTCATGTAAATATTCTGCATTAAAGTGGTTAAAGATAAAAAAACTATTTTCGGAATGTAGCCTATGTTTAATACTAATCTCTCCAAGACAAATATTGGGTAAGGTATAGACGAAAATAGCGGGGCTCGGAAAATAATATTCTTTGTCCCGAATGGACTCTTGGTGCTTTCTATCCGTTTCCAAACTGGAAGCACTATTTGAAAATGCCAAGGCAATGTTTTTGGGCATTTCTGAATCTTGGGTTATCGGTTTAAGTAAAATATCAGAAGCCAAAAATCCAAGTTTGCTTAGGTCGTCCATTTTAAAGAACTTAGGATATTTGGTATCCATCTTTTTATAGGCTAGTTTAATGAAAGTGATGAAATCGCTTCCCTGGGCTTCAAAGAGCAATTGACCATTCAACATAACCCTGTTGTTGGAGATGCTACAATATTCCTTTATTTTAAGATTTTCGGCCGTCATGATTGTACCTTTTTAAATACGGCGGCAGTGTTGCAACCTCCAAAACCGGAGGCAGTCTTCAAGAAGCAATCCAATTTCTTGGCTGTAGTTGCCCTAATTATATTGAGAGGCTGGGATACGCCCAACTCGGTAAACCCGATAGACGGATATAAGGTATTGTGGTAAAGGGAATGCATGCCAACAATGGTTTCTAAAAGGCCCGACCCCCCAAGTGTATGTCCAAAATAGCCTTTGAGGCTGTTCAATGGAACACCACCCAGATCTAACCTGTTAAGGGCTATTGCCTCCATTTCATCATTGAAATTGGTAGCAGTGCCATGGGCAGAAATATAATCAATGTCCTGGGGGCCTGCATTAGCTTCCTTAAAGGCCGATTGAATACTTCTGTAAAGGCCTTCCCCGGTTCTCGACGGGCCGGAAATATGATTGGCGTCATTACAGGAGGCTTCGCCCATTATTTCTACGGCCTCCGGGACTAATTTTTTTTGCTCTGTGGTAACCAATACACTTGCGGCCACCTCCCCTATATTAATACCTGACCTTTCCTTGCAATATGGCTTGCAGGGTAGGGGACTCATTGCTTGGAAAGAATTAAAACCGGAAAGAATAAAATTGGATACAATATCGCCACCAACTATAAAAACTTGATCGAACGTCCCCTGGGCAATAAATCTTTTAGCAATTGAAATGGCCAATATTCCAGAGACACAGGCATTGGATAGTACAATAGGTTCCGTGACAAATCGAAAATAGTTTTTGATTATATGTCCTAAAGTTCCCAAGTAGGCCCTCTCTTTTGGCATAGGGTTCGTGGGGTCCAAAGTATCTATATTTCCTTTGGTAGTAGATATTATTAAGCCAACCCTATCTGTTAATTTTACACTGGATTCTTTAATGATCTTATCCAAGGACATAATCATCATTTGTTCCAAACGCGTATAATCACTGTTGGGCCCTAACAGTCCAAAAGCCTCTTTTAATGAATTGGAATCGATAATTGAAGCGTAAAAAGGGTTGGGGAATAGATTTTCATCCTCAATTAATGTTATCCCGGATATGCCCTCATGAATATTTTGTACAACCCTAGGGCTATCAAAGCCTAAGGCTGAAACAATATTGTTATATGAGAGATAGGTCTTATTCATTCAATAAACCAACTTTTTGTTTCCATTCCAAAAAAAATGATGGCATGGTCAAGGATAGGCCATCGTCGTCTTCCACAAATACCTGTATGGTTTCCCCAGTACATACCAATTTGTTTTGCGGATCATAAATTTCGTATTTAAATACCATTTTTGCCGCTGGTGAATCTACAAAAATTGTTTTAATAGTGGCAACATCGCCATAGCGCAATGGAAGCTTATGTTCGCAGCTAGATTTTACGATCGGGGTGGTGTAGCCAGCCGCTTTATGGTCTAGATAGGCAATTCCATGATGTCTGCCAAAGGCTTCCCTGCCGTCTTCAAAATATTGGATATAATTACCATGCCATACAATGCCCAAAGGGTCGGTTTCAGCAAAGCGAACCCTAATTTCACTGGTAAAGCTAATCTCTGGTTTGGTCTTAGACGGCATTTTTTCTTTCATTATACAAAATAGAAATTGCGGTGGTTATTATAAAAAACAAAAATAATAAGGTTAATTCAGGTACAAGATCAATAATGCCCACATCTCTTAAAAAAACATCATAAAAGGCATTTAAACCCCAATTCATTGGAGATAAATTTGATAGTGTCTGCATAAACTTGGGCATTATAAAGACAGGCACCCAAACACCTCCCAAAGCTGCTAATATAACCACAAAAGTAGCTCCGAAGGGAGCGGATTGTTCCTGCGTCTTGGCTACCGTTCCCAATAACAACCCTAGGCCAATGGCAGCAAGTCCTGCAAAGATAGCCACAAGGAACAACTGTGGGATTTTTCCGGAAACGTCAAGGCTGGGGAGACCTAAAATAGGGAAAAGATAGACTCCTATCCCCAACATTAGTCCAAACTGTATGAGACATACGGATAGGTATACCAAAGTTTTCCCTCCCAATACCGTAAGATAGGAAACGGGATTGGTCCTTAAGCGAACAAAGGTTCCCTGGCTTTTTTCCTTGACCATATTGATGGACAAGGGGACAATGATAAAAAAAATGGCGAATAAGGTCCAGGCAGGTACATTGTGTTGCACTGAATTTGGAATTATTTCATTTTCGCCAATACTTGGGGTTATTTCCTTAAAGGTGATAAAACTTTCCGTATCAAATATCGCTTCGGTTTCATCATCTGTTATTTGGGATTGGAATGCCTTGTAAATTGTCTGAGTCTCTATTTTAAAGATCATCTTGTCTATCCCATTCTTTATGGAATTTTTAAATGCCATTTGAGTTGCGGGATCAAAATAAAGTATGACCTCTTTTTTTTCCAAATCCGGTTTTTGGGATTGTGGCGTTTCTTCTTCCAAACCAAATTTGGATAGCAACCCTTCCACATTTAGATTTACTTTTTTTTCCAGTTCCGAGCTAAGGTTGGGTGGAAGAACAATTGCCAATTGATATTCGCCTTTGAAAACTAGCTCTTTGGCTTCGCTGTCCGATTCCTTTCCAATAATTTTGAAGGAGTTGGATTCAGCCAACCCATCATATATATTTTTGGAAACTTCGCCCTTGTCATAGTCCACCCAAAGGATGGGAATTTTGTTATCGTTGATAGACCTAAAGGTGCTGTCCTGAATTAAGGTAATGGTGACTACCAATACCAAGGGCATTACAAATAAGATAGCCAATCCCCCTATATCCCTGGATAGCAATAGCAATTCCTTATATGTGGAGGCCAGAAGTTTATGCATGATCCCTTAAGGCTTTTCCGGTCAAGGTTAAGAAGACGTCCTCTAGATTGTGTGATTCCGGGTATTGGGAAATTAGAATTTTCGGAGCCCCTTCAATGATTATTCTACCGTGATCTATTATAGCTACTTTTGTGCAAAATTCTTCTGCTTCGTTCAAATGATGGGAGGTGTATACAATGGTGGTGCCCTGGGAGTTTAATTTTTTTAAATTTTCAATAATTACATTTTTGGAATGTACGTCCACACCAACGGTAGGTTCGTCCAAGAACAGAACTTTGGGGTTGTGCAGGATGCTGGCAATTAGGTTGACACGCCGTTTCATTCCTCCAGAAAAAGTATCCAATTTTTTGTTGGAAAATTTTTCCAGCCCCAAAATTTCCAAATGAAAATTGATCTTTTCCTTTAGTTCCCGACCTTTTAGGCCATACATGCTACCTAGGTAATACAAATTTTCATATGCGGTGAGGGTAGGGTAAAGGGCATATTCCTGTGGTACGATACCAATTAATTGTTTAAGTTGGTTTCCGTTCTTTTGATAGTTGAGTCCGTTTATGGAAAAACTCCCGGATGTAGGTTTTATCAAGGAGCTCAACATTGAGATTAATGTTGTTTTTCCTGCCCCGTTAGGTCCTAAAAGCCCAAAAATTTCACCCTCGTCTATTTTTAGATCTAGGTCCACTACCGAATATTCTTCGTTATTTTTATATTTTTTGGAGAGTTGGGATATTTGGATCATGGGCTGCTTTATATTGCCTTTTTCAGTTTTTTGAAAAAAACTTCCTCTTTGTTGGCCAGGTCCTCAAGAAGGCTAGCTACATGATCGTATTGATCAACGGCAACAGTATTGCTCCTATTTTTGTATATACGTGATGCCTCCACGGCAAAATCGCGCCATTGGTCACCTATAACGGTCATTTCTTTTGAAAGCTCCAAAAGTTGATTGTTCATCAATAATTTTCCCGCTTCCTGTAAAAATGCGGCATAAATATATCGGAATCCACCGCCTCCGGTACCTATTTCTTCCTGCATACGTACAATCTGTCCCAAATAATGATTGGCAATTTTAATGCCTTTGGCCTTTGGCCATTTACGAATAAGTTTGGCAATTTTTCGTATTCCCTTTACCCCAACGACGGGGACAGGGGCCAACATATCCCTACAGGTGTGTTTTATCCCTTTAACAATGGCTTTTTCCAGTTGTAATTCTTCAGGGAATTCAGTGGGGTAATAGATATGCCCTTTAGGGGCAAAGGCGCCCTTGGCAAACCTTACTTTTTCCAGTTCTTTTTCGGTAAGTGAGGTAACGGTTTCCATTACTGGGTCACTTATTAAATAACTACCGTCTTTTTTGCCATAGACGATCATATTATGGGCGTTGAAATGGAAACGATATTCATCCGGAAAGTAGGGCAGGTTGTACACGCCTACCTGAAGTCCGACCGGATTGTTTCTTCGCAAGTTTTCATCCAATCTGGCCTTGGCGGTTTGGGCATTTCGAAATTTTTCACGCTTAATTTTAATTCCCACCCTTGTGGCGAATCGGGTAAAAATGATTCCTGGCATAGCCCTATAGGACACAACTGGTGCATGGTTCACTTTTAAAAATGGGATATAAGTGAACAATAACCCGGATCCTATTCCAAAAACCATAGGCTCACTTACTGTAAACCCATTATAAGTCATTAAGTTGGCTACTACACCGTTCTCGCAGTGTGCAGCTTGCTTGTGTTTAAAATCTATTTCCATGATTCAGAGATCGGTACGTTGTAGCTCTTCGATAGTAATATCGAAGACATCTGCATACTTTTGTAATGTTTTGTTATTTAGGTTTTTGAATACTGCAGGTCTAAAATGTCTTTTAACCCTCCACTTCCACATTCCCACGTAGCTCGCTAGGATGGGAAGGTCCATTTTATGCAGTTCCATATAGTATTCCAAGGGGCTCGCCTTATGATCTATTACCCGTTGTTTTGAAGCTGAGATTCGCTCATTTAAGGCCTCGATGGCATTGTCAAGGGCAATGGTCTTGGGGCTCCATCCCGTGCTTAATTCGGTAGTGTATTCCCCGTTTTCATCAACGGCATAACACAGTTCTTTGAAATTGGCCGACTCAAGATTGCTTTTGTCCTGTGGTACTTCATTTTTTTTCATGCCCAAGGTCTTTATAATTTATAGGCCAACGGTAATGGCCTATAAAGTTATTGATACAATTTTATATTCGATCCGCAGATATATCTAAACTTCCTGTATCAGAAAATTTAATACACAATCTGCCACTAATTTTTTTTCTGTATATATTTCGCATTCCATAGTGCATATGCTAAAATTTCCCGAATTGTAATTGGATATGAGATTGGCCTTAGTTGTTAAGGTATCTCCTGTCCTGGGCAATAAAAAAATGTTAGCCCTCTTTATTCCGCTAATAAATCCAATAACACTATTGCCTTCGCCTTCAAGGTCATCTGCTGCAAAGAAATCTTGACCAACAATTGCAGAACAGGATTGCGCCGCATTTTCCATAATTCCTGATTCACTAAATATATTGTCCTTAACAAAGATACAATCTTCGGTTATTTTAAATTCGGTTGTTACCGTTTCCTTATTAATGCTTATAATTTTTGTCACCATGAGCATTGGTGCTCTGTGGGGCAAAAACTTATGTATATCTATATGTGAACGTGTTGTATTCAAATAGTTTAGTTTGCCAATACGGTTTTCATTTCACTGTTTGCCATAATTATGCCATTACAGGTTACCTGTATCTGTACCAAGGTTACTCCCATGATTTCATGTAGAATCGTGACTGTTGTAATTAGTTCTTGATCTACCCTTGGCAACTCCAGTATTTCAGCCAATTTAATGGCTCCAATATAACCCGTTGGGGCGGGCTCATTTTTCAGAAAATATTGGTACCCAGTATGTAGGGCAACGGACTGGGCCATATGTTCAATTAGTCCGGCGGCCATAAATTTACTGTTGTACGCAAACAAATTGGCAGATGATGGCGTAAAACCTGTAATCACCTTTTCTTCGGAAAAGTGGATCAACTTGTCTACCATTACAAATGGTGCCTTTTGGGGGATGAGATTTTCAATTAGCCCTTTATCGTCTATTGTTTGTTTCAATAAATTCATTTAACAGACCGTTAGGTATGCATAGGAGTAGGAAAACCTGGCGCTTTCCGGTACGTGCAATAATATTTTATCGCCCTTTTTTAATTGTCCCGAACTTACCAAGTCTTCAAGCATCACAAAAATTGAGGCTGCACCTACGTTGCCCACTTTGCTCAAATTCATAAACCATTTCTCCCAAGGTACTTCCACTCCTTGTCGTTTCAATTCCTCGTATAAATTTTCCTTAAAATAATAGGAAGAGATATGTGGCAAGTAATAGTCAAAATCTGCTGTAGTGATATTGTGCTTTTTCATAGCCATTTTAAGACTGTCTACTCCTTTACCCAATATATTTTCACCCAATAGTTTAACGTCTTGTTTCATGGCGAAAAGAGATTTGTTCGCCCATTCATCGGCAGGGTATTCGCTCCAAGGTTTTAAGTGCCCATTTTCCAATTTATCGGCACCGGCATACATGCATGTTTCCATTTCGAAGGCATAGGAATACCCTTCCATCCATTCAATTTTTAAAGCAGTACCTTTTGGTTCGCTTTCCAATAACACAGCTCCTGAGCCATCGGAAAGCATCCATCGCAAAAATTCTTTGTTAAAGGCTAATATAGGATTGTCTTCCAACTCCTTAAGGTGTTCTACCTCATTTTCAAAAATATCGGACTTCATCCAAGTCGAGGTTCTTTCCGACCCAGTACATACCGCATTATTTACTTGCCCTGCCTTAATTGCCAAAAAACCATATTTTAAGGCATTCATTCCTGAACAGCAGGCCCCTGATGGAGAATTAACCTCTAAATTCCCGTTTTTTAAAAAGCCGTGCACCATGGATGCGTGTGATGGCAATATTTGGTCAGGACTACTGGTGCCACAAGAAAGAAGTTCAATATCCTTGGTAGTAAAAGAGTCGTCACATAAAAGCTCAATGGCCTCTTTGGTTAGCTGGGCATTGTTATGGGTAATGTTGCCATTCCCATCTATGGCGTAATATCTGGTCTTAATTTGATTGTTGCGTAAGACTATACGTCTGGCTTTGGAATTCCTACCATTGATAATGCCCAATTTTTCTTCCATTTGTTCATTGTCAATAGGTTCATTAGGTAAGAACTTGGCTATCCTGGTTATATAAACGTCTTTCATTAATTGTTCTTTATTCTAACGGATGAATAGTATGCTTTATCCCTTTTAATTTTACTGTACCGCGGTATGTAAGTCGCCAAAAATACAATAAAAACTATAGGAGCTATAGCCCAAATTGCAAATAACAAATAATATTTGAACAAAACCAGCAATTTTTTTCGTTTCGGATTTCCGGTAGCTCCTTTCTTAATTATAAGGTTGGCCCATTTCGTAAATAAAACATTACCTCTTATATCGGTCTGGATCAGCAAGGGTTTTACTTTAACGGCATCCAATCTTAATAAATCGTCCTGCAGGTTATCATAATCATTGGCCAATAGTGCTTTCTTTATAGGTGTTCCGAATTTTTCAGAAGCTTTAATATCCTCGTCGGAAACACCCGGTTTTGGAAAAATGCCCAAATACTTGGTTTTCTTTCCTCCTAACATCCAGTGTACTATGGTAATTACACTTATGTGATTTATATGTCGGTCCACTAGAGCTATATTGCCCACTAATTTGGCGTTACAGGAAATTAAAAGGCGTTTCATTTTTTCCTGAGCCATTAACCACATGTTTCTACAGGCAATTACCGTAACTACAGGAGTCTGGTCAAGAATTTTCTTTGCCGCATCAGATTTTAGGAAGGAATTAATGGGTATGGAAGGAGTTAAATACCAAACCTGATAACCTAGAATTACGAGATCATATTTCCTTTCAAGGATATCTTCCTTTGGAGGCTTTAGCTTACCTGGTATTTGCAGGAAGGATTCGGGAAAAGCATCATAGAAATCGTCTTGTTTCCAGGGAAAATCATAATCGTTTTCAGGATAAATCCGATAATACGTGATATTCACGTTCTCCCCATTGATGGAAGTTGCCAAATTTTGAACAATATCCAATAACTGCCCGGATTGGGAATAATAAATTATAAGAACTTCTTTCATAGGTAGGCTATTAATCTTAATCGAATACCGCCAAGATCGCCATTTTACTAACAAGTAAAAGGATTTTTCTATGACTTTTAATTTGGTACAAATTTAATTCTAATTTTCAGTTAGTTGCTGTTTATGGGCAATGTAACCAAAACTTATTGTTAAACTAACCGAACTCAGTTTTTTGAACCCCAAAAATCAAAATAGTTAAACCACTGGAATGGATATTGTTCTATTATCCATTCCATACTTTCAATATAATTAGCTAATAATCCTTCGGCATCCCTTTTCTTAAAATCTGCTTTTCTGGCGTAAAGATGGTAGTGCTTATTGGTTTCCTTCATTACGTAGACGAAAAGCACCGGCACATTTAATCTAGACCCCATTAAAAAAGGACCTGAAGGAAATTGTGCTTTTTCCCCTAAAATTGATGCGGTCATTAACTTGGAGGTGGTTGCATATCTATCTCCTGTCATGCAAATTATTTCATTCCTTGCCAAGGCGGCATTCATTTCAAAGATATGGGAAAGATCTTCCCGTAGGATAATAAATTTGGTCGAGGATTTTTTGATAAATTGACCAAGGTATTCCTTTATTTTTTTATGCTCGGCATCTGTTGTGAGTAAATTAATTGTGGCATTTCCTTCCAATTCATCCAGAAAAAACTCAGCTATTTCGAAGTTGCCCAGATGGGCACTGATCAAAATCCCACCTTTTTTATTGGCCAAGGTTTGGTTTAGGTGTTCTATTCCATCAAAATTATAGGAGAACCTATTTCTAAGACCGGAAGAAATGGCTACTTTGTCCAAAATGGTCTGTCCAAAGACGTAGTAGCTTTTATAAATGGATACAATACTTTTTAGGGTATTGTACTTAAGTCTTTTATTGAAGTAATAATAGCTGGCCTTAGTACTTGCGGGGGCAAAAAAACAAAAATAAAAAGCAACAAAATACAGAATAAAATAGGCCGATCCCAATCCAAGCCTTTTAATGCAAAAAACAAAAATCTTATATCCTAAAACAGAACCTCTGGACTTTCCTTTCCATTGATTTGACATTTTCTGCGACTAAGATGTTAGTTTAATTTTTTCTCTATAAGGTCATAAAAGTCTTGCAAGGTAATTACATTAATGAAATCTTCCCCCACCAATTTAACACTAAAGTTAGATTCGATAGCCACTACTAAATCAACAAAATCCAAACTGTCCAATTCAAGGGTCTTCTTTAAATTGGCCACTGGAGTAATATCATCCGCATCAACTTCAAATTCATCTATAAGAAAGTTGTTTATTTTATCAATAATTACTTCTTTATTCATTTTTAATCTTTCACTTTTTTTATTAGCAATGCTGAATTTGTACCTCCAAATCCAAAAGAATTCGACAAAAATACATCAATTTTTTTATCCAGTGTTTTTCTTACCAGATTTAATTTGGCTGCATCCTCGTCAGGATTTTCAAGATTTATATTGGGAGCAATAAACGAATGTTCCATCATCAGCATGGAATAGACAATCTCACTTGCGCCCGCCATCCAGCATTCATGACCGGTCATAGATTTAGTAGAGCTAACATAGGGTCCGTTTTCCCCAAAAACAGTAAATATGGCCTTGGCCTCATTGGAATCTCCCACAGGAGTAGAAGTGGCATGGGCGTTTACATAATCAATTTCATTGGGTTTAATGTGGGCTTGGTCTATGGCTTTTTTCATGGCCAATGTGGGCCCATCTACATTAGGGGTGGAGATATGATCTCCATTGGAGGAAAATCCGTAACCAATAATTTCTCCTAAAATGGGAGCGTTTCTTTTTTTGGCGGATTCATAGCTTTCAACAATAAGGGAAGCAGCCCCACCGCTAGGGACCAGTCCGTCCCTACTTTTGTCGAACGGGCGGGAGGCGGTCCCTGGTTGTGCGTCGTTGACCGAAAATACGCCAAGGCCATCAAAACTTCCCATGGCCAATTCATTAATTTCTTGGGTTCCACCACATATGATACAGTCTTGAAGTCCACTTTTGATCAATTGATAGGCGATGCCAATGGCATGTGACCCGCTGGCGCAGGCAGCACTAACCGTAAAATTGATTCCTGTTAGTTTGAAGATGGTGGATAGGTTCATGGTTACTGACGAGTTCATAGCCTTGAAAATAGCTCCTGAACCCACCAAAGTGGTATCTTTCTTCTCCCTCAATTTATCTATGGATTCTATTACGGATTTAGCTGTACTATCATTGCCGTAAAGTACACCTACTTCATTGTTGTCCAGATATTCTTGGGTGATGCCGGAATTTTTTAATGCCTCCAGAGTGGCTACGTAGGCGTAGGCCCCTTCCTCTCCCAAACTTAGCCTTTGTCTTCTAGTGAGTAAGTCTTTCAGGTCGGGTTCTTCTACCATACCCGTTAGGCAGGAGCGATATCCAAATTCCTTTCTTTTTTCGTCATAAACAATTCCTGACGCACCATTGTAGAGTGATTCTTTTACATCGTCCAGATTTTTTCCCAAACAAGAATAAATTCCCATACCTGTTATTACTACCCTCCTCATCTTTCTTGCTGTTATTTTATGAATATATTCCTCCGTTAATATTTATGACCTCTCCGGTAATATACGATGACTTTTTGGATGCCAAAAAGGAAACTAAATGGGCTACTTCCTCTGCTTCCCCAAAACGGTTGAGGGGAATCATTTTCTTAAGCTCTTTCTCGTCAAGGTCACCGGTCATATCCGTTTTTATAAACCCTGGAGCCACTGCGTTAACGGTGATGTTCCTTTTTGCTATTTCTTGGGCCAAGGCCTTAGTACCCGCAATTATCCCACCTTTTGCAGCCGAATAATTTACTTGCCCAGCTGTTCCTTTAAGGCCGGATACGGAAACCATATTAATAATCCTGCCGTACTTGTGCACCAATAATTTTTGGATCAGATGATTGGTGACGTTGAAAAAACCGTTTAGACTGGTATTGATTACATTGTTCCAATCTTCAGGTTTCATCCACATAAAAAGACCGTCTTTGGTAATCCCTGCATTGTTTACAATTACTTCTATAATGCCGTCCTTGTTGGTCTCATGCCAGTGATCCAATTTATTTTGCACATCCTTGGTGTCACCTACATTAAATTGTATGAGCTCTGCACTCCCACCAATTTTTTCTATCTCATTTAGGGTTTCCTGTGCCGCAGCTTCATTGGCTCGATAATTAATAAGAATCTTATACTCGGTATCCAGCGCGAGCTGTAGACATATGGCTTTTCCGATTCCTCTTGACCCTCCGGTTACCAGTGCAAATTTCTTTTTTTCGCTCATTTATTTATTTGGTGTGTTTTAGTTTTTTACGTCATCGAATATCTCCGCATTTTCGTACCATTTACTGCCTAAGACTTCTCCCTTAGCATTTAAAAATCCCCATTCTTTTTTGTATTTTACTCTGGCAAGCCCGTTAATGAAACCTTTTTCCAAATTCTTTTTGAAGATAGAAAACGATAATCCTGCCGTGATATCATATTCGGGTTGAATGGCCCATTTTCCAGTTTTATCTATGAAGCCCCACTTCTTTTCTTTTACAGGGGCCAAGCCGTTGGCGGAGAATACTTCAGCATCTTTAAATTGGAAATCTATTACTTTTTCTCCTTTTTCATTAATATACCCCCAATTTTTGTTCATGTATACAGGAGCCAAGCCTTGACTAAAATCCCTAGCCTTATCATAGGTAGGAGCTATGACCCACTCCCCTTGGTTATTAATAAACCCCATTAATTTATTGCTCCGGGCATAGGTCAAGTCTGATTTGTCCGTAAATTCCCAAATCTTATCGGCATTTTGTACCGGTTTAAAGTTGCCATTGGAAACAATGCCGAACACCTCCTGTTTTTTTACCCAAACACCTTTACTGCTATAATCCCCAATTTCTTGGTTTTCAATGGGGATGTAAATTTCACCCTTTTTGTTGATCATTCCCCAGAGCTCTCCTTTTCTAGCCTTGGCATATCCGTCTATAAAGGGCTTTATTTCATCAAAATCCGGTTCGACGATCAATTTTCCATCGGTCCCCAAAAGCCCTATTTTATCCCCTTTTTTAAAAAAGGCAACACCATTGTCGAAATCATAATATTTGTCGGAAACAGGGGTTTCCAATGTTTCGCCAGACACATTGATATAGTGCCATTGATCACCTTTGTTTACCAGGGCCAGCCCGGAATTAAATTCTTTTACATGTTCGTATTCCGGTTGAATTGCCCATTCTCCGGCAGTATTGATGTAGCCCCATTTGTCGCCCATTGAGGCTGCCGCACGCTCATTCGTAAAATTGTCCGCTTTCTTGAACTGGGGCTTTATCGCATATTCCCCTGAGGTATTAATATACCCAAAAAGGCCATTTTCCCTAACCAAGGCATATTCCTGAGAATAAAAATTGCCAAAAACTAAAAAAAGTGCCACTGAAAATCCAATCTTTGTTTTCATCTGAGATTTTTTAAATTAAAACGTTCATATTCAGTAATTTCAAAGGGGGAACTCGGTGTATGTTTAAGATTAAACTAAGCCACTATTAAATTATGGATTATTTTATTTAAATAACTTTTCTAACGCAATTTTTTAATTAAGCTCCTTACATGCGTAAGTTTCTTCTTCAAAATTTAGAATAAAGTTCTTAACCTTGTTTACAAATGGATACATGGGAACATCTTTGTCGGAGATTGGGGGGACCAAATTTCTAATATCATCATACATTCTTCTTGTTTTTGATGATATTTTATCCTGTACTTTTAGATATTCAATTGCCTGAACAATGGTAATCGTTTCTATTGCAATGACTTCAAAAGTATTTTCGATAACTTTTTTGGTAATATTGGCGGCGTTGGTTCCCATGCTAACAATATCCTGATTGTCGTTGTTGTTAGGAATACTGTGTACGTACATGGGATTGGATAACATTTGGTTCTCAGCAGTGGTAGAGGTGGCAGTAAACTGAACACCTTGCATGCCAAAATTTAAACCAAGTTTGCCAAGATTGACAAATGGGGGAAGTATATTATTTAGATTTGGATTTAAGAGGTAATTTAATTGTCTCTCGGCGAGCATACTCATTTTGGTCACAATTAATTTGAGCTTGTCCATTTCGAGGGAAACATAATCGCCATGAAAATTTCCGCCATGGTAAACATGTTCTTTTTCAACATCCACAATAGGATTGTCGTTGGCGGAATTAACTTCTTCGATAAGAATTCTTTCTATGTTGTTCAAAGTGTCAAGGACCGGGCCTAAAATTTGTGGGACACATCGCAAGGAGTAGTATTCCTGAACCTTTTCTTCAAAAATTGAAACTTCGTTGTTGCCGTTGTATAAATGGTGTTCCCTTTTTCGGGTAAGCGTACTGTCCTTTAAATGATATCTCATCGACTTGGCAATCTGCTGTTGACCCTTATGTTTTTTGGACTGATTTAGTTCTTGGGATAAATGATCATCATAGGCCTCCACTATTTCATTGATGGCAGAAGAACAGCAGATCATCCAATCCAATAATTTTCTAGTGTTTATAGTGTTGATCAGACCTATTCCTGTCATCACGGAGGTGCCGTTAATAAGTGCCAAGCCCTCTCTTAAAGCAATGGTAATCGGCTCTAGGTTCTCAATTTTAAAAACTTCTTCCGTAGGTCTTCTTTCACCCTGGTAAAAAACTTCACCTTCTCCTATAAGCACTAGTGCAATATGTGCCAGTTGAACCAAATCCCCACTGGCTCCTACACCGCCATGCTCAAAAATTACTGGGGTGATGTTCTTATTGATAAGAGAAGTCATTAATTCGATTACCGAAATATGAACCCCGGAATGTCCAAGGCTTAAGGTGTTTAATCTAGCCAACATGGCCGCCTTAACATATTGGACCGGTATTAAATTGCCGGATCCCGAAGCGTGGCTCCTAATGAGATTATATTGCAATTGAATTCTGTCGGTATCGTTTATTTTGTATTGCGCCATTGGGCCAAAACCTGTATTTACACCGTAAATAATTTTGTTTTGGGAGAATTGGCTTAAAAATTTAAAACTATTTTCGACGGTTGCCAAAACGTCTTTATTTATTAGAATAGATTCTTCTTTAAAAATTATTTGATAGAAATCCTCTATTCCCAACTTTCCTTTAAGAGTCAACATGTATATAAATTCAATATTTAAAAAGTAAATTGAATAACAATTAATAAAAATAGTTATTTTGGATTGCAAATGTATGATATTTAACCAATCAATATTTTAAAAATAATGGATCAGCGTTTAGTCGAAGTCTTGGTAATAGGTGCAGGGCCGTCTGGTTGCGTATCGGCAGCCTTTTTGCAAGGTCAGGGAATTAAAGTTCATGTGGTTGAAAAAAGTATTTTTCCCAGATTTGTCATAGGGGAGAGTCTTTTGCCAAGATGTATGGATCATTTCGAGGAAGTTGGCCTATTGGACGGTTTGGATGCCTTTGGATTTGAAAAAAAATTTGGCGCCAGATTTATAAAGGGTGACAAAATCTGTGAGTTCGATTTTAGCAAGAAACATACCAAAGGATGGGATTGGACCTGGCAGGTACCACGTGCAGATTTTGACAAGGTCCTGGTGGACGAATTAATTAATAAAGGAGTGGAGGTTTCCTTTGGACATGAGGTTGTAGATGTTGTTATAGACGAAAGCGGTACTTCCATGACCACCATTAAGGATGAAAATGGGGTGCCTTACCAGATTCAGGCAAAATATATTATAGATTCCAGTGGGTATGGAAGGGTTTTGCCCAGACTGTTGGGTCTCGATAAACCTTCTGTTCTGCCCAATCATTCTTCCATTTTTACACATGTAGTGGACGTGAACCGCCCGGAAGGGAGGGAGGGCACCTTGATTACTTTTGATGTGGTGGAGACCGAAGTTTGGTTATGGGTAATTCCATTTTCAAATGGAAGAACAAGCATTGGCTATGTAGGGCCCACTGAATATTTAGAGTCCTTTGAGGGGAGTAATAGCGAAAAATTAAGTCAGTTATTGGAATTATCTACTTATTATTACGAGCGATTTAAAGGGGTTGAGTATTTGTTTGAACCGGTCTTAATAAAGAATTATTCCAAATCTGTAAAACAACTATTTGGAAAAGGATTTGTTTTGACGGGCAATAGCGCCGAATTTTTGGACCCTGTTTTTTCTTCAGGGGTTACTTTTGCTACGGAATCTGCCTTGTTGGGCGCAAAGCTCATTGTAAAAGAATTAAATGGTCTAGCAGTGGATTGGGGGAAAGAATACTCAGATTATATTAAGGAAGGGGTAAGTGTATTTTCCTCTTATGTCAATGAATGGTATAGCGGTAATCTACAGACCTTATTTTTCCACCAACCAGAAAATCCTGAGGTAAAAAGGCAAATATGTTCAGTTTTGGCGGGTTATGTTTGGGATAAGACCAACCCCTTTGTAACAAAGCATAATAGGCTTATTAGGACTGTAGCGCATATTATTGATCTTGAAAAGCAAAAAAGTGAATGATGTTCTCATTCACTTTTTGTAGTCACTTAAAAATAGACATGATCTAAAATCCTTTCTTTAAAATTAATTTGGCAAAGGATTTTCCGGTTTTGGCATACCCTTCCCCTAATCGGTCTTCATTGCTAAACGAGCTTCCCCACTGGTCACCCGGTGCATTTTGGCTTGACACTTCCAACATTACATTGTCCTTATTGTTGGTCTCTACAAATTTTAATAGGGTGCTTACCTTTGCGGGCTGTTTCATAACCCCAGCGTCCCAGCCTGGATATACCCATACCGTTTCTACAATAAGCGTGTACTTGGCATCCGTTAAATTCTCAGCAAAAAATACGTTATGGTCTTCATATAGGTATCTATTCATTAATTCCAAAAATTTTGGGGCATAGATCAATTCCCTGCTAGCATACCAGCTTTTTTCCCAAGAGGTACCTTTTCCACGAGTTTTTTCTTCCAATTCAGCAGAATGTTCCTTTACATAATCTTCATTGGATAGGTTCTTTTTTAAAAGCGTCATATTGTCATAGACAAACTCTACGTTTATTTCCTTCTGACCCTTAATAAAATTAAAATCTCCTTGTTTAACTTTTAGTTTTTGACCATAACTACTTGCAGAGCACAAAAGTAATAGTGCAATGATAAAATTGATTTTCATAATATTTAATTAGTGTTTATAGCTTCAAATGTATGGGAAATATAATTTAAGGTGACCTTCTTGGAATTAATTTTTCCTTCGTCTTAAATATATGTGCCAAATGCATATGTGACTTACAAGTGTGGATTTTGTAATCATCAAGAAGTCAGGGTTTTGTGTAATTTTTAAAATGTTATCGTTTTGTTATTTCCCATAATTTATGGGGTAAATATTGTTCCGTATGTGTAATTTTGGCGGATGCAAAAAAGTCAGCAACGACCACAGTTCGAATTTGTTGCCATTATGGCCTCCCTAATGTCCATTGTAGCACTGGCCATTGACACCCTGTTGCCAGCAATGTCTACAATAGGGATAGATATCAACAGTTTGGACCCTACTGAAAATCAAAAGTTTATTACAATGATTTTTTTGGGATTGGGCGTGGGACAACTGGTTTTTGGGCCCTTATCGGATAGTTTTGGGAGGAAGCCTATTGTGTATATAGGTTTCATTGTGTTTTGTGTGGCCAGTGTTATATGTGTACTTGCCCCCTCATTGGAGTGGATGATATTGGGAAGGATCCTTCAAGGAATAGGGCTGTCTGCTCCAAGAACTATAAGCATATCCATGATACGTGATTCCTATAAGGGGGATTATATGGCCAAAATTATGTCTTTTGTTACGGCATTCTTTATTTTGGTGCCTATTGTGGCTCCGGCTATGGGAAAGTTTTTCTTGGATCACTATGGTTGGGAGGCTATATTTTATATGCAATTGGTAGCTGCAACAGTGGTGGGTGTTTGGTTTTGGAGAAGGCAACCAGAAACTTTAAACCCCGAATATAAGATTAAATTTTCCAGTAATGTGTTTGTTGACGGATTTAAGGAATTGCTCCGGCATCGGGAAACTATGGCTTTTACGATAGTATCGGGACTAATTACAGGCGCCTTTATGGTGTATTTAAGTTCTGCACAGGAAATATTCGAAGGTCAGTACGGTTTGGCCGGCAACTTTCCGTATGTTTTTGCCGGTTTGGCCGTATCTGTAGGGTTATCTACCTTGTTAAATGGTACCATGGTGGTTAAATTGGGTATGAGAAGACTGGCCTGGATTGCCATGACATTGTTTTGTACAATATCAATTGTATATGTTATTCTATTCTGGAATTCGCAAAACCCAAGTTTGTGGGTATTGATTACCTTTTTGGCAATGCAATTTTTTACGTTGGGATTCCTGTTCGGTAATCTCAGAGCCATTGCCATGGAACCAATAGGGCATATTGCTGGAATTGGCGCGGCCATTACAGGCTTTATTTCCACAATGATCGCTATTCCCATAGCTACCTACATAGGTAGTTTTGTGGTGGGCACCACACTTCCGCTTTTTATAGGTTTTTCTGTTTGTGGTGCGGTTTCCTTGGGAATTTTTATGTTGATGAGGAGGCGTACCATATTGGCTGCTGCCTAACATATAATGGTGAAAAGTGAATATTGTTGGTGAAATTGGCGATTGTATAAAATCAATATTTAATCTGTTGACTTGATTGGGGTACCAATTCGTAGAAAAATTGGGAAGGTTATATGTTGTATTTCTTTATTCCATTTGGGGGCTATGGCCGCTAAAAGTTTTTCTACCGGATTGTCGCCCTTGTTCTTTTCTTTATAAGTTTGTACACTGGACCAGGAGTTAAAATAACCCTTCAATTGATCGATTGTCCATTGGGTTTCAATTTTAAAAGTCTTCTTGATTTCCACCTCATTAAAATTAAATAGAATGGTACTGTAGTTTTGATCTATGTGTTTCCTTTCCTTATCCCAATATTCCCCTATGATATGTTGATAAAAGTGATTCACAATGGCATCTATTTCTGGATTTATTTTTAGAAGTCCGTAACCCCAAATAGCAATAATGCCATCGGGTTTTAAAACTCTATTAACTTCCTTGTTAAAGCTGGGAAGATGAAACCAATGTACGGCTTGGGCCGCTGTAATCAAATCAATATAGTGATTTGGAAATGTGGTCTTTTCGGCTCTTTGAACTCTATAGATTATGTTTGGTTTGGGAATGGCATATTGAATTTGTTCTTGGCTTATGTCGGTGGCAAAAACCTGATCGAAGGCATGGGATAGTATGGCGGCCACTTGACCGTTACCGGTACCACAGTCCCAACTAGTATGCCAGGCATTACAAAAGGAGTATATATACTTAAACAGCTCCTCAGGGTAGGTGGGCCGATAGTCTTTATAGATTTTTGATTGTTGGGAAAAACGGTCCAAGGCTTTTTTCATATTACAAAAGTAATAAGCAGGGAATATTATTGGAATTCATTTGCTCGATAATCGATACTAAATTGCTCCGACGCCCGCCTGAACGAATACGGGCAGGCCGTCGTTGAAATGTTATTAGTAGTTTCCTTCTGATGCCTCAAGGGCTTGCCCTGAGGTAATTGACTATTAAATGGAAGGAATTCTACGGTTTCTGACTTTTTGATCGCAGGATCTTAAAATTGAAGAGTTTTTAATGTAGGTAAACACTTACATTGACCGATGAAATGCATAATTTTATCGATAAAATGATTTGTTTGGATTTGACGTTAATCGATGTTTTTTAACACTTCGTCCGATTTTTATCCGATTATCGAGAAATATTGCTTTTCATCGATTCAGTACCCGCTGAGATACACTTGGGTGAGTTATATAGATAGCAAAACGCAAGTCATGAAAACTATCTTAGCTTTAATCTTTTTTCTTTTTATCGGAGTAGCTGCCCAGGCTCAAAACGATACTGCCGAAGTTAAGGTTGAGACTATTAGTGCAACAATCGTTAATGCTACTGCAAAACAAGAAGTGCCCATAATAAACGAAAACAGTGTTGCCCGTTTATTTTTGTTCAAAAACTCCCACATTACCAAAGAATTGACTTTCTCTACAAAATTGAATAAGTCCAAATTGGCCTAATTGGGGTTGGTCCTCAATTATCAACCTTTTCTCTAAATGTCAAATGGAATAGGCTAGGACCCACTTTAAGATGTTTGAAGGCTTCATGAAAGTTAATAAAATCTGTTAAGACCGGTCTCATGGTCATGGGTTTGAGATGCATTGGTAATGGTAACTCTCCGTACAGCTTAATTTTTTCCTCGAGGCAATTAATTAGGATTTTATTTGAGCAAATATGTACAACAATTCCGTAGCGATTTGATAGCTTCTCTCTTGGTACTTTTTGGCCTGCTGTGGGGTATTGTCGAATTCCTTAGGGTCTTCAAAGGTGATCGGAATTCGCTTTTCAGCACCAGCTATAAACGGGCAGCCCCCATCGGCCTGTGAACAGGTCATAACGGCGGCAAATTCAGATTTTGGATTAAAGTTATCATCCAGTTTCTTTGAAAAACCAATCACAGCAGGTTCATTGTCGGCATATTTTATACTGTAAATTGGATTTTCTCCTTTGGACAGGGTCTTTATTTGAAACCCGGAAGTTCCTAGGGTTTGTGCCACCATAGGGAATAGGGCGGTAGATTCAGTTCCCCCTGAATAACAGTGCACATTCTTTACATTGAAATAGAATGCCATTGTTTGTGCCCAGACTTGGGATAAATGACTCCTTCTGGAATTATGGGTGCATATGAAATTAATTCTTATGGGTTCTTGGGAATTTGTTTTGAACTGTATATGATCTGCAAGAGGCTGTAAAACTTCTTTGCGTTCGTTGCTTATATTGGCAGTACTTAGGGTAGAGATAACCTTCTCGATATTCTCAAAAAGCTTCGTTTTTACTGTCGTCATGGAATATGAATTTATACTGTGGTTTAATGGTTTAGCAGCATCCGGAGTCAGGAGCACAGCAGTTATTTGAGGCTCCTTGTAATTGGGATAACTTTACTTTGGGTTTTTCTTCTTGAATACCACATTTTTCCCTGGCCAGGCAATCTGTTTGTTTGGTGCTTAGAAGAAAATTGGCGCCGTCAAAGTCCAAGCCAAATTTTTGGATGGTTTCACCTTGGTATTCGACTTCTATTTCCAAATCGCCAATTTCCAATATTTTTTCGGATAGTTCTATAATATGGACCAATTTCTCAGGATGTAGTCGGTGGTCATAATCGTCGGAATCCCATAGCTGAAAGTTTACAACCTCCTCATTACGTACCGTTCCACCACAGTCTATGAAATGCTTCGTAATTTTTCCTACTTCCGTGACGTGAAAATGATTGGGCACTAATGTGCCATTGGGCAATTGAAATGCTATAGTGTCCAGATTTCCCAAAATTGTTTTTACCTCTGATAGTTTCATAATATTCTTTATTAATTGTGAGAGTATACGTTAAATGAATTTATTTTTTTAGCACCAATCCCCCTGCTTGAGGGTATCTTGATTAAGAAATTGATTTAATATTTCCTTCATGTTCAACCATTTATCAAGGTCAATACAATAACAGACGCTGGTCCCTTCAACACTGCCCTTAATAAGTCCCAAATGTTTTAATTCTTTGAGATGTTGTGAAATGGTGGGTTGGGCCAACCCTATTTCGCTAACCAAATCTCCACAAACACAGGTATCTATTTTAAATATATGTTGCAGTATAGCTACCCTAGCCGGATGTCCAAAGACTTTGGCAAAGCTGGCAATTTCGTTTTGTTGGTCGGAAAATATTTCTGTTTTAGCTAAACCCATTTTTACTTCATTTGTATATCGCAATATTACGATTAATAAAATTATTGTACAACAGTTTTGGACTTTTTTTATGTTATACTTTTTTTTTGGCATATTAGGACTGTATGCCTTTCTGTTAGAGTCCCGGTTCTGTGGTAATTTATCTGATACACCTCAGAGTCTTCGAAAGCATGGAGGGCAAGAAGTTCCTTTAGTTGTTTCAAATTATGGTAATGGAAATATACCCTGTTTCCATTACTGCCAACCTTGAAGCCAGAGTTGTTTGAGTCTCCTTCTACAAAACTTAAGTAGAGCAGTCCTTTGTTTGAAGGTAATTTTCGCGATTCGGCAATTAATTGAACACAATTATCGTGGGAGAGATATGGCAGACAAAAACCACCAATGATGCCGTCAAACAAGGTATCAGATTCGCCGATCCGCCGACAATCCATTATCTCGAAATTAGCGGTTGGATTGTTTTTTTGTGGCCAATAAAATCATGTTGGGCGCAATGTTGATTCCCAAGATGTTATAATCTGGTCTTTTGGATAATAGATATCTTGTTATGTTCCCAGGACCACAACCAATCTCTAATATTGAGGCATTTTTTTTGTCAACGATTTACAAATAAGGTCATAACTATCATTATACAAGTCCAGATCCATGAATTTGTCCTGATATAAACAATCCATTTGGTTCCAAGTTTCGAATGTTTCTTTGTAGCGGTCCAATTTTGATTGTTATTAAATAAATGCTGGAAAACGGATATAAAGTTCGGGATAATCCCCAAGAGCACATGGAATTTTTTTGTCATTTCCTTAATTTCCGAGAAGAAAATTACAATTAAAAGTCATCAACCGTGACGGGAGATACCTATAAATATCGCTGAATTACTTTTTTTATCGCTAAAGTGATTTTGAATGTCCTGGCGTTTATCGGTAGTTTTTTGCACTTCATCAGACATTTTTCCGCTTATCGAGAAACAGGGTTGTTCAACGAAACAGAACCTGTCAAAATACACTTGTGCAAGTTATATATATAAGAAAACGCAAGTCATGAAAACCATCTTAACTTTAATCTTTATTCTTTTTATCGGAGTAGCTGCCCAAGCACAAAATGATGCTACCGAAGTTAAGGTTGAGACTGTGACCATGAGCATCGTTAAAGAAGTTACTGTGAAAAACGAAAACAGTGTTGCCCGTTTGTATATGTTCAAAAATTCCAAGATTACCAAAGAATTGTCTTTCTCTACAAAATTGAACAAAGCTAAATTGGCTTAATACTTAAACTTAGGCTCCATAGAATAAAGCGCTAAATAAAGCATCATGATATTAATTGCACTTCTTGTCCCTATATGTATCTGTCTAAATTATATGGTTGTTTTTCCCGAAGCAAAGGAAAATGGGCATATATCCAAGGAGCCTGTACAAATTGATGAAAAATTCCGAAACTTCCTTTTGGTAGTACGTTAAAGTAGAAACACTATTATATGCTATCGGGAAGGCTGTCGAATTCTTTTCTTTTGTCATTAAACCATTTGGTCATGGCATCCTGCGATTTCATAAGTTCCTGCATTTTATTCATAGCCGCAAGATGTGCTTTGTCACCCGCTTGGAACATTTCCATACCATGCTTTTTACTCTGTTCAGCTATTTCCTCAAATGAATTTGCATGAAACTTCATGTCACAGGCTCCTCCCAATTGTTTGCACGTCATAGTTTTCATATCTGTCAGTTTTATTTTTAGCGGTTTTGTGGCCCTTAATTCCATGGTGCCTGAAATGATTGCAGATAACATGGGTTGGTTATAAGTTAACAAAAAGGCTCAAATTTCCCCATGAAAATATGAGCCTTTTTGTTCCAATAAGTTTTGTGCGCCAATGTATTTCTATAAATGTACAGATTTATAAAAGTCAATATCAAGTTAACTAGCCTTAATTTGGGAGGTTGACTTTCAAAAAGCAATACCTCCGCAGCTACATCAGAATGAAAATGTACATAGAGTGCGATCACCATGGTGGCGAGAATAGGAATATGCTTCCTTTCCTATGATTTTATCGTCCAAAGGATTATATTTTTTTAAATATTGTGGTTGCATTGTGCCCTCCAAAGCCAAAAGTATTGCTCATGGCCACATTTACACTGTGGTCAATAGCTTGTTTAATTACAATAGGCATTGCTGCGGGAATATTGGAATCGACCTTAGTGGTGTTAATGGTTGGAGGTATTATATTGTTTTGAATTGCCTTTATGGATAAAATGGCTTCTACCGCCCCTGCCGCTCCCAATAGATGCCCTGTCATAGACTTTGTGGCGCTTATTTTAAGGTTTTTGGATTTGTTGTTAAAGGTTTTTGCAACGGCTTTTATCTCGCTTAAGTCGCCCACTGGGGTAGAGGTAGCGTGGGTGTTTAAATAATTGATCTCGTCCGGATTTAGTTTGGCTTCCTCCATAGCCAATTGCATGGCTTTTATGGCGCCGATACCTTCAGGGTGTGTGGCCGAAATGTGGTAGGCGTCATCGGTCATGGCAGCTCCTACTATTTCGGCATAGATTTTTGCCCCACGCTTTTTAGCATGTTCATATTCTTCAAGAATCAGGGCACCGGCCCCTTCGCCCATTACAAACCCGTCCCTTTCCTCATCAAATGGCCTTGATGCCTGTTGAGGATCTTCATTTCGGGTTGACAAGGCCTTCATGGAGTTAAAACCACCTATAGAGGCTTCGGTTATTGGAGCTTCGGATCCTCCTGTAACCATGATTTTTGCCTTGTTTAAACGAATATAATTAAAGGCATCCATGATTGCCGAGCTGGAGGATGCGCAGGCCGAAACGGCAGTATAATTAATTCCCATTAGTCCAAATTTCATAGCGATCATTCCCGATGCCATATTTGCCAGGAGTTTAGGGATAAAAAAGGGATTAAAACGGGGATTCATTCCTCCTTGGGTGTAGTTCTTTACTTCCTCTTCAAAAGTTTTCATGCCTCCCTGGCCTGTTCCCCATATTACGCCAATATCAAAAGGGGAAATGGTATCCAGGTCTAGTCCACTATCTTGGAATGCTTCAGTTGTGGAATAGATGGCGTAATGGGTAAATGGGTCGCTTCTTTTTATTTCGTTGCGATCAAGGTATTTTTCGGGAGCAAAATCTTTTAATTCGCCGGCGAAGGTTGTTTTAAAGGCTGATGGGTCGAACTTGGTGATTCTTGAGAATCCATTTTTGCCATCAATAGCACTTTCCCAAAATTCATTCGCTGAATTTCCTATTGGGGTCAAGGCTCCCAATCCTGTAATCACTACTCGTCTCATATTTTGAATTTTTAGATTAATCCCCAATCAATAAGGGCATATAGTATTCTTATGCTTTAAGGAATTCCGTCAGTACTTCTTTGTATACGTCAATAGGCTGCGCCCCGGTTAGGGCACTTTTCTTATTAAATACCATAGTGGGCACCGAAGAAACCCCAAGACTTTGCCAGTATGTTTCCTGTGTACGTACCTGGTAACGCGCATCGTCACTATCCAATCTGGCTATCCCCTCGTCGGTACTTAAGCCTACCGCTTTCAGTTCCTGAAGAAGTATGTCCCTATCCGAAACATCTTTTCTTTCACTAAAAAATGCAGTCACCAATCGCATTTTGAGTTCGGTCTGTTTGCCATATTCTTTTGCATATTCCAACAGAATGTGGGCATCCCTGGTATTTACAATTCTCATTCCATCAAAATAATCGAATGTAAAACCAAGTTCAGCCCCAGCTTCGATCATGTATTCTTGGGAGCGTTTTTGGTCTTCCGAACTGGAGCCATATTTCTCTGATATGTGTTCCTGGACATTCTGACCTTCTTTTGGCATATTCGGATTCAGTTCAAAAGGTTGCCATTCAATCTCAATTTTGTCCTCTATACCCAGTTCGGCAATTGCTTTTTCCAGACGTTTGTAGCCTATGGTGCACCAAGGGCAGACCACATCGGAAATAATATCCAGTTTAATTTTATCTGTCATTGTTATATACGATTATTTATACTTTTTGTTAGCGAGGGAAAAACCTAAAAAACTTAATTTTCTTCCTTATTCAATTATAGTTCCAATCTAGTACACCTCACTTATCTGCACTTTCGGACTTACATTGGTAAAGTTAGGGAGATCCGCCAATATTTTTTCGGCATTTGCTCCAAACGATTGTTGAAAAGATTCGGGCGATGCAAAAGTGAGGTTGGTGATTACCACATATGGTGCGGGTTCGCCTTGACTTCCACCTGATATGCCAATATTAATGTCGGAGGTTATAATAGCATCGCCCAATAGATCCATAAGCAATTGACCGTGTTCGTTTATGTAGTATTCTTGATCGAATAGCAGCTCGTCTGTATTCGGGTACATTACAGTTAATTTAATCATAACCGTGCATTTAATTTATATTCCTTTTATCAATGCTATTCCGAAAAATCGGCCATAACCACGTTATCTGAAAATCCCTGATAAGCACCTTCAAACTGTTTGGCCATTTCGTCGGGAAATAGATGGAAATCCCCCGCCTTCAGGGCTTCTACAATACCCTCGGAAACAATGGAAGTTGAGGCTCCATTGTCAAAACCGGCAGCCGCTCCCATGTCGGTAGCGATAGGACCTGGATGTACGCTTAATACTGTTACGCCTTTAGACTTCAACTCAGCCCTTAGACCTTGTGTTAAGGAATAGGATGCCGCTTTTGAAGCGGAATAGGTTGAAAGTTGAGGGAAGTTTTTAATGGACGCTATTGAGTTTAGTTGTACCAGGGCTCCTTTATTTTTTTCAAGGGTTTCGGCAAAAGCATTGGCTATACGGAGCAAACCGAAAGCATTTACTTCCAATTGTTGGGCAAAATCTTTTTCCACATCATTTCCAATGGTGGGGTAGGGTATTCCCACTCCCGCATTATTCACTACAATATCCACATCTTTAACTTCATTTGCTAATTCCTGGATGGATTTGGTGTTGGATACATCTGCCTTGACCGTTACGACCTTATTCCCATATTTTTCCTCCAAATCTTTGGTAGATGCTATGTTACGAACCGCCAAATATACTTTTTTGGCACCATGGTTTATAAAAGATTCTACGATTGACTTGCCAATTCCTCTATTGGCTCCTGTTACCAGGGCTACTTTGTTTTCAATTGAAATGCTCATAATTCTTAATTTTATTTATTGTTTAGTGAATAATAATCTAAATCTAAGCATTTGCTTAGTTTAGAGTTAAAAAAATATTAAAGGTTTAAGAAGGTTGTTTCTATATAATCTTCCAGTTGTTTCTTGCTTAAAATTTTCGATGCTGGGGTTAAACCTAACATGGCAATACCAAGATAATTAGCTTGTTTTTGTATGGTTGGTTCATCTTTTTCAATGTCCTGTTTCAAGTTGTATGCAAATAATTCCCTAATCTCATTAAAGAAATTTAGCAACTCATCCATTATAACTGGGTCTCCATTTTCGCCCAATTCGTTTACCGTATTGGCCACCAAGCAGCCCTTTTTACAATTATCATCCATAGAAAAATCCAAGAAATCATAGAAGTATTGCTTTATACCAA
Source organism: Arenibacter sp. F20364 (assembly GCF_023015905.1). Taxonomy (GTDB): domain Bacteria; phylum Bacteroidota; class Bacteroidia; order Flavobacteriales; family Flavobacteriaceae; genus Arenibacter. Next base: position 272,841 of record NZ_JALKBD010000001.1, on the reverse strand, counting down.
CTACTCCATTATTGGATCTTTTCAATTTATCTGTGATGATTTTAATTTTTTTCTTGTAGTATTTAATGCTTTCCAAGAAAACACCATGTTTGTTGCCAAAACTGGCATAAATGGAAAATTGGTTTATGCCCATTTCTTTTTCCAACATACGAACGGAGGTATTTTCATAGCCATTTTTCCAGAAAAGGCCCATTGCCTTTTCTATTACCTCCCCTTCGTTATATTGTTTACTTCTTGCCATTACTATCTAATACAACACAAAACTAAGCAGTCGCTTTGATATGAGAAAATATTTAACATTTAATTAAATTGGCTATGCATATTGGATCAATTGAGCTGTTGTCCATTATTTCCTTATAGAGGCAACCAATGATATACAGGTGATTGATCAGCCATATTTTTAGATTGATATTTAAGACGTTTCCTATCATGGCCTACATCAAAGCCTTAAACAGAGCTTCACGCCGTTCTTGGTAATCGATAAAATGCATTTTTTATCGCTATAGTGATTTTGAATGCCCAAACGTTTATCGGTAGTTTTTTGCACTTCATCAGACATTTTTCCGCTTAACGAGAAACAGGGTTGTTCAACGAAACAGAACCTTGCAAAATGCACTTGCGCAAGTTATATATATAAGAAAACGCAAGTCATGAAAACTATTTTAACTTTAATCTTTGTTCTTTTTATCGGAGTTGCTGCCCAAGCACAAAACGATGCTACCCAAGTTAAGGTTGAGACTGTTACCATGAGCATCGTTAAAGAAGTTACTGTGAAAAACGAAAACAGTGTTGCCCGTTTGTATATGTTCAAAAATTCGAAGGTAACAAAAGAATTGTCTTTTACTACCAAATTAAACAAAGCTAAATTGGCTTAATAATCAATACTTAACCTGCTACTCCAAACAGGGTAGTGCTAAAATAGACCACTATGATATTATTTACTTTTTTGGTTGCGGTAGTTCTAATTTTCAGTTATATCCTTGTTTTTCCAAAAACAAAAGGGAGTCTACGTCCTTTAAAGGTACCAGTAAATAAGGATAGGGAATAGGGTAGTCCTACCTTGCCCTTGATAGGCCAATTATCTATTGGTCTTAGTTTCCTATAGTTTGAAATAAAGACTTATTCTAGAAATGGTTATGTTCTCATGACCTGGTTACAGAATCAGGTCTTAAATGGATGCTGTATATCGGAAAATTTAACAATGTAGTTCGTACCCTTTTTGGAGGAATCCCTGTTTATGGATCCTTTTAGCTGTCGTGAAAGATTATGTATAAGCTTTAGGCCCAGCGATTTTGTATTCTTGTGGCTTGTACCCTCTGGAAAGCCTTCCCCATTGTCACCAATATAAAGTACATAATCCTTACCGTTCAATTTCACAAGTTCAATATATATTTCCCCTTGATCGTCTTCCTTTATACCGTATTTAAGGGCGTTGGTAATTACCTCGTTGATCAACAGGCCTAAGGGGATGGCCGTATCAATTCCGAGTTTAACATCCGGAATATTGATATTAAGGTTGATGTTGTTTTCCGTGCCTTTAAAGGATCGTATCAGATAATCACTTAATTCTTCCACATAGGACTTATATTCAATTTTGGACAAATCGTGTCGCATATACAACATCTCGTGTACCATGGCCATTGAAATTACCCTATTTTGGCTGCTTTTTATCAAAGTTTTAATCCTAGGCTCTTCAATGCTTCTGGATTGAAGACTAAGTAAACTGGATACGGTCTGAAGATTATTCTTTACTCTGTGGTGAATTTCCTTAAGAAGAGTATCTTTTTCCCTAATACGGGCCTCGTTCTCGTTTCTAATCTTGTGCAATTCGTTGTGGGCCTTTAGAAGGTTTTTTCCAATGACGCCACCCAAAAGGTATACCGAGAAAAGAATGCTAAAAAGGGCGAACATGTTTTTGCTTTCTACCGGGACCACATTTTCGGTAAAATTAAATTCAGCTATACTCTGGGAGTAGATCAGAATGATAATCAGTAAATTGAGGTTTAAATAAATACGCCCGTATTCTTTGGTGCTAATATATCCGGCAAAAACCACCAAAGCCAGCACAAAAATAAAGGGGCTGTTGATTCCGCCACTGTATATGGTAATGATGACCGAGGATGCCAAGGCCATTATTGATGTAATATTGTAAGTTAATCCCAGTAGTTTGTGTCTGTGAAACATAAGGGTGTTGGCCAAATTTAAAGTGCCGAAGACAATAAAAGTCGTGGGAATTATCTGGGTAATCTTAAGGAAAAATATGCAGACTATACCGAAAATAATGGAGAGGACAGAGGAAATATAGTTAACCCTTAACGTTAAACGGACTTTGTCCTTTAGTCGGTACTGATCCAGTGTGGGTATTTGCATTAAAAATTGGTTAATGGTTGTATTATGAAGGTAAAGATAATCGTTTGAATTAAAGCGCGATGAATTTTAGGGTCAAAACAATACTTTTATGGAAATCCGCTTAATAAAGCAGATTGGATTTTATATTTATTTAAGGTTTAAATTCGTCATCTCTTTTATTCGACTTTTATTTCCACCTTTCTGTAAGAAATAACCTTAGTGTTGTCATAAATATATTAAAATTTGGACAATAAAAAAGCGACGGCCTATGAGGACGTCGCTTTTTTCTGTGTACTTTAATGATGAGTGCGGTAGAGCGTCTAGGCTAGTCTTCAATGATTACCCATTCTCCTTTATCCAAAAGCGGTTCCGCTTGTTTGTATTTGACCGTCTTGCTTTCGCCGGACATCACATTCTTAATGGTGACCCTCTCGTTTCTACCTATTTTGGCCTTTTCCCTAACAATAGTCTCGGTTACCTGTGGCCGACCACCTTGATTTTGGCCAACAGCCCTACTTTGGGCCGACATTTCATCACTGTTCGGAATTTCTTCCTTAGAGGTCTTTAAATTTTCCTTTGGCCTGCGAATATTTCTGGCCTCTTGGATTTCCGGACTCTGTGTAGGAAGTTCTCCCTTAAACAAGAAGGAGACGACTTCTTTGTTCACCTTTTCTATCATTCCCTTGAAAAGTTCAAAGGCCTCAAATTTGTATATCAACAACGGATCCTTTTGTTCGTGCACGGCCAATTGAACGGATTGTTTTAACTCGTCCATTTTTCGTAGATGTGTTTTCCAGGAATCGTCAATGATAGCCAGGGAAATGTTCTTTTCAAAATCTGTAACCAATTGGTTGCCGTTACTTTCATAGGCCTCTTGAAGATTGGTTACTACATTCAGGGATTTTATACCATCTGTAAATGGTACTACTATCCTTTCAAACTTATTGGAATTGTCCTCGTACACCTTTTTGATTACCGGGAAGGCTGTGGCAGCATTGCGTTCCATTTTGTTCTTGTAATGGGTGTAGGCTGTTTTGTAAATAACATTCGCCATTTCCTGTACTCCCATTTTTGCAAAGTCGTTTTCGCTAATAGGGGAGGTAATGGAGAAATATTTTATAAGTTCGAACTCAAAGTTTTTATAGTCGTTGGCAGCCTTGTTGGTTTCCGAAATCACCTCACAGGTGTCATAGATCATATTGGCGATATCAACTTTTAGGCGTTCCCCCTGTAAGGCATGGCGTCTTCTTTTATAGACTACTTCCCTTTGGGCATTCATTACATCGTCATATTCCAGCAATCGTTTACGGACACCAAAATTGTTTTCCTCTACTTTCTTCTGGGCGCGCTCAATAGATTTTGTCATCATGGAATGCTGAATAACCTCACCTTCTTCCAATCCCATTTTATCCATCATTTTGGCTACCCTGTCCGAGCCGAACAATCGCATAAGGTTGTCTTCCAGAGAAACATAGAATTGGGAGCTTCCTGGATCTCCTTGTCGTCCGGAACGACCTCTAAGCTGTCTGTCGACTCTTCGGGAATCATGTCGTTCCGTACCAACGATCGCCAATCCTCCTGCTTTTTTTACTTCTGTACTTAATTTGATATCGGTACCACGACCCGCCATATTGGTGGCTATGGTTACCACACCGGCATTCCCTGCCTCGGCCACAATATCAGCTTCTTTTTTGTGTAATTTGGCATTTAGCACGTTGTGGGGAACTTTTCTGATCGTCAACATACGGGAAAGTAGTTCGGAGATTTCTACAGAGGTCGTACCAATAAGCACCGGTCTTCCCGATTGCGATATTTTGGTAACCTCTTCAATTATGGCATTATACTTTTCACGTTTGGTCTTGTAGATCAGGTCTTGTCTATCGTCTCGAGCAATAGGTCTGTTGGTAGGGATTTCCATCACATCCAACTTGTATATTTCCCAAAACTCCCCGGCTTCCGTAACGGCTGTACCGGTCATCCCTGCCAGTTTACCGTACATCCTAAAGTAGTTCTGTAAGGTTACGGTAGCAAAGGTCTGGGTCATAGCCTCGATCTTCACATTTTCTTTGGCTTCAATGGCTTGGTGCAATCCGTCAGAATAACGACGACCATCCATGATACGGCCCGTTTGTTCGTCCACGATCATTACCTTGTTCTCCATGACCACATACTCCACATCCTTTTCAAAAAGGGTGTATGCTTTTAACAGCTGGTTCATGGTATGGATACGTTCACTTTTTATGGCGAAATCTTTGAACAATTCCTCTTTTAATTCGGCTTCCTTATTAATTTCAAGCTCCTGATTCTCAATTTTTGCAATTTCATTTCCTATATCCGGCATTACAAAAAAGTCTTTTTCACCATCTCCTGAAAGATATTCAACGCCTTTTTCGGTAAGCTCTATCTGATTGTTCTTTTCATCGATAACAAACCAAAGCGCTTCATCAACTTTGGGCATCTCACGGTTGTTATCCTGCATATAAAAGTTCTCTGTCTTTTGAAGCAGTTGTTTAACCCCTTCTTCACTCAAGAACTTGATCAAGGCCTTATTCTTAGGAAGACCTCTGTGAACTCTTAGCAGTAGGAAACCGCCTTCTTTGGTATCTCCTTCGGCAATCAATTTTTTAGCTTCGGCCAAAACACCCGTCAAATAGGCCCGTTGTTTGTTTACAATGTCACCTACTTTGGGCTTCAGTTCATTAAATTCGTGTCTATCTCCCTCTGGTACCGGACCAGAAATGATCAGTGGAGTACGGGCATCATCCACAAGAACCGAATCCACCTCATCCACAATGGCGTAATTATGTGGTCTTTGAACCAGATCACTGGGGGTATGTGCCATATTATCCCTAAGATAATCAAAGCCAAATTCATTATTTGTGCCATAGGTAATGTCTGCGTTGTAGGCGGCCCTACGTCCGTCAGAATTGGGTTGGTGTTTGTCTATACAATCCACAGAAAGTCCATGAAATTCAAATATAGGGGCCATCCAGGTACTATCCCTTTTAGCAAGATAGTCGTTTACCGTAACCAAATGCGCCCCGTTTCCGGTTAGGGCATTTAAATAGAGGGGAAGTGTAGCAACCAGGGTCTTACCTTCTCCTGTTTGCATTTCCGCTATCTTACCTTGGTGCAGGGCAATTCCTCCTATCAACTGTACATCGTAATGTACCATGTCCCAAGTAACTTGCTTACCAGCGGCATCCCATGAATTTTCCCAGATGGCATTCTCACCATTCAAGGTGACGTAATCCTTTGAACCGGAAAGTAGCCTGTCATATTCGGACGCTATTACGGTAAGGGTTTCATTATTGGCAAAACGTTTTGCAGTTTCCTTTACTACGGCAAAAGCTTCGGGCAACATATCTGTTAAAGCCTTTTCGGAAATGGTATATATCTCCTCCTTTAGTTTGTCTATGTCCGCATAAATATCTTCGTTCTTGTCTATATCTGCAGACTCCTTAACCTCTTTTAGCAACTTGGCTATTTGCTCATTGATCTCTTTACAGTCTTCCTTGATTTTATTCTTAAAAAAAGTAGTCTTTTCCCGAAGTTCATCGTGGCTTAATTTTTCCAACGCGGCTTCGAATGATTTTATTTGATTGACCAAAGGTTGCAGGTCCTTGACATCTTTCTTCGATTTGTCCCCTACAAATACCTTTAATACTGAATTTAAAAAACTCATAATGTTCTCTGTTATTAATGAAAGACTTCGTAAAAGCCTTTTCTAATGTATATGCCCAAAATATTTTAGATGGCACGTGCAATGCCATCTTTTGGATGTAAGATATCCAACATCAAAATTACGTAAAAAAAAAGCCTCATATGAGACTTTTTTGTTGTAATTCCGTTAATATTTTAATACTCGTCCTCGTTCCAAAGATAGTCCTCTTCAGTAGGATAGTCTGGCCAAATCTCCTCGATTGATTCATAAATTTCCCCTCCTTCTTCCTCCATGGACTGTAGGTTTTCTACAACCTCCAATGGTGCACCGGTTCTAATTGAGTAATCTATCAATTCGTCTTTTGTTGCGGGCCAGGGCGCATCACTTAGGTAGGATGCTAATTCTAATGTCCAATACATCGTAATTATTTATTTTTTAATATTTTGCAAAAATAATTTTTAAACTGAAACTGCCAAGTTTTTTTGCGTAAAATTCATCTAATTCAGTTCTAATTTTATCGCTTTAATAATTTGATAACGAAGAATTAACGGATTTATTAGTCGCGTTTCTCTGGAATCCACTTTATTTCCTCGGCTTGTACATCATTGGTCAATTTTCGTGCCAATACAAAGAGAAAATCGGAAAGCCTGTTAATATAGGACAATAAAATGGGATCTACAGGCTCAAATTCGTTCAATTGTGATACTAGACGCTCTGCCCTGCGGCAAATGGTCCGCGTAATATGACAATATGACACAGTTGTATCTCCGCCAGGCAATATAAAATGGGTCATAGGCGTCAACTGCTTTTCCATAAGGTCTATTTCCTTCTCCAGAAGGTTTATATCCTCATTATCAATATTAGGAATATTTAACCGGTCTTTACCACTTTTTAGTTTTTCCTTCTTGGGATCAATTGCCAACAAGGCTCCTATAGTAAATAATTTCTCCTGAATTTTAATCAACACCTTTTCGGAGGATTTGTCTATTGGCTGGTCCCTGATCAATCCGATCCAGGAATTTAGTTCGTCCAAGGTGCCATAACTTTCTATTCGGATATGATGCTTGGGAACGCGGGTGCCTCCAAACAGGCCGGTTGTGCCGTCATCGCCTGTCTTGGTATATATTTTCATGCCGGTCAGTATTTGTATATTTTAAGAAACAATATTTTTGTCAATAATAGTCAAGGTCATGACTTTTTATGAACAGGGTTGTTTAGAAACAAGTCTTTTATTGCTTTATGTTTGGTCTTTGGATTTATTTCTATCCTCCCGTTTATAATCTTCCATGAATTTCCTTGATTTTCTGTCCCTGGATCTTCTTTTGGTAAACCCTTGGGCAACAAAGAAAATAACTCCTAGAACGGCAAGCACTATGTAAATGATGTAGTCCATCGGTCATATTTTTTTAATTTCCTTATCTCCCTTAAAAATACGGGTTTAAATCCGAATCTTAAAATGCTGTTTGACTTGTTCCCTTCTGAAAAAGACCAGTCCAACATAAAAGAGGTCTATAGTTACCCTTACTTGTTGCAATTCTTTTATACTTCTCCATAATTTGTTAGTGTCTTCCGATTTGTATATGTCATTAACCAAAATGACGGTATCGTTGGTAAGGTTCTTATTTTGAACAATAAATTCATCTACTGTTTCCTTGTTTGGTTCGTCAATAAAAATTATTTCACTGGAGGGATTGAAGACGGATACTCCTTTTAAGTTTTTCGATATTTCTTTTTCCAAAGCAGTATTGGCAGGGACCAGTTGTACTAGACTATATTTAAAATAGGCTATTGTCTTTAATAGAATATTATGGGATTTACTGCTATTAAATCTAGGGGACGTATAAAGGCACTTTGTAATATATTGGTAAACAAAAGGGGAGTGAACCCCATGCTGATTGCTGGATGACAACCAAAACTTTATAAATGAGAAAAAACGATATAACATTTTAGGTTCTATTTTTTGAGACCTAGTCGTCCATAGACATAGAAAGTTCGAACCAGCGTTCCGTTTTTTCTTCTATAGTATCCGTAATCTCCTTGAGTTCAATGGATAATTGGGAAATATCATCACCTGAAAGGGTGCTGTCCGTAAATTTATTCTGAACTTCCACCTTTTTGGACTCCAGTTTTTGGATTTCCTTTTCCAATTGCTTGTATTCCTTTTGCTCCAGGAAGGAAAGTTTTTTTCCGGTTTCTTCTTCTTTCCAGGTGTTTTTGGAGTTTTTTACTTCGTTGGCTTTTTCTTTGGATACCTTATTTTCCAGAATGTTACTGTCTTCATAAGTTCGGAAATCGGAATAGTTGCCCGGGAAGTCCTCAATTTCGGCATTCCCCCTAAAAACAAAGAGGTGGTCCACTATCTTATCCATAAAATAACGGTCGTGGGAAACTACCAAAAGACAGCCTGGAAAATCGAGCAGAAAACTTTCCAATACGTTAAGGGTAACAATGTCCAGGTCGTTGGTAGGTTCATCCAAGATAAGAAAGTTCGGATTTTGGATCAAAACGGTACATAGGTATAGGCGTTTACGTTCCCCCCCGCTTAGTTTTTCCACAAAATCGTACTGTTTTTTACGGTCGAAAAGAAAGCGTTCCAATAATTGCTGCGCAGAAATTTGTTTTCCTTTCATTAGCGGAATATAATCTCCAAATTCTCGAATGACGTCGATTACTTTTTGACCTTCCTTTATGGTAATGCCCTTTTGGGTGTAATATCCAAATTTAATGGTTTCGCCTATGATTACCTTACCACTGTCTGGTTGTACGGTACCGCTCAATATATTTAGAAAGGTAGATTTTCCGGTGCCATTTTTTCCAATGATGCCGATACGTTCTCCCTTGAGAAAATTATATTCAAATTTGTCCAGAATGGGCTTGTTGGGAAAGGCTTTGGAAATTTTATGGAGCTCTACAATTTTGCTCCCCATGCGTTCCATATTAATTTCCAGCTGAACCTCGTGTTCCTTCCTACGTTGACTGGCCCTTTCTTTAATAGTGTGAAAATCATCGATTCTGGATTTGGATTTAGTGGTACGTGCTTTGGGTTGCCTGCGCATCCAAGCTAGTTCTTTCTTGAACAGAATTTTGGATTTGTGCTGTTCCACTGCCTCTTGCTCTATACGGGCTTCCTTCTTTTCCAAATAATAGGAATAATTGCCTTTGTAGGAATACAACTGCCCATTGTCCAGTTCAATGATTTCATTGCAGACCCGTTCCAGAAAATAACGATCATGGGTAACCATGAAGAGGGTCATGTTCTCCTTGGCGAAGTACTGTTCCAGCCACTCGATCATTTCCAGGTCCAAATGGTTGGTAGGTTCGTCCAATATGAGTAAGTCAGGCCTGTTGATCAAGGCATTGGCCAACGCCAATCTCTTTTTTTGTCCCCCTGAAAGTAGCCCCACCTTTACATCTAGATCTTTCAACTTCAATTTGAATAGGATTTGCTTGTATTGGGTTTCAAAATCCCAAGCGTCATAGCGTTCCATAGCTTCAAAGGCTTTTTGATAGGCATCTGCATCTTCGGGATCCAAAAGGGCATGTTCATAATTTTGGATAACCTTTAAAACCTCGTTGTCCGATGCAAATATGGTCTCCTCTACAGTTAATTTGGGATCTAAATCCGGTTCTTGTTCCAAAAATGAAATTCGTATGCCCTTGCGACTATTTATTTGACCGGTATCCGAAGCATCCTTGCCGGACAATATGTTTAGGATTGAAGTCTTGCCGCTACCATTTTTGGCAATTAACGCAATCTTTTGGTCCTTATTGATACCAAAGGAAATATTTGAAAAGAGTGATAACTCGCCAAATGATTTGGATATGTTTTCAACTGTAAGTAGGTTCATCTAAGGTATTATTTTAAACTGTTTTGTTGTTGGAAATGCTTCCATAAAAAAAGATATCTTGCGCCTAGCATGATCCATAGGGGCATGGCCAAAGGGGAGAATACCTGCACTTTAAATAAGGCCAAAACTAGTGTTAAACCTAACAATCCCATTAGAAACAATATGTACTTGGGCAGCCAACTGGGGGCATTCTTCTTTTTAACAATGATATAGCCAACAATTAGATTCAAAGGAAATGCCCATAGGATATTAAAATTGTTGGCGGTAGCCGTATGATCGGTAAAAAACCAAAGGAAAATCAGTAGAACACCGGCCAATCCTGAAACAAAAAATAGTACGGAATCCAAGATCCTGCTTCTAACATGGTTCTTATAGTCGATATAAGTGATGGCCAGAACGAACAATAATATGGCCAATATCCAAAATAGGGGAGAGGCCAAAAAGTATCCGTTCCCCTCTTTTTTTACAGAGGTTAGAATTGTTCTTTCCCTAACTACAAGATTTTGTTCGGACAAGGTGGTATGGCTCAATTGTTTCATTACATATAATGGTAAAAACATATGCTCCCTGTTCGTTGCTTTTCTATCTATAACCGATCCCAGCGCCAAATCTATTCCAAAGCTGGACCATGAATTGGTGGTCAGGTTTTGGTGTATAAGCTGCCTGAAGGTGAAATTTTTTTCTAAATGACCTTCCCTAAAATGTAAATTATTACCTAAGGCCTCCTGTAAAACATCCCCTATTTTAGTGGCGCAATTGTTGAAAAAGAAATCATATTTATAATCCCTATTTTCTGGGCGATAATTGTTTTCCAAAAAATGGAACAATTGCTGCTTCTGTAGGTGTGTAAACTGTAAGAGTTGTTCCTTTACCCATCTATTCTCCAATTCGTAGGCATACAAAAAATTGGGCATGTTTTGTTTGCTCAAGGAATAGAATAATTTTCCCATGGCAAATTCCACATAGAACATGGGAGGGTCAAAATTAAAGGTCCCGTAATTATAGACCCAGTCTATTCCCTGTGTGGGATCTTGGATTCTTATTGCGCTATGGCCAAATGTGGTGTATAGATCGCTTCCGGAACCACAGGTTAAAACGCTTATTTGGGTTTCGGGAGCCAATTCCCTTACCTGCGCATTGCTGTGGAACATCAGGCCCAAAAAAAATGAAATAAAAAGAATCCTTATGCGCATATCCTAATGGGAGCCACTATTTTTTAAAATTTTCAACGCAAATATCGAATAATTTATAGGATTTGAGCGGGATACTACAAGCAATTATAAAAAACAGGATATAATTTAACAGCATTTTTTAATAAATGGTATTTTTACATGACGGCACCCCGATTGCATTATGCAATTGTAGGTGTCAAACCTCATAAAATCAGCCCTATGAAGCGCCATATTCCTAATATTATTACCTTGATGAATCTTTTTTGTGGATGTGTGGCCACTGTTTTTGCCGTACTGAACAAGTTGGAGGTAGCTGCGGCTTTTGTATTTTTAGGTATATTTTTCGATTTTTTTGATGGATTGGCAGCCCGTGCCTTGGATGTGAAAAGCGAATTGGGCCTACAATTGGATTCCCTTGCCGATGTAATTACGAGTGGATTGGTGCCTGGTATAGTGATGTTCCAGTTGTTAAGTATGTCCTACAGCGGTGGTTGGAACATAGGATTACAGTTAGATACGCCAGGGACCGTGCAGTGGTCCTTATTCGATCTGCCATTGCTTCCTTTTGTTGGGTTTTTAATTACACTTGCATCTGCATATCGCTTGGCAAAGTTTAATATTGACGAAAATCAGGTTTCATCTTTTGTTGGACTCCCAACTCCTGCCAACGCTCTGCTTATTCTTTCCTTTCCGCTAATATTACTTTATCACAACAATGATTTTTTAAACACTATCATTCTGAATAAATGGTTCTTGATCGGGACTACCTTATTGAGCTCTTATTTATTGAATGCCCGTATTAGTCTTTTTGCCCTTAAGTTTAAAAATTGGAGTTTTCGGGATAATGCCCTGCGCTATATTTTTATAACGGTAAGTTTTGTATTGATCCTCACCATGAAATTTATGGCTATTCCCGGTATCATAGCTTTTTATATTATCAGTTCTTTGGTAAATAACCTAAAAGTTTCAAAAACAGATTGATTACTTATTAAAAAATGAACCTTGTAGAGGTAGGCCCCATTAAATCATGGACTAAAAAAGGTGTTGTTTTGGGAAGGGTTATTGATTTGATCAATTACCGAAAGGGTGGGTTGGATATAATTAAAAATCCAATTTCTTCTTGCGAAGCTCAAAATTCTGTCCCAAATACACCTTGCGGACCATTTCATCGGCTGCCAAATCTTCGGGAATCCCTGATTTAAGGATGCCACCTTCGAACATAAGGTAGGAGCGCTCGGTAATAGCCAAAGTTTCCTGCACATTGTGGTCGGTAATCAATATGCCGATATTCTTGTTTTTAAGCTGGGCAACAATTCTCTGAATGTCCTCAACAGCCACAGGGTCAACACCTGCAAAGGGCTCGTCCAATAAAATAAATTTAGGGTCCGTGGCCAAGGCCCTTGCAATTTCCGTCCGTCTTCGTTCACCACCCGACAATAGATCGCCCCGGTTTTTGCGTATATGTCCAAGTCCAAATTCCTCAATGAGCGATTCCATTTTCATCAGCTGCTCTTTCTTGCTCAATTTGGTCAATTGGAGTACACTAAGAATATTTTTTTCAATACTAAGTTTTCTAAAAACAGAGGCTTCCTGAGCTAAATAACCAATGCCATTTTGTGCTCTTTTGTACATGGGAAAGCGCGTTATTTCCATTTTATCCAGATAAATATTGCCGCCATTAGGTTTGATCAATCCTACGATCATATAGAAGGATGTTGTCTTACCGGCCCCATTGGGACCCAATAGTCCAACAATCTCACCTTGGTTCACTTCCAGTGAAATTCCCTTTACCACTTGACGTCCTCGGTAGGACTTCATAATATTCTCTGCTCTTAGCTTCATAGTACCATTCTATTCCCCAAAACTAAGCCTTATATTAGTTTGGGGAAAGATATTGTAGATTTTTTAACCTTCTTGTTTTTCCAATTCCTCCCAATATTCATAGGCCCTTCTTAAATGGGGAACTACAATAGTGCCGCCAACAAGGGTGGCTATACTTAAGGTTTCCATAACTTCTTCCTTGCTGGCGCCTTCATTGTAGGAGCTTTCCAGATGGTATTTTACGCAGTCATCGCAACGGAGTACTGCCGAGGCTACCAATCCCAATAGCTCTTTGGTCTTTACATCCAGAGCTCCGGCGGCATAGGCATTAGTGTCCAAGTTAAAGATTCTTTTTATAATCTTGTTGTTGTCCGCCAAGAGCTTTTCGTTCATTTTTGAACGATAGTCATTAAATTCCTTAACTTGATTTGACATTTTTCTTCTGTTTTTTGGCGTCTCTTCTTATGACCACTTTAGAGATATAAATACTAACTTGGTATAGAATTAAGACAGGAATGGCTACTATAACCTGACTAACTACATCTGGTGGGGTAATTACCGCAGAGATAATAAGCACTACTACCAAGGCAATCTTTCTGTATTTACGGAGTATTTCAGGGGTAACCAAACCAATTTTGGTCAAGAAAAAGATGATGATCGGCAATTCGAAAATTATTCCGCAAGAAATTACTGAAATCTTAACAGTGGAGATGTATGAGAGAAGGTCTATTTCCCGCACCACTGTATCACTTATGGAGTAGCCTCCCAAAAAGTTAATGGACAAAGGGGCTACCACATAATACCCGAACAATACCCCCGTAAAGAATAATAAGGAGGCAATAGAGATAAATCCACGGGCATTTTGACGCTCGTTGTCGTGTAAACCAGGTGCTATAAATTTCCACATTTCATAAAGCACATAGGGGAATCCGATTATAAAACCTGCCCAAATGGATGTCCAAATATGCGCGGAAAACTGCTCTGACATTCCTCTGCTTTGCAATGTAAATTGCGGTTCTGTATTGCAAAAGGATTCGCTAAAACCCAATAACTTGGAAAAGTCGCAAAAAACGTGATAGGTTGGAAAATCTGGCATCATCGGGCCGAAAAGGACCGTATCAAAAATAAAGCCTTTCATTAAAAAAGCTAACCCTCCAATAATAATGATGGCCAAGGTTGATCGTATTAAATGCCATCTTAGTTCTTCCAAATGGTCCAGGAATGACATCTCATTTGGGGTCTTAATCTTTTTTGTCATTATAGTATGCCTTCTTTAATTAAATTATGTAAATGTACTATTCCTTTGTAATTCTCCTCTTCCACAACCAATAATTGTGAGATATTATTGGTTTGCATAATTTCCAGAGCTTTGACAGCTAGGACATCTGAAGCCACTGTTTTAGGTGAAAGACTCATAATATCTTTGGCCGTTAGACCATAAATGTTGTCGTATTTGTTAAGCATTCGCCTTATATCCCCATCGGTAATGATCCCTACAATTTTATTGTCTTCCAATACCGCGGCTGCTCCCAACATTTTTTCAGAGATCTCTACGATTACAGATTTTACGTCGCTGTTGGCAAGCACCTTGGGCACTTGATTGTAGCCGGCAATATCACCTACCCTTAAATATAATTTTTTGCCAAGCGCACCTCCAGGGTGGTATTTTGCAAAGTCTTTGCTGCTAAATCCTTTGAGTTCCAAAAGGCAGATTGCCAAGGCATCTCCAAGCACCAATTGGGCAGTTGTACTGGTAGTGGGGGCAAGATTGTTGGGGCAGGCTTCCTTTTCCACATAGGTGTTTAAAACATAGTCTGCCTGTGCCGCTAAAAAGGAATCGGGGTTTGCGGTCATACCGATCAATTTGTTCTTGCCGTGTTTTATTAAGGGTACCAACATTTTAATCTCGGCGGTATTTCCACTTTTGGATATGCATATAACCACATCGTCTTTCTGCACTGTGCCTAAATCACCATGTATAGCGTCTGCAGCATGCATAAATATTGAAGGGGTGCCTGTAGAATTTAAGGTGGCAACAATTTTGGAAGCGATTAGGGCACTTTTTCCGATTCCGGAAATTATGACCCTGCCTTTGGAATGTCTAATGCATTCCACCGCATTTGAAAAGTCTTCGTTTAAGAGAGTCCCTAAATGGGATATTGCCTCGGCCTCATTATCAATGGTTTTCTTCGCTATGGCCAATATAGCTTTGGTATCGCTCAAAGTAAATTAAAATTAGGTGATGATTTTCCTAAAAGAAAGTCTTATCTTTATTTTACAAAATTACATAAACTTAAGTTTATAGAATATTTTAAATTTGAACAAATTTATTTCAAATAAATACTAATTTAAAAGACAAAAATTCCTTAACTTAAGGAATTTCATTTTTGGCGTTGGTGCCAATATATAATATTAATAATGGTGAAGTACGGTATGGGTATGAATGAGATTGATTTACATGCCTCTCTAAAAAAGTATTTTGGATTCTCCCAATTCAAAGGTTTACAGGAAAACGTAGTTAAGAATATAGTACAAGGTAAAAATACCTTTGTAATTATGCCCACAGGCGGTGGGAAGTCCCTTTGTTATCAGCTGCCGGCACTCATGCAGGAAGGTACTGCAATAGTGGTATCGCCCTTGATCGCCCTGATGAAAAATCAGGTGGATGCCATTAGGGGGGTGTCCAACGAGATAGGAGTGGCCCATGTTTTAAACTCTTCTTTGACAAAGACAGAGATCAAACAGGTGAAAAGCGATGTTAGTAGTGGGGTAACCAAGCTTTTGTATGTAGCTCCAGAATCCTTGACCAAAGAGGAGTATGTGGATTTTTTACAGGGGGAAACCATATCCTTTGTTGCTGTTGACGAGGCTCATTGCATATCGGAATGGGGACACGATTTTAGGCCCGAGTACCGCAATCTCAAATCTATTGTTAGTAGGTTGGGGGATAATATTCCGTTAATTGCCTTAACGGCCACTGCAACGCCAAAAGTACAGGAAGATATTATAAAAAATTTGGGAATAACCGATGCCAAGGTGTTCAAGGCTAGTTTTAATAGACCAAATCTCTATTACGAAGTACGGCCGAAAACCCAAAACGTTGATGGTGATATTATCCGTTTTATAAAACAAAATTTGGGTAAGTCCGGCATTATTTATTGTCTGAGTAGAAAACGGGTGGAGGAATTGGCCCAAGTACTACAGGTAAATGGCGTTAGTGCGGTACCATATCATGCGGGATTGGATGGTAAAACCAGATCCAAGCATCAGGATATGTTCCTGATGGAAGATGTGGATGTTGTGGTTGCCACCATTGCATTTGGGATGGGAATCGATAAACCGGATGTTCGTTTTGTAATCCATCATGATATTCCCAAGAGTATAGAAAGCTACTATCAAGAGACCGGTCGGGCCGGAAGGGATGGGGGCGAGGGTCATTGCCTTGCATTCTATTCTTATAAGGATGTGGAAAAATTGGAAAAATTTATGTCGGGAAAGCCGGTGGCCGAACAAGAAATAGGTAATGCCCTACTGCAGGAAATTGTGGGTTATGCCGAAACTTCAATGTCCCGCAGAAAATTTATACTTCATTATTTTGGGGAGGAATTTGACGAAATTAATGGTGAGGGTGCCGAAATGGACGACAATACCAGAAACCCTAAGGAAAAACAGGAAGCTAAGGGTGATGTGGTAAAGCTGATCAATGTTATTTCGGGTACCAGTGAAAAATTTAAGTCCAAAGAAATTGTTAGGGCCTTGGTAGGAAAGGTAAATGCTTTGATATCTTCCCACAAGACCGATGAAAAGGATTTTTTTGGCATAGGAAAAGATAAGGATAAAGGCTATTGGATGGCTTTGATCCGTCAGACGCTGGTCGCCGGTCTGCTTAGAAAGGAAATAGAGCAATACGGAATTCTACATGTAACTCCGCTAGGAAAGGAATTTGTTAATAATCCAACATCATTTATGATGACCATGGATCACGTATACAATAAGGAAACCGATGATGCCATTGTAAGCGCGGCTAAATCTTCTGGAGGTGTGGCCGATGACAATTTATTGAAGATTCTAAAGGATCTAAGAAAAAAAGAGGCCCACAAATTGGGTGTTCCCCCATTTGTTGTATTTCAAGATCCATCTTTGGATGACATGGCACTTAAGTATCCCATATCCTTGGAGGAATTGGTGAATATTTATGGCGTTGGGGAAGGTAAGGCGAAAAAGTACGGAAAGCCCTTTGTGGACCAGATAGCTGCATATGTAGAAGATAACAACATTTTAAGACCGGATGATCTAATTGTAAAAAGCACAGGGGCCAATTCCTCCTTGAAGCTGTATATTATTCAAAACGTAGATAGAAAATTGCCTTTGGATGATATTGCTTCGGCCAAGGGATTGGAATTGAACGAACTGATCAAGGAAATGGAGCAAATTGTCTTTAGTGGCACCAAGTTGAATATTGCCTATTGGATCGATGAGATTTTGGATGAAGATCAGCAAGATGAAATCCATGATTATTTCTTGGAGGCCAATACAGATGATCTTGAAGTGGCACTAAAGGAATTTGACGGGGAATACGAGGATGAGGAACTTAGGCTATATAGATTGAAATTTATCAGTGAGGTGGCCAACTAACCTATTAAGGCTTGGTTTCAACTAAAAGCAGCCATGACTATGATGGCTGCATTATGATTTAAGGTAATTTGATTTGTCTAATTTATACCGGTTTGTCAGTTCTAACTTTTATAATTACCGGACCGCCTTTTCCAACAATTGCAGTGTCATTTTATTGGTATCCAATTTGGCATTAATTCCTACGGGCAGGGTAAAGTTGTTTTCGATGTGGCCAAATGTCATGCCATAGACAGCGGGTATGCCCAAAGGTTTGATCCTGTCCATAATAACCTCCTTGAGCGTAAACGATTTTGGGTTGGGAGTATTATCGCAACCTTTAAAAACCCCTAAAGCAATTCCTGCCGCCTTTTTAAAAGTTTTGCCCTGCATTAGTTGAGTGAGCATCCTGTCTATACGATATGGAGCTTCTTCAATATCTTCAAGAAAGACTATGGCATTTGTAAAATCAATTTCATGTGGAGTTCCTATCAGGGCGTTGACCAATGTTAGACTACCGCCTACCAATTTTCCTGTTACAACACCGGGATTAATGTTGTATCGATCATATTCAGGCTTGCTATATTCTTCTAGATCTGTTATTTGCACATTATTGATAATGGATGGCAATTCCTTGGATTTCATTACCACATTTAGCAAATGCTCAATACTATAAGGGTCGTTCAAAGTGCTTCCTACAGGCCCGTGAAAGGTGATAAGGCCAGTTTCTTGATGTATGCCATTTAATAGGGCCGTAATGTCGCTAAAACCTATTAAGGCTTTGGGTTTTTTCCTAATGAGATCATAATCGATCAAATGCATAATCCTGGTACAACCATATCCCCCACGTGCACAAAGGATGCCATCTACCTTTTTATTGGCGAACATTTCGTTTAGATCTGCCACCCTTTCCTCGTCCGTATGGCTAAAGTATCCATGGTTCCCGTGTATGCGATCTGTATGGTAAGGTTTAAATCCCATTTTCTCCAGAGTTTCTTTGGCCTCTATCAAAATTTCGGGTTTTACGGCATAACCAGGCGCAATAAGCCCAATCGTATCCCCTTTTTTTAATGCTTTGGGTTTTAGGTTGGTAGGGAGCGATTTTTTCTCCTGTGGATTTGCAAATATTGTTGTTGGTATTAGGGTGGCCATCCCGGCCCCTAAGGCTGTTTTAAAGAACTGTCTCCTTTTTTTCATCAATCACATTTTGTAGCGCCTAAATATATAAAAAATAGCATAAAAAAAGTCCGTCACTTTTGTGACGGACTTCATTGTTCTAGTAAAAATATTTACATTCCAAGGGAGGAAGAATCCTCTCTGGATTTGGCTCTTCTCAATTGCCTTTGTATTTTCTTGATGGCAGATTCAATGGATTTTTCGGGTTCTATAATATTATACTCGCCCCAAAAATCCGGATCTGAAAATCCGATAGCCTCATCCTCCAAAATTATGGAAGATTTAATTCGGTCCCTAAATTTTGGCGATTCGCCTGTGGTGTTCTTTTCCCAGTCCGTAATGGCCATTTCGCAGGTCATGCTGTACACCGAATTGAAAAGTCGATCGTCCCAATTTATTTTGAATTCCAATAGGACATTGCTGTAGCCGTAGTACCATTTTCCGTTTTTTTCCCTGTAATCTACGCGGTAGGCAATATCTGTAGGCCAAACATTGGCATGGGCAGGTTTTTTGCGAACGAACATTTTGGCGGCCTTATCCCTATCCGTAATATTCAGGGAATATATGGCGCTGGTAAGAATTTTTTTCTCCGCATTTATATACAACTTTCCTTGGTATAAGGGGTCTGATATGAATTCCTTTTGTTTAAAATTGATTACAAAAATAAGTTTGTCGTTAACCATGGTAGAGTTTTCAAAGCTAAAGTCATAGTCATCAAACGTTTCTTCGGTAAAGATATATTGGGGGTATTTGATCATGTCCACAAAGAGGGTATTAAAAGGTCCTCCTTGCAGTTTAATGGCCAAGGTGTCCAATTTATCATAATCAGTGCTTTTTCTCGCCTTATAAAGCTGTAAAGCGTCCCTACGATCCGAATTGTAGGGAGATTTGTAAATATTGACCACTGCTTCTGATAAGGATACGTTTTTCCTTCTTTTTTTAATGGTTTCCCTGTAAAAGGCTGTCATTAAGGTGGGGTCGTCAAAATAATTATCACCTTTCCTGAGTAGGGTTTCCTGAACAAGGGCTTTTGCGTCTTTTGGAACGGCAAGACTCACCTCGGATAATTCCGTAAAGCTTACTTCCAGAGCAATTTCATTTTTATTTTCCTTCAACTGGAGTAGAGGGATTGTTCTGGTCCTATAGCCTAAAAAGGATATACTAACCTGTCCCTCACTAATTTCCTTGGGAACTTTTAATGAAAAGTGACCCTCGGTATTACTGACGGTGCTGATATTTGTGTTTTCAATGGAAAGAGTGGCAAAGACCAATGGTTTATTGGTTTCCGCATCAACAATTTTACCTTGATACTGGTTAAAAGAACTTTCCTGTTCCTGCACATCTTGATACAAGAGGGCCGCCGAAACGGAGGGCGTTACCGCTAAGAACAACAAAATTAAAATTGTGGTTATTAGGGGGTTTTTTTTAATGTGATTTTTTTTGAGTTTCATCTGTTTAAATTTTATTGTTTCAATCGCTCTGATGTATTTGCAATAAATTTAAATAGTAGTCGGTGAAGGTTGGCAAAGGTATATTCAGGTTAAGCATCTATTGCTTATATCAATGAACGATTGTCTTCCTAATTTAGTGATTTTTAATGAAATACCCTATTAAAATTTTGTTTAAATTTTCGGATGCCTTTGAAGGTGGCCCCCCTCTTGCCGAGCCTGATTTTCTGGGCAATAAATTAAGGTACCTTGTATTTTAGCCAATATATTCCGAAAACAGCAATGGGAGTTGTTCACAGCAGAACTTGTGTTGCTACTCTTGTAAAGCAGGAAAACAATTAAGTTGGTCAACACATTTTTAAGAGCCCTTCTAAGGTGATTCACCAAATATAGGTTTGGGTAGGTAGCCATTACATTTGTGCTGTATGCGGAAAATAGTATATGGTAAGGCGCAAAAAGTTTACTCACCAAGTAAGGTTTGAATGCTCCGACCCTTGCCTGCCCCTTCCATTCAGGCGGGCTTAGAAATGTTAGTAGTAGTTTTCTTCCGATGCCTCAAGGGCCTGTCTTTGACGGCCAGACAGGCTTGCTCTGAGCTAATTGACTTTATCGTTTAGTTCTTTCTCCGAACCTCAAAAATATCGGTTCTTCGGTCTTTTAAGTTTCTAACACTACCAAATTGGTTAAGTTCCCTTAATAAGTCTATATCCAGGTCTACGATCAGTATCATTTCTGTATTTGGAGTGGCTTCGGCCTTTATCCCATTGGCTGGAAAGGCAAAATCACAGGGTGTAAATACCATGGATTGGGCATATTGAATGTCCATATTATGTACTTTTGGCAAGTTGCCCACGCTTCCGGCAATGGCCACATAACATTCGTTTTCAATGGCTCTGGCCTGGGCACAATTTCTGACCCGGGAAAACCCATTTTGGGTATCCGTTAGGTAGGGAACGAATAGAATATCCATTCCTTCATCTGCCAATAGTCTACTTAATTCCGGAAATTCGGAATCATAGCAGATCAGTACACCTATTTTTCCGCAATCTGTGTCAAATACCTTTAGTTCGTTGCCTCCCTGCAATCCCCAAACCCTTTCCTCATCTGGAGTTACGTGGAGTTTTTCATAGCGCTCCCTGGTACCATCGCGTTTACAGAGATAGCCTACATTGTACAATTTTTCATCCACTACTTCCGGCATACTCCCTGTAATAATATTGATGTTATAGGAAATTGCCAACTCGGAAAATCGCTGAACAATGGTTGTGGTGTGCTTGGCCAATTCCCTGATGGCCGCAGATTCCGATAAATGATTGTGTTCGGCCATTAAAGGGGCATTAAAGAATTCGGGAAATAGGGCAAAGTCCGACCGATACCCTGAAACGGCATCTACAAAATACTCTGCTTGTTGAAGAACATCATCCAGATTTTTGTAGGGCCTCATTTGCCATTGGATGAGTCCAACCCTTACAACCTTTTTTACAACGCTAGCCTCTATATTCTTCTTCTCATAGTAAATGTTGTCCCATTTCAAAAGTACAGCGTAATCGTTGGAAGCAGAATCACCTTCCAAATAGTTTTTTAGAATTTTACTGGGATGGAAGTCGTTGGAAATTTGGAAATTAAGTACAGGGTCGTTTATTTCCTTGCGTTTTACCTTTTCAATATATTCCTTGGGAGATAAGGTGTCTTTGTATTTATGATAGTTGGGGATTCTACCTCCAAAAGCAACCCCCTTTAAATTTAAGCGCTCGCATAGGTCTTTTCTGTAATCATATAATCTACGACCCAACCGCATACCCCTATATTCAGGTTTTATAAAGACATCTATCCCATATAGTACATCGCCTTCCGGAGAATGGGTGTTAAAAGTGTAATTTCCCGTTATTTGTTGGTAGGTGTGTTTATTTTCAAATTTATCATAATCCAGAATAATGGACAGTGCGCAGCCTGCAATATGGCCATTCACTTTTATGACTACCTGTCCCTCTGGAAATTTGGATATTAAATTATCTATTTGATGTTCCCGCCAGTAAGATTCCGGCATAGTGGTGTAGGATTCTATCATGGCCGTTTTAAGCTCTTGATAGTCATCCACGCTTAAATACAATAACTCAATATTTTCTATTTCTTCCATCTTCATGGCTATACGGTTAAAATTAAATTAGAGGGGCAGTTTATTGTTTTTACTTGTGATGGGTCTTTGAGGAATCGGAGATCATTTCATTGATTTCACTTAATTCCTTTTCGGATAAATAGCGCCATTTGCCTACGGGAACGTCCAATTGAATATTCATGATCCTAATACGTTTTAAGGCGGTTACATTGTAGCCTAGATACTCGCACATCCGCCTTATCTGACGGTTCAGCCCCTGTGTTAGAATAATTCGAAATTGGAACTTGCTTATTTCCTCAATTTCGCATTTACGGGTTACCCTATCCAAGATGGGGACCCCATTGGCCATTTTCTCCAGGAAAACCTTTGTTATAGGTCTATCTACGGTAACAATATATTCTTTCTGGTGCTTATTTCTGGCCCGTAAAATCTTATTTACTATATCTCCGTCATTGGTCAATAGAATTAATCCTTCACTGGGTTTGTCCAATCTTCCGATAGGGAATATTCTGCTTGGGTAATTTATAAAGTCGATAATATTGTCCTTTTCCACCCTGGTATCGGTAGTGCAAACAATGCCAATGGGTTTGTTGAAAGCAATATATACAGGCTTTTCTTGAGGTTCGGAAATAAGTTTGCCATCAACACGTACTTCATCATCCGTGGTAATTTTGGTGCCCATTTCGGGAACTTTTCCATTAATGGTTACCCTTCCTTGATCAATAAGTTTGTCCGCCGCGCGACGCGAACAATAACCCATTTCACTCAAAAACTTATTTATTCGGGTGGCTGCCTTCTCTTCCATATGCTCTCCTTAAGCCCGATTTTCGAATCGGATTTAGGGGCGAAATATACTTAATTAAACGCTTATTTTTGTTAACATTGGTACAAGATATTTCACCAGGTATTTTTCGCCCTAATTCAACAATAGTAATTTCCGTGAAGAATTATTTCTTTAAGGGATCAGCATTTTCCATGTAGATCTCCTTTTTCATTGCATTGTTCAATTTCTTAAAGAACATTATTTCGGCATAGAATTGCCAATCGAAATTTATGGACTGATTGGCCAAGTGCACATGATGGTCCTGATCCAGAATATAATTATCCGGTTTGTTTAAAATTCGTGTTTTGCCGTAAACCATTTCCAATTCCTTTCTAAGGCTGCCGAATTCCGACTCCAATTCCTTAAGTTTTGAAGCAGTAGCTATGATGTCCTCTCTACTTTCCGCCTTGTCATAGTCTCTAAGTGCCAGTAACATTTTTGGGCTAAACTGGGCCAATTTGTTCACTTGCTCATAGACTTGTAGGTTATGGTCGTTTCTCAAGGCAAGGGAACGGGCATTTTCTATTATTTTGGCAATACTGTCGGTCGCGGCCAAGTTAAGGGAGGCTTCTTTTAATCTTTCTTCATGGGCCAAACTCCATGCTCCATTGTTTTCTTTGTTGGGCAAGTCGATTACGGCCTCTTCCAGAGGATCTTCCATCTTATGAAGAAAATTGCGTTGATTCTTTTTAAGCAGGGCATTTTTCCAAAAGGCGACGGGGGTTTCTAGTTCTGTGATAAAGGCGTTGCCTTCATCCGCCATGGTGTACCCGTATTCCCGCTGTCTAAATGACGACTTTATTTCATCCTTACCCCGTTTGTCCCCGATCCAGGAATATTCGGCAAAGGCTAGAATACCTCTCATATACAATTCAAAATGCGGAGAATCATCATCCCACAAAGTCAATAGCAACCCATTAAGACCACTGTTTATGGAACTTACTGCAAAAGATCGGATATTCTCCATATTGCTTTCCTCCTGCGGCATTAGGACCCATCTGGTTTGGCCTGCCGTTGCTCCCATTACCTCCATTCCATGGTCCGTAAACCATTGCATGGCCTTTATATTTCCTAAAGCTTGGGGTGAACTGTAGTTCCATCGCATATAAATACAATTCTTTGGGAAAATGTCCAAAAACTCCAATAGC
The DNA here is from genome assembly GCF_023015905.1 of Arenibacter sp. F20364. Lineage (GTDB taxonomy): Bacteria > Bacteroidota > Bacteroidia > Flavobacteriales > Flavobacteriaceae > Arenibacter. Next base: position 248,665 of record NZ_JALKBD010000001.1, on the reverse strand, counting down.
TTGTGCTCATTATCTTTCCAAACCTGATCTACTTCTTCCTGTGTCATATCCTTTTTAAACATGGGGTCGTACACATCGGCCTGTTTTAGAGGCATATCATCCCAGAAAATAGGGGTCCTTCCGTGCTCTTCTGCAAATTTAGCCACTTTGTCCAACCACATCAATTGTAACTTTAGGGGAGACTCCTTGCTACCTCTTCCAGTAGTGTGTACTTCGTCCCCGCCAACATGCAGGTATTTTCCGTAAGGAAAAGCTTCCATGGCGTCCAAATAAAGATCAAATTGCACTTCGTAAGTCTTGGGATCTAGTGGATTAAAGGCCCAATCGCTTTCGGGGTTATCCCTGAGTTCCATGTATTCAGGATGCTTTAAAATAAATGAGGCATGCCCCAATCCCTGTACCAAGGGACTGATTTCTATATGCCGTTCCTTGGCGTAATCACTGATCTTTTTCCATTCCTCAATACTCAATGCATCTGCAGAGGCTACTACAGGCTGGCGTTTAAATTTTAATTTGTCCTCAACTTCGAGAATAATACCGTTGATCTTATAACTGGCAAACTTGTCCAATAATTCATAATAGTATTCTGTCTTTTCCAAATGGTGTTTTACATCCAATTGAACGGAGCGGTAGGCTAAAAGGGGGTAATCCTTTAATTGGCATAACGGAAGGTTTACCTTTTGGTCTTTGGCGTCCACCGTTAATTGTTCCAAGGTTTTGAACGCATAGAACAAACCGGCTTCGTCCTTTCCTTTTATATGGATCTGTTGGTCCAAAATGTTCAAGGTGTAACCTTCCGCTGCTATATCCATGTTGGAATCTATTTCATACGTTAAAGTTGCCTTTCCTTGATGTTCATCCAGTACTAAAATATCCGGGTCAATTATGGGCAATGCTTCATTGTTTTTGGCCTCCACCTTGAAGCCTTGATCAAAGGATATTGAACTAACTCCGGTAATTTCAAATTCTTGGTGTTGAGGTAGTAATGCAAAGTCCCCCAATTTTTTCTCTTTTGGTGTGCAAGAGAAAATTAAAATGGAGATGGCCAATAGATAGATGCCTTTAATTTTTTTCATATGTTTAATAGTTGGAATTTATTTTTTTGGATTTAATTTGAACGAGTATTTGAGGTGTTGATTAATTGGTAAAAATATTGAATATTATTCAATTAAGGAATCCTTTTTAAGGATTGTAACTAGCACTCTGGAGATAAATTACTTAGGGTTTTTGAAGTTCTCGCTAATCCAATTCTATACCCCAAATTGCTCCAAATGATGGTTGAGATGTTTGTAGAACAAATTGTTCCATTCCGTTTTGGTCAAGGGGCCAAAAGAATGGGATTCCTTATTGTGAAAATAAGCTTCCCCAAGTTCCTGGGTTTTTATTAGATAATCTACCAATCGTTTTTTTTCCTTATCAAGGTCCCTTTCATCGGTGATTAAAAATGCAGGAGCAGTTCTGCTGTTTTTCTTGTAAGGTTTTTCATTGACGACCGGTTGTTTTACAAAAAGTTTAAGCATTAGTTTCATTAGTCCCTTTGGTTTGGGATGCTTTTCCGTATAGACCATTTCATAGGAAACATTACAGTGGGCCATCATTTGGGCAACATTCATTTTGCCCCATAATCCGGTACTTTTAGAGGTTAGTTTATTGATTCTGCCAATTAGTTCGTCTACTACCTTTTTATCAAAAATGTTTTTCATGTTCTAGAGTTATATGTTGTATGTTTTTTTGTTCTCGCTTAAAGGGTTTCTTTGTTTAACAGGTATATGGAGTATAATTCCCATAGTTTTAATAGGTGCAATTTGAGTTATTCTACCATAAACAGGGCATTGACGAAGAACAGCTTTCCATTTTCCCAAAACCCCCGGAACAATGGGTTGTCTACCATGTAAACAACCTGGCCCTTGCCCACTTCCTCTACGCCGAAAACCATTGTATTGGCAATTTTTTTCTTTGCTTCGCTTCCAGCGAAACCTGAAATGGGAGTTGTGTCATTTTCCAAATAGGCAACGGTTCCAGTCTCTAAATTTTCAAAGGCATCGTCACTTAATTTAAGGCTAAAATATTGGTCGCCGTAGCCGTAAGCTAAAGGGTGTGTTGGGTCTACATTGGTTCTAAAGATGGCTCCTGTTATTGCATTCTTGATTTCTTCCCGCTCCGCTTCCTCATAGGGAAGTAGAGTTTCCGTGCTATCTTTGTTAATTATTTTTTCCTTAATACCAAAACCATGTTCCCCGTTTATTCCTTTTATGGCCCCTTCCATAGCGATTAATTTTCCGCCATTTTCAACAAATTCCTTCAGCTCCCGTAGTTTACTTTCATTGAAGAATTTAGAGTACCATCCGTTGGGTAGAATAAGGACATCGTATTCTGATAGATCCACTTGGTCGTAATATTCAGTGTCCAAAATGCTTATCGGATAATGTAGCTGTTGCTCAAAAAAGTGCCATATTTCACCAAATTGAAGGGTGCTGGTAGGTTCTCCGGACAACATCGCAATTTTGGAATCCTTGATCATAGGGACATAACTGGAGCCAAAATCGTTTCCTTTTTCTACAAATCCGGTATTGGCAGGGGTTATTGAAGTTTTATGGTTCATGGCTACCCTACTTATAGTGCCAACAAAGTCTTTATGGTTTTTGTTGTCGCCCTTGGTGATGATCAGACTGCCTCGATCAAATTTCTTACCGTCCACGCGAAATGGATTTTTGGCATACCGGACCCTAATATTTTCTTTCATTAATTCTGCCAGAAAACGGGCATCCTTCATGCTGGACCAATCACTAATAAAGGCATAAGTGTCCTTGGGGTATTTGGTTTCCATGACGGGTTGGGCAATCCCAATGGCAGGTGGGTCGAAATCTACCAAGGTCTGGGATGCAACTGTTTCCAATCCGTAAGCAAAGGGAAGGGACCAGGCCGTGATATCATAGGTAAGCGAATCACTAAGTTTGGTACTGGGCTCTAGTAGGACTTGGGCCAAGGTGCCTTTGGCTTGATTGGTAGATACTACCAAGCTTTTTGGGGAGGTTCTAAGGGTGCTTATTTTTCCCGAGTTATACAAAAGGCCTTTAACCAAACCTTCCTTGGCCCAACCGTATTTGATCTCATGCGATGTAAGAAGTTCGGCTAAAGCCTCAATTTTATCTGGATCGCCATTCATTACATAACTCTGATATTTGAAATTCTTTTCCGTGTAGAATTTCTTGAATTCCTTATTTAGTTTTTCTATGTTTTTGGAGGCCACTTCTATGGTAGACAGGCCTGTGGTAAGATGATGTGCAATTCGATCGTGCAGGGTAAGGGTGTCCCCTATAAAGGTTTTTACGCCCAGTCCGGCACGCCCACTTCCACCTTGCTCGTATGTCATTCCAATACCACCGTTATAGGTGGGGTAGGTATCTCCATAGCTGGGGTATAAAAGATCAAAAACTTCTTTGGTAAAATAAAACCAGCCGTTGGCATCAAAGTACTTGGCGTGGTTCTTTCCTATGGTAATTTGGAAATCGAGTTGAAAATCGGTAACCACCTCATGAAAGGGTTCTGCTGCCGGGGCAAAATAATAAGGGGTATTTACTCCCTGTTCATGGAAATCAACATGTACATGGGGCAACCATTGATTGAAAACTTTTATGCGTTGCCGGCTTTCCAACTGCGTAAGCCATGCCCAATCCCGGTTTAGATCGAACATATAATGGTTGGAGCGCCCATTTAGCCATCCTTCATGGTGCTCCTTACTATTGGGGTCTATATTGTTCGGAGAATTCTTAAATTGATTGTACCAATTGACATATCTATCCCGACCATCTGGATTAATACATGGATCCATGATTACCAGGGTATTTGTCAAGTAATTGGACTTGCTCGTCAAAAGTTCAAAAATGGTCTGCATGGAGGCCTCCGTACTTACACTTTCATTACCATGAACATTATAACTTAACCATACTATGGCTTTGGTAGGCGATCCCTCGCCCGTAGTATTCTTTAAGTGCTCTGATCTAATAGACTCCAAGGCGGCAATGTTTTCAGATGTGGAAACATAGGCCATGATCAGGGGCCTACGTTCATTGGTTTTTCCATATTCTACCAACTTAACCCGGTCCGAAGCATTTTCAGCAAGATATTTATAGTATTCCACCACTTCATGGTGACGCGTAAATTCCGATCCCAATTCGTATCCTAAAAATTCTGAGGGGGATAGTAAAGTTTGGGAAAAGCCCAAGGTAGTTGCAAGAAGAAAAAAGGTTAGTAGTAGTTTTTTCATTTAAATCCGTTAATTTGCCAAGAATCAAATCTAAGGATTATTAGCGATATTAGGTACCTTCTATCCACACTTGCTATTAGGATTTGGGTACGGTACCCTTCAAATAGCTATTAAAAGAGGGAATATTAAACTTCTTAACGTATTTTTAGGAACTGAAAAAAGGGATAATTTTATCTTTACGGGCTATTACCAATATTTCTATGGAAGTCGAAGGCATACCCTTTAAAAAAACTGGTTATTTTTCAAATTTAATATGTGACTATCTGGAGGGGAAGGAAACGCTGTCCCCCTTTTACGATAGGCTACCTCATATCGGTCAATTTGCCGAGCAGATTAAGGTCAAGCAAAATTTTCCCGAGACACATCGGGAAGTGCTGTATTCGGTTCTTAAAAATCAATATGGGGATGTTGATATTTCTGAAGATACCAAAGTAAATATATCGCTACTTAAGGAGGCCTCAACTTATACAGTTGTAACAGGGCATCAATTGAATTTATTTACAGGTCCATTATATTTTTTATACAAGATTATTTCCACCATTAATCTGACTAAGGAACTGAAGCTGACCAATCCGGAAAATAATTTTGTTCCTATTTATTGGATGGCGACCGAAGATCATGATTTTGATGAAATAAACTACTTCAATTTTAGGGGTAAAAAATTACAGTGGAATAAGAATGTTTCCGGTGCCGTGGGGCCACTGGAAACGGATGGGCTGGAAGCTATTCTAGAGGCTTTTTCCAATGAAATGGGTAATAGTATCAATGCTACCAAACTTAAGGAATGGTTTGCCAAGGCGTATTTGGAGCATGATAACCTTACCGATGCTACCCGTTTTTTGGCCAATGAACTTTTTGGCGAACACGGTCTGGTTATTTTGGATGCCAATGATACAGAATTGAAGCGCCTATTGGTGCCCTTTGTAAAGCGCGATTTGTTGGAAAACGCTTCTTATAATAAGGTCAGTGAAACTATAGATGAACTACAGCTACTACCGGAGAATTATGGTATACAGGTTAACCCCAGGGAAATCAATTATTTTTATTTGTTGGATGGTGTCCGGGAGAGAATTGTGGAGAAGGATGGTAAATTTTATATAAATGATACCAAAATTAAATTTAGCCAAGAAGAAATTCTGACGGAATTGGACAATTATCCAGAACGTTTTTCGCCCAATGTGATCACAAGACCATTGTATCAGGAAGTAATTTTGCCCAACCTGTGCTATATAGGCGGCGGTGGGGAGCTTGCTTATTGGATGGAGCTGAGAGCCATGTTTGAGGAAATGAAGGTACCCTTTCCTATATTATTGCTTCGTAATTCGGCTTTGGTCATTACGGAAAAGCAGAAGGAGAAATTAGATCGAATGAATATTTCCATGACGGATATATTTTTGGATCAAAGTAGTTTTATCAATAAAAAGATTAGGGAAATTTCCAATATAGATATTGATTTTGCCCCTCAGAAGAAACATTTACAAGAGCAGTTTAAAGGACTGTACGACCTGGCGGCCCAAACGGACGCTTCTTTTTTAGGAGCCGTAAAAGCTCAGGAGGTAAAGCAATTAAAGGGCTTGGATAATTTGGAAAAAAGATTGCTAAAGGCGCAAAAAAGAAAGTTACAGGACCATGTATTGCGTATGACCGAAATTCAGAATCAACTTTTTCCCAATAAATCCCTTCAAGAGCGCAACCTTAATTTCTCGGAACTTTATCTAGAGTATGGAGAGCGGTTGATTCCGCATTTAATAAAAGCACTTAGACCACTTTCCGGAGATTTTTCCATTGTAAAAATAGATTGATCTACACCGTTTTTAATGCATTGTCCGACAAGTTTGTTGCCATGCAAAAAGGTTATATTTGTCAAAAACAGACTATGTCCATGCACAAAGTAGATTTTGAAATGGTGGAAATGACCTTGGATGTCATGAAGTACGCCATTGGACGAATTACCCATCCGGCCCCCGAATTGGGCAAGCCCAAAAAAGAGGTTGAGTTAAAGACCTTGGTGGGCGAAACTATAACTCCCGGCGGAATTGGTGGGGAAAAGGCTTTTCAATTATTCAAAGAGGTACTTATAAAGGCTACCGTGCCTATAGATCATCCGAGACATTTAGCGTTTGTACCGGCCTCACCTACGCGGGCGGCGGTAATGTTTGATCTGGTAACTTCGGCATCCAGTATTCACGGAGCCTATTGGATGGAGGGAGCCGGTGGAATATTTTGTGAGAATGAGGCTATGAAATGGTTGGTGTCCCTAACTGGTTTGCCAAAGGGTTCCTTTGGAGTATTTACTTGCGGAGGAACGGCTGCCAATTTATCGGCCATGGTAACCGCTAGGGAAAGTTGGCGCAAAAACCCAATGAATACGAATAGAAAAGGATTGATCATAACATCTTCTGGGGCCCACTCATCGGTAAAATCAATGGCCAAGGTTATTGATTGTGATGTGCTATTGGTGGAAACCGAGGAACAAATGACCGCTGAAGCCCTTGCCCAAAAAATTGAATCCCTTGATACCCAACAAAGGGATAGGTTATTTGCTGTTGTAGCAACTGGTGGTACAACGAATGCAGGTATAATTGATGATTTGTTAGGGATTGCCAATATTTGTGCGATGGAAAATCTTTGGTTCCATGTGGATGCTGCCTATGGTGGTGGTGCACTAGCCTCCAAAACGGCCAGGCCGTTGTTTCAAGGTATAGAGAAAGCAGATAGTATTACCATTGATCCTCATAAATGGCTTTTCTCGCCCTATGATTGTGGGGCTATTATTTATAAGCATCCGGAATTGGCCAAGGAGGCACATTCACAGGAAGGTTCCTATTTGGAAATATTTAAGGATGAAGGCGCCCATGGTTTTAATCCTTCGGACTATCAAATTCAGTTAACACGTAGGGTAAGGGGATTGCCGCTTTGGTTCTCACTTGCCATGCACGGTACGGATAAGTATTCCTGGGCAGTGGACCAGGGTATTGAATTGGCTAATTTGGCAGCGGAACATATACGGAAGCATCCCTTGGTAGAATTGGTCCGGGAGCCCAGTCTTTCATGTGTATTGTTTAGAAGAAAAGGATGGTCGCCTCAGGATTATACCCAATGGACCTATAAAAATCACCGGGAAGGCTTTGCTTTGGTAACGCCTACCAAGTACAAACAAAAGGGTGTTTACGAAACCGTGGCGCGATTTTGTTTTATAAACCCCGATACAACGGAGAAAGATATATCCATGATATTGGATTCTATGGCCTAAAAGGATTTCCTATCTTACTCCGAATAGCCCTAGGGTACTAAATATTCACTTTCCCACTGTGTACCGACTTTGGAGAAACGGACCCTAATGTGGTGGGGTTGACTTAATTTTAGATACTCAATTTTATAGGGTGTGATCTCTACTAGGCAGAAATGATTTTCTTCGTCAAGATATTCCAAATTATGCGGGTCAATTAAATTGCTTCCAGGAGATCTGCTGGTGGTATATTGTTTTTTGGCCATAATATCCAATTTATTCCAGTATTCTTCCTTGGTGGCATTGTCATCCTTATAGGTTGCTGTTCCTTCTATCTTTAATTGAAGCAATCTAGTGGGGTGGTACAACAGTAGGCTGACCCTTTTGTTTTCTTTTATATGCGTAATTTTTTTAGAGCGCTTATCAGTGTAAAAGGTCAGCTTCAAATTATCGGTTACATCCCGTAAGACAACTGTCCGCAAACGGGCAACCTGATCCAATCCCACGGTAGCCAATGTAAAAAATCGGAATGGATGGTCTTTTTCCGTGGGCCCCTTTTGTAGCTCTTCCCTTATTTCATCTAAGTAAACGGTAGCCATGACAATCTTTTTTTTGGTTTATTAAAGATAAAAATAATTGTTGGAGTAGGGTATTTCTTTTCTCAGTTGTTATAGATATAAATTGCTATGAAATTGAAGGTAATTTCTAACGAAATTGTGAGTAGTTATAATTAGTTAATTGGTTTAGGTTGGTTTTGATTAGTGAGCCCGGTTGGTTACCGGGCTTTTTTTTGCTTAATTTTAAAGATCTTTTCAATTGACCCCAAATTTTACCTTTTTAAATTGGATGTTTTATCAGTTTATGGAGTTTTCCAACGGTAAAAGGAAGCCTTTATTTAAAAGGTGATATCGATAAAAAGCTTGCCCAATATCTTTCTGTTTATAAGTTTTGTGATTATTATACCATAAAGATACTTTTTCAAGAATTTCAAATTGTTATTTTTGCCCATGCAAAATAACGTCCTCATATTAGATTTTGGTTCCCAGTATACACAGCTTATCGCAAGGAGAGTTAGGGAACTTAATATTTTCTGCGAAATTAAGCCGTACAACCATTTGCCTGACGATTTATCGGAATACAGGGCAGTGATACTTTCTGGATCGCCGTTTTCGGTGAGGGGGGATGATGCCCCGCATCCAGATTTGTCACAAATAAAAGGGAAGAAGCCTTTATTGGCAGTTTGTTACGGAGCCCAATATTTGGCGCATTTTAACGGTGGCGAAGTAGCTCCGTCCAATACTCGTGAATACGGTAGGGCCAAATTGTCCTTTATAGACCACAGTGAATCTTTTTTCGAAGGAATTTCGGAAGGTAGTCAGGTTTGGATGAGCCATAGTGATACTATAAAGGAATTGCCTGAAGGAGCCATTAAATTGGCAAGTACCCATGACGTGGAGAATGCGGCCTACAAGCTAAAAGATGAAGAGACCTATGCCATACAGTTTCACCCGGAAGTATATCATACGACCGATGGGAAAAAATTGTTGGAAAACTTTCTGGTGCACATAGCCGGTGTGGCTCAGACTTGGACCCCGGATTCCTTTGTGGAATCTACCGTGGCCGAATTAAAAGCTAAAATTGGAGATGAAAAGGTAATACTTGGTCTATCTGGTGGAGTGGACTCCACAGTTGCGGCAGTTTTATTGCACAAAGCTATCGGAAAGCATTTGCACTGTATTTTCGTAAATAATGGACTTTTGCGGAAAAATGAGTTCCAATCCGTATTGGATCAATATGAAGGAATGGGTCTAAATGTGAAGGGTGTTGATGCTTCGGCACGTTTTTTGGATAGCTTGGAAGGTGAGAGTGATCCAGAAAAGAAAAGAAAGGCCATAGGTAGGGTTTTTATAGAGGTCTTTGATGATGAATCACATTTGGTGGAAGATGCAAAATGGTTGGCCCAAGGAACAATTTATCCTGACGTTATTGAGTCGGTCTCGGCTACTGGAGGTCCATCAGCGACCATTAAAAGTCATCATAATGTAGGTGGATTGCCGGATTATATGAAGTTGAAGGTGGTTGAGCCCTTGCGAATGTTGTTTAAGGATGAGGTTAGGCGTGTAGGCGCCAGTTTGGGAATAGATAAGGAGTTATTGGGCAGACATCCCTTTCCGGGACCAGGATTGGCCATTCGTATCCTTGGAGATATTACTCGTGAGAAAGTGGCTATTTTACAGGAAGTAGATGCCATTTTTATCAATGGGTTAAAGGATTGGGGTCTTTATGATAAGGTTTGGCAAGCGGGTGCTATGCTTTTGCCCGTTAATAGTGTAGGTGTAATGGGTGATGAACGGACTTATGAAAAATGTGTAGCTTTAAGAGCGGTGGAAAGCACCGACGGAATGACGGCGGATTGGGTAAATTTACCCTACGAATTCCTGCAAAAAACCTCCAACGATATTATAAATAAGGTTAGAGGCGTTAATAGAGTGGTGTATGATATTAGTTCCAAACCACCTGCAACCATCGAATGGGAATAATTTGAGAGCTTGTACGGTAGGGATCTAGTTTCTAGCTGTTCATTAATTTTTAATTTTTATTATAACATTGTTGTGTTTATGTTCGTTCTCAATTTTGTACTTGGCTTATTTTAAATAGAACAAATAAAATCTATACTTGTGAAATTATATAGAAAAGTAATATTGACAACATTATTATTAATGTTGGTGAGCATCAATGCAATAGCGCAAAAATTCACAACCCATTCTGTTAAGGCAGGGGAATCCTTGGAAAGTATCGCCAAACAATACGGTGTAAGCGAGAAAGGAATATTAAATTACAATAAGGAGATAAAAAAAGGTCAGGCTTTAAGGGCCAATACTATTTTGGTGATACCATCGTCCAGCGGTGTGGTGGTAAAAAAGGACAGTGTATCAAAGGTAAACACCTTGTTACAAGCGTTGAAAGGTGATGAAGCAGGTCTAGAAGAGCAGGAACCTATTGGCTATACCGCACATAAAACCAAAAGAAAGGAAACCCTGTTTGGGATTTCAAAACAATATAATATTTCGGAGGACGATATTAAACGGTACAATAAAGAATTGTATTCTGTTCAGTTGAAAAAGGGCATGATCCTCAAGATACCCAAATATAAAAGGGTAGATCCATCTGAAAAAGCATACATTGAGGACAATTATGAAATTTATACCGTACAACCAAAGGAAACACGTTGGAGTATAGCCAATAAGTACGGAATTACCATCGATAGTTTGTTGGTACTGAATCCAAAATTGTCCAAAATAACCGATTATCTTTCTTCTGGGCAAGAGCTTCTTTTGCCAAAAATATTGGGGAGTTCCATTAAGGATCAAGAAACCCAATTGTACAATTCATATACAGTTCCGCCAAAGCAGACTTTTTATAGTTTGGAGAAAAAGTTTGGTTTAACGGCCAACGAAATTATAGCATTGAATCCCGAAATAAAGGAAAGGGGAGGGTTAAAGGAAGGAATGGTCCTAAGGATACCTGCAAAAAAGATAGAGACCGGTGTGGTCAACATAGAAAATTACAATTTTTATGAGGTAAAACCGAAACAGACCGAGTTCTCACTTACCCGCAAATTTGGTGTTACCTATAAGGAATTATTGGATCTTAACCCAGAATTAAAGGATGGTTTAAAGGCTGGTATGGTCTTAAAACTGCCCAAGGCCCAAACTGGAAATTTTGACGTAAAAAATGCCCTCATCTTAGATAAGATCAACCTAAGGGATAGTATCAATATACTTAACCGTCCTAAATTAGTTTTTCTTTTGCCGTTCAGATTGGATCGGTTGGATTTAAACGATAAAGAGGCCACAAAAAGTGCTATTGAGAATAGAAAAGATGTAAGATATAGTTTGGGACTTTATTCGGGAGCAATGGTAGCCCTGGATTCGATAGCCAAACTGGGAATTTCCGTTGATGTTAAAACATACGATACCCAACTGGATATGAATCGGACGAAGGGGTTATTGCAAAAGGAAAATTTAATAGGGGTTTCGGCAATTTTTGGTCCCCTGGAGTCCAAATCCCTTAAAGAGGTTGCACTGCAGGCCTCGGAATATAGTGTGCCCGTGGTAGCTCCCTTAACGGATAAGAGCGATTTAAGTTTGAACAATGTATTTTTTGCGCTTCCTTCGGAAAAGGTTTTGGAGGATCATATGATGACATATGTAGAAGGATTGAGAACAAAGGAAAACGTAATCATAATTGCCGACCAGAAGAACAAGGCTACAGAATCTGCATTGTTAATGAAATTTCCCGGAGCCAAAATCGTAACCTTAAAGGAAGATAGAACGGTGGATATCGAGAAAATTTCCAAGATACTTTCCATTGAGACGGAGAACTGGGTGTTTTTGGAAACTGATCAAGCCAATGTAGTATATCATGTTGGTTCGTTGCTAAATTCTTTGATAAGTAAGGAGGTAAGCATACGTCTTTTTACAACGGACAAGAACAAGGCTTTTGATAGTGAAGTTGTTTCCTATTCCCATCTTTCAAATTTGAGGTTTACGTATCCTTCAGCTTCAAGGGAAATCGGAGAGGATAGTTTTGTAAAATTATATAGAAAGAAATATGGAGCGGATCCCGATGCCTATGCGGTACGTGGTTTTGACCTTACTTATGATCTACTTTTAAAATTGGCCTATAAAAATGACTTGGTAAATGCTTCCAAACTTGTTGGGGAGACCGAATATGTGGGCAACAAGTTTAATTTTAACAAAGATATATCCTCAGGGTATTTTAACAGGGCTTCCTATATTCTCGGATATGAGAATATGAATATTATTGAACTTAAAGATTAAAATCCAATGACCTCGAAAGTAACATATACTGGTGGACTTAGAACGAATTGTGAGCACATTGGATCGGGTAATTCCTTTATAACGGATGCGCCATTGGACAATCATGGGCTTGGTCAGGCATTTTCCCCAACGGATACCGTTGCCACTGGCTTGGCCAGTTGTATGTTCTCCGTAATGGGAATAAAGGCTAGGGGATTGGAATTGGATTTGGAGAATTCAACTGCGGAAGTTGTAAAGCATATGGAGGCCGATCCTAGGCGAATAACCAGGGTCGATGTTAAATTCAATATGCCCAAAATTATTTCTGACAAACACAGGAAAATCCTGGAACATACCGCACGTACCTGCCCCGTGCATTATAGTCTGCATCCAGATATCGTAAGGAATATCACCTTCCATTGGGAGCTTTAAAGAAAATAGTATGGCTTTTTATTTGGCTTTTTCTCAATTTGGGTTTTGGGCAAGAAGAGGAGATGGTGTTATGGACCCCATCAAAAAAATTGTCTTGGGCCGATTTTAAAGGAAAGCCGTCCAATATTTCCAATGCTGCGGCTATCACGGCAAGCGGCATAAGCTATAGTTTTTCTGCACAAGGAACCAAGGATAGAATGGAGCTGGACTTCAAAGTAGATACCTATTTTTATCCTGGTAAATCATGGTATAAACCTAAATTGGCCAACCCTATGATCTTAAGCCATGAACAATTGCATTTTGATATTTCAGAAGTGTTTGCACGCAAATTGAAACAAATACTGGCCGAGACCGAATTCACAAGTAATGCAAAGGCTGAGGTAAAGGAGATATATAGGGAAGTACTTCGTGAACTAAACGACTATCAGCATCTATATGATGGGGAAACGAACTTTTCCAGGGATACCGTGCAGCAATTAATTTGGAATAATAAGATTAAAAGAGCTTTAAATAATTAAAAAGGAGACTTTGCAAAGTCTCCTTTTTTTTTACACGATAATCGAGATTTAAACCTGCCTGCCGAAAAAGGCAGGCTTGCCCCGAGTTAGTTTACACGATAAGCGAGATTAAAATACTCCGACGCTGGCCTACCCGTTTCGTTCGGGCGGGCGTCGAAATGTTATTAGTAGTTTTCTTCTGATACCTCAAGGGCTTGCCCTGAGGTAATTGACTATTTCATTGAAGTAGGGTCTTATATGTCACAAATGGTAACCCCTTCTTTTAGGGCGGCTATTTTATCGTCCCAGGTAGGAATAAACTCTTGTGCCACATGTCCCTTATAACCGGTAGCCAAAATGGCCTTCATAATTGCCGGATAATATAGTTCCTGAGTTTCGTTTATTTCATTTCTTCCCGGATTACCTCCAGTATGGTAATGTCCAAAATACGCATGGTAATCTTGGATGTTACGAATGATATCGCCCTCCATGATCTGCATATGGTAAATATCATAAAGCAGTTTAAAATTGTCGGATCCCAATTTTTTGCACAATTCTACACCCCATTCGGTATGGTCGCACATATAATCTTCGTGGTTCACCTTGGAATTCAATAACTCCATTTGTATAACCACTCCGTGTTTTTCCGCCAGGGGCATAATCTTCTTTAATCCGTCCACACAGTTTTGCAATCCAACGGCGTCATCCATTCCCCTTCGATTGCCACTAAAGCAGATAAGATTGGTGTAGCCTGCTGCTGCCACCTTTGGAATCATCTCCGTGTAATTTTTTATCAAAGTTTCATGGTATTTGGGATCGTTCCATCCTTCCGTGAGGCTAATTTCGGCCCCGTTGCACATGGAGGAATTAATATTGTACTTTTTAAGTAAAGGCCAGTCTTTAGGACCTATTAAATCTACGCTTTGTATCCCTAGATCGTTTAACGACTTTAAAAAATCTTCAAGTGGGATGCTCCCATAGCACCAATAGCAAACACTGTGATTAATGTTGTTTTTTAATTTAGATTCTTCTTTGTTGTTTGGCTCCATTGCATTTCCAGTTTTGTAAGCCAGCATGCCAACCGATGCCGCTGCTGAGGTTCCTATAAATGTTCTTCTTTTCATCTGTTCTACATTATTTTTTTGTTGAAGGTACTTGAATTTGCCATTGAATGTTTCCTGTGGATTTTCCCTGGGCAACGTGAGGCGAAATATATCGGCCGGATTACCATCAAAATGTCATTTAGGCCAAATATAAGTGGTGTTTCGTTTTAAATGTAAATTGTACGTGTATAAAGATAGGTGATTTGTCTTAAAAATACGAAATTTAGATATAGAATGTTTAAAATGTCCTTGGTTTAAATTGGGAAATAGATTTTGACAAAATACTTTGGAAGCATTTACTAAGGTGGTATCTTTGGGTAGAATCTTTAGTATGAATATAGTTCCGGACAAAAGACAATTAATAGAACTGGCGCATTATAGAATGCCATTTGGAAAATTTAAGGGAAGATATTTGGTGGAGCTTCCCGAACCCTATCTGGTATGGTTTCAACAAAGCGGTTTTCCAGACGGAAAGCTTGGACATTTATTGAGAGCCATGCTAGAAATTAAAATTAACGGACTTGAAGGTCTAATTCGAAAAATTCAAAAAGATTTTCCCCAATAATACCCCTGAATTGTGATAGCAATTCGTATTTTTGCTCGCGTTACGAATTCAACCTAACGCTTCATGTCGCAGACTAAATATATTTTTGTAACCGGTGGGGTTACTTCATCCCTTGGAAAAGGGATTATAGCAGCCTCTCTTGCCAAGTTATTACAGGCACGTGGTTATAAGACTACTATCCAAAAATTAGATCCCTATATTAATGTTGATCCAGGAACTTTAAATCCCTACGAACATGGAGAATGCTATGTTACGGATGATGGTGCGGAAACCGATTTGGACTTGGGTCATTACGAGCGTTTTTTAAATGTTAGGACTTCTCAGGCCAATAACGTCACCACTGGAAGAATTTACCAAAGTGTTATAGAAAAGGAACGAAGAGGTGAATTTTTGGGAAAAACGGTACAGGTAGTGCCCCATATTACCAATGAAATAAAGGAACGTATCCAATTATTGGGTAAGAGCGGGGAGTATGATATTGTAATAACCGAAATAGGGGGTACGGTAGGGGATATAGAATCCTTACCTTATATAGAAGCGGTACGTCAACTGTTATGGGAGTTGGGCGATAATAATGGAATTGTTATCCATTTGACCTTGGTGCCCTATCTTTCTGCTGCCGGGGAATTAAAAACAAAGCCTACCCAGCATTCTGTTAAGACGCTTATGGAAAGTGGTATAAAGGCCGATATTTTGGTCTGTAGGACAGAACACCAAATTCCTGATGATCTAAAGGAAAAATTGGCCCTCTTTTGCAATGTAAAAAGGGAAGCGGTAATACAGTCCATCGATGCATCAACCATATATGACGTGCCTATTTTAATGCAGCACGAAGGGTTGGATACCGTAACCTTAAAAAAATTGGCACTGCCAGACAACGTAGTTCCCGATCTTACAAACTGGAACCAGTTTTTGCAATGGCACAAGAATCCGAAAAATGAGGTTACCGTTGGTCTAATAGGGAAATATGTAGAATTGCAGGATTCCTATAAATCCATATTGGAATCTTTTATACATGCCGGATCGGTAAACCATGTAAAAGTAAAGGTGAAATCAATTCATTCAGAACATCTTTCTGCCAAGAATATCGAAAAGAAGATGCAAGATCTGGACGGTATTCTTGTAGCTCCAGGCTTTGGGGAAAGAGGAATAGAAGGGAAAATTAAAGCAGTGCAATTTGCCCGTGAAAATAAAATACCGTTTTTAGGTATCTGTTTGGGAATGCAGATGGCCGTAATTGAATATTCCAGAAATGTACTTGGTCTTAAAGAGGCCAATTCTACGGAGATGGATGAAAATACCCCTGATCCTGTTATCAGTATCATGGAGGAACAGAAAAATATTGTCAATAAGGGGGGTACAATGCGACTGGGAGCCTGGGACTGTCATTTGGAAAAAGGAAGTCTAGTGCAAAAGATCTATCATGGGGCGTCCGAAATTTCTGAACGTCACCGTCACCGTTATGAGTTTAACAACTTGTATAAAAAACAATTGCAGGAAGCTGGACTGGTAGCCTCTGGTGTAAACACTGAAACCGGATTGGTAGAAATAGTTGAGATTCCTTCGCATCCGTGGTTTGTTGGGGTTCAATATCATCCTGAATACAAAAGTACTGTAGACAATCCGCATCCATTATTTGTTGGATTTATTAAAGCGGCTCTAAAGCACCAGAAGGAATTAAAGCAATAAACTAGTGCCAGTTTGACATATATAGTGCAAATGGGCATATATTTGCACGCTGTTTTAAACTGTTGGGAACCTTGATGTTGGTTGAATCCCTACCGAGAACATTTTTTTAAAATTAAACTTTAGATGGAAGAAAGGAAATTGGATATTAATACCATCATCGGCTTTGTGCTAATTTTTGGTATTCTTATTTTTATGTTTTGGCAGAACCAGCCAACACCGGAAGAGCTGGAAGCGCAGAAGGCAAAGCAAGAGCAGCTTGAGGCAGCCAAGACTGAAGAGGCCAACACGGCAAAAGAAGAAATTTCACAGCCCAAGGCAATTGATCTCCAAGATTCAACAGCTGTAGCAAGCTATAAGAGCGCTATAGGTGCCTTTGGATATACTGCTCCGTCAGATGGGACCACCGTGTTGGAAAACGATCTTGTTTATTTGGAAATAAGCAACAAGGGAGGCCAGATTATTGAAGCGAGGATGAAAGGTTATGTAACCTACGATTCCGTTCCGGTTTACTTGATAAAAGATGGCAATGCCAATTTCGCACTTAATTTTAGCACTTCGGACAATAGGGTTTTAAATACCAACGATCTGTATTTTGAACCCGCACTTTCCAAATCAGGAGAAAATCAGGTGCTTTCCATGAAAGCTAAAGTGGCATCGGATAAGTTCTTGGAATATCGCTATGAAATGAAGCCTGACGAATATCTCATTGGTTTTGCAGTGCGTTCGCAAGGTCTGAATGGAATCGTGAATAGTTCCAAGCCAATAGACTTGGATTGGAAGATGAAGGCTATACGCCACTCCAAAAGTATCCAATATGAGAATAGATATACCAGGGTTACCTATAACCATGATGGAGAAAAAATAAGTAAATTATCCGAAGGTAGTGAGGATGAGGAAACAGAAGAGGATGTAAAGTGGATATCTTATAGGCAACATTTTTTTAGTTCTATTCTTACCTATTCCAATAAGTTTGAAACTGCCAAATTGAATTCTGTAAATTTGGTGGAGGAAGAAAGTCACACCCAACAATTTACAAAAGAGTTTGCCTCCGTAGTACCATTGGAACTGCAGGGAGGAGAGTTTGCCTATAATTTTAACTGGTACTACGGACCAACAGATGTTAAGGTTCTGGCACAATATAAGGAATTGGGACTCGAGGATTCCATTCCATTTGGCTGGGGAATTTTTGGCTGGATCAACAGATATATTTTTACCCCTGTATATACTTTCCTAAGTTCATTCCTACCTTACGGTATTGCCATTGTGGTCATGACGATTTTGGTAAGACTTATAATGTCGCCAGCTACTTATAAGTCCTACTTGTCCCAAGCTAAAATGAAGGTGTTGAAACCAGAAATTACCGAGCTTAACGAGAAGTTCAAGGACAATGCCATGAAGAAGCAACAGGAAACCATGAAATTGTATAATAAGGCTGGAGTAAGCCCTATGAGCGGTTGTGTGCCTGCTTTGTTGCAAATGCCGATCTTCTATGCCCTGTTCATGTTTTTCCCGACTTCCTTTGCGTTGCGACAGAAGCCATTTTTGTGGGCAGATGACCTTTCTTCCTATGATGCTATAGCACAGTTGCCATTTACCATACCATTTTATGGGGATCACGTTAGTTTGTTTCCGATATTGGCCTCTGTTGCCATATTCTTTTATATGATGATGACCACTGGGCAGAATATGCAGACCCAACCCGGAATGCCCAATATGAAATTTATCATGTATTTGTCCCCGTTGATGATGTTGGTTTTCTTTAACAACTATGCGAGTGGACTAAGTTTGTATTATTTTGTGTCTAACTTGATTACCATTTTTATAATGCTGGCCATCAAGAATTTTATTTTGGACGAGGACAAGATCCATGCCCAGATACAAGAGAATAAAAAGAAGCCTAAGAAAGAAAATAAGTTTCAAAAAAAGATGCGTGAGATGATGGAGCAAGCTGAGGAACAGAAAAAAATAGGCAAGAAATAAGTCTTAAATTGTTTATTTTACGATTAAAGTGCTTGAATTTTTTCAAGCACTTTTTTTTTGTAAGTGATGTTTTTGACGAGGGGGATTAATGTATTAGAGGGTAATTTCCCTAAACAAAAAAACCCGACCATTAGGTCCGGGTTTTTAGCATTGATCTGGTTTAGTTTGGTAAGATTTGGGTCTCCAAAGATTGTCTTTTTTTAAGCTGTGAAAAACTAATAGTTGTAAAGAGGTCTTTTTAGTATGTTAAAGTATCTTCTTTTGTTGTGTGGGTATTTTTAAGTTTAGAAATCTACTGTTTTGAGGTAGTTGGTAAACCGGTTTTAACCATGAGCTTCCCTTAAAAACATAGGATCGGAGTCGAGGTTATTTCCCTTGCTGAGAATTATAGGGTTAATTGTTGTACAATACTAAATACGAAGTTGTTCCCT
Source organism: Arenibacter sp. F20364 (assembly GCF_023015905.1). Taxonomy (GTDB): domain Bacteria; phylum Bacteroidota; class Bacteroidia; order Flavobacteriales; family Flavobacteriaceae; genus Arenibacter. The sequence continues at coordinate 229,649 of NZ_JALKBD010000001.1, read as the reverse complement.
GAATTGTCATAGAAACATATTTTTATGGCAAGCAAATTGCAATTTTGTATTTTTGCAGTCTAATTGTAAGTCAATATTGGTCGCATACGACCAAGGATAAACAATAAATAAGAACAGATGAAAAAGGTGGTAGTCGGACTTTCCGGCGGTGTGGATTCCAGTGTTACGGCATATCTCTTAAAGGAGCAAGGGTATGAGGTTATTGGCCTTTTTATGAAAAATTGGCATGACGATTCTGTGACCATTTCCAAAGAATGCCCATGGTTGGAGGATAGTAATGATGCCCTTATTGTGGCTGAGAAATTGGGAATACCCTTTCAAACCGTAGATTTAAGTGCCCAGTACAAAGAGCGCATTGTGGATTATATGTTTAGGGAATACGAGAAAGGCAGAACACCAAATCCAGATGTGCTTTGCAATAGGGAGATAAAGTTTGATGTATTTATGAAAATTGCCATGCAGCTGGGAGCCGACTATGTGGCGACAGGACACTACTGTAGAAAGGGCGTTATTAACAATGAGGACGGAACGGAAACATATCAGTTGCTGGCAGGTGCTGACGGAAATAAGGACCAATCCTATTTTTTATGTCAACTATCACAAGAACAACTGGCCAAGACCTTATTTCCAATAGGGGAATTACAGAAGCCTGAAGTGCGGAAAATAGCTGCAGAGAATGATTTGATCACCGCAGATAAAAAGGATTCCCAAGGTCTTTGCTTTATAGGGAAGGTACGTTTGCCAGAATTCCTGCAACAGAAGTTAAGGCCCAAAAAAGGTGTAATTGTGGAAGTGCCTGCTGTTTTGGAGCAGTATGTCAATAATGTTCCAGAGTTTAATTCCAAATTGGAGGAGTTGGCCTATTACGCTGAAAAACCACACTATGACCTAACCGATGGGAAGGTGGTAGGGGAGCATCAAGGAGCCCATTACTTTACCAAAGGACAGCGTAAGGGATTGGATGTTGGTGGAACCAAAGAGCCTTTGTTCGTAATTGAAACCGATGTTGACCAAAATGTAATTTATACCGGTCAAGGTAAGAGTCATCCTGGGCTTTACCGTAGGACCTTATTTGTAAACAATGATGAAGTGCATTGGGTACGCACAGATTTGGCGTTGGAGGTGGACCAGACAATGGAGGTTATGGCCAGGATAAGATATCGTCAACCTTTGCAAAAGGCAACACTGCACAGAGTAGATGCTGGTTTGTATGTTGATTTTATTGAAAAACAATCGGCTATTACGGAAGGGCAATTTGTAGCCTGGTATATTGGAGAAGAATTGGTAGGGTCAGGCGTAATCTCATAAAATGGCAAGGGGTACCCTTTTTCTGTTGATGTTATTCTCGGTTTGGGGAAGGGGGCAAGAGCACGCCTGGGTATATTTTAAAGATAAGGACCAGGTAGAGGAGTCCATATTAAATCCAGCACGTATTTTATCGGAACGTGCAATACAAAAAAAGAACAGATTTAACATTGCCATAGATGAAAGGGATGTACCTGTCAACGAGGCTTATATTGCCCAATTGAAACTTCAAAACGGCATTACGGTCAAGGCCAAGTCCAAATGGTTCAATTGTGTTCACGTTCTAGGTAGTATATCAGATATTGCGGCCTTAATGGATCTTCAGTTTGTAGACTATATTTTTTATGCGGACAGGAGTTTGAATGCCAAAACCAACCTGTTTTCGACATCGAGAAATCAGTCCAACAATCATTCAAATAAGTTTCTGGAACAAGAGGCCGATTTTGTCTACGGGCAAAGCGATGCGCAAATAAAACAATTGGGGGTAAATGTATTGCACAAAAACAACTTTACCGGAGAAGGTTTGTTGATTGCTGTTTTGGACAGTGGCTTCCCCAATGTGGATCAAATGAGTGCTTTTGAACGTCTACGATCTAACAATGATTTATGGGGCGGGTATGATTTTGTTTTCCGATCCTCAAACATTTATGCAGCCAACGGAAGTGATCATGGTACAAGGGTATTGTCCGATATGGCCGGTTTTGTGGACGGACAATTTGTAGGGACAGGTCCGGATGCCAGTTACATTCTTTTTAGAACGGAAGATGCCGCTACGGAAACACCAGTGGAGGAAAGCTATTGGGTAGAGGCCGCTGAGCGTGCAGATAGCCTTGGGGTAGATATAATTAACAGTTCCTTGGGCTACAGTACTTACGATGATCCAAGATATAACTATTCCCCATCGGATATGGATGGAAATACGGCCTTTATTTCCAAAGGAGCCAATATAGCAACGGAAAAAGGGATATTGGTAGTAAATTCCACAGGGAATTCAGGTGATAGCTCTTGGGGTATTATTACGGCTCCGGCAGATGCCAATGTATTTGGTGTTGGAGCGGTTGATACATCTGACAACTATGTGGCATTTAGTTCCAGGGGGCCAAGCGCTGATGGAAGAGTTAAACCGGATGGGATGGCCTTAGGGGGTGGTGCTACCGTCATTGGTCCGGATGACAGATTGGTGAGAAATAATGGAACCTCTTTTGCATCGCCAATAATGGCAGGTGCCATAGCTTCCTTTTGGCAGGCATTCCCCGAAAAAAATAATCTTGAGATTATGGCAATAGTGCGGGAATCGTCTTCCCATTATCAAAATCCAAATTCCCAAATGGGTTATGGAATACCCAATTTTTCCCTACCCTTGACGCTATTGGGTATTGACATTTCTAATGCTGATTTATTGTACCTATTTCCCAATCCCTCCGAAACAGAATTTCAAGTACAGCTCCCCGAGACCTATGGGAATGCCTATTTAACGCTATTTGATATTTATGGAAAGCGTATCTTGGAAAGGCAGATTAACGAAAACAATAAAGAAATATCAGTAGAAAATTTAAGTAGGGCCATATATATTGTGCACGTTAGAATGGATGGGGTTCGCAAAGAGTTTAAATTGATAAAAAACTAATGGGAAATAGAATTACCGATCTTTTTGAAATAGAATATCCAATAATTCAGGCCGGTATGGTATGGGCCAGTGGATGGCGTTTGGCATCTGCCGTTTCCAACGCCGGTGGATTGGGTATTATAGGAGCCGGATCCATGTATCCGGAGGTGCTGCGAGAACACATAGAAAAATGTAAGTTGGCCACCAATAGGCCTTTTGGGGTAAACGTGCCTATGTTATATCCAGATATTGAAAAGCTCATGGAGATTATTGTGGAGTTGGAGGTAAGAATTGTATTTACCTCGGCAGGAAATCCTAAAACTTGGACTCCATATTTAAAGGACAGGGGCATAACTGTGGTGCACGTGGTGAGCAGTGTTAAATTTGCACAAAAGGCTGAGGAAGCTGGGGTAGATGCCATTGTAGCGGAAGGTTTTGAAGCTGGTGGGCATAATGGTAGGGATGAGACCACCACTTTGACATTAATCCCGGCTGTGAAAGAGAAAATTAGTGTTCCTTTAATAGCTGCTGGTGGAATAGCTACGGGAAGGGCTATGCTGGCCGCCATGGTTTTAGGAGCCAACGGGGTACAGGTGGGTAGTAGGTTTGTGGCGAGCAAAGAAGCTTCGTCCCACCCTTTGTTTAAGCAAAAAGTGGTAGAGGCCGGTGAGGGCGCAACACAGTTGACCTTAAAGGAATTGGCTCCGGTGCGACTGATAAAAAACAAGTTCTACAACGATATTCAACAAGCCTATGCCGACTGCGCTTCTGTGGAGGAACTAAAAGTCCTTTTGGGGCGTGCACGAGCCAAAAAAGGGATGTTCGAGGGAGATATGGATGAAGGGGAATTGGAAATAGGTCAAGTGGCCGCAATAATCCACGAAATAAAACCCGCTGCCCAAATTGTATTGGACATGATGGAGGAATTTACCCATGCCAAGGCAGAGGTGAAGCATTTTTAGGAGCCATATTGATCCATAACTTTATGATACCCAAATTGGGAAAAAGAATTTTCCAGCATTTTGGGAGTTTCTTTAAAAAGCGACCCCTAATTGTTTATAATATACCTAGTTATAAAACAGAAGTTTTTATTGGCATATCTGCATGTTCCCAGGCATTGTCAAATTCCTGTTTTATCTTTTTGGCTTCCTCCAATTTACCTTGACCAATAAGGCTTTCATGAAGTCCAATTAAGGACCAGCCGTTTTGGCGTACTATTTCCAGGTCTTCCTTATACACTTTTTCAGCTTCTTCATATTTTTGAGCCTTTAGTAATGCAGCCCCTAAAGTCTGTCTTACTGGAATATGCCATGCAGTAGGCTCGCTGTATGTTAGCTGGTCTTCATAAAATACCGCTTGCTTTAGGTGTTCCAATGCCTCTGTCATATTACCTTCGGCATTGGCTATTTCACCGGATACAACCCCGTGTGCAATTTGGGCTATACTCGAGGAAGGATTGGTGTAATTGGCAACTATAGTTTCCAGTTCTGGATCGTTCTTCATTACGGCAATAGCTTCCAGTTCTTCTTTGGCCTCTTTTATGTTATTTTTTCTAATAAAAGCAATGCCCCTAGAGTAATGCCAAATAAGCTTAAGGTGTTGGTATTCATCTCCTGGATAAGGAATGGTCAGAATTTCATTCCACTTGCCGAACCGGGTGTAGGCCAATAGTGGCGTGGAGGCAAAATCTTGTAAAAATGGCAAAGTTGCCATCTCTCCCAAAGGAACTTTTTCCGCCGTTTTTTTAGCGGCTTCAATGGCCAGATCACTATTGCCCAAGAGGGTAGAGGCAGACCATAGAAAGTGCAGATTGTGCGGGTAGTATCCCAAAGGATACATACCTTGGGAATAGCATTGGGAAATATAGTCCTCATCTGCCAATATAGCGGCCTGGTTAACCTTTACGGCATCCTCGTACCGGCCAACCCTTATATAGATATGGGAAGGCATATGTACAATATGGCCGGCAGCCGGCATAAGAGCCCCAAGCTTATCAGCACTGGAAACCGCTAGGTCTGGTTTGGGAAGTTCAACCATATGAATATAGTAATGATGCGCACCGGGATGGTCTGGATTTAACGCCATGGCCTTCTCCAGGGCAGCTTTGCCCTTTAAGGTATTTGGAGCTGGGTTACCTTCATTGTCCCAATAATTCCATGGCGTAGTATTCATTACTGCAGCGGCATATAAGGTTTGTATATTGGCATCGTCCGGAAATTTATCCGCTACCTTTTCCATGGCGTTCATATAGTCCATGTTTAATTCTGAAATTTCTTTGGTTAAATCACTACTGTATCTATGGGACAGCGCCTCTATTAAAACTTTTTCTTTGGGAGAAGCGCTTTGGGACAAGTTATTGGCTTTTATAATTGCTTCAAAAGATTTTTTTCTGCGCTCGTCATCCGGCATGGGGTCATTTATGTTGGGGCCCAAGGTGTAGGCCTGCCCCCAGTAGGTCATTGCCGCAGTGGGATCTAATCGGGATGCTTCCATAAACGAGCGGTGGGCTTCTGCATGATTGAATGCATAGGTAAGTTTTACACCCTGATTAAAATAAGTCTGGGCCTTTTGGTCTTTTGTGCTAATACCGAAATGTAAATTGCCAAGATTCTCAAATAAGGGTGCAATTTGTTGGGTGGTATCTACATTGCTCAATAGGTATTTGGCAACGGTACATTTCATAGCGTAAAAACTGGCTTCCTGAGTTACCTCCAACACCTTAGGGGAGGGTTGTGGTGTAAAATAATAGACTAGGGACAAAAGAATTACGGTCAATATAGCAAGACTCAATTTTGTTCTCATGACATTGAAATTATATGTTGATGTTTAATTCGTAGATGGATTTCCAAGCTACTTCAATAGGCCAACCTCCGTTTGAAAATAAATTGCTTTAATTTTTAGAGGCAACAGCTAAAATAAGTGGGGAAAACTTATGGTCACTAACTTATAGGGGAGAGAGAAAAACTATTATTTTTCTTAATTAAAGGTAGTGAATTCTAGGGAGTTATACTAGAATAATTTTGGTTTGTGCTGCAAAGGGTCAAGGACTTTATATTGCAAACTGGTATTCATCCTGATGTAGGAACTATTTGGTCAAGAATTTTTTAAGGACCATCTTATGGCCAAATCCTTTTTTATATATTGATAATAGTTTGGACAATCTTTTGTGCTTTTTCCAACTCATCGGCGTGAACATATACTTCTTGGTTCCCTTGAATGGCAGACCCAAAACCCGCCAATCTTCCAGATTCTGAATCGTCCTTTAACACTGGTACTACGCCAATTTCCCTAAGTTGATTTACTATGGTCTGTGCCAAAATAAAATTGCCTGAAAATATACGGGTATAGTTGGTTTTCATTTTTATGGTGTTTATAACATTTAGACAAGATACATAATTTTATAAAGCTGTAAAATAAAGAGAATTTATATGGGCATTAGTATCTTTGTGGCTCATGAAAACTATTATCACAGGCATTGTCATTTTTCTATGCGCATGGCCATTAAAGGCACAACTGGAACAGGATAAGGCCAAACATTTTGTTGCTGGTTCTCTAAGTGGGGCTATTGGGGCCGATATAGGGGATCGTCTTTCTGGAGGAAATCGCTATTGGAGAATTGCGGGTGCCGTTACTTCGAGTTTGTTGGCAGGCCTGGCCAAAGAAGCCTATGATGAACATAAATACGGGGGTTGGGACAATAGGGATCTTGCTGCAACCGTATTGGGAGGAGTGTCCATAGGAATTACTATTGATATATTTTCTGAGAAGAAGCAAAGAAGGAGAAGGGAGATGATGTTTGACTTGACCCAACATAATGTGACTTTTTCCGACCAGGAAACGGACAACCGGATGCATTAATTTATTTTAAATTTCTAAATTAGTCCCCTCGCTTTTATTTCCAAATATTTGTTGATAGTGTTTAAAGTCAGCTGCTCAGGTTTTGTCAGAATAGTCTGAATACCGTATTTCCTTAATTCGTTAACGATAAGCTTCTTCTCATAAATGAACTTTTCAGCTATGGTCTTTTCAAATATCTGTTGGATATTATCAGCTTTTTCTTCCGTAAATTTGGTCAATTCGGTGTTTTCAAAGAATATGACCACTAATAAATGTTGCTTGGCAATAGCTTGAAGGTAGGGAAGTTGCCGCTGAAGGGCATCCAGAGTTTCAAAATTGGTATAGAGCAGAAGTAGGCTCCTATGGTTGATATTTCGTTTTATATCGGCGTATAATCGACTGTAATCACTTTCTACAAAATTAGTTTCCAAATTGTAAAGTGTTTCCAAAATAAGGTTCATTTGGGAGCTTCGTCTTTCAGCAACAATACGGTTTTCAATCGTCTTGCCAAAGGCGAACATACCGGCTTTATCCTGCTTTTTAAGGGCAATATGGGAAATGACCAAAGTAGCGTTAATGGCATAATCCAATAAGCTTAGTCCGTCAAAGGGCATTTTCATGACCCTGCCCTTGTCTATAACGGAGTAAATAGGCTGCGACTTTTCATCCTGGTACTGGTTAACCATCAGTCCTCCTTTTTTTGCCGTTGCCTTCCAGTTAATGTTCCGGATATCATCCCCCAGAACATAATCCTTGATTTGCTCGAACTCCATGGTGTGGCCAATACGGCGAATTTTTTTAAGACCATATTCAAAGAGTTTATTGCTAAATGCCATAAGGCCATATTTTCGCAATTGTAGGAAGGAAGGGTACACAGGGACTTCTTGTTCATTGCCGAAGGTGTACTTTTGGGAGATGAAACCAATAGGGGAGTTGGCAAAGACGTTTAAATTCCCAAAGGAATATACCCCTCTTTCCGTAGGTCGCAGGTAATATTTGAACATCTTTTCCTTTCCTTTCCCTAGGGTAGTGGAAATACCAAAATCCCGCTTTTGAAATTGATGGGGAATTTCATCCAGTATTTTCAATCCGGCCGGGAACAAATATGAATTGGATACGTTTATTTTTATTTCGTTTTCGTCCCCATTGCTAAGTTTTTCGGGAACCGAACGACAGCCTTTTATTCGGCCCTTGGAGGCGAAGATTAAAATAATATCAACCAAAAAAATTAAGGCAAAGGCATAGAAAAACATCTTTATCACGCCTAGTATATCCGGGACCATATAGGATAGCAGAAAACCTACAACCAAGCTTGTCAATACGATAAAAAATCGCTTTTGTAGATACATGTTGCCTAGGATTTTTTTCATTTGTTATACGAGCTATGCTATATTTTTATGCTGAGAGGTTTGGTCCATTATCTCGGGATTTCAATGGTCTCCATAATCTGTGTTATCACTTTATCCGGCGTAAAGCCTTCCATTTCCCTTTCCGGGGTCAGAATGACCCTGTGCCCTAGAATCGGGGGTGCCACTTTTTTAATATCATCAGGGGTTACAAAATCACGTCCGTTGATAGCTGCCAGTGCTTTGGAAGCGTCCATTATGGCTATAGATGCCCTGGGAGAGGCTCCCAGATATAAATTGGCATTGCTACGCGTATTGTGGACTATACCGGCAATGTATTTCATTAGATTATCTTCTATTATGATTTCCTTTATGGTCTCCTGATAATGGGCTATTTGATTCGCGTTGAGTACCGAGCTTACCAAGCTTTCCAAGTTTTTATTTCTTTGATGATGTTTACTTTCCAAAATCGCTATCTCTTCTTCCAAGGACGGATAGATCACTTTAATTTTAAAAAGGAACCGGTCCAATTGTGCTTCCGGAAGTCGGTAGGTACCTTCCTGTTCAATAGGATTTTGGGTGGCAAATACCAAAAATGGAGGTGCCATTTCATAAGTATGTCCATCCATGGTAATTTGCCGTTCGGCCATGGCTTCAAACAAGGCTGCTTGCGTCTTGGCCGGAGCACGGTTTATTTCATCTATCAAAATAATATTGGAAAATAAAGGTCCTTTTTTAAACTCGAACTCTGAGGTCTTTACATTAAAAATGGAAGTGCCCAAAATGTCGCTGGGCATTAGATCTGGGGTGAATTGTATTCTGCTAAAGTCGACATTCATGGTTTTGGCCAAGAGTTTTGCCGTAACCGTTTTAGCTATCCCCGGTACGCCTTCAATTAGTGAATGGCCATTGGCAAGGATAGAAATAATCAGTAGTTCGATCATGTCCTGTTGCCCTATGATCACTCTCCCCAATTCCGATTTTATCTGTGCCACCGATGATTGCAGCTGACCAAGGTCTATTCTATTTTTAAATTCGAAAGGCTTGTTGTCTTCCTCTTGCCGACTCTCTTCCATGTATTATTTTTTAAATTGATTTAATTTTTTGTTCAGTTGAATAACATCCTGCTCGTTATGGGACCTTTTATTTTTAAGATGTACTATTGTATCTAAAATGTCTTGGGCTTCCGACAGTGGTTTGCCAGACCTGGCTGCTAGCAAGGTCGCAGTTTTCTCGTTGATCGTTGCGGTATTAAGGTGGTAATTAGTTCTTAAATTCTCTAGAAAAAAGTTGATTTTTTTAGAGATAAGATCCGTATAATCCCTGTGCTCGTAATAAAGCCCACCTACTGCTTTGGCAAATTCAATGGTTGAATTCTCCAAAGGTTTAATTACCGGAATAATGCGCTGTTCCCGCTTGGCCTTAAATATTATGAAAATAATTAGTCCAAACATACTCAAATAATAGGCCCACTTTAAGGAAACTTGGTTAAGTACAAAACGCATAGGGGAATCTATTACTATCCGGCCAGATTTTTTGTAGTTGTCCCAGTATAGATCCATATCATTTAAATAGGAAAAGGCATTGGCCACATAGTCTTTATTGCCCTTCAACATATAGTAGTTGGTAAACGTCTGTGGGGTGGTATTCAAATAAAAATTGCCCTTGCCAAATTTTACCTTCACAAAATTGGGGCTTTTGGTTTTTTTATTGGATCCCGAAGGAATAATCCCTTTTTCGAAATCATAAGAAATATGGCCTAGGACGGTAGTGTTTAAAGTGTCTACAGAAGAGAAATAAGTTCTGTAAATTCCCCTTGTCAAGGAATAGTTTTGTTCGGAAAATGAATTGTTGGTCAGCTGGATCAGCACCGTATCCTCCTTTACCGAGTATTGGGTTTCTACTTCAATATTCAGGGTGTCCGAAAGGTAGGAACCAAAGTTGGAGGCAGCAATAAAGCTATCATTGCCTTCATGCACGTATTGAAGTAATTGATTGGACTCCTGTTTGTCCAGATCCAGAAAATCATTGATCAATAAATAGTTGGAGGTACTTCTGGTATCCCTTGCCACCAAGGTATTGTACAAACTTTCGTTTGTAGTATGTATTTTTTGTCCTGGAAATAGATTGGGAAGTTCATTGAACAATACATAGCACCCAAAAGGAATTTTGTCCGAAGACGTATAGGATGGTCTCCAGTTCAAGGGCTTGGGGCGCACAATTTCAGTCACTATAATACCAATAAGTACAGCAAGAAATAGCCCTAGGATTAATTTGGAACGTTTATCCATGGGCACCTATATTGTTTATGTTGATGAATTTTATCTCGGCAGCCTGATATTTTAGATCGTCTATCTCCTGTTCCCCGTACCAAATATGATCGTACAAATAGGAAACATCTTTAAAGAGCAGTTTTATTTTAGGGGCCTCTATTTCCTTTTCGTAATCCTGATTGGTTTTTTTATAATGCCATTCAATGATCTGATGTTGGGATAGTGTTTTTAATACTTTGAGGTATTGATAGCGTATGGCCAATCGGTAATCTTTTTGCTGTATGGCATCACGTATCAAAGCATCCAGATCCAAGTTTTCTATATGTTCCTCTGCCAAGTTTAGATTAATAATTGAAGCCTCCTTTTTTCTAAATATGGCAGAGGCATTTTCTCCGGTCAGGAACCTAACAAGTAGGTATATGGCCAACGCTCCCATAAGGGCATATATGATGTATTCCAATATTTTGGTAATCCCTGGGGGAAGATCAATACCAAAAACATCCCTAAGACCGTTCATTAGCCAATTTAGAAAACGGGCCAGTATATTTTGTGACTCCCCGTCCTTGATATCATAGTTAAATTCTTTTCCTTGATATTTTTGTGCTAAATTTTCTTCCAATGTTCGCAATATCAATGTACTGTTGGTATCTTGGGTTAAGGCAACGGAATCTTTTTCCCCTTGGGCCAAGCCGGAGAATAGGACAAAAAAACAATACATGTTAGCCGCTAATCTTATCACTGGTCTTTAAGTCCTATTTGGTCTATTTTGCTTCTAGAATTTAAATTATAGGTTTTTTCATGAAGGGAAAAGTACAATAGTCCATTTACGAATTGTGATAAACATTGTGAATAAACGGCTATAATAAGTAAAAGGCATGTTCCTAAAGTATAAATGATGGTAGGTACTATGGAAGCGCCTAGATCAACATCATTTTGCACCACATGAAAAGTGTAAAGCCCTATAAGGATCCCTGGTATCATAATAACGACCATAAACAAAAGACCAATTAAGAATCCCAGGATAAAATTCACTCCCACCGATCTCCAAAAGTTCTTGGCCACCAAATTCCAACCTTCCCCAAGGGCATCCATAACACCTCTTTTTTCTTTCAGCATAACAAAAAAAGACACTCCAATCCAAGCCATTACGAAGTATTGGATTATATATTGCGCTATCATTCCTGCCAGAGGTATAAAGGTTAGTATAACGGCTGCGATCATTAGGCCCAAAAAGAGTACTATCAGTATTGAAATAAAAATAATAATGTTTCCCAAATTATTTTTCACTTCTTCCCAGACATCGGTTTTATCAAAATTCAGTCCTTTGCGTTCTTCGTATTTTATCATATATGATGTGCTAAGGCTATAGTTTAAAGCAGCCACCATTAGGAAAATAATGAAGAATAAAATTCCTCCAAATATGAGATACATTAAATAACTTTCACTATCAGAACCCAACGTATTTATTCCTGTGTTCTGGTTGTCGGTAAAAAGGCCGATCATCCCGGATACCAGCAAATAACTAACGATCAATAGACCTATCAGAAAAATACCATTATAGCTTAGGAAAACGTTGGTGAATTTTTTAAGGTTTTGTTTAAAGAATTCGAAGTACACATTAATGATATCCCCAAAGTCCCTATCTACCCTTAGTTCTATAAATTTTTCCTGGTTTTTGATTTGCATAGGATTGGTTTAATAAAATGGGATAAATGATATAATAAAAAAGTATAAGCAATAAAGAAAAGCCAATAATTGAGAACGCCAACCAAGGTGGCATATTGGAATAGCGGGTAATAAACCCTTCTATAAAACCGGCAATTATAAAAAAGGGAATGGTGCTGACCACTACTTTCAATCCGTCCTTGGCACCTTTCATAAAAGAGATCCGCCTAGAATAGGTTTTGGGAAAAAGAATGCTATTGCCCATGATCAACCCGGCACAACCTGCAATGATGATCACCGAAATCTCTATGGTCCCGTGCAGCCAAATCTGCTTGTTTGCCTGATAAAAGACGTCCTGTGTATAAAAAAAAGTAATGAAAGCCCCTAGCATTACGCCATTGCTGAACAGAATGTAGGCCGTACCAATACTGGTGATTACGCCAAAGGAAAATGCCATAAAGGCTACTTTAATATTGTTAATGGTAATCCCTAAAAAGGTGCCAATTTCACTACCCCCTTTGTATATGGCCGTAGGGTCTCCATGGGCAATATTGTTGAGAGTCTCATTAACATAGGCATCACCTAAAATTAACCTCACAAAGGTATCATCGTTTATCACAGAAATACTTCCTATACCACTGGCAATTATAAAGATAAGGAAGGCTATTCCCAAGGTCTTGTGATATTGCCTAAAGAAAAGTGGGAATTCCGTTTTCCAAAAATCCAAGATTCTATTCCGGTTCTCCTTTTTGTTTTTATATATTTTTTGGTGTGCTTGGGATGCCAAGGAATTTAGGTACAACAATGTCTTGCTTTCCGCGTAATAAGTCTGTGCGTAGGCAAGGTCGTTGGTCAATTGAATATAACCATTGGCAAGTTCATCCGGGCTAATGTGGGCATTATAGTTGATAGCCTTTTCAAATGCTATCCATTTTTCTTTATTTTGCCTCACAAAAGCTGCCTCGCGCATACCGGGATAATCCTTTAAGAAATAAAAATAGTACTAATATGTCCAAACTTCAAATCAATACAACGCAAAATGTAAACCTAGATTATAAAATTGTTGGTGTTGGTGAAAGGATAGTAGCTTTTTTAATCGACGGATTTATTCTATACCTCTACGCCGTACTGGTGCAGTTGGTAGGAAGGGCTATAGGATATGTGTTTGATGATAGTTGGACACAGATTGGATTGGTAGGCCTTATTTTTCTTCCGGCCATGTTTTATAGCTTAATTATGCACAGTCTGTTCAATGGGCAAACGGTGGGGAAAATGCTTATGAAAATCAGGGTAGTAAGATTGGATGGCTCACCTGTGCATTGGTCCAATTTATTGGTTAGATGGATGCTCCGTTTTGTAGATATTTGGCTTTTCTTTGGATCTGTGGGACTATTGACTATTTTATTTACGGATAAAAAACAACGATTGGGGGATGCTGCTGCCGGTACCGTGGTCATTAGTACAAAAAACACAGTTAAAATTTCACATACCATTTTGGAAGAGGTAGAGGAAACCTATGCGCCTAAGTTTACCAATGTAACTTTATTGACGGATAAGGATGTTCATCTCATAAAGGAAACCTATCAAATTGCCAAAAATAGTCAAGATTATAGGACTTTGAAGGCCTTGAGAGACAAGGTGGAAAGTCTTTTAAATTCCAATTCCGAACTCTATGACGTTCAATATATTGATACAGTTTTAAAAGATTATAATTTTTATACCCAAAAATCATAGCCCATGCTCTATTTTGTAATTGATATTTTAGGAATAATTTCCTTTGCTATTTCCGGTGTTTTGGTGGCTATAGACAAAAAGCTGGATCTTTTCGGAGTCTTTATTATAGCCTTTGTAACGGCAACAGGGGGAGGTACTTTAAGGGATTTGTTAATTGGCAATACTCCGGTACTATGGATGCAGGAACCCACCTATGTTTATGTTATTGCCGGAACCGTTGTTTTTGCTATAATTTTTAGGAATCAATTGAAATATGTACGCAGGTCACTGTTCCTTTTTGATACTATTGGTATTGGTCTGTACACCATGGTTGGAATTTCACATGGACTTCAGTCGGGCTTGCCTCCTGTTATGTGTATTGCCCTTGGTACTATAACCGCTTGTTTTGGAGGGGTAATACGGGATATATTATGCAATGAAATTCCGGTAATATTTAGGAAGGAAATTTATGCTACGGCCTGTATAATGGGAGGTGTTGGCTTTTTTCTTTTACGAAAGTTACCTTATGACGATGCGTATGCTTATGTGGCAACCATTTTAATAGTAATAAGTATCCGGTTAGTTGCGGTTAAATTTAAAATATCCCTTCCAAGTATATACCGCAGTCCCAAGGAAGGATAGTTGTAGTTAAGCTTAGGGTTTAGGTGGGTGCTGGTAATGGGACTACTTGCTTTCTGCCCATTCCAAATTATTTATTCCCAATTAAAAAGCCTCCGCTTTTAAAATATATATGTTTTGGGAAGGCCAATCCCCATTGTCCACAGGTTGGCTGTTTATGTCATCTACCACATCCATGCCGTCTATCACCTGTCCAAAAGGGGTGTATCCACCGTCTAAATGATAGGAACCGGGCTTAGTAACCACTATAAAAAATTCGTAGGGAGAGGCCAATTTATGGGGGTTGTTAATTTCACTACTGGGCATGGAAATAACTCCCCTATGGTGTTTGTGTCCTTTTCTTGTATCCGGAGGTAAAAGATATCGGCCTATTTTTGACCTTTTTTCCGCAGTTTCCACATTATCGGCATTGCCTCCCTGAATTATAAAGTTTTTGACCACTCTATGGAAATAGGTGTTATTAAAATACCCCATTTTGGTAAGGTAGATAAAGTTGGCTTTGTGATAGGGAACGTTATCGAACAACTCAATAGTAATGTCCCCTAGGCTAGTGGTAAGTTTTACCTTGTTCTCTTTTAAGGTTTTGCTATAATTGAAGAAAAACTCAATGGCATTATCCTCCGTGAGCTCAAAGGCTTTTTCTTCTTCTTGTTCTTCTTCCTCTACTGTTGGTGGCACTTCGGGAACAAGGCTATCTTTTTTGATATTGTTTTGGGGGAGCTTGTTTTCTTTGTTGGTAGGCTGATCTTTGCAGCTCCCAAAAAGGAAAATAAACAATATTGCAAAAAGTGAAATCTCTTTAAGTGTCATGTAATATGTATTATTTTTTAAATGAGTGTTAAATGATCAATATGGCCTAAGGGGTTGGATGTTTTTTAATTAATTTGCTGAAAATTACAAAAAATAGAATTCGTGCATTTTGACGATTTTTCCAACAGAATATCAAAAATAGAAAATCTAGAACTTCCTGGGAGTGCTTCGCATTATAAAATGGCCCCAATGTTCAGGATAAAGGAGTTGGAGTCCGGTAAAATCGAAAAGAAAAATCCTAGGCAGGCTGCAGTAATGGCGCTTTTTTACCCTAATTTGGACTACCAGACCAACCTTCTGCTGATATTAAGAAATACCTATAAGGGCATACATAGCAATCAGATAGCATTGCCTGGTGGTAAGGTAGAAAAGATAGACCTAAATTTGTTGGATACTGCCTTGCGTGAAACACAGGAAGAGGTGGGGGCAGTTCGGGAGCAGATTACGGTAATCCGATCCATGAGTGAAATTTATATTCCTCCTAGCAATATTGAGGTTACGCCCTACCTTGGGCTATATAAAAAGGAGAAACCGTTTTTACGACAGGCAGATGAAGTGGCAGCCATTGTTGAGGTTCCTTTGTACGATTTTATGGATGATAAGAAAATATTTCATCAAATTTTAAATACATCCTATGCCCAGAATGTAGAGGTACCGGCCTTTAAATTAAATGGTTATACGGTTTGGGGGGCAACGGCAATGATGTTAAGTGAAATCAAGGAATTGTTTAAACAAGTGTTATAAGGTACTTATTTTGTAATTTTGAATGTTAACAAAAAAATATATGGGCCTGTTTAAGAAAAATCCGTTTGGACATAATTTGTTTTTAAAGAAGTGGCTTATTCGTATTCTGGCCGTTATAACACACAAAAGATATAGGGGATTTAATACTATTGAAATTGAGGGGTCCGATATTATTAGAAAACTGCCTCCACAAAATGTTCTTTTTGTAAGTAACCATCAGACCTATTTTGCCGATGTGGTAGCCATGTTCCACGTATTCAATGCCAGTTTAAGCGGTCGGGAAGACTCTATTAAAAATTTAGGGTACATATGGCAGCCCAAATTGAATATGTATTACGTGGCGGCGGCAGAAACCATGAAGAAGAGTCTGTTGACAAAAATCTTGGCATACGCAGGTTCTATAAGTGTAGAGCGGACCTGGCGGTCCGAAGGTCAGGATGTTAATCGGAAGGTTAAATTTAGTGATATATCTAATATTGGTACTGCTCTCAATGATGGTTGGGTAATTACCTTTCCCCAAGGAACCACAACCCCCTGGAAACCGCTAAGAAAAGGAACATCCCATATTATAAAAAAATACAGGCCCGTGGTGGTCCCTGTAGTTATAGACGGTTTTAGAAGATCTTTTGATAAAAAAGGACTGCGCATTAAAAAGAAGGGTATTCTACAGTCTATGGTAATCAAGGAACCATTGGATATTGATTATGAGAATGAGTCTTTCGATTCCATTATTGAAAAATTGGAATATGCCATTGAGCAGCATCCGTCTTTCTTGAAGGTAATACCCAAAAGTGAGTTAATGGCCTACGAGGAAGAAAACAAAAAACGGAAATTCCGGGTTTAAATATCCATTTCCCTGAGCTCCTTGTAGTTTTTGTTAAGTTTTTTTAGGAGTATTCCATAGAGTAAAAAATAAATACATCCCATCACCAAAGTAACAACAATCCCCACTACAACCACAGTGGCGATCAAGGTGGTCTTTAATTTTTCCGGGGTAATATTTTCGGGTTCATAGTTATAGCCCATGGCGGCCATGGGATCTTCGTTTAAATATATTCCAGTGGCCATCACCAAAAAGGATAGGAATATCAGGGACAAACAAAAAATAACATAATATTTTACGGTCTTTCTGGTTTTTAAGATATTGGATAACAGTTGCTTGGCATTGTCCAAGGAGGATATTTCCTTGTATCTTTTGTAAAATTGGAAGATGAAAAACAGTACCACAGAATATTGGACCACGTTGGAAAACAACAAGAAATTTCCTAAGCCCAGATCTTTCCACACCGCCAAATTTTTGGACATGGATGGGATGAAATACAACAAGTGGGGCACTAAAAATTCAATAATACTTATAAAGAATATCCATTTGACGATGGAAGAGGATTTCTTCCATATCATATTGTAGATTTCATCAAAGGACAGTTTAGGCAATTGTTTGTCATTCTTTTGCCAATCCCTTTTTAATAATTCCAATTCATCCATCATATGCCTAGGGATTTAATATGGTTCTTAACTTGTTTTTTATTCTGTTCATTTTCACGCGGGCATTTACCTCCGTTATACCCAGGGTTTCCGCAATTTCCCTATAATCTTTGTCTTCCAAATAAAGAAAGACCAATGCTTTGTCTATATCCCCCAATTGCCTTACCGCATTGTACATCAATTTTAGTTGTTGTTCTTCCGTAGGGTCGTATTCATCCGCTGATATTTTAAAAATCACCGATTCATAATCTTGGGTCGGAATACTTCTTTTCGATTTTCTATATAGCGTTATGGCGGTATTCAGGGCAACCCTGTACATCCACGTACTAAATTTGGATTCTCCCCTGAACTTTGGATAGGCCTTCCATAATTGAATCGTTATTTCCTGAAATAAATCGTTATGCGAGTCCCTATCATTGGTGTACAATGTACAGACCTTGTGTACAATATTCTGATTGCACTCTAATTCCGTAACGAATTGATGTTCCAAATCTTTGGTCACTCGGTTGTAGCAGTTAGTTAATGATTAGTAGCAATATATTTTGTTTTGTTACAACGGCAATACAGAAATAATTTCATTAAATCGAAAATTTAAATTTTATCGGGTATTTTTCTTTTAATACTCCTATTTCATCCATCCAAATACTAAGATATTATAGTTGAAGTTAATAAAGTTGTTACCTATTTTATTTGTGGTGAACTTAAATGTTTTCAAAACTAAGATTCTTCTGCTTGATTAGTTTGCGAATGTTTAAATTTACACATATTTACAAGTATGAATATTCCTAAGACTAGTTTTCCAAGAATTGTTATTATAGGTGGTGGTTTTGCAGGTATTTCCATTGCCAAAGGATTGAAAAATAAAGAAGTTCAGGTAGTACTTCTGGATAAGCATAATTACCATACTTTTCAACCATTGCTTTATCAAGTATCTACGGGGGGGCTGGAGCCCGATTCCATTGCATATCCCATACGGAAAGTTTTAAAGGGTTACAGCAATTTTTTCTTTAGGCTTGCCAATGTTAAAGAAATAAGAACCGAGGAAAATACCATTGTGACCGATATAGGTGATTTGGATTATGACTATTTGGTGATTGCCACTGGATCTGAAACAAATTATTACGGCAATAGGGAGATAGAAATTAATAGTATGGCCATGAAAACCATACCCCAGTCCTTAAATCTAAGAAGTTTAATACTTGAAAATTTTGAGCAGGCACTTCTCACCGATCAGTATCATGAAAGGGATGCCCTTATGAATTTTGTTATTGTAGGGGCGGGACCTACGGGGGTAGAATTGGCCGGTGCCTTAGCTGAAATAAAAAAGGGGATTTTGCCTAAGGACTATCCAGATCTTGATACTAGACGGGTACAAATTCACCTTATCCAGTCCGGCGATCGTATTCTTAAGGAAATGAGTGAAAAAGCTTCCCAAAAAGCCGAGGATTTTTTGGAGGGCCTAGGGGTACAAATTTGGAAAAATACCAGGGTAACCGGTTATGACGGTAAAACAGTTAGTACGGATGTGGATGTTTATTTTGAAACAGCAACCCTAGTTTGGGCAGCTGGTGTTAAAGGTGTTGAGATTAAAGGCTTGAACGCCAAAGATCTATTGGTTGGAGGAAGCAGGATTCCGGTAGATGAATTTAATAAGGTTAAAGGGCATAACAATATTTATGCCGTGGGAGATGTGGCCTGTATGCAGACAAAGGACACGCCCAAGGGGCACCCCATGATGGCTCAGCCGGCCATGCAGCAGGGAAGGAATTTAGGGGAAAACCTAGTGCGATTGTTGGAAGGAAGGCCCTTAGAGCCCTTCGTTTACAGGAATAAGGGAAGTATGGCCACCGTTGGTAGGAACAAGGCAGTAGTGGATATGAAGAATATTAGGTTTCAAGGAGTATTTGCTTGGTTTGTATGGATGTTTGTTCATCTTTTCTTTCTTATCGGGTTTAGAAACAGAATGGTGGTCTTCGTGAACTGGGTGTACAATTATGTTCGGTTTGATAGGGAGGCCCGATTGATCATTAGACCCTTCAATAGAAATTATAGTGCCTTTAAGGATTAGGAAATTTCCTAATGCAATACATTAATTTAGTTGGACGTATCCTTTTTTCTTGGATGGTACTTGTTCATTACTTCTGTCAAATGTGTACGGTCTACATGCATATAAACTTCGGTTGTGGTAATGCTCTCATGGCCGAGCATTTGTTGAATGGCCCTTAGATCTGCTCCATTCTGCAATAAATGGGTGGCAAAGGAGTGCCGAAAAGTGTGTGGGCTAATGCTTTTATGCAGTCCTATTTCCAAGGCAAGTTGTTTTATAATGGTAAATATCATGGCTCGGGTCAACCGTCTCCCCCGTCGGTTCAAAAATAGGATGTCTTCAAACCCCTTTTTAATTGCCATATGTACACGTATTTCCTTTCTATAGATATTTATATATTTCTTATTGATTTCGCTAATGGGCACAAAGCGTTGCTTGTCACCTTTACCGGTAACCTTTATAAAATCTTCCTCAAAATAAAGGTCAGATAGTTTTAAGTCCAATAATTCCGAAACCCTAAGTCCGCAGCCATAAAGTGTTTCCAGAATGGCCCTATTGCGTTCGCCTTCCGGTTTGGAAAGGTCTATTGCGGCAATAAGGGCATTTATTTCTTCCTCCGAAAGGGTATCGGGGAGTTTGCGACCAACTTTAGGGGATTCTATCAACTCCATAGGATTGTCTTGCCGATAATCCTCGAAGACCAGATAATTGAAAAAACTTTTTAAGCCGGATATTACCCTTGCCTGTGACCTTGGGTTTACCTTTTGTGCCAGTTCATAAATAAATTGTTGAATGGTGTTTTTGTCAATATTTATCGGCGTTTCCACTATTTCATGGGATTCAAGGAACAAAATTAATTTCTCAACATCCAAGACGTAGTTGCTAATGGAATTTTTGGATAGACCTCGTTCCAAATTTAAGTAATGTTGAAAATCCTGAAGGGCTCGATTCCATTTCATAGGTTAAATATAATGGACTTTTTTGGGTTGAAATAGTTTAGGTACATGAACTATTGTTTCAACCGATTAATATTTGATCTTTCCTTAGGCTTGTATTGGCGATTACTGTTTGATGGTGATAAAAACCGCCTTAAATGAAATACTTTTTTGCGGAGTGATTAATACTCCATGCCCCTCTTTTTTTATGAATTACATTTTCATACATTTATCCCATGAAGATTATTATTATCAACGGACCAAACCTTAACCTTTTGGGCAAACGGGAGCCAGAGGTTTACGGAAAAACAACTTTTGAGGAGTATTTTGCCAACCTGCAGTTCAAGTTTAAGGAGGTGCAATTGGAATATTACCAGTCCAATATAGAGGGGGAAATCATTAATAAACTGCACGATTGTGGTTTCGAGGGATATGAGGGCATTATTTTGAATGCCGGTGCCTATACCCACACCTCCATTGGTATTGGCGATGCCATAAAGGGAATAACCACTCCTGTTGTGGAAGTTCATATAAGCAATACTTTTGGGCGCGAGGAGTTTAGGCATACCTCCTATATTTCCCCTGCAGCCAAAGGTGTAATTTTGGGCTTTGGGCTTAAAAGTTATGACCTGGCCATACAAAGCTTTTTAAATAAAGAGTAAGGTTGCTGATTGTATAAATATAAAGAATAGCTATCCAAGTCTTATTCAATATTTTAACAATAGTTCAAGGAAGTTCATTCAAAAAGCCTCAATTGTCCGGTCGAGCAGTAGAGACCTCATTTTTTATAATGAACCGTATGTAGTGAACAGTAAACGGACAACTTCTAATCAGGGATATTCAGAAAACTGCCTACTGAATATGTTTACAGAAAACTGTGTGCTGACTACTGCCTAAGTCAGTTGTGGCTTTAAATACTTTTTGTCTATATAAAAAGTGCCAAAAGGGACAAGGGAAGCAATAAAAAGGATGGCGAACATTTTTAGATCCCACTTTTTTTCTACGCATACTACTATTGCCAGGACTACATAGGCCATGAACAGAAATCCATGGGCATAACCAATATAGATATTGGGTTCCGGTATTTGGGCCATATATTTTAAAGGCATCCCTATGCCAAAAAGTAATAGATAGGAAATACCTTCGAGAATTGCGGTGAGACTAAAAATTTTTAACATATCTTTTTCAGTGATGGTGATGATCGTGATCTAATTATTTAATTAGACCCGTCAGGTTTTAAAGCTAACGGGTCTAAATTGTTAAAGGAACATAGTCCTTTAATTTATATGTGTATTACTTCTCCATAGGCATGGGCAACAGCCTCCATTACCGCTTCGCTCATGGTAGGGTGGGGGTGTACCGCCTTTAGGATCTCGTGTCCGGTAGTTTCCAATTTACGCGCTACCACAGCCTCCGCTATCATATCTGTAACTCCGGCACCGATCATATGGCATCCTAGCCATTCGCCATATTTGGCATCGAAAATTACTTTTACAAAGCCGTCCTTGTTTCCGGAAGCACTGGCTTTACCGCTGGCCGAAAATGGGAATTTGCCCACTTTAATTTCGTAACCTTTTTCAATGGCCTGTTTTTCGGTAAGTCCAACAGATGCAATTTCCGGGGTGCAATAGGTACATCCGGGAATGTTACCGTAATCTAATGGCTCCACATGCATATCCGCAATTTTCTCTACGCAAAGTATCCCTTCTGCAGAGGCAACATGGGCCAAGGCTTGACCCGGTGTTACATCGCCAATGGCGAAGTACCCCGGAATATTGGTTTGGTAATAATCGTTTACCAAAATTTTATCCCTATCCGTTGCAATACCAACATTTTCCAAACCAATATTTTCGATATTGGTCTTAATGCCCACTGCAGACAATACAATATCGGCCTCAAGGATTTCTTCCCCCTTGCTCGTTTTTACAGTTGCCTTAACTCCATCACCAGAGGTGTCTACCTTGGTCACTTCGGAGGAGGTCATAATTTTTATTCCGGTCTTTTTAAGACTGCGCTCCAGTTGTTTGGAAACCTCTTCATCCTCTACCGGTACTACATTTGGCAAAAATTCTACAACGGTTACCTCTGTTCCCATGGCGTTATAAAAATAGGCAAATTCTATTCCTATGGCACCACTGCCCACTACGAGCATTTTCTTTGGTTGTTTGTCCAAGGACATAGCCTCACGGTAGCCTATAATTTTTTTGCCGTCCTGTGGTAAACTGGGTAGTTCCCTGCTTCGGGCGCCTGTAGCAATAATGATGTTATTGGCCGAATACTCGGTCTCTTTGCCATCGTCCGACTTTACACTTACCTTTTTGCCGGGCTTTAGGGTTCCAAAACCTTTAATGACTTCAATCTTGTTTTTTTTCATCAAAAATTGAACGCCCTTGCTCATTCCTTCCGCTACGTTTCTACTTCTTTTGACCACAGCGTTAAAGTCCTTGTCCACACCTTCGGCCTTTAATCCGTAATCGGCTGCATGAAGCAAGTATTCGAAAACCTGAGCGGATTTCAATAATGCTTTGGTAGGGATACATCCCCAATTTAAACATACGCCACCAAGACTTTCTTTTTCTATAATGGCAGTCTTAAATCCCAATTGAGAGGCTCTGATTGCGGCTACATAACCTCCAGGACCACTACCTAATACAATAATATCGAAATTGCTCATTTATATTTTTTTTGGTAAATAAATTATGAAGTGGCAAAGTTACAAAACCATACTGAATTCACACAGATGCCCTTTTAAATTAATTGGAATAAATAGGGCCGGCCCTTATAAAAGTTATGGCCGGCCCAATGTAGTAAATTAATTATGTAATTGAAGCTTGTCCCTATTTTTCGGGCACAAAGTTTAGTGCTGCACCGTTGATGCAATGCCTCTGGCCCGTGGTATTTTTTGGGCCATCGTTAAAAACATGGCCTAAATGACCGCCACAGGTAGCGCAGTGTTCTTCTTTTCTGGCATAGCCTAGATCGTAATCCACGTCATAGGCAACATTTCCTTTAATTTCTCGATCAAAGCTTGGCCATCCCGTGCCGGAATCAAATTTGTGGTCGCTTTTAAAAAGTTCGGTTCCACAGGCAGCACAGGTGTAAACACCCTTTTGTTTGTTGTTCAGCAATTTACTGGACGCTGGGTTTTCCGTACCAGCTTTTCTTAGGACATAGAACTGCATATCTGTAAGCTGTTCACGCCACGCTGCTTCAGTTTTGGTGACTTTGAACTGCTCTTTTTTCTTGGAATCCATTTTAGATGCCTCTTTTTCCTGAGAAGTTCCTTTGCATCCTATAAATACAACACAAAGTGCAAATATTAATTTTTTCATAGTGTAGTTTCTTTTACTTTTTATAATTGGACGAAATTATGGCGGTATCCTTTCTTCATAACTTAAGAGAATTTTTAAGTGGAGGTTTTAAACTATAAAAATAGCCCTTATTTCCTTCAAGAAATAAGGGCTTGATTTAAAATAATGTGATTTTAGTTCGTTTGAAAACGCTTAACGTCTTTTTCTTCGACACCAATAGTCCTCATTACTGCTTTAATATTGGATTTGTCCAGTTTTGCCGCGGCAAATTCACTGGGGAGTATAACAACTCTAAACAGCTGGTTGTCAGTAAATGCCGTATCTAAATTGGCAAGATTGAAATTTCCGTCAATAAAAATCTCAACATCTATGAACGTGTGTGCATTGGTATATTGTATGGTTCCTTCTGGCAAAAAGAAATTTTGGGGTATCAGGCTCCACGCATCCGCAGTTGTATTGTCTTGATAATCTACAGAACCATCATACCGGTATACCAAAACTGCATCGGATTCGTAAACTGGGAAACTGGTAAAATCAGAAAATGTCATAATGTAGGAATAAATGTCCCCACCTGCATCATAGTTGAAGTCAACATTGTCCACTTCAAATACCTGCCCTTGGATGCCATCCTCACCGTCCTGTCCGTCCTGTCCGTCAAAACCATCGAATCCCGGAGGTCCTGCAGGACCTTCACAAGAGATAATAAATAGAGCTATTAATGTGCCGAATAATAAGGTAACTTTTTTCATAATAATTATTTTAGAGTTTAATCAAATTCTATAAATGTTATTGTATTTTTAACTAGTTTCAAAAAGCGTTCCAATTTTTATATCTATACTTGCAAAGTTAGGTTTTAGTTAAATCTTACTGTTCGTATATTGAAGTTACGAACCAAAGTAGTCCAAACAGTGTACTAAATAACGTAATCATGACCAAAGTAGTATCCCATAGTTTATTTACAGAATTTGATATCAACCTTTTTAAGGCGGGTAAACATTTTAAATTGTACGAAAAGTTGGGGTCCCATCTTATAGAGGTCAATGGAGTTAAAGGTACTTATTTTGCTGTATGGGCCCCATCCGCAAGGTCAGTTTCCGTGGTGGGCGATTTTAATAATTGGTACGAAGCGGATCATCATCTACATGTGCGTTGGGATGGTAGTGGAATCTGGGAGGGATTTGTCCCAGAATTGGAGAAGGGTACTTTGTATAAATATATTATCCATTCCACAAATCACGGGGTGGTTACGGAAAAGGCAGATCCATTTGCTAGGAGCTGTGAACACCCACCAATGACCGCCTCTATAGTCTGGGAAGATAAGCACCAATGGGGAGACGGAACATGGATGAAGAACAGAAAGGAAAAAAATGCCCTGGACAAGCCATATGCTGTTTATGAGGTGCATTTGGGGTCTTGGAAGCGAAAATCCAATAACGATTATTTGACCTATGCGGAATTTGCCGAGGATTTGGTGAACTATGTGAAGGAGATGAATTTTACACATGTGGAATTTATGCCCGTTATGGAGTATCCATATGATCCATCATGGGGATATCAGTTAACCGGTTATTTTGCCCCTACCTCTCGTTTTGGTAAACCCGAAGGGTTTAAATTATTGGTAGATGCATTGCATCAAAATGGAATTGGGGTCATATTGGATTGGGTGCCTTCGCATTTTCCCGAAGATGCCCATGGTTTAGGATTTTTTGATGGCTCACACCTTTATGAGCATCCCGATAGAAGAAGGGGGTATCATCCCGATTGGAAAAGTTTGATATTTAATTACGGTAGAAATGAGGTAAGGGCATTTTTGATCAGTAATGCCATGTTTTGGCTAGATCAATTCCATGCCGATGCCCTACGTGTAGATGCGGTAGCGTCCATGTTGTATTTGGATTATTCCAGGGATGATGGTCAATGGGAGCCCAATATGTACGGTAATAACGAGAATTTAGAGGCTATTTCCTTTATAAGGGAACTAAATGAAACTGTTTATTCCAATTTTGATGGAATACAGATGATCGCAGAAGAATCTACCTCTTTTTCAATGGTATCTAAACCCGTAAGCATGGGGGGGCTTGGTTTTGGAATGAAATGGATGATGGGATGGATGCATGATACCTTGGAATATTTTAAAAAGGAACCCATTTATAGGAAGCACCATCAAAACGATTTGACCTTTAGTGCAACCTATGCCTTTACGGAGAATTTTATGCTTCCCTTTTCCCATGATGAAGTGGTTTATGGTAAGCAGTCCCTATTGTATAGGATGCCTGGGGACGAATGGCAACGTTTTGCCAACTTGAGGCTGCTTTTTGGATACATGTATACCCATCCAGGTGCCAATTTAATTTTTATGGGCGGGGAATTCGGTCAATCTTCCGAATGGAATTTTCAAAAAAGTCTGGACTGGCATCTTTTACAATATGATTTCCATAGTGGAATCCAAAAATTGGTGAAGGACTTGAACACCTTATATCAAGAGTATCCAGCCCTGTATGAGAAACAATTTAGCCCAGAAGGTTTTCAGTGGATAGATTATGGAGATCATCAAAATTCCGTCTTGACCTATATTAGAAAAGGAACAGATCCCAAGAAGAATATCTATGTAGCCTGTAATTTTACCCCGGTTCCCAGGGAAAAATATAGAATGGGAGTTGCTAAAACTGGTCAATTAAAGGAAATTTTCAATAGTGATGACAAAAAATATGGCGGTAGCGGAATGAAAAACGGCACATTGAAAATTGGTAAAACCGCTTGGCATGGATATGATAAATCCGTGGAAATCAGCATTCCACCTCTTGGAGTGGTCGTTTTTAAGTGATTTTAAGTATTATAACAGTATTGAGGATAATTGCACTGCATATCATTTCTTTAATTCGCATGAATGTACTTTTTTTGTATTCGCAAAAATAACCACCCATGATCACTAATACCGAACTTGAGTACAAAGGCAATTTATATCCCAATACAATTGTTGATTATCATAGGGACACGGATAAATTGTATTTTACTACCGCCAACGGTGTCATTTTGGAGATGACAATTTTGCGGGATAGTATATTCAGATTTAGATACGCTACCGAAAATATTTTTGAGCCCGATTTTTCATATGCCATCAGTGAAGATGTAAGTGTAGGGTTTAATCACCTTAAGGTGGAGGAGACTCCTACCGAATATTTGGTATATTCGGCCAAACTGAAAGTACTTGTAGATAAAAAGACCCTGAGGACCCAGATTTCGGATCTAGAGGGCAATATCATTAGTGAGGATGAGCTTGGTTTTCATTGGGAAGAGAATTATGAGTTTGGGGGCAATTCCGTAAAAATGAGCAAGATTACCCAAAATGCCGAGAGTTTCTATGGTTTGGGTGATAAGGCTACGCATTCCAACCTTAAAGGGAAACGTGTAAGTAATTGGGTAACGGATCAATATGCCTATGGAAAGGACCAAGATCCATTGTACAAGGCAATTCCTTTTTTTATCGGCCTGCACAACAATAAATCCTACGGTATTTTCTTTGACAATACCTTTAAAACAAATTTTGATTTTGCGCATGAACGGCGAAATGTAACCAGCTTTTGGGCAGATGGGGGGGAGATGAATTATTATTTTATTTACGGTCCCCAAATGAGCCAAGTGGTCAGAGCATATACGAATTTAACAGGCACACCGGAGTTGCCTCCTATGTGGGCTATGGGTTACCATCAATCCAAATGGAGCTACTATCCTGAAAGTAACGTTAGGTCAATAGCCAAGAATTTTAGGAAAATGAGGATTCCATGTGATGCTATTTATCTGGATATCGATTATATGGATGGATTCAGATGTTTTACATGGGACAAATCACGTTTTCCAAATCCGAAAAAAATGATTTCGGATTTGGAGGAGAAAGGATTCAAGACGGTTGTAATGATAGATCCAGGGATAAAGATAGACAAGGATTATTGGGTATATCAGGAGGCCATAGAGAATGATTATTTCTGCAAACGGGCCGATGGCGCTTTTATGAAAGGCAAGGTATGGCCAGGGGAATGTAATTTCCCGGATTTTACCAATCCCAAGGTAAGGGAATGGTGGGCCGAACTTTATAAGGAAATGATGTCGGAAATAGGCGTTCATGCGGTTTGGAACGATATGAACGAACCTGCCGTTATGGAGGTGCCCACTAAGACGGCACCTTTGGATACCCGTCATGATTATGATGGACATCCTTGCTCCCATAGAAAAGCGCATAATGTATATGGAATGCAGATGGTCCGTGCTACCTATGAGGGAATTAAAAAGTACGTTTATCCAAAGAGACCTTTTGTGATTACCAGGGCTGCATTTGCAGGGACCCAAAGGTTTTCCTCTACATGGACCGGCGATAATGTTGCCACATGGGAACATTTATGGATAGCGAATGTACAGGCCCAACGTATGTGCATGAGTGGATATTCGTTTGTAGGCTCGGATATTGGGGGGTTTGCGGAACAGCCCAATGGAGAGCTGTTTGCAAGATGGATCCAATTAGGGGTTTTTCACCCTTTTTGTAGGGTGCATTCCAGTGGAGATCACGGGGATCAGGAACCATGGTCATTTGATGATGAGGTAACCAACATTGTGCGTAAATTTATTGAATTGCGCTATCAACTTTTACCTTACCTGTACACTATGTTCTACAGGTATTCCAAAGAAGGGGTGCCCATGTTGAAACCCTTGGTGCATTTTGATCAAGAAGATCATCAGACGCATTTTAGGACCGATGAATTTATTTTTGGGGAGCAAATCTTGGTATGCCCGGTTCATGAACCCAATGCCCAAGGTAGAAGAATGTATTTGCCCAGAGGAACTTGGTACAATTATTGGACAAATGAAGCAGTGGTTGGCGGTATGGAGAAATGGGTTGTTGCCGGTCTGGACAAAATTCCAATCTTTATTAAGGAAGGGGCCATGATACCAAAATACCCGGTTCAGCAATACGTTGGTGAACTGGAAATAAAAGAATTGGTTTTGGATGTGTACTTTAAAAATGGAGTGGAAACTTCAACTGTATATGAGGATGGCCAGGATGGTTATGATTACAAAAAAGGTAGGTATAGCCTCAGAAACTTTAATTTAAAAGGAAAAGGTAAAGAACTGCTTATTCAACAGTTTAAGGACGGCAGTTTTGTAACCACCTATAAAACTTTAAAGATGAATCTTCATGGATTGCCTTTTAAAATCAAGCAAATACAGGTAGATAATGAGATTGTGAATTTAAAGGATGTTAAATTAAACGGAAGCAATAATATTCATATCAGTAAGGATTTTACTTTATTGCACATTATTGGCGCGTAAATTTTTTGTAATTTTCTACGAATAAATATCTAATGTTAAGATGAAAAAAATAGTTTTAATTATAATGGTCTTTTTAGGGGTTGCGGCCTGTAAGACCAATCCTTTTACCGGGCAAAAGGTTTTGAATTTTTATCCAAATAGTCAAATTTTCCCCACGGCATTTGCCCAATATGACGAATTTCTAGGAGAGAATAAGGTTATAACTGGAACGGAAGATGCAAAAATGATAACCAAAACAGGTCAACGCATTGCAGCTGCAGCCGAGCGATGGTTAACTGCCAACGGGTACCCTGGCTATTTAAAAGATTACAAGTGGGAATATAATTTGGTGAATGATGAAACCGTGAATGCCTGGTGTATGCCGGGGGGTAAAATTGTTTTTTATACCGGGATACTTCCAATATGTAATGGAGAAACCGGGGTTGCGGTGGTCATGGGCCATGAGGTAGCCCATGCTTTGGCAGACCATGGGGCGCAACGAATGAGTGCAGGGACTTTACAGCAATTGGGTGCTGTGGCCGGTAATGTGGTTATACAGGACGAGCAGAAAAGAAATATATTCAACCAAGCTTATGGTATTGGTTCCCAAGTTGGGGTAATGCTTCCTTTTAGTAGAAGTCATGAAACGGAAGCTGATAGAATAGGTTTGCAAATTATGGCCATTGCTGGATATAACCCAGATGAGGCTGCGGAACTTTGGAAGAGGATGCAGGCCAATAGTGGAGGTGGTGCACCACCGGAGTTTTTAAGTACCCACCCTTCCAATGAAACCCGTATTGCCAACCTAACGGAATGGGCGCCTTTGGCAAGACAAGAAGCTGCTAAATTTGGAGTTACCTCTTTTCAATAGTGATAGGTAAAAAAATATTAAGTATTAATTTCAATTGGGAAGCTGCTCTTAAAGGAGCAGCTTTTTTTGCTTATGACCAGAATCCTTCCTGTTAAGGGCAGTAAAAAATTATTAAACGCTTGGGCATTTTATGATTGGGCGAATTCTGTTTATAGTCTCGTAATTTCTTCGGCAATATTTCCTATTTTTTATGGGGCCTTGTTTCGTGAGGCAGGAATAGAGAAAGTGGTTGTTTTTGGGGGAGAAATTGCTAGGGCACCCCTGATAAGCTATGTAACCTCAGCAGCTTTTTTGTTTATAGCGGTTATAACCCCAATTTTGTCCGGTATTGCCGACTATCTGGGGAACAAAAAGCTCTTTATGAAATTATTTTGTTACCTGGGGGCATTATCCTGCCTAGGGTTATATTGGTTTTCCCTAGAGAATATTTATTTCAGTCTTGTTTGTTATTTTTTTGGATTAGTGGGGTTTTGGGTAAGTTTTGCCTTTAATAACTCCTACTTGCCGGATATTGCTTATCCTCGCCAACAGGACCGTATTAGTGCAAAAGGATTTTCATTGGGATATATAGGCAGTGTTATTTTACTGCTGTTGAATTTGGCTATGGTCATGAAGCCCAATCTCTTTGGGATTGAAACAGACACCTACGGGATTGCGGAAATTAAGGCTATGAGGTATTCTTTTTTAACCGTAGGCCTTTGGTGGATAGGTTTTTCACAGTACACTTTTTATTTTCTTCCCAAGGGGTTTAAAAGGGAAGGGCTAAGGCAGCATATAGTTCTTAATGGATTTAAGGAGTTAAAAAATGTTTGGCTGCAGATGGGGGGACAAATAAAATTGAAGCGATATTTGGCCGCATTTTTTATTTATAGTATGGCAGTGCAGACGGTGATGCTGATTGCCACTTATTTCGGGGAGGAAGAGATTCAATGGACTTCGGATTCCGAAAGAACAACGGGATTGATAATTAGTATCCTTCTTATTCAGCTTGTGGCTATTGCAGGGGCAATACTTACAGCTAGGGCTTCCAAGGCCTTTGGTAATATTATGACACTAATCGTGGTAAATATGCTGTGGGTATTGATATGTATTTATGCCTATTTTCTGATTACACCTATTGATTTTTATATTGCGGCAGGCTGCGTCGGAATCGTCATGGGGGGGATTCAGGCACTTTCCCGATCCACCTATTCCAAATATATCCCTGAAACTATAGATACGGCATCTTTTTTCAGTTTTTATGATGTGGCGGAAAAGATCGGAATTGTTATAGGGACCTTTTTATATGGTTTCGCTGCCCAATATTTTGGAAGTATGCGATATGCCATTATTTTACTGGGATTGTTCTTTATGGTAGGGGCTTTTCTTCTGACTAGGGTAAATAAGGTTGGGGAATAGTAAGTTTTGCGATCACTACAGTGTATAAATCACTTGCGCCCCTTCATTTTGGGTTGGTTCCTACTAAAGAACTATGCCTTTGGTCATTTAAACGGTAGAAGAATAATGCTTCCCTTTAATGTTCCGTGATGTCCCCGCTACCAGAAACTTTAGAGCTAATTTTTTCAGGGTTCCCGCGATAATCTATATCCCCCGACCCGGATACTTTTGCGTTGATACTTTTATTGGCAGTTACCTCCACATTTGCTGAACCGGAAACCGTAGCATCAACATTATCGGCAATTAGGTCGTAGGCTTTGATATCCCCGGAACCGGAAATAAATACTTCTAAATTATTTGTATTACCGCTTAGGGTTATGTCGCCGGATCCGGACATGCTGGCTTTTACGGAATTGGCCTCCAAAATTAGAGCTATATCACCTGAACCGGACATAGAGGTTTCAAAATAGTCTGTTTTTATGCTCTTGTTTCCAACAATATCCCCTGATCCGGACAATGACAGTCCATTTATACTCTCTATGGGAATGGTTATGGAAACTTGCTTTTTCCAATACGTTCTATTGGGAAAGCCTTTCTTGAACCTGATATTCAATTTATTGCCTTTTACTTCTGTAATAATATGGTTCAATATATTTTCTTCCCCTTCCAAGGTTATTTCACCTTCTTGGCCATCCACTAATTCAATATCAAAAGAACCGGATATAGCGATGTGATCATAGCTTGGTGTGGACCTTACCACGGTGGTCATGTTTCCGCGGTTGTTTTTCTGTGCACTAATGCAGCTAAGGGACAGGAGTAAAAAAAGAGAGGTTGCTAGGTGTTTCATTTTTCTGTTTTTTATAGTTATTTTTTAGTGAACGATATTCCACCGTATTTGCTGGTTATAGACATTAGATTGCCATTGCTCTGACTTCCATGATAGCCTTTATAGTATATTTGGTTCGATTTTTCCTTGCTTATATTTATTTCGAAATCGTCTTTGCCCTTTACTCCTGCATATTCCGTGTCAATTTCAAAATTGAAGTGATATTCTTGTGAATAACCTATTTTTATGCCGGTATAATCGCTGTTTATTTGAAGGTTTTTGGCGTCGGATGCCATTTTATCAATCTTCACGGATCCGTAGCTCGATTTTATATCCACGTTACCGTGTATTGTCCCTAAACGTACATTTATATAATCTCCATTGCCTTGAATATTTTTGGCTTCCCCTATTTCCAAATTTCCATAATCGCAAACATAGGAGAGGTCTTCTATGGCCTGTATCGTGGCATTGGTATAGTCGGCATTAATATCCAGATTTCCTGCTTTTTCAATGGTAAAACCAGAATAATCCGCGTTGATTTTGCCACTGTTTATATAACCGATGGTAGATTTGGAAGTATAATCAAAGGTTAATTGGTTGCTTCTGCCGTGCAATTCACCAATTTCCAATCGGCCATAGTCGCAATTAATTTTGGCGTGGCCGTCTATTCTGTCCAAAATAATACTACCGTAATCGTTGCTAAGATTAACATTGTTCTTTATGGGGACTCTAACTGTATAGTTCACCTGCATATTTACATTATTGGTATTGCCCCAGCTCCATCCCCAGCTATTTTTCTCCTTGTTAAAGACCGTGGTGGCGGAAACCATTTTATTGCTGGCCTCAAAATCAACCATAATTCCATCTAGCTTGCGCTGTACTTTGTCTTCATTGTCGCCCGTGGTCTTGATGTGGACCTCTATGGTTACCCTATCTTCGTTCCAAGAACTTATATTTAAATTACCATAGCTATTATCAATTTTCAATATGGCATCCATATTAACCCTATACTCTTTTTTAATGGTCTTTTCCTTGGTATACTTCCCTCGGGGCATTTCATTGCTTGAAAAGGATATTGCAGGAATAAGCCATAATAAGGCGAGTATGTATTTAAGCCGTAATATTTTCATTTTTGTAGTTTTTAAAATTTTTAATTTCTTCAATTTGTTCCAGTACTTCATTTAATAGATCTATTCTTGTCTGAAAATTGGTAATCATGGCACTAAGTATCATTTTGCTATTTCCTCCATCCAATAGGTCTTGCACCATCTTTTTGTAATCGCTGTCCAAAGTCCTGAGTTGGGTCATGGTATCATCGATCAATTTTTGTGTCTCGGGCGTACTTTTGCCCTGCATTTTTTTCACCTGTTCCTCTATTACACTGGCAAAGTAAAATTCTGTGTTGGAGATTTCAGGAGAAATTTCCGAAACCTGCTGCTGCACGCTTGGGGATCCGCTAAAGAAATTGAATCCAATTGAGCACAGTAAAAGCAATGCGGCGGCTATGGATATTGGTTTCCATCCCCAACGTATCTTTTTGGTTTTATTTGCCACTGTCGACGATGCTTCCAGTTTTTCCAAGAACCTTTGCCTATGCCCATCTACCGGCTCCTCTATATCAAAGCAGCCCTTTAATTCCCCGAACAGTTTTTCTATGTCATCATTTACCATGGTGTACCGTATTTAATTTTTGTCTTAGGCTTTCCTTGGCCCTTGAAATCATTGTTCTGCAATTGGCATAACTCAAATTCATTATTTCGCCTATTTCTTCGTAGTCATATCCCTCTATTAAATGTAAGGTCAAAGAAATTCTGTAATTGTCTTTTAACAGTTTCATGGTTTCAATCACTTTTTGAGCCTTCAGTTCAATCATACCATTATCTGGGACATATCCATCATTGTCTTCGACCTTGTACATTACATTGTTAAGATCCACTTCCTGACGTTTTAATCGTTTTCTGTATTGATGAATACTATTGTTGACCACAATTCGCTTTAGCCAGGCCCCAAAGGAAACTTCTCCCTTAAACTGGTCGAGTTTGGTCAGTGCACTTAAAAGCGATTCCTGCATTACATCCTCGGCACTGGCACTGTCTTTTACAATCCTGTAGGAAACATTGTACATTCCCTTGTAATAGCGATTGTAAATTTCTAGTTGCGCGTTCCGGTTGCCGTTCAGGCACAACGGTATCAACTCATCAATATGTCTCTTTTCTAGGCTCAAAAAGGAATTGGTTTGCTTAATAGATGGAGTAATTTAGGGATTGTTACAGTTTATTTATAAAAAGATTTTCCTTGTTGGCATAAGAATTGCCCAAATAGTATTAAAAGGAAATGTTAGAATCCACAACCTCCTGATTTTTATAGGGAAAGGAAGTGTACAAAGGATTAAATATAAATTATTTTTCTGTTTTTAATGACAGAATGACCGAAATTAGAATATGGCTAAAACAAAAAATATACAATTTGACAACATGTCATTACATGGGATTGATGAGGATGCGGAATTAATACCCTTGATGACCCCTGAGGATGAGGAGGAAATTAACAATGAAAAGTTGCCTGAAACCTTGCCTATATTGCCGTTGCGGAATACCGTTTTGTTTCCAGGAGTTGTTATTCCAATAACAGCCGGAAGGGATAAATCCATTAAATTGATAAAGGATGCCAATAACGGATCAAAGGTTATTGGTGTGGTAGCTCAAAAGGATGAGGAAACAGAAAATCCAGGGGTAAAGGACATCAATACCTTGGGAACTGTGGCAAGAATCTTAAGGGTGCTACAAATGCCCGATGGAAACACTACTGTAATCATTCAGGGTAAAAAGCGATTTGAAGTGGCCGAAGTGCTTACTGAAAAGCCTTATATTACTGCTACTGTAAGGGAAACGACCGATGTTAGGCCTTCGCGTGAAGACAAGGAATTTAGGGCAATTATAGATACCATAAAAGAATTGTCGTTGCAGATTATTAGGGATAATCCCAATATCCCCAGTGAGGCTTCTTTTGCCATTAAGAATATACAAAGCGATTCTTTTTTGATCAATTTCGTTTCCTCTAATCTTAACCTAAGTGTAAAGGATAAGCAGGATTTGTTGGAGATTGCCAGTTTGCAGGATCGCGCGTTGGCCACACTGAAATATATGAACATAGAGCTGCAGAAGTTGGAGCTGAAAAATGATATTCAGTCCAAGGTGCGAAGTGATATGGATCAACAACAGCGTGAGTACTATCTTCATCAGCAAATGAAAACTATCCAAGAGGAATTGGGTGGGCTTTCTTATGAGGAAGAAGTGGATGAGATGCGAACTAAGGCCAAAAAGAAGAAGTGGGGCAAAGCCGTTGCAGAGCATTTTGAAAAGGAATTGGCAAAAATGCAGCGTATGAATCCCCAGGTTGCTGAGTATTCCATTCAACGGAACTATTTGGATCTGTTTTTGGACCTGCCCTGGGACGAATTTTCCAAGGATAAGTTCGATTTAAAAAGGGCCCAAAAAATATTGGACAGGGATCACTATGGACTGGAAGATGTAAAAAGAAGGATTATAGAATATCTGGCCGTACTAAAATTACGAAATGATATGAAATCCCCTATCCTTTGCTTATTTGGACCTCCAGGAGTTGGTAAGACTTCTTTGGGTAAATCCGTGGCCGAGGCTTTGGGAAGGGAGTATGTGCGAATTTCACTGGGAGGTCTTAGGGACGAAGCTGAAATTCGTGGTCACCGTAAAACATATATCGGGGCCATGCCCGGTAGAATTATCCAAAGTCTTAAAAAGGCAGGTAAATCGAACCCCGTATTTATATTGGATGAAATAGATAAATTGTCCAACAGTCATCAAGGTGATCCTTCCTCAGCTATGTTGGAAGTATTGGATCCGGAACAGAACAATGAATTCCATGATAACTTTTTGGAAATGGGCTATGACCTATCCAAGGTTATGTTCATTGCCACCGCCAATAGTTTGGCGGAAATACAGCCTGCCCTAAGGGATAGGATGGAAATTATACACGTAACGGGGTATACCATTGAGGAAAAGGTGGAAATTGCAAAAAGACATTTGTTGCCAAAACAATTAAAGGAACATGGTCTAAGCGTGAAGGATTTAAAGATAGGCAAGCCTCAATTGGAGAAAATTGTGGAAGGATATACCAGGGAGTCCGGGGTTAGGTCTTTGGAGAAACAAATAGCCAAAATGGTGCGCCATGCTGCAAAATCCATTGCTATGGATGAGGAGTATAACCAAAAAGTTTCCTTTGAAGATGTAGAAAAGGTTTTGGGACCTGCGCGTATGGAAAGGGACAAATACGAGAATAATGAAGTTGCTGGGGTAGTTACGGGATTGGCCTGGACAAGCGTTGGTGGTGATATTCTTTTTATCGAGTCCATTTTGTCAAGAGGAAAAGGGAATCTGACTATTACAGGTAACCTTGGTACCGTTATGAAAGAGTCTGCTACGATAGCTATGGAGTATATTAAATCCAATTCGGATCGGTACGGTATAGATCCTGAGGTATTTGATAAGTACAATGTGCATATCCACGTTCCGGAAGGGGCTACGCCAAAAGATGGGCCCAGTGCAGGGATTACAATGCTAACTTCTTTAGTGTCCTTGTTTACCCAGAAAAAGATAAAAAAGAGTTTGGCCATGACAGGTGAGATTACCCTTAGGGGGAAAGTGCTGCCCGTGGGAGGAATAAAGGAGAAGATACTGGCAGCAAAGCGTGCAAAAATTAAAGAAATTATTCTTTGTGAGGATAACAGGAAGGATATTTTGGAGATCAAGGAGGACTATTTAAAGGGGCTGACCTTTCATTATGTGACAGATATGCAGGAGGTAATAGATTTAGCTGTTACCAATGAGTCCGTAAAGAATCCAAAGGAACTTTAAAAGGGTTTTTAAATGTATATGACAAAAGTACCTACTGGGAGATTAGTAGGTATTTTTGTTTTTGTACCCAAGATATCGGCTAGTGAAATATAATTGAATAGGGGTTGTGCTGTTTCGGATGGGTCCATGTTTAGGGGCTTTCACTTTATATCATGTTAACATTTAGGCTTGTCAATACTCTAGAATTGAGCAATTCTTACTATTTTTAGACCCATGGGAAAGATTACTATTGCAATTGATGGATATTCATCTACAGGAAAAAGTACTATAGCCAAACAGTTGGCAAAGGCATTGGACTATGTTTACGTAGATACCGGAGCCATGTACAGGGCGGTAACACTGTTTGCTATGCGCGAAGGTTTTATTGGCGGGGAAACCGACGATTTGGATGGATTGGTAAATGCCCTTCCCGGAGTAGCTCTAAAATTCGTCTATAACAAATCCCTTGGGTTTTCAGAAATGTATTTGAATGGAGAGAATGTAGAGAATGAGATCCGGACCTTGCCGGTTTCCCAACAAGTGAGCAAGATTGCTACCATTGAGAAAGTTAGGTTGAAATTGGTAGGGATGCAGCAGGAAATGGGCAAGAAGAAAGGTGTTGTCATGGATGGTAGGGATATTGGTACTGTGGTCTTTCCCAATGCCGAATTTAAAATTTTTATGACGGCTAGTCCTGAGACTAGGGCGTTTAGAAGATATAAGGAGCTTTTGGATAAAGGAGAGAAGGTTTCGTATGACGAAGTGTTGAAGAATGTGCAAACTCGGGACTATATCGATTCCCACCGCGAATTTTCACCCTTGCGTAAAGCTGACGATGCTATAGAATTTGATAATAGTGATATGGGTTTAAAGGAGCAATTGGAACGCATTCATAATTTTGCCCTCCGTAAAATTGAAGGGAAATAGATATTTCTTCTTATAAAACTTGGAAATATCGATTCGCGCGCAGTCGGGAAGGAGGCAAGTATCCTTGCCAACAGCATCCCGACTCTACACGAATTTACTTGGCACTGCTCCTAGTTAGGGATGACCAAGACTTGATCTGGATGAATAACATCCGGGTTTTTTAAGATATTGGTGTTTGCTTCAAAAATTTTCTTGTATTTCATTGGATCGCCGTAGTATTTTTTGGCGATCTTGCTAAGGGACTCTCCGCTTTTTACGGTGTGCCTGTGGTAAACGCTTTCATCGGCAACAGTAATATTTGCTTTAATATCAGAAGGGTTTTCACCTCCCAATTCTTTTATTTTATCCCACAATAGGTTTTTTTCGTATTGGGTAGCCGCCTGCCCTTTAATTTTTAGAATACCTGCTTCCTCGCTTACGTCCCCATCTTTTATTTTTAATTGCTCACCAAGGTTTAATACAGCCTGATATTTTGCTTTGACACTCATAATAATAGTATTTATTTAACGGTTAATATTTGTAGTTCTAAGATAGGGATTCTTGGCATAGTTTTTAACGATTTATGCAAATTAGTCAAGGAAATTCCATTCATCTCATTTTTAGGTTTGTAAAACCATTTTTTAGTTGTATTTTTGCACTCCTTTTTTAGCAAAGCATCGAGAGGAAAAAGGAACGAAAAGAAAATCAATATAACATCTTCCGTGGTAATTGTTAGCTCTTGTTACTCCATGGAATACAAATTATAATCAGCAAATGGCTGAAGAAAAAACAACAGCTGAGGTAGAAGAAACTACAGCAGCTACACAAGAAACTAAAGTAGAAACCCCAGCTCAGGATCCAAAAGAGTTTTTGGAGAATTTTGATTGGGACAAGTACGAGCAAGGAATAGAGCGCGTGGATGATTCCAAGTTAAAGGAATTTGAAAATTTGGTCGCTGAAAACTTTGTAGATACTGCAGACGAAGAAGTAGTACAGGGAACTGTAGTGTACCTTACGGAACGTGAGGCCATTATTGATATTAATGCCAAATCTGAAGGTGTTATTTCACTGAACGAATTCCGATACAATCCCGACTTAAAAGTAGGTGACAAGGTAGAGGTGTTGATCGATATCCGTGAGGATAAAAGTGGACAGTTGGTGCTTTCACACAGAAAGGCAAGAACTATCATGGCTTGGGATCGCGTAAATGCGGCCCATGACAAGGAAGAGATTGTTAGTGGTTTTGTAAAATGCAGAACCAAAGGTGGTATGATTGTCGATGTTTTTGGAATTGAGGCATTCTTGCCAGGTTCTCAAATTGATGTTA
This sequence comes from Arenibacter sp. F20364, assembly GCF_023015905.1. GTDB lineage: Bacteria > Bacteroidota > Bacteroidia > Flavobacteriales > Flavobacteriaceae > Arenibacter. The sequence continues at coordinate 190,454 of NZ_JALKBD010000001.1, read as the reverse complement.
AGCCAATCCGTGATTACGACCAATATGTAAACAAAACTATGGAATTCAAAGTGGTTAAGATAAACCATGAATTCAAAAACGTGGTAGTTTCGCACAAGGCGTTGATCGAGGCTGATATCGAAGAACAGAAAAAAGAGATCATCGGTCAGTTGGAAAAAGGACAAGTACTTGAAGGTGTTGTTAAAAACATTACTTCTTATGGTGTCTTTATTGATCTTGGTGGAGTAGATGGATTGGTACACATTACCGACCTTTCCTGGAGCAGGATCAACCATCCAAATGAAGTGGTTGAATTGGATCAGAAATTAAATGTTGTTATCCTTGACTTCGATGAGAACAAATCTAGGATCCAGTTAGGTCTTAAGCAATTGGAGAAACATCCTTGGGATGCTCTTAGCGAAGATATTAAAATTGGAGACAAAGTTAAAGGCAAGGTAGTTGTTATTGCAGACTACGGTGCATTTATCGAAGTTGCAGAAGGTGTTGAAGGATTGATCCACGTTTCTGAAATGTCTTGGTCTACACATTTACGTTCCGCTCAGGATTTCGTAAAAGTTGGGGACGAGGTAGAAGCTGTAGTATTGACCTTGGATAGGGAAGACCGTAAAATGTCTCTTGGAATTAAGCAATTAACTCCAGATCCATGGACTGATATCACTAGCAAATATCCTGTTGGATCCAAGCATAAAGGTATAGTTCGTAATTTCACCAATTTTGGTGTGTTTGTTGAATTGGAAGAAGGAATAGACGGATTGATCTACATCTCCGATCTTTCTTGGACCAAGAAGATTAAGCATCCATCCGAGTTTGTAACCGTAGGTGATACTTTGGAAGTTGAAGTGTTGGAATTAGATGTTGAAGGTCGTAAACTAAGTTTAGGACATAAGCAGACTACTGAAAATCCTTGGGATAAGTACGAAACTGAATTTGCATTGGATACAGTTCACAAAGGAGCTATCGCTGAAATAGTGGATAAAGGAGCAACAATAGATTTTAACGAGGATATCGTTGCCTTCGTACCATCACGTCACTTGGAAAAAGAAGATGGCAAGAAGTTGGTAAAAGGTGAAGAGGCCGAGTTCAAGATCATTGAATTCAATAAAGAATTCAAAAGGGTTGTAGCTAGTCACACTGCTATCTTTAGAGAAGAGGAACAACGTAATGTAAAAGCTGCCGTTAAAAAAGCTGCAGCATCTGCAGATGAAGCTAAACCTACTTTAGGTGACGCAAACGAAGCTTTGCAAGCGTTGAAAGATAAAATGGAAGCTAACGACAAGAAAAAGAAGTAAGCGTTTAGGTTATTTATAAAAAGGAGCCCTGGCATTTGTCAGGGCTTTTTTATTGGGTCGAATTGGAAATTCGACCTTAACAATGCGGCGATTTATTAATTTAACAATGTGTTAATGTATCAATTTAGCAATTTATCAATGTATTAATTTAGCAATGTATCAATGTATTAATTTGGAAATGAAGCAATGTAATAATGTAGCAATTTGGTAATGTGCTAATTTGTAAATTTATCAATGTAACAATACTTAATGCGCGCCCATACACACCCCTAGCCCCTCTCAAGAGGGGAATATGCTTTGAACCTTGAGCCTGGAACTTTGAACCGGACCCCCTGCCAACTGCCACTGCCTGCTTCTGTAAAAGTTCTCGACTGCGCCCGCCTTACGTCCGGGCAGGCCTGTATACCGATAGGCAGGCTCGACCGGACAATTGAGTTTTTTTGAACCTTGAACCTTGAACCTTGAGCCTGGAACTTTGAACCGGACCCCCTGTCAACTGCAACTGCCTACTGAAGACTCTTCAATCTCAATACTATGTACACTATACCAAATACCAAGCTGAACCTTGAGATAGATAGCCAAGTGAAAATAGGCTAATTGAATGAATTGATTATTGGTCGGCCAACCGTATCTCGGTAATCTCGAAAAGATCGGCGCATATATCCTCAGTGTCAAACGATTCATATAGGTAGCCGCTAAACACCACCCTAACACCGTCTACCTGAAATTCCTCCAATAGGTTACATGGATAAAACTGCCCTAAGGGACCACTTTGATTTTCTGAATCGGGGTCAAGGAGGAAAGAACCATCACCGCATTGTTGACCAAGCATGGTACCTGTAGCCTCTTTTATTAAGTGTATTATTCTTCTATTTCTACTTTCTTCCTGATAACATCCAGGTATAGGTCCATCATCATTGGAACAGGAAACTGTCAGAAAAAACAAAATTAGTATAATTGCTTTCACTGGAATTGAATTTGTTTGAATGTAAGAAATTATTTGGACTTATTAAATTGATACTCAGAGGCTGGAATGATAACAACAGTGGGTTTTGTCAATGAAGCAATGTAATAATGTAGCAATTTGGCAATGTGCTAATTTGTAAATATATCAATGTAGCAATACTCAATGTGCGCCCATACACACCCCTGGCCCCTCTCAAGAGGGGAATATGCTTTGAACCTTGAGCCAGGAACTTTGAACCGGACCCCTTGCCAACTGCCACTGCCTGCTTCTGTAAAAGTTCTCGACTGCGCTCGCCTTATGGCCTGGCAGGCCTGTATACCGATAGGCAGGCTCGACCGGTCAATGCTATATAGGCATGGACAATGGACAAACCTTGAACCTTGAACCAGACCCCCTGCCAACTGCCACTTCCTACTGCCGACTCTTCAATCTCAATACCCAATACTATGCACTGAATACTAAGTCAAACTTTAAACCCCGATACAATCCATAATATTAAATAGAAATCCCTACTTTTGTAGTTCAAAAGCATTGGCCAAATCATCTATGAGTCAAAAAGTATTACTTTCTTCCAAAGAAATAAATATTATCCTGCATCGCCTGGCTTGCCAATTATTAGAAAACCATCTCGATTTTAAAAATACTGTTCTAATAGGCATACAGCCTAGAGGGATATTTTTGGCATCGCGCCTTGCCAAGATCCTAAAGGAGGATTATGGGGTAAAAAAAATAGATTTGGGATTCCTGGATATTACATTTTATCGTGATGATTTTAGAAGAGGCGATAAGACCTTGGAAGCCAACAAGACCAAAATCGATTTTCTTGTAGAGGATAAGAAAGTTGTTTTTATAGATGATGTACTTTATACTGGAAGAAGTATAAGGGCGGCTTTAACGGCTATACAATCTTTTGGAAGGCCTTTGGAAATTGAGTTGTTGACTTTGATCGACCGGCGTTTCAGCAGGCATTTGCCTATACAGCCCAATTATAGGGGGAGACAAGTAGATGCTATAAATGGGGAAAAGGTTAAGGTAATGTGGGAGGAAAATGATGGGGAGGACGTAATATATTTAGTAAAGACATAGGTATGGGCGAATTAAGTGTAAAACACTTGTTGGGAATCAAATATCTGAAAGAATCGGATATTCAGCTCATTTTTGAAACTGCGGATCATTTTAAGGAAGTGATCAATCGATCTATCAAAAAAGTTCCCTCCCTGCGTGATATTACCATAGCCAATATATTTTTCGAAAACAGTACCCGAACACGACTTTCCTTTGAATTGGCAGAAAAGAGGTTGTCCGCAGACGTTGTTAATTTTTCGGCAGCTCAATCTTCTGTTAAAAAAGGGGAAACCTTGATTGATACGGTAAATAATATACTATCCATGAAAGTGGATATGGTGGTAATGCGCCATCCAAATCCAGGGGCGGGAATATTCCTGTCCAAGCATGTAAAGGCGGCCATAGTCAATGCAGGTGATGGTGCCCATGAGCATCCTACCCAAGCGCTGTTGGATTCCTATTCCATCAGGGAAAAATTAGGGGATGTAGCTGGGAAAAATGTGGTCATCGTAGGAGATATTCTTCATTCAAGGGTGGCACTTTCCAATATATTTGCCTTGCAATTACAAGGTGCCAATGTTAAGGTTTGCGGACCCAAAACCTTACTGCCCAAGCATATAGAATCCTTGGGTGTTTCGGTGGAAACCAATCTGCGCAAGGCTCTAAATTGGTGCGATGTAGCCAATATGCTTCGTATTCAGAATGAACGACTGGATATTAGTTATTTCCCTACAACAAGGGAGTATACCCAACAGTTTGGGGTAAATAAGGCGTTGTTGAATAGTTTGGACAAGGAAATTGTAATTATGCACCCGGGACCCATAAACCGCGGGGTAGAAATAACCAGTGATGTAGCGGATTCAAAACAGTCCATCATACTGAACCAGGTAGAAAATGGGGTAGCCATACGTATGGCGGTGATTTATTTGTTGGCTTCAAAAATTAAATAAAAAGCTTATGATTTTGGATAAAGAAGGGAATGTAACCACGGTTCTCCAAGAGAATATCTCCTTAAATAAGTTTCTTTCAAATTTTAGGGATGTGTACCCTAAAATTAAGAACGATCATATTATTGTAAATCTTTTTTCCTTTTCAAAACTTACCTCCAATGATGTTTTGGAATTTTTGGAGTTCTCCGATGCACATCGAAAAACCAAAAAATCTTTTGTGTTGGTCACTGAAAAAGTATCCTATGATGAGGTTCCGGATAATATCTGTGTCGTGCCGACCCTTCAGGAGGCAAAGGATATTATAGAAATGGAGGATATCGAGAGGGATTTGGAGCTATAATAATTTATAATTTATAAGTGATAGTGGGAGTAAGATTGTAATGATAGTGCCTGTCTAAGACATTTGGTTTTGGCGGATAATTAGGTGCAGTCTATATAACAATCAGAGTTTGACTTTCCATTTTCTACTTTCAATATTTCATTTTTATGAAGTTAACCATATTGGGTTGTTATGCTGCAACACCAAGATCATTGAACAATCCTACATCACAAGTACTTGAGATTAAGAATCATTTGTTTTTAATAGATTGTGGCGAAGGTACACAGGTGCAATTGCGAAAAAGCAAGATTAAGTTTTCTAGGATTAATCATATTTTAATATCGCATCTTCATGGAGATCATTTTTTTGGTTTACCGGGATTAATATCAACTTTTAGATTATTGGGCAGGACAAGTGAATTGCATATTTATGGCCCAAAAGGAATAAAAGAGGCGATTACCCTATTTCTTAAATTGGGAGATTCATGGACCAATTATCCTCTTATTTTCCACGAATTAACTTCCTTGGAACCCGAAATGATTTATGAGAACGACAAGGTATCCATAACCACAATTCCATTGGAACACAGGGTGTATACCAATGGGTTTTTATTTAAAGAGAAGTTGGGGGAGCGAAAATTAAATATCGCCGCTGTTGGCAAATACGAAATAGACAAATGTTACTTTCAGAATATTAAGCTCGGAATGGATATTACTTTGGACAACGGTAAGGTAATACCCAATGCCTTATTGACCTTTGATCCGCCTGCTCCCAAGAGTTATGCCTTTTGTAGTGATACTGCCTTTTCAAAGAAAATTATTCCTTGGATCCAAGAGGTGAATGTACTGTATCATGAGGCCACATTCCTGGAGTCGGAAAAAAGATTGGCACCAAAAACAAAACATGCCACTGCCAAAGAGGCCGCTACTATTGCAAGGGAGGCTAATGTTGGGAAGTTGATATTAGGGCATTTTTCAACGAGGTACCAATCATTGGATCTTTTTAAGGAAGAGGCCAAAAGCATATTTCCAAATGTTGAGCTTGCGGACGACGGGAAGGAGTTTGATCTTTAAATTAAACTCAACCAACAATTGGTCTGCTGACCTTCTTGCCAAATGTTTTTCCATTCCAATTATTGGGGGATCAAGGGTTCAAAATAATTTGGCTTACTTTTCGTGATTCAGTTTGTTTTGTGCAATTTTGTGTATTAACTTTTCACGATATAAATTTTCAAGAGTTCACATGCAAAAAGACCTAGGGAATTATAGAAAATCCTATGAAAAAAGCTCACTTACAGAAGAGGTTATTTCGCTTAACCCTATGGAATTATTTCAAAAATGGTTTCATGAGGTAGAGGCTTCCGATGGGGTAGATGAACCCAATGCTATGACCGTTTCCACTATGGGTCTGGACGGGTTTCCAAAGAACAGGGTAGTATTATTGAAAAAATACACCTTTGAAGGTTTTATTTTTTATACCAATTACGAAAGTGAAAAGGGGAGGGCCATAGCTCAAAATCCCAATGTTTGCATTTCTTTTTTTTGGCCCAATATGGAAAGGCAGATTATTATAAAGGGAAGGGCGGAGAAAATAGCTGAAAATTTATCTGACGGCTATTTTGAATCTCGACCGGACGGTAGCAAACTGGGTGCAATAGTATCTAAGCAAAGCGAGGTGGTTCCAAATAGGGAATATTTGGAAAAGAAATTAAAAGATTTGGAGAAGGAATATGAAAATAGGGAGATAGAACGACCCAAATATTGGGGTGGATTTATAGTAAAGCCTGTGTCCATAGAATTCTGGCAAGGGAGACCCAATAGATTGCATGATAGGATACGTTATAGTTTGCAAGCCGATTACGATTGGAAAATTGAAAGGTTGGCGCCTTAACATCTGGCCAATACACTGTATTGGAATAGTAGTGGGAATTTATGAACAAATAAACGCAAATGTATGAAAACGGTAATATTGGTCAGGCATGGAAAATCTTCTTGGGAATATAGTGTTTCGGACAAGGATAGGCCACTATTGGAAAGGGGCATAAAAGATGTCCATAAAGTGGCCGGTAAATTTCTATCCAATTTAATCCATATCGACGCTGCTTATTCAAGTCTGGCGAATAGGGCCCTTCACACCGCAATGATATTTTTAAGAACAATTAATTTTCCAATTGCCAATTTTGCACTGTCCAATGAACTTTATGATTTTTCGGGTGAGGATGTATATCGGTTTATTAAAGGATTGAAGAATGACAAGGATACGGTTATTATTTTTGGGCACAACGAGGCTTTTACGCATATTGCCAATTCCCTAGGAAACATGTATATTGACAATGTTCCCACTAGCGGGCTGGTACAAATAAAATTTGACACTAACGATTGGAGTGCCGTGGCTAAAGGAACTACGGTACAGACACTTTTTCCAAAACAATTAAAAGAATGATCAAGAATAAAAATCAATATATAAATAGAGAAATTAGTTGGTTAAGTTTTAATGAGAGAGTTTTACAGGAAAGTGCGGATAAGAATGTTCCTTTAATAGAGCGCCTCCGATTTTTGGGGATATTTTCCAATAATTTGGATGAATTTTTTAAGGTAAGGTATGCAACCGTTAAAAGGATATTTGAAGCGGGGAGATCGGGAAAAAGTGTTTTGGGCGGAGAAACGGCAAAGGATCTGCTAGAAGAAATTACCGATATCGTAATTAAGCAGCAGACCAAAAGTCTAAAAATACTTAGCGATATAGAAAAGGAATTGGAAAACCAGAATATTTTTTTGATAAACGAAACGGAAATTACCGACCACCAAAGTTCTTTTATCAAAAATTATTTCATCGAAAAGGTAAGTCCGGTTTTGATGACCATAATTTTAAACGATTTGGTCGGCTTCCCCATGTTGAAGGATACGGCGGCCTATCTTGCGGTAAAATTGACTTTAAAGAACCAACCGGGTAGCAAATATAAACTAAGGGAAAAGCGATACGCACTTATAGAGATTCCCAAAGGCATAGACCGTTTTGTGGTGCTGCCCAAGGAAGGTGATAAAAATTATATCATCATTCTGGACGATCTTATCAGATATTGCCTGGGTAGTATTTTTAATATGTTCGATTATGATTCCATATCGGCACATATGATCAAAATTACCCGTGATGCCGAATTGGATATGGATAACGACCTTAGTAAAAGCTTCATTGAGAAAATATCGTCCAGCGTAGAGCACAGAAAAATAAGTGATCCCGTTCGTTTTGTTTACGATAAGAGAATAGGAAAGGACACTCTAAATTTTTTGAAGGGAAAAATGGATATCGAGGATACGGATAGCGTAATCCCAGGAGGAAGATATCACAACAGACGAGACTATATGGGCTTTCCTAGTTTGGGTAGAAATGATCTAATGTATGCTAAGATCAACCCGCTACCAGTGCAGGGAATTTCTATGGAAGGAAGCCTTTTTGAACATATCTCGAAAAAGGATTTCTTGCAGTATACCCCATACCATACCTTTTCCTATATCATTAAATTCCTAAGGGAGGCGGCCCTTGATCCCAAGGTTAGGAATATTAAGATTACTGTCTACAGATTAGCAGATAACTCGCAGGTAGCGGCATCCTTGATCAACGCGGTAAAAAATGGAAAACACGTTACAGTACAGATAGAATTACAGGCCAGGTTTGATGAACAGGCCAATATTGAATACGCCGAACAGTTACAGTCAGAGGGGGTAAAGCTTATTTTTGGTGTTCGTGGGCTAAAAGTGCATAGTAAAATATGTCTTATAGAGCGGGAGGAAGGCTCTCAGATTAAACGCTATGGATTTGTCAGTACCGGAAACTTCAATGAATCTACGGCCCGTATCTATACCGATTATACTTTGTTTACGGCACATGATGGAATATTGAAGGAATTGAATAAAGTGTTCGACTTCTTTGAGACTACTTATAAGATCAATAAATATAAACATCTCATTGTTTCTCCTCATTACACAAAAAATGTGTTCAAGAAGTTGATCGATAAAGAAATTCAAAACGCAAAGGCGGGCAAAGAGGCGTATATTAAGATAAAAATGAACAGTTTTACCTCATATAAAATGGTGGACAAGCTGTATGAAGCTAGTAGGGCAGGTGTAAAAATTCAACTTATAATCAGGGGTATTTGCTGCTTGGTTCCCGGGGTTAAGGGAATGAGTGAAAACATAGAGGCCATTAGTATTGTAGATAAATTTTTGGAGCATCCAAGAGTCTTCATTTTTGGAAATGACGGCAACTCAAAAGTATATATGTCCTCTGCCGATTGGATGACAAGAAATTTGGATTATAGGGTAGAAGTCGGGGTGCCTATTTATGATGAGGATGTTAAGCAGGAACTTCTGGATACTTTTGATATTTCTTGGAGGGACAATGTAAAAGCAAGGGTGTTTTCTGAAAAGCATGATAATGCCTATAGAAAGAACAATAAACCTAAGGTGCGATCACAGTTTGAGACCTATGATTATTATCTAAACAAATTGAATTCCTAAAATAAATATCCAATTTGAAAGTACGGAAATATGCCGCAATAGATATCGGTTCCAACGCCATACGTTTGCTTACCCATAACGTAATTGAAGAAGAAGGGAAGGATACCCTCTTTAGAAAAAGTGCCTTGGTTAGATTGCCTATCAGATTGGGGGAGGACGTATTTAAAAATGGGATCATCTCCAAGCGCAATGAGGAGCGTTTGTTGAATGCTATGAAGGCATTTCAGCTCTTAATGGATGTACATGGTGTTGAAAAGTATATGGCCTGTGCTACTTCGGCTATGAGGGAAGCGGATAATGGTCAAATGGTCATTGATAATATTTTGGAGGCTTCCGGTGTAAAGATTCAATTGATAGACGGGGAAAGGGAGGCTTCAATTATAGCCTCTACAGATCTGAAAAATTTGATAAGGAAAGACGAGACTTATCTCTACATTGACGTAGGAGGAGGGAGTACCGAATTCACTTTGTTTTCCGAAGGGAAAATAAAATTGTCGGAATCCTTTAAGATTGGAACCGTAAGGCTCTTAAATGGATTGGTCGATGATGCCATGTGGAATGAATTGAAGCTATGGCTAAAGAAAAATGTTATGGGTTTGCCCAATTTATCGATCATTGGCTCTGGTGGAAACATTAATAAATTACATAAAATGTCCGGCAGGAAGGAAGGGGAGTCCTTATCCTACATTTGGTTAAGAGCGCAATATAATTTTCTGGCCAGTCTAACTTTTGAGGAAAGGGTTTCCGAATTGGGATTAAATCCAGATAGGGCGGATGTAATTATTCCTGCAACGCAAATTTTTGTTTCTTCTGCTAAGTGGATCGGGGCCAAAAAAATTCATGTCCCCAAAATAGGGTTGTCGGACGGGATTATAAAAACCCTATACTACACCCAAGAGTAAGGAGTTCTAGTGTAAAATAGGGCTTCTCAAGGTCTTATGTGCCAGAAGGCTACTTAGCCATGGACCGTTTCGGTATTGCCCAGATCCTTCATGATAGATGCTTCATAGGACAGTAATTCGTCCCATTTCTTGTCCACCTCCTTTCGGTCTCCATACTTTCGGGCAAAGTTGAGAAACATGGTATAGTGCCCAGCCTCACTGATCATTAGTTTATGGTAAAAATCTGCCAACTCTTTGTCCTGTAATTGCTCGGATAACAATCTAAAGCGTTCACAGCTACGAGCTTCTATTAACGCGGCATATAACAAACGGTGTACCAATTGGGTAGTTCTGCTGCCTCCTTTTGGGAAGAATTTTAATAAGGCCACAACATAGTCGTCCTTTCTGTCTCTTCCCAGTGTTTTTCCACGGGCCAATATACGGTCGTGTACCATTTTAAAATGTCCCATTTCCTCCCTGGAAAGCGCTATCATTTCTTGGGTAAGTTCTGTATATTCAGGAAAGCTCACAATCAAGGAAATAGCTGTACTTGCCGCCTTTTGTTCACAATAGGCATGGTCCGTTAATATTTCATCGATATTTTTTTCTACAATGTTGACCCATCGTGGGTCTGTGGGCAATTTTAAACCTAACATAATGCAATTTTCTATTTCAAAAATAGAAAGAATACCATAAACCTCGGTATTTTATGCTGATATAGTTTTATATTTAAGCCTTCTTTGTAAGTATTTCGCAATAATTTGAATTGCTAATTGACTTACTTCATGTTTTATTAAAATTTATAGTTTAACAAGGGATAAATATATTGTAATATGTTATTTGAGAACATCGGTGTCCAGCTTCTGAAGATTTTAGAGGATAATGTGGATAATGAAAACATGCAATGGCTACTGTCAAAAATTGAAGGCATTGTGGAAACAGAGTCGACCAAGGATTTATATCTGACCTATAGTTTGGTGCCCTCTAAAATTAAATCTGACAAGGACTTTTCACTTCCATTGGATGATAAGGAATTTAAGGCGTACCTGGAAGTGCAACACGCCAACCTACAGCAGATGGGTAGAATTTATTTGCTATACAAGGTATTGGAGGCCAAGGAAGATTTTTTTAAGGCCAAAGTGGCCAATATTATTGAAGTGGCGGATAAGAGTGAGCTTGAAACCTTCCTTAAATTTTTGGTATTGTTGCCCCATCCCGAAAACTATAAAGTTCAGGCCGTTGAAGCCTTGAGGACCAACATCTCAACAGTTTTTGATGCTATAGCGCTAAACAATCCTTATCCTGCATTGTATTTTAATGAACAGCAATGGAACCAAATGTACCTTAAGGCTGCGTTTATGCAACAAAATCTAAACGACATTGTTCAGGTAGAAAAAAGGGGTAATAAGGAATTGGCGAGAATTATTTCGGATTATGCCCACGAACGTTGGGCGGCATCAAGGGAAATAGATCCCTGTTTTTGGAGGCCAGTGAGTAATTTTATGAACGAAGAAATTTTAAAGGACATGAAACGTCTTTTTTCCAGTGACAATATTGCTGAGGGAAAAGCTGCTGCGCTATGTTGTTACCATTCCAATTCAAATGAAGCGAAGGAGCTGTTGAATGGTTTTCCCGAGCTTGTAAAAGGAATTGAAAATGGAAGTATTACATGGAGGAACATTAAGGAATAGTTCTTTATTTTATTAATATAAGAGGGGCTCAATGTTATCATTGAGCCCCTCTTTTTATTATTGAAACTCAATTTTGAGAAGTCAGTAAGACGCACTGAAAATTGAAAGTTGAACTAATCCCGCCTTTTTCGGCGGGATCTAGGTTCAGTACCTCGACCCTTGGGTCGATTCCTATTATTGGGTTCAGGGCTTGCCCTGAGGTTTAATACCTTTTATTGAGTCTTACTTCTTCAATGAATTTATCCATCCGGCAATTTTAAGAGCTTCATCTTTGGGTACATGGGGCATGGGCGCCATAGGTGTTGCGTATTCTGGCCAGTTTTTGGGTTGTGGATTATAAATTAATTCCACGATTTTTTCATTGCTGTAACTGCGTTTGGAAATTTCGGTAAAGGAAGGCCCAATGACCCTTTTGTTCTTATGGTGGCATGCTACACAAGTATTGGTCATTAGAAGAGGCTGTACTTCAACGTCCGACAAAACCTTGTCCATGGCTATTGGTTTTTTGGGTGTCTTTTTCTTAATGCTAACAGCCTTTTTTAATAAACTACTTCGCTTGGTCGATAGTTCTGATACGGGAATTGTAGTGCCCTCCGGTATATTGTTAAGGGTATAGTACAAGGTAGGATGTAAAATGGTGTTCCCGGATTCTTTGGCCTTTACCCCTGGTAACATAATTTCGTGAACATGGTATTGTCTAAGATTATCTACGACTACCCGAACCTTCATACCGTCGTCACTTACTTTTACACCTTTGATTTTGATTTCCTCAATATTGGTCTGCGGGCTGCCATAGGCTGCATGATATTTGTAAATGTAGCTTTTGCCAAAATAAGAATCCAGATCCTCGGCCGAAGCTTTCTCCACGGGCATTGTAAATTCAATCTCAAATCCATCCGGCATTGCACTTACGGTTTTCATTTCAAATGGGGTGCGCCCTGTCCATGTTAAATATTCCAGACCGGAATTAGTGGTCCCTGCAGAACCCCAACCCCTATTGGTCTCTCCGACAAAAAGCCTTCCTTCATTATCGAAATCCATACGCATTACTCCGGACTGAAAGCCCGTTCTAAAGTCGAAGGCTACCCCCTGGTATTCTCCTTTGACTTTCTCAAGTACTACTCTCATGATCTTGCTTTGCCCCATGTCGCCAACAAGCAATTGACCTCCAAACGGACCAAATTTACCTTGGGTTTTATCAACTTTGATTTCTGAATTGGATATGCCCAAAATACCATGCGGTAAGATTACCGCAGGTAATTGTAATTCGGGAATAGATTTTTTTATTTCATAAACAAAAGCTGGATTTTCTTCATCCCTAATATTTTCTGGTTTTACGTACCTGCCATTTACCTTGACCTGTCTTTTGTCTAACTTGCTATAAAACTCTTCTTCCGTAAGTTTGATTGGGGAATCCTTGTGGCCTGTCCATCTGAGGCCTGCTGGATGGCCGGTAAATGCACCTTTTGGTAGATGCCAAATGGCGCCGGAACCTACCCAGTCTCCTTGGTTGTCCGTGTAAAATAATTCATCGTTTACCAGTCCATAGCCTGCGGGAGATCGCATCCCCGTGGCCCAAGGTTCCATTTCGCCATCCTCTGTAATTTTCATAGTCCATGCCCTCCATGGTTCCCTGCTTTCCCCTCTCCACCATTCTTCATTGCCGAAGGCGACATTAGCGGTCACGAAAAAAGTATTGTCCGGTGCCAGTACGGGACCAAAGGAATATTCGTGATAATGCGTGGAAACAGGCCATGCATAAATGGTCTTATATTCATCGGCAATGTTGTCCCCATTGGTATCTATTAATTTGGTTAATTCACCTCTTTGTGCCGTATATAGGGCCTGATCGTGATACGCCAGTCCCAAGGGTTCGTGTAAACCTGAAGCGAATTTTTTAAAAGTGGGCGATACCCCATTGGCCATGGATGGATTTTCAATGATCCAAACATCTCCACGTCTCGTGCACACGGCAAGATTGCCATTGGGAAGGGATAGTACTCCCCCTCCTTCCAATTGGATTCCTTCAGGGGTTGGTATCGTAGTTAATCTGTAAAAATCCTCCTCATCTGCCGGATTTTGGGCAAATACCAATGTTGTTGTTAAAAACAAGGTAGCCAGGCTTAAAATCTTTACGGTTTGTATTTTAATTTGTATAATGGTTCTCATATTTTTTACCAGATTATTTCATATTTAATTGTACTGCCATCCACGGGAATAATTATTTCCGATTCATCATTTACCTCTCTAATGATTGGCTCTTGACCAGAAAGTACGTTTACATAGAATTGGTGGTCATTAACATCGAACGACCCGTCGGCCAATTTCTTGGCCTTCCCGGAAGCGATTTTGTAATACCAATTAGATTCCCCAGTTTTGGAAAAATTCACTTCATTGATCAAATGTGTATTGTTGTCATTTGGATAAACCTTGTTCTCCACTTCAACTCCTTTGTAGGTGTATTTAAAGATAGGTAGTCCATTAGCTGGATTCAGGGTATACCCTCCCGATTTAAATTCTGGTGAGCTGCCCGTTTTGGGAAAAGGACTTTGTAAGTCGCTCAGGGCGGCCAAGGGTTGATTTAGAAAAGTCCATTGTACGGATCCGTTGGGTTTAAAGGAACCATCACCTCGATTATGCCACATAGGGGTGGCATCTACAAAAGTTCCTCGCCACATCCCAACAAGATTTTCAGAGCCCATGTCATAAACAAAATTAATTCCTTCAGGAGTCCCAACTCCAATGGTATGGGAAAGACGTTTTTCCTTGCCTTTAAATGCAACAAAACCTCTTAGCATACGAGGTTTGGCTTCGGCATTGACCAAAATTGGGGAAACAGAACTGATGTTCGGGGGATAGGAGTCGTAAGCATGGAATGCTTTTGGATTGGTATGTGCGGTCCCAATTGAAAGGCCCAATCTAGGTGCTCTCCAACCGGCACTTTTAATATTGGTCAATGTAAATTCATGGTCTCCCGCAGTTAGGGAAACGAATTTTTCTAAATTCTCTTGGGATTCGGATGAATTATTGGTAGCAATGTTTTTTCCGTCAATAGTAAAATGGATACCTCCTGTATATCCTATGGAAAAGACGTAATCGTCCGCTTTGGGAACATTAATTTCTCCTTTATATACAATACCATAATGATCTTCTTCATTTATGACCGTGATGTCTATAAGTTTCGCTGATTTCTCTCGGGTACCATTTGCGGTTTCCAATTCTTCTAGGCCTTTAAAATTACCCTTATAAGTAATATAAGATAAATTGGAAAGGGTAACATTGGATTCTCCCAAAAGTTGATACTTTATATTTCTAAAAGCCATTGGGCCATGATCTCCTTGTATCATCAGGGGACCCATAGCGGTTTCTTCTGCGGAAATTGGCCCCCCGGTAGGTAAGGGCACTTCCACATTACTATGAATTAAAACGTCGTTCAATTCTACGGAAACGAATTTTGCATTGGCAATCTTTTCCCCCTTATCATTGAATTTGGGTGCTTCAAAATGAATTTTAATCTTTTGCCATAAACCAGGGGCTTTGGCCGGATTGCTCAAAGGGGTAATTCCCAGAAAAACCTTTGAAGGTTCTTGTTCCCAGTTTCTATGGATTCCTCCAAAATCACTGGAAGTAGGATTTTGAACTCCCCAGCTATCTTTTATCTGTAGCTCATATCGACCTTGCAAATAGATACCCGAATTTGATCCATTGGGAATTAAGATCTCCATTTCCAATTTTATATCCCCATGTTCCCATTGGGATAAAAGATGGTCTTTTTGGGTAAAGGAATAATCGTTGTACAATACACCTGTTCCCGGTTCAACGTGTATGGGATGTATTGTTTCTTTGGACTTTTTTTGTTTTCTTTTTTCCTTTTTGGATAAATTAATTGGCTCTGGGTCCTGGTGGGTGTGTACGGTAATGTTCCTATCGGCCACTACATCTCCGACTATCTTCCAGTTACTGGAGGGATCCTTGAAATCGTTGAGGTTTTCCAGCGATAATTGTTCTTGCGAGAACATGCTGAATCCTGAAAAAAGAAGGAGGATTGATAATTTGATTTTCATTTGATTGTGCTTGTTTAAAAAAAAATAAGCCTTAAAGGTATCATTAATCAGAGTCTAAAGTCAAGGTGGGTTGAAATTTAACATTTAAATCGGGTTAGTATTTTTCTCTTGCTTCCAAGGAAGGGCATTATTGGAAATGCTAGGACTAGTATAGAATATTGACTCCTAGGTAATTGGGATTAAAAAAGAGGAAAATCCAAGACAGGTAAATTATTGGGCAGGGAAGTATTTTTTGCTGGGTTATGGTAAAAATATTTCTAAATGATTTAAATTGCTGCATTATTGTCTAATATAAGAGGTTTTAGGCACAAAAAGTATCAGTTTTTGCATATAATGTTTTGAACTATCTAGATTTTGGTTTTAAAATGTGAATATTGAGCTGGGAGTTTATCTCTAAAAATCATTGATTAAATAAATAGTTAATATGGGTAAGTTTTTAAGGTCTTCATTAATAATGATCTTGATAGGTTTTCTTGGTTCTTGTACTTCCAAGGAAGATAAATTGTTGGTTTTTAGTAAAACGGAAGGATTTAGGCATGGGTCCATTGAGGCGGGGATTGAGGCTTTCAAAAAGTTGGGTGCAGAAAATGGATTTTCGGTAGACGCAACGGAAGATGCTACCTATTTCACCGAAGAAATTTTACAGCAATACTCGGCCGTCGTTTTTTTAAATACTACGGGGGATATTTTGAATGAAGTGCAGCAGGCCGATTTTGAGAGATATATTCAAGCAGGCGGCGGATTTTTCGGAATTCATGCGGCTACGGATACGGAATATGGTTGGCCCTGGTACAATAAATTGGTAGGCGCCTATTTTAAAGGTCATCCCAAAATTCAAGAAGCAAGGTTGAACATAATCGATAAAAACCACTCAGCTACCAAATCTATGGCCGATACATGGATGAAGACAGATGAATGGTACAATTTTAGGGATATCAACCCTGATATAAAAGTATTGTTAGAGATTGACGAGACCAGTTATGAAGGGGGTGAAAATGGGGAGCATCATCCAATAACCTGGTATCACGACTACGATGGTGGTAGGTCCTTTTATACGGAAATGGGCCATACAGATGCAACTTTTGAGGATCCTATTTTTTTAAATCATGTGCTAGGAGGTCTTTCCTATGTCATAGGAAATAATGGTTTGGATTACAGTAGGGCAAAGACCGAAAGGATACCTGAGGAAAACAGATATGTACGCAAAGTCCTCGATTTTAACCTGAACGAGCCCATGGAACTGGAAGAACTTCCCGGAAGGGGGATTTTGTTCGTGGAGAGAAGGGGAGCTCTAAAACTCTATGACTTTAAAGAGGAAAAAACTAAGCAATTAGCCCAGCTTGATTTGTTTTATGGGAATGAAGATGGGTTGTTGGGCATAGCCGTAGATCCCAATTATCAGAAAAATAATTGGATCTATTTATTTTATTCCGCCCCTGGCGATATACATGAACAACGCATTTCAAGATTTACCTTGGTAGGCGATTCTTTGGATATGGCCTCTGAGAAAAATCTTTTGAGCATTCCAACTATACGCAAGTGCTGTCATAGTGGAGGGGCCCTGGAATTTGGTCCCGATGGCAATTTATTTATTGGTTTGGGAGACAACACCAACCCGTTTGAATCTTCTGGCTATGCCCCAATTGACGAACGGGAAGGCAGGGCACTTTGGGACGCTCAAAAATCGGCTGCCAACGCCAATGACCTTAGAGGAAAGATTTTGAGAATTAAACCAGAGGACGATGGGACATATTCCATTCCTGAAGGAAACCTTTTTCCTGTGGGCACTCCTAACACTAGACCGGAAATTTATGTAATGGGGTCGCGTAACCCTTTTAGGTTTTCCATAGATAGTGAAACTGGATATTTGTATTGGGGAGACGTTGGTCCGGATGCTGGTAAGGGCGATCCCAACCGCGGGCCACATGGTATGGGCGAATTTGATCAGGCAAGAAAATCCGGGAATTGGGGATGGCCCTATACCCGAGGTAATAATCAGGCTTATAACGATTATAATTTTACCACTGAAACCCCTGGGGAAAAATTTAACCCTGCCAGATTGATAAACGATTCTCCAAACAATACAGGTATAAGGGAGCTTCCTCCGGCCCAGGAATCAATGATATGGTTTTCCTATAGTGCTTCCGAAGAATTTCCTTGGTTGGGTTCTGGAGGTGTTAACCCAATGGCGGGCCCTATTTATCATGCTGCCAACCATCCAAATGCCACCAATAAATTTCCGGAATATTTTGAGAATAAGATTTTACTGTATGAATGGATGCGCGATTGGATCTATGTGGTAACCTTAGATAAAGATCACAACTATGTAAAGGCGGATCCCTTTATGCCTAGTGACGAGTTTTCCCATCCAATGGACATGCTTTTTGCTTCAGATGGCAACCTATATGTCCTTGAATATGGGCAAAAATGGAATTCCCAAAACATGGATGCCCGTTTAAACAGGATTGGTTATGTAAGTGGAAATCGCAGTCCAGTTTCGCGAATTACTTCGGATAAAATGGTTGGGGCCGAGCCCTTTACTGTAAGTTTTTCTGGAAGTAGCTCTGAAGATTTTGATAGGGACAAGTTGCAGTACGAATGGTATTTTAATTCGGAGGAAGTACAGGATAGGTCGATGGAGCCGAGTTTTACCTTTAATGATCCCGGAAATTATACGGTTCGTTTAAAGGTAACCGACGAAGCCGGTAATACTGATATCGCTACCCATAAAATATTGGTAGGCAATGATATTCCAGAATTAAAAATTGAATTGGATACCAAGAACAAAACATACTGGGACGGGCGCAAAGTAGGTTATAAGGTTGTTGTTACGGATAAACAGGATGGCAGTACCCTTGAGGGTACCATTGATCCCAAGGACGTAAAAGTCACTTTCGACTATATTCCCGAGGGTGAGGATATGGTCAAGGCTACGATTGGCCATCAGCAGAATACGATTCCGGAAGGAAAATTGCTTATTGACGATACGGATTGTAAGGCCTGTCATGCCGTAAATATTAAGGTCAACGGACCTTCATATGAGGAAATTGCGGCGCGTTATTCTGCGGCAGACAAAAATTACCTGATCGATAAAATTATTAAGGGAGGCTCGGGGGTTTGGGGAGAAAGTATGATGTCTGCACACCCTCAGCTTAAAGTCGCCGAAGTAGATAAAATAGTGGATTATATTCTTTCATTGAATTCGGAAATTAGGAAGGATGAAAATCTTTTGGCTCTACAGGGTGAAGTTGGTTTTAATGCCCATAAGGCCAAGAATACCCAAGGAAAGTATGTCTTAATGGCCTCTTATACGGATAAGGGAAGCAAAGAGCAGCCCGAATCTGCCCTGTCGGTTAGAGATCAAATTGTTTTTAAGTTTCCTAAGTATGAAGGCGTTAATGCAGATGAAAAAAGTGGAGGATTGAGCGATTGGGAGGTGGAAGGAGAAAAAGTGGTTGGTTCCATTAAGAACAATTCTTATTTAAAATTCAACGACATTGGCTTGGAGGGCTTAAAAGAGATAGAGTTGCATATGTATTTTGGCGCGGATTATCCGTACGAGGGTAAGGTTGAAATTAGGGAGAATAATCTTAACGGTCAACTAATCGGGGAAAGCAGCCTGAAGTATTTTGACAAAGAAAAGGGAGCAAAGAAGAACTACCTTGTCCCGGTAAAGCCTTCCAAGGATTTTGATGCACTTTATGTAGTTTTTAAAGGCTCGGGAGACAAGGAGCAAATCATAGGCAATTTTAACGCTATGGTATTGAAATATTAAACAAGGAAAGGGAGGAAATATAATTGGATTTTAGTCTTGCTATATTGAATTTGTCAGGCCCATTTTCTGTTAAAACCCTTTTAAAATAGCGTCGATATAATCGTTATGACCCATTAATTAATTAACTTTAGCGGTTGGGGTCTATTTTAAAAAAATGAATTTTTCGCAATCTTGTGATCAAATCCTTTTTGGCCCACAAAACATTATGATTTTAAACGCGTTTATCAATTAAAGTATACAGTATTATTATGGAAGAGAAAATGATGATTATTGACCCGCATGTACACATGACCTCCAGAACAACCGATGATTATGAGGCAATGGCGGCAGCGGGCGTAGTGGCTATTATAGAACCTTCGTTTTGGTTGGGCCAACCTCGTACCCAGGTAGGTTCGTTTCAAGATTATTATAGTAGCCTTGTAGGTTGGGAGCCGTTTAGGGCTAGTCAGTTTGGGATACAACATTATTGCACCATAGGGTTGAATTCAAAGGAGGCCAACAATGAGGCCTTGGCAGAACAGGTCATTGAACTGTTGCCATTGTACGTACATAAGGAAAATGTAGTGGCCATTGGTGAAATTGGTTATGACGATCAGACTCCTGCCGAAGACAAATATTTCAGAATGCAGTTGGAAATGGCCAAGGAATTAAATATTCCCGTGCAGATTCATACCCCACATAGGGACAAAAAGGCAGGAACTTTAAAAAGTATGGAGGTTTGTTTGGAACATGGCTTGGATCCGGGCATGGTTGTTATTGATCACAATAACGAAGAGACGGTAAAGGATGTATTGGATCGTGGTTTTTGGGCCGCATTTACAATTTACCCAAAAACTAAAATGGGGAATGAAAGAATGGTGGAGGTAGTAAGAAATTTTGGAAGCGACCGTATTATTGTGGATAGTTCTGCCGACTGGGGTGTTAGTGATCCCCTAGCAGTGCCAAAAACGGCTTCACTTATGTTGAAAAGAGGGATAGCCAAATCGGATGTTGTTAAAACCTGCTACCAAAATGCATTGGATATTTTTGGAAAAAATGGCAAAATGAAAGAATCCGATTGGTTAAAACCACAAGGTATCAATCAAACCAAATTATATAACGACAATAGTGTTTTGCGAGGGCAGGAGCCTAAGATTGATGCAGATAAAATAGTATAATGAATCCTGTATTTAAAGGATATTTAAGGCTTGCAAGACCTGCAAATTTACCTACGGCGGCTGCCGATATTTTGGCAGGCGTGGCTATTTCAGGCTTATTTATGGGTATAGCACCTAATAGTGCTTGGGATACTTATAAAATGGGAGAAATACTATTGTTGGTATTTTCTTCTGTGTTCCTTTATGCTGCGGGCGTTGTGCTCAATGATGTCTTTGACCATAAACTGGATAAGGTTGAACGCCCGGAAAGACCTATTCCTTCCGGTCTGATTCCTGTGCGATCTGCAGCAATATTTGGGGGAGTATTAATGAATTTAGGTGTTCTTTTTTCATTTTTGGTGAGCTCTTTAAGTGGAATTGTTGCTCTTACTTTAGGACTTTCTATCCTTTTGTATGATGCTTTTGGGAAGCACCACCCCTTTTTTGGACCACTTAATATGGGAGTTTGTAGAGGGTTGAATTTACTTCTTGGGATATCCATTTTAGGGGATTTCACTAATTGGGGGTATTTTGTTTTTCCGGTTGTATATATTGCGGCCATAACCCTTATTAGTAGGGGAGAGGTACATGGAGACAATAAAAGTCATATCATTTTTGCTGGTGGCTTATATAGTAGTGTGATAGTGGGAATTGTTGTTTTACTTTCAGCTTCAGGTCTTAATTTATTGGAGGCCATCCCATTTTTATTACTGTTCGCTTTTCTAATTTTTAGGCCTTTGTTGAAGGCATATGCGGAAAATTCACCCAAAAACATTAAAAAAGCGGTGATGGCCGGGGTAATATCTATCATTGTTTTGGACGCAACCTTGGCCGTGGGATTTTCCCACTGGTGGGTGGGGCTAATTACATTATTGCTATTACCCTTATCTATTTTTTTATCCAAACTGTTCGCAGTTACCTAACGTTTTAAAGTATGTCACATTATAAGCCAATAGAGCAATCCTTTAAAGTATCTTATGAGTATAAGTTACATTTTACAGAAGATATTTTTAGTGTGGATAATCCGTTGTTCAAAGATATTGTCCAAGGGTATAACAACAAGGGAAATGTAAAGGTGCTTTTTGTAATAGATAGTGGTGTGCAGGCCTGCCACCCAAATTTAAGTGCCAATATAACTTCCTATTGTAAGCAATATGCTTCGGTAATAAATCTGACGGAACAAATTGGAATTGAGGGAGGGGAGCAGAGTAAGAATGATTACCAAAATGTGGAGCGAATATTGAATGCTGTGAACGACAATCGCATTTGCAGGCATTCTTTTGTTATAGCAATTGGGGGAGGTGCCGTTATAGATATGGTGGGATATGCCGCCGCTATAGCCCATAGAGGGGTGAAGTTGATTAGGATTCCTACAACAGTGTTGTCTCAGAACGACTCGGCTGTAGGGGTTAAGAATAGTTTTAATATTTTAGGTAAAAAGAATTTTTTAGGGACTTTTGCTCCGGCCTACGCCATCATAAATGATAATAATTTTTTAACCACTTTGGATCAGCGCGACTGGATTTCCGGTATTGCCGAGGCAGTAAAAGTGGCATTGATCAAGGATGCGACATTTTTTGGGTTTATTGAGGAAAACAGTACAAGACTTCAGGCTCGCGACATGGAGTCCATGGAGTACTTGATTTATCGCTGTGCGGAAATGCATATGGAGCATATTGCCCAAGGGGGGGATCCTTTTGAAAGTGGTTCTTCCAGACCTTTGGATTTTGGCCATTGGGCCGCCCATAAATTGGAATATATGACCAATTACAAGCTGAGGCATGGTGAGGCCGTTGCCATTGGGATGGCCTTGGATTTGGTTTATGCCCATTTTATTGGGTTGATAAACAAGGAAACGCTAGACCGTATTTTGAGGGTTCTTGAAAAAATCGGGTTCGATTTACATATCCCAATTGAAGAGGAAAGCCAGCTAGATGAGTTGCTGAATGGTATTCAGGAATTTCGGGAGCATCTGGGAGGGGAACTTACTATTACCTTGATATCCAAAATTGGAGCAAAACACGATGTGCATGAAATCGATATTTCCACAATGGGAAAATCAGTTATTTGGTTAAATGAAATGTATAAACCTAAAGTATCCGATACTACATGTTAATAAAAAATAAATATCATCTTAGCTACTGCAGCAATATACATCCAGGTGAAGATTGGGAGCAGACAATAAATAGTTTAAAAACGTATCTTCCTAAAATAAGAAAGGAAGTCGCCCCGGAAACCCCTTTTGGAATTGGATTGCGTTTGTCCAATGTGGCGAGCGAGGGACTTGATGAGGGTAATAATTTAAGGGATTTCAAGGATTGGTTGGACCAAAATCAATTCTATATTTTTACCATGAACGGATTTCCTTATGGAAACTTCCACAACGAAAGAGTAAAGGATATGGTGCATGCACCAGATTGGACTACCGAGGAAAGGTTAAATTATACCCAGCGACTTTTTGATCAATTGGCTTTTTTGATTCCGGAAGGTATGTCAGGGGGTATTTCAACCTCGCCCGTTAGCTACAGGCACTGGCATACTACTGCGGATGCCTTGGAAAACGCATTTGTTACCGGGGCCGAAAATATGGCGAAGATTCTATTGCAGTTGGTGGAAATTGAAAAGAATTCCGGCAAGTATCTGCATATGGACATTGAGCCGGAACCAGATGGAATGATAGAGAATAGTGATGAGGTTCTTCACTATTATGACACCTATTTAATACCTATAGCCACTAAGAAATTGATGGCTGCCTTGGGCTGTAACAAAGATATGGCCAGGGATTTAGTTTTAAGACATATAACCATTTGCTATGACGTTTGTCATTTTTCCTTGGCCTATGAGGATCCTGAATATACCTTGGCAAAATTTAGCAAAGCAGGAATTAAGGTGGGTAAAATTCAAGTGAGCTCGGCCCTTAAAATTCTTTTTAAAGAAGGAGAGAACGAGGATATATGGCAATCCTTAAGTCAGTTTAACGAACCTACCTATCTGCATCAGGTCACTGAAAAGGTTGGTGATAAAGTAATTACATATAGGGATTTACCTGAGGTTTTGGAGCAACGCTCCAATGCTTTGGAGCTAAGGTCCCATTTTCATGTACCCATATTTTTGGAGAAGTACGATCATTTGTTCTCTACCCAAGACCAAATAATTAAGGTGTTGGAGTATCTAAAGAAAGACCAATTTTCAGAGCAATTGGAGATAGAGACCTATACCTGGGACGTTTTGCCAAAAAATCTTAAAACAGAACTGTCCAATTCCATTGTTCGTGAAATTGAATGGTTAAAGAGTAAAATATAAAGCATGAAGAAAACCGTCGTACTAAACGTGGTAGGATTAACTAGGGGATTAATAGGGGAGCATACTCCCTTTATCAATTCCTTTTTGGAGAAAGGTACCTCGGCAACAATTACACCACAATTGCCTGCAGTTACCTGTTCCGTGCAAGCTACCTATTTAACGGGTAAAACGCCTTCTGAACACGGAATAGTGGGTAATGGCTGGTATTTTAAGGAAGAACATGAGGTGAAGTTTTGGCGACAATCCAATAACTTGATCCAATCCGAAAAAATATGGGACAAATTAAAAAAGCAGGATAAAAATTTTAGTTGTGCCAATATGTTCTGGTGGTATAATATGTATTCCAATGTGGATTACAGTGTTACCCCTAGGCCCAATTATTTGGCAGATGGAAGAAAGATCCCAGATGTATATTCCTATCCGGCAGAACTTCGTGACCACTTGCAAAGTGAGCTGGGTACATTTCCCCTTTTCCAATTTTGGGGGCCAAAAACGTCCATTAAATCCAGTCAGTGGATAGCCGATGCTGCCATAAAAACGGATATTTTGCACGATCCCACATTGACCTTAGTGTATCTGCCGCATTTGGATTACAATATGCAACGTCATGGTACGGATTTAAGTATAATATCCAAAGATCTAAGGGAAATAGATAAGGTGGTTAAGCAATTGGTAGAGTATTACGAGAGTAAATCTGCCCATATTATTTTGCTTTCGGAGTACGGGATTACCAATGTAAACAATCCGATACATTTAAATAGAAAGCTAAGGCAAGAAGGTTATCTTAATATTCGCGTGGAAAGGGGACTCGAGCTACTGGATGCGGGGGCAAGCAAGGCCTTTGCGGTGGCGGACCATCAGCTGGCACATGTTTATGTAAAGGATAAAGAGGAGGTAGATCAGATCAAGTCCTTACTTAGAAATATGAAGGGCGTGGAGCAAGTGCTATCGGGAAGCGAAATCGAGGATATGCAATTGGATCATGATCGCACCGGGGATTTGGTGGTAGTTGCAGATAAGGATTCTTGGTTTACCTACTACTTCTGGTTGGATGACGAAAAGGCACCTGATTATGCCAGAATGGTGGACATTCACAAAAAACCGGGATACGATCCGGTGGAGATGCTAACAAATCCAAAGGATAAATTGTTGATGCCAAAAGTTATTTGGAAGTTGTTGAAGAAGAAATTAGGCTTTCGAACAGTAATGGATATTATTCCTTTGGACGCCACTTTGGTTAAAGGATCACATGGTAGAATGCCGGAGGATTCCAAAGATCATCCTATATTGATTACCAATAAAAAAAGTGCTGGGTTAAAGGACGGTATGTTGGCGACCGACGTGTATGGTGTTATAGAAAATCATATTTTAAATGCTTAATATGCGACTTTTTTACAAAATCGTTTCTGCAGTATTCACAGTATTGTTCATTTGGGCGGGATTGCTCCAATACAACGATCCGGACGCTGTTCTTTGGTATTTCCTATATGGAGCAGCGGCAGTGGCTTCATTTTTGTTTTTCTTTGGCAAACTTAATGTATCGATTGCCTTTGTTCTATCCATAGCATACTTGATAGGTGCTTGGATTTTTTGGCCGGAGCATTTCGAAGGAGTATCAATAGACGGGGGAAATATAGATAATATAGAACATGCCAGGGAATCCTTGGGGCTCCTAATAAATGCCTTGGTGATGTTGTTTTTTGCTTGGAGGGTAAGGGCTGAAAAAGCTCTAAATATCTAAATCAAACTCTTTGCGCAAAAGATCGATGGCTGGATTTTTCTCCCTTAATTTTAGATACTTTTCTTCTGGGGTAAATGCAAATTTTTTGGCAGTAGCCTCGTTTACAGTTATTTGCAATTTTATAAAATGATTATTGAGTTTTTGTTTTAAGTACTCCATAAGATCGTACTTTTCCCGCTCAATTTCCTTTTTCATGGTGCCATTTGGTAGTTCTATCCAAATGGTAAAATTATCGGTAAGTTTAGGGACATCCGAATGGAGGTTGGATGCCAAAATTTTTCGCCCATCATTGTCCAATATATCTACAAAGTCCGCCCAATGTTTTTGCATTTCTTCTTCTGAAAATGGAGCCTTGGGTAGGTTGCTTTCATCAATAACATCTTCCTTCTTGTTTAGTTGATGTTCTTTTTTTGCTTTTAAGCTAGAGAGTGAAAGTCCGGAAACTCTTCTTTCAGTAGATCTGAGATGAATTTTTTTCCTGGGGGTAGGTTCGGATTCTTGGACAACATTTGCGGCACCATTGCCGTTATTCCCATTGGATTGGAGGGAAGAACCTTCAGGGGAAGGTTGCTTCTGTGCAATTTGTCTCTCGGTGTTGACGGTTTTAGTAACTGCTGCTGTGGTATTGATGGTTTCCGCCTCTGTTACGTTAGGCTTAATTTCTTCACCTATAGCGGTAGGGCGATTAACCTTATAAAATGAGGCTGGGATTATAAAATCTGGTTTGTTACGACCCTTGCCTAAGGATTCAGACTTTTTTTTTTCTCCATCAAAATCGATAGAGGCTAATTTCATTAGGGTCAATTCAACAAGAAGACGCTGATTTTTGCTGGACTTGTACTTTATGTCGCAATCGTTGGCCAAGTCAATTGCCGATAGTAAAAAGCTACTAGATGTTTTTTTGGATTGTTCACCATAGCTTTTTTTTGCCTCCTCCCCAACTTCTAGGAGCTCAATGGTGTTCTGATGTCGGCATACCATTAAATCCCTAAAATGTGAAGCTAGGCCACTTATAAAGTGGTGTCCGTCAAACCCCCTGGCCAAAGTTTCATTAAAAAGGATGAGCAAGCCTGGAATATCATGCTTAAGAATCAAATCCGTAGCAGTGAAATAGGTGTCGTAATCCAGTACGTTTAAATTCTCCGTTACGGCTTTCCTGGTCAATTTTTTGCCCGAATAGCTTACTACCCTGTCAAAAATGGACAGCGCATCGCGCATCGCGCCATCAGCTTTTTGAGCAATGATATGAAGTGCATCGTCCTCGGCTTCTATTTCTTGGTTCTCCGCAATGTATTTTAGGTATTCGGCGGCATCCTTTACGGTAATGCGTTTGAAATCAAATATCTGGCAACGAGACAGAATAGTAGGGATAATTTTATGCTTTTCCGTTGTGGCCAATATAAATATGGCATGTGCCGGTGGTTCCTCCAAGGTCTTTAGAAAAGCATTAAAGGCAGCTTGGGACAGCATGTGCACCTCATCAATAATGTATACCTTGTATTTTCCAACTTGTGGGGGTATACGCACCTGACTTGTCAGCTCCCTTATATCATCTACTGAATTGTTGGATGCAGCATCCAGCTCAAAAATGTTAAAAGCAAAGTCCTCATCTTCATTAGTCTTGCCGTCTTGGTTGATTTTTTTGGCCAAAATACGTGCGCAAGTGGTTTTTCCAACACCTCTTGGACCTGTAAACAATAAGGCTTGTGCCAAGTGATTGTTCTCTATGGCATTGGTCAATGTATTGGTAATAGCCTGTTGCCCAACAACATCCTTAAATGTTTGGGGCCGGTATTTTCGGGCGGATACTATAAAAGGTTCCAAGGCTATCAACTTTAATTCGGTGCAAAATTAATACGCCGAAGGGTGAAGTACAAATATAAAAATAGCATTGCATTAAAGGACCCATTTAACTTTCTTTAGTATTTTATTTATCAACAATTGAATTACCTTTGCAATAGCAGGTCGCCTTATCGCTCCCCGCGTTCCGTGGGGGGAGGAAAGTCCGGACACCATAGTGCAGTATAGCGGGTAACGCCCGTCCATTGAAAGATGAGGACAAGTGCAACAGAAAGTATGTACAGGTTATGCTGTAGTGAAACCAGGTAAACTCTATACGGTGCAACGTCATGTAAATCAGTGTTTGAGGGCTGCACGCTCGAGCTGAAGGGTAGGCGGTTAGAGCCTTTGGGCAACCATTGGCCTAGATAAATGATAGGGAGGCCCTGAAATATTTCAAGGCTAACAGAATCCGGCTTATGACCTGCTTTTTTTTAATGAGACAGCATTTGCGCAGCAAATGCGTAGTCGAATTAATGCCGCCGTAGGCGGTATAATATCATTTTAATGCTGTCCCGAGAGAATAATTTGAAGTTAATGCCGCCATAGGCGGTATACTGTCCACTTAACTCCGCCACAGCTGGTATTTCCGTTATAGGATATATTGCCTAAGCTCCATTTGTTACTTTCGCTATAATGATTCTTTGTTGAGGTTTATTTGGCTCTTAATCTAGCTTAAGAAAG
Organism: Arenibacter sp. F20364; assembly: GCF_023015905.1. GTDB lineage: Bacteria > Bacteroidota > Bacteroidia > Flavobacteriales > Flavobacteriaceae > Arenibacter. The sequence goes on along the minus strand of NZ_JALKBD010000001.1, from coordinate 162,233 downwards.
TTATTGGGCTCTTTTGGTACATAACCTTATTTGTCCTCTGTCCATTCGAAAAAACTAAAAACACTGCCCCCATATCTTCGCTGATTGGTGAAATGTTCCAAATGGGATAGATCGGTATGCTTGGAGTGTTCAATAATTAAAATACCATTTTCCAGTAGTAGCTGTTTTTCAAATACAATTTTGGGAATGGCCGCGAACTCCTCAGGAGACAGATCATAGGGCGGATCGGCAAATATAATATGGGCTTTTATAGGGTTGGTTTCCAAGTATTGAAAAACATCTTTCTTGATGGCCACTATGGGGAAGTCCAAGTCGGTGGAGGTAGCCGTAATAAATTTAACACATCCAAAGTCCGCATCAACGGCCGTAATGTTTTCAGAGCCCCTAGACGCAAATTCGTAACTAATGTTTCCCGTACCGGCAAAGAGATCCAATACGCTTACCTCGTTAAAGTAGTATTGATTGTTGAGTATGTTAAAGAGTGCCTCTTTTGCCATATCGGTTGTGGGCCGAACTGGAAGTTTTTTGGGTGCAGTTAGTCTTAGGCCTTTATTTTTACCAGATATAATACGCATTAAAGAGTGTTTAATAATGTAAAATCTATAGTTTCCTTTTCCGACCCCCCAAAATGATAAAATGAAGTATTGGAGGGAATAAAAATGGAAATGTCCCTTATAAATTGGTGGCAGATATTATATAATTCATCACCTTCTTCAATAGATCCAAAAAGTTTGAGTTTAGTGGTTTCTGTATCCAATTTTAATTGTTCCCAGGTAAATAATAGATAGTACATAAAATCCTCCTTGGAGGCAAAGCTGAAGTTGTTGTATAGAATCAACTTTTTGTTGGAAATTACAGTAATATCCATATGTCCTTCCATGAGGTGGACATAACAAATTGGCTCATTTAGGTTGCCATGGTGGTTTGTCAAGGTCTGGATCAAGATTGTGCCATGGTGCATAAATTCAAATTCACCAAAAAGGTCGTATATGTAATTGTTTATATTCATAAAGGGAACATAAACATTTACCATGTCCAGACTTTTCAATTCATCATATTCCAAGTGGTCGTTAGCTAGGATCTTGGCATTGAATTTTAGGTAATTGGCCAGTTCATCTTTGTTGAACAGCGCCAGTGGGACTATGCTGAATAGATTGTTCCTGTGTATTACAACGACTTCTGAAAATTTTACGTCCCTAATTCTATTTTTTTCAAAAAGCTGCTTTATTTCCTTTTGAACGGCATATGGGGTAAGTTCATTTTCAAAAACCAGTCTTTCGGAAGCAAGAATTGTATTGGAAAGTGTATCCAGAACACAAAAAGAAAGTCCATTCAAGCTAACTTGAATGGACAATTTATGATATTCCGATTTAGAATTTTCTAAAATGCTATTGGTCGTTTCGTTTGTCATATATAGATGGCCAATTTCCACTGGTGCTTACCTCGGTCAAAGATCCAACTCTAATTATGTTTCCATTTACCTCGTCAACATTAATTTGTGCATTTTCCCTAGCCAACAAAGTCTTGGGTTGGTCATGCAATACTACATCCTTACTCACCTTTGCTTCAAAAACTGGAGCTTTATATCCGCTTTTTTCAATGATGCTCGCCTTCATTTCAAATTTTTCGCCACTAGGTGCATAAGGAACATTCATCATGGTCTTATAGCGATCGTCTTTTTTGAATAAGGAATCCTTAACGGAAACAGTACCAAGTGTATCTATTATTTTAACTTCTTTCAACATATCGATACCAAAATTCTTATCGTATTCCAAATAAGAAGAATCTCTCTGTTGGGTAATGGTGTATTTACCGGTATCTACAAAACTTACCAAGGCGTTAAAATCCTTTGCATATCTGCCATTTACAGTTTTATAGGCTTCCTGGGAATTTCTGATGTCCTTTAAGTTGGATATTACTTTAGCAAAACGTTCTTGCTTAACTTTTTTGAATTCGATCGGGCCGTTCACAGAATTATATATCATATACCCCAACACGATAGATGCGATCCAAAGGACAATTTGTAAAATGGTCTTCATTTTGTAAGTCTTATTTTATTTAGTGGTTGTCACAAATCTACAATTTTTTTTTAATGGTAAAAGTATTTGACCTTAAAAATACTGATTATCTTTGAGGACCTATGACTTCTATAACGGACGCTACTTTTTTTAAACTACTGAAAGATAAATTTCCACATGACCCAACTGCCAAGCAGTCAGTGGCTTTGCAGAAACTCTCTAGCTTTGTTTTGTCCAAGGAAAAGGATAGTGTTTTTATGTTAAAGGGGTTTGCGGGTACCGGAAAAACCACCATAGTAGGTACTATTGTAACCAATCTATGGAAGACCACAATGAAAGCCGTTTTAATGGCTCCTACGGGTAGGGCGGCAAAGGTAATGTCCAATTACTCGGGAACTCAGGCTTTTACGATTCACAGAAAGATTTATTTTCCCAAAAAGCAGAGTGGAGGCGGGGTACAGTTTGTGTTATCGCCCAATAAGCATAGAAATACCATTTTTATTGTTGATGAGGCTTCAATGATTCCGGATACTCCCGCAGATTCAAAATTGTTTGAAAACGGGTCGCTCTTGGACGATTTGTTGATGTATGTGTATTCGGGACATAATTGTAAATTGATACTCATCGGTGATACTGCCCAGCTTCCTCCCGTACATTTAAATATCAGTCCGGCCTTGGACGAAAATCAAATATCCTTAAATTATAATAAGGAGGTAATAAAGTTGGAGTTGGATGAGGTAGTGAGGCAAGCCGAAGATTCCGGAATATTGGTAAATGCAACCAACTTAAGGGAGCAGCTGCAAGGCGAATTCTTTGATGAGTTTAAGTTTTTGGTCAGTCGATATACCGATATAGTGCGTTTGATGGACGGCAATGATATTCAGGAAGCTATAGATGATTCGTATTCGCAAAATGGCAAGGAGGAAACGGCTTTTATAGTGCGTTCCAATAAAAGGGCCAATCTATACAATGAGAATATTAGAAATAGAATACTATATCTGGAAAACGAATTGGCCGTAGGGGATTATATGATGGTAGTGAAAAACAATTATTTTTGGTTAAAGCCTACTTCAGAAGCTGGTTTTATTGCCAATGGTGATATTATTGAAGTACTGGAGATATTTGCCATAAAAGAGCTGTACGGCTTTAAATTTGCCGAGGTGAAGGTAAAAATGGTGGATTACCCCAACCAAAAGCCTTTCGAAACTGTGCTTCTTTTGGATACCATTATGGCAGAGACCCCGTCCTTGTCCTATGACGATGGTAACCGTCTTTATCAGGAAGTTTTGAAGGACTATGCCGATGAGAAATCCAAATATAAAAAGTTTTTGGGAGTAAAGAACAATAAATTTTTTAATGCTCTTCAAGTTAAATTCTCTTACGCTATTACCTGTCATAAATCCCAAGGGGGACAATGGAATACCGTATTCGTAGAACAACCTTATTTGCGGAACGGAATTGATAAGGAATATCTTCGCTGGCTTTATACAGCTGTTACCAGGGCAAAACACAAATTGTACCTCATAGGCTTTAAGGATGATTTTTTTGTTGATTAGGAATAGTCTAATTTCGCATTAAAGTTTGCGGATATGACTTTTGAGACCATTTTGAGCATATTTTTAGGCATAGGGCTTGCGGCATCCGTAGGTTTTAGAATCTTTTTACCATTGTTTGCTTTAAGTTTGGCTGCTTATTTAAACCTATGGGAATTGAATGAGAAATGGGAATGGATTGGGAGTTTGGCCGCATTAATAACTTTTGGAGTGGCAACTATTGTGGAAATTTTCGCCTACTTCATTCCTTGGTTGGACAATTTATTGGATAGTTTTGCTGTGCCTATGGCTGCTTTGGCGGGAACTGCGGTCATGGTTTCAACGGCTTCCAACTTAGATCCGGTAATCACATGGACCTTGGCAATAATCGCAGGAGGGGGAACTGCCACTGTCATAAAAGGAGCTTCTGCAACTGGTAGATTGGCTTCTACCGCTACCACTGCTGGAGTGGCCAATCCTGTTATTGGTCTTGTGGAAACGGCAACTGCTGCCGTAGTAACTGCGGCATCTATTTTTGCTCCGATGCTGGCTGCTTTTTTAGTCCTTATCATATTGCTTGTCTTATTTAGGTTCTTTAGAAAAATTAAACCGAAAACATAATTCAAATTAATCTCAAATAATTTTCATTTGAAATGGGCATGTTCAATACTTGTCGCAAAATCAATAAATATATGCGTATTACACTCGCCTGAATGGCTTAGTCGGGCAGTTATGACCATTAAAAAACAATAAATATCTACATATGAAAATCATTGCAATGATACCGGCTCGTTACGCCGCCTCTAGATTTCCAGGTAAGCTTATGCAGGACCTGCAAGGGAAACCGGTAATACAAAGAACTTATGAAGCAGCAGTAAACACCGGTCTGTTTCAAGAAGTATATGTAGTTACAGACAGTACCACTATATATGATACCATTACCAAGGTGGGTGGAAAAGCTATAATGAGTATAAAGGAACATGAATGTGGCAGCGACCGTATTGCCGAGGCAGTGGAGTCCATGGATGTAGATATCATCGTAAATGTCCAGGGAGATGAACCATTTACTGACCGGGAGAGCCTGGCCAGTGTAATCGAAGTTTTTAAGGATGACGTTAAAAAAGAAATAGATTTAGCTTCCTTAATGACTAGAATTACCGATTGGGTAGAGATCAATGACCCCAATACAGTTAAGGTAATTGTGGATAATCAGAATTTTGCCCTTTATTTTTCCAGGGCCCCAATACCATATCCCAGATCAAGGGAGTTGGACATACCTTATTTTAAGCACAAAGGAATCTATGCCTTTAGGAAAAGTGCTTTGATGGATTTTCAGAGACTGCCCATGCTTATATTGGAAGCTACGGAAAAGATAGAAGCCATTCGCTATCTGGAATATGGCAAGAAAATAAAGATGGTAGAAACTAGTGTTACCGGTATAGAAATAGACACGCCGGAAGATTTGGAAAAAGCAAAGAAAGTATGGAAATAGATTTTGGCAATATCAAAGTGGTTGGTTTTGATGCCGATGATACCCTTTGGGTAAATGAAACGTATTTTAGGAATGCGGAGGAAAAATTTGCCAGTCTTTTGGATAGTTATGAAACCAAGAATCAAATAGATCAGGAGCTGTTTAAAACCGAGATCAAGAACCTTGAACTATACGGTTATGGTATTAAAGGCTTTATGCTGTCCATGATAGAATCTGCCCTGGATCTTTCCAATAATAGGATTTCTCAGGCAACTATTACGGAGATTTTGAATCTAGGGAAAGAAATGCTGTCGCACCCAGTGGAATTGTTGGATGGTGTGGAGCAGGTATTGGAAGCCTTAAAAGATAAATATCGTTTAATAGTATTGACCAAAGGGGATTTGTTGGATCAAGAACGGAAATTGGATAAATCCGGCCTGTCCAAATATTTTCATCATGTAGAAGTTCTAAGCGATAAAAAGGAAGAAAATTATAAGAATTTATTGGAGCATTTGGAAATTCCTGTGGAGGAATTTTTAATGATTGGAAATTCTTTAAAATCGGACGTATTACCTATATTGAATATTGGAGCAAAAGCTGTTCATATTCCCTTTCATACTACTTGGCAACATGAAGAGGTAAAGCCGGAGGAGCACAACAACGATCACCTTACCTTAGGCACCCTCTCCGATATTTTAAAGTTTCTTAAATAAGTTTATGGACATAAAGAGTAAAAATATCAACACAATTACAAGCCCTGAATTGAAGACGAATTACAAGAACTTTCCTATGGTGCCTCGCGTTATATTTGGAGCGGGTTGTTTTGGACAGTTGGGGGAGATTCTGTTGCCAAAACGAATTAATTCCGAGGCGCCATTTATTTTTTTGGTAGATGATGTATTCGAAGGTAGTGGGCTAATTTCCAGAATACCGTTAATTTTTAACGATCAAATAATATTCATTTCGGCGGACGAGGAACCTAAAACGGACCAAGTAGATGCCTTGGTCCAGAAAATAAAAAACGATTATGACAATCTGCCTTCTGGAATTATCGGTATTGGAGGTGGCACCTTGTTGGATTTGGCTAAAGCCTTGGCCATAATGTTGACCAATAAAGGCAATGCGTTTCAATATCAAGGTTGGGATTTGGTAAAAAAACCATCCATTTATCATGTTGGTATACCCACCATAAGCGGTACCGGTGCGGAAGTGTCCAGGACAACGGTATTATTGGGACCGGAGAAAAAATTGGGAATAAATTCCGATTTTACCACTTTTGACCAAGTGCTCTTGGATCCGGATTTAACCAAAGGGGTTTCAAAAGAGCAATGGTTCTATACTGGTATGGATTGTTTTATACATTGTATAGAATCTCTCAACGGTACTTTTTTGAACGCTTTTAGCCAGAGCTATGGTGAAAAGGCACTGGAATTATGTAAAGAGGTGTATTTGGATGATCTGCAAGAGGATGATGCTAGAAATAAATTAATGATGGCTTCCTGGCATGGGGGAATGAGCATAGCCTACTCCCAGGTTGGGGTTGCGCATGCCATGAGCTATGGTCTGTCCTATTTATTGGGTGTTAGACATGGAATAGGAAACTGTTTGGTGTTCCAGCATTTGAAGGAGTTTTATCCTGAAGGAGTAGAATTATTTAGTGAAATGAAGGTAAAACACAACATCCGGTTGCCAAAAGGTATCTGTGGTGAGCTGACCAATGATGATTTTGAAATTATGATAAATGTGGCCCTTAGCCTTGTGCCCTTATGGGAAAATGCTTTGGGAAAGGAATGGCGCACTATTATAACCCCTGAAAAATTAAAATCGATCTATCAAAAAATATGATGTATCGTAGATTATGATTCTTTATGTTCCAACTTATGCTGGGTTTTGTAGCAAATGCAAACAAGGCAGATTGTGGTAATTAGGGATATCTGGATCAAATACGAAAGGCACTTAACATTTTAAATAGTTAATGGTTTATGCAGACCCTTGCCAAGTTTATATATTTTAAAATTTTAGGTTGGAAATTGGTGGGATCCTTTCCAAAGCTGGATAAATGTGTTGTTATAGTGGTACCACATACCAGTTGGGTCGATTTCTTTTTGGGACTTTTGATTAGGAGGGTTTTAAACGAGGATATCCATTTTATAGGCAAGAAGGCACTTTTTAAACCGCCATTTGGTTGGTATTTTCGCTGGATGGGCGGTGCTCCTATCGATAGAAGTAAAAATATGGATACCGTGAGTGCTACGGCCAAAATATTCAATCAAAATAAAAAATTCAGATTGGCGCTTTCCCCGGAAGGAACAAGAAAAAAGGTTTCGGAATGGAAAACGGGTTTCTACTATATTGCCAAAGCGGCCAAGGTTCCCATTGTAATGGTGGCGTTCGACTTTGGAAAAAAGCAGATCAAAATTTCCAAGCCTCAATATCCTACGGATGACAAAGAGGAAGATTTTGCAACTTATAAGGCATTCTTTAAAGGAGTGGTGGGCAAGGTGCCGGAAAATAGTTTTTGAAATTCGCTATTATGCACCCCCAATGGACAGAACTACCGCTCTCTCGGAATTCTGTGTTTTCAATGGAAATAGTTCATACTTAACATGGATTTTTAGTTATAGTATATTCTAATTTTTTAAATATTTAAAGAGCTATAATTAAATCGACAGTTATGCCACCATGGGCAATGGATTTGATTCCTTCATAAATGTAATCAAACAGCCCAATAAGAGCTGTACACAACATTTTCAGGTACTTATACATCTTTGGTGCTTTAATAAATCCTTTTTTGGGCGTGGAATACTAATTTTGATCTTAATACGTTATGAAGGAACAAGGTTTAGGCCTGGTTATATTGAGGAATAACGTTGATTTAAATAGCATTTATAGTATTAATTCCATTGAGAATGAAAAGAAATCAAACAATAGCCTTTTTAATTGCCGTCTTCTGTTTTTTTACCTCCATTGCACAAGTTGAGGTAATGGTCAATAGTCTTGGTGACGATAATGTTAAGGGTACTTTACGTTGGGCCATAAATGCGGCCAATGCTGATGGGGAAATCAATAAAATAAGTTTTGTGGAAGGATTGGAGGGCACTCTTAGCTTGTCTGCAGATCTGCCTCACATTAATAGTAATCTGACCATTGCTGGACCTGGGGCGAAGCACATCACCATCTCTGGGGAAGGGAATTATCGTATGTTCGTGATTAATAAAGGATTTAACTTGGATATCTCCGGACTAACCTTAACCGATTCTGCAGATAATTATAATGATGGAACTATTTTTGCCGTTACGGGTTCTGCAGTAAAGGCTTCAGAAATTAAGGTTACCGGCGTTTCCAATCAAACAGCATTTTGGTCCAAAGGAGATAATTCATCCATAACTATTTCCAATTCCGTTTTTGAAAATAATTCTGCCACCTTGTTTAGGAGCTATTGGGGTTCTACTCCCAATTTTACTTCGGATAATGAAAATGACTATACCAATAGAATTACCATTACCGGATCGTCATTTATTTCCAATAGGGGCTTGATTTTTTCAACGGAGCATTATGTGAAAATAGATAATTGCATCTTTAGCGGGAATTATGATCAAATAGCCAGTTTTAAGGGGGTAAACCGCTACCAGATATTAAACTCTAAATTCGTTAACAATACCGGTAGGTTGTTGTTTACGTTTTCAAGTAAGATTGGCGATACCCCATCCTGGGGCGAGGATACACTTGGGACCAACAATACCCTTTTTGATGGGAATCTTTTTCAGGGAAATACAGGAACTATTATTAATACAGGTGGAGGTTTTAAACATGATTCCAAAACTACCATTACCAATAATATCTTTGTAAACAATGGAAATAATTGGTACGGTAATCCTATTGTAACCTCAGGAAACCAACAGAATAATTTTATAACCTCGGTTACCCCAACGGAAGATGAGGGAACCATTGTTCTTACGTTGAACAAATCACTCATTATCGGGTCTGAAGACGAGCTGCACTAAAACTGGATTCTGCAGAATTTTTCACCTGATTTTATTATTTCAAAAAAATTAAAGAGGCCCAATTACAGGCCTCTTTCTAATTATTGTAAGGTGATTATTATTCCTGCATGGTATGATATACGTTCTGTACATCATCATCCTCTTCAATTTTTTCTAGAAGTTTTTCCACATCGGCTGCTTCTTCCTCGGTTAGGGCTTTAGTAACCTGAGGAATACGCTCGAAACCAGAGGAGAGAATCTCAATCTCCCTGTTTTCCAATTCTTTCTGAATGGCCCCAAAACTTTCAAAGGGAGCATAGATCAAAATACCATCCTCATCGGCAAAAACTTCTTCCGCCCCAAAATCGATCATTTCTAATTCCAATTCCTCTGGATCTATGCCTTCGGCAGGAATCCTAAAGTTACAGGTATGGTCGAACATAAACTCAACAGAACCGGAAGTTCCAAGGCTTCCGTTACATTTGTTGAAATAACTTCTAACATTGGCCACGGTCCTAGTATTATTGTCTGTAGCTGTTTCCACTAAAATGGCAATTCCATGAGGTGCGTATCCCTCAAAAAGAACTTCCTTAAAGTCGCCCAAGCTTTTGTCCGAGGCTCTTTTAATAGCTCTTTCCACATTGTCTTTGGGCATGTTTACCGCCTTGGCATTTTGGATAACGGCCCTTAATCGCGCATTGGAGCTAGGGTCTGGCCCTCCCTCTTTTACCGCCATAACAATGTCCTTGCCTATTCTGGTAAAGGCCTTTGACATCGCGGACCACCTTTTCATTTTACGTGCTTTTCTAAACTCAAAAGCTCTTCCCATTTCTTAGTTTTATTAGAATAATATGAAACAAATTTAATAATTTTTACAGCTGACGCAAGAGTTAAGTCTACTAGCTTACAATAATTTCCTCAATACTGTGCGCCAACTTAAAATCCTTTTCGGTAACTCCCTCCGCATCATGGGTAGATAGCCTTATATTAAGTGAATTGTACACATTGCTCCAATCCGGGTGATGATTTTGGGATTCACATTCAAAGGCAATTCTGGTCATTACCGAGAAGGCATCCTTGAAATTTTTAAATTCAAATGTAGTTTCAATGGCACCATCCACATAATCCCATCCGTCCAGTTCCGCCAATCGTTTTTCTATTGCTTCCTCTGATAGTGTTTTCATAATTTCAATTTTTTCAATTTTACTGTTGTTCCCCGACCTTGCCCATAAGGCAGGCGCAATTGTTGATATTTCTGGTTCTTATTATCCAATAGGCTCGTAAATCCATGATTTTACCATTGCATAACAAGTTTTGCACTACCGTTGAACTACTAAAATTCTGTTTAGATCTACTTCAATAGTTGTAGTCGTATAAAGTTAGTTAAAACACTACAATTGAAAGGGGCTTATTCAGTAAATATGTGATGGTCTATTATCTCCTGATAATTAAATATTAAATTCTTCGGCAGGCGGTTGGTTTTTGGAAGCACCGCCAGATAACGGTCTTCATTGGTGGTAAATACACGTTTGTAAATAGGCTGGTAGTTGCCCAAACGGCTTACGATTTCCTTTATAAAATCTTCATGGTGTATTAGGTCTACACTTCCCAAATGAAAAGTTCCAGTCTTATTATGGTTTATTAGGTAATGTATTTGTTGCGTCAGTTTATCGTCATTGGTAACGTTTATAATCAAATTGGGGAAAACTTCAATAGGTTCATTATTGGTCAGGGCATGCTTCAATTCTTTAATTCTTGGGGAATTGATGCCAAAAACCATGGGTACTCTAAGAATGGCCATTTTAGAAACGGGTATCCTCAGAAGCATATTTTCTATTTTGATTTTCAGTCGGCCATAAATGCTTTCGGACAAAGTCTTGTCATTTTCATAGGAAGGGTATTTGCTATAGGCATCAAAAACATTGGCCGAGGATATAAAATACAATTTGCAATCCCTGTTTTGGATGTATTCCACCATATGCTGATGGGCCATTACCTGTGCTTGGAAATTGCCCCTTAGGGCAGAAATTATTAAATCGGGTTTTACTTTATTCAAAATATCATGAACGTCATCCTCCTCCAGATCATAATGGAAGAACTGTTGATTGTTCTCAAAGCTCCTTCTTGCGGAGTAATAAGTACCATAGGTGTCAAAATAGGAATGTAATTCCTTGTAAATGGCATTACCTATAAAACCGCTTGCTCCTAAAATGAGTATTTTGTTCATTCTATCACCTCCTTTTGCAAAACTCAATCGCTACATCTGTTAGACCTTATAAAAAGGGAGTTTAACAATGGTAGCAGGAACTGCATTTTTCCTAATTTGAATATAGATTTTACCGCCAATTTGGGATGCTGCCGTGGGCACATATCCCAGACCAATACCTTTCCCCATGGAAGGCGACATGGTGCCCGAGGTTACAATCCCTATTTTATTTCCTGTTGCATCAACAATATCGTAATCGTGCCTTGGAATCCCCTTCTCATCCAGCTCAAAGGCTACCAGTTTTTTGGTAACACCTTCTTCTTTTTGTTTGGCTAAGGCTTCGCTATTTACAAAATCCTTGCTGAACTTGGTAATCCATCCTAAGCCTGCTTCCAGTGGCGAAGTAGAATCATTGATGTCATTACCGTACAAACAGTAGCCCATTTCCAAACGCAAGGTATCCCTGGCAGCAAGTCCAATAGGTTTTATGTTGTATTTGGCACCGGCTTCAAAAACCTTGTCCCAAATCTGTTGTACTTCTTCATTCTTGCAATATATTTCAAAACCTCCAGAACCTGTATAACCTGTGGCTGAGATTATTACATGTTCTATACCCCCAAAATCCGCTACTTCAAAGGAATAGAACTTTATAGCGTTTAAGTCTATTGAGGTCAACGGCTGCATGGCTTCCACGGCTTTGGGGCCCTGAATGGCAAGAAGGGAATACCCGTCGGATATATTGCGCAGATCTGCACCAAAATCCTTATTGTATTTACTAAGGTGTTCCCAGTCTTTATCAATATTTGAGGCGTTTACAACCAAAAGATATTGCTCTTCTTTAATTTTATAGACTATTAGGTCGTCCACAATACCACCTGTTTCGTTAGGTAAACAACTGTATTGTGCCTTGCCAATGGTTAATTTGGAAGCATCATTGGAAGTTACTTTTTGTATGAGGTCCAATGCATTGGGACCTCCTACCAAGAACTCGCCCATATGGGATACATCAAAGACGCCCACGCCTTTGCGGACCGTTTCATGTTCTATATTAACTCCTTCATAGGAAACAGGCATATTATATCCTGCAAAAGGTACCATTTTGGCACCCAATGCCTCATGGGTTTTTGTCAATGCGGTGTTTTTCATTTGAATAATTTGAGGCGTAAAAATATCGAAAATTAATCGAAGGGAGAATCTATATACTTTTTGTTTTGCACAAATTATTGTTAATTAGGATCTGCAATTTGATATTTCGCAATATGCTGGGTCCTTCATCGCAAAAATGAATCTAATCGTATTTTTTTGTCCCATTAGGGGTCGGCGGGTTTAGTTTTTCCCATTTTCCTGCTAATTCTTAGATGGTCAATTGATGTGGTATTATTATTGCTTATTTTTGAGCATTAATTTATGATGACCATGAGGAATTTAATTGTGATTTCTTTATTTCTTTTTTTAACGTCTTGGTTTCAGGCCCAAGAAGTTCCCAACGATTTTTTAAGTGCGGATTTTCATAAGGGAAGGCGTCAGGAAGTGCGTAAGGCAATGCCTCCAAATAGTGTTGCGGTATTTTTTGCTGCAGCTGTAAGGAATAGGGCAAACGACGTGGATTATATATACCATCAAGATCCGGATTTTTATTATTTAACCGGGTATAAAGAGCCCAATGCCCTTTTGCTTATATTTTCTGAAATGCAAAAGGATAAAGCCGGGAACAATTATGATGAGGTGCTCTATGCCCAGAAAAGGGATGAGAAGGCCGAACAATGGAACGGAAAACGGTTTGGAGTAGAGGGTGTTAAAGGGCAATTGGGGTTTGAACGAGCCTTTAATGCGGAAGAATTTTTAAGCTCGGATATTGATTTTTCCAAGTTTGAAAATGTACTGTTTTTCGATTTCAAAAATGATTTTAGGGATACCAATGACCCCGCTGATATATTTGATTTGATAAGGTCATTTAAGGAGAAGTCCAATTATCCGTCAGATTACGATGCCACTAAACAACAGCTTTATAGCATGATCAAGGCAACCGAAGTGGAAAACAGTGTCAACGTGGCCCAGACCCTGGGGAGGTATTTAAATTATTATCAGGAACTAAAATCGGATAAATTACTGGTAGATTTTGTGGAAGCCGAAGATGATAGATCCCGAATAGAAATTAAAGAAAAGGTAGCCCTTCAATTGAAATCCAATAACCTTAACAGTGCGAAGCTGGAAGAGATTATGAATACATTAAGGGAAGTTAAGACCCAGGAAGAATTGGTACTTCTTAAGAAGGCCGTGGAGATTTCCGCAGTTGGCCAAATAGAGGTTATGAAGGCAATGCATCCAAACATGTCCGAAATGGAAATTCAAGGGGTACATGAATTTGTTTATAAAAAGTACGGTGCCGAATATGAGGGCTATCCTTCAATAGTGGGTGGAGGCAATAACGGTTGTATTCTGCATTATATTGAGAATAATAAACCTAAGGTTGGGAATGATCTGGTTTTGATGGATTTAGGAGCTGAATATCATGGTTATACTGCCGATGTAACCCGGACCATTCCGGCGACCGGAAAATTTTCAAAGGAACAAAAACAGATTTACGATATTGTATACAATGCCCAAGAGGCGGGAATAAAAGCCAGTGTGGTAGGGGCGTCTTTTCAGGCTCCTGGGCAGGCCGCTAGTAAGGTTGTAGCTGAAGGGTTGATGAAGCTGGGTATCATTGGGAGCCCTATGGAGGCCAGAAAATATTTTCCGCACGGCACATCCCATTATTTAGGCCTCGATGTTCATGATAAAGGTACTTATGAGGCCTTTAAGGAAAACACCGTTATTACTGTAGAGCCTGGAATTTATATTCCAGAAGGGAGTAATTGCGATAGAAAATGGTGGGGGATAGCGGTAAGGATCGAAGACGATATTCTTATCGCCAAAAATGGACCTGTTAATTTATCGGAGATGGCTCCTAGGACAACCGTAGACATAGAGGCGGTGATGAAGCAATCCAGCCCACTGGACAATTTTAATTTGCCATCATTGGACTAATAGGGATAAGGATAACTAGGAAAGTTCTAGGAGTGCCTTTTTCATAGCCGATTTCAAAAATCCACCTGAAATTATTTGTTCCCTGACTTCCGCTACATTTTTAACCATTATTTGGTATTCTTCGATGGGCAGGTTCTTTAATTTGCCGTCCAACTCCTCCAAGGAAGAGATGCATATACCCAACTGGCGTTCTTTAATGACCGTGGCAATAGCAGCCCTGTCCCATATAATGATAGGGAGACCGCAGAGCAAATAAAGTGATGTTTTATGGGGATTGTTATATAAGAGGTATTGTCCAAAATGACCGCCACATTCGTCAATGGAATTACCGTTCCATACCAGGCCAAAGGAACCTCTTATGTGTTTTGCAACTTCATCCGGAGAAAACATGCCTTCAAAACTTATGATGGAATTGGCGGGATCTACATCGTCTTTAATAAAACCGCTACCGTAAAGTTTTAAATGAAAGCTATTGTTCTTTAAGGCGTCCAACTTATAGATAAATGCACTTTTTTCCATGCCCAAACCGCCAGCGAAAACTACATCGAATAAACCATTTTTAGATGGTTCTGGGGCAGTATAGTTATTATTGTTGTCCAAATAATCGAACATGTACAGTGGTATCAATTTGGCAGTGGCCCCATGTTCCTCAAACCATTTTTTCATGATATCGTTATGAACAATGATTACATCGGCACAAGAGAATTTTTTCATTTCCCTTGCAATATCCCTGCTTTTACCCATGAGGTATTTAACATCATGAATGATCAATACGATTTTACATTTTTTTATTCCAGCTACGGTAGTAATGTATTTGTAATATTTGCTAAGAGGGTATTGTATAGCCAAGGTGGAATTTTTTGGTAAACGAATAACTCCTTTTGTAATACCAAAAAAACTTACTACAGCACCCACCGCCGAACTGGCAAAAGTAGTTTGTTTAAAGCCCAAATTTTGGAAACCTATGGTGTACAAGATCCGCTCACAATCTGTTTTCGGCTTGGAGGCCGCACTGTTGGTTGCTTTGTAATTTCGGGAGATATAATATAAATTGGCCATTTTGGGTCGGTTCATTAAGCACTGCAAATATAACCATGTTATGGCAAAGCGAATTTTTTTTTTTGATTTCAATTCATAAACGTTGGAATATACAGTAGTTTTACTTCTTTACTAATTGCGCACGCTCTAATAAACCTAAAATGAAATACGATTATCTGATTGTGGGAGCCGGACTTTTTGGTGCTGTTTTTGCTCATGAAGCCAAAAAGAAGGGGAAAAAGTGTTTGATAATCGATAAGCGTCCACATCTTGGGGGCAATGTTTATTGTGAGGAGGTGGAAGGCATTAATGTACATAAGTACGGGGCCCATATTTTTCATACCAACGACAAAGCAATTTGGGATTATGTCAATGGATTTGTAGAATTCAATAGATACACCAATTCACCGGTAGCCGTCTACAAGGACGAGCTTTATAACTTGCCGTTTAACATGAATACCTTTCATCAGTTGTGGAAGGTAAAGTCGCCAGAGGAAGCCAAGTCGGTAATTGCAGAACAAGTAAGGGAAGTAGGGGTCAAAAATCCAAAGAATTTGGAAGAACAGGCACTCTCGCTGGTTGGTAAGGATATCTATGAAAAATTGATCAAAGGATATACCGAGAAGCAATGGGGCCGGAAGGCCACCGAACTACCGGCTTTTATCATAAAAAGGTTGCCTTTGCGATTTACGTTCGACAATAATTATTTTAATGATAAATACCAAGGAATTCCTGTTGGGGGTTACAATAAGTTGGTCAATGGCTTATTGGACGGTATTGAAACTCGTTTGGAGGTCGATTTCTTTAAGGGGAAATCCGAATTAATGGCAACGGCAGATCAGGTGGTGTTCACAGGAAAGATTGATGAATTTTATGATTATCGCTATGGTAAACTGGAATATCGGAGTCTGGATTTTCAGCATGAAACTTTGGATATGGAAAATTATCAGGGCAACGCAGTTGTAAATTATACCGATTCAGAAATTCCGTATACCCGAATATTAGAACATAAGCATTTTGAATTTGGCACACAGAATAAGACCGTCATCACCAAAGAATACCCTACGGAATGGTCTGGTAATAAAGAGCCTTATTATCCGATCAATGATTTAAGGAACAATGAAATATACTCCAAGTATAAGGCATTGTCCGAGGCGGACAATATTATTTTTGGAGGAAGGCTGGCCGAATATAAGTATTACGATATGCATCAGGTAATAGCCTCGGCATTGGCCAAGTGCAAAAAAATCTTCAACTGAGCTAAAGCTATTTATTTACCCAATAGATACCCTTTTAGCTCGTCATATTGAGAGATTTTGATCGCCTTTTTCTTTTTGTTCATTACTTTTACAATGCTATCCGGTAATTCGATGTTCTCACGAATAGTGTCTTCCACTACATCCAAAAACTTTACAGGGTGTGCTGTTTCCAGGAATATGCCATAGATATCCGGATGGGTTTCCTGATACTTCTTTAAGCCCAAATAACCAACAGCACCATGTGGGTCTGCCACATAAGTAAATTCGTTGTACAATTCCAGCATGGCTTCTTTGGTCTCACTATCCGTAAAGGAATAGGAAGAAAGGTTTTTGGATAATTCCTCAAAATTATCCTTGTACAAATGCCTTATCCTGATAAAATTACTTGGGTCGCCCACATCCATGGCATTGGAAATGGTAGCAATGGAAGGCTTTGGCTCATACGCCATGGTTTTCATATAACGGGGGACTACGTCATTGACATTTGTTGAAGCAATAAAATGATTGCAGGGCATTCCCAGTCTTTGTGCCATAATCCCTGCACATATATTCCCAAAATTGCCACTAGGTACGGAAAATACAATTTCCTTGCCCTTGGACTTCATCTCTTTATAGGCGAATAGGAAATAAAACATTTGGGGGAGCCATCTGGCTACATTAATACTATTGGCAGAGGTCAATTGCATGTTCTGGATCAATTCTTCGTCCAGGAAAGCTGTTTTTACCATATTTTGGCAGTCATCAAAAGTGCCTTCCACTTCCAATGCAGTAATATTTTTGCCCAATGTGGTCAACTGTTTCTCTTGAATATCGCTAACCTTTCCGCTAGGATATAGAATTACAACCTTAACCCCGTCCACCCCAAGGAATCCATTCGCCACTGCACCTCCCGTATCCCCGGAAGTGGCTACCAATACCGTTACATCCTTAGTGTTTTCAGTCGAAAAATGACCTAGGCATCTGGCCATGAATCTTGCCCCGACATCCTTAAAGGCTAGGGTAGGACCATGAAAAAGTTCCAAAGCGCCTACTGTGTCCCCAATTTCCACAAGGGGAAAACCAAAATCCAAAACATCGGCAAGGATTTCTTTTAAAGTGGCTTCGGGGATATCCTCGCCCACAAATTGTTTTATGGCCAAAAAAGCAATTTCATGATTGGAGTAATCTTCTATTTTGTCAAATAGATCTTTTGGTAGCGCCTCGATTGTTTCAGGAAAATATAACCCGCGATCTGGGGCTATTCCTTTTATAACGGCATCTTTGAAAGACACATTTGGAGCTTGTTTGTTTAGGCTATAAAAGTTCATTTTTATCAGTATTGGAATGAGTTGTAATGATTGGGTTAAATCTTAAATTCCCAGAGATGAATAATACATCAATTTTCTATTATTTTAATCCCTTGGGTATTTATTTTGGAAACGTGTACGTCATAATCGACCCCAATTTTTTCGTAAACATTTCTCATGGCTTCGGCTACTCTTACAGCGTTCTCATTGCCCTTGCTTAGGGCAAAGATTGAAGGGCCCGAACCTGAAATTCCACAGCCTAGGGCACCTGCGGCTATAGCGTCTTCCTTCACCTTATCGAATCCGGGAATAAGAATGGATCTAATGGGCTCTACGATATGGTCTACCAAAGACCTACTAATTAGGTCGTAGTCATTGGTATATAGCCCGGCTATGAGTCCGCCTACATTCCCCCATTGCTTTATGCCGTCTTCTAGGGAAATGGAGGTTTTTAGGATTCGTCTGGAGTCGGAAGTCTTTACTTCTATTTGTGGGTGTATCACCGTTGCAAATAATTCTGGTGGAGTCGGAATTTTTACTATGTCCAAGGGTTGGTAACTGCGCACCAAGGTAAAGCCGCCAAATAGGGCCGGGGCAACATTGTCAGCATGGGCAACACCACTGGCCAAACGTTCTCCCTCCATGGCAAATTTCACCAACTCCAAATTGCTGAAGGGACTATCTAAAAGTTGGTTCATGGCCCACACCGCTCCTGTAGAACTGGCGGCGCTACTTCCTATACCGCTACCTGCTTTAATTTTCTTGTAAATCTCGATCTCAAAACCACCCACATGATCACTTTCCGCCAACAGTGCCAATCCAGCAACCCCGGCAACATTTTGTAGGGTTTCCGTGGGTAGGTCCTGTCCTGTAAGCTTGGTGATCTTTATTCCTTTTTGATTGGTTTTCCTTATCACCATTTCATCGCCTACAGAATCCAAAGCAAGTCCCAAGACATCAAAGCCACAGGAAACATTGGCTATGGTAGCCGGACAGAAAATTTTAATTTCACTAGTTTTCATTTGTAATCAATAAAAATTCACACTTTAGGAGCTCTCTTAAAAATTGCCGATACGTATGATGTCAGCGAAAATTCCAGAGGCCGTAACATCCGCTCCGGCTCCGGCACCTTTAATAATCATAGGCTGGTTGGGGTAGCGTTCTGTATAGAACAACACAATATTATCACTTCCTTCCAAATTATAAAAATCATGCCCTCTCGGTATCCTTTGTAGACCAACACTGGCTTTTCCGTTTTCGAATTGCGCTACATATTTCAACTTGCTGTCTTCTTCCACCGCCTTCTTGTACATCTGTTGAAATGATTCTTCATACTTAGTCAATGACTTGAAAAAATCTTCATTGTTCTTTGTCTCCAAACTCTCTTGGGGAAGAAAGGCATTATTTTGGATGTCCTCTATGTTCAGTACGTTTCCACTTTCCCTGGCCAGAATCAATATTTTTCGCATAACATCCACCCCGCTCAAATCTATTTTTGGGTCTGGCTCTGTATAACCTTCTACCTGTGCTTGCTTTACTATATCATGAAAGGTGGTAGTATCGTTAAAATTGTTAAAGACAAAATTTAAACTACCGGAAAGTACCGCTTGAATTTTTAATATTTTATCGCCCGAAGCTACAAGGTGCTTTAAGGTGTCAATAATGGGTAGACCGGCGCCAACATTTGTTTCGAAAAGAAATGGCGCATTATATTGTCTGGCTAGGTCCTTTAACTCCTGATAATTCTCATATGCCGATGAACAGGCTATTTTATTACAGGTAACAACTGATATACTATTTCTTAAATAGGAATTATAGGTTTCTGATACCTCTTGACTAGCAGTATTGTCCACAAAAATGCTATTTCGATAATTAAGTTTTTTAACCTTTTCAAAAAATTGTTCGCGGTTGGTCTTTTCTCCCTTGCTTAGCAATTCTTCCCAGTTTTTCAGGGCAATGCCGTCCTCATCAAAAATCATGGTCCTGGAATTGGACATGCCAATAACCCTAATATTCAGCTTAAGTTTTTCCTTTAAATACTTCTTTTGCGATTGGATTTGGTGCAAGAACTTGGCGCCTACATTACCTACCCCCATCACAAACAGGTTCAACTGTTTTATATTTTCCTCAAAAAATTCTTCATGAAGGGTGTTAAGTGCTTTTTTTACATCTTCTTTTAGGATTACGGCAGATATGTTCCTTTCGGAAGCTCCTTGGGCTATGGCTCGGATATTAACGTTATTCTTACCTAGGGTGCTGAACATTTTGCCGCTAAGACCTTGATGACTTTTCATATTGTCGCCAACCAGGGCAATGATGGCCAGATCTTTTTCTGCAGATACAGGTTTTATTTTGCCAAGGGAAATTTCAATATCAAAAGCATCATTGATAACTTGAACAGCATGGTCCGCATCCTGATTGTCGATACCTATGCAGATGGAATGTTCGGAGGACGCCTGGGTAATCATTACAACACTGATACCTGCAGTTGAAAGTACTTCGAAAAAGCGTTTGGAGATCCCTGTAATCCCCACCATACCTGGGCCCTCAAGGGATACCAGCGCAATGTTTTCCACATGGCTTATTCCTCTTACGGTTTTGCCTTGTCCATTTTTATTCTTGGTAATTAGAGTACCAGGAGCCTCTGGGTCGAAGGTGTTTTTGATGACAATGGAAATTCCTTTGGTCAATACCGGTTGGATCGTAGGGGGATAAAGGACCTTTGCTCCAAAGTGCGACAATTCCATAGCTTCTTCATACGATATATGTGGAATGGCCATGGCCTGTTTCACTATTTTTGGGTTGGCGGTGTACATACCGCTTACATCTGTCCATATTTCCAGGACTTCCGCATTTGTTGCGTTTGCAACAATGGCAGCAGTATAATCGGATCCTCCTCTGCCCAAAGTAGTGGAATCTCCATTTACGGCCGAAGCAATAAAGCCACCCATAACAACAACATTCTTATCGCAATTGTCTATGTATTCTGTAATATTTCGATTTGTTAATTCAAAGTTAACGGCCGCCTTTCCAAAATTGGAATTGGTTTTTATAAGTTCTCTGCTATCCGCATGGACAGTGTCTATTCCTTCAACAATGAAATATTCGCTAATAATATAGGAAGAGAGCAACTCGCCATAGCTAACAATCTTGTCCGATAGTTTTGGAGTGATCTCTCCTATTAAAAAAGCTCCTTCCAGAAGAGTTTCAAGGGTGTTAAGTTCACTCTTTACCTTGCTCAGTACCTTGCTTTGGGAATGTATGGGGATTAGTTCCTTTATGGTCAAAAGATGTCTGTCCTCTATTTCCTTCAGTATGTTTTTATAGGTTTGATCCTGTTTGGAAGCCAAAGTTGCAGTCTTTAACAGTAGATCTGTAATTCCTCCAAGTGCTGAAACCACAACAACGGATTTATTAGGCCCAAGGCCTGCAATAATATTTTTTACTAAACTTATATTTTTAGCGTTGGCAACCGAAGTACCACCGAATTTTAGAACTTTCATGGTTCAAGAGTATTAAGTAATAAAAATTGAATTTTAACAAATTGTATAATGGACGTATATGTAGTAGCTTACCCCAATGGGGTAGTGGTGCTGATAACGGTAAGAGCAATGCAACCATCTGTAAATGGTGAATTAAGTAGTTTTTTGTCCGTATTGTTATATGTCATCATGAGAATAAAGAACCAAATGTAGTATTTTTGATTACCCAATCAAATGTTTGGAGGAATTTTTACTAAATCGTCAATTTTTGCCAAATAATCTTATCGAATGAAGATTTTTAATGCTAAACAGATATACGAAGCTGACAAATTCACAATAGAGCAGCAAAAGATTAGCAGTGAACAACTAATGGAACGGGCTGCAATTCAGGTTTTTAATTGGATTCATTCCAGAATGCAGGGGGCGCAGGCAAAAATTCATTTGTTTTGTGGTATCGGCAATAATGGTGGGGACGGTTTGGTGCTGGCCAGACATTTACAGGAACACGGTTATAATATAGAGGTATTTATTGTTAACTACAGTGAACATAGGTCCAAGGATTTTTTAATTAACCTTGACAGATTGAAGGAAATAAAAATCTGGCCAAATTTTTTGAGCGAGGAATCTGAATTGCCTTCCATTGGAAAGGAAGATATTGTAGTCGATGCCATTTTTGGTATAGGCCTCAACAGAGTTCCTGACGAATGGTTGATAAGGCTAATGCGGCACTTAAATGGATCCAATGCCTTTATTCTCTCTATAGACATGCCATCCGGCTTATTTATGGAAGCTGGTCTCACCAATGCCGAAGCGGTAATTAAGGCAAATTACGTACTTACTTTTCAAGTGCCCAAACTTGTTTTTTTCCTTCCGGAAACGGGAAAATATATAGATCATTGGGAGGTTTTGGATATAGGGTTGGACCAGAAGTTTTTGTCCGAATTGGAATCTCAATATGAATTGATAGGTAAAAACGAAGTGCTCTCCATGTACATTCCAAGGGAGAAGTATTCCCATAAGGGCAGTTATGGACATGCCTTGATCATTGGTGGAAGTTATGGGAAGATCGGGGCCGTTATTTTGGCCTCCAAAGGTAGTCTATATGCAGGCAGTGGATTGGTCACGGTCTACGTTCCAAGGTGTGGGTATGTGCCTCTGCAATCTGCTCTGCCGGAAGCTATGGTAATTACGGATAAGGATGAAGAGGTAGTATCCGATATTCATTTCAAGTTAGAGCCCAAGGTGATCGGAATTGGTGTTGGTATAGGAAAATCTGAGAATACTGTTAAGGCATTTACCGAATTCTTGCATAGGAACAAGCACCCTTTGGTCATAGATGCCGACGGACTGAACATCCTGTCCAAAAATATTGACTTGCTCAATAAAATTCCTTCCCAAACCGTTTTGACCCCTCATCCCAAGGAGCTGGAACGTCTTATAGGGAAATGGACCGACGATTTTGATAAGTTGAAAAAAACCAAGGAATTCTCAAAAAAGTACGATTGTATTGTGGTAATTAAAGGGGCGAACACCATCACAATTTATCGGGATAAAGGCTATGTTAACACCACTGGTAATCCAGGAATGGCCACCGGTGGAAGTGGGGATGTGTTAACAGGAGTGATCACGGGCTTGGTTGCTCAGGGATATTCGCCATTAAATGCTGCTATTTTTGGAGTGTATATCCATGGAAAAGCCGCTGATATTGCTGTAGAGGAATGTGGTTTCCAGGCCTTGATAGCTAGTGGTATATTGGATAATATTGGCAAGGCGTATTTGGATCTTTTCAGGATGGAGGAACCCGATACGGCTAGTAGAGAAAGCGAGTAATAGTATGTCATTGCCAAATTACGGCAATGACATACCTTTAATCTGTATTGGAAATTCTTACACGTCTTTTTATCCAAGCTAGGGCATTGTCCTGATCTATGAAGAATTTCATAGGTTTTTTGTAAAACAGTCTTTCGATATTAAAATTGTGCATGTCTATTTCTTTGATCGAAACTACTGCAAATGCTTTAATATTCTCTATTTCCCTGATTTGATTGTATACCATTGGATCAATGGCATAAGAGTTCTTCCTTAAACTTATGTAACCAAAGTTTTTATTTCTGAAGTGAATTTCCATAATACCAATAATTTGAAATACTCGTTCCTTGGTTATGGTGCTTCCTTCATCAAAAATAGAAACCATGTGATCGTCAAATACCTGTACTTTTCCAATATCCAGTTGGTATTCTCGTACGATAATAGTCTTCTTGGGTCGTCCGACTTTCATTCTCCGTATTTTATATAGTGTGTCTGCAGCGAATGTAAAATTAAGTGTACCGATTAGAAAAATTATTAGATAAAAGACACTTTAATCGTTTATGTGGACCGGAAATTGGATTACTGTGTTTTATTTCTTACAAACCCTTGGGAATACATAAAAAAAAGGAGTAGCAATTAGCTACTCCTTTTTTGTACTTATTATATCTATCTAACTTAGGTTTTGGACGATTTTTCTGCTTTTTTGATCTTAATGGTAAGCTCTTCTTTGGCTTCATCAAGATCCATTTGAATAGTATCACCTTCCTCCAATTTGGAATTTACGATTTCCTCTGCCAGTGCATCTTCAATATATTTTTGAATGGCTCTCTTCAACGGCCTGGCGCCGTATTGTTTATCAAAGCCTTTTTCTGCAATATAATCCTTGGCCTTATCGGTAAGTTGCAGGTCGTACCCAATATCCTTAATCCTAAGGTATAATTTCTTCAACTCAATATCGATTATTCTGTGGATATCTTCGCGTTCCAAGGCATTGAATACAACAACGTCATCTATTCTGTTTAAGAATTCCGGTGCAAAGGCCTTTTTTAAAGCATTTTCTATAACACTTTTTTGATGGGTATCTGCTTGTGCCTTTTTTGCCGAAGTTCCGAAACCAACTCCTTGGCCAAAATCTTTAAGTTGTCTTGCCCCAATGTTAGAGGTCATTATAATGATGGTATTTCTAAAATCGATCTTTCTGCCAAGACTATCGGTCAAATAACCATCATCCAGCACTTGCAGAAGCATATTGAATACATCTGGGTGTGCTTTTTCAATTTCGTCCAACAGGATAACCGAATAGGGTTTGCGGCGTACTTTTTCAGTCAATTGGCCACCCTCTTCGTATCCTACGTATCCTGGAGGTGCACCTACAAGTCTTGATATTGCAAACTTCTCCATGTACTCACTCATATCCACTCTGATCAAGGCGTCCTCGGAATCAAATAACTCCTTGGCCAACACCTTGGCAAGTTGGGTTTTTCCAACCCCGGTTTGCCCTAAAAATATGAAGGAACCGATAGGTTTGTTCGGATCTTTTAGACCGGCCCTATTACGTTGGATTGCTTTGGCTACCTTGGCAACAGCTTCATCCTGACCAATTACATTGCTCTTGATAAGTTTGGGCAATTCGGCCAACTTATTACTTTCTGTTTGGGCAATCCTGTTCACCGGAATACCACTCATCATGGATACCACGTCCGCAACATTGTCTTCGGTAACGGTTTCTTTATGAAGTTTGCTGTCTTCCTCCCAGCGTTCTTGGGCAATGGCCAAGTCTTTTTCTATTCTTTTCTCATCGTCCCTTAGCTTGGCAGCTTCCTCGTATTTCTGCTTTTTAACTACAGTATTTTTAAGTTCGCGAACGTCCTCCAACTGTTTTTCCAGTTCCAGGATTTGCTTGGGTACATCCATATTTACAATATGGACCCGCGAACCTGCTTCGTCCAGGGCGTCAATGGCCTTGTCCGGCAAATATCTGTCCGTCATGTACCTGTTCGTAAGTTTTACACAGGCAATTATTGCCTCATCGGTATAAATTACGTTGTGGTGTTCCTCGTACTTGCCTTTGATATTTTTTAGGATCTCAATAGTCTCGGTTACGGAAGTAGGCTCAACAATTACTTTTTGAAAGCGCCTTTCCAGGGCACCGTCTTTTTCTATGTATTGCCTGTACTCATCCAAAGTGGTGGCTCCTATACATTGAATTTCACCTCTGGCGAGGGCTGGTTTAAACATGTTGGAAGCATCCAGACTACCGGTAGCGCCACCAGCACCTACTATGGTATGGATCTCGTCTATGAACAAAATAACGTCGTCGTTCTTTTCCAGTTCGTTCATTACAGCCTTCATTCGCTCTTCAAACTGACCGCGGTATTTAGTGCCGGCAACCAAAGAAGCCAAATCCAAAGTTACCACCCTTTTGTTGTAAAGGATTCTGGAAACTTTCTTGTTGATTATCCTCAAGGCGAGTCCTTCGGCAATGGCACTTTTACCAACACCTGGTTCTCCTATTAACAGTGGATTGTTCTTTTTTCTTCTGCTAAGAATTTGCGAAACCCTTTCAATTTCCTTTTCACGGCCTACAACGGGGTCCAATTTGTTTTCCTCTGCCATTTTGGTCAGGTCGCGACCAAAATTGTCCAATACAGGGGTCTTCGATTTTTTACTTCCCTTTTGCCCGGTTCCGGAAGAGCCAAATGTGCCTTCCTTTTCCTCATTGGGCTCATCGGAATCACTGGGAAAGGATTCCGAAGTAGGAGAGTCTATATAGTCGTCATCACTTGTTATCATTGATTTAAACTGGTCTTTTACTCCATCGTAATCCACTTTTAATTTATGTAATAATTTAGTGGTAGGGTCATTTTCATTGCGCAAAATGCACAGTAATAAATGAGCTGTATTGATAGAGGAGCTTTGAAATAATTTAGCTTCAAGAAATGTTGTTTTCAGCGCACGTTCCGCCTGTCTGGTCAAATGCAGGTTCTTCTTGTCCTTTTGTGCAGTGCCGGCATTCGGATTGGCGGGACTTAATATCTCCACTTTTCTTCTCAAGTGATCCAAGTCCACGTCCAGCGCGTCTAAAATGCTAATTGCTTTTCCATTACCGTCCCGCAGTAATCCAAGCATCAAATGCTCGGTTCCAATAAAGTCGTGGCCCAATCTTAAGGCCTCTTCTTTACTGTAAGCAATTACATCTTTTACTCTAGGGGAAAAATTGTCGTCCATAAAATATCCTTTCAACTTTAAAAATAGTAAATCTATACCAATCTATGGCAAATACTATACCTAATATTCGTTAAAGGTGGTCGAATTGACGAAAAAAGCCATTATTTGCAAAAATATTAACAATCCAATAGTTAACCGAACCCTATATTTATAGTGTTGATAAATTCTTCACAAAAGTATGTCCTAAGTACTTGTATAGTATCGATTTTACGTATATTGTCCTGCTTTTTTAACTAAAAATTAAATAGAAGATTTTAAATGGCAGAAGGAGAAAAATTAATTCCGATTAACATTGAAGATGAAATGAAATCTGCCTACATTGATTACTCAATGTCGGTCATTGTGTCACGTGCCCTGCCAGATGTTAGGGATGGTTTAAAGCCAGTGCATAGAAGGGTTTTGTTCGGAATGCACGAGTTAGGTGTTAGATCTAATAGTGCTCATAAGAAGTCCGCGCGTATTGTCGGGGAAGTTTTGGGTAAGTATCATCCTCATGGAGATACTTCTGTATATGATTCCATGGTCCGTATGGCCCAGGAATGGAGTTTAAGGTATATGCTGGTCGATGGTCAGGGTAACTTTGGTTCCGTTGATGGTGACAGTCCTGCGGCAATGCGTTATACGGAGGCCCGTATGCGGAAGATTGCAGATGATATGTTGGCGGATATAGATAAGGATACTGTGGATCATCAACTCAATTTTGATGATTCCTTGCAGGAGCCTACTGTACTTCCTACCAGAATACCCAATTTATTGATCAATGGTGCTTCCGGTATTGCCGTAGGTATGGCAACCAATATGCCGCCACATAACCTTTCCGAGGTGGTGGACGGTACCGTGGCCTATATTGACAATAACGATATTGAGATCGATGAGTTGATTACCCATATTAAGGCACCGGATTTTCCGACAGGTGGTATTATTTATGGCTATGATGGGGTTAAGGAGGCTTTTCATACCGGACGTGGTCGTGTGGTAATGAGGGCGAAGGCTAGTTTTGAAGAGGTTCAAGGAAGGGAAAGTATCGTAGTGACGGAAATTCCTTATCAGATCAACAAGGCGGACATGATCAAAAAGACTGCCGATTTGGTCAATGAAAAAAAGATAGAAGGTATCGCTACCATCAGGGACGAATCGGATAGAAACGGTATGCGTATCGTATACATTCTTAAAAGGGACGCTATTCCTAACATCGTTCTTAATACCTTATATAAGTATACGTCGTTGCAGTCCTCATTTAGCGTTAATAATATTGCCTTGGTAAACGGAAGGCCGCAATTATTGAACGTTAAGGAGATGATCCATTATTTTGTGGAGCACCGTCACGAAGTAGTGGTAAGACGTACGGAATATGAACTGAAAAAGGCCGAGGACAGAGCGCATATCTTAGAGGGGCTTATTATAGCCTCGGATAATATAGACGAGGTAATTGCGATCATAAGAGCTTCCTCCAATGCTGATGAGGCAAGGGAAAAGCTAATGGAACGCTTTAAGCTTAGTGAAATTCAAGCCAAGGCCATTGTTGAAATGCGTTTACGTCAATTGACAGGGCTGGAGCAGGATAAATTAAGGACCGAGTACGATGAAATAATCTTGACCATTGCCAATTTAAAGGATATCCTTGCCAGGAAAGAACGAAGGATGCAGATTATTAAGGAAGAGTTGCTGGAGGTCAAAGATAAGTATGGTGATAACCGCCGTTCGGAAATAAATTTTGCAGGTGGTGACCTGAGTATGGAGGATATGATCCCGGACGAGCAAGTGGTTATTACTATTTCACATGCCGGTTATATTAAAAGAACCCCCCTTACCGAGTACAAGACACAACACAGGGGTGGTGTTGGTCAAAAAGCATCTTCTACCCGTAATGAAGATTTCTTGGAACACTTATTTGTGGGTACAAACCATCAATATATGCTGTTCTTTACCCAAAAAGGAAAATGTTTCTGGATGCGGGTCTATGAAATTCCTGAGGGAACAAAAACTTCGAAAGGCCGTGCTATCCAAAACTTGATCAATATTGAGAACGATGATATGGTAAAAGCCTTTATCTGTACTCAGGATTTAAAGGATGAGGATTATGTAAACAGTCATTATGTAATCATGGCCACGAAAAAGGGTGTTGTTAAAAAAACATCTCTGGAGCAATACTCAAGACCGCGACAGAATGGTATCAACGCGATAAGTATTCGTGAAGACGATGAACTCTTGGAAGCTAAACTTACCACGGGAGCCAGTCAGATATTCCTTGGACTAAAGTCGGGCAAGGCTATTAGATTCGAGGAGGTGAAGACTAGGCCAATGGGTAGAAATGCCTCGGGTGTTCGTGGAATTACTTTAGCGCATGACAATGATGAGGTAATCGGAATGGTAGCAGTTCATAACTTTGAAGAAGAAATATTGGTGGTATCCGAGAATGGATACGGAAAGCGTTCCAGTATTGAGGATTATAGAATTACCAATAGAGGAGGTAAAGGTGTGAAGACCATTTCTATAACCGATAAAACTGGTGGCTTGGTAGCCATTAAAAATGTTTCGGATTCGGATGATTTAATGATTATCAATAAATCGGGCATCGCAATCAGAATGAGTGTTGAGGATTTAAGGGTAATGGGTAGGGCAACACAGGGGGTTCGACTCATTAATATTAAAGGTAATGATTCCATAGCTGCCGTGGCCAAAGTGATGAAGGATGAGGATGAATTGGAAGATATTAAAACCTTGGAGGTAGATGCCAAAGAAGAAGATGGCACGGCTCTTGATAATGATAGTGCAGAAACTAAAGAATAACATTTAAACACTAATAAGTAAATTTAATTTTGAAATGAAAACAAATATTTTAATACTCGCGACTATGTTTTTTTCGGTAGTCGGAATAGCTCAAAAAGATGAGATCAAAAGGGCTGATAAAGCTTTGAAGTCGGGCGATGCCATGGCTGCTAAAACAGCATTGGACGGAGCTGCTTCCATTATCGGTAGTGCTGACGAAAAAATGCAGGCCCAATATTACTTTTTAAGGGGAAGTGCTTATGCCGAATTAGCTAAAAAAGGTACTGCAGGTGCTTTTGATGAGGCTATTTCTTCCTTTAAAAAGGTAAGTGAGGTGGAAGAGAAAAGTGGAAAGAATAAATACGGATCCGATGCCAAGGAACGCCTTTCCGGTATGACTGCCGACCTGATCAATTCAGCAGTGGAAGATAACAATAATAAAAAGTACGAAGAAGCGGCCGGTAAACTTTATATGGGTTACCAGTTAAGTCCTCAGGATACGGTTTATCTTTATTACGCGGCCAGTAGTGCCGTAAATGGAGGACATTATGAGAAAGCTCTTAAGTATTACAACGAGTTAAAGGATTTAGGTTATGATGGTGGTGGCATGGTGTACAAGGCTACAAACGTGTCTACCGGCGAGGTTGAGGAAATGGAGAAAACCCAAAGGGAATTAATGGTCAAGTCTGGGGCATATAAAGATCCAGTAGATGAGAAAACCCCATCAAAAACTACTGAAATAGTTAAGAATATTGCTTTAATATATACCCAATTAGGTCAAGATGATAAAGCGTTGGATGCTTACAAGGCAGCAAGGGCTAAAGATCCAAAGGATGTGAACTTAATTCTGAACGAGGCCAATCTTTACTATAAAATGGGGGATAAGGAAAAGTTTAAATCCCTTATGGCCGAAGCCTCTGAGGTGGCTCCAGATAATCCTGATCTGTTCTACAATGTAGGTGTTATCAATATGGAACAAGGGTTAATTGAGGATGCAAGGAAAGCTTATAAAAGGGCAATAGAAATTAACCCAGGCTATGTGAATGCGCAATTGAACCTTTCTACCACTTATGTTAACGAAGGTAATGGTTTGATAGATGAAATGAATTCACTTGGAAACTCCAAAAAAGATATCGCCAGGTATGATGAGTTAAAAGAAAAAAAGGATAGCTTGTTCCGTGACGGGGCCATTATCTTGGAAGATGCCTTAAAATTAAATCCGGACAATCAAAGTATTCTTTCCCAGTTAAAGAATATCTATGGTGCTTTGGGAGATAACGAAAACTTCTTACGTCTTAAAAAGCTTACCGGGGAGTAATTGAATTGAAAAGTTAGAATATATATAAAAAGGCCATCGCATTAGATGGTCTTTTTTTATATGATTTTTTTGATGACCCTTAGTTTGTGGGTGTAGGTATTTGTCTCTGTGTTAAAAATTCCCGTATGGTCTATTCTGTCTATCCGTACCTTGCCAAATGAATGGATAACATAGTTGTTCTCCATGATAATCCCTACGTGGTCTATAATACCATCATTATTGTCGAAAAAAGCCAGATCTCCCGGCTCACTTTCTTCAATGAAACTTAAAGCTTCCCCTTGTGTGGATTGTTGTTGTGCACTTCTAAGTAAACGATAGCCATTTGTCTTGTAGACCATTTGGGTAAAACCTGGGCCATCAATTCCAAAAGTGGTCTTTCCTCCCCAAAGATAAGGGGCGTTTAAATAGAGAAGGGCTTTGTTTACGAGTTGGTCTTTATCTTGTCTGCCTATTGTGAATGAGCCATCGAACTTATGGTTTAAGGGGCAAATTTGTGGTATGCACGAACCTAGGACAATAGGCAGCAATACATTGTGTTCTGTTTCTATAAATGAAATAAGTTCGGAAGCCACTTTTGTTGGTTCCTTACTGTTCATTTTAGTAAATAGGTCTTCCTCTATAAGGGTGAATTGCTGGTTGCTGATCCAGCCCTCAAAATTGTCGAAAGCATTGCGGATCTTACTCCATTTTTTTCTTTGCTCCAATACCTTAAAATGTTCTCCATATAAAAGTTGGGAGACCATTTCGCTGGTGTCGTC
The DNA here is from genome assembly GCF_023015905.1 of Arenibacter sp. F20364. GTDB lineage: Bacteria > Bacteroidota > Bacteroidia > Flavobacteriales > Flavobacteriaceae > Arenibacter. The sequence continues at coordinate 131,046 of NZ_JALKBD010000001.1, read as the reverse complement.
CGCAATGGAACGTACTGCAACAATACTAAGGTGGCAAATACCGTATTGCATGGGCTTGCTTTACAAGAACTTATTAATTTTTTTCTATAATTATGGCAGAAGCACCACCGCCGCCATTACAGATGGCCGCTGCTCCTATTTTTGCATTGTTTTGATCCAGTATGTTGAGTAATGTAATTATGATTCTTGCCCCGGAACATCCTAAGGGGTGACCTAAAGAAACGGCTCCGCCATTCACATTTACATTTTTATCGGTAAGCCCCAGTAATTTCATATTGGCTAGGCCAACCACAGAAAAGGCCTCGTTAAACTCAAAATAATCTACATCTGCCATGCTGATACCCGCTTTGCTCAAGGCTTTTGGAAGTGCCTTTGCGGGGGCCGTTGTGAACCATTTGGGTTCCTGGGCGGCGTCCGCATAGCTTTTTATGGTTGCCAAGGGCTTTAAGCCCAATTCCTTTGCTTTTTCGCTGCTCATTAATACCAAGGCTGCCGCACCATCATTGATGGTAGAAGCGTTGGCCGCCGTTACCGTGCCCTCTTTTGAAAAGGCAGGGCGTAAACTGGGAATTTTGTCCAGAATAACATTTCTAAATTCTTCGTCTTCGCTTACCAATATAGGTTCGCCCCTTCTTTGTGGGACTTCCACAGGTACTATTTCATTGGCGAACTTTCCACTTGCCCAGGCGTCCGTTGATCTTTTGTAGGATTGAATGGCAAAATTATCTTGATCTTCCCTACTAAATTCGTATTCAATGGCACATGCATCTGCACATGTTCCCATGGCTTGCTGATCATAGGCATCGACCAGGCCATCTTTTTGCATGCCATCGATCATGGTAGAGGGTCCAAATTTATGGCCATTCCGTAGATGAAGATAATGAGGTATTAGGCTCATGTTTTCCATACCCCCGGCAACTACAATATTGTTGTCGCCCAATGCTATGGACTGGGCGGCCATCATAACCGATTTCATTCCCGAGGCACATACTTTGTTGATTGTGGTACAGGGTACCGTATTAGGTATGCCCGCATAAATGGCAGCTTGTCTGGCTGGTGCCTGGCCGGTTCCTGCCTGGACAACATTGCCCATTAGAACTTCTTCCACTTTGGCAGGGTCCAATTTTATTTTATCCAGTGCACCTTTAATGGCGATAGCGCCAAGTTCAGGTGCCGGAACGGTGGACAAGGCCCCCATAAAACTTCCTATGGGTGTTCTAACAGCGGAAACGATCACAACATCTTTCATCAAGTTCATTTTTATTATTTGCGAATTTAATAAATTAATGTGCAATGGGATGCGCAACGGTGGAATATTCCAAGTTTTTTTGTGAATCTACAACTGTAAATTTAGTAATGGGAATAGGAGAAATAGAGCTTCTGCTTCACTGTGAAATTGTATAAGTGGGCCTCAATAGCGGTGATATTTAGGTAAAGTATCATTTTAAGTTTATATTTTTCTATTTTTGACTATATATACTTTCCGTATGCGCACTTTTTTGGACAGCCTTTATAAAAATCACTCCTTGGTTTATAAGTATTTTTTATATTTCTCGGCTGTTTTCTTTATAGTTTTCTTTTTTCCACGAGGTGGAAAGTTCAAGTATGAATACCAAAAAGGCAAACCTTGGCAATACAATAATTTTTATGCTCCTTTTGACTTTTCGGTGAATAAGGGTGAAGAGGAAATTACTAAGGAAAAGGAGAAAATTGAAAGCAATCATATAGATTACTATTATTATGATTCCGGTATTGTGGCCGAAGTGGATAGCACAATTACGAAGGAGTTGAACAGGTTTTTTGATTCCCCGAGTTTTACCGAAAATGAACTTGATAGGTTTAAGGGGGTTGCAAAGGATGTTTTGGCCGATCTCTATGCCAATGGCATTCTATCCAAAATTGAGCGAAGGAGTAATAAGAACAGTCTTTATGTGGTTAAGAATAATGAGGCTATAAAATTAAATTTTGATGATATTTATAGTTTATCGGAGGTAGAGGGTGTTATTAGGAAAAAATTGGCACAAAATAGGTTGTCCGCTTATGAGCCCTCCTTTCAGGAAATGTTCTTCAACTTTATAAAGCCTAATGTTAGTTTTGATGCCGATTTATCCAATAAGGAGCTGGAATCGGAATACTCAAAGATTTCATATACTTTGGGGAATGTGGACGAGGGCAAGCTTATTATAGCCAAAGGGGAAGTGGTGGAGCAGGAAGACGTTAGAGTGTTGGATTCGTTGAAAAGTGAGTTTGAGTCGGAATTATGGGAAGATAACAATCAATATTTTATACTGTTCGGGTACACCGTATTGGTAGCCATGGTGTTAATGATGTTCTTTCTTTTTCTAAAAAAATATCGCCCGGAAATTTTTAGGGACAATACAAAGGTGACCTTTATAGTAGTCAATATTCTCATCATGGTGTTTATGACCACCATGGTGGTAAAATATAATGTAGAGTATGTTTTTGTGGTTCCTTTGTGCATTCTGCCCTTGGTCCTAAAGACGTTTTTTGATGCGAGGTTGGGACTTTTTGTACATGTTTTAACCGTATTGATTTTGGGCTTTGTTGTGCCCAATAGTTTTGAATATATATTTCTCCAAACTTTGGCTGGGATTGTTACCATCTTGTCTGTATCCGAACTGTATAAAAGGGCTAATTTATTTATATCCGTAGGTCAAATAACCTTGATATATATTATTGGTTATTTTGCTTTTCACATGATCCATGAGGGTAACTTGGATGATATACAATGGATGGCTTTTGGGTATTTTTTCTTGAACGGAATGATTACCCTGTTTGTACAGCCGTTAATTTATATTCATGAAAAAATATTTGGTTTGGTTTCCGATGTTTCTTTATTGGAATTGTCCGATACCAATTCAAAGTTATTAAAGGAATTATCCAATAAGGCTCCGGGAACCTTTCATCATTCCCTTCAGGTGGCAAATTTAGCCGAAGCCGCTGCGAATGAAATTGGGGCCAATGCCATGCTGGTGAGGGTAGGGGCATTGTACCATGATATCGGTAAAATGAACAATCCAACTTATTTTACGGAAAACCAGGTAACCAATGTTAACCCTCATGATGATTTGGAACCAAGGGATGCAGCAGCCATAATTATTAACCATGTTATTGAAGGCATAGAAATTGCACGTAAGAATAAAGTTCCGGATCGGGTAATAGATTTTATAAGAACGCATCATGGAACCTCATTGGTGTTTTATTTTTACAAAAAGCAGGAATCTTTGGAAGGAGAGGTCAATGAAGAGGATTTTAGATATCCAGGACCGATTCCTTTTTCAAAGGAAACCGCCATTTTAATGATGTCGGATGCAGTGGAAGCTGCATCCAAGAGTTTAAAGAATCCAACTTTCTTGATCATCGATGATTTTGTTGAAAGGATTATTGAAGGGCAAATCAAGGCCGATCAATTTTTAAATGCCAATATTACGTTTAAGGAAATAGAAGCAATCAAGAAGATATTGAAGCAAAAATTGATCAATATCTATCATTTAAGGGTCGAATATCCAGAGTAGTTGATTTTAAGAAACCATTGATGTTGAATTAGATAAGATGAATAAATGCTAAATAAGTTATAAGAAGTGAAAAAATATCAAAAAATTGTTGCGTTCTTATGAATGAAAAAGTACATTTGCAACCGCATTTTTAAATGCTTTGATCTTTAAAGATTATTGGAGAGGTGCCGGAGTGGTAACGGAGCAGATTGCTAATCTGTCGACGGGTAACTGTCGCCAGGGTTCGAGTCCCTGTCTCTCCGCTTTTTTTTAGAGTAGTATTGATGAGATGGTTTTAACCATTTTGGGGGAGTACCAGGCCTATAGCGTGGCAGGTCTCGTCCGGTTTGTAACGCAAGGCGTTATTATTGAGCCGCGTTTGGGACGCGGAGGTCGTCACGCTTGAGGCGTGACCACCCCAAGAAAGAAATTAGATAACTAGTTCGGGGTGTAGCGTAGCCCGGTTATCGCGCCGCGTTTGGGACGCGGAGGTCGCAGGTTCGAATCCTGCCACCCCGACCAAGAAGATCCGATCACGAAAGTGATCGGATTTTTTGTTTTCCAACGCGTAGTGCAGTATGGCACTTAAGCGGAGGAAAACAAAAAATACGGACAGGCGCCAGCCTGTGTCGGATTATCTTGAGCACCGAACCCCAATCAGGATCACCGAGCAGAGCGAGGTAATCCTGTAAGAAATCCGGATCAAGTACGAAACTGTAACATTGTTGATGAGGTTGAGGCAAAATTCGTTATCTTTAATAGATTCGGATATCAGTGCCCTTATCAAATTGATTATTAACTAATAAAACAACTATATGATGTGCAGTAAAAAGGCTTTTAGATTTTATACTTTGTTAATGCTCTTATTTACCTTCATTGCTGTTGGATCCATAAGCGCTTGTAGGGACCAGAAAAAGAAAGAAAACACGGAGCAGCAGGGTGAGCACCCGGAAGGCGGGGAACAATCGGGCAAGGAAGAGCATCCTACTAATGCGGGCGATGAACACCCAACGGAAGCCGGGGATGAACACCCTGCAAAAGAGGAGGAGCACCCTACAAAAGAAGAAGAGTAGTATTTGACCGAGTCCCTATAAAGGTGGCCTTGTTCGTTTTTATAGGGTTTGTTTAGCGGATTTCCTTTGAAAAGAAAAAAACGTTTTTGGAAATGCCGGAGTATTCCCTATTTCCATAACGGGGTATGCCAAAAAGTTGATCGGTCCTGAAAGTGGTCCTGGTTCCAGTTGAAGGTCCCGTCCGCGAGTGAATTCGATACGATTTGCTGGATGTCGTCCAAAGTAATAGGTAGCCAAAGCCGTGTACTTATTGGCCTCGCTAATATCTACCGGCCACCATTTTCCCTCGGCATAAAATTCAGCCCAACAATGATAGCCATCTATACCACCTTCATCACGGTCTGAGGGGATTGCGGCCCCTACAGCAAAGCGGGAAGGTATTCCTGCCGATCTAGCTAAGGAAATGAAAAGGGAATGGAACTCTGTACAATTTCCGGTAAGTGCGTCACATGCGTAGACCGCATCGCCAGTGCCATATTTGCCCGCCTTTATGTAGCGCATATTGTCAATTACATAATCATACAGTGCCCTTGCACTCATAATGGTACTTTCACTGCCTTTAGATCCAATAATGGAATCGGCAAGTATCTGAAATCTATCACCAACAGGCATCAGTATATTGGGGTCCAAGTAGATTGTAGGTGATGAATTTTCTTCATATGGTTCTTTCTCAAGTCTTTCAACATCGTATATAAGTTCCACTTTTTTTCCGCTATGTTCCGGTGAAAGTTGCATATACAATACAGTATTGCCATATTTCTCTTCTTTGAGCATTTGGTGCTCCTCAGGAGCTTCAATTGCCAGTATTTGAACAGTCTGAAAGCGATCGCTCTGTGGTACTGGAATCCATATTTTTGCAGGTTCTTTTATCTCTGGGAGGGTAACCTCATACTTGAATTCAAAGCTGTCCTCTCCTTCAATGACGCCTAGTAAGTCGGTGGAAGCATTGTCAAGGGGTAGCTTATACCAAGTCTTGTCCTCCCTTTGTTTCCAGGTGTAAAAAGGTTTGCCATTAAGCTTGTGAAGCGTCGTTTCCGTAACGGTCATGTTGCCAGGATCTCCTTCTAAGAAGAAATCAACATCGTATACATCACCGCTAACATCGGCTAAATCAACACAGGCAAAATGCCGTCTAGGTCCTAAATTGGAAAGGTATTCCGTATGGACACGAACCAATTGCAGGCGAAGATCTTTTTCCTCTGTACTCATGTTAAAATACCCGCCCCCTTCTTCTACTTTTTTGGCGATATTGGCTTTAATACCAGCTTCTATATCCGCAGTAACTACCTTTGGGATATTCTTGTCCGTATGCGCTATATCTTTTTCTTTCTTTTTTGAACTTGTATTACAGGCAAATATTGTTGCCAGCATAAAGACAAAAATAATCCGAAAGTCATTCATTTTTTTTGGATTAAGAGTTGTCTTAATGTACAATAATTCTTTTTATCTCCCAATAGGGAATTTCTATTGGCAGTACACTCTATTTAGGTGCTCTTAATTCCGCATCCGACCGCCTTGGTCGTTTTTGTGTTTGGATCTTTACCGGCTTCAATAGCCTCAATGGCCATCTCCACATACTTTTCGGTTACACTTTCCCCATCGCGCGGGCTGTCATCGATGGCGCCATGGTAGCGTACGATTCGTTTGGAGTCGATCAAAAAAACTTCTGGCGTTTTGGTTGCACCATATTTTGGGAATATTTTTTGGCCGTCATCAATGAGATAAAGAAACGGAAAGCCTTTCTTTTTGGCATTTGCCTTCATTGCATCGAAACTGTCTCCAGGGCTTAAGGAAGGGTCGTTTGGCTGAATGGCCACAATGGGATATCCCTTTGGGGCAAAGGTCTTGTGCAAATCTATTAGGCGTTGCTCATTGGCTTTTGCATAGGGGCAGGTGTTACACGTAAAGACCACAACAAATCCTTTGGGTTTTTTACCGTTTCCATCGATGATGTTGTCAAATGAATATTGTTTTCCATCAATATTCTTAAGATTGAAATACGGGGCACTGTCGCCTATACCAACCCCTTGGAGCTTCAGGTGCACCTTGGATTCATCTTTCAGTTGAGTCAACGACTCTGGTTTTACAAAAGAAAAAAGTGCCAACGTAAGTGAAAATAAAATTAGTCTTTTCATGATTAATGTGTTTTAGGAATGAATAAAAATGGCTTTACGACTTCAGTTAATTCTTCAAGATTTTCGAATGGGTCGGCTACTAATTGATTTTGTTCTTTTTTGTATATATATGTTGCTGGTATGGCTCCAGACCAATCTGGGGAAACTTTGTCGATCCAATTATTGTACTTGCCGTCCAGCAGAACTACCACTTCTGATTTCAATTGCCATTTTTTGACGAATGGCACTAAATTGCTTTCTATTTTGTCTGGAAAATCAAGGCTAACCAAAACAACCTTCACTTTTTCTTTTTTTTGATTCGAGTTAAATGCCTCAAAATAAGGTAGCTCGGCAATACACGGTTTACACCAGGTGGCCCAAAAATTAATGACATAGGTGGTGTCGTTATTAAAATGAAACAATGGCTCCAGTCTATCAAAAGTGTTGTAAATGGGAATTCCAGCTTTTAAGGAATCCGGTTTTGGCCAACCCATTTTTGCTATAGGGGCGCCATCGGAGGAAGCAGGTAGTTCCTTGGCATTTTCTTTTTTTTCATTGTTTTTACAAGCGGTCATGAAAACAAAGGCCAAAAGTAATGGTGTTACATGTAAGAAAATGGATTTAGTATGTGGCATGTTCATGTGTGGCATCATTATGTCACTATACAAGTAAGTGAATTTCCGTGAAATTTTTAGCAAAAAAAACGTTAACGACCAAACAAACCCCCTGAACGTCAAATTTTTAACTGGGATAAATACAAGGGTCCAGAATGCCTTTGCGGGATTTTAAATAGCGGCGACAATTAAGAATATGAATATTTGCTGTGCAAATCAATATTTTATGTTTAAAAGAATAATGTATTTACATTCATAAGATGATATGGTATGCAACTGGCTGAATGTTAAGGTGAAATGTTCCAGTTTCTTGTTTTTTCCGTTTTACCATTATGTTTTTGACCTACTACCTTATAATGCAATTCAGTTTATGGTGCTGGTTAGCAATGAAATAATTAAAGATCTGTAATTCATGGAGCTATGAGCTCTAGTAGAGCACAGGTTTTCATACCTTAGCAACTTTATGCCAATGCCCTTTTCTTTTGGGGAAACAACCGACCTATTTTGTTAAATATTAAATGGAGTAAACATTCCGGATTGGATTTTAAGAAGGCAGTGCTTTTTATGATTATCAGCACTTTTTCATTTGCCTTGATGAATGTTTCCGTAAAATATTTAGACCGTATTCCCACATTTCAAATTGTATTTTTTAGATGCTTTGGATCCTTTGTATTGGCGACTACTTATATTTTGGTCAAGGGGATTCCTATATTTGGTATCAAGCGAAGATTAATGGTACTAAGAGCTGTTCTTGGATTAACGGCCATGACTTTGTTCTTTCTTTCCTTAAAACACTTGAATGTAGGAACAGCGGTTTCCTTGCGCTATGTAGCCCCTATTTTTGCAGCTATTTTTGCCATTTTTGTATTGAGGGAAAGATTAAAAAACATTCAATGGCTTTTCTTCCTAACTGCCTTTGCCGGTGTTCTGGTTTTAAAAGGATTTGATGGAAATATTAATACGACAGGGCTCACTCTTATCCTGACTGCTTCCGTATTTAGTGGAATGGTATATGTGGTTATTAGAAAAATAGGAGTGGCAGACCATCCAGCAGTCGTTGTGAATTACTTTATGTTTGTGGGTACTGTTATTGGTGGACTTTTGGCAATTACCGTATGGATACAACCTATAGGTTACGAGTGGGCATTTTTACTTGTTTTAGGTGTTTTTGGATTTATGGGGCAATTATATATGACCAAGGCCTTTCAAATAGCAAAAACAAATCTTGTGGCTCCCTTAAAATACATTGAGGTGATCTTTACAATTTCCATTGGGGTTTTATGGTTCAATGAGGCTTACACTATTTATAGTTTTATTGGACTTTTTATGATCATCTCGGCCTTGGTATTAAATACTTTGGTGAAGAAGGATTAAAAGACCAAGTATCATGGCCTTGCCGGTGGACATGTATATAAATCTATTCTTTAACTTTTAAGTATGCCTATTTAGCTAATATCTATTTTTTTTGAATTACGTATCTAAAAATAGACGGCAAATCATAAATTAGTTTTAGCTTTGTTGTTGAAATGGGGTGCTTGCCATTGGCTGCAGGCTGAGATGATACCCAAGAGTTTTTACTCTGAACCTGATCCGGATAATGCCGGCGTAGGGATTTTAGTTCGATTTCGCATTACTGCCGATCGATGCTTACTTCATCTTCCCATTTCATAAATTTAAGTTAGGGAATCGATGGAGAATTTTTTCACGCATCTTACAGGTTTACAGGCAATTGGAACGGTCCTTGGAGTAGTTCAAGTACTATTGGCCAGAAATAATAACATCCACAATTATTTATTTGGGATTGCTTCCATTCTTATAGGCGTCTGGGTACTATACCAAACAAAACTGTATGCGGATATTATACTCCATCTATACTATTTGGTGATGAGTATCTACGGTTGGCTTTATTGGAAGTATGGTAGACAAAAAGAAGAAACTCCTATTACTTACGCTAATAAGGCGGAACAAATAAAGGCAGTTGGTATTGTGATCGCCTGTTTTACACTTATGGTCTACTGGCTCCGATATCATACCAATTCGGATGTTCCTATATGGGATGCCGCAGTTAGTGCCTTTGCTTGGGCGGGAATGTGGCTTATGGCCAAAAGAAAAATGGAAAATTGGATTTACTTAAATATTAGTAACATTATTTCCATCCCACTGCTCATATACAAAGAATTATACATTTATGCCGGGTTGACCATTTTCTTGTTTACGGTGGGTACCTCGGGATATTTTAAATGGAGAAAAATAGTTATGCATGATACAAGTAGACAAACAGCAGGAGCTTAGGAAACTTTGTTTTGGTGAAACGGTTTTTCCGTCGGAAGTGCTGGATTGGATCAAAGAAGAGAACCTTTGGAATATATGGGTTCCCAAAACTTATGGAGGTCTTGAATTATCACTTAGCGAGGGGCTGTCCAAGCTTAGGGAGTTGGCCAGGCTAGACGCCAGTCTTGGATGGACAATAACTCTATGTAGCGGAGCCAATTATTTTATTGGCAATCTACAGCAATGCATGGCTCGGGATATTTTTATGAATACGGGTACCTCCGCTTGTTTGGGAGGAAGTGGAGGTGTTTCGGGAACGGCCGAAATAGTGGATGATCATTTTAGAATTTCGGGTAAATGGCGCTATGCCACCGGAGCTCCCTACCTCACACATTTTACCTTAAACGCGGAAATTCTGGAAAACGGGGTCCAATTGCGAAACGGGGACGGGTCGTCCAAAGTGCTATCATTTGTTATTCCCAAAGAGGCAGTACAGGTAATCGAAGACTGGAATACCATGGGTTTAAAGGCTACGGCTACCCATTCTTTTGAAATTAATGGTTTTATGGCCCATAAAAATTGCAGTTTCGTCTACAATGAGTGCCATCTGCCTCACTCTATTTTTAAAATTCCATTTGCCCTTTTTGCCGATTTAACGCTATGGGTAAATTATATTGGCATGGCTGAACATTTGTTGGAAGAAGTTTCAGCCAATATTGTTACTGGGCGATTGGATGAATTGAAAAATACGCTCATAGAGTCCTGTGATAAAATTACCTTTTATGCCATCGAAATTGAGAGAAGGATTGAGGAAAAAGGAGTTTTTAAAACGGATTATATTGGGAAAATACACAATGACGCCATGCATTCCGTGAAAAGTATATCAAGGAATATTATTGAAATCTTTCCTTATTTGGGCGTGAAGGCAAGTACAAACGGCCAGGAGTTGAACCAAATTTTTTGTGATTATTTTACAGCGACACAGCATCATATTTTTACAAAGGATTAAATGAGCCAGGTAAAAAGTAAACTTAAAGATTCATCCAATAGGTAAGTTTAAATACCAAAGCCCTATTCTTGCTTGTAAAATTGGAAGGGAAATAATTTTCGGTATAGACAATATAGAAATCGGAAGCTGGTTTATATCTCCATTGAAACCTGGCATTCAAATTCATGTTTTCGGTTAAGTTATTGTATTGATAATAACCAGTAAAGAACAACTTATCCGTAAAGGTAACATCCAACTTTGGTCCTAGAAGAAACAACTCTGCACTGCCATAATCTTCATCCAATTTAAGATTGTTATAGTCAAAGCTCATGGCAATATTTACATAAGGTTGAAAGCGCATATCCAGCTGTCCCGATATATTTAGATTAGTGCCATTGTAAAAGCCGCCATAAGTGGAATTAATTAAGAAGTTCATTTTCTTAACAGTATTGCTCTGATAGGAAGCGGAAATAGTATTCCATCTGTATTCCTCACCCTTTAAAAATTTTCTTGATTCCGTATTGTTCACGGGGTTAAAATCAACGGTTAATTGTTGAAAAATATGTGCGAAATCGAAGGTCAGGTTTGCGGAATTTTTAAAATCGAAGACGTAGCCTACGGCAAATTCCCGATCAACCAAATTACCGTTGGGTAAATAGGTGTCGTTTATTCTGGTTTGGGGCCCGGAATAAAGCAAACTGTTGTTCTCGGGGTAAATTTTATAGGCCACTTCCGAATAATAGCCCATTTGTCCGGGATAGACCATGCTCCCCGGGACATACCCAACTTCGGCATTAAAGTTTTTATTTACGAAGAAGGTTCCAAAATTGGCTAAAAGACTACGGTCCGAATACTGAAAAAAGGCGGAACCGGACATAGTTTTTGCTATATTTCTATCGTCGAAGGATTGGGCCAGGAAGGAGCTATGATACCATCTGTTATCTTTACTTCTTAGCACTAAATCAGCATCTAGTACCCTATTGTATGTGTTTGGTCTCAGGCGATCATCTAGTGTAGGTCTACCGAAAATACTGGGATGGTAATACTTCAAGGAATCACTTTCCGAAACCCCCAAACTTTCTTTGTTCACAAAAGTCATGGAAAAACTGGATTGTTCGTGAAACATTCTTTGTACGGTGGCCACGGTATAGTTTTGGGCGGGTAGTCCCAATTCCAACATTTTTTTTGTGTGCATGTTCATAAGCCCTAAGCGCCATTTCTGGTTTATGGTGCCACTGAGTCTAGCACCGTACATGATTGGTACTTTTTGGGAAAGCCCGGCCGTGTCCTGAATAATGCCGATACGTCTGGAGAAAAATGGTCGGGCAGAATCAAAACCGGCATTGTCAAAAAGATCGCTGTTTTCCAAGAAAAATTGCCGGCGTTCCGGGAACCTAAATTCGAAGCGGGATAGATTAAGGATTTGCTCATCAACTTCTATTTGGGAGAAATCAGGATTCACCGTGAGATCCAAATTCATGGAAGGGCTTATACTCACTTTGGCATCGAATCCGGTCTGTAGTTCTGTAGAGGATTCTTTGGGATCTACCTCCCGATCTTCAAAGGCACCTCCAGAAACATAAGGAATAAGTGAAATGTTGGAACTGGCCTTCGGAATAGGATCCTCCCATACCAGCTGCCCTGCATAAGCAAAGGTACCCGTATAGAATTGTCTGGGCGTGCGTACCCAGGCCGACTTTATATTTCGTTTTTTGTCCAACCGATCGAAAGTGACATTCCATTCTTTTACATCACTCTTGTACTTAAAACTTTTAAACGGGATTGCCAATTCGGCAATCCACTTGTCCTTGTACCTAACTACTTTGGAGTACCACTTATTATCCCAGTATATATTAAAGGCATTTTCTCCATTTCCGCCGCTGGATACTGTTCCTTCCCTTTGTGCACCAATGGCGGTGACATTAAAAAAATAGCCGTTTAAGCGATCATTGTAAGGCCCAAATATAAAGGAAACATTATCGTTGACAGCGTAGTTGAAATCTCTTCTAAGGGTGCTTACGACATCTGGAGTGTCATCGTCATAGCACACAAAAGATACATAAAGAAACTCGTCGTTGTAAGTCATGCGAGCCTCTGTTTGAAATGGGGACGGCAAACTATCTACGGGAAAGTTTTGGTACCAGTCGTCGGCTACGTCGGCTTCCTTCCAAGCATTTTCATTCAGCGCCCCATCCAATACAATTTCACCTTGGAATTTTTTGATTTTCAATTTTGTACCAGGCAAGTTTTGGGCATAAATTATTGAAGATAAAAAAAGCAAGGTCAAATGTAGGCAACACTTCATTTGTTCCGGATTTTATGGTTGGTTTGTGGTCTATGAAACTAAAGATAAACTTTTTATAGCGATTATATCCATCGTTATCCTATGGAATAAGTCATTATTTGTCTTCACGGTACTGCTCCAGAAATAGCATAATCTACCTCCGGTTGATAGAAGTTAAATAATAGAAAAATTGTAAATGCCCCTTTGCCCTAGGCGGGAGGAACAAAAGTAGTCTGTTTGAGGGGGAATTGTTATCTATCCAATGGTAGTGGAAACCATGATTTAAAAGAAAGTCAATTACCTCAGGGCGAGCCCTTGAGGCATCAGAAGGAAACTACTAATAACATTTCGACGCCCGCCTGAAAGAAACAGCCAGTCAAGCGTCGGAGCATTTAAATCTCGATTATCGGGTAAAAAAGTAGGGGTGATATAGGTTTTCCTTAATTCTTTTGCAGGGCCACCAGCTCCTCCAAGACTTCCTGCGCCTCAGCATATTTTTTATCGCTTTCCGATCTGTTAATGCTGGAAAGTGTATGCCATTCCTTCATAAGGGTATTGTATTTTTCTTGAAGCTTTTCTACTTTGGATTTTTTTTTGAATATTCCGAACATGACTAATCTTTTAGGTGTTTTGTTATTTTAGAACTCAGGGGACTAGTATTGGAAAAGAAGTAATCGACCAAATTTCCCTTGGCGTCCACAAGATATTTTTGAAAATTCCATTTTACCGACGAACTTTTTAGGCCGTTAAAGCCTTTGTGGGTAAGCCATTTGTATAAAGGATGCTGATTTTGACCTTTGATATCGATTTTTTCGGTTATTAGGAATTTTACCCCATAGTTCACTTCACAAAAAGATTCAATTTCTTCTGCGCTGCCTGGTTCTTGCCCCCCAAATTGATTGCATGGCAATCCAATGACCACAAGCTTATCCTTATATGTTTCATGAAGTTCCTGTAACTTTTGGTATTGGGGGGTAAAGCGACATTTGGAAGCCACATTTACAAATAGAATATGCTTTCCTTCAAAGTCTTTCAAACTTATGGGCACACCGCCTAAGCTATTTATTTCAATGTCATAGAGCAATTGCAAATCCATCTTGACTTTGGATTTGGAATTGGAGAATAGGGTTGCGGCAAATATTTTTAAGGGGTTCATGAATTAAATTTTAAAGCTTACAATTCCACAATCCATTTCAAATATTTGCCCTGAGATCGAGGATGCTTTTTCCGACAATAAAAATTCGGCCATTTCCGCAACTTCTTTAGGGTTTAGGAATTTTTTTAATGGATGACGCTCTTTAATATTTTCGATCATCTTATCATTTCGTAAAAGCTTTGAAGCCAATTGGGTATCTGTAACAGTGGGTGCTATAGCGTTAATCCGAAGGGATGGCGCCAATTCTGCACCAAGGGATTTTACCAAACCTTCCACTCCGCATTTTGCAGCTGCAATACTGGCATGGTAGGGCATACCTAGTTTGGAAGCCACCGTACTAAAGAGTAAGACCGAAGGTCGTTCTGCTTTTTTAAGCACATCCAAATACTTTTGAAGGGCCTTTACGGCGCCAATTACGTTTAATTCATAATCTTGCCTAAAGTCATCCAGGCTTAAACGTCCAAAGGGTTTTAAATTGATACTTCCAGGACAGTATACCAACGAATCTATGGCCGCAATTTCAGGGAGTTCATCCTTTAAAATGTCACAACCCATATGCGTTAAATTAGTATGGGTTTCTTCTGGTGAAGACCTACTTATATTGATTACTTTATGTGTATCCAAAAAAGTGTTCACAATAGCCTTCCCTATTCCCTTACTCCCTCCTATAACAACTATTGTTTTCATTTTTTTTGCCGTCTTATGCGTTTGTTGTCAAGTGTTTACCCTTTAATCTTTTTTCTACTTTTCGTTTTATAACGGTCAAGCGTTTCATGATGTCCATAATTTTATCATCTTTCTTACGCTTATAAATTTCGTTCAAACCCAAGATCAAGGATTTTGCTTTTCTTGAAATTTCAATTCTATCGCTTGTAGAAAGCGATCTTAGTTTTCTTTGTTCAAATTCTAATGCTTCGTTAATGAGGTCCATAATTTTAATTTTTAAGATAGTTTTGTAATTCTGCTATTTTTGATGGAGTATTGAATTTTCCTCCATAATAGGAGGTTACCGTTGCGGAGGATTCATCTCTAATACCTCTGGAAGAGACACATAAATGTTTGGCATCGATGATGACGGCAACGTTTTCAGTCCCCAAAATACTCTTCAAATCATCGGCGATTTGATTGGTAAGGCGTTCCTGCACTTGTGGGCGCTTTGCATAGTACTGAACAATTCTGTTCAGCTTGGATAATCCAATAACTTTGCCCGAAGAGATATATGCTAGATGGGCTTTACCAATTATCGGTACAAAATGATGTTCGCAATTGGAGTAGAAGGTAATGTTCTTCTCCACCAACATTTGATTATATCGATATTTGTTGTCGAATAATGCAATCTTCGGTTTGTTGGCCGGATTTAATCCAGAGAAAATTTCATCGATATACATTTTGGCAACCCGTTCCGGAGTACCTTTTAAGGAATCATCGGTTAGATCCAAGCCCATGACATCCATAATTTCTTGAAAAAGTAGGGCAATACGTTGTTTTTTCTCGGTGTCTGAAATTTTGAAAGCGTCAGGTTTCATTGGAGTTTCCAATCCCGTATACAAATGGTCGTCTCCAATATCCGTATGGGAAAAACCATTTAACTTGTGGTCATTTTTATTTTTTAAAGCTAAGGTCTCTGTGTTCATAATATCTTTTTTATGTGCTGTACTTATGTGCTCATTCCATAAGGCAAAGCAACATTATCGTTTTGAAATTGAATTATTCGTTATCTGTTTTTGTCTAGAGCATTTAAAGCGCCCTTTTTCAAAGGTTCTTAGTTGTTGGTGTTTGGTAGTCCTTCCTTTAACTCGTATACGCCACATTTTAAAACTTCTGGGCTTCATTTCTTTTCGCATGAGTTTTATAACTTCTGTTTCGGAAATTGAAAACTGATACGTAATAGCTTCAAAGGGAGTCCTGTCTTCCCAAGCCATTTCAATAATTCTGTCTATATCCCTTTCGCTTAAATTCATTTGAAATTCAAAAATTGATATTTGGTCTCATATTTTGCTTTAAGTCTTAAAAGCTTTCTAAGGAAGGATTTATTATTTTTAAAATAATGATCCTCCCTAAAGTGGATAAAGCGGCCTTGTGCATAAATACTACTGCAGTTGCTTTTGTAAATAACCAATTGATAATAGGGGATTACCCATGTAAAATTTCTTAGTCCGTTAAGTATTCTTAATAGTATTCCAAAGGGGCGCAGTTCTATATTGGCATAGGTGGCGTCGAAGGTGGTATTTAAAAAGGACTTCATATTTGGACTAGCTTCTTCGATGATCATTCTTGAAGAACCTACTCCTTTGAGTTGAATAGTCTTTAATAGGCCAAAAGGCTTCCCTACCAAATCATTAATAAGTAAGGAATCATCTTTATTGCTATGTGAAGTCTCTAATATCATCTTTCTCTCAAACGGTACTCAAATATACATAATGTTTAACTATTTTAAAAAAAAGTTAAACATAATTGGATTCTATTTTCTTATGACGTTATAGGCTATAACTATGTAAAAAAAAGTCTAATCGGCGACCAATTTATTGATCAGCCCATTGAAGATAATGCCATGAAATGGATATACGCTGTACCAATACAATCTTCCAGCAAGTCCTCGTGGCCTAAAGGTTGCAGTTTGTTTAAGGAGCCCGTCTTCAATCTTAAATTCGAGCCAAGCTTCTCCTGGGAGCTTCATTTCGGCATATAGCAGTAGCTTTTTTTCTTTTTTATCACTGAAAATAACTCGCCAAAAATCTAGGGCGTCGCCTGCGTCCAATTCGGAAATATGGGTTCTTCCCCTGCGTAGTCCTATCCCGCCGACCAACTTGTCCAGATATCCTCTTGTTTTCCATAGAAAGTTCCCGTAGTACCATCCCGTTGTACCTCCAATAGACCAAATCTTGCTAATGGTTACCTGCTCATTTTCGACTTTACGCTCTTTATAATCTTTAAAACATCCGTATTTGGGAACATTAACATATTTGTGTAAACTATTCTTTAGACGACCACTGCTCACCATGGAGTCTTTCCAACTGGATACAATACTGTTCTGCTCAATTTTTTCAAAAGCCAATTCCACAGCCTCTTTGTAGGTTATGGGGTTCACCTCTAATAATTGGTTGATATTGCTGGGTTTCCCAACAATCTGCACACCCATGCTATCAACTAGTGCTGTAGCCAATTTGTATGAGGTGGAGGTTACAAAATAAAGCCAATATGAAGAAAGTTTTGGCGTCATGACAGGAACTGTTAAAATATAGCGTTTTAATCCCCTTGCTTTTGCAAACTCCAAAAGCATTTGCTTATAGGTCAAAATTTCTGGACCAAAAATGTCATATGAGGTGTTGTAAAGTTCTTTTCTTCCTTTTGCCCGTGATAAAAAGGCCAATACATCCCTTACCGCCAATGGTTGTGTTTTGGTATTTAGCCATTTTGGGGCTACCATTACCGGCAATTTTTCTACTAGGTCCCTAATAATTTCAAAAGAAGAACTTCCTGATCCTACAATAATTCCTGCCTTAAAAACTGTAAGTGCGTACGTATCTGCAGACAAAATTTCTTCCACATTTTTTCTGGACTGCAAATGTTTAGAAAGTTGTTTTTCGTTGGTAATACCACTTAAATAAATAACTTGCTTTAATTGGGTATTTGCAAAGTAGGCCTTGAAATTGGCAGCACAAGCTGCTTCCAAACGTTCAAAATTACTGGAAGAATTGGACATGGAGTGGATTAAATAATACGCAACATCAATGTCTTTAGGTATATTAATTAGTGTTTCAGGTTTTAAAAAATCTGCCTCGACAACACTTATATGTTCATCATCAAGATAGTTTTTGTCCGCCCTCAACTTATCCCTTACAGCGCAGACCACATCATGACCTTCGTTGCTTAATATTGGAATCAATCTTTTTCCAATATAGCCAGTGGCGCCGGTAACGAGAATTTTCATATTATACAGTGTTTTGAGATGTATTTTTTGGTCTTTGGTATGCCAACCTAGTTTTTAAATTTGGTATGGCGTATCCGTCAAGTCCGTTAATGGTCGCAATTTTTGCTTTAGATAAATTAAGGAAACCGTCCTTTTGAAGTAACTGGTCATCTACGAACAGATGCTTAATTTCTCCGATCATGAGTATGGTATTGTTCGCCTTTAAAGAATACTCTTCAAGATAGCCCATTGCTATTTTAAGGGGCGATGCCTTAACAAAAGGCGCTGGAAAATTTTTCCTGTAATCCTCCTCCAAGTTTGTTGCATCAAATTCTGAAATATTAGCTGCGTATTTGGCTGAGGTATGATGGGCATCCTCCAGCACAGGCTCATGAATTTGATTTAGGGTAAACGACCCAGTTTTTTTGATATTGTTGTAGGTATTTCTGACCACAGTGGTAGGCCTAAAAATAAGTCCCAAAAGGGCCGGATCGGAACCGATATGTGTAACCGAACTAAACACGGCCAAATTGGAAACGCCTTCAGGGGATTTGGTGCCAACCAGATTTGCGGATTTGTATCCAGAACAACTATTGATGAGGTTAATTCTGAATAAACGATCCATTTTTTGAAAGTCCCGTTGGTCAAAATGTGTCATTACAAATGATTAAAATTATTGATCTTAATGTTGCTGGCCTTTAAATCGAACATAAGGTTGTACAGACCAAAAAATGTCCGATTAATATATATGAAATGTTTGGACCCTCTATTGCCATTCATTTTTCGTAATTCGGTATTCTTCGAATATCGTTGTCCCAATTCCGTAATTTTCCCAAAAAAATCACCATCTGAAAAGTCGAAATTTTCTACATGAAACGGTTGGGTGAACAGGCTTAGCAGTTCATGGAACATCTCCGTGAAGAATGTGATTTCTTCTTTGGTATCGTCTTTGCGTAAAATTTCCAATTCGTATAATTTGGATACAAAGAATTTGTGGTCGGTAATATTTTCTGGTTTGGCCAGCTCAAAATAAGGGATATAAAATTCATTCGGAATAATTTTCATACAGCCAAAATCCAAGGCAATCAATTTACTTTCCTTGGATACTAGGAAATTTCCTGGGTGTGGGTCGGCATGTACTTTTCTCAACTTATGTATTTGGAACATATAAAAGTCCCATAATGCCTGTCCCAATTGATTGGCTTTCTCCTGGTCGGTATTATAGGCTGTAAACTCTGAAAGGTGTTCACCTTGCATAAAGTCCATGGTAATAATACGGTCAGAGGATAATTCTTCGTAATATTGAGGAAACAAAAGGTTGGGAATGTATGAGCAGGCATCAGCAATTTCCTTGCTCTGTTCCATTTCCAGCACATAATTTG
This sequence comes from Arenibacter sp. F20364, assembly GCF_023015905.1. Lineage (GTDB taxonomy): Bacteria > Bacteroidota > Bacteroidia > Flavobacteriales > Flavobacteriaceae > Arenibacter. Next base: position 111,739 of record NZ_JALKBD010000001.1, on the reverse strand, counting down.
TTTCCTCTATTAACTTTCCTTCAACTTCCTTAAAATACTTGTCCGAATCTTTGCCTTTAATGTTAAACATTTTAATAGCAATAGGTTTAACTAGGGCCAAGTCGGAGGCTATACTCTCGGCAACTCCAGGATATTGGATTTTCACAGCAAGTTTTTTCCCATATTTTGCTGCTTCATGGACTTGGCCAATGCTGGCAGCGTTTACTGAAGTTGTGTTGAAGGAATCAAATAATTCATTTGGCAGCTTGCCAAAATAATCTTTAAAAGTTTTAAGCACCAAAGGGGGCGACAAAGGGGGTACCGAAAACTGGGCCAAGGAAAATTTTTCCACATAGGCCTGTGGCATTATGCTTTTTTCCATACTCAGCATTTGAGCCACTTTTAGAGCACTTCCCTTTAGCTGTTTAAGGCTGTCATAAATATCTTCAGCGTTGCTCTCGTTAAGCCGGGTTCGGGCTTCAAGCTCAGTTTTAGTGAATTTGTCCCCGTAGTATTTAAGATAATTAACCCCAACGCGAGCGCCCGTGGATACTAATTTTGAGGCACGATGTATTTTTGAAACAGGTATATTGTCGATTGTTTTCATCTACAGGTTTTATTTAGTGTGCATTTTTTCCTTGAATATGAATTTTCCAAAGTCGAGCACACTTTTAAGAGGCGCGATATTTAAAATATCAAAACTAGTGTTGACAGATTTCTCTATAAAGATATCGGTCTTTTCAAAGGCAGCTGAGGTGTCGTCAATCCAGAATTTAATGGTCAATAACAATTGCAGCCAGGCCGATTCTTGCAAGGCTCGACGTTGAATTTTGTCTACTTGCTCTTGTTTAATATCCAAAGTTTCAATATCCAGATCCTCTATATAGGAGGTGAAGCCAATTTTAAGTTCTGATAGCAGTGTTAGTCCTTTGAGGCCATTTTTATGCTGATGCAGTGCATATATTACATAACTTCTATTGGCAGTTAAATTTTCGAAAAAGGTAAAGTAAAAGCTCAATAATTTATTTCGGGCATCGAAGGATTTGTAATCCTCACTTTTTTCCAAAATGGAAACGGTATTGTTAAAAAAAGCTTTGAAAATGTGTTTTTCGATAGCCTCAAAAGAGCCGAAAAATGCATAGAATTTTGATTCTTCAAAGTTGTTGGCTTTTGCAAAGGCATAAACCGATTTTGGGTTTTCGTTATGTTCAAGGACATAATCCATATAAGATGAAATAATGTCGTTTTCTGAAATTGTTTTCTTTTTTGCCATGACTATCAATTGTATGGCACAAGATACAAAATGTTTAACGTTTTAAATATAATATTAAACAAAATTTAACTTGGTTTTAGGGAAGGGACCTTTTAAATGCCCAAGAATCTTTACGGGCGTAGTTAGCAAGTCCCTGTAGCACAATTATGGTATAGGGATTTCTATCCAAACTGCTTCTAAGAATAATTTACATGGATGAAGCTTGTAGAATATTTAAATTCGTTAAAGCTTTTTTAAATTAAAGTTTTTGGACCAAATGATCTATTTGGGAAAAACCAATAATAGTTTTGGGCAAATCTTTTTGATTAATTTCTTCAAGCATTTTTCCTAATATCCAAAGCTCGGAAGTACTGTCCTTCAGCAGCAAATCATGAAAATCTTCTAGATAGGCCATAATGTTGTCTTTGTCCGGTTGTACAGTAAAATAGGAAACAAATACAATATTGTCATATAATGGCACTAAATCCTTTAAGCTAAAAATAGGGATGCTTTGTCCAAGAAAAATAGCTTGATACCCTTTTGAGAGGATTTCATAATTGAGAAACATTAGCCCCAATTCATGTATTTCGTTGTCTGGAAGATATAGGACAAAGGTTTTGGAGGCATTGGTAGGCGTACTGAATTGCAACTTTTCTGTATTTACCAAAATCTTTTGCTTAATCAGGGCGCAAATAAAATGTTCATGGGAGGGTGTTATTGTATCTGTTTGCCATAGTAGCCCCAATTCCGTTAATAAAGGGATAAAATCTTCATAGAAGATTTCCCTGAAGGATTTTTCTTTTAATAGGGAATTGTAAGTCTTAAAGAATTGGCTCTGGTCAAAATTCATCATGGACATTTTAAAGGAATTCAAAACATGTCCGTTGTTGCTTTGTTCAGAAACTAAATCCCTTACTACCATGGGGATTTTTTCCTCGCCTAACTGCGATATTTTGGAAATTTTATAGCCGTTGTTATAGAGAAAAGTTACGTTAAGTAGTTTTTGAAGGTTCTCTATATTGTAACATCTTATGTTGGTGTCCGTTCTATTTGGTTGAAAAAGATTATAGCGCTTTTCCCATATTCTAATAGTGTGCGCCTTAATACCTGAAAGATTTTCAAGGTCTTTGATGCTGAAGTTACTTTTAACGTTGTTCATCAATTTAAATAAAAAGTTAAACAAAAGTATGGTTTTTCTAGTCAATTTCAAAGTTTTGGGTGAAGCTTAATTTATATGATATGGGTTTGTGTATGTTTCCATATGAGATAATGGAAATAGGGGGAATGCTTTCTAAATACCGGATTTCTATATTTGTTGTAGACATGGCAAATCGTATCTTTATGGCAGAATAATTAGCTGTTGAAATCATTTAGCCACATCATTTTCGATAATTTTAGGGAACTGCTTCACTTTCTAAAAAGTACCAATTTCTCAAAGGCTATTTTGATTGCCATAGCGGTTACCCTACCGATAATACTTTCCATTAGATTTGGATATTTAGAAATTGGATTGGCCCTGTGCTTTGGAGCCTTCTGGAGTTCACCAAGTGATGTGAGTGGAAATTTTCGACACAAAAAGTTTGGGATCCTATTTTCTGCAGTATTAGTAATGCTAGTTAGTTTTATAGGTGGTTATTTAAAGTTTGAAACTTGGTTGTTGATTCCCGTTTTGGGAATCTTAACTTTTGCAATCGCCTTTATATCTGTATATGGGTTTAGGGCCTCTCTGATCAGTTTTTCTGGATTACTTGCCTTGGTACTGGGTTTCGCCCATGAATCGCAAGAACTCGAAATATTCCAATATGCCCTTTTGATAGGGGCAGGGGGACTTTGGTATTTGTTTTTGGCAGTGCTTTGGTACCGTATAAACCCCAGAGCACAGACCGAGGAGCTTTTTTGGGAAACTTATATACTGACAGCTGAATTTTTGGAAACCAGAGGTAAATTGGTTTGTCCACAGACAGACCGATTGGAATTGCAGTCTAAATTGTATGAGATACAGGATAAGTTAATCGAGCATCATGAAACCTTGAGAGAAATCTTGCTGCTTTCCAGGAAAAGCTCTGGAAGATCTAGTTATCAGGCCAAGAGACTGTTGATTTTTGTTGAATTGATCGATATGCTCGAAACGGCCATCGCCAACCCGGTAAATTATGATAAAATGGATACCCTTCTTGTCCATCATCCAGAGTTTATAAAGAGCTTTCAAAAACTAATTTTCGAAATGGCCAGTCAATTAAGGCTAATCGCCGAAATGGGAGGCGACAAGAGCAAGTTTCCCAGGAATTCGAAACTGGCCCAATGTTTTGTTCAGGTGAAACAGGAAGTTGCTGTACTTAGAAACGAGAAAGGCACTATGGATTATGAGGGGTTCCTAATGCTTCAAAACATATTGGAATATCTGGAAAAACAATTTGAAAAAATTAAAAAAATAAAATGGCTTTTAGGGAATCCCGATATGCGTTCCGTGGATATGGTAGATCAGTCATCGGCCAAACGTTTTGTAGTTGCCCAGGATTATGACCCCAAATTATTGGCAAGCAACTTTAGTTTTAAGTCCACCATATTTAAACATTCGTTGAGGCTGGCAGTGACGGTTATGATAGGGTATGCCCTGGGTAACTTCTTCGATTTTCAAAATCCTTATTGGATACTCCTGACTATAATCGTTATAATGCGGCCCAGTTATGGTCTTACAAAATCGCGTACAAAAGACAGAATTATTGGAACGCTCCTAGGAGGGGCTATTGCAACAGGATTTGTTTTTCTTATTCAGGACCCCTATGTATTTGGGGTATTGGGAGTGGTATCATTGGTTATTGCCTTTTCAATGGTCCAAAGGAATTATAGGGCAGGGGCAACGTTTATTACGCTAAGTGTGGTTTTCATCTATGCCATTATCCGTCCGGACGTTCTAACCGTTATTCAATACAGAATATTGGATACCCTGATCGGTGCCGGACTGTCTTTTGTGGCCATGTTGTGGATATGGCCGGCTTGGGGATACATGGAGATAAGACAACAAATTAGAAATAGTGTAAAGGCCAATAGGGATTTTCTTGGCCAAATTGCCAATTATTACGAACGCAAAGGAAAAGTGACTACTACCTATAAGGTGTCCCGTAAAGAAGCCTTTGTAGAAACTTCCAATCTTAGTTCGGCCTTTCAACGAATGGCCCAAGAACCTGTGTCCAAACAAAAATATTTGGATAAAATATATGAACTGGTAGTGTTGAACCACACCTTTTTAGCGTCACTGGCATCGTTTAGTACCTATATTCAGAACAATCCTACTACTGAGGCCTCTTTAAAGTTTAAAAACTTTATTTCTAAAATAGATGAAAATCTGGAGCAGGTACTTCAGGCCTTAGAGAATTCAAAGTCCGACCAGACACCCATTGATCCCCAGAACAATCATTTCGCCAAGGAACAACTTCCTACTTTTGTACCACAGAATATAGATCTTTCCTCCGAGGTGGACGTAAAATTGGAGCGGGAACTAAAAGAGGCCCATCTGGTCACAGAGCAATTACAGTGGTTGTTTTCGTTAAGCGGGAAAATGCTGGTACTAATTTCAAAAATTGAGTTTGATTAAACCCTATTCCTAATGGAATTACTCATGGTTTCTGCAAATGGTTGCATTATTGGTATTTTTATGGATGCTCTGCAATCAACTGAATTTCAATAAGTTTTAGAAAGGAAAAGGGCCAATAATGACCCTTTAATAACTGAAAGATGTTGACTCCTTTTGAAAGGGTTAGACCAGGACTGGTTGTTTCTTTTTCGACTTTTTTGTTTTGAGTTTATTAATCCAAATGAGGGTTCCTGTAATCGGCAAACTTGTGGCAATTAGGCAAGCAAAAAAGTAGATTATTTTTGAAAAGGTGCCATAAATAGTGCCTATATGAATGGGTTTTATCAAAGAGGCGATCTGAACGTTCAATGGCTTATTGGCAAAGAGCTCTTTGTGCAAAAGTGTCCCATCCCTATCAAATATAAGTTTATCGGTTGTTATAGGCGAAAATCTGGAATTGTTATTTTTGGTTACCGTATAAACATCGTTTTCCGAGACCGGGATAGAAATAGTGGTCTTACCTTCAAAGTCCAATTCTCTTGATGTTAGCTGAAGTATTTCTTCAAAGGTTATTTCCTTGGCACCGGGATTTAGGGCCGATTTAAAATTTGGTCCGCCACCACGATTCCCAAAAACTTTGGTGCCCAAAACGGTACTCCCGGCATCCCTATACCATTCAAAAGACCAAAATAGCCCGGTAAGAGACATGATAACCAAAAAGATACAGGCATAAAATCCAAGGGTATTGTGCAGGTCGTGGTTAATCCTTTTCCAGTTAGCCTTATACTTAATTTTAAAGCCGGGTTTAAAACTCTTCCACTTCATTCTTTTGGGAAACCACAATACCATACCACTGATGGCCAAGAATAAGAATATTATGGTAGCAACACCAACAATAGGTCTTCCCACCTCAGTTTCCAACAATAACCATCTGTGCATTTTGAACATGGTCATAAAGAATCCATCCAAATTGGATTTTTGTTCTTTTTGGTATTCCCCCGAATACGGATCTACGAAATAGGTAGTGCCACGTCTATCCTTAGGGGAAGTTTTTACTTGGAATTTTAATGCTTCATTTGTCGCTGCCGGAATGGTAACATTGCTCACTACTCCTTCCTTGGATATAGATTCCGAGAGTTTCTCTATGGATAGCGGGCTTCCCGATGTATTCATAATCACAAATTCTTTGGCAAAAAGGTCTTTAATTTCTTCTTCAAATGTCAACACGGTGCCGCTTAAACAGACAAGAAATAAAATAATTCCACTTCCAATACCCAACCAAAGGTGTGCATCGTTGATAAACTTTCTCAAGGTATATTTTTTACTTTTATTAGACATGTTTAAAATATTTATGAAGGGTTATGGTGTTTATAGTAATATCCTGGTAAAAGATCGAGGATCGGTCTGACTACTAGATCATTTGTATCGGAAGTAGATATGCCCAAGGGGAAATTTATGGTCCTGAAACCAACCGAACTCAATGTAATTTGCCATTCACCACAGTGGACTTTGGTTAGTGTATAATGCCAAAACTCACTGGCCATTCCGCCTTTTTTATGGCCTTCTACAATGACATTTGCAAATGGAACAGGGTTGGTGTTACCCGCAATGATGGTTCCGATGACCGTCCCATAATTGTGTGCAAAAAGTGTAGCAACAACTAACAAATGAACATACAAAAGAAGTTTTTTCATTATATTTTAAATTAGACTTAATTTAAATAAGGTGCTAAAATAAAATGGAAAATTCTATTGCCCAAAATTATTTAGAATAATTTTAAATAATAATTAATAAATTAGAGAGCCTATTTTAAATCTTGGACAGTATATGGGTAGCTGTGGATATCCCAAAAATCTATTAGAAAATATATTTCATATAGACCTAGTAAGTGTTTTCCAAAGTTGGAATCTAGGGAAATTAAAAACTATTCTAAAGGTGAAGCTGCAGGATTATATACTGTCATTTTTTTTTGACAGAATACTAACATGGCGATAAAGAGCTATTACTACATTTAACTTAAAGTTTAAAGTCCTCCAATGTTGAAGCTTATTAGGGGAATACTAATACCCGATACCATCTTTTTGACCATATCCTTTTGTAGGTATTTTTGGACAAAGGAGCTATCCTTTCTTTCCAACATGGCAAACAAGGTGGCTTCCGATTTATCCAAATACCCGTTTAACTCTTCATAAATGTCATTGGCGAAGATTAAATCGAATGCTATTTTTTTATATTTTACTTTTTGCTTAAGCATTTCTTTGAACCATTCCATCTGTTGATCGCCGGCATATTCCCCACTGGTGGATATATGAACGATATGTATTTTAGAGTTGAATTTCTCTGCAATTTCCACCAGCCTATTGATAGCAAAAATATCGGCCTGTTCAAAATCGGTGGCATAGACCACAGTTTTGAAATTTTCGAGGATGTACATGGCAGGCACGGCCATAACAGCACAAGATGCCTTTTTTATCAGACCGGTAGTTGCGCTACCCAAAAGAAATTCCTTAACTGCACTTGCTCCCTTGGTTCCTACAACAAGAAGATCGACATCAAATTTTATTGCTTTCTCCAAGATACCGTCTATTATTGATGCGTTCTCTTCCACAACGAAGTTAATATTTGAACCTTCCCAGGTATCCCCGAGATGCTCGGTACAAAACTTTTTTAACTTAGAGTGGTTTTCCTCCAATAATCTTTTCTCTTTTTTTAGATGACTTATGGAAACGGTGCTAAGGGTTATTGGAATGTCAAAAACGTGCATAGCAATCAATTTTGCATTGAATTTTTTAGTCATAAGGTGGGCCAGCCTTAAGGCGGCGACCGAGTTTTGGGAGTAGTCCGTTGCGTAGAGAATGGTTTTCATCTTTTGATGATTTGGATTTCTTTCCCGAAACTAAGTTATAAATCCAATATGCAAAATGACCATTGTCATGCGAAAATCAAGGGTACATGATATATGTCATGTTCAAAGAGCTATAACCTAATTAATTTTAGAGCTGTAATTTTTAAAATTTATCATCATGGAATATACAGAAAGCAATAAGGAAACTCAATTTGTTAAGGAAGGACCATGGTCCGAACTGTATGTGCTGTGCGGGCATTGGAAATCGGATCTAGAGTTCTATGGTGATGATCTCCGCTTTTTACATCATTTAATAGATAAATATTTTATGTGGATTACCAAACAGGAGAATCTGGATATGGTAAAAGCTCTAGAAGCCGGATTATCACTCTTGAAGAAAAAGAATAAGGATCTATTGGAGAAAGTTGGAAGACATATGGGACAATTGGGTCAGATGGTCGAAGATTATAATAAGACTGATGCCAGTATAATCAAGACTGAACATGAACATCTTGAGGAAGAGATTGCAAATTTCGTAAGCCATTTTCGCGGTAATAGAAAAGAGGTCTTTGCCATTACAGAGTATATTATCGATAGCGAGTCCCTTGCGAATTTGATGGATAACTGAAATATTTAAACCTAGCCGACACTAGTTACGTTTCGGTGCCATTATGATTTTAACAACATCTGAATCCGGCAATTTTTAATTTGGCAGCTATTGGGCCTATCCCTTTTTGGCATTACCTATTTTCAGGAAGTTTTTGTAATGCCAAGGGTTTCTTAATAGAGTTTTTTTTAATTAATAAACTTAGGAAATGCGCATATTGCTTTTAATAATTACTTTTCTTCATGGCCTTATACATTTTATGGGTTTTGCCAAGGCTTATAATTGGGGAAATATGGCTCAATTTACCAAAGAAATTTCTAGGCCACTGGGGATACTTTGGTTGATGACGGCATTATTGTTTTTAGTTACCGCAACAGGAATGTTTTTCAAAAAGGACTGGTGGCCAATGCTGGGTATTGTCGCCGTAGTCCTGTCACAAGGCTTAATTTTTACAATGTGGGCAGATGCCAAATATGGGACTATTGCGAACGCCATTATTTTATGCATGGCAATTTTAGGTCAATGCAACTTGGCATTTGAAGGGAATTATAAAAAGGATGTTGAGTCTGCTATGAAGGCAGTAGCCCCAATCAATGAAATTCTTAGTAAGGAAGATTTGGCACCCTTACCAGTATGTGTACAAAAGTACCTGGAGAACGCTGGTGTGGTGGGAAAGCCCAAAGTATATAATATGAAAATTGTATTCAAGGGTGAAATGAGGGACAAGGATAAGGATTGGTTCCATTTTACATCGGAACAATATAATTTCATGGCTTCGCCACAGCGTTTGTTTTTTATGAAAGCTAAGGTAATGGGCCTACCTACAAATGGCTATCATAAATATACTGACCAAAGCGCAAGCATGCACATAAAATTATTGTCCCTTTTTTCAGTGGTGGACTTGGACGAACCTGAACTATACCCCACTGAAACGGTAACTTTCTTTAACGATATATGTTTATTTGCGCCTGCGGCACTTATAGATAAGCGCATTACATGGGTAAACTTGGATGCATTAAGTGCAAAGGCTACATTTAACAATAACGGCACTTCAATAACTGCTATTTTATATTTTAATGAAAAGGGGCAGCTGGTGAATTTTATATCCAACGACCGCTATTCCGTTTCAGAAATGAAAGCCTTTCCTTTTTCCACACCGGTAAGTAATTATAAAAATATAAATGGCTACAAATTGCCAACCTATGGCGAAGCTATTTGGCATTATCCTGACGGGGAATTTGTCTATGGCAAATTTAGGGTTGTTGATATAGTGTATAATGTTTCCGAATAAAATCTTTGGATCATGAAATTAAACAAGGATAGGTATATGGAACATAAAATGCCTAAAAACGCAACGGTAGATCAACGTATTGCATGGCATTTGGAACACTTTAAAAATTGTCAGTTCAGAATTGATATTCCTGCAAAACTAAGAGTTGAAATGGAGAAAAGGGGAATTAAAATAAAATGATGTTATGAAAGCAATGTTGTTGAATGGAATAAGCGACTTAAAGGAGAATAAATTTCCTTTGGACTTGGTAGATATTCCAGTTCCTGTGCCTAAGGACAACCAAGTAAGGATCAAGATTTCTGTATGTGGGGTTTGCCATACGGAGCTGGATGAAATAGAGGGGAGAATAGCCGCAATGGAGTTTCCTGTGGTCCCAGGACATCAGGTAATTGGAATAGTGGATAAATTGGGCTCTGGGACATCTAAGTTTAAGAAGGGAGATCGGGTAGGGGTGGCCTGGATTTATTCCGCATGTGGCTACTGTGAATTTTGTCTTGAGGGACTGGAAAACCTGTGCGATCAATTTCTGGCGACGGGCAAGGATGTCAATGGCGGTTATGCCGAGTACATGGTGGTGCCCGAAAAATATGCCCATAAAATACCTGATTTTTTTTCCGATACCGAAGCAGCTCCCCTTTTATGCGCTGGAGCAATAGGATTTAGGTCCGTACAGCTTGCCAAAATAAAGGATGGTGACAATGTGGGTCTTACCGGGTTTGGGGCTTCCGGCCACCTTGTCCTTAAAATGCTGAGGTATTCATTTCCCAAGGCCCGGATATATGTTTTTGCAAGGAAGGAGGAGGAAAGGTCCTTTGCCAAGGAATTGGGGGCGATATGGGCCGGAGATACCTCAAATGCCTGCCCGGAGAAATTGGATAGTATTATAGATACCACCCCGGCCTGGAAACCTGTCGTGGAAGCTCTTGCAAATCTTAAAAAAGGAGGTAGACTGGTAATCAATGCCATTCGCAAGGAGGAAAAGGATAAGAGCGTTCTTCAAAACCTAAACTATCAAGATCATCTTTGGATGGAAAAGGAAATTAAGTCGGTCGCCAATTTAACAGCAAGGGATGTAGAAGATTTTTTAATTCTGGCCGCAAAGGCCTCCATAAGACCAAAGGTACAAGTATATCCTTTGGAGGAAGCCAATAAGGCACTTGTAGAACTGAAGGAGCGACATATCATTGGGGCTAAGGTGTTAAAAATAAGTTGATTGTCACCTATTTCCCGTTGCGTTTTTCATACTTTTCAAGCATTATATTTAATCTGATAGTCATTTTATAAATTCTAAAATTATATCTTAATTTTGCTGACTTAATGGTTTCCGGTTTGGAGTCAAAGTTGTTTGGAATCAGATTTCTAATGACTTTAAGTTATTGAAACGTGAATTTTTCCTTGATGGTACTACTTCAAGTGCCGTATTGGGCAAAGGGCAAAAACAGATTGAATATGAAATTAAAGATTGATGGCTTTGTCCTCTCCATAATAGCTGTTATTGGTATTGCTTATTTATTTCCTCAGTGGGGAGCAAGAGAAAGTAGCATTCCTATCGATACTATGAGTGCAATAGGGATTTCTTTAATCTTCTTTTTTTATGGATTAAAATTAAGTCCCCAAAAGTTAAAAGCCGGACTTAAGAACTGGAAGTTGCACTTATTGGTGCAGGGATCCACTTTTTTTATTTTTCCACTGATTGTTTTGGCTTTTTATCCGTTTATGCAAAATGAAGAACAGGAGACACTTTGGTTGGCCTTCTTTTTTTTGGCTGCCTTACCGTCTACAGTTTCATCCTCGGTGGTAATGGTCTCAATGGCCAAGGGTAATATTCCTGCAGCAATATTCAATGCCAGTATTTCGGGGATAATCGGAATTGCCATTACACCACTTTGGATGGGGTTTTTTGTACAAGGTTCCGGTACTGATTTTGATTTTTCCGAAATCTATTCCAAACTCATTCTGCAAATAATTCTACCTGTAGTACTGGGAATTCTTTTACAGCGTTTTCTTGGCGAATTGGCACAAAGGTTTAATAGGCGCTTGTCCTTGTTCGACAAATCCGTTATCCTGCTCATTATCTATAAAAGTTTTGCAGGATCGTTTGAAGAAAACATATTTGGTTCGGTATCCCTTTTGGATTTATTGATACTATTTGTAGCGGTTTTGGTACTGTTTTACCTGGCATTCTTTTTAACTGGTTTTGTGGCCAAAAAACTAAAATTCAATACGGAAGACCAAATAACGGCCCAGTTTTGCGGCACCAAAAAATCTTTGGTGCACGGGACCGTTTTTTCCAAAATTTTGTTCGGGAATATGGCTTCCATAGGCATAATTCTATTGCCACTAATGATTTTCCATGCCACTCAGATTTTGATCTTGAGCGTAATTGCAGGGATACGGGCCAATAGACCTGAGGAACAGGAATCAATTGTACAGGGATAAGGTAATAATCTATTGGCTTAAGATCCCTTTGTTCCTTATTGATGTTGCACGACAACAGTTTATTCCCTATCCGCTAGTTGGTCTTTGCCTTTTACCAAATTGGACTGGTGCTCTTTGACCATGGCATTGATTTCCCCTAGAATTTCTGGATGAATTGACCCTATGTCGAAGTTCTCTGATGGGTCAACGCTTAAATTATATAGGATAGGGGGGTCATGAACTTCTTTTTCGCCAAACTGGCCATAAGATCCCTGGGTAAAATAATGCGCTTTATAATCTCCGAGTCGGGCTGCGTATAGTTGGGTTCCTCTATAATAGTAAACCCCCTTTCGCGGACTGGGAGCGTTCTTAAAAAGTGTACTACTTAGGTTATAACCATCCATAATCCTGTCCTCGGGCATGGGTACGCCGGCCAAGGCACTAAAGGTGGTAAAAAGGTCCATGGTGGTACCCAGTTCGGTGACTACTGCCGGTTTAATGTTGGAGGGCGACCAGAAAATGCAGGGCTCCCGCATTCCACCCTCCCATGTCATGCCTTTCCCAGCTTTTAAGAGACCCGCACTTCCGCCATTAATTCCGTAGGAAAGCCAGGGGCCATTGTCCGAGGTAAAGATTACAATGGTATTTTTGTCCAATCCCTCTTCCTTTAGGGCAGCAATTATTTGTCCAATGCCATGATCAATTTCCTCTACTACATCGCCATATATACCCCTTTTACTCTTACCTAAAAAATCCTCTGAGGCGAATAACGGAATATGGGGAAGGTTGTGGGCCAAGTATATAAAGAAAGGATTGTCCTTGTTTTTTTTGATAAAGGAAATAGTCTCTTCCGTATATCTTTTGGTGATGGTATTCTGATCGGCGGGCCTTTCTATTATTTCCGTATTCCGCAATAAGGGAACATTGAAATTTTCTGTGGGTAAACTTCCTTTTGTTTCCTTAAAGGCCTTATAATCGCCCACAAAATCCATATCATTGGAGTAGGGGATACCAAAATAGTAGTCAAAACCATTGTTGGTAGGGAGGTATTCTTCTTTATGGCCTAAATGCCATTTGCCAACACATGCGGTGCTATAACCTACTTTTTTTAATTGTTCCGCCAAGGTTATCTCCGAACTTGGCAAACCATTTTTAGAATCTGGAAACAATACCCTATGCTTATCACTGGCCATGCCACTTCTTACCGGCAATCTTCCAGTTAATAATGCCGCCCTACTGGGCGTACACACACTGGCACCTACATAAAAATTGGTCCATTTTTGCCCCTCTGCGGCCATTTGATCCAAATAAGGTGTTTTAATGGTGGGATGCCCATAGGTGCCCAGATCACCATATCCCAGATCATCAGCAAAGATGATGATGAAATTGGGGCTTTTGCCAAGATTTTCTTGACTCCAGCCAAAATTGGTGTAAATAGCTAATAGCAATAAGGTTACAATAATTTGAGAATATCCCCTTGTTCTTTGCCTCTGTTCGATCATTGTTTTGGTTATTGATTATTTGGATTTGAAGATAACAAAAAATGGCAAAGGAAGATTTAAGAACGCACAAAAGGTTTAAAAAAGACGGTCCAATCGTTTTTTGTTTATGGCCATTTGTGTTATTTCTCCAAGCAGGTTTACTCCATCGATGAGTTTTGCAAAGCGCTGGTCCTGAGTAAATCCTTTCTTATAGCGAAAGTATATTTGTTGGATGATTACTGCTATTTTGAACAGGCCGTAGACATAATAGAAGATAATATTGCCTACTTCGCTTCCGCTTTTTATTGCGTATTGATGCACTACTTCTTCCCGTGTAAGATTACCGGGAAGATGAGTTGGGGTTAGGTTTAAGGCCTTCATAAAGTCAGGGTCATTGGGGTTGACCCAATATCCCAAGGTGGTGCCAAGATCCATCAACGGATTTCCTATTGTGGCCATTTCCCAATCCAGCACCGCATTTACTTTGGTCCAATCCTGGGCATCAAGCACCAAATTGTCGTATTTAAAATCGTTATGGATCAGGGAATAGTCTTTTGGTTCCTTGGGCATATTCTCTCCCAACCATTTGGCGGCAGCTTCAATTCTGGGAATTTCATCGGTTTTGGATTTGTAATATCGCTTGGTCCAACCTTCAATTTGACGTTCCATATATCCTTGGGGTTTGCCAAAATCATCCAAACCTATTTCCTTTACATCCAGTTGATGAAGATCAACAAATGTATCTACAAAACTGTTCGATATGCCCTGCATCAGTACTTTGGAGGGAATCATTTCAACCGGCATTTTTGCCCTTAAAATAACCCCTTCCACCCGTTCCATCAAGTAGAAGGGGCAGCCTATAATGGATTCGTCTTGGCAATAAAGTATCGGCGTGGGTACTTTACCATAATTTGGTTTTAAGGCCGTTAATATGTCGTATTCACGCTTCATATCGTGACCGGATTTTATATTGGCACCAATGGGCGGTCTTCGTAGCACATATTCTATATTGCCAAGTCGTACCAAATAGGTAAGGTTGGAATAACCACTTGGAAATTGGGTCACTGTTAGATCTCCATTGGTGGTAAAAAATTGCTGCAAATAGGATTGCAAATTGTCCATTCGCAACTCTTCCCCTTTTCGGACGGCTGTGGATTTATCGTTCCAAGTATTCAACATGGTTTTTAGGTTCTGTATTCTTTTAAAATCTGTCTGGCCAAGCTGCTCTTATGCACCTCGTCGGCCCCATCGTAAATTCGGGCAGCCCGTTCATGCCTATAGTAGAAAGCCAGGATGGTGTCGTCCGTTAGGCCTAAGGCACCATGGACCTGAATGGCACGGTCTACCACTTTTTGAAGCACGTTGGCACAATAAAACTTAATGATGGATATTTCCTTTCTGGTTTCATAAGCTCCCTGAGTATCAATTTTATGGGCAGCATCCTGGATCAATAATCGCGCAGCATTAATTTCGGCCCTGGATTCTGCGATCCAGTTTTGGACGGTCTGTTTATCGGCCAAGGTTTTTGCATGTGCCAATTCCCTGGACACGGCCCGTTGGCACATTAGGTCAAAAGAGCGTTCACATATTCCCATCCAACGCATGCAATGGTGGATACGTCCCGGTCCCAATCGTTTTTGGGCAATGGTAAATCCTTCGCCATCTCCGCCCAATACATTCGTCAAGGGCACTTTTACATTATGGAATTTAATTTCGGAATGACTTTCCCAGCCACCACCGGAATGGCCCATAATAGAGATGTTTCTAACAAATTCAACGCCTGCAACATCTGTTGGTACAATTACTTGGCTGGCCTTTTTATGCGCTTCTGATGCTTCTGGATTGGTTATCAACATTACAATGGCAAATGAGGCCCCGTCAAAACCGGTGGTGAACCATTTATGACCGTTTATTATATAATGGCCATCCTTTTTAAAGGCCATTGTGCCCATATTTACAGGATTGGAGCCTGCATAATCGGGTTCGGTCATGGCGAAACAGCTCCTAATATCTCCTGCTAGAAGAGGGTAGAGGTATGCCTCTTTCTGTTCCTTGGTCCCGAACTCGATCAATATTTCCATGTTGCCGGCATCAGGGGCCTGACAATTAAAGCAATAATGTCCGTAGGGACTGGCACCTAAAATTTCGCTGATTTCCCCATGCTGGGTATTGCTTAGCCCTAAACCCCCGTATTCCTTTGGGACCTGGGGTAGCCAAAGTCCGCCGTCTTTTACTTTTTTGCGAAGTTCATTCAGCTTTGGTAGTTTTTCATCCCAGCTACAATTTAATATCCATGGTTCCAAAGGAAATAGTTCCTCCTTAACAAAGGCTTTTATCCTATTTTTTATATCTTCGAAATTCATTTGTTTAGTCTTTGGAAGCTCCGTTCTTCATGTATAATCAGCTTAGGATATCTTTTGAAAATGGTAGCTCTATCTTAAATAATGAGTTATTTGCCAATAAATTTAGCGGGACGCTTTTCCAAAAAGGCATTGACACCTTCTGCAAAATCGCGACTCCCAAAAGTGGCAACTTGTTTTTCCGCTTCATAAGCAATGGTATCATATAGATCATGTCCCATGGCATAGAACATATCTTCTTTGGTAACACCAACAGCTAAAGTGGGCAGTTTGGCCAATTCATGGGCCCAATTTTTGGCGGTTTTAAGCAAATCGGCATCGTCCTGTACCAATTTATTGGTGAGGCCAAGATCCAGGCATTGTGCAGCCATTATTTTTTTGCCTTCCACGGCTATTTGTAATGCTTTGCTATATCCTACTTGTCTTGCCAAAAGCCAACTGCCCCCTCCGTCTGGGCCTAAGCCTATATTAATAAAGGCGTACAGCAAAGCACTGCTTTTGGACATTACCCTAAAATCGCAGGCAAGGGCCAGGGAAGCTCCTACTCCGGCCGCAGTTCCGTTAATGGCCCCGATAATGGGTTTGCGAAGTGTAAAAAGTGTACGCATTAAAGGTTGGTAGGTACTGGTAATATATGCCCTGCCTTCTTCGGGTGTAACTTGGCCGAATACCGCCATATCCGCACCGGCACAAAAACCTTTTCCGGCTCCTGTAATAACCACTGCCCGAATGTCATCGTCCTTGCGGATTATGTTGATAGCGGCAGTAATTCCGTGCACGACATCGTCAGTAACCGCATTGTATCTTGACGGCCTGTTAAGGGTGATAATTCCAATATCGCCTTCCTTTTCAAAAAGAACACTCTCATTATTGTTGCTTTCAATTTTTTCTGGAGCGACCTTTTTAGGTGCCGAACTTGTTTTTTTACTATTTGGGTTTGCATAGGCTTGGGCAATAAACTCGGCTACACAAGCCGGTTTTTCTTCCCCTTTAAGCTCAAATACAAGCTTTAATTTGTATTTGGCCCCGCCTTCAAAAGGGCTGAATTCCATTAAAGATACACGAGCCCTTAATAAGGCGCCCACAGGGGTGGCATTCATAAACCGCACTTTGTCCAATCCATAATTTACCCCCATCGCAATATCTTTTATCTTGAGGGTTTCAAAGCAGAATTTTGAGGCTAGGGAAAGGACCAAAAATCCATGTGCCACCGTTTTTTTATAGGGGGAATATTTGGCGGATTTTTCTGGATCCACGTGAATCCATTGGTTATCGTCCGTTGTTCTGGCAAAGGTGTCGATCATATCCTGGGTTATAGTTATCCAATTGGATAGCCCCAATTCCTTGCCTAGGTAATGGGTCAGATCCGACAGTTGTGAAATTTCTGTGGAGTACGCCTTATTGATCGATTTTTCTTCTTCCATTTGGTTTGATATATGTCCTTTTAAATTGTTTGGATTGAACTAAGCTTTGTCCAATGACTAATTGAATCCACCGGCAATCATATGCCCGCCATCGGCCGTAAAAACCGATCCGGTACAATAGCTGGAAGCATCAGAAGCCAAAAAACAGGCCAGGCCGGCCATTTCGTCCGGAACGGCCATTCTTCCTGTAGGTAAATGACGGGTTACTTGATCCAATATTTTTTTGTTCTGCCATAGGGCCGAACTAAATTTGGTCTTGATGAGTCCTGGGCAGATGGCATTGGAACGGATTCCAAATTTGCCCCATTCCACTGCCTGTGATTTGGTTAACATGATCAAGGCCGCCTTACTAACACTGTACAATCCCAATCCAACACTTGGTTTCATTCCTTCCACCGAAGCAATATTAATGATACTACCGCCTCCGCTTTTTTTCATAATGGGATAACATAGATTGGCCAACTGGAAAGGGGCCTTGGCATTTATGTTCATTATTTTGTCGAATAGGGCGTTCTCCATGGTGTCCAAGGGGCCATAAAACGGATTGGTGGCGGCATTGTTCACTAGGATGTCCACCCCTCCATAAGCGTTCATTGTTTCCTCAACCAATTTTTTTAATTGGTCTTCATCACCAACATGGCAGGCTATCCCCAAGGCATCGTACCCTTCCTTTTTTAAATTGTTTGCCACTTGGTCAACTGCTTCTTGGTTACGGGAACTAATGACCACCTTGGCTCCGTATTCGGCTAGACCTCTGGCAATAGATTCCCCAATACCCTTACTGGCACCGGTGACAATGGCTACCTTGTTCTTTAAATCGAATTTTTGTTTTATCCTAGTTTGCATCCCACTTGTAATATTAAAGTACTATTAGTATTGAGTGTTTTATTGGTTGTGCAATGGGCTTGTATTACATTGGCATGGCACCACCATTGGCGTGCAAGGTATGCCCGCTTATAAATCCGGCTTCCTTGGAAGCCAGGAAGAGATAGGCATGTCCCATATCTTCCGGGGTGCCAATGCGGCCCACCGGAATCATGGAGATTCCTGTCTGTATGACATCTTCAGGCATGGAATCCGTCATTTCAGTTTTAATAAATCCTGGGGCAATGGCATTAACAGTAATATTGTATTTGCCAACTTCCCTGCACAGGGAATGTGTAAAGCCTACTATAGCAGCCTTACTGGCACTATAGTTGGTCTGTCCAAAGGCGCCTTGAAAGGCATTCACGGAGGAGGCGGAAATAATCCTGCCATAATTGGCGGTCTTCATATGTGGTACTATCGCTTTGGCGGTAATGTAAAGGGAATCAACATTTACGCACATAACTTGGTCCCATTCCTCACGACTCATTTTTAAAATAGATCGGTCACGAATTATTCCGGCGTTGTTAATAAGTACATCTATCTTTCCATATTCGGAAATGACCTTGGCAACAGCCTTATCAACAGATTCTTGGCTGGAAACATCCACATTTTGGTAGAATATTTTACCACCGTTCTTAGCAATCCTGTCCGCGGTTTTTTGGCCTTCTTCCAGCACATCCCATAGGGCTACAGTGGCCCCCTCATTACAAAAGACTTTACAGATTCCCTCACCTATGCCTCTTGCCCCACCGGTAATGATTACAACCTGCCCCTCTAGTTTTTTCATTCTTATTAATTATTTAACTGATTTTAATTCAGTAATTTAAAAAACTTTGAAGACAAACTCTAATGAAGTAACAAGTATTATTGATAGGGGGCAACAGCGGTAATTACTACTGGTGATCTGGATAATTAAAAGTTTGAAATTATTTATGGGTTCACTTTAAGCTACTATAGAATGAAAATACCCTAGAAATCAAAGAACTTGATTCTAGGGTATATGTTGTTTTAATTTTTAATCAGTTTTAGAACTGATACCTGATACCTAAGGCGATATCCAAATCCAGATCGTCCGAGTAGTCATCATTAAAACCAAGTTCTGGACGTATGTCCAAGGACAGCAAAAGCGGAAAATCAAAATTACACTCTATACCTATGTCACCTGCCACAAGGGCAAAAGCGCCATCTCCTCCTGGGGAATCGAAGGAGCCTATCCCGGCCCCAGCGCCCACATACCAGTTAAACAGCCCTTCTATTGGCATCACCCATTGATAGAGTCCAACCAATTTAAAAGCATCAACATTGTTGGAATCGCGCCAACCTAGATCAAATTCAAGTCTGTTATTGTCCGATACTGCCCTTTGATAGGATACTTCCCCTCCAAATCCGTCATTGTCCCCAAGCCTTAAACCTAGGGCGTTTTTGGAAACGGATTGGGCATTGGCCGCCACAATTGTCATTGTTATAACTGTTAAAACACTTAATATCTTCTTCATGATTATGACTGTTTTTATTTTTTACAAGAATAGATATTGTTTGGCTACCGTATTGTCCCCATCAATACTAATTATGACTCCATTGGATTCATAGACTAACTCTTTGGAAAAAGTCAATATTTAATTTGGTTGGAGCATTAATTAAAAATTGCATGCGCGTACTTTGCGGATAGTAGTTCTTATTTTTAACTTGATTATGGCCGACAGCAAACTGAAAAAAAGAATAGTTTGGATCATCACTGTTTCAGTAGTCCTGATACTGCTTTTGTTGACCATCCTACAATTGAGGGCCAAGGGTTATATTGAAAATTATCTAAGCAAACAAATACCAGATCATATCCATTTGACCTATGACCAAATTCAGGTAAATCTGATACGGGGTTCGGTAAGATTAACTGAGGTTGGGTTGGATATTTTGGAAAAGGATGCCAATTTTAGAAAAGCGGGGATGAGCCTCGAGGCTATTGACCTAAAGGGTATAGGCTTTCACCAAGCCATATTTGGAAACACAATAAGTATTCGTGAAATTCGATTGTCAAAACCAAAAACAGATTATTATCAAGGAGAACGTCAAGTTAAAAACAATGGGATTGCAGCAACGTACAGTTCCATGGAAAGAACTTTGTCCATAGCCCGATTGTCCATTGAGGATGGCGAATTCAGGATTTTGGAAAAGGGCAGGGATTCTATAGTTTTCTCGGTGGAAAATTTGAATTTGTCCCTTGAAAATCTAAAATTGGATAAGGAAACTATAGAACGGGAAATACCATTTTCCTATGTGGATTACAATTTGAGTACGGGCATGGTATTTGCAGATCTTGGACCATACGAAGGGCTAACATTAAGCGACACAAATATCAAGAACAAAGAATTGCAACTTAGTAATTTATCCTTGAAGTCCAAATATAATAAGACTGCCCTTTCCTGTAAATTGGACAAAGAGCACGATCACATAGATTTGAAAATCCCCGAGCTTAGGATGGTCAATATGGACTTTGGATTTAATAAAGAGCGATTTTTTCTAAACTCCTCATCGTTGGCTCTCCAAAAACCAAAAATGGAAATATATCGCGATAAGCTAGTTCAGGATGACCATAAACAAAAAAAACTATACAGCCGTATGTTACGCGAGTTGCCCTTTGATCTGAATGTTTCCGAGCTAAAGATCAACGATGGTTATATTGCCTATTCCGAATTGGTAAAAAGCGGGACATTACCTGGAGAGATTGTATTTGCCGATCTTGAGGCTACCATGTACAATGTTTCCAATACTTATGAAAATGGAGAAAAGACCCAAATTAAAGTTATGGCCCAACTCATGGGTGAAGCCCCGATTGAGCTAACATGGAATTTTGATGCCAACAAGGAGAACGATGCATTTTTCGTATCTGGCGTTGTCACCGATTTTAAATCCGAAAGCATCAATCAATTCTTAAGATCCAATCTTCGTACAGAGGCCGAAGGGGATGTACAAGAATTGTATTTTACAGTTAGTGGCGATGCAATTAGTTCTAGTGGCGATATGAAAATGAACTATGAGGATTTTCGATTTACCGTTCTTAAAAAGGATAGAACGGGAGTAAATAAACTGCTAACCTTCGTTGGTAATATTTTCACCAATGACGGCTCCAAAACGGACAAACAGGGCTACAGGTATGGGGAAATATATGCAGAGAGGGATAATACCAAATCATTTTTTAATTATTTATGGCTCAATGTAATGGACGGGATCGTCAACACACTTACCGGTAATGGCAAAAAGGAATAATTTACGCGATAAGCGAGATTAAAACGCTCCGGCGCTTACCTGCCCGTTCCGTTTAGGCGGGCTTGCTCGTTCAGGCAGGCTTCGAAATCTAAAATAAGGTTCCTTTCAATGCTTTTCGGGCCTGTCTTTGTCGGTAGACAGGCTTGCCCCGAGCTAGTTTACTACAAAGAGAAAATCATGCTAAAAAGAGCATGGGACAGTCAGTTTTGTATTCTTCTAGCTTGGTTCTACCAAAAACATGGGCATCATTTTAAAAGAGCAAAGCAAAAAATTGTTTCGATCAATGGTTCCGATGGAAGCGCCTTAACTTGTTGTTATTAACAATAAAATAAAAATATATAGATATTATGGAAACAACACATGCAACTATCGGAATCGAAAAAGAAAATAGGAAAGCCGTTGTTGAAATGCTTCGTAAGCTTTTGGCGGACGAATATTTGCTTTATACAAAACTAAGGAATGCACATTGGAATGTAGAGGGAATCGACTTCCATACCAAGCATGTATTTTTTGAGGAAGAATACAATAAAATAGAAAAAATTGTGGATGAGGTTGCCGAAAGGATCCGTATGCTGGGGTTTTATTCTCCCGGTACTTTAAAGGAGTTTTTAGAACTCTCACATTTGAAGGATGAAAATCCGAAAAAGAACGATAGCGCTAGTTTTATGGAAATTTTATTGGCGGATCATGCTACCATTATTCAGTTCATCAGAAAAAGTATCAGTGAAAATGCAGAGGAGCACAATGATGAGGGTACGGCAGATTTTATAACCGGAATCATGCAATTACATGAGCAGATGTCCTGGATGCTTAGGGCTTCCTTAAAAACCTTTTAATAAGTAATTAGACACATTTACAACTTATTTGGAACGGCAGGAAATTATCTCCTGCCGTTTTTTTTTTATTAAAGCTGTATATGATGGTGGTTCCGAATCCAATAAATGAATATTCCGGCCAAGACTTTAACCAAGTTTGGTTAGGGGAAAAATACAGGTGGGCCAATAAGGATGAATGTAGTATGAACAGGATTTAATAAACAAAAAAACCAGTCATTAGACTGGTTGTGTAATTAAACTTAGCTATATATTAGGCTGTAACAGCTACCGAATTTTGGTGATCCTGATAGTGCTTAGGACTACAATTATATTTTTCCTTGAAAATTTTAGAGAAATAACTTCTACTGGTAAGCCCCACACTATAAACAATTTCGGAAATGTTGAGGTCTGTGGTTTTAATGAGATTTTCTGCCGTTTCTACCCTAATGTTTCTGATGTAATCAGTAACTGTCCTATTAAATAACAGTTTAAAGCCTTCCTGTAATTTTGCAGGTGAATGTCCGGACTTGTTGCTAAGGTATTTTAAACTGTACTGAATTTCTGGATAATTCTTAATGAAATTTGATAGCTCTTTTATATCATCCATCTCATCTTTGGTCAAGGACCCAAAATTATTTTTTGCATTCCTTTTATCTTCTTTATGCTGTTGAATTTCCATTGCCAACATAACATGTACAATACCTTTTATTAATAGATTTCGGACCAATCCCTTTTCGGTAAGGGCATTTAATTGTTGCATTTTTTCCGCAATCTTTAGATTATAGGAACCGGAATAGGCAAAAATGTTATGTCCTGTTTTTGGCATAAAGGTTTTCAGCAACTGATTTCTTAATAGATCTATACCTTCATCATCTGGACCAACTTCATGTGTGTCCACCATTATATTGGAAAGTTTAACGGCTTCATTTTTCTTAAAGAACAAGGTCGTATCCTTGCTGGGGTCACTGGAGAAAATTCCTGTTTGGAATTGGTTTAAATGTCTTTTTTCTCCTTTAATGCCAAAACTGTGACTAATTCTCCCCTTGGCACAATACATAAAATGAATAGGATTGGTAATCGGCATGTTATTGATAAGAAGCATATCTTCCTTGAAGACAATGTCGTATTCCATAAAAGATATATTATTCTTAAAGGACACTCCGCTGATGACACCGCTTACCAAATTATTGTGTAATTCAAGATTATACTCCTGGGGTCGAATTTTTAATTTTCCACCCAAGTCTTGTTGTAACTGATTGAATATGTTAGCAATATTGTTTGTTTTAAGATATACAATTTTCATGATTTCGTATTTTAAGATTATTACTTCATTTATCCCTTACTACCCTGATTATAAAAAGAGCCACTGCCAATAAGAGGAAAATGTGTACTAGCATGCCAATGTTGAATATAAAAAAGCCTATAGCCCATAGTAAGAACATTATTATTGCTGCTATAACCAACATTTTCGACATTTTCTATATTATGATGATTGTAAAGGTTTAAATAGCCTTTCGAATGATATAAATCTTATATCTAGTTGCTTTCTATATTTTGATTGGTCATACCCATGATGAAATTATCCGGGAGGCCATTATTTCTGCTGTCCTTGGAATCCAAAGTCCAACTTTTACCGATTTTAGAATTCAATTGATATGGATCTGTTGTCTTGTTCATGTTGGTTGTCTTTAAATTTCTAATTGTCTAGAACAAAGTTCCAAAATGAAGCAGCCCTGTGTGTTATACAATTTTTTTATTCTGTTATATAATTCCATGAAAAACCCTGAAATCCATTAAAAAAGGCAAGATTATAATGGGTAGGATCAACACTTGAGTAAGATTGTTGTAGCAATTGCAATAGCACTTCTGATTGGTAAAATGTAGCCAAGGAGCTAGAATCAGTACCAAAAGTGGGAGTTTTTTCTTAGATTCAAGCCATGGCAACATTTAATAGGCTAAGATGTTATCGTAATGATGTATAGGGAAGTAGCCAACCAAGAACAATGGTTCGCCATGTGGATAGTTTTATGACCAATTTTCGCCTAAAGGGAGAATAGTCTGGGTAAATAGAAACCGTAGGAGTATGATCTATTTAGGTAGGTAAATAGATGTTGAAGGTCGCTCCTTTGTTTATTTGACCGTGAGCTACAATATGCCCCTTGTGTTTTTCCACAATTTTTTTGCAAATGGCCAATCCAATTCCCGTGCCTGAATATTCGTTTTTTTGGTGAAGGCGTTGGAATAGTTCAAATATCTTATGGGAATTTACCTGATCAAAACCAATACCGTTGTCCTTCAACGAAATACAGTAGTACAGCTTGGCTTTTTTCTGAAAATCATAAGGAATTTCGGTACGTTCCAATTTTTTACAGGAGATTTCTATTTTCGGAGTTTCAAGAATGCTGTGGTATTTGATGGAATTTGAGATCAGGTTGTTGAAAAGTTGTTCTATCTGGAAAGGGACACCTTTTACTTCTGGAAGATCTTCCAGAACAAATTCTACCCCGGTCTCTTTAATAGAGGCTTCCAAATCTTCCTGTACTTTTTCCATAACAAGATTAAGATCTACGTTTACAAAATCTTTCTTCTTCTTGTTAATTCTGGAATAGGACAAGAGGTATTTAATAAGGGTCTGCATTCGGTTGGCAGAGGATTTAACTTTATCAATGTATTCCGCTTGTTGTTTCGTTAAACTTCCTGAATCGGAATCCATTATCCTTGAGATAAACATCTGAATTTTCCTTAAAGGCTCCTGGAGGTCATGACTGGCAACACGGTTAAAAGATTCCAATTCACTATTGGTACGTTTTAGCTCTAGATTCTTGTCCTTTAGTTTTTGTTCGTTTTTTAGTTCTTTGGTGATATCCTTTACAACTCCAATGAATTCGGTCTTTAAAAAATGGCCTGAATTCTGAAGGTGTTTTACCTTCCCATTTTTGGTTATAATGCGATAGGTAAAATTGCTGATTATTTTCTTCTCCAAGGCCAGGTTTAGTTTTTCGTCGTAAACCTTAAGGTCTTTAGGATGAATAAAGGGTCTGTAATTTTCTGGTGTTGGGATAAACTCATTGGGTTCGCAATCCAATAGTCTGAAAAAATTTTCGGACATGGTGGCCTCCATGGTTTTAATATTCCATCGGTAACTACCAATTTTGGCAACGGCCTCTGCATCGTTTAAAATGGAATTCTGCACCTTTAATTGTTCATTGAGTTCCAGTAGACGTTGTTTGGCGTGAATTATCTGGGTGCTTTCGTAGGAAGTAAGGGTAATGCCGTCATTAAGTTTGTTAATGGTGGTGTGAATCCACACGCGCTTCCCCTTTAAAGTATATTGGGTTTCATGTGTTTCAATGGTACCATTGTTGGCACATTTTACCATGAGGTCAAAGAGTCCTGCCTCATGGACATAAGGGAAGATTGTGGATATGGTTTTACCTATTACCTCACTTACCAATTTACCGGATAACTTTTCACTATTGCTGTTGGTAAACAAATATCTAAAATCCAATATGTTACCATTGGCGTCCCGCTCTGTAGTCAGATGGCTAACGGTGTTACTGGTGCTTTCAAGGATATTATTCAAAAAGGCTTTGGTTTCGACCAAATTGTTATTTTGTTCTTCCAATTGCTCGTTCAAGTTCTTTAAATTCTGTGTGAACATTCTTTCGGAAGTTGTGTCGACCGAAGTGGTTAAAACCCCGTTTTCCATTTTTACGGCAGTGGTTGTAAACCAAAACTTATTACCATTATAGGCAAAATATTTTTCGAATTTACGGGTAGTCCCATCTTCAATAACAGCTGCCAATTCATCAAAGATGCCATTCTTAAAATTGATGGGAATAAGTTCCGACATTTTTCTTTGTGCTATTTTGATGGGTTTTCGCCCGAGGACGGACTCTATTTTTTCGTTGGAAAATTCAATGGTAAAATCTTTTACTTGGCCAGCAGTATTGTAGATAGGCGAAAAATAACTGATGACATTGTCCGTACTGCCTAATATATTTTGAAGGAATTTTTCCGCGGTAGCAGTTTTTTTTCGCTGTGAGTTGATCTGCAGAAAGGAGATAATGAAAATGAACAAGGCAAACATACCCAAGAGCAAAGTCATCATGGGCGTAAATGAAATTTGGGATCTATATTCTTCTTTACGCTTTGCAAGTTGTATTTGTTTTTCTTGATACATTTGGTTTCTTAGCAAATTTAGCTGGGTAATCGACCGGGAAACATTGTTTATTTTTATTCGATCTTTTGAAGAATAATTGGATTTTTGAAATGGAATATTCGCTATAATACTTAGTGAATTATAAAGGCTGTCCTGCCATGATTCTACGGAATGTAGAATTCTCTGCTGAACGGGATTATTTTGGGTCAATTCCCTAAGTTTAAGAAAGGAGCCCTGTACTTCCGGTTTATATATTTCATATGAGGAAATGCCCAAGGTATCCTGGGATAGCAAGTTTTTAAGCTCCGTAGATTGCATTTGGGCGTAATAGGAAAAAAGTTGATTTATTTCCATGTCGACCTCCAAGGTATTGGAAACCATGTCTGCAGATTCGCCAAGTTGTACAATCTGCTTGTAACTTATGCTTCCTAGAAACATAAGAAGGGCAATGGCCAAAATAAGGGAGACGGCAAGTACTTTTGGAGAAGATGTTATTTTTCTTATTGGCATGCCTTAACCCATTTTAGATCCGTAATAAAAAATTATCCCTATTAAGGGCCGAGGTGTGGTATTGCCAATTGAGTTGTAAAACCTTTTCTATGACTTGTTTTAAGGCCCCAAAACTATTGGGCTTATTGATATAAATATTGGCACCGTTCACAAAGGTTTCTTCAATGTCGCTTTCAGAAGAGGATGTTGAATATATGGCCACCAATAGGTCCTGAAGTTTAGGGTGGTTTCGAATTTCATCAAGGCATTGCATTCCGTTTTTGATGGGCATGTTTAGATCTAGAAATACTATTTCCGGTAAGATCACATTTGGCAAGATCAAATAATCCATCAACTCTTTTCCATTATTAAAGAGGGATAGCTTGGTCTTGATTTTTATTTCATCCATAGCCTCCTTGAACAATGTTCTGTCATCTTCGTCATCATCGGCCAAAGCTATGTTTAGTGTATTTAGGGGCATATTTTGGTCTGGTTATTTTTGTGATAATGCTCTTTCTTTCCTCTTAAGGATGATTTTTTGAAAAGCGGAAGGGGTTAGTCCGGTCGTTTTCTTGAATTGTGCCGATAAATGGGATACACTGCTATAGTTGAGTTTAAAAGCTATTTCCGTTAAGGTCAGGTTGTTTTGAAGGATAAAACTTTTAACAAACTCTATTTTTCTTAATATTACGAAGTTTTCGATAGAAGAATAGGTAGCTTCAGAGAATACAGAGGACAAATAAGTGTATGAATAATCTAACTTTTCAGAAAGATATGTGGAAAAATTATATAGTTTGGGGTTCTCTTCATCATGAATCCATTCTGTAACCGCATCTTTTATACGTTGCACCAATTCCATTTGTTGGTCATCCATAATTTCTATGCCGTAATGTCCCAAAAGCGAGGTCATTTCCTGTTCTTCTTTTTGGGTGGGTATTTTATTAAATTCAATTTCTCCAACGCCATAAATTGTGTACTTCAGTCCTAGGGAGTCCAATTGCTCCTTTAACACCGTTCTACAGATGTGTTTAAAATCAAATTTCAGGTAGATTCTCATTGATTGCGTGTAATAAGGGCCATTTAGAGCTTTTCCTACAAACTTAGGAAAACAATGTAGGCGATATACACAAAGATGATGAATTTTTAAATTCAATTAAACCGCTCATTGAACTTTTTGTCAATTGTACTGCTCACTGATACCCAAGGCAAATTTTATGACCAATACTTTCCATGGCTTATTGGGTTTGTAAGACAGATCATAATTTTTTCGGCCATTATGGAAAAAGGGAATACATTTTATGACTTTTTAAACTTTGATAGCTTTACCATGGGAAATATTCTTTTAGTTGGCTAAGTAGTTTTCTTTGGGGATCTCCTTGAAAAATTCCGCTGTTTCAATATTGCTGGATGGGCTATAATTGGCCAAGACAGTTCCTTTACTGCCATCATTGGTTTCCAAAATATATAAAATGGACATGTCAGAAGGGTTGCTCATTCCTTCAAAGCGATATTCCTCCAAAATAGTCACGTTTTGGGGCGAATACGCAGTTTTTGTCTTCAAATCTATCAATTTCATGTTCTCTACCCTGTAGCTGCCCTTAAAGCCTTTTTTTTGATATTCTTCAATAATTTCTTTTTCATTCTTAGCGAATTCATTCTTCATCTTTATATTCTTTAATTTAATTACAACTTATCTTTCAATTTAATTTCTTGGTAATAGTTTTGGCCGTTTTACTCCTACCAACCTGTCTTTTGCCTAGTCAATTATTTTAAGCATAATTGAAAACGGACAAGATCCGCAAAGGAAAATGCCCGTTGATAACAAAATCTAACCAAATAAAAAGATTTTTTTAATTGTCGTCTGTGGCATCATCTATTTCATCTTCAACCTCTTCCACACCTTCCTCAATACCATCGCCTACACTTTCTATTCCATCCTCAATTTTCTCACCTGCAGTTTTTTCTTCCCTACAGCTATTTAAAGTGGATAATGAAAGTGTAAATAGTAAAGCGAATAAAAAGGATATTATAAATTTTTTCATTGTTGTAGTTTTAGGATTATGTACCTTTTTTACTTAATTTTTTTGTGAATTTTTACAGAGTTGCCCCGTTTATATCTTTCTTCTTCCGGTAAATAATGAGATTACAAACAGAATCAGGAAAAGAAAAAATAAGATCTTGGCAATACTCGCTGCTCCCGCTGCAATTCCCCCAAATCCAAAAATTGCGGCAACTATTGCCAATATTACAAATGTTACTGTCCATCGTAGCATGATATATGTTTTTTAGGTTATTACTATAAACTGTCCTTAAAACAATTTGTATAACAAATCTCGGGCTATAGAATCACATTGTTTAACTTTATCACATTAATAGTTAACACAGATGGCATTGTTGTAACTTATTTTAAGTCAGTTGTTTGTGTTGTTGTTGAGCTTAAAATTTTCAGGAAAATCCAATGTTCGTATAGGGAATGGAATATTAATATCGTTTTCGTCAAAGGCTTTTTTTATGGCGATCATGGCAATTGTCTTGGCCCTTAGTACCTCTATGGCCGAGGTGGATTGAATCCAAAATCGAGTTTCAAAATTAATAGAGCTATCCCCAAATTCGGTATAAAGAAAAATAACTTCCTTGCTATTTTCAACATTATCAAAATTAGACGCAATAGTCCTGCATACCAAGTCTCGTACAAATTCCAAATTGGAGGAATAACCAACACCACAGGTAAGGATAACCCGTGATTGGGACGTAGTGGAAAAATTTCTGATTGGGTTTTCCAAAACCAATTTGTTCGGAATATAAACCAAATTGTTGTCCGATTGTTTTATGGTTACCGCCCTTAGATCTATATCGATCACCTCCCCTTCATAACTGTTGCTCTCTATCCAATCCCCAAATTTTATGTGCTTGATATATGACAACACTATTCCAGAATAGGTATTGGCCAGGGCACCCTGCAAGGCTAGACCTACAGCCAGTCCCGCCACCCCTGCGCCGGCAAGAATTGTATTTAAAGTTTTACTCAGGTCCAAGATTCCTAGAACTAAAAATAATCCCGTCAGAATTACCAATACTGATATTAACTTGGCAATTAAATTCTTCATGGATTTTTGTAAACTACTTTTCTCCAATAGTTTCCAAGTAAGTTTGGTAAAGTATTTGGAAAGTATAATCACGATGGTGAATACAAGCAGAGCCAAAATAATATTGGGTAAATTCACTATTAAACTGTCTACCCAAGACGCCAGTCTGTTAATCATTTCTTCCCAGGCTTCATCGATCTTTAAATCCATAAATAGTACTTTTTTGATGTTGTTTAGAAGTTAAGAAGATTTTTATGAAAAACCTTCTTGATTATTAAATATACAGCTATAATAGGAGCTTATCCAAAAAAAATGGCTCCGATATTTAAGTGTATCGGAACCATTATTTAACAACCAACCTAACCATCCTACATGAATTACTTTTGTAGTTCACAGTAATTCAACGAAGAATACGATTATTCCCAAATGTCCCCCGAAATTTAGGCTTACCTGATTGCCAATGGAATAGTGCAAACTTCTTTCTTGATCTCAAAGTTAGGTTGGAGAGGTATAATAAATGTGCTGTATTCTAACTATTGTTAACTCTTATGCAAGATTCGCGGTTTGTTTTTTAATCAGGGGACAGACTTTTTTGATACCGAAACAATCATCATTTAGATTACTATTTTATGGGAATGGGCTAAACGAAGAAGGGCTATTGATTATCTTTAGGTAACATTAATCTGAATGCAAGATGTTGAAGTCCATCATCAAATTATTGAAAGTGCTTTATAGTAGGGTGTTACAGAGCATAGCGTTTTATCCGGTGCTCATCGCATTTGGTTTTTTTCTGTTTGCTTTGCTGATGTTGGAGTTTGAAAGTTGGAATTTGGCCAAAACCATTAAAGAGCGGACTCCTTATTTTTTTATTGGAGATTATGAAACTGCAAGAGCTATTTTAACCACACTTATAGGGGGCATTCTTTCTTTGACCGTATTTAGTTTTACTATGGTCATGGTAGTACTGAGCCAAGCCTCATCTAATTTTTCACCAAGGCTATTGCCCAGTTTGGTTTCTAACAAAAGACATCAATTAATTTTAGGAGTTTACATAGGTACACTTCTATATTGCATTATCGTCTTAATTTTTCTTGGCGCTAAGGGGTTGGATAGCGACTTGGTAGGATTTTCCACCATGTTAGCCTCAATTTTCGGGGTATTTTGTGTTGGATTGTTCGTTTATTTTATACATAGTATTTCCACATCCATTCAAATTCAAAATATTATAGACAATATTTTTCGATCTAGCGCGAGATTTTTGGACCAGGAATACGAAGACTATAAAGCTTCAAAAGTAGGACTTAAAGCACTGCAGTTGGATAATCTGGAGGACTTTGAAACAATTTATTCACACAAATCCGGCTATTTTAGGGGATTTGACGCATCGTTGATAAGTGATTCCTATTATGAAAAGGGCGGCTACGTAGAAATCCTGCCTTATGTAGGCAAGTATTTGTATAGGGGAATGCCCCTATTGCTGGTTAAGAAATCGATTGAAGCCAAGGAGGTAGAAGGTTTATTATTGTGTGTTAATCTGTCCAATAACCGCAATGACCAAGATAATGGTATTGGCGGATTTATTAAATTAATGGAGATAGCGGTCAAGGCCATGTCCCCAGGGATCAATGATCCGGGAACTGCTATTGATTCTATTAACAAATTGGCCCCCTTACTTATGAAAACGATGAGGTTTCCAAACAAAACATCCAATTCTTTGAGGGAAGGAAAGATGATTCTGGTTAAGAACAACCTTATGGCCAAAGAATTAATGCAAATGATTGTTCAGCCCATCCGCTTGTATGGAAAAAAAGATAGCTCTGTAGTACTGGCCCTTTTGGGAGCTTTAAAATATATTTTACAGGATATCAAAATTTCAAAGGAAAATAAAGAAGTGGTGGAAAAGGAATTGCAGGCCTTAAGAATGGATGTTGAGGAAAGTATTACCAATAAATTGGACAGGGAAAATATCTTGGCTTCGATTTAGAATGACCCATTACTGAATAAAGTACTGAACAATGTAATAGTAACATCTTAGCTGTTTTAATTAAAATTATTAAACAAAAAAGTAGAATGGAAAATATAGAATCTGTAAGCCCCTATGATGGCAAGCGATTGGGAAAATACAAAGAATTTTCAGATGAAGATATCAATAAAGTCTTGGATAAGGCGCAACAGGTCTTTCCAGGCTGGAAAAATGAAAGCGTGGAACATAGGTCTGGACTGTTAAAAAAACTGGCAAACGCATTGCTGAAAAATAAAGAATTCTATGCCCAACTAATGTCCAAAGAGATGGGAAAACCTATAGCCCAGGGTATTGCAGAAATTGAAAAATGTGCATGGGTCTGCGATTTTTATGCCAAGAATGCCGTTCGGTTTCTGGCAGACGATCTCATAGATACTGAAGCGGACGAAAGTTTTATAAGTTATGACCCTATTGGCTGTGTATTGGCTATTATGCCTTGGAACTTTCCATTTTGGCAGGTTATCCGTTTCGCGGCACCCACTCTAACTGCCGGTAATACCGTAATATTAAAACATGCAAGTAATGTTCCTGGTTGTGCCGCAGCCCTTCAAGCGCTTTTTCTTTCGGCGGGTTATCCCCAAGGTAGCTTTCAGTATGTACTTGCGGACCATAAACAGCTAGAATCAATCATAGGTAATTCAATTGTCCAGGGGGTAACCCTTACAGGGAGTGAGAAGGCAGGAAGGTCAATTGCGGCCCAGGCAGGAAAGCATTTGAAAAAATGCGTTATGGAGCTTGGTGGGAACAATGCCTGTATAATTTGGGAAGATGCCGATTTGGATAAGTATTTGGATACTATGGTAATGGCCAGAATGCAAAATACCGGTCAAAGTTGTATTGCTGCAAAAAGATTCATAGTGGTCGAAGCCATATATGAGGAGTTTCTAGCCAAATTTTCCAAGAGAATTCAGACCCTGAAGTCTGGAGATCCGTTGGATAAACATACGGATATAGGAGTAATGGCCAGGGAGGACTTGGCAAAAACCTTGGAGCAACAAGTCAAAGATTCCTTGGATAAAGGAGCTCAAGTTAAGTTAGGAAACAAACGTGACGGTGCCTATTACGAACCTACGGTTCTTACTGGGGTAGTCCCTGGTATGCCCGCCTTTGATGAAGAGCTTTTTGGCCCGGTGGCGGCTGTTGTTATAGCAAAAGATAGGCAAGAAGCTATTGCCTTGGCGACAAGTTCTAAATTTGGTCTGGGGTCCATGCTTTTCACCGAGGATATAAAATCTGCTAGGGAGATAGTTGGGGATATACCGGATGGTGCATTTTTTATCAACGAAATGGTGAAATCCGATCCAAGGTTACCTTTTGGAGGTACAAAAGCGTCGGGATTTGGTCGTGAGCTTTCCATAGAAGGTATTTTGGAGTTTGTGAACAAAAAGACAGTTTATATAAGAAAGTAAAAGTCTAGTCTGTACCCCATCTATTTTTAAACGCAAATTCGTTTTGGGGCATACGTCGTCTTTCTCTAATTTCTTTTTTCTGAAGTTTTTGAGGCAGATCATCCAGTTCCCCACCATAGTATCCGATGGCAACCGCCGATACAATATGGAATTCTTCCGGGATATTGAAGACTTGTTGGGCTTTTTTATGGTCTAAACCGGCCATATGGTGCATGGCTATGCCCATGTACTGTGCCTGTACCGTCATCCCTCCCAATCCAAGGCCCAAGTCATGAAGGGCATGGAAATTTTCTTTTCCTTGATCAGTTTTTTTATGGAATGCCGTTAGCATTAGTAGCGGGGCATTTTTGGCCCAAGTCTTATTGGACTCTGTTAGGTTATCAACAATTTTTTCATAGGCCTCTGAACCTTTTTCCGCATAAAGGAATCGCCATGGCTGTAGGTTGTTGGAACTTGGTGCCCAACGTACAGCTTCAAATAGTTGATGTAAATGTTGTTCGGTAACCTTTCTATCCTTAAAAATCCTAGGGCTGTATCGCTGTTTAAGGAGTGCAAATATTTCGTAATCGGAGTCTGCAATATTTTCTAACTGAATTTGTTCTGGAGCTGTCATATTTTTTGTTTTAGCATTTTTCTGTTATTAGGGTTCTATTTCTTTTCGATTAAATTGGCCGATAGGGGTAAGGGTTGTACCAAAGCTATTTCTTATTGTGCAGGTATTCTGCTCTTAAGAAAATTTACTGGACTTGCTCTGGGATTTGGTTTCATTGGTTTTTCTTTTTTATCAAAAAGCCCTCGATTGATTTTACCTTAATTGGGGAAACAAACTTTATGGCTTAGCGCGGCTTATTGGGCTTTTTTGTTCTAAATTTTTTTGAGTTGTTTTTGCTGCCCATAATGGGTGTTAGAGATGTCTAGACCATTATTTGTACGATTCCCAAACTAATCGCCAATGAAGATTTTAACTAAGGCAAATCTTAAATTCTCTATCAATATTAATAACTTGGTTATTGATTTATTGACCCAAAACCTATAATCTTTGATTCTTTCAACAATGATTTTTGGTGGGTTTTCTGGGCTAAATGGGAATTAGCCCGAATATTTTACGGGCGCTGTATCTTGGCTAATCGAAAAAGTGCCGGGAATAATGGGTGAGCTATTTTGACATTGGCTTGCTAAAAAATAGAAAAGCATTCGGTACTTACTAAACCTAGTTCAGATCCAAAACTTTCGTTTCATTCTCAGGAACCCGATGATAATACTGATATACATTAATAGGATCAATAAAAGGTGCATTCTTCTTAAATGAACATATTCATTTATTTGGTAGGTATAATTATAAAATCTAGAGGCTTTGATGGGGGAATAACCTACATAAAAAATTAATAGCCCAATGCTTATCCATTTAATACCTGTAAACCTATAGTCCAATGTTTTACTATTATTGCGGTGCTCCATGAAGAAGAGTACAATGCATATTATAATGGCCAACGCTCCCGCCAAATAACTATAAACCTGTGATTCTAGTTTAAAGCTTTGAAAAAACGGATTAATTAAGGAGACCAATAGATAAAATATGGCGGCAAATATTATAAATTTTCTATACTTTTTGTTGCCAATGTAGCTCCAATACACATAAAAAAAATAGCTAAAAAAGACCAAGTTGTAGATATTGTAAATAATAACATTGTGCCTAATGAAGGAGGAAAAAATGGAAATATGGAATACCTCATAGTGCTTTGTAAAATACCCCAATAATTCCGTTAGGAAAGTGTACATTAAAAGTATTGGAAAATACTTTAAAGGAGTACTGTAATATTTTGGGTATTTTATTAAAGCGATTAATAAGGTTACAGCATAGAGAGGTTGACTGGAATTCTCTAAAATAGTATCCAATATTTCCATTGTTGCTTCGATCTGGGGTTAATTGGTCTTGTTAATCCTCATGATATGGTGGTGGAACCATATTGGCTTCGTTTAAAACCAGACTTTTATTTCTGGCGTAGAATGGAGTAGGGGAAGCGCTCGGCATAAATGAAGCCTCAGATTTACTTTCCCCGGACTGCATCTTGTCCATTGCTCCATCTTTTTTGGGTTCCAAATTATCTGTCAGTAATACGGGGACATTTTTGCCATCGTCCTCCTCCCTTATATAGAATCCGTATTCCCTATCATTCCTGTCCTTTACAGCAGGGATGATAAAAAATGAATTTTGTTTTGGATGTTTTATTTCCCTGCCGTCTTCAAAAGTTTTTTTATCAGGATAATTGGAAAAATAAAAACGCAGGGAGGATATCTCAACATTGGCCTTTTTAGCCTCTTGTTCAATGTAGTTCATGTACTCCTTTATGGTCTTGTAGTCATAATAGCCAAAACGTGCCACATCAAATTTCTTCTCCGGCGCAAGTTCATTTTCGTAGTTTTCAATTAGGCCCACCCTTCGCTCTCCGTAGGCGTCGTACATAATTTTGGCTTGGGTTACCGTAACGATCTGTTCCGGAGCCTTAACTTCCATCGGTTCAGGTTCGGTCACTGGTGTTTTTTCCTTTTTTTGCTCGCAGGAAGTGAAGCCAAAAATAATAAGGGCCCCAAAGCATAATTTTGCCTGAATTCTTTTTAGGTTTTTCATAAGTTAAATGTTTACAATTAGTTGTTAATTAAAGTAATTATTTAGTGGTAAGCGTTGGGGGAAAACACTTGTTAAATTATTGGTTAAATTACTGATTATTGTACATCTAAAAAAATCACTTAAAAAATAAGTACATTTTTACTTGTGGGGTGAAAACAAAAAAATCCCATTCGGCTAACAAGCCAAATGGGATTTTAAGACAGTCCCTTATTTTACAGGGGTAATGCTTATGGGTTCTATTGATTCATGGTCAACAAAAACTCTTCGTTGTTTTTGGTCTGCTTGAATCTTTGTTCAATAAATTCCATGGCCTCTACCGGATTCATGTCCGCTAAATACTTTCTCATGATCCACATTCTTTGAATCGTGTTTTCATCCAGTAAAAGGTCGTCCCTTCTTGTACTTGACGATGTAAGATCAATGGCCGGGAATATTCTTCGATTGGATATTTTTCTATCCAATTGTAATTCCATGTTACCAGTTCCTTTAAATTCCTCAAAAATAACTTCATCCATTTTAGAGCCAGTTTCAGTAAGGGCGGTAGCTATAATAGATAGCGAACCTCCGCCTTCAATATTACGGGCTGCACCAAAGAAACGCTTTGGTTTATGAAGGGCATTGGCGTCAACACCTCCACTTAATACTTTTCCTGAAGCAGGTTGTACCGTGTTGTAGGCACGGGCCAGACGGGTAATGGAATCCAATAGGATAACTACATCATGACCACATTCTACCAAGCGTTTTGCTTTTTCAAGAACAATATTGGCAACACGCACATGTTCTGTGGCTTCTTTATCAAAGGTAGAGGCAACAACCTCTCCTCGAACATTTCGCTGCATGTCCGTAACTTCCTCCGGGCGTTCATCTATTAGAAGAATTATCTGGTATACTTCTGGATGATTGGCCGCAATACCATTTGCTATATCCTTCAAAAGCATGGTCTTACCAGTTTTGGGCTGGGATACGATCATACCTCTTTGACCTTTGCCAATAGGACTGAACAAGTCAATTATTCTTGTGGAAATGGTACTTTGCCTCTCGGCAAGATTGAATTTTTCCTGTGGGAATAATGGGGTCAAATGTTCAAAAGAAACTCTATCCCTAACTATCTGGGGATCTATTCCGTTTATTTTATTGACCTTAATAAGTGGGAAATACTTTTCACCTTCTTTGGGCGGACGTACATTTCCAAGTACGGTATCTCCGGTTTTTAGGCCAAATAGTCTAATTTGTGACTGGGATACATAAATATCGTCCGGTGAAGAAAGATAGTTGTAATCCGAAGACCTTAAAAACCCATAGCCATCCTGCATAATATCCAGCACACCTTCACTTTCAATAATACTGTCGAACTCAAATTCCGGTTCTTTGTATTTGTTTTTTAGGTCTTTATCAAAATTGCTGTTGTTTTTGTCAACATTGCTTTTTTGATGGTGGGGATTTTTCTTATGCTGTGGCTTGTTGGCTTGTTGGGTATTTTGTTGGGTTGCATTTTGTTGTGGTGCACCTTTCTGAAATTCCTTTTTCGCCTGAACAGGATTACTGTGTTGGCGCGGTTTTCTTTCACGTTTGCCGTCCTCTTTCTTTTCTTCAACAACAGTAGAGGTCTCTTTGGGAGTATTTGTTTTTTCTGTTGTTTCAACAGGTTTCCTCTCTGGTTTGTTGGGTGCGGCAGCTTTTGTCCCCGCTTCTTTTGGCTTGGACTTGACTATTCTAGATCTTCTAGGTTTGGGAGTATTGCTTTCCTCTGTAGTTACATCGGTTCTTTCTTGAACAATTTTTGGATTCGATGCTTGTACATCCAAAATTTGATAGACTAAATCGAGCTTTTTCAAAGTTTTAAACTTGGCAACATTTAGGCCCTTGGCTATTTCCTGAAGCTCAGGAAGCTTTTTTGATTTTAAATCTGAAATCTCAAACATTAAGTTTTGAATAAATTATACTATTACGAAAATATGAAGTGTATGTTGTACTTGTTTTTTGGATAATAAAGGGAATGAGATCCCCTGTTGGTAAGTAATCTGACTTATAACGTAGCAATATTACAAATTATTTTCAATATTAAGGTGATAATTTTTAAAAAGACGCTTATTTTTGCTTTTAAATTGGTTTAAAAAGTATGATTCAAAGAATTCAGACAGTTTATTTAATCGTAGTTATAATATTAGGGGCGGTTGTTCCGTTTTTTGTAAATCTATGGTCTGATGCTGCTGGAAATGAAATATTCGCGGAGAATGAAGTGTTTATTTCAATTGCTTTTTATGCCGTGGCGGTCCTTGGACTGGTGGGAATAGTTTTATATAAGAATAGACAAAATCAATTTGTAGTGAACAGGTTGAATATGATATTGAATCTTTTTTTACTAGGATTTTTCGTTTACCGATCACTAAACTTATCCGGAGAAACTATTGTTTCTGAGAAGGGTATTGGGATGCTGATTCCTGTATTTTCTATCGTTTTTTTAGTCCTGGCCAACAGGGCAATAAAAAAGGATGAAGATCTTGTAAAATCTGTTGATCGATTGCGTTAAGCCTAACATCTTAGTAGTATTAGTGCGTGAACCCGGGGTAGTGCCCGGGTTTTTTATTAGTGAAACTCTGTTTTAAAAAGTGGCTTGCAGCTAATTTAAAGCAGTTAGTGAAACTAATCCCGCCGAAAAAAGCGTGATATTTAGGTTATATGCCTAGAAGCTTGTTTCATTGACTTATTTTTTTCCCATACAAAGCCTCCCGGGCTTGCCCCGAAGTTTTTACAGGCAATAGATTATTCCATCCAAATTCTAAATTCCCTTACCTCATTCCCGCTTGTGATTATTTTACCCCCTTTTCCCCAGTTCTATTATTTCCAGATCCTTAATATTCTCCTTGTCTATGGCAAATCGCAGCATGGTCCGTATTTGGTGAAAACCATGGATACCACATGCTCCGGGGTTCATATGTAAAAGGTTTAGTTTTTTGTCCCACATTACCTTTAGGATGTGGGAGTGTCCAGAAATAAAGAGCTTTGGCGGATTCGTTTTTATCTCTTCCCTGATCCGTACATTATATTTGTTGGGATATCCACCAATATGGGTCATCCAGACATCAACATCCTCGCATTTAAACCTGTTGTCCAACGGATATTCCAACTGGATTTTATGTTCATCTATGTTTCCATAGACTCCTCTTACGGGCTTTATTTTTTTTAGGGTGTCCATTACCTCTAAAGTCCCTATATCCCCGGCATGCCAAATTTCGTCTGCCTCCTTGGCATATTTCAATATTTTTTCGTCCAAATGGCT
Organism: Arenibacter sp. F20364; assembly: GCF_023015905.1. Taxonomy (GTDB): domain Bacteria; phylum Bacteroidota; class Bacteroidia; order Flavobacteriales; family Flavobacteriaceae; genus Arenibacter. Next base: position 72,484 of record NZ_JALKBD010000001.1, on the reverse strand, counting down.
ATGGGTGTCCGAAAGCAACAGTATTTTTTTCATATTACGATTTGAAATTAGCAGGCTGGCAAAGTTAATGGTTTAAAGGTTTTGCAAAGTATGCTATGGAGATCAATTGAAAGGGGTGGAGTCAATTTATTATTGCAAAATTATTTAAAGCCTCCCCTGCCAATGAGTGTCCATCTTGTTAGTTTACTATATTACTTAAACTGTATTTTGAAGCCCAGTATTTTTTTCTGCCTTAGAAAAAGTATCTTTGCCAACCATATACTAAATTTTTCCTTTGAGATATTTCGTCCAATTTTCTTATCAAGGCAAGTCGTATCACGGTTGGCAAAAACAGCCCAATGCAATAAGCGTGCAGGAGGTTTTGGAAAATGCTTTTTCCTTACTTTTAAGGGAAACAGTGTCTTTGGTGGGGGCCGGGAGGACGGATGCTGGAGTCCACGCCAGGGAAATGTTTGCACATTTTGATACTGATGCCCATTTCAGCAATATGGAATTAATCCACCGTTTAAACGCTTTTCTACCGGAAGATATAGCGGTTATTGGAATATTTTTAGTTGGGGCAGATGCACATGCCCGTTTTGATGCCTCGGAACGTACATATGAATATTGGGTGGTTCAAAACAAAGATCCCTTTTTAGTGGATGCCGCCTATTATGTGAAATATCCGTTAAATATAGAGCAGATGAACGAAGCTGCAGCTATTTTAGTGGCTCATAAGGATTTTGAGTGTTTTTCAAAGTCCAATACCGATGTAAAAACTTATCTCTGCGATCTTAGAAAGGCCCAATGGGAAAATGAGGGAGGTAGGTTGATTTTTACCATAAGCGCCGATAGATTTTTGCGGAATATGGTACGAGCCATCGTTGGAACCCTTATAGATGTTGGTCAGGGCAAATCCACCCTGGCGGACATAAGATCTATATTGGCCAGCAAGGATAGAAGTGAAGCAGGGGTGTCGGTGCCTGCAAAAGGATTATATTTGACAGCAATAAAATATCCAAAAAATATTATTGATTACAATGGATAAGGATACGGGGAAAGCATTTGATTATAGATTGTTTAAGCGATTGCTTAGGCATGTTAGGCCATATTTAGTGACTTTTTACGGAGTTGCCATAGCGGCAATACTTCTATCAGGTTTTGCGGTACTTACGCCTATCTTGGTGGGGGAGATAGTTGATAATGCCATTACCAATAGGGACGGTCAAAAATTGTTGAGCTTGACCTTGATCATGGTGGGTGTTTTGATAGGGGAAGTTTTGAGCCAGCTATATTTTAATTATTATGCCAATTGGTTAGGGGAGTCGGTAATAAAGGATATACGGATAAAACTTTTTAACCATCTTATGGGGTTCAAGATGAAGTATTATGACAATTCCTCCATAGGCCTATTGGTGACCCGTGCGGTGACGGACATGCAACGGATAGGTGAGATTTTTAGTGAAGGATTTTTTGTAATAGTATCGGACCTACTTAAAATGTTGGTAGTGGCAATAGTAATGATTGTCGCCAATTGGAAACTCTCATTAATAGTATTTGCCGTATTACCGATCATTTTGTACGCTACGCGCTTGTTTCAAAAGGCTATGAAGGTCGCTTTTATTGAGGTTAGGGCACAAGTGTCGAATCTAAATTCCTTCGTGCAGGAACGAATCACCGGAATGAAAATAGTACAGTTGTTTACTAGGGAAGAAATAGAGAAGGAAAAATTTAGGGAAATCAATGAAAGACATCAAAATGCCTGGCTAAAAACAGTATGGTACAACTCCATTTTTTTTCCGGTTGCTGAAATTGTATCCTCTATTACCGTGGGATTGATAGTGTGGTACGGGGGATTGCAGAATGTCGCCAACATAAGTAAGGAGGAATATGGAACCATTTTCATGTTTATACTGTTATCCAGTATGTTGTTCCGTCCGTTGCGTCAAATTGCGGATAAGTTCAATACCCTTCAAATGGGGATGGTGGCAGCGAACAGGGTGTTCAAAATATTGGATACCGACAGTAATATTGAAGATGCAGGAACAATAGATAAAGCAGGCGTTAAAGGGGATATTGACTTTAAAAATGTACACTTCGGCTATTTGGAAAATGAAGAGGTGTTGCACGGAATTTCATTTAAGGTCAAAGCGGGAGAGACGATAGCCATTGTAGGGGCAACGGGAGCTGGAAAATCGACTATTATTAATTTGCTCAATCGGTTTTACGAAATTAATTCCGGCGCTATTTTGATTGATGGGGTTAATATTAAGGACTATAAATTACAATCCTTAAGGTCTAAAATTGCAGTAGTTTTACAAGATGTATTTCTTTTTGCCGATACCATTGCCAATAATATATCCCTCAAGAATGATGCAATAACCATAGCGCATATGGAACAGGCCGCTAAGCAGATAGGGGTGCACGAGTTTATTTCAAGTCTTCCAGGGGGATATACCTATAATATTAAGGAGAGGGGAACCATGCTTTCCAGTGGGCAGCGGCAGCTGATCGCCTTTTTAAGGGCCTACGTAAGCAATCCTAGTATTTTGGTGTTGGACGAGGCTACTTCATCGGTAGATACTTACTCAGAACAATTGATACAGCGTGCTACGGAAAAAATCACAGAGGGACGTACTTCCATTATTATAGCCCACCGATTGGCAACCATTAAAAAGGCCGATAAAATATTGGTGATGCATGACGGATTGATCGTAGAAACCGGAACCCATAAAGAACTATTGAAACAAAAAGGGTACTATCAAAACTTATATGAGGCCCAATTCTTGGCGGAAGAGGTAGTTTAGGAATTCATAAATAGCACTACACTAGATCGGATTTGATTAAACTGGCCAGTTCGGCCAAATCCTTAAACAATACAAACTCCCCATTTTTAATATAGGAGATTAGGCCCGTTTCTTCGCTGACGATTAGCGCCAGGGAATCCGTTTTTTCGGTAATGCCAACGGCGGCCCGATGTCTAAGACCAAAACGAAGTGGTATGGACCGTTCATTTGAAACAGGTAGGATTACGCGGGTGGCCACTATATAATTATCCTCAATAACGGCGGCTCCATCATGTAAGGGGCTGTTCTTATAAAAAATGCTTTCCAGAATGGGCTGGGTGATTTCTATATACATTTTATCGCCAGTCGATTTAACGAAATCCAAGGAATTATTTCGGGCAATAATGATCAGGGCACCGGTTTTGGAACTTGCCATTTTCTCACAGGCAGCTAAAATAGCGTCTACATTGGTCCCAATAGTCAGTGCGTCTTCCTTTAGGAATTTAAAATGTTTTAAAAAGTTGCGTTTGGAGGCAAGATTGGTAGATCCTACCATTAACAGAAATTTTCGGATTTCCTGTTGAAAAACAATGATAAGGGCAATTAGTCCCACTTGCATAAAACCCCCGACCATACTACTGATCATTTTCATTTCCAAAACTTCGGTCAGTTTCCAAAACGCCCAGACGATAACGATACCAATAAATATATTAATGGCTACGGTTCCCCTAACTAATTGGTAAACATAATACATTAGCACAGCCACCAAAAAGATGTCTATAATATCGGTAACACTAAAATCTAAGAAGTTTAAAAAATCCAATCTTGTGGTTTTTGTAAAAATAGGAAATAAGCTATAACCTCAAATTAATTTCGAAAAAATGTTTTGGCCACTTTTTCAACAATTTTCTGATAATCAAGAATTCAAATTGATCCCTAGTGATCACTGGTTCCGTCAATGGCATTAAATAAACGAATACATTCCATAGCCTCCTTAACATCATGTGCCCTTAATATGTGCGCACCTTTGTTGAGTGCGTACATATGTAAGGCCGTGCTTCCGTTCAAGGCATTTTCAGGAGTGGTTTTAAGTAGTCTGTAAATCATGGATTTCCTGCTAATACCCACCAAAATGGGTAGGTCCAGCGCATGTAGCAATTCCAATTTTTTCAGAATTTCATAGTTCTGTTCCATGGTCTTTGAAAATCCAAAGCCTGGGTCTATAATAATATCCTTAATGCCATAAGTCCGTGCCTCGGCTACTTTTTCCGAAAAATAATAGCGTATATCTCCTAGTAGGTTTTCGTAATTGGTTTTGCCCTGCATGGTGCCGGGAGTACCTTTCATATGCATCATAATATATGGAGCTCTATGCTTCCCTACTACTGGTAACATATTAGAATCAAGATTTCCGGCGGATATATCATTTATTATTGCCGCTCCAAGGTTAAGGCATTCATCGGCAACCCTACTTCTAAAGGTGTCTATGGATAAAAGAATTTCCGGGAAAGCCTTGAGCAATAATTTTACGATTGGAATAATGCGTCCCAACTCCTCTTCTTCATCTACATGGTCTGCACCCGGCCTTGAACTATAGGCCCCAATATCTATTAAGCTCGCCCCATTGGTCAGCATGGTTTTTACCTGGGCAATAATGTCTGCTTCGTTCTTGTATTTGCCGCCATCATAGAACGAATCCGGGGTAATATTGATGATACCCATTACTACGGGCGTGCTCAGATCCAATAAATTACCTTTACAGTTAATAGTCATGTTATTTATTTGATAAATGGGAGTAAAACTTTGGGTAGTTAAGTTTAAACCTCGATTTTTGAATAGTTTAAAATTTTAAGCGAAATTTACACAAATTAGAAAGATTAAATGCATAATACTTCCGAGCAATACAATGCCGTTATTAAAATTTGTAGGGACCTTTTCCTGAAAAAGATGCAAGATTACGGCAGTGCATGGCGAATTCTAAGGCTTCCATCACTTACAGATCAAATTTTCATCAAAGCACAGCGCATTAGGAGTTTGCAGGAAAATGAAGTGCGCAAGGTAGATGAGGATGAGGTTTCAGAGTTTATTGGGATTATTAATTATTCCATAATGGCATTGATTCAAATCGAAAAAGGGGTTGTAGATCAGCCAGATCTTTCCCCTTCGGAAGCGGTGGCCCTATTTGATAAACACATTGCTATCACCAAGACCTTAATGGAAAATAAGAACCACGATTACGGGGAGGCCTGGCGGGAAATGAGGGTAAGTTCCCTGACAGATTTAATTTTGCAGAAGTTGTTGCGCGTAAAGCAAATAGAGGATAATAAAGGAAAAACGTTGGTTAGCGAAGGCATAGATGCCAACTATCAGGATATGATCAATTATGCCGTATTTGCAATGATACATCTGGGACAAAAAAACAGGTCCTAGATTTCCATAATTCGATATTGGAATTTGAAGTAAATCCAGTGATAATATCGCTATTGAAAATAATGATCAAAGTTTATGTCCAAATTAGATTTGGTTTAACAAAATATTTAAAATGGAATTGTTTTAGCATATGAAATATATAGTGGCATTGAGTCGAATTATTGTCGGCATTTTATTTATCATTAGTGGATTTATTAAATTGAACGATCCGGTCGGATTTTCCTTTAAATTGGAGGAATATTTTAGTCCCGGAGTGTTGGATTTGGATTTGCTAATGCCTTATGCCTTAGGAATTTCCATATTTGTGGTTGTTTTGGAGGTATTGCTAGGGGTTATGCTGTTGATCGGTTTTCGGGCTAAAATTACTATTTGGAGCCTACTTTTAATGATCGTCTTTTTCACATTCCTAACTTTTTACTCTGCCTATTTCAATAAGGTTACTGACTGTGGATGTTTTGGTGATGCCATAAAGCTGACCCCTTGGGAGTCCTTTACCAAGGATGTAATTTTATTAGTGCTTATAATTGTTCTTTTTTTAGGAATAAAGTATATCAAATCGCCTTTTGGGGATAGGGCTCAAAGACTTATTGTTGGGCTTAGTTTGCTGTTTAGTGCTATCTTTGCCTATTATGTGCTTAATCATTTGCCTGCTTTGGATTTTAGACCTTATAAAATTGGGGCCAATATTGAAGAAGGCATGAGCGTTCCAGAAAATGCACCTGTTGCCATTTTTGATTATAGTTGGAAGTTTAATGTAAATGGAGAAGAAAAAGTGGTGGTTACCAACGGGGATTACCCTTCTGTTGATGGAGAGTTTATTGGTGTGGAAACCAAAGAAATTCAAAAGGGATATGAGCCCCCTATCCATGATTTTACTATTGAGCGAGACGGGGAGGATATGGCCATCTCCTTATTGCAGGAGCCTAAATTGGTTATGGTAATAGCTTATGATTTGGCCAAGAGCCATTACGGAGCATTTCGGGAAATAAAGGAAGTAACCGATAGGGCCATGAAGAATGGTTTTAAGGTAATAGGAATGTCGGCTTCCGGAGTGGATTATACTCAAAAAATGAAAAGCGAATATCAATTGGGTTTCGATTTTTATTTTACTGATGAGACTACCTTAAAAACCATTGTGCGGTCCAATCCAGGGGTGTTGGTGTTGGAGCAGGGTACTATTATCCAAAAAGTTCATTACAACGACTTGGGGGATCTAAAGTTTGAATAGTCTAAGTGGAGAACTTTACAATACACAAAGAAAATCACCCATAAATAGTATAAGAGAACAACATAAAATAGAATCAAAATGAGAAGTAAAATAGTAGCAGGTAATTGGAAAATGAATAAGAATTTGGCGGAAACGGAAGTGTTGTTGGCAGAACTTTCGGCTAAACTTCCGGAGACCAATGCAGAAGTAATGGTGGCACCAACATTTGTAAACTTGGCCGCAGCGGTCAATAAATTAGAAACGTCTACTATTGAGGTAATTGCACAGAATATGCACTTTGCTGAAAATGGGGCCTACACTGGAGAAATATCTGCTGATATGCTGTTGGGGGTTGGTATAGATACCGTTATTATAGGTCATTCTGAAAGAAGGGCTTATTTTGGGGAGACCGATGACATTTTATCCAAAAAGGTTGTTGCTGCCTTGGCAAAAAATATGAGGGTAATGTTTTGCTTTGGAGAGGAGTTGGAAGACCGTAAGTCTGGAAACCACTTTAAAATTGTGGAAAGTCAATTGAAAAATGCCTTATTTTCTTTGGATGCGGCAGACTGGAGTAAGATCGTCCTTGCCTATGAGCCTGTATGGGCCATTGGAACAGGAGAAACAGCCTCCCCGGAACAAGCACAGGAAATGCACGCCTTTATTCGTAAGACCATTACAAATGCCTATGACGCAGGCATAGCAAACAATGTTTCCATACTTTATGGCGGTAGTGTAAAACCTAATAATGCCGTTGAGATTTTTTCTAAGCCGGATGTTGATGGTGGTTTAATAGGGGGAGCATCACTGGTAGCGGACGATTTTGTCGCTATAATAAAGGCAATAGCATAGTATTTAATTTATGCCCAGGCCAGGTGAAATTTATGTTTTACAAGGATTTTGGGTAAGCAATAAGATTGTAAAGGCCCGTTGAATCATCAACGGGTTCTTTTCCTATATTAGGGTATCCATATTAATTTGTTTCAGTCAAAATGTCGAATACGATATATTTAGAGTATAACTTTAAGGTAGAGCCTGTTCAGCCAGCTTCGGATATTCTTATTGCCGAATTGGGAGAAGTTGAATTTGAAAGTTTCGTGGAAACTGAAGATGGGGTTCAGGCCTATATCAAAAAGGAAGATTGGTATCCGAATATCCTGGACGACCTACATATCCTTACTAATCCCTTGTTTAATATAGATTATGATTTTGTAGAGATTGAGCAGGAGAACTGGAACGCTACTTGGGAAAGTAATTTCAACCCTATTCAAGTTGGGCAGCAATGTATCATTAGAGCGCCCTTTCATGAAAAGCCCGAGGTAGATTATGATATTATTATAGAGCCAAAGATGAGTTTCGGTACCGGCCATCACGAAACTACCCATATGATGTTACAGCATATCTTGGATCATGACTTTACCGGAAAATCCATTTTGGATATGGGAAGCGGAACTGGGGTTTTGGCCATTTTGGCGGCCATGAAGGGAGCCAGTGACGTAGATGCCATAGATATTGATAATTGGTGCTATCAAAATGCCAAAGAAAACGTTGATCGGAACAATTGCAGCCATATTAATGTCTATGAAGGGACTGCCGACTTATTGGTGGACCAGAAATACGACATTATCATAGCCAACATAAACAGAAATATTTTGTTGGAAGACATTCCTGCCTATGTGAAATGTCTAAAAAATGCCGGTATTTTGTTCTTAAGTGGTTTTTATAAAGAGGATATTCCGCAGATTTCGGAAAGATGCGAAGCTGTAGGGTTAAAATTTAAAAAAAATCTGGAAAAGAATAATTGGGTTGCGGTAAAATATGTATTTTAGAAGGTATTAAAAAATGAATTCTATGAGTACGAAAGAAAAAGTCTCGGAAGAATTACTTTTGGATGAGGAGACGATAAAGCAAAATGAAATTGTTTTGTTCAATGATGACGTTAATACTTTTGACCACGTTATTGAAACATTAATAATGGCCTGTGACCACACTCCGGAACAGGCGGAGCAATGCTCGCTAATTGTCCATTACAATGGTAAGTGTACCGTTAAGACTGGAGAATACAACGATCTAAAGCCAAGGTGCAGTAAGCTCTTAAATGCGGGTTTAAGCGCAGAGATCGTTTAAAGGGATTATTTGAAATAGTTAATTTCTTCGCCAAAAGTGATTCACTTTTTTGGAAATTTGGCTTGGCAATTACTGAAAAAAGCAATTAAGGCCAAAATGGTGCCACAATCATTTATATTTCTCTTATTATGGTAATTGGATCAAATTATTTTTTTTAATTCAATTTCCAATTTTCACAACGGAATTTGCTTAATGAGGCAGTTTTTTCATAAGTACCCCATAGGCAAAAGTACCCAATAGTGCTCCTGCTATTACGATAAGCATACTAAAAACTCCGGTGCCCACCAGAATGAACATGGGCCCTGGGCAAGCACCAGCCAAAGCCCAGCCAAATCCAAAGATGGTGCCACCAAGAATATATCTCGTTACTCCTTTATCTTTTGGAATCAAGTCTATTTCCTTTCCTTCAGTACTTTTGACCTTAAATTTTTTGAAAAGCCAAATAAATAGGATGCCAAGGAATACCGCGGAACCAATAATTCCGTACATGTGGAAGGATTGAAATTTGAACATTTCATAGATACGGTACCAGGATACTGCTTCCGATTTTACAAGAACTATTCCGAAGAATACCCCTACCAACAAGAATTTTAAGAATTTCATTTCTTTTATGCTTTCTACTTTTGGCTGAAATTTTTTTGTTCCACCTAAAGCTGATTATTATTTAATTGATACATGCAAGAGAATTATTTTACTCCTTTCTACAAATGATTTTCCATTGAAAGTCGTTTTTAAGACCCGAAAATAAGGGGTAGAATAAAGAACGTCATTATTAGGCCACCTATAAAAAATCCTATCACGGCTATAAGTGAGGGCAATTGAAGGTTACTCAGACCGGTAATGGCATGTCCCGAAGTACATCCGCCTGCATACCTTGTGCCAAAGCCCACCAAAAAACCGGCTATGACCAATATCAAGATTCCTTTAAGGCTCAATATATTTTCCCATTTGTAGATCTCAGGGGGTAAGAGGGTTTCGCCAACCTCATTAAACCCTAAGGCGTTTAAATCCGAAATGGTCTCGCTGCTCAATGCAATCGCTGAACCATCGGATAAATATTGAGTAGCAATAAACCCACCAAGAACAGCACCGAGAACAACGGTCAGGTTCCAGCGATTGGCCTTCCAATCGAACCTAAAGTAATCAGAATATTTCCCTGCACCACCAATGGAACATAGTGTTTGTAGGTTGGACGACATGCCGAAAGTTTTGCCAAAATATACCAAAAGAAGCATCACAAAGGCAATTAAAGGCCCGGATACATACCAGGGCCAGGGTTGAAGTATATAATCCATATTATTTATTAAGATGCAAATATAAAGGTATCTAAAATTCTCTGTGTAACAATTGTTACACAGAGAATTTTAGAGCTTGAAACACCCTCTAATTTAATTAAGAACTATCTCGTCCACAAATAACCAACTTTTTCCTCCCGGGTTGGTGTGCCAGGAAGGGTTCCTGGTCTGACTAATCACCTCTATCTTTACGAAATTGGATTGCGTTGGGGGTATGTTGATGTCGAAAAATTGGAATTTAGTATCGGAGTTGGGTTTTTCCGTTGGAACTTTCTCCGTGTGTACAAGCTTAAAATTATTGCCATCCATAGATACCCATACCTTGAAACCAGTTGGGTAAAAGATCCATTTTTCAGGTGAAGAAAATGCCCCTACCGATACCGTAGATATCAATTCTTCTTTCTGTAGCTTTAAGGTGGCGGCAAAACTACTGCCTTCGTAACCAATCCAATTGCCATCGATAAAATTGCTGGTTCCCCTTTTGAGATCAATTAAGGTATTTCCGCCATTGCCCTTGTATTTTTCATTGGGTTTGTTGTTTAGGGTAATGGAATTGGGTAGAATATTCGATTTTTTAAAACTTACCGTTCTGACCGGGCTTAATTCCCATCCGACTTTATGGCTAACAGCTTTGACCAGGGTGGAATTGGTAAGCAAAATAGGTTGGTCGTATTTAGTGGAAGTGGTGTCGGGTTCCGAGCCATCCAAGGTGTAGTATAGGTCTACTCCCTTATAAAAATAATCCATTTTAATTTCCATGGAATCCCGAAAGAAATCCGTATCTGCAATTATGGAAGGTGGTTCCAATCCAGTGGGGGTAAAAAGATCCTCATTAATACTTACAACTGTTACAGCCTTTAATTTACTACTATAGCGATCTAGAGCTTCCTTGGTTATTTTGGAATTCCAGGGATATAATGTTTTTAAACTACTTAGGCCAGTTAATTTTTCCAGACCTTCATCCGTAATGTCCGTACCATAAATATTGAGGGATTCCAGGTGTTTCAGATCCCGTATAGACTCCATAGACTTATCCGTAATCTTGGTGTTTTGCAGTTGTAGTTTGGTGAGATTCGTAAAGGACGATAGAAGTGCAGAAATGGTGTCATTAAAATTGGAGTTGGCCAAATTGAGTTCAACAATATTTTCGGCATGTTCTTTTAATGCTTTAAGATCGTTTTTCCCTAGACTTTTATTGCCGGACAAGTTTGCTATCAATAGGGGATTTTTTTCCGCCAATTTTGTAATAATGGGTTTATTGCTGTTTATGGAGGCCAACCAGTCTTCGGGAACCATTGCCACTTCTTTTGCAATAAGCGCCCTTGTGGAGGTGTCTTCTTCCAAGGAATTTAAAATATCACTGATCTTTTCTGTTTTATCCAAAGTCCCGGCCACACAATCAAAGCAATTTTCATGGCTCAACCACCATTCCAATAGCGCAATTTCATGACTTGTAAGTTGTACTTTTCCCTTAGGGGGCATATGATCATCATCTTCCATCGGTAGTTTAATATGATGTATCAATCTCGGTGATTCCCCTTCGTCTGCCATTAATAAACTACCCGAGTCACCCCCAAGAAGTAGTTGCTCTTTGTTGGTCATTACCAAACCTCCTTTGATCTTATTGGGATTGTGGCAACTTACACACTTGTCATCCAGAATAGGCTGTACGATATCGTTAAATACCAGTGCTTTGCTAACGTCGGTAATAACAATTTTTTTGGTTTCTTTATTTTTATAAAGATAGTCCTCCCCATGGGTCATACTCCCCCCATAATGTCCGGTTAGGCCTAAAAGAACTATTACGACGACAAAAAGGGGTAGGTATACATTTTTAGACCAGGCCTTAGGGTACTTTTTAATAAAATATAAAAGGGTACTGCCTACAGCCAATCCAACGGCCATCCAGCGGTGCCTAAACAATAAGGTTTCATCATAACCGCCATCTTCACCCAATAACCAACCACTGGCCACGGATAGTACTGTGCTCACTGCAGCAATGGCAAGGGAAAAGTTGATAATATTGTTCTCCGTTCCGGTATCTTTCTTTCTAGAGTATAGTTCTATTAAAAAGGCCAATACCAATATGCCTATGGGCAAGTGTACCAATAGAGGATGTAAACGACCAAGGCTTATAATCTGTAGTATCATTCTTTGGTTTATAGGTTTAGGTTAGAATATCCTTTACGATATGTCCCTCCACATCTGTTAATCTAAACCTTCTTCCCTGGTATTTGTAGGTTAATTTTTCATGGTCTATGCCCAATAAATGTAACATTGTAGCCTGGAAATCATGGACATGGACAGGATCTTTTACGATATTGTATCCAAAATCATCGGTTTCCCCATAGACCATGCCGGGCTTAATGCCACCACCTGCCATCCAGATGGTGAAAGACCTAGGATGATGGTCCCTACCATAATTGGTATCTGTTAGAAGCCCTTGGGAATAATTGGTCCTTCCAAACTCTCCTCCCCAAATCACCAAAGTGTCCTCCAATAACCCACGTTGTTTTAGATCGGCCACTAGTGCTGCTGAAGCTTGGTCTACATCTTTGGCCTGTTTGGCAATGGCTCCTGGTAGATTGTCGTGTTGATCCCATCCCATATGGTACAATTGGATAAAGCGTACATCCTGTTCCGCCAATCTTCTGGCCAAGAGGCAATTTGCCGCGTAGGTACCGGGGATTTTGGCATCTGGCCCGTACATCTCATAGATATAATCGGGTTCGCTGGCTGTATCCATCACATTGGGGACAGAGGTTTGCATCCGATAGGCCATTTCATATTGGGCAATTCTACTTTTTATTTCTGGATCACCGGATTCTTGATAATGTTTATCGTTTAAGGCGGCTAAATTGTCCAACATTTCACGTTTAACCTCTTTGGTAATACCCTTGGGGTCATTTAAATACAATACAGGATCCTTGGCTGCCCTGAATTGGACCCCTTGGTGCAGGGAATGTAAAAATCCATTGCCCCATAATCTAGTATATAAAGGTTGTCCATTGGGTCTACCTGTTCCTCGGGACAATAAAACCGTAAATGCCGGGAGGTTTTCATTTTCACTACCCAAGCCATAACTCAACCATGAACCAATACTGGGTCTTCCGGGTTGTTGGGAGCCAGTTTGAAAGAATGTTACTGCAGGGTCATGATTGATGGCCTCTGTATACATAGATTTTATGATGCATAGGTCGTCCACCATCTTGGCCGTGTATGGCAAAAGTTCACTGATGTGGGTGCCGTTCTTGCCGTGCTGATTGAAATTGAAAAGAGATCCTACCAAGGGAAAAGAATCCTGACCGGCGGTCATACCAGTAAGCCGTTGTCCGTTCCGTATAGATTCGGGGAGATCTTCCCCACGGCGTTTGTTTAACAGAGGCTTATAGTCAAAAAGTTCCAATTGGGAAGGTCCACCGCTTTGAAACAGGTAGATTACCCTTTTAATTTTTGCAGGATGGTGCAGCGAGTTTAGTATGCCCTTAACTCCGTTTAAACTATCATCCTTGGTAAGTATGCCGTTTTTATCCTTTCTAAATAGGTTGGCACCTAAAAGGGATGCGAGTGCAACCCCGCCCACGCCCAAGGCTGTTTTGCCTAAAAAAGACCTTCTGTTCAGAATCAAGGATCGTTCCTCTATAATTTTTTTTTCGCTCATGATCAACCCCTCGTTATAGTTTCATCTAAATTTAAAATGGTATGTGCCGTTAATGCCAACGCAGCCAATTCTTTTTCTGAATAATTTTTATCCATTTCAAAAGCTCCAATGGAAAGATATTCCTGAGCCGTTATACCTTCATCATCCACTTTTTGGAGCATGTTATTGTAATAGTTGTTCAACATGGACAATTCTTCCTCATCAGGTGCTCTGGAGGTTGCCAATTTAAAAATGTATATTATTTGGTCATTTATTTCTTTTTTTAGGTCCATAGCGTTTTTGGCAATTAGTCTCGATGCCTCGATGATTTGCGGATCGTTTAACAAGACCAAGGCCTGTAAGGGCGTATTTGTTTCTTGACGTTTTACCGTACAAAGATCTCTTGATGCCGCATCAAAGGTCATCATGCTTGGAGGAGGAACTGTTCTTTTCCAAAAGGTATACAGACTTTTTCTATATAGATCTTTTCCGGTACTGGTGATATAAGTGGCCGTGCTTCCACCTCCACCTCCAGTGGTAGCTTCCCAAATACCCTCGGGTTGATAGGGCTTTACACTTGGGCCTCCTACCTCTTTGTTGAGCAATCCACTAATTTTTAATGCTTGGTCCCTAATTAGTTCGGCTGTAAGCCTTAATCTTGGGGCACGTGCCAATAGACGGTTTTCTGGATCCAATTCCTGTAATTCCTTGGTCACCTTGGTGCTTTGTTGATAGGTGGCAGAAAGTGCCATATATTTTAACAATTTTCTTGAATCCCAACCTTCTTCCTTCAATTTAATAGCTAGGAAGTCCAATAATTCAGGATGTGTAGGCAATGAACCCTGATTACCGAAATCGAAGGAGGAGGCTACCAAGCCCGTACCGAACATGCGTTGCCAAAATCTATTTACGGTAACCCTGGCGGTTAATGGATTGTCTTCGTGGAAAAGCCATTTTGCCAATCCCAATCGATTTTTAGGATATTCCTCCGGGAAAGGGAGTATGGATTCGGGTGTATTTGGGTATACCTGAGTGGTGGGTTGGTCATACACGCCCCTGTTCAAGATAAACGAAGGCCTAATTTCCTCCATTTCGTTCATTACCATTACAGGAACTTCTTTCATATTGGATTTTTGAAGCTGAACAAAACTCAACACCCCATTCTTTTCTTTCTCCGTAATAGTCATATAAGGCTTTGGAATTTTTCCAGCTCCCCCGGGCGTCAGTCCCAATTCATCTATATTGTTGAAAAAGCTGAACAGTTCAAAATGGTTTTTTTGACTTATGGGATCGTATTTATGATCATGGCAACGGGCGCATTCAAAAGTTAGACCTAGAAAAGCAGTACCAAATGTCACAGCCCTGTCTTCAACATACTCAATACGATATTCTTCTGGGATAACTCCACCCTCAAACGTAATTTTATGGTTTCTGTTAAAGCCCGTAGCGAGAATTTGTTCCGCATTGGCGTTGGGCAAAAGATCCCCGGCCAATTGATAGGTTACAAATTGATCATAGGGCATGTTTTGCTTAAAGGCATGAATTACCCAATCGCGCCAGGGCCACATAATGCGCTCAAAATCGTCCTGGTATCCATGGGTGTCCGCATATCGGGCAATATCCATCCATTCTGCTGACATGTGCTCGGCATAGTCGACCGTATTCAATAATGAATCTATAATTTCTTCATAGGCTGAAGGGGAATCGTTGTTCAGGAAATTTGCAATTTGTTCCACACTGGGAGGTAAACCGGTCAGGTCGAAAAACACCCGCCTCAACAACTTTTCTTTTGAGGCTTTTTCATTGGGTTCCAAATTGTTTTGTTCCAATTGTGATAAAACAAATAGGTCAATTTCATTTTGAGCCCATGTAGTATTATTTGTTTTGGGAACGCTGGGTTTTTCCGGGGCTATAAATGCCCAATGTTCTTTATATTCAGCGCCTTGCTCTATCCATTTCTTAAGGATTTCCTTTTCGTAATTGGAAAGAGTGAGGTTGGATTCCGGTGGGGGCATCATTAAGGATTCGTCCGTAGTGTATAATCGATGTACCAATTCGCTTTTTTCGACATCGCCCGGAACAATGGCGTAATGGTCTTTCTTTTTGCCCAATGCCATATAGGCATCTTCAGCGGTGTTCAGGGATAGTCCACCCTCTATGGCATTTTTATCGGGGCCATGGCATTTGAAGCATCGGTCCGATATAATTGGTTTTACATGAAAGGTAAAGTCGATCTTATCTGGAATTTTTCCGTGACTTTCATTGCCAGCAATAGTTTCAGAGGTTTTAACTCCACTATTGCAGCCTTGTGTCGCTAAGGCGAGAACGATTGCCAGAAGTAAATACATCCTGTTTATTGACGGCTTACAAGAATTTCTTAGGGGGCTTATCGACATTTGACTATAAATGATATTAACACCTTCTAAATTAGCTAGTTTACAATTAATTAACAGCAAATTTCGACAAATGACAGTCCGTAGTAGCTAAATGCAGCTAAAAAAAAGGAAAGAAGTGTAATTAATACGGTTTATCAGTGAAACCCTGTTATAAAAAGTTGCTTTGTAACAAATTTAAAGCATTCATAGAAATAAACCCGCTTTAAACGGGATAAATAGGCCGAGGGCCTAAAGGTTAGCTTATAAAATACAAAAGAAAACAATTTCCTTAATAGTCTTTGTGGGCTTGCCCTATGGTTTCTTATTCCGAATCGACATCAAGAATTTTGCTTTTTACCTCGTTTAGGTAACTTCGGCCAATGGTATATCTAATGCCTTGCACTTCTACGCTATTGCCTTCAATAGCATCGATCTTATTAATGGCTATGGTGTAGGATCTATGTATTCTAATAAATTTATCCGAAGGGAGTTCTTCGGTGAAACTACTTAAGGTTTTGTGAATGATATGTTTGTTGGCTTTGGTCTTTATCCTGATGTAATCCTTGAGGCTTTCTATGACAATAATATCATCCAAATAAATTTTTTGTAATTTTTTCTTATCGACCTTTACAAAAATACTAGAATTGTCATTCGTGTTATTGACTTCGTTTTTTGTAACTCCTTCCTTTAATGTTATAATTCTGTTAATGGTTTTTAGGAATCTGTTGAATGGAATAGGTTTAACCAAATAATCTATGGCCTCCAATTCATAACTTCTAAGGGCGTAGTCCTCATGGGCGGTAGTCATGACTACCATGGCCTTGGAATTGACACTTCCCAGTAGGTCAAGACCGTTCATTATGGGCATATTGATGTCCAGGAATACAATATCTACTTCATTTCTCTGTAAGAAGGTGGAAGCATCAATAGCATTGGTGAAGGTTTGTACTAACTCCAGTTCCTTAATTTGGTCTACATAATTTTTTAATATATTAATTGCCAGTGGTTCATCGTCGATTATTATAGCCTTTAAACTCATTTCACTTTTAAATTAAGAATAACATTAAACATTTTGTCTTTTTCAAATATGGAAAGATTGTAATCCTGTGGTTCGTACCCCAATTTTAAACGTTTTTTTACATTGTTGAGACCGATGCCGCAATCCGCATTTTTTAATTTTTCCCGTGTTTTGCTTGGAGGGATGTTATTGCTGATTTCAAAATTTAGGATATCGTCCACTACCTCGAATTTTATTTTAATGTACATTTTGCCAATATTTTTGCTGGCGCCATGTTTAAAGCAGTTTTCAACAAAGGGCATCAATAGCATGGGAGCTATGCCTTTTCCTTCAATATCCCCCGAAACATTCATATCAATTTTTAAGGAATTGTCAAATCGGATTCGTTCCAAATCAATATAGTTTTGGATACATTCAATTTCTTTGGTCAAATCTTGATATGGTTTGTCCGTGGCATACAGCAAATAACGCATTAATTCTGACAACCTCAGTACAATTTGGGGTGCTCTGTCCGATTTTTCCAAGGTCAGGGAATAAATATTATTTAGTGTATTAAAAAAGAAATGCGGGGAGACCTGTGATCTTAGGAATTTTAATTCTGTGGTCAACTGTCTTTTTTCCAGTTCATGGAGTTTGCTATTTTCATTTAACCAGTCCACCGTAATTTTTATGGCCGTAACAAAAGACATTACATAAAGTTCTCCCAACATGGTAACTATGGCATAATTGAGAGTGAGGCTTTCAACATCCCCGGCTTCAGGCATTACATTATTGCTTACCAGATAATAGGTGAGGTTGAATTTTATCAATAGACCTATGAATAAAGATGCCACAAGCAAAACGGTATAGGTGATATAGCGCTTTGTATATACAAATTTTGGCATCAGAAAATATATATTGAAGTAGGCCAAGACCATGTGTATGGGGAAACCCAACAAGTTGGTTTTTATGGAATAGGCAAAATCTTGATGCAGATTGCCCCAACGGAAAATATTGAATAGGATATATACCGCCCAAAAAATGATATGGTGCCTGTAATTTATGTTGAAATCGCCGGAACTATTTCTACTAAGTAATTTATAATTTAGTTTTTTGATTAGCATAAGTCTTGATCACAGTCTATATTTCTAAAAATTGGCGTTCGGCTTTACGGGTTGGTTGTTGGTCTAATTTTATTCTTCTTCCTGAAAAAAAATCGAATATTTAGTTCTGGTAAGCGGAATTACCATGTTGGTTTAACTTCTTTTTTTTGAATTGCCGCCAATACAGTCTTGAAAATTTGGGGAATTTATAAAAAAAATAAGAGTAGTTGACTATTGGAGAGAAAAAACACAGGGTTGTAGTGTTTTTTTACCACTATCTTGAAAAATATTCCTGGCTGATAAGCTTTTTGCTTCAGCCTAAAAATTAATTTGTATGAATGTAATCGATGTAGCAATAATTGTTGCATATATTGTGTTGACCCTCTTCGTAGGTATTTGGGTGTCCAAAAAAGCATCCAAGGGACTTAAGTCTTATTTTTTGGGGGGGAACAATATAAAATGGTATTACCTGGGACTCAGTAATGGGTCTGGTATGTTTGATGTTTCCGGTACCGCCTGGATGGTCGGTATCCTGTTTTTGTATGGAGTAAAGAGCTTTATGTTCATGTGGCTTTGGCCAATATGGAACCAAATTTTTGTTATGATGTTTTTGGCCGTTTGGATTCGGCGTTCCAATATTATGACTGGATCGGAATGGATACTTACCCGTTTCGGGGACGATAGGGCAGGGAGGGCTTCCCATAGTATTGTTGCTGTCTTCGCTATTGTTGCAGCCGTAGGCTTTATAGCTTATTTCTTTGAAGGTGTCGGTAAATTTTTGACGATTATCCTACCATGGGACATGACTTTGCAAATAGGGGAGATGATTTTGTTGAACTCCGAACAGGCCTACGCGATGGTCATTATATTTCTCACGACCATTTATACCATAAAGGGCGGGATGTTCTCGGTAGTAGCCACAGAAGTATTGCAATACATTATTATGGTCGTTGCGGGAATACTTGTGGCAGGTTACGCTTTTTTTGCTTTTTCCGATGTAGAGATCAATTCGGTAATAAGTGCCGAATGGAAAAATGTATTTTTTGGCTGGGAATTGGGTACTCACTGGGATAAGGAATTTCAGGCCTTCAACCATTTGATAGATTCTGAGGGTTATAAGATGTTCGGTGCCTTGATAGGAATGACTCTTTTTAAGGGTTTCTTTGCCAGTATAGCGGGACCAACCCCTAGTTATGACCTCCAGAGAATATTGTCTACCAGAACGGTAAAGGATGCTGCATATATGAGCGGGTTTACCAATCTGGTATTGTTTATCCCCAGATATTTGCTTATTACTGGGATTGTTGTCATCGCCTTGGTGGTACTGACTCCTGAAATGATTGGAAACCCTGGACTTACAGGTGCGGAATTAGAGGTTATACTACCCAAAGTAATTAATTTTCATGTACCGGTGGGGATAAAGGGATTGTTGTTGGCAGGGTTGCTCGCAGCTTTTATGTCTACTTTTTCCGCTTTTGTAAATGCGGGCCCGGCTTATTTGGTCAATGACATCTATAAAAAATATTTTAGACCCGATGCTTCACATAAGCACTATATTAAGGTGAGTCATATTGCCTCCTTTTTAGTGGTCTTCCTTGGTGTTTTTATGGGTTTTTTTGCAGATTCCATCAATTCGCTGACGCTTTGGATAACAAGTGCCTTATTTGGGGGGTACGTGGCAGCTAATTTTTTAAAATGGATATGGTGGCGATTTAACGGATGGGGCTATTTTTGGGGAATGCTGTCCGGTTTGATTATAGCTTCATTGCAATTTGTGTTGGATAACAACAAGGGCAATTTTATGGAGGGTACTTTGTTGTACGATCTTTCCCATGTGCACGCCATTTATCTTTTCCCAATTATTTTTGGGGTTTCAATGCTGGGGTCATTTTTGGGAACCTATTTTAGTCCCCCTACGGATAAAGAAGTGCTTAAATCGTTCTATAAAAATGTGAAGCCTTGGGGCTGGTGGAATCCTGTCTATAAAGAATTAAAGGCAGAGGATCCTAGTTTTGAAAAGAACAACGAGTTTTGGTGGGACATGATGAACTGTGCCGTTGGTATCATTTGGCAGTCTAGTATGATCGTTCTGCCCATATATTTTATGATCAGGGATTACCCAAAGGCGATCATTGCATTGGCAGTTTTTGGGGTAACCACTACATTTCTAAAGTTTACCTGGCTGGATAAGGTGAGGCAAATACCCAATTAAAATAAAAGGGATCACTCCCTTGATCAAAGTTTTGGAGGGCGTACATTAGGTAGTGAAAGAGTTTAATTGTAATTTTTAAATCAAAACATAGTGAGTAACATTCCATGGCAAGAAAGGCCTGCCAATAGTGCAGATGTAGTTTGGCGATATACAGAGAACCCTGTGGTTAAGAGAGATGCAATTCCATCTTCCAACAGTATTTTTAATAGCGCGGTAGTACCGTTCCAAGATGGTTTTGCCGGAGTATTCCGTTGTGATAACAAGGCGGTTCAAATGAATATTTTTGCCGGTTTTAGTAAGAATGGGATAGATTGGGACATAAACCATGAGCCCATTCAATTTCAGGCGGGCAATACCAATATGATAGAATCTGAGTATAAGTACGATCCCAGGGTGGTCTTCATAGAGGATAGGTATTGGATAACCTGGTGCAACGGTTATAATGGCCCAACTATTGGTATTGGGTATACTTTCGATTTTAAGGAATTTTTTCAATGTGAAAATGCCTTTCTGCCCTTCAATAGAAATGGTGTATTGTTCCCTGGGAAAATAGACGGGAAATATGCCATGTTGAGTCGCCCAAGTGATAATGGACACACCCCATTTGGGGATATTTACATTAGCTATAGTCCTGATATGAAATATTGGGGAGAGCATCGCTGTGTAATGAAGGTAACCCCTTTTGTGGACAGTGCATGGCAGTGTACCAAAATTGGTGCCGGGCCAATTCCCATATTAACGGATGAGGGCTGGTTAACCTTTTATCATGGGGTAATAAATACTTGCAACGGATTTAGATATTCCATGGGAGCGGCTATTTTGGATAAAGAGCGGCCAGATCAGGTTTTGTATAGAACCAAACCCTATTTGTTGTCACCTCAGACGAATTATGAATGTGTGGGTGATGTGCCAAATGTAGTTTTTCCATGTGCTGCGCTACATTCAACGGAAGAGGATAAGGTCGCCATCTATTATGGGGCTGCTGATACGGTTACCGGCTTGGCATTTGGACGTATATCTGAAATTGTAAAATTTACGAAGGAGAATAGTCTGTAATCTGGGTTTATTCTGCCCAGCTTGTGCTTAATAAATAGAAATCATTAAAATCGAAATATGAAGACCACTTTTTCAATCCACAGCAGAACCTGGTCATTAGCGCTTTTGCTTTTCTGCGCTGGCATTGCCACTGTAAAAGGGCAAGAGCTTGTGCCAAGAAACTATATTGCGTATAAGGCAAGTGAAACCCTGAGTATAGACGGGAAAGGCGATGATGCTTCTTGGCAAAAAGCGACTTGGTCCCAGGATTATATTGATATCGAAGGCAAAATGATACCTGATTACAGGACCAGAATGAAAATGTTGTGGGACAATGACTACCTATATATTTTGGCGGAAATGGAGGAGCCCCATGTATGGGCCACTTTAAAACAAAGGGACACCGTTATTTTTTACAACAATGATTTTGAGATTTTTATAGACCCGGATGGGGATACACACAATTATTACGAATATGAGATGAATGCCCATAATACTCTTTGGGATTTGTTTTTGACCAAGCCTTATAGAAATCATGGTAAAGTGGTGGATAGTTGGGATATTCAAGGGGTTAAATCGGCCGTGAGTATAGATGGAACATTGAATGATTCATCGGATACCGACAAAGGTTGGATGGTAGAAATAGCTATTCCATGGAAGGTGATAACCGAGGCAAGCAGCGGTGGTAATGTGCCGGAGAACGATTTTTGGAGGATCAACTTTTCCAGGGTCAATTGGAAATTCGATCTAACGGACGGGCGTTATTCCAGAAAAAAAGACGATAAAGGAAAGTTCCTGCCCGAGTATAACTGGGTGTGGTCACCACAGGGCGTTATTAACATGCATGAGCCGGAGCATTGGGGTTACGTTTATTTTTCTTCCAAAGAAGCAGGTGGAATTGCCAGTTTTTCAATTCCTAATGATGATTATATAAAATGGCATTTGTATTCGCTCTACAGGGGAGTTTTGCAGGGGAAAAAAGATGCTGAAAAGTCAGTGGCAATGCCAAAGAATATTTTGGGAAAGACCATAAAACCTAGTTTGGAAAAGCATGGATTTGGTTATAATATTTGGGTAAAGAGTCCATTTACAGGAAAAGTATTGGTGATTAAGGAAGACGGGGAATTTCGAAGTATGGATGATAAAAATTAATTCGTTCCAGTAAATTTTAGGAGGGGTCGATTTAAGTAAATAGTGGAGTTAAAATGAAAAACGTAATAGCGCGAGGCTTAAGTGTATTCCTGCTGGTATTTTTAGTGGGCTGTGGAGAGGAAAGCAAAACGATTTTTGCGCAAAGTGACATAAATATCGTTCCCAAGCCCACGGAAGTGAAGTTTAGCCCAGGGGCTTTTCGGTTTACCAAGGATACAAAATTTGTGGTGGAAGAGGACATGGTGAAAACCTTGGAAATATTGCAGGATAAATTTTCCGTAGCCGCCGGATGGAATATGGAGGTGGTATCTACCGTTCCCGATATGAATTTTGTTGAATTATCCAAGGATCCATCTATGGGCGAGGAGGAATATTCCTTACATGTGACGGATGATAATGTTGTAATAAATGCCAAAGGATATAATGGTTTTTTGTATGCTTTGGAAACGATCAGACAGTTACTTCCTATAGAAATTGAAAGCAAATCTTTGGCCTCCAATGTACTTTGGGATATTCCAAATGTGGATATCAAAGATAGTCCACGATTTGAATGGCGTGGTTTCATGTTGGATGTTTCCAGGCACTTTTTCGATAAGGATTATGTTATGGAGACCATAGACCAATTGGCCTTGTTAAAAATGAACACTCTGCACCTACATTTGGTTGATGACCAAGGGTGGCGCATAGAGATTAAGAAATATCCAAAATTAACGGAAGTAGGTGGCTTTAGAGTGGATCAAGAAGACAAGCCGTGGAATGCCAGGCCTACAGCCGAATTTGGGACAAACGCTACCTTCGGTGGATTTTATACCCAGGAAGATATTAAAGAAATAGTTGCTTACGCCAGTAGTAGGGGAGTTACGGTAGTTCCGGAAATAGAAATGCCGGCACACGTAATGAGTGCCATAGCTGCATACCCTGAATTGTCCTGTTTTCAAAAACCTATTATGGTCCCTTCCGGAGGAGTGTGGCCCATAACCGAAATTTACTGTCCAGGAAAAGATACCACATTTGAGTTTTTGGAAAATGTAATGCTGGAAGTTATGGAGTTATTTCCTTCCCAATACATTCATATTGGAGGGGATGAGGCTACCAAGACCAATTGGAAAATTTGTCCGGATTGCAATAAAAGAATTCAAGAGGAAGGTCTCGAAAATGTTGAGGAATTGCAAAGCTACTTTATCCGGCGTATGGAACGTTTTCTGAGTTCCAAAGGAAGAACTTTGCTGGGTTGGGATGAAATTTTGGAAGGCGGTTTGGCTTCGGGCGCTACCGTTATGAGTTGGCGCGGTGTAAAAGGAGGCTTGGAGGCCTCCGATGCTGGTCACGATGTAGTCATGACCCCTAATTCACATTGTTATTTTGATTATTATCAAGGCGATCAAGATGCTGAACCTTTGGCGTGGGGCGGAAACCTGCCCCTGAGCAAGGTCTATCAATTTGACCCTGTCGTTGAGGGAATGAGCGAGGAGCAGGCCAAGCATGTTCTGGGAGGCCAGGCCAATTTATGGACAGAATATGTTCCTTCCAATGCCCAAGCGGAGTATATGACCTATCCACGTCTGGCTGCCTTGGCGGAAGCTGTTTGGAGTAGTAAGGATAATAGAAATTGGGACGATTTTTCAAACCGGGTAAGTAGTCTATTTCAAAGATATGGGATAATGGGAGTCCATTATGCCAAAAGTGCCTATCAGGTAACTACTGAAACTTCGGTCAATACTGAAAATGGTGTTATATCAATTGCCCTTAAATCAGAATTTCCCCAAGCGGATATTCGGTTTTCCCTAGATGGTAGCGATATTACTTCGGCCTCTGAAAAATATTCCGCTCCAGTAGATATTGATAGGACAACCAATATCAAAGCCCAGGTATTTAAAGATGGTGAACCTGTGGGTGCCATATTCGAGAAAACTATTAAATATCATAAGGCTGTGGGGAAACCTGTAACCTACATAAATAAATATCACGATAGTTATAAGGGAGCTGAGGATTTGGGGATGGTAAATGTAGTTCGCGGCTCCAAAAATTTTCACGACGGACAATGGCAAGGGTGGTTGGATAACGATATGGAATTGGTAATCGATCTGGAATCTCTTACGGAATTGGAAAAGATAACTGTCGGAGCCATGGAAAACCAGGGATCAGGTATCTATTTTCCTGTTCAAATGGAGGTTCTGCTATCGGAAGATGGCGAAGCTTTTAAAAGTGCTGGAATCCTAAAAAGGGATTTTGCGGACAATATTGGTTCGGAGTTACAGGATTTTGTTATTGATATAGATAAGCAATCCGCCCAATATATTAAGGTCGTGGCAACTAATTTAGGAACTCCTCCCAATGGGGGAGGTTCCTGGATGTTTATTGATGAGGTGGTTGTGGAATAGATGGAAGTATTGAAATAATAAAAAGCTTTTGAACATATACCTCTAGCTCCTGTAGAAAACAGCCCCTAGCCCCGCCAAAGGGCCGGGCAGGCTCCCCTCAAAAGGGAATGAATTTTAATAGAAGTAGCATTAAAAAAGCTAAAGTCTAAGTGTTTTGGATTTTTTAGTTGACCTGGATTTTCTTAGCATTTAATATTAGGATAGATATTATATGGACTGGTTAAACTTTGTGATTTGGGTAGGGATTACTCCCCTTTAGAGTGGGGTATGGGGTGTGTGAATTAAAGATTGAAGCCAGATCAACATAGGTAAAATTATCAAAAAAGAACAATGAGATTACAACGTATAATATTATTAATACTGACGGTTTTTACCCTTGTGGCTTATGCACAAAAGCAACCCGTAGACTACGTGAACCCCTTTATTGGCACCTCAAACTTTGGAACCACCAATCCGGGACCTATTGCGGTAAGGGGAATGGTTAGTGTTTCCCCATTTAATGTGGTTGGTTCCCAAAATTTACCTTTGGAAAAGGACAGTCGATGGCTGTCGACCCCCTATGTAGAGGAAAACACCTTCTTAACAGGGTTTAGCCACGTTAATCTAAGCGGTGTTGGCTGCCCTGATCTTGGAGTAATTTTGGCCATGCCCACCACGGGTAGCCTGGAAGTGGATTATTTAAAATATGGAACGTCCTATTCCAATGAGGTTTCGGAAGTTGGCTATTATTCCAATACTTTGGACAAATATGATATAAAAGTTGAGGCCACGGCAACGACCAGAGTAGGGGTAAGCAAATTTTTCTTTCCAGAAGGAGATGCCAACATCTTGATAAATTTGGGCTTGGGTCTTACCAATGAACAAGGAGCCACCCTTAAGGTCGTTTCACCAACCGAAATTGAAGGGATTCGTTCTGTTGGTTCGTTTTGTTATTATAAGCCGGAGGAAGCATATCCGGTGTACTTTGTAGCACGGTTTTCCCGGCCTGCGGACGAATTTGGGGTTTGGAAAAAGCCGACCACCTACAAAGGTGCCGAGGCTGAATGGATGGGTTACAACGGAAAGACACGGGTAATGCCGGGGTATGCCATGGAAGTTGTAGGCGATAGCATAGGTGGTTATATGCGATATAATTTTAAAGAACCCACGGTAGTGGAAATGAAGGTTGGGGTCTCTTATGTTAGCATTGAAAATGCCCGTGAAAATTTGGAAAAGGAAACAGCAATAGAAAGTTTCGACCAAATTTTGGCAGAGGCTAAGCAAAATTGGAATAAATATTTATCCAGAATTGAGGTTGAAGGAGGTAAGGAAGAGGATAAGGTTAAGTTTTATACGGCTTTATACCATACACTGATACACCCCAGTACCTTGAATGATTATAATGGAGACTATCCCAAAATGAAAACCAGGGAAATTTTAAGGACCCAGGATACTAGATATACGGTGTTTTCTTTATGGGATACGTATCGTAATTTGCATCAGCTTATGAGCTTGGTTTATCCAAGGCAACAATCCAATATGGTGAAGAGTATGCTGCAGATCTATGATGAGAGCGGGTGGTTGCCAAAATGGGAGTTGAATGCCACGGAAACGACTACTATGGTAGGTGATCCGGCAGGTATTGTTATTGCCGATACCTATTTAAAGGGTATCCAGGATTTTGATGTGGAAAAGGCGTATTCCGCAATGGTCAAAAGCGCAGATCAGATTCAGGATAATCCCCTTCGTCCGGGACTGCAGGATTATTTGGAGCAAGGATACCTTACCACCAAGACAACCAATAGCGGATCCGTATCTACTACTCAGGAGTACAATATTTCAGATTATGCCATAGCCCAATTGGCCAAGACTTTGGGTAAAAAGGAGGATTATCGCCGCTTCTCCAAAAGGTCCGTTTCCTACAGAAATCTATTCGATAAGGAATTTAATTTATTGAGGCCCAGGAATGATGATGGCACTTGGTTGACTCCCTATAACCCTGAAGCCGGGGCCAACTTTGTAAAAAATCTAGGATTTATTGAAGGTAATGCCTGGCAGTATTCTTTTATGGTTACTCATGATACCAAAGGTCTTATAAAGCTTATGGGAGGGGCAAAACCTTTCGTGAAAAGATTACAGGATGTCTTTGATAAGGGACATTATGATATGGCCAACGAGCCAGATATCGCATATCCCTATTTATTCAATTACGTGGAGGGAGAGGAGAGGAGAACCCAAAAAATGGTTTCGCATTTGCTTGACGAGTATTATAAGAACTCACCTGACGGACTCCCTGGTAATGATGATACGGGCACCATGTCCGCCTGGGCAGTTTTTTCAATGATGGGAATATATCCCATAAGCCCGGCAAATTCAATTTATTCTCTCACAACACCTCGGTTTAATAAGATAACCATACATTTGGATAGTGATTATTATCAACAGGAAAAAATTACAATAACTTCCAATTTTTCGGAGCAAAACCAGTTTATTGAGAATATTACGGTTGATGGAAAACCGCACAAGGGTTACTTTATAAACCATGACGAACTGGTAAATGGCAAAACTTTGGAGTTTAAATTGAATAAATAGATCAAAACAGCATTGTGAATGAAAATATTAAGGACAAATTTCAAATTACTAGGTTTCTTATTAATATTATCAATCTTAACCTCCTGTGAAAAGGATGGAATTGAATTGGTTCGTGATGGGCAGTCGGACTACGAGATTGTCTTCATGGGCAGTGCAACAGAAGGTCAATACAAATCAGCGGAAATTCTCCAAAAATATATTCTGGATATTAGTGGGGTGGAATTGCCCTTGGTTGATGAAAGTTCTCAGGACATAAAAAAAAACAAGCTCTATATCGGAAATTTAAAGGGCGAGAATTTGGGAAGGGAAGACATTGTTATTAGGACAGAAGACAAGCACTTGTTAATTTATGGCGGATCTAATCGGGCAACAAAATATGCCATATATGAATTTTTGGAACGCTACTTGGGTTGCAGATGGTATGCACCCGGAGCAGAAAAAATTCCGACCTCTAAAACTATTGATCTACCAGCTTTGGATTTTCGTTACAGCCCGGATATCACTACTAGAACCGTACATTCAAGATTGTTTTATGACAATCCCGACTATGCGGACCAGCAAAAAGTAACCCATGAATCGTTTCCAAGTTATGTTCCAAGTGCAAGGGTACACACTTTCCATAAGTTTATACCGGAGGAAAAATTTTATGAGTCCCATTCGGAGTTTTATGCACTAAGGGGCGATGAACGTCTGCCGACACAATTGTGCCTTACCAATCCCGAGGTGCTTTCAATTGTAAAGGATTCCGTGGCTTCTTTGTTTCAACAATATCCTAAAGCAAAGGTTCTATCGGTAAGTCAGGATGATAATCAGCAGCATTGTCAGTGCGACAATTGCAGTAAAATAGATGAAGAAGAAGGTAGCCCATCGGGAACTATGATACGATTTGTAAATGAGGTGGCGGCTACTTTCCCGGACAAGATGATTTCTACCTTGGCCTATCAATATACGCGGAAGCCATGTAAGACGAAACCCTTGGACAATGTATTGATTACACTTTGTTCTATAGAATGTGATAGAAGCGCGCCCATTGCCAAAAAATGTACCGATTTTGCAAACGATCTAATAGGATGGAGTAAACTAACCAAGAACATTAGAATATGGGATTATACTACACAGTTTACCAATTTTTTTACCCCCTTTCCCAATATTCAGACGCTGCAGCCCAATATTAAATTGTTTAGGGACAATAATGCCAAGTGGGTGTTTGAACAGCACAGTAACAATCCCAGTGAACTTTTTGAACTTAGATCCTATATAACGGCCCAACTGCTATGGAATCCGGATCAAGATCTTGATATGCTTTTGACCGATTTCACCACGGGTTATTACCAAGAAGCGGGTGTGTTTATAAAAGAATACATAGATGAAATTCATGCCAAGTTAAAGGAGGACAAGGAATTTTTTCTATTCCTCTACGGAGATCCATCGGAGGCATTTTCATCTTATTTAAGCCCGGAGATGCTTTCAAAATATTCTAAACTATTTGATAAAGCCGAAAAGGCTGTAGCCGAAAAACCGGAAATTTTGGCTCGGGTAAAGATGGCGCGCTTGGGGGTGGATTTTGCTGTATTGGAGGCCAGTAGGAAGAATATTACAGACGTATATGGACTTTTGGTTCCCAATGTAGAAGGTAAAAAGATTATAAATCCATTGGTAACAACATTGCTGGATAATTTTAGGGCCACCAGTGACAAGAACAATATTACCTTAATGAATGAGATGGGTTTTACGGTGACCGAGTATTTGGCAAATTATATGTCGGCACTAGAGGTGATAAGAATGCCCAATGTGGCTATGGGAAAGAAGGTCGTTACCATTACAAAACCCAAAAAATATGCAAAGGAGGACCCAATGGCACTAACGGATGGAGCTCTGGGAGGAAGCAGTTTTTACGCCAACTGGTTGGGGTATGAAGGTAATGATATGGAGGTGGTGGTAGATTTAGGTGGGCCAATGGACATAAGTACCATTTCCTTGGCCTTTTTACAAGTGACCAATCACATTGTATTTTTTCCGGAAAGAGTTACTTATTCGGGCTCCTTGGATAATGAGCATTTTGAAAATTTTGGAACCATTACTAATCCCATGCCCCTAACTAAGGAAAGCAAGGTAAACCAAATTCAATATTTTAAGTTGGATTTTGATAAAACAGATACTCGCTATATAAAAGTAAAGGCTACCAATACAAAAACACCTTATTGGCACCATGCGGCCGGACTGCCTTCTTGGCTTTTTGCGGATGAAATAATAATTAATTAAAGCAGTTAAAAATGAAGATTACCAAAAACAGTTATAAAATCTTTTTGACCACTCTGGCAGTTGCCTTCTTTTTTCAGGAAATGGGAGCACAGGCAATTTATGAGGATGAAAGGTATGTTCCGGAGACTGATCCTTTAGTATTGGAAAAATTGGAGCAATGGCAGGATATGAAATTCGGTCTTTTAATGCATTGGGGGACCTATAGTCAGTGGGGTATTGTGGAATCATGGTCGCTATGTCCCGAAGAGTACGGTTGGTGCGATCGGACAAAGGGCTCTAACCCCAGTGATTATAATACCTACAAAAAAGAGTATGAAGGCTTGCAGAAAACCTTTAATCCCGTAAAATTTGACCCAGATAAATGGGCCAAGGCGGCTAAGAACGCAGGTATGAAGTATGTGGTGTTCACCACCAAGCACCATGACGGATTTTCAATGTTCGATTCCAAATACACGGATTATAAAATAACGGACCCAAAAACTCCGTTCTCAACTAACCCCAAAGCAAATATTACTAAGGAAATATTCAATTCCTTCAGGGGTCAAGGGTTATGGGCGGGAGCCTATTTTTCCAAGCCGGATTGGAATACGCCTACGTATTGGGATCCTTATTATCCTCCAAGGGATAGGAATGTTAATTATGAGCCCGAGGCAAATCCAGAAAAGTGGCAGTCTTATATAGATTTTACCCACAATCAAATATTGGAATTGCTAACAGATTACGGCAAGGTAGATATTTTGTGGTTGGATGGTGGCTGGGTGGCCAAAACACCAAAATCTGAAATTACCAATTGGTATGAGCAACAGTTGGTCAACAATGACAATGGATATCTGAAGAACCGTATTGTTAATCAAGATATTAAGATGGATGAACTGGTAGTAAAGGCCAGGGAAAAGCAACCAGGGTTAATTGTAGTGGACCGTGCCGTTCATGGTAAAAATCAAAATTACTTAACACCGGAAAATAGGGTGCCCGAAAAACCACTTCCTTACCCTTGGGAGTCCTGTATTATAGCAGGAGGCGGTTGGTCCTATTCTTTTGATGCCAAGTACATGTCCGGACGGGAAGCCATTCACACACTGGTAGATATTGTGGCCAAAGGAGGTAATCTTTTGTTGAATATCGCGCCAAGCCCAGAAGGGGAATGGGACAAGGGAGCGTATGATCTATTGACTGAAATTGGCGATTGGATGGCTATAAATAAGGAAGCCATTTATGGTACTCGGTCTTTGGCTCCCTTTAAGTTTGACAATGTTTGTGTTACGGCCAAGCCTGATGGCAGTGTGTATCTTACACATTTAGTTGAAAAAGGGCAGACTTCCTTGCCTTCCGAAATAATTTTTCCGGACTATGAGCCAAAAAGGAGTGCTAAGGCACAATTACTTGGGTCCAAACAAAAATTAAAATGGACCCAAAAAGAAGATGGAATGGCTATTCAGCTCCCTAAGGAATTGTGGGGTGAATTGTTGGATACCGAAGCATTTGTTATTAAAATTAAATAGTGCAACAACTTTTACTCGATAATCGAGATTAAAATGCTCCGACGCTTACCTGCCCGTGTTCAGGCTGGCCTGCCCGTTCCATTCAGGCGGGCGTCGAAATGTTATTGGTAGTTTCCTTCTGATACCTCAAGGGCTTGCCCTGAAATAATTGACTTCAGGGACTTGTCCATTGTAAAAATAAGTAGCCCCCTGTTTCATAATTATGAAACAGGGGGCTACTTATTCTTGGGGCAGATGATAAAGTTGCGAAAATTATGCGAATATTGATACAATTTATGCTTTCCGAGATTCTTTTTTTGCCTATTAAATTCGTTGTTCGGCTTTTGTCTTAAGTTGTTAGTCGAATTATTTTCTTCATTTAACTAATAATTGGAACATTTAGTATTTATTTAACTTTAGGGTAACACCCTATAATTTATAAATTAAACTAACTTAAAATTACTAGTATGATTAAAAAAATTCATTACTATTTTATGGTTCTGACCATTTTCTGTGTTCAGGGATTAATGGCTCAGAATATTACGGTTACCGGGACGGTGACCGATGACCAGGGAGTTCCATTGCCCGGTGTAAACGTTGTGGAGAAGGGTACGTCCAATGGTACATCTTCCGATTTTGATGGTAACTATACTATAGAGGTTACCAATGGGAATGGTGTTTTGGTTTTTTCTTCCCTTGGATTTTCCCCTAAGGAAATTTCGATTAATGGGCAGTCCACCGTTAACGTTTCTTTACTTGAAGATGCGGAACAACTTGGGGAAGTTGTGGTTACAGCTTTGGGTATTTCCAGGGAGAAAAAGTCCTTAGGTTATGCCATGACGGAACTCCAGTCAGATGAGATCAATACCGTTAAGAACTATAACGTGGCCAATTCCCTTGTGGGTAAGGTTGCCGGTTTAACGGTTAGTCAGTCCGGAGGCGTAGGTTCAGGATCTAGAATAGTTATTCGTGGAAATAACTCAATTACCGGTAGAAACCAGGCGCTAATTGTAGTAGATGGTATCCCGATCAATGATTCGGGTAACGAATCTGGTGGTAGTGTTTACAATAGTTCTGTTTCCGGAGGAGGTATTACCGATATAAATCCAGAGGATATCGAATCGGTTTCTGTACTTAAAGGTCCAAACGCAGCGGCTCTGTATGGTTCTAGAGCGGCTTCCGGAGCCATTGTAATTACTACTAAGAGTGGTACAAGGTCCAAAGGGTTAGGAGTAACCCTTAATTCCAATATTACCGTGGAAAACCCAATGTTTTTGCCGGACTATCAAAATGAATATGGTCAAGGCACTAGTGGAACCGTTTATCCGGATATGGGAAGTCTGGGAGGTTCTTCATGGGGATCAAGATTGGATGGTTCACCTGAAATTTATTTTGATGGCACGGAAAGGCCTTATGTAGAACAGGAAAATAATGTATCCGATTTTTTCGAAACCGGTGTTCAGAATATTAACTCCTTTGCACTTACTGGTGGCGGGGAGAAGTTCAACGCTAGGTTCTCTTATACCAATAACCATACAAATACTATTTTGCCCAATTCGGGACTTGAAAGCCATAACTTTAATTTAAGGGCAATGACAGATCTGTCCGATAAATTGAGCTTTGATACCAAGGTGACCTATTTTACACAAAACCTTAACAATAGGATATCACTCGGTTCTGAAGGGGTGTTGGGTTATGTTTTTTATATGCCACGTAACGTAAGAACTGCCGATCTTAAAAATTATCAAGTTGAAAATCCGAGCTTATATGACCCGGATAACAATATCAGTGATTACGATGTTATTAGTTACACAGGTCAGGGAAATAGTACTGGAAACCCTTATTGGATCTTAAATGAGGATAGTAACAAAGAGTCAAGAAACCGCTTTTTGGGCTTGGCAAAGGTAAATTATAAGTTTAATGATTGGCTTTCCCTTTTCGTGCGCATGAGTGGTGATGTTACCAATATAAGCAATGCACGGATAACAGCTGAAGGAAATCATTTTTCCAGATTTGGAGGACTTTCTTTTTCGGAAACTAAGATTTCAGAATTGAATTCGGACTTTTTATTTACTTCCAATCTTGATATTACAGAAAAGTTGAATCTTTCAGCCAACCTTGGTGGTAACTTGTTTAAAACTTCTGCCCAGAGCATTGGTGTATCGGGGTCTCGTTTCAAGATACCTAACCGACATATTTTGGCGAATACACAAGAGCAGACCACTAGCCACTCACCAAGTGCCATTAAAAAGGTAAATTCCTTATATGCCGCATTCAATTTTGCCTATGACGATTTTCTTTATCTTGATGTTACGGGAAGAAATGATTGGTCGTCTACCTTGCCAGAAGAAAATAGATCTTTCTTCTACCCTTCGGTTAACCTGTCGTTCTTGACGAACCGTTTTATAGATCCTGAAAGAAAGGTTTTGGACCTACTTAAGATCAGGGGAAGTTGGGCACAAGTGGGTAATGATACTGGAGCTTATCAACTTTCACAAACCTATCCTGTAAGTACGATCGGTTATTTGGGTTTAACTGTATTGGGTTTTCCAGATGTGAAATACAATCCAAATCTTAAACCGGAAAATGTGACATCTTCTGAAATAGGTTTTGAGGCGCGTCTATTCCAAAATAGATTATTTGCTGATTTCTCTTATTACAACATTATTACCAAAGACATGATTTTCAGGACTCCTGTTAATCCGGCTACCGGGTACAGTTTTTTCCTGGATAATTTTGGAGAGGTACAGAATAAGGGTATTGAATTGCAATTTGGAGGTACACCTGTAAGAACGGATAATTTCTCATGGGACGTTAATTTAAATTACTCCAAGAATGAGAATACTGTAAACGAAATGATTCAGGAATTGGAAACGGTGACATTAAATACGACCAATAGTGGTAACGTTTCCATTAGAGCTCAGATTGATGGTGGTATAGGCGATATTTATGGAACGGTATGGGATACAGACGATAGTGGAAATCTATTGGTAAATGCCGAAGGATTACCAATTGCCTCTTCGGAAACCGTATTGATAGGAAATTCACAACCGGATTGGCAAGGGGGTATTACCAATACGTTTACATACAAAAACTTGTCCATGCGCTTTTTAGTGGACGGAAGATTTGGTGGTAAGGTATATTCCGCCACTTCTTCTTCCCTGGACGGTACAGGTGTTTCTGAAAGAAGTTTGGCTTATAGGGAAGATGGTATTATAGTTGATGCCATTAATACCGACACTGGTGCCCAGAATACAGTAAACGTCTCTGGACAGCGCTATTGGGGAGCAATGTCAGGAATAGCTGAAAATTATATTTATGATCAAACCAATGTAAGGTTGAGGGAATTTTCTTTAACTTATAGTTTGCCAAATAGGGTGTCAAAATCTTTAGGAGTAAATTCTGCTTCACTTGGATTAATAGGTAGAAATTTATTTTTCTTCTATAAAGATGCACCGGATATCGATCCAGAAGCTGTACTTGGAACTGGACTTAGTGGTCAAGGTATTTCACTCAACAACGTACCGACTATTAGAAGTATTGGTTTGAATTTTATTCTTAATTTCTAAAAAAAAACTATGAAAAGTATATTAAAAAAGATAGCCTTTGTTTTTTTGGTGATTCTTGGATTTAACAGTTGTTCGGATTTTGACGAAATCAATGAAAATCCAAATGCCTTTACTTCGGATGAAGTGAGTGCCAAATTTTTTATGACGGAATTACAGATTCAGTTATACGCTCCAAACCGTTATCCTTATTGGAGAGCACAACTTATCCACGCGGATCGTTATGCCGGTCATTTTACCTTTGGGTTTAGCGGTAGTTGGTGGACAGATGCCTTGGGATATGATTACAATTCCGGTTATACAGATGCTGCATACGACTGGATGTCGGGGTATCTTGGTAAATTAAGTGGATTTATCAATTTTGTGAAAGAGGGCGGTGATCTTCAAAACGAGAAATTCTATGCCATCGGTCTTATAATGAAGGGTCTGTATTATCAAATGTATGTGGATACTTTTGGTATGGCTCCTTACACCGAAGCTTTCGACCCAGACAATATTACGCCAAAATATGACGATCTATCCACCATTTATCAAGGGACGATCGCTGATTTGGATGAGGCCATGGCAATTATAGGAGATGCCGAAGTATCAGGAGAAGGGGTTGAATTATTGACCAATAACGACCTGTTCTTTGGTGGTGATATGCAAAAATGGAAGAAATTGGCCAATACCTTAAAATTGAGAATGGCGTTAAGGGCTGAAGGGGCCGATGGTGCTACATTTGCGGAAGGTGCCATTGAGGAGGCTTTGGCGGCACCACTATTGACCGCTTCTGACGAAAATGCATTGATGGAAAAGGATCCGGATATTAGCCAATGGGCCAATGCCGCATATGGTGACGTATGGTGGAATTTTGGAACTGGTTCAAATTGGAATGTAGGTAAAACGTTGATCGACTACCTAAGAAACAATAACGATCCGCGATTGACATACTACGCAAAGCCAATTGATGGCGGTGATGTAGTTTTAACGCAGGATGCAGAAGGTGATTCAAGGGATCTATTTTCCAAGCATTCCGCTTTTATCTTGCAACAACTCGATGACGCCGGAGTATCTTATTCTTCTACTTCTGGGACTAAAACTGATGATGGGGTTACTATTGATACCGTAGGTATTTCCATAGCAGCAGGAGATTATTACGTTGGTCAGCCTACTCGCTTGAACGGATTTGTCTATGGCCAGGTAAAGGAACAGCTGTTTTCCAGACCGGCAGATATTGTAATTAACCCTAAAAACCAGGGAAAGGAAATTTTTCCTGAAGTGGTAATGACCGCAGCGGAAGGTAATTTTCTACAGGCAGAGGCAATTGTAAAAGGCTTGGCCTCAGGAGATGCCCAATCACTTTATCAGGAAGGTATTCGCCAGGCTATGGCCATGTGGGATGTTCCAGAAGGGGATATATCTACGTTTCTAGGAACGGAGGATATGGCACAATTGAACGGATCGGTAGACGAGAATCTAGAGAAGATTGCGATACAGCGATGGATCGTTTCCTATACCGATGGTTTTGAAGCCTGGGCTGTAGTTCGTGATACCGGATATCCGACTGAGTTGTATGAAGGAGTAAGTGATTTTGATATTTTCGCAGCGGGAACTACCTTAAATGGTGCTTATCCCCAACGCATGCGCTATGGGAATGGTGCTTATAACACCAATGGTGACAATACAAATGCTGCACTACAACAGCAAGGGCCAGATGTTCAGGGTACCAAACTCTGGTGGGCCAAGTAATAAATTTATTTTTAGTTTGTTTAAATTAAAGAAGAGGAGGGGTTGCCCTCCTCTTTTTTTTGTGAAGTATTTAAGCTTCGATATTGTTAAGGTATTTGCAAGTTTCTTATTTCTTACTGCTGATATTGCCCTGGCCAATATCACTTATAATCGATATGTTTTCATTGTGTGCAATCAAATCGGTTATCCAAAATCAAAAACCCCACCACTATTATGATATTATTTTTACCTAATAAGGTATTTTTTATACATTAATATCAAAATAGTATTTCAATTTTCTACTAAAACGTTTTCGATAATACGTCATTAGGCTTTTGGCAATTGTCATTAGTCGAATTAATTTCTCCACCTAAACTCGAAAATTAAAATTTAGTAATTATTTAACATTGGGGGTAACTCCCTTAACATCTAATTAACTAACTAAAAATTATTAGTATGATTAAAAAATTTCATTACTATTTATTACTGGCGTCATTTCTTATGGTACAAGGAATGATGGCTCAGAACAAGACCGTGTCCGGTGCGGTGACTGATGATACTGGAACTCCATTGCCCGGGGTTAATGTAGTAGAAAAGGGTACGAATAATGGTGTTTCTACCGATTTTGATGGAAATTTTTCTATTAATGTAGAGACTAATGCTACTTTGGTTTTCTCTTCTTTAGGATTTAGCACAAGGGAAATCGCCGTAGGCGCACAAACTACAATTAATGTTGTTCTTGAAGAAGATGCAGAACAATTGGGTGAAGTGGTAGTAACTGCTTTAGGAATTAAAAAAGATGCCAAGGCATTAGGCTATTCCGTAGCTCAAGTGGATTCTGACCGTATTATGTCTAGTGGTACGCCCGTTAATGCCCTACAGTCACTTTACGGTGCTGCTTCTGGTGTTAGCGTAGCTTCGACTGCAGTTGGGCCTTCCGGGGGAATGAAAATTAATATTCGTAATGCTGTGTCGTTTGATTCTAACTCTACTACAAGGCCATTAATAGTGGTTGACGGGATTCCTATCCATGATGAAAACACGGGTATTAGCCAAAACGCAAGAAGCGGAAGGGATAATGGTACTGGGATTAATGATATTAATCCAGATGATATTGCATCCTTTCAAATCCTAAAAGGAGCAAAAGCCTCAGTTTTGTATGGAAGTGAAGGTGCAAACGGGGTAATATTGATAACTACTAAGAGTGGTTCTAAAAGTCAGGGGCTTGGTGTTTCCGCTTCTTTTACTACTTCAATGGATAAAAGTGCTTTTTTGCCAGAGCTTCAAAACCAATATGGTACGGGCAGAAGTCCTAGCAATAGTCAAACTGATGCGCAAGGCTATTATCTTGACGACAATAACCAAAGAGCGTTGGACGTTGCTGGAGCTGCATTTGGACCGAAATTTGACCCTAGCGTTACCTTAAATTGGTGGGACGGATCCCAAAGACCCTGGGTAGGGAGCAATCAATCTGTAACTGACCAATTGTTCAGAACTGGTGTGCAGCAAACTTCCAATGTTGCTGTAAGTTCAGGTAATGACAAGGGATCTGTGCGATTTTCATATACTAATATGAATGTAAAGCCCATAATTCCAAATGCCGAGTATAAAAAGAATACTTTCAGTATTAGTGCATCCTATGATTTGAACGATTTTATATCTTTAAAGTATGTAGGTAATTATTATACGACCACAAATCTTAATGCTGCCTATGCGGGCTCTTTCGATGCTCAAGGGGCAACTTCTAGTTTGGGAGCTTATTCAGCTGATATAGACGTTGATCTGTTAAGAAGTTACATGGTTACTGAAAATGGGTATAATTATTTTGCAAATCCAGATTTAACGAGCAATTTTATTTCTCAAGGTAGGTCGTCCGTTATAGGAACTTTATGGGACTGGACTCAGAACGAATCTATATTTGATCGAGTTCACAATATACAGTCGTTAACATTGGACTTTACATTTAGTGATTTTTTAAGTGCAACTGTTTTGGGAGGTATAGATAATACCAACGAACATAATGAGTACAAAGGGAAATTACAAGATCCGAGTTTGATAGGACCTAATAGTGGATCCATCTATACCGATGAAAGTAGGGATATTCGTAAAACTTACGGTCAAGCTACCCTTAATTTTGATACAGATGTCAAAGATTTCGGTCTTTCAGGTTTTATTGGAGGCGCTATAAGAAATAATTATTTAGAGAAAAAAGGAGCCACAGTGATCGGAGGTATGGTAATTCCTAATTATTTTTCTTTCTCTAACCTTCCTTCCGGCGTTCAACCGCAATATACCTTCGATAATGGAGAAGATGTATTGTATAGTGTACTTGGTTCTTTTCAGGTAGATTGGAAGGATCAATTGTATGTTGAGGTACAAGGTCGTCAGGACTGGTCTTCAATATTGCCACCACAGAACAACAGCTATTTCTATCCAGGAGCCAGTGCAACTTGGATAGCTTCAAGTTCTTTCGATATGCCAGAAGTCGTTAAATTTTTGAAATTTAGAACTTCTTGGGCAGATGTAGGGCGTCCTGGACCACGTTACTTCAGTAATGTAAATTTGGGAATTTCAGCATCTGGAGGAGGGTTTATCCTTTCCCCTCCAAGTGACCTTCCTCCTATAGATGAAAATTTTGTTCCAAATTTGAAACCTGAGCGTAAGCGTGAATACGAGGTTGGTCTCGAAGCTTATTTATTCGAAAATAGCAGATTGGGTCTTGACTTTTCATTATACCATTCAAATACTTATGATCAGATAATGAAAGTAACCGCCCCTCCGGGACTTGGTGTAAATAACATCAGGTTAAATGCCGGTGATGTAGCTAACACTGGGTGGGAATTGGCACTGAAGTCAAAACCGATATTCAGCGAGGATTTTCAATGGAATTTGGACATGACCTTTGCATCAAGTAAAACAAAGGTTGAAAGACTGGATGGAGAATTAACCTCTTTATCGCTATGGAGTACTAATGGCTTGAATGCTGTAGCAGAAGTAGGTGGTGAATATGGTGTAATTTATCAACAAAGTGGTTGGCAGAACTACATCAACCCTTCAGATGACAATGACCCCAATAATGGAGAACGAATAGTTGATAGTAATGGACAACGTTATAGTTATTCAACAAAAAGTAATAGAAAAGTTGGCAAATTATTGCCCGATGTAACAGGAGGTGTTTTTAGTGGTTTTAACTATAAAAACTTTAGCCTTATAGTTAATATGGATTATTCCTTCGGTGCAACTTTTATACATGAAGCCGAAACCTATATGATGGCCGCAGGGGTGTTAAATGAAACTTTGAGTTATAGAGATGCTGAAAGTGGGGGTATTGCCTATCATTTGAACGGTAGTGGTCAGAAGGTAATTGGTGCTGATCCAGGTAGTGGTCCAACATATAATGATGGTGTACTATTGTCAGGTGTTAACGCTAGCGGTGTGGCCAATTCCCAAGTGGTTTCTGCTGAGGAATATTACTACGCTTCCTATTTCTCCAACGGTTTCTTTCCAGAAGATCGCTTATTCAAGAGTGACTACATTGCCTTACGTAATGTTTCTCTAAGCTATAGATTGCCTGATCTTTCAGATAAAATAGGATTGAGGGATATTGAGCTTTCTATATTTGCAAATAATCTTGCCTATCTTTATAAAGCTGCTCCGAATACAATTCCTGAATCGTCTAACGGTACTGGATGGTCGGAAGGGGCTTCAGGTACAACCGCACTTCCCGCTCAGCGATCGCTAGGATTGTCTGTAAAGGCTAAACTATAATAAAACAATTAACAATATGAAAAATATAATTTTAAAATCAATCTTATCCATCTTGCTTTTGGTGAGTAATGTTGGATGTCAGGATAATTTGGAGGATTTATATCAAGATCCCGATGGGTTTTCAAAACAGCAGGCAGATAATGCTGGTATTAGTATTATAGCTGGCTATTTTACATCACAACTTACTAGAGGCTTCTTCTTAAGAGGCGATTATGGTTCTGCATACCATCAATTAAGAAGTGGTTCGAGAATTATGGGAACTGGAGTTCAACTTTATTATACTGTCAGTGACTATGGTCTTTCTTATACTTTGCAAAATGTTGAAAACGACTGGGGATCCAACTCCTTCAATCGAGGGGTATTTAATAATATAAATAGCGCTTGGATAAAACAGGTACTTTGGGCTCAAAAGGAATTCAATAAAATAGCTGAGGAAGACCGCACGACCCTTGATGTACTCTATATGCGATTGTTACATGTAATGAAGGCTTACGGGTATCAACGTGCTACTGACCTATATGATGAGGTACCATTTTTCCAAACAGGTTCTGCCGGTGCACTAGATGGTGAAAAAGCCCAATATTTAGGTCAAAAGGATATATACCCTATTATTATAGAGGAATTAAAGGAAATTGAAGCCTATTTAGCGAATGTAGAATTGGGTTCTGCGGAATTGACCTCTTTTCAACAGCAGGATGTTATTTTTAATGGAGACATTATGCAGTGGCGTAAGTATATCAATTCTCTTCGTTTAAGATGGGCTATGAATATAAGTGAGATGGAGCCGGGAATTACTTCTACTGTTCTTTCCGAGTTGAACGGAAAGCCACTTTTTAACCAGTTTAATGATGTGGCTGGTTTAGCTGATATTGCCATTGTTGAACCTTACCGTTTACAGGTAGAACTTGGTATAACAAGGGCCTTTAGGGAACGGGCAGATGAGTGCCGCGCTCCTAAACGATTCCTACAGGATGTTATGCATTGTGTTCCAACAGAAAGTAGTGTAGTAGTCAATGGAGAAACGCTGTACTATTTTGATGGTGATAATTCTGAAGAAGGGTTAATTAACGGTACGGTAGATCCTCGGGTAGCTTATATTTACTCCAAGGATATACTAGGTAGGTATGTTGGCGCTGAAACAACATGGGACGATGGGACTGACCCAAATAGTTATTTTAGTAAGGCGATGAGGGCATATTACATCAACCATCCTATTATGACGGATATTAATGTTACTGAGATTACATTTGGTACCCCGGGAAATGAGCAAAAGATAACATTGAGTACTGAGGCTGCCGCTGACTTATCCATACGTGAGGCATATCTTTTGAAGGCTTTCCGTGAGCATTGTAGTCAATATAGTGATATTGGTTGGACCATAGGAACTGACAAAAATATGATTTCGGAATACAATGTTCGTCCACAATACAATTTTGATGTAAGATACCCTACACTTCATTCGGTGGAGACAGAACTTTCCTTGGCTGAGGCCGCTGTAAGAGGATTTGGAACTGTGAATGGGTCTGCAGAAGATCACTATAGAAACGCTATTGAACTATCGTGTCAATATTGGTACAATTTGAATACAGATAATAAGTATTCTAAGCAAACATCTCCATCATTCCCGAGTAATATGGATCAGACTAGAATAGACAGGGATAGACCAACTATGGAGTTCAATCCTAGTGCCTATGCCAATTATGAGACTCAGCGTTTTTCTGGATTGTCAAGTGAGGATAAGGTTCAAGCGATATTTAACCAGTTGCAGTTGCACTATAATATGTTCAATTTTGAGACTCCTTATGCTTCTGCCCGTCGTTTGGTCAAATATCTTGGAGATAATCCAGGATCACCATATGAAGTATTTCAGTGGAAAGAGCGTTTTCTTTATAATCCAAGCATTCAGGCGACTGATCCAGAAAATTGGAGCAGAATCAGTCAGCATGATGATTACAATTTGCCACTTTGGTTTACCGGTCGTCAAACCAAATGGAAAAATGTTTTGGAATAAACTATTAACTTTATAAATTAAAAAAATGAAAAAGATACTTTTTATAGTAATGTCATTGGTTTTATTTGTTTCATGTGATAAAAATAATGAAGCGTCTATTATTGGATCGGCAAGTGCAGATGGTGGTGAGGTTTTATCAGGGATAACGGTAAAGTTATATTCTGAAGGTACTGAATTGCTTTTCGATACTAAAACTGATAGTGAAGGTAATTTCTCTTTTACCGGCCTTGATGCAGGTAATTACTATGTTGGAGCTACAATTACAGTTGGTGATGTTGTTTGGGATACAGGTAATACCCCACAAATTATTTATGTAAGTGGTGAGATCGTAAAAGAGGTTGCGTTAACTCTTAATGCTAAATAGGCGTTAAAAGAGTTTAAAAAAACTGTTGATTTAACAGTTCTGAGGAAAGGCCAAGAATTTATTTACTAAATAAATTCTTGGTTCTTTTTTTAAATACGATGCCAATTAAAGTTCTGAATCTAATATAATTTTTGGAATTGAAACAAATAGTAAGTTGATTTTAAAATTTACGGAAATGTCTATAGATTATCTACAGTTTCAAAACCATTATTGTCATTGTCGACAGTTTTAGAAATAACTTCTAATATTTTATTTCCTCAAAGCCCGGTGCAGTTACTGTATCGGGCTTTTTCTTTAAAGGCGCTTAATGCTTAATACGTAGTCTTCAGTGATATTGATGAAAGACTAGTTGGAAGTGTAATAGGGTGTAGACATTAAAGGCCTGGGAATAGTTTACAGCCGTATTTATAAGGTCATAAGTAGATAGTTCAGCAATCCTTTTCAATTGCATTTTATGGCGTTAAAAGGATTAGATTGAACGGTGCGTTTCCTTTTATTTTTTCATCATATTCTCGAAAAGAAAAACTCCATTTTTATTGGCAATGACTATATCCGGTGTCTGGTCTTTGTTTATATCCTGCACCACAATATTAAGTCCGGCACCCGAATCATTGTCAATAATATGTTCTTGGAAATATGGAGCATTGTCCGGAGTAAACTCTAGGTAAAGTAGTATGGGAGCATCGCTGTCCCCGGCATCATTTCCGTTATGTGCCAAATATCGCTTCCCTGTAATTAATTCTTTGTTGCTATCTCCGTTTAAATCGGCCATAATAGTAGCATGGGTCTGTGCTGTTGTAGTGCTTATTAAATGGGTATTAAAGTTTTCCCCTTCTTGCCATTCATGCCACCAAATGCCAAGGGCATGGGCCGAGGCAGTGACCACATCATTGTTGCCATCCCCATTGATGTCCAACACCTGCATATGGGAGCAGGGTTCGCTTATCTTGGTGGGTTGGAATTCCCAATTGCCACTAGTTTTATCGGTCTTGCCTTTAAACCATCCTTCCGCAATTAGGACATCATCAATTCCATCATTATTAAGATCGCCTAGGCCAATACCGTGGGAAAAACGTTCAGTGCCCGGCACGTTTTCAGCACTGATGGGAAAACGCTTCCATTGGGTTTCTCCGGGATTCAGTGGTGCCTGAAGCCATACGATTTGTTTTTTTTCCACGTCCCCACAAAGAATATCCAACCTGCCATCTCCATCAATATCCACAAAACCTGGGGATTCGTTGGAGATGCCCATGCCCTCGGCAATAATATGTTTTTTCCATACTCCGGAATTGTTTTTCGGATTTTCGAACCAAAAACCTGGTTTCCCCGGATAATCTATGATGATTACATCCTCCCATCCATCAAGATTTACGTCCATACCCAAGTTTAGGAAAGATTCGCAATATTCCTTCCATGGGTCAAAAGTACGTGAGGGTGCCATTTCATGACGTGTCCAATCAGGGGCTTCAAACCAGTAGTAGCCTGCGATAATATCCATTTGGCCGTCCTTGTTCAAATCTGCCACAGCGACTCCCTCAGAAATAAAATCCCTTGTAAGAACGGTTTTTTTGAAATCCTTTGAGGTTTCGGTCTGGCCATTGGCCCCCACAATACAGCCCATATATAAAATAAGCCTACCTAAAAGCTGTCCAATAGTCCTAGTTATTTTCCTTTTCATTTTATGGCCTGTTTGTAGTTCTAAAATTAGTTATTTTTAGTTGAAAATTCTTTGCTATTGTTCACTTAATAAATTGTCAATGAGCATTATATGTGCCTGATTTTCTTTCTTGTCCCCATCTGTCAATTGTTCCTTGTATTTTTTTAATAAATTTTTGGAGTCCACAGTATTCAATGCATCTATTCTTTGAAGAGTATAGGATAAAATATTAGGGATTTTAGCCTTTTTAGCCAATTCTAGAGCACGTTTCGCATCCATTGGAATTAATGGTTCGGTAGCGTACCATAACATTAAGGGCAGATTGTGATCGGCTACATCCTCCGTTTTTTGAAGCAAGGCCTCTATAACTCTCCATCGATTAGCGGGTTCCAAACGTAGCATGGCGGAACTCAGGTATAATCTGACTAAGGCTGAGGTGTCGTTATTGGCCAAGTCTACAAATCGCTCCAAAGTAGTCGTTGAAATCTTTTTATCCTCGGTAATTAATTGCACTGCCCAACTTCGGATGTATTCATTGTTGTTGCCCAACAATTCATTTAGCGCTTTTTCATTTAGTCCATTGGTGACATGTAAAGTCCATAGCGCCCGTAGTTTTCTGGTTACATCGGGATTGTTGGCCAGAATGTCCTTTAGGGCTGTATGTACTTCAGGGCTACCGCCTCTTTCTTGCAGTATGGTCCTTGCCTGCCTTACAAAAAATTCGTTGGGATGTAATTGATAGTTGACCAGTT
This sequence comes from Arenibacter sp. F20364, assembly GCF_023015905.1. Taxonomy (GTDB): domain Bacteria; phylum Bacteroidota; class Bacteroidia; order Flavobacteriales; family Flavobacteriaceae; genus Arenibacter. Next base: position 27,623 of record NZ_JALKBD010000001.1, on the reverse strand, counting down.
CCAGATCCGATGCTTTGTATAGATCTACCTGCACCCAGCTATCATTGTCATGGCTTATCTTAAAGATCCGTCCCAAGGTTTTGTCGTGTACATCTGGGTTGGAACTATGGCATTGGTTCTGATCGTACCAGTCTATGGCAAAGACAGAACCACTGGGGTCGTACTTAAAGTTTAGCCATTGGGACCAAGAATCGTTCATCGCTAAAAAATCCTGATTATGGGAGCCAACATATCCGGAACCTGACCTTGTGAGTTGGTCATTGTTAAGTTTAGATCCGTTGATGTTGTTCATAAAAATGGTATTTCGGTATTTTTTTGGCCAGGAATCTCCACCCAAATAAATCATGGCCCCGGCATGCGCATGTCCGCCACCGGCTGCTGCCGACCTAAAATTGCCCGCATGGGGTCCACGGTCTCCCAACCAATGTACATGGTCGCCTATTGTTTTAATATCATCGTAAGTATAGGGATTAAAATGTTCCCCGGCCTGCCGCTGGTATCGCGCGCCCTGGATTACATGATAGAGGTGTGGAATTACACAAACCGTTATAAAGGGATGTCCATAATCGTTAAAATCTATGCCCCAAGGATTACTGCTCCCTTCGGCAAATACTTCGAACTCATGTCTTGTTGGGTGATAGCGCCAGACCCCAGCATTGATCTTAGTCCTGTTTATGTCAGATGCGCCTGGTTTACCTACGTTGGAGTGGGTAAAAACTCCTTGTACCCCATATAGCCATCCATCAGGCCCCCAACGCAAATTATTTAAAACCTCATGGGTATCGTCCAGGCCCCAGCCATCCAATAATTTTTGAGGTGGGCCAGCTGGCTTATCCTTTTCGGCATCAATGGGAATATACAGCAAATAGGGAGCGGCTCCCAACCATACTCCTCCCATACCTACTTCTATACCACTGACCAGATTTAAGCCTTCGGTAAACACCTTTCTCTTATCCAAGATGCCATCGCCATTGGTGTCCTCGAAAATAAGAATTCGGTCCCTTCCTTGGCCTTCAGAGGCAGGGGTAGGGTAGGTGTGGGCTTCAACTACCCAAAGTCGCCCACGGGCATCCAAAGTAAAACTGATTGGGCGCACTACATCCGGCTCTGAGGCGGCCAAACTAATTTTAAAACCTTCGGGCAAGGTCATCGCCATGGCGGCTTCCTTACCGGAGAGTCCGGAATTTAGAATAGGGTCCAGAGGTGGTAGTACAATAATGTCGTCCTTGTTCAACTCATTGGGAAAGTAGGGGCGAGAGGGGTAGAATCGGAAGTCATCAAAATTGATATGTGCCCATTTATCATCCTTTATATAAGGAATTTGCGAAATACCTGTTTCGTTATCAATGATGCGGATAAAGATTTCCTTTTCCAAATAAGGTTCAAGTTCTACCACTACTGGTTGAAGGGTAGCCCTACCTTGGCCAGTAGAACTAAAGATAACTTTCTTGGTTTCTGCAAGGACTAATTCTACCCGGGTATCGGCCAAGGCCCCTCCTGAAACCCTAAAGGAAGCATAGGGATGGGAAACCTTAAAGGGGACGGAATTTAATATTCCAGTGAGTTTGTAATTAGTGTTGCCGCCACTGCTTAGAAAATAGTTGCCATCAAAAGAAATTTTAGCATCGGCTTCGTGTATGGGAGAAGGGTCCTGGTTATAGAGAGGTGTTTTAAAAGCATTGCCTGTGGCTGTCCAATCCATAAGTGATCCCGCTTCAAAGCCCAAGTTGATTGGTTTTTCATTTTTGGACGGCAAAACTCCCGCGATTGTTGGTCCGGAAAGATCTCCTTCCACTACTTCAAATTTACCCACCATTCCTGCTGCGCGATGTCCAGGTACTGTACAGAAATAAGTATCATTGTCCTTCGCCCAAAAGGAAATACTGGTACTGGATCCTTTTTCCAGGAGTGTGCCACTCTTTATACCGAGTTTCTCCATGGCAATATCATGGGTCATAGTTTCCCCGTTGGTTATTGTTATTCGAACACGATCTCCTTGGTTTGCCCTTAAGGTCGGGTTTCGGGTCCCGTCTTGAGCGAAATAGCCCAACATGGTAGCTTCCAATGTATAGTCCCGGTCAATAATGGTGCTGTCCAGAACAATTTTGTCTGCAGTATCTTTTTCGTTTTTTGTTTTGCAACCTATCGTAAAGACCATAAGGAGCAATACAATGGAAGTACGGGTTAGTGATAATTGATTACTCATGGGGGTATATTTAGAATGGTTGGTTATCTTGGCTGGGGTATGCTGTTTTATTTCAGTTCTTCAATAATAATATCTTTAAAGGCAACCAGTGCTTTTCCGGCGCCATGAATTTGAAGGCCTATTAAGCCCGACTGTGGAATAGTAGTATCAGCTTCGGTATAATCAACCGTCATGTGACCATTGATGTAGAGGCGTATTCGTCGGTCTTCGGCCCTAATCTCATAGTCGTTCCAGTCGCCCACCTTTATCCATTCGAGTACTTTTGTGGAATCTGGGGCCATCAACGTCTTGTTTCTACGGGATTCATCATAAAGGCTTGCCCAGTAGTTTTCTCCCCAATCGGCCTGATAGCCTGTCATTTCATAGGGTGGATCTATTAATCTTTTACTTCTAAATTGGATTCCGGAATTGATAAAACCTTCCTGACCGGTTAATTTAATCTTTAATTTCAGAATAAAATTGGCATAGGAACGCTCTGTGCATAGAAAATCATTGTGCGGGACCGTTTGGTCCAAAGAACCGCCCACAATAGTTCCATTTTTAATTCTCCATGTCGTTAGTGTATCTCCCTCCCAGCCAGAAAATGTCTTCCCGTCAAAAAGGGAAAATGCTTTCTTGTCGCTAGTATTTTTATATGCTATTATGAGAAGCAATAGGGCGAAAGAAGCTAAGAGTAAACGCTTCATTGAAATTCGATTTTAATTAAGCTCTTAATTTTCCTTTAAAACTGCACAATCCAGGATGAATTATCCCTGGATCGGAATGGTCTTATTCTTTTAGATAGTAAAAGTGGCCGTCCTCTGCACCAATCAATAAATTGGGTTTCCCGTCCTTATCCCAGTCAACCACGGTTGGACTGGTTGTATGGCCGGCCAATTTAGTATTGACCAAGTTTCCTCTTTTCTTAAAGATAGTACTTTCGTTGGATTTCCCCACATTCTCGTACCATTCTATATTCTCACTATTGGCTAAAAGGTCAAGGTCTCCGTCGCCGTCCCAATCCGTGAATTGAATTTTTCTTCGGCCACTTCCACCAGCTTCCCGCTCTGTTAAGCGTAATAAATCGTTGCCTATGGTGCCATCCGCATTTTTAAAGATGCGTTGTCCTGGTTTTAAAAAAAGTTTACCTCGCTTTTTGAACCTTTCAAAAAACGCCAAATAACCCTCGTGATCCAACATCACCAAATCCATTAGTCCGTCCTTGTTCCAGTCTATGGCGTATGGTGTTGTTCTCCATTGGGTGGCCAATTCGTCTTTTTCTGGATTCCACCAGTTCCAAGCTGGTTTTGGAACCTTGTTTTTCTCCCATGCCACCTTAACACCTCCCATTTTTGCTAATTTGGGGGCACCTTCCGTGCCTATGTTTCTATACCATTCTACTTTGCCAAAGATAGAATTCAGTACTATATCCTTTAGTCCGTCACCATCCCAATCGGCAACTGTGAGTGTGGTATAACCCCATTTGCGTTCGGCCGGACCTTGAATGGAACCGCTGTTTCCTGCCATTATCCTAATCACTTCCCCATCTGCTTCCAAATAGACAGGTTCTTTAAAATCGGGGTTTGTTCCCCCGTCCAAATTCTCAATAAAACCAATATAACCGGCCGAATTTCCGCAGATCAAATCCTCGTCCCCGTCATCGTCCCAATCAACGCTGAACGGGGTAACCAAGGCTCCAAATTTTAGATTTTGGCTTTTCTGCTGAATGTATATGGGCGATTTAAAAATGGGCATATTCTCTTTTACGGTACCAGTATTCTCAATAAATACCACCCTCCCGTCTTCGTCACCCACCACTAGGTCTATCTTATTATCATTGTTCCAGTCCAATGCAACGGGCCGCATCATTTCCAAATCCATTTCTAGAAACCCTGAAGCATTTTCCAGAAATCTACCTTTTGCATAGGAGGGGTTTTCACGACTACCAGTGTTTTCAAAATAGGTAAATCGGTCTACAAATTCGCCACATATAATATCAAGATCACCATCGCCATCAAAATCCGCTATATTGGGAGAGGTATTGCCATAGACATCAATCGGTTGGTTTCCGGCCAATATTTTTCCGTCATTTCTATATTTTCCTTGGTCATTGGTCAATAAATATAGGTAGCCTCTAAGGTCTCCATTGGTCCATTCCCCTTTTTCATTAAAGGCGTTATCCCATCCATATTCGTTCCAGTCATCAATTCCAACGATCAGGTCCATATCCCCGTCATTGTCGTAATCAACATATTTCCAGTCGCTAAATCGTTCCTTGTAGAGATCCAGCAGTTCAGATGCCTGATAAAGCCCAATAGGTCTGGTATATCCATATCTTCTGAAATTGTCATATTCCAGGCCAACACCCAAGACCCTGGGTTCGCCTTCCACATAGGAAATGGCAACATTGCGCATACCGTCATCAATTTTAACGGGGGCATCAAATATGGGATTACCATTTTGGTCTTTGCTGTTATTTTTGAACAAATAGGTGCCATTAAAAGGAACATCGGTACAAGAAATAACGAGATCCAAGTCTCCATCCTGATCGTAATCCATGGGTAAGGGATTGGCCCAGAGACCAACTGCCAGATCCTTGGTAGTCGTGGTATCCTTGTATTGTAATCGTATTAATGTTTCGTCAGGGGACTGGCTGTAGGAAACAGTTGTACATGTTATGAACATGAAAATGATTAATCGTTTAAGCATTTTGGATAGATTTATCTATTTTTATGAAGGTTGATGTATTAAAACTTTCAAATTAGTATTTATTTTTCAATTGACCAATCTTTTGTTTTTATATGGACGGATTGATTTTTGTACAATATTCCAAGTTATTGGAATCTGGGAAAAAGGGGGGTGGTTCAACTAATGAGCTGAAATATAGAGTATAAACAAAAAAGATTCATTTTTTTGCTAAAAGATTAGGGTTAAATTGTTTGATCTTTCCTATTTTTGCAATCTCATTTTCGGGATGTGGCGCAGTCCGGTAGCGTACACGGCTGGGGGCCGTGTGGTCGCAGGTTCAAATCCTGTCATCCCGACTTGACTAGTTTCATCTAGTCGCATGACGTTGCAAATCACCTGATTTGCAACGTTTTATGTTTTTAGGGGGTCCAGATGAAACCACTTGAAACTACCTGAAAACACCCCTCTGGTGTCCATAAAGGGATTTTGAAACCACAGTATTTTTTGTACATTGAAGTAGCTTTAGAGGGTATTTGACCCTGTGTTTTTTACCGTTTATTTATTAATTTAAAGCTATGTAATATGTTAGAAAACAGTAGATTATCGGTGGTATTTGTCACTCGAAAATTGAATTTGGAAAATGGGAACATTAAGATCTATGCTCGGGTCACCGTGGATGGAAAAAGAGCGGAATTCAGTTTAAATCGGGAATTGCCAGTGTCCCTTTGGGACGAAAAACGCAAAAGAGGTAAGGGGTTTTCCAAATATGTAATCTCTCTAAACAAGTATTTGGATCAGGTTTTTACGGGATTGCACGAGGCACACCGGCAACTTTTGCAGGAGGAAGTTGACATTACTTCGGCCGGAATAAAGGCTCGATATTTAGGAGAGGACGATAGGGGCAAGACACTGCTCGATTTGATAAGCTATCACAATACCTCCATGATCAGCGTCCTTAGAAAAGGAACTATGAAGAACTATTACAGTACGGAACGTTGTATCAAGGAATTTTTAAAAGAGAAAATGGGCGTTGAGGATATTCCTCTTAAAAAACTGAATTATGGTTTTATTGTAGATTTTGAACAATATATACGGAAGTATAAACCGGCCACACGAATGGGTTGTGCCAATAACGGTGCCATGAAACACATGGAGCGCTTAAAGAAGATGTCCAGGCTTGCCGTAAAACTGGAATGGTTGGAAAAGGACCCCTTTATCAATTATAAACTACGTTTTGAAAAAACAGAACGTCAATTTCTGACGGAAAGGGAACTGCAGCTCATTGAGGATACCACGTTTAATATTCCAAGTACCCAACACATAAAAGACCTGTTCATTTTTGCCTGTTATACGGGTTTGTCTTTTATTGATGTTAGTGGGCTAAAAATTGACCATTTGGTAAAAGGAATGGACGGTAACGATTGGTTATATACTAAAAGAACAAAGACAGATGAACCTTTGAAGATTCCTTTGCTACCCAAGGCCATGGAAATCATTGATAAATATAAAAGCCATGCTAGTCTGCTTGAAAATGGAAGATTATTACCTATATACAGCAACCAAATGATCAACCGCACCCTTCGGGATATCACAACCGCCTGCGGTATTCGTAAAAAGATAACCTTTCATGTAGCCCGACATACCTTTGCCACGGCGATTACACTTTCCAATGGGGTGCCAATTGAAACCGTTTCCAAACTTTTGGGGCATACCAAGCTTTCAACTACTCAAATCTATGCTAGAGTGGTTGAAAAGAAGGTAGGGGAGGATATGCAGAATTTGATGGCTACGATGAAGCTAAAAAAGGTTAGAGCTGAGGAAATTTATTAAGCTATAAAATAATGTTTTGCGGCTGTTTGAACGAATTCATTCAGGCAGGTTATGTAACTTTGCTTTGGGTGCGGCATAAAAAGTAAAGATTGAGATTCTTTACTTTTTTGAGTGTCCCGATATGGCTATCGGGAGGTGTGCTGGCGTATTTGGTATTTGTTTTCTCAGGCCCTCGCTGCATCTCGTACAAATTTTTTAAGATTATCAATCTTCAAAAATTATGTGGTCTTCTAAAAGTTTCTTCTAAAAAATTAATGGAACACTTTTTATGCTAGCCGACAATAGGAGGGGAGTGTAATATGTGTGGAATGTTATTTTTACTATTTTCTCCAAAATATGTTACGGTTTTCCGTAAACGATTACTTGTTAAATTTTGATATATTTGATTTAGACCATTCAACACAAAACATCAATTACCACTAGTTTAATGATAGAGCGTATTAAGAACTATTTAAGTCTTATTTCTAAAGAGATTGAAGAACATTTATATGAAGAATTTGAAATTAATAGCGATATGGCTATTTCGGAGTGATGGGTTCTTCCTCAAATTTGGGGAAGAACCGTTTATCAGTGCCACCCATTCCGTTTCAATCTGTGCCACTTAAGGTAAAAAAGAAAAAATACTCCAGCTTTTGCTAGGCACATATTAAATGTAAGCTATTACCCAGGGCAAACTCACACTTTTATTCCTAATATTTTGGTCATATAGTTATTGTCATAGGCCGCTTTAAGTCTTTTGCCTTTTAAGCCTTGCTTGGTCTGTTTGTCCTGTCTCAACAGGTTTAAGGCAATTTTGCTCAGTATCGAGAAGTTTTGGGCGGCATTTCCCGCTCTTTTTCTTGATGCATCTTCCGAGAAGGCGACATCCAATACCCAATGTAATTTATTTTCAATTCCCCAATGTAGGCGTATCATTTTCTGGAAGGCCTCCGCACTGTTCTCCAAGCTTGAGATATAATATCGGGTAGCCGTTTCTTTGGATCTTGCACTATTTTTAAACTCCCTGATGCTTTCAATTTTTATGATGCTCTTTAATTTGGTCCATTTATCCGTGTTTTCTATAAAGTCAAAAGTATTGATGACACTACAGCTACGTGTCTCTATTCTACCATGGCCCAGGTCGTCATGGATATGGGTCCCGATAGCTTTGCCAAATCTAAATTCATCTTCGATATCCCGGTGCAACCGCTTTTGATTGTCCTTTACGGCCAAGATGTAATCGGCCCCTTGCCCAACATTGGTCTTGGCAATATGTTCTTGGCAACCCATGGCATCTATGGTGATTACACAGTCTTTTATGGCAATAAGCTCCAAGAGTTTTGGGATGGCGGTAATTTCGTTGGACTTCTCGCAGACCTTGACCTGGCCCAAAACCATGTTGTTGTCACTGGCCCAGGCACTTACCATATGAAAAGGGGACTTCTTTCCATTGGATCTGGATCCTCTTAGCGTTTTGCCATCAATGGGGATAACCTCGCCATCGGTAAGATCGGCCAATCCCGATACCCAGCCCATAAAGCAGGATTCGAACTGTTCTGGATCTATTGATGAGAATACACGGTTGAAGGTGTCATCGGAAGGTATGCCATTGGGAAGATCCAGGAACGAACGTAAAAAATCCTCTTTTGCCCTGGCGTATGTTTCCATATCTTTCCATGTATCCGCGGCACAGATCACCGAAATTATACCAATAAGAAGGATATCGTCCAATCTGTGAAGCTTGTTTATATCGCTCCTGGGGTCGTCCATCTTGCTGAAAATGGACTTGAAATTGTGGATTGTTTTCAACAACAATCAATTATCAGTACAATATACAAATAATCGACCTAAAAAACAACACTTATTTACTTGAATTACATCTATTTGGATGAAATTTTATTGAAGATGTATTTATTGGAAAGTGTGAGTTTGCCCTGAGCTATTACCTAAGTTTTTTTTTCTTTTATAGTTAATATTTTATTACAAAAAAGTAAGAAATAGTGTATATTAAATAAATAATCTACTAATTTTATTAATGTGTATATACATAAGTAATTTTTATTAATCTTTTAAAAATTTTTAATTATGAAAACAAAAAATTATTTAAAATTATTAGGTGGTTTATTAGTAGCTGTTGTGATGGCGGTTAATTATGTTAACATTAATAGTAGTTCGGCAAATTCTTTTTCTGTTATAGAGGTTAAAGATGCCAAGGCATCTGGCTTTTGTGTTTACAGTGATTGGGATACATGTATTGAAGAGGGTGGTGGTGAATGGTATACACTTTATGATTTTGAAGAAATATAAAAGTCTCATGGATTATTCATTGTTTTACTTTGTACTATCATATTTGTTGTCAAGTTAAGGGGGTTCTGCTAAATTTTATTGATTTATCTCAGATGAATAGACTGTAGTTCAAAGTGTATCCAAGTATGATTTGCTTTAACGTTTTGGAGATATGTTATTTTGCCTCTTGGATTTATTATATCATAGAAGGGGAATTTGGCTTAGATTCAATTGCTATTGAAAGTTTTTGATGGGAGTTTTCCTTCGGGGGTATCCCCGAAGGAAAAATTCCCCAAAAAAGTCAAATAGTTGTGTTAAGAGCTACAAACAAATGACCTTGGAACAAAGGTCTGTTGTTGAGTGGAAGTTGAAAAACGGCCTTAAGAAGATAGATATATTCATAAAGCATCCATTGCCGAGTCGTCCCTTTCCCAAGAGCAGGAAAGGAACTAGGGAAGACGGGGCGTTAACAATACCAAAGATACCGAAATAATTGTAGACGAGCGAATGAGGGAAGGACATGTGAAAAAGCGTTTTACGCCCAAGATGTAGCTTTATGAATGGGACAAGCTCTGGAATTACTAATGGTCCCTCTAAGTGATAACAAGTAGTGCACGTCTGAGGGATATAGATATGGTCTGTCGTGAGCGCATCTAAATAAGGATATGGGAGGACAAGGCTATTGGAGGTAAACTTTACAAGAGTTTGAGGAATTCTTACGTAAAATATAAACGATACTGAGAAAAGACAATAGTGGGCATACTGGGAAGGGTCGCCATAGATAAGTTCCTCTCGATTGTGGAAAACAAGAAAACTGTCGGGAACTTCAAGGAAGACCTTATCATCGAAAAGGGGCATAAGGGTGCATTTTGGACAGGTGCTCCAGCTTACTGTTAGTCGAAAATGTCGGTGGAAATGCAATCGATAAGTTCTTCAAGATCACAGTAAATGCACAAGAACTTTATAAGGAATGAATCCATATTAATCCAATGACAAAGGTAAGGAGATCTCTGGGCATATGAAAATCGCCAAGAAATCGGTTGTAATGTATTTTTCATATATCCATAAGTATCTTGGGAACGGGCATCAATGAGTATACCAACAAATTATTGAGAAAGTATTTTTCCAAGGATTCACCTTTGGGCAACGTGCAAAACAACCAAATTGGTCATGTAGTTAAATTACTTGATGACAGATCAAGGAAAAAATTGGATACGGAACACCCTAAAAAGTATTTTTTGGATGTATTCACAAAAAATCAAAACATACATATGCTAGTATAATCGACCTTGTGATGATTAATTATTTTAAGTTGCGCTTTGTTTTTATGATACGTATTTTACGAACATGTTATAGGAATATTTATAAAGGATTTTATAAGATACATCCGCCTCTACATATATACTGTTTAAAAATACTAGCAACGTGTGTTCTGTTGGGTTGTGCTAACAACTACAATAATCCGTTAAACGATTTTTCTAAAGATAATGAGATTGTACTGGTAGGTGAGGAAATCCGATTTCAAAGCGACACAATACTATTTCGGCCCCGTAAATTCGAAGTTTATGACACCTTGGCCATTTTTAATGATAATACAGGTGAGGCGGGTTTTAGTATTGTCAATTTAAAAGATGGCCGTTTAGTAGAGAAGTTTGGTTTTGCGGGCAATGGAGAATCCGAAATGAATATTAATGCAGTTTCAATGGAAAATGGTGTCGCAAACAATGATTCAGTTTTTAGTATTACCCAGGTAAACTCTCCGCATAAAATCTTTCGCTATAATTGGGACAGTTTATTAAATAAATCTGAATACAGGCCGAAACCTATTTTTTATTCAACAAAAATTACTTTTTCGAATACTTATTTCTTGAACGATTCAATTCTATTCGGTAAGTTTTTAACTTCAAATATGGATAACAAAACCTTTGGCGTTTTGAACCTCTATACAAACAAATTAACAACGGGTATTGAAGTACCCGGAAATGAAAATAATAAAACCCAAAGCGAAAAGGATTCTTTGTACTTCAAATATTTAAATATGAGAATGGATAATAGAGTAGCCTATAGACCAGGAAGCTTCCATGAATTTGCTTGTTTTTCTGGTAAAGGAGCAGTAATTCAAATAATATCGGTTGACAAAAATTATCGTTTAAAGAAAAAATATCAAAAAGTATACTATCTGCCTACTTTTAATCTTCTTGTAGGACCAAATTCAAAGAAAATTGTTGCAGGGAAGGACAGTAAAAAAGGCTTTCGCAATATTGCGGTTAGTGATAAAAATATCTTCGCCCTTTACAGTGGCCCTTTGTTGAACGACAGTGATGAAAACTTCAATATATCCGATATTGTCTTGGTTTATGATTGGGAAGGGAATCCAGTAAATAGAATTAAATTGGACAGAAAAGTGAATACAATAGCTATCGACAGAGAAAATTTCACACATTTATATGGAATGATGGACTCTAACAAATTAATTAAATATGTATTATCTGAAAACTAGTCAGTAAAAGTTAGTGACTTAATTATTTTAGAAAATGGAAAATGAATACAAAATATTGCTATGGACAATATTACTTTTTATTGGATTGACTGGATGTAATCAAAAACACAAAGACAAGAATAATGAATATAATTTGGAATTTAAGAATGTGCAAAACGATAGTGTTAAGATTGAGTTTATTACAAATACTACTATCAATATAGGTTCCGTTAAGATAGGCGATACAATTAAAAGGGTTTTTAAATATAAGAATGTAGGGCAACACCCATTTTTAATTTATAACGCAGAGGCTACTTGTGGCTGTACGGTAGCTTATTTTAATGATAGCCCTTTACCTGTTGGAAAGACTGATTCGATAATTGGCATCTTTGTAAGTGATGAACACATGAAAGGTTTTGTAAACAAAGTAGTGACTGTTAACAGTAATTCACCATTATCCCCATTTTTATTGACATTTTATGGTAGGGTGGAATGAAACTTTGGCTCTTTACAGTACTATAGAACCAATGATTGTTGGCTTGTTACATTTATTAAGCATAAGGGCTATTCCACTTCATATTCTATTTTGTTTCCAATGAGTAAAAGATTATTTGTTCTTTTGGTAAATCTACAAATATTGGTATTTTTTCTTCTCCTATTCTATAATTGTGTGGATTTAAGAAGATATCCATATCCGAAAGGTGTGCTTTCCTCTTTAGAAAAAGCGGGGGAAAATAAAATGGAATTGATTAAAGTGCTAGATCATTATAAAAAGTATCCACAAGACAGTTTAAAATATAGGGCGGCCTGTTTTCTTATATCTAATATGAAGGGTCATTTTTCATCAAAAAGGATTGAGTCCTACCCAGATTTAGTAAAAGAATCATTTAAAAAAATTGACTCGCTTACCAAAGTAATCTTCTTTCATGAGGCAGATACTTCACTTTTCCGGTTTGCAGATTATCTTCATAATATTCTAGACACAAAGGATTTCGCTCCGACAAAGGGCTTTGTAGATTCCCTGATAAAAAGAACTTACCCTGATACTGTTGACGTAAAATTCCATAGAAAAAAAGTTGTACATTTTGAGCACTTTGTAGATAGTATTGGCAAGGAATTGCTATTCAATATCCAAACGGAAAATCAAACCAACGGAATTTATCCCGATTTGAAAAATATCTCCTGCAACTGGTTGATTGACCATATTGATAATGCGTTTTCCTGTTGGAAGAAGTCCCCTTTTGCAAGGGATTTGAGTTATAACGAGTTCAAGAACACCTTGTTGACATATAGGAGCATGAATGAATCTGTGGATACATATTCCAGTTATATTAATAATTATTTTTACGGTATTGTTCATTCTAATGATTCTTTAAACCTTGCTAATACCGTGAGACGCTTAAATTTTGCCACCTATTGTCTCGATGTTTTCGAGGACAATGGCCATAAAATCGGAAATTTAGGGTTTTACGATATTTTACAGTTTTATAAGTTCGATTGCGACCGACATTCCGAATGGACAGTAAGGGTATTAAACGCATGTGGCGTTCCCGCTTATTTGGACTATACTTCGGGTTACTTTAACAGGGACAAAATACATTATGGGGTATCGGTACGGGATACTTCAGGAATTTATCACCATTATTCCCCTAAATGGCAACAGTTAGGTGATTACAGGCATCAAAACGAATTATCCAAAATGTACAGAAATATGTATGTCAAACAGAGGTGCCCAAGAACATTGGCCAGCATTAATGAATACGTCCCGAATACATTCAAAAACCCATATATGAAGGATGTAACCGAGGAATACCACAAGGTTACCACCTTTTCAGTTCCCTACAAGTTTAAGAAGGATAGTACCAATAGAAAATTGGGCTATTTGGCGATATTTAGCCCTAGAGGCTGGAAGCCCATTGCCTGGGGAGAGATTGATTATGACCGTAAAAAAATCAATTTTGAAAAAGTTCCTGTAAATGCAACTTATATTGTTGGTATCTATGATTCCAATGGGTTCATTCCAATCTCCAACCCATTACATATCGATTTCGACAGAAAGGTTATGGAAATAGCTCCCAACAACAATCCGATTACCTTACGACTTACTCGTAAATTTCCCTTGAAATACCATTTAATTGAGTTCATGAAGGATATGATTGGCTCCAAAATACAAGGGGCCAACAGCGCGGATTTTTCGGATGCAATAGACCTCTATTCCATTGGCTCATCAGACATTTTGGATTTTTCAGTGAAAGCCTTACCTATTTCGACAAAAAAGAAATTTAGGTATGTGAGGTGTATTAGTAATGGTAAACCGCTTAATATTGCAACTTTTGAGGTGTTCTCTTCAGTAAATCAAAACATGAATATTGTCAAAGGGTCGGAACCTTCTATCTTGTCTGAGGAAAAATTAAGAAACGTGGATGTTGGTCTTTATACAAAATTGAATGGTAACCTTTTACCTTCAAGCCAAGATGTAGAGCGGGCCTTGGATGGCAACCTAGAAACATACGTTACAACTTTTTCCATAGGTATCGATTTTGGAAGCCCTCAGCACATTTCACAAGTAAGGTTTGCCCCCAGAAATGCCAACAATGGAATAGTGATTGGGGATAATTACGAGCTTTTATATTACGATAAGAGATGGAAAAGTGGAGGCTCCAAAATTGCAGAGTATAACTTTTTAAAATTTGAGAATGTACCCGAGAATACGATATACTGGTTAAGAAACAAGGACCACGGTAAGGAAGAATTACCCTTTGTTTATAGGGACGGTAAGCAAATATTCGTAAACGAACGTTAGTTTAACAGGTTTCGGAGTTTGTGAATATTTTTTTCATTTTACATGGACTATATGGAGATGTGGATAATTTCCGATTATTGTAATACTCACTTTCTATAAAATTTGAAAAAGCCTTAGCCCCTTGAATCCTGAAAGTTATTTTGCAAAAGGACATTGAAATGACACTTAAGATAGATTGTACCAAAATTAGAATATTAAGATTAGAACATAGTATTAACTTATTGATAGTGCTGTTGTTATTCTCTCTATACGTATTTTTGCCATCGATTGATTTCTTGCCATTTCGACGCTCCCCAGTGACCGGAAAATTTATTATATTCTTACTCGCAACCCTATTAATCGTCTGCTTATTTTTGGGAAAGCTGAAAGTTTCTGATGAATCCTTTTCTATTGGCCGGATAGATATTTCAATTCTTCTACTCGTGGTTTATATAACGTTCAATAGATATTTTTTTCAACCCACTTACGGTTTTTCAATAAGGTTCTACGAATTGCTGGGGTTGCTGGCATTGTATTTTGTGATAAAATCGCTTACACCTAAACATCATTCTTGGCTACTTATTGCGGCCATTATCGGTGCCAATATCCAAATCATTATAGGATGGTTACAATTATACGGCTTGATAGAATCTAACAGTTCGGTTTTAAAGGTAACAGGTGGTTTTTTTAACAGTGGCCCCTACAGTGGTTACTTGGTAGCCGTTTTTCCAATTGGCCTACAGTTCTTAAAGAATGGTAATTTCCTAATTGAAGATGGGAAAAAATATATTAATATACGAAAAGCAATCGTTCACTTTGCTGTTGTTTTAAACATTATTGGGTGTGTGACAATAATTCCTGCATTAAGATCGAGAGCCGCCTTTATTGTTATTTTCTTTACTGTAGGATATATCTATCGCAAGAATATTCAGTCCTTTTTTGAAAAAAACACAAAGAAAAGGGTTGTAAAGGTTTTGTTGGTTTTGGGGGCAATATGTTGCATGATTACTTCCATTATTTTTATATATAATTTTAAAAAAGGGTCAACTGAAGGGAGGTTGTTGATATTGAAAACTACTGTGGAAATGTTGAAAGATAGGCCTGTTATGGGTTTTGGCTATGACAGGTTCCATAGTAACTATATGCTTTATCAGTCAGAATATTTTGAAAAACACAATAACATAAAAATGGCGCTAAGGGCAGGGAATACAGCTTATGCCTTTAACGAACCATTACAGTTTTCCGTAGAAAATGGAATATTAGGATTGTCAATTTTGTTGCTAGTGCTATATTTTTTAATTATTAGAAGAGGGACTTTAAAAGAAAATGAACCATTGTACGAGATGGCAATGGCCGGAATTTTGTCGATAATTATCTTCTCACTATTCTCGTATCCTTCTAAAATTCTGCCTATTAAATTGGTGTTAATCCTTTACGTGGCAATTTTATCTGCAAACCAGGCTAGTTCCTTTTGCAACCGTTTTAAACCCCAAAATAAATCAAAATCAAGATCATTTTACATACTATTGATTAGTCTATCTATCTCTTGCTTACTGTTTTATAAGACACTGAAACTAGCAAAAGCTTATTATGTTTGGAATAATTCCCACGAAAATTATTTGGATAAAGATTTTAATTTGGCAGTTAAGGGTTACAGGTTAATATACCCGTTTTTTGATACCGACGGGAAGTTCCTTACCGACTATGGTCTGGCTTTATATAGTGCAAAGGATACATATGCTGCCATTAATATATTGAGCAAAGCCAAGAATTATTCTAATAATTCCGTAATAGAAAATGTGTTGGGGAATTGCTATAAGGAAATAGAAGATTACAAAAATGCTGAAATATGTTATCAACGTTCCATTAATATGGTTCCAGGAAGTTTTAGGAGCCATTACTTATTGCTTAAAATGTATTCCGACAACAATCAAATGGAAAATGCTGTGAATGTTGCTAATAGAATATTGAATTTAAAGGTTACAGTTCCTTCCGAGACAACGTTTGAAATAATAAATGGAGCAAAAAATTTTCTAAAACTTCAAGGTGTGAACTATGTTGATTGATTCGACAATACCTGTTGTTTATGGTTGCGGCAGGCACAATCAATTAAAAATGAAATCATTATAACTGTAATTATGGAAAAGCGTTTGAATTTACGACTAAAGATAGCTCGCTTTTTTTTTCTTAAGCTATTAAATGTCTTATTTTGGTTTTTTTTGAGTACGATTGTTTTAAGGTTATTTTTTTTTGATGTTTTCCATATACCAAGTTCTTCGATGGAGAACACCTTACAAAAAAACGATTTTATAATTGTTAGCAAGATTTTTTACGGCAGCCCCCTAGCAAAAATCTTAAAAGAGCTGAAATTTAAGCAAAAACCAAAAATAAACGATCTTTTAGTCTTCAGCGTAGGTAAAGAATCAACGATATACGTGAAGAGATGTGTTGGTCTGCCAGGTGACATAATTGAAATAAAAGACACGGATATTTTTATTAATGGGCGATACGCACACCCTCCCCGTACCTCGTGTCATTTTCGAAAGGTTTGGTACCGAAATTTTAATGACTTAAAAGAGTGTATGAATAAGGACTCAAGCAGTATTATACAGAAATATTCCGGTTACGTTATAATCAATCTTGATTTGAACCAGGAAAAATTGCTTATGGGTTGTAAAAGCGTCGATTCGATCGGGGCAATCGAGCCAGACGCCAAACATAATAACTCAATGATTCAATTCCCACCCTATTCGGAAAACAACATGGATAAATTTGTAATTCCCTACAAAGGATTAAAGATTAGCTTTGAGTCAAACAAAATAAAGGATTATCGTGATATTATGGAATGGGAAGAAGGGGGTGAAATTGGAGAAGAATGTTCTTTTTATTATGATAATAAAGAAAGTGAATTTTATATTTTCAAAAACGATTACTATTTTATGATTGGGGACAACAGAAACAAGTCTATTGACTCTAGGTCATTTGGCCCTGTTGCCCAAAAGAATATTATCGGAAAAGTAATATTCAAAATATAAAACAAGCTTTCTCTTCTTTAAGTATTTAGGTCGCTAATGTTTAAAGAGTAAATTTTTTAAAGCATTAATACCTTCCAATAGGATGGTATTTCATTTTAAATAAATTCAAATGACTAACTTAAGTACAAACTCTAGATATCTAGATATTAAAGTGTGCGTTTGGTTAGAAGTTTACTATTCGAAATAAAAATGTCAAGAAAGTTTATCATTCTGCTATTATTGTCGATTTCAACCTCCGTTTTTTCACAAGATAGGTGGTCGCCCGAAAAGATCTATTTGCAGCTTGCCTCCGAAGTGTTCGCTACCGACCAAACTATCTGGTTCAAGGCCATCGTAACCGATGCAATTTCCCACCGTTTCACGGAAATTAGCGGTGTACTTCATGTTGAATTGATTGGTCCAGACGGGAAAATCGTGTCGCGTAAATTGGTCAAGTTGTCCAAAGGGGTAGGGAGGGGGTCTTTTGAACCCGAAAAGGGCTTGCCGGAGGGCCGCTATCTGGTACAGGCCTATACCCAATGGAACAGAAACTTTGGGGATGATTTCATTTATAAGCGCTACGTGGACATTGTAGCTCCTTGGCCCTCAAACAACCCGAAATTATTGGATTCCCTAAAACTGGAGAAAGTAGGTGACGGGCGGTTCCTTTTGAGCGCTAAGGTTAGGTCAGACGCCATAGAATCGACCGGGGCCAAGCAGGTACAGGTCGCCATAGAAAGAGATAAGGGGAGCGACACCCTGCTTATAAAAAGAAATGGCCATGGAGCTTATGCATTTGAATACGAGATGCTGGAAGACCCTAGCTGGGTGACCGTGACAGTAGAGGGGCTATCCGAAACGGTCGTCCTGGATCAAAACGAGGTAGACCTGCAATTCTTTCCTGAAAGCGGTACGTTAATTGAGGGGTACAGCAACAAGATAGCGTACAAGGCCATAGGCATCGACGGCAAGGGAAGCAGGGTCCAGGGAACCGTTTTCGACGACAGGGGGAAACATATCATTGATTTTGTGTCAAACCGTTTGGGAATGGGCTATTTTTCAATTTACGCCGAAAGTTCCCGTACCTACCATGCCGAAATTCGTTCCACGAACGGACCGAAAACCATCGTAAAATTCCCTTTGCCCAAATCGGCATCCAATGGAAGTATTATCTCTGTTCAACGAACTGGCAAAAATATTTGGGCGGGGGTATACTCAAATGTCCTTTCCGGCAATGTGTATATCAAGGTCTCTTGCCGGGGGCAGGATCTTATTATGATAGAGGGTCCGTTGCGAGACGGATATCTGTCCAAGAGCCTTTTATCGGAGGCATTGCCAGAGGGCATACTCGTCTTTACCCTGATGGACCAGAACAAAAATACCGTTGCGGAGCGGCTGTTCTTCAATGAAAAGACCGAAGACCATTTGAAGGTGGACCTGGCTACGGACAGGGAAACGTATGCACGGCGCCAACCTACCCAATTGGATATCCTTATCACGGGACAAGATTCCGTTCAGGGCCCCGTAGAATTGTCCGTTTTGGCCATCAATTCAGTACAGGGCCAGCATACGTTTGGGAACATTAAATCCTACTTTCTTTTAAGTTCGGAACTGCGGGGAACGATCGAGGATCCCGATTACTACTTTAATTCCCAGAATACCGGACGTGCCCAGGACCTCGACGCCCTTATGCTCTCCCAGGGCTGGCGCCGTTACAAATATCCTGCAAAACGCATCGAGAAGACCCTTTATTGGCCTCAGTCTCGCCTCGAGGTCAGGGGCTCGGTACAGGCCCCCGGAAGGAGCAAACTCTCTAAGGAAGGCGTGGGGCTTACCTTATCTTCCTTCTCAAAGTCACCGGTCTTCTACTCAGGAACCACCGATAGTCTGGGTAACTTCAGGTTCATGATGGAGGATACCTATGGCCCACCCATGCGGGTCCTACTTACGGTAGATGATGGAAAAAAGGGGAATAAACTTGATTATAGGATCAATTTGAATAACCCAAAGCCTCCAAAAGTAACCTATGATCGTAGGCCGGCCTTTCGTCAACTGGATACCCTGATCAGAAGTGTGGCCGTGGCGGGAATGGAACGTGTCCGAACAGAAGCCATATTAGATTCCCTCTATGGGGTTACGCAACTGGACGAGGTGATTGTTACCGACAACCTCTTAAGTCCCGAGCGCAAAAAACTTTACGACAAATACGGAGAACCAGATGGGATCGTCAATGGAGATGATTTAAGGGCAAAGGAGAAAAAATGGTCCTATGGGCTATACAGTATCCTTCTTTTCAATTACGGAGATCAGGTATTTATTGAAAAATATAGCGACGGGTTTATGCTTGCGCATGTCAGAGCGGGACAGTATGGAGCCGTAAGATATCAATCCGGACGCGGTATCGTACCGGGAAATCCAAAAAAGGAGGGGACTTTATTGATCGTCGACGGTAAACCGCTTGACAAACACCAATATGGTCAGGTGTCCAATATGTCCCCCGAAATTATAGAGCGGGTAGAACTTATCCAGTACGCCAGTTCCTTTAGGAGCTTGTACCAGAGTGTTTTTCCAGAGGTAAGTCCCATGAATACGCCATCTCTTGGACATATCATTTCTGTGGTTACCAAAGGCGGTTTAGGTATCAATACTTCCATAAGGCCGACACCTGGCACCTTTAATACGTCTGTCGAGGTCTTTTCCCCGGTCATGGAATTCTACACCCCAAAATACGACAGTCCGATTCCCACCAAAGAACAAAAGCCGGATCTTAGGGCACTTATCCACTGGCAACCCCATCTGAGCACTGATAAGTCAGGAAGCGCATCGGCTCGTTTTTATAATGGAGACGTTCCGGGCGACTATATAATTGTTGTAGAGGCTATTTCAAGGGACGGGCGCGTCGGTTATGGAAAGAAGCATTATGTTGTATCAGAAAAGTGAGTTCAAATAAATGAAGTACATCACCTCGTTAAAAGAAACTGCGTTTGGTGAGACGTTAAATTCTAGTTTTTTAAAGTCCCATAAAACGAACGTAACCGTTGCACAAGCAAATAAATTATAAAAAAAACAAACTTCTATAACTCCCTTTTAAGGCAGTTTCTCTTTTTAGGTCAGCAAGTAACCGGATATTTTTGGAGGCCTTTGCAAACCAGCTTTCAACAAAACCAACACGGGCAGCCGTTGTACAAGTCCTAATTTTTAGAAAATCCAGCTTATTTAAACCGCTTTACAGGCTTTCTTTAATGCATCAGTGCCAGCCATCCCGTTTTAAATTGTACCACTTTAAAGAAAACAAATAAAATTCCCCACTGGCTCGTGCCTTCCCTTAAATTGGCTGGCCAAACACCGCTCCTGTCCAACCTCTTTGCATATTATTGACTAAAAATCCCTAAATTGGAAAAAATAAAAAGGATCCAATCCCTGTAGCAAGGATAGCGCAAAACCGAGACCGCATAGTTACATTAAAGAACTGCGCCCTTGGCTTACCTGATTTAATCCTATAATGTTAACGGTAATTTGAAAACCACAATGAAGAATAGCTTAAAGGAGCATAGAAGACTTAAAAACCTGACTCAAGAAGAGTTATCAAAGTCTTCTGGAATATCCATTAGAACTATTCAGCGAATCGAAAAAGGATTGTCAACGGGAAGTTCTCATACCCTCAAAACTTTAGCGAAAACTTTATCCATTGAAAGCTCAGATATATTTCATGATGAAGGTAACCCCAAATTATTTGTAAAAAACAACATAAAAACATTGAAACTTATGAATTTTAGTGTTTTAACAATGTTGGTAATCCCATTTGGTAATATTATTTTCCCATCAATTATATTTTTCAAGAATAGAAATGATAGAAAGATGAATACTATTGGAAAGAAAATTTTGAATTTTCAAATTTTAAGTATGTTAGCACTACCTTTTTTCCTAGTTATTCTATTCCTGTTAGCAGGAAAAGGGTATGGAGGATTTCCTATAATTTTAATAGTCTCTTATTTAACTTATGGGTTAGCAAATATCATCATTACAATACATATATCAGTTCAGATAAATAAAGAAAAGGAAGTATTAAGCTTCGTCCCAAATGTTCTTTAAATCCTACATTGTCATACAGATGGCGTAAAAATGACATACGTCTTTTTCAATTCTCTCCTATTTACTCCAATAATTTTGCATCAGGAGAAAATACAAACATCTGAATCACTAAATATGAGAAGTGAACTTAAAATAATTCTGAGCATTTTATTTGTAATTGCCTTAAATCCGTCAAATCATGCTCAAAATAACGATAACGAATTAGTTGTTGTCGATGGCAAAAGAATAGCGTACAAATCCTTCAATATTGAAAACAGAAAAAAAGGGGAACCAATTCTTGTTTTCGAAACGGGATTAGGTGGCGGAACTTTTGGCCCTATTCTTCCTTTTCTACCTAGTAATATTTCGGGTATTCAATACGCTAGAAATGGAGTTGGAAAATCAGAGCTAGATACTGAAATAACATCTGATTCTCAACTTGCCGATCGACTACATAATTTATTAACAACCTTGAACATTGAACCACCATATTTATTGGTTGGGCATTCCATAGGTGGACCGTACATAAGATTATTCGCATCTAAGTTCCCAAACGAAGTTTGTGGGCTCGTTTTTTCGGACCCAACCGACTTTATGTTGACTGTTGAAGAGGATGAAGAAGCAAGAATAAAATCTAAAAGTGCTACTGGTTATCGGGAAACGTCTTTGTTAATTCAGAAAATGATGTCCGAAAATGATAGTTTTGGCCAAGGAGCAAGGAATGATGCCACAAGGGCTTTGAAATCTAGTGTATCGGGTTACTTTCAAGAATATCAACACTTACCTGAATTGAATAGGAATATTGCTGCAACGGTAATTATTTCATATAACAAACCTATCGAACAACCAGACGAAGAATTAAATAAGAACCTTAATCTAGGAATTAATTTCAAGCCTTGGTGGAAAGAATACGATAATTTGAGAATACAGCATTTCACGGATTTGATAAAGGACAATGATAACAGTAGAATTATTTTGTTGCCAAAATACAGCCACGGCATATATTATCAAAATCCAGAATTGGTAGCAAAACTGATTATTGAAAACTATAATAGCAATATCAAAGAAAAATAAATAACTACAGCTGATATCTAAGCGTTCGTGTGGTCGGTACGGCCTGTCCCGCGAAATTTGCGGGAGCCAAACATGAACGCCGTGTTGACTGAACCTTAGCCTAGTTTCCCCTTACCAAGTGGCCTGCCAGTTAATAATATATCCCGGTTATTAATGCCAGCCATTCCTATTTAATCATTACCACTTAAGGAAAGCAAAGAAAAATCCTCCATACACAAACCAAAATTCCCTAAATTGGTAAGAAATAAAAAGGATCCAAATCAATAGTTAGTGTCCAGTCAAGCCTAAACCTACGGGTAATTTAAAGTGTCTCTTGAGCCGCTCCTGCGTTGCAAAAATCCTTACGTAGCTAGTGCCTCCGCTAAAGCTTCTGCGACACGCGGGCGGCTATGTGCGTTTTTTGCGCCTTGGCCCAACTCAAGATCCATCATTCCTTACCCGTCATTTAAACGTTGACTTGACACTAGGATAGCGCAAAACCGAAATCTCAAAATTCAACGGCGAACCAAAAAAACTGCGCCCTTGTCTTACATTATTTAATCCTATAATGTTGCCAACTATTATGGCATATAAATTTTCAATGAAAAAAATATACTTAATACTCATAATTTCTACCCTTTATTCTTGTGCCGGTGCGAAATACAATTATTTCTTCGATACCGGAAAGCAATTGGACTTTAGCAATGGGAAATGGATTCTCAACAGAACACAATCAAACTCGAAAATATTCGATACTGAACTCTATCACCATTCACTTAAAGATTTCAAAAAAATTCTTGGGGACTCTTTGATTGAAATGAACGATTTGCGAAGTACCAAACTGGTGGCACCAAAAATTAAATTTGATTTATCGGACTCGGATTTGAAAGAATTAAAAAGAGACACTGGTTGTGATTACATTATCAATATTGGAGGAAATGTTATTAGTGACGGTGCTGGTTCTATATCTTTCCCGAATCAAATAGAAAATTCCAGTAATAGCGCTTCTGTTTCAATTTCAATATATGACTTAAATTCACAAATTTTAATCTCTTCTTCTCAGGTTTATGGAAAGACGGAACATCAAGACCCTATTTTTCCTGATGATAAAAATTTACCTACAATAAATCCGAGTTCACATATGATTATGCTAAAAGGGGCGGAAAAACTTATCCAAAAATACAAGAAGAATCAGCTGAAATAATGCAAACCGTACGATGGACTTTTTACTCGGATGCAACTGTTGCGTTGCCGGATTTTTTACTAGGGTGGAATTAAAAAACGAAATGGAAAAGACCAACTCGGAGCTGTCAAAGAAGGATTGTTGAGAAATTATAATGTTCAATCCTATGGAGAAAGTGCAGGAACTTATGTGTATAGTATCTTAAAACAGGAATGGAAATAAAACACCCAGTTAACTAAACCCATCCCCCAGTTTCCCCCATGGGCACTAGCGTTTTAACAATCGTCCTTACCGATCCTCTTTGCATGATTATAGGCTGCGCTTCCAAGTAGGCTTGGCGGCGGCTTTTTAGGCATGGAGTTCGATGTCATATTTAGGTGGGCACACATCACTTTCGGTTGCCCGCGGGGAAAGTGAAACACCCTTTATTGTTGATCTTTAGTAGGTATTCGGCAATCCGGTGGACCTCATCGGGCGCAAAAATGGGCTCATGATACCCAATATAGGCATTGAGTTCCTGGAGGGTTTTTACGGCGACATTGCTGAACTTTTCCCTGGGCCTGTGACGGATCATCGCCAAAATATTCCTAATGGGAACTTTTTTGGTTCCCCAATGGTGCTCCCTTAGAAGACGATCCGTGTTTGTACTATGACCATGGAGCATGGTTTAGAGCGCAAAATTTGCCCTTTGCACCTGTTGTAAAGGGGACCAAAGGTCCAAGCTTGCAATGGATGCCTTGCTCCAATTTTTGGTCTCGATGATAAAGATACCGGAAGTATTGATCAGTAAGTGGTCTATTTGGATACTACGAATGCGCGAATTAGTTTGTTTATGATAGCGGGGGTTTTCAAATACAATGGAAAAATCATTGATCAACACCTGGTTGCCGGATAATTTTTTCAGTTCCCCTACCACCATATCTTCCCCAACGGCCCCTGCAATCATGGGCAATAGATCGGTGGCCACCGAACGCATATGGAGAAGCTTCCTAAATTGATCATCGCAACGTGTGGAAATCAGGGCATGCCGATCGGCACTATACCCATTGATGGCCTTTAGGACCACTTCCAGCCGTTTTTTACTCCCACGTACCCGCAGACCTACAATGCGGTCAAAGTTTTTTTCTAGGATGTACTTTATAAGGAGGAGGAATTGTAACCCATACCAATATAGCAGTTCCATAACTGCATTCTTGGCAGGTTTTCTTAAGACGTCACATTTGGAATGCAGCCGTCTTATATAGTTTTTGAGATTAGCTTTGGCAGTGGTCTTTAAAAGATCAAAATCTTTTTCCAGGTGGTACCCCTGGGCCTGCATTTTGTCCAGTTCCAGATCAAAATCGCGCTCGATCTTAAAGAAGAGTTCCTCTCTTTCATTGTCGAAGTTTTTAAGGAACCTATTGATGTCGGCAGTAGAATTGAACCTACTGATCCCATGGACGTCCAATGTTTTCCTGATCTGTTTTAAAGTCCCTATTTGCCCGTGGATGACCGTCATGACAAGTAAATTACCGACAGTAGCGTGTGGATGGTTATGCAATGCTGCTTGCCGAATGGATCCCCACGCCCTTTTTTATACGTTATGGCAAACCATGTATAGAACGGTTGCTATACCCTAATTGTTGTGGGAACATGTAGCTTGTGATGAAAAAATGTAGCCGGTTTGCACAAGTGGGGACCAATCTTTAAAGCAACTGTTGCAAGCGATTTCTTTATATCCGTGACCAAGGTTTCGATGTTAGCCCAAGGAGGTTTACCTATCAGTAGCCATCAACTATATTTAAATGATTGTGGGTAACACCGCCAAATAACTTCATAAGATAACCCATTAACCATTCTCATAATAGTTGCGTATTTTATCGGATTATTATAGCACTTCGTAGAAATGATAAGGCTTGGGCCTAAATCTTATGGAAAAGCGTAGAAAATACGATAATTAACACCTATTTTAGGGACTTGATCTACAAGTACTTCCCCCCACTACTTGGTATATATTCATTTAAGGATAACCCTATATACTGTTAATAAACAATGAACTATTACTTCAGTTTTATTCCATTTTGGAGGTATAAAGATGTATCATACAGTTATATAAACAAGTTGTACCCAATTTGAGAAAAACCGTAATCTGAATGAAAAACCCGAAAAAACTTATACTTCGGATTTTAATTGCTTCAAGTATAATTCTGATTTTACTCATCGGACTTTTCATTTTTGTGGTTAAAAAAACCGGAATTACGGAATTTTACCAAAAGACAATTGATTATGAGCCAACAGTAGTCCAAGCCGAAAAGACAACGCCTGAATTTGAACTCGGAAAAAAAATTTTTATGGAAGATTGTCGAAAATGTCACGTGTCAAAAGAAATGAGACATAACTATCTAGCTGGAGTTGTGGAAAAAGTCGGAACCACTTACTTAAAAACTTATTTGACCAAACAAGATTCTTTACTCAAAGCAAAAGATGAATACGCATTAAAACTTAAAGGTTTTTGGGGCAATAACGGAACAATGCATAAATTTAATTACACAGAAAAAGAACTGAATTTATTAATAGAATATTTAAAATAAAAACTGGGTACAATAACTAAGCGTTCGTGTGGCCGGTACGGCCAAACATGAACGCAGTGTTGACTGAACCGGGTCCGTTTGTCCCTTACTATGGGGATTGCTATGGTTTGATGGAGTTTTTCAGATGGATCTTGAGGCCGGAGCGGTTCCCATAATTTGGTGGTCGCCCCTTTTCCTGGTCTGTCCTGGTGCCTTTTTTAATTTCCTTGGCCCATTTTACTCTCCGGAGCGGCCTTTCCCTCCTGTTATTTTAATTTTGGCCATGGGCCTCCCCTTACGCTTCTTGTAGCGTTGTCCTTGGGGCACTTTTTTTCAAACGGTCCGACCATGCTTTGGGCGGGCCACGGCTGTCGAAGACCGCTACGGTCGCCATAATCCCGATCTGGCAGTAAGGACATCGGCGATGTTTCAAGGGAGGCCGTCCATTGGGCACCTGACCGCCCAGGACCTTTTGCAGTATTGGGAGCAACTCTTTTTTCTTGGAACTGCTCAGGATCCCATAATGCCGTATCCGCACGAACCCTTTCGGGAGCACATGCATTGCAAACCGCCTGATGAACTCTTTGTCGGATAACAGCATTAGGGACTTCTTTCCTGCATGGCGGTAATCCTTTACGGAAAAAGTAATGCCCTGACCGTCCAAATTCTTTATCCGATGGTTACCGATGGCAATCTTGTGGGTATATCGGCCAAGATATTCTACCACTTGTGCCGGCCCTAAAAATGGACGCTTGCAATAGACTACCCATTCATTTCTAAAAAGGCTTTCACAAAATCCGCAGGGCAGTTCTTTTTTCAGACTTTTTCGCAGCCCTGCCACGAACCGGGCTCTAAATACATTGCTCATTGCCTTTACAGGGAACAGATATTTCCCTTTGTTCCTAGCGGGTTTCCATTTGCCCGATCTTGAGATCCCACCTCCCGGTACAATGCAGTGCAGGTGCGGGTGAAGGGACAGATTTTGGCCCCAGGTATGCAGGATGGCGACCATTCCCGGGTCGGCCCCCAGAAAATTGGGGTTGGACGAAAACCCCTTGATCACCTGCCAGGCCGTCGCGAACAAAAGGTTATAGATCGTTTTGGGGTCATAAAGGCATATCCTGTTAAGTTCCGATGGAAGGGTAAAGACCACATGGAAGTAAGGGACGTTCAGCAGTTCGGCCTCCCTTGCCCTGATCCATTGTTCCCGTTTGTGTCCCTGGCACTTGGGACAGTGGCGGTTCCGGCAACTGTTGTAGCTAAGGTGCAGCCTATGGCAGTCCGGGTTGTCGCAACGGTCGATATGCCCGCCCAATGCTGCGGTCCGGCATTTGCGCAGGGCGTGCAGGGTCCTTAGCTGCCAGCTATTGGCACAAAGGCCGGCCAGGTGTTCCCTGTTGCGTTCCAATACCTGGGCCACTTCGTAAGCGGCGCGTTCCATGCCTATTTATCGTAAAGCCGCTCCAACGGACTGAACGGCCTTTGCCTGCCCAATTGTGCCACGTGCAGGTAGGTAAGCGTGGT
>NZ_JALKBD010000019.1 GCF_023015905.1 Arenibacter sp. F20364 | reverse complement strand
AATTCAGAGGCGTTAGAAATACAGAATTCTTCCTGTTTAGGTTAACTCAGTTATTTGCATAAATATCCAAATACCCAGAAATTAGGCATGATCCGCCATTTGGTCATAAAATGATTCAAGCCTAATTATTGAATTTAAAAGAATATAGATCCGCTTCCTTCATGGTTACTCGCAGTTTTATGATTTTAGTCCTAATTGGGCCAAGGTCCAATGAATTCTGCCAGATCACCTTGCCGGAAATTTCATCGCCAATAATTTTTTCAGTGGTATAACTTAAACCATTCCTTCGCCAAGATAAAAACTTAAATTATCCCTATTGTATATTCTGTAATGGCCATCCTCTTTAAAAATGGTGAGATAGTAGCCATTGGGGATATTAGTGCTCTTTTTCTCCTGTGGGGCATGCAGTTGTAACTCCAGGTCCACAATAGTGTCCAATAAATGGTAATCTAAAAATAATTCCCTCTGGAACCCAATTCAATGGGGAATTGACAAATTACTAGTTGTGAAAAGCATAGGAAAACAGAAATGCAAAGGGGATAATTTTTTTGTTGACCATTGTTGTTGACGAAAATAGGCTTTGCCAAAAATAGTGAATTTTGAGCTTGTTTTTTTTAATATGATTCTATTTTCACTTACCAAACGGGATAGGAATGCTCTGGCGTTTGTCCGTTCCATTCAGGCGGGCCTGCTTTGAAGTAATTATTTTGTCACCTAAACCAAGGCTCTCCACAATCTCATGAATATTGGCATAGGACCAAAATAGCATGGTTTAAAATGTTAAGGTTCAACTTAGTGGCCGGAGGTTTCCGTAGGGCCATATTTCGTGACAGATAACACTATATACTGTAGTTTTTTTGTGTAAAAACCGGGGCTTGGACAAGACCTTAACCACTACAGCCAAGAGCTTCCATATCCTCGGCAATTTTCAATGTTTGGGGGATAATATAGTTTGGTCTGAAAAATGCCATTAAATAAGCTATATAATTATGATAATCAAGGATGTCACCAGTAAACTCGCCACCCGCGGATCTAATCCATTGTCCGTACTGTCCATCTAAATACCTGTGTATACTCCACAAAGGCTCTTTTTTGTAGATTGTGTTAAAATATTCGAGTACTAAATGGGCTCTTTGATTATCGTTCAGCTCTCCGTCTTTCATTCCTTCTGGACAGTACATTATCATCGTTGAACTAGCTAAGGCCAAGGTTTGCATGCCATAGGCATCACATGCAGACATACTGAGGTCACCCATTTTATGTTCGTTAACTAACTTTAAGTATCCATGTACATACATTTCCATCATTGCCAAGCACTTCAGATATTTTGTGTCCAATGAATTTAATAAATCACCATTTTCATTCATCATATTCTCCCATTCCTCCTGCCATTCATTTTGCCCTTCGCTCGAGGCTGCCGATTCCGCTCCATTGCCCTCTTGTCCTTGGGCATTTTCCTCGTTATGCATTTCCGCCGTCTGTTTCAGTGCATCCATTAGATCTATCTGGGCCAAGGCCACAGGGCTGCCCAATAGTAGAAAAAAAAGTATCATACTCATTGTTCTTGTTTTCATTTTCTCAGAGTTTTGTTATTGAAGCGTTGCTATAACCTATTGTCCGTTTTTGTGGGATTCCTTGGACCCTTATGCTAAAACTTTGGCCTGTGTCATATTATTTAGGGGGTATGATGAACTACTAAGAAGTCTAGACCATCATATTTTAGCATCCATACCTATTTGGTGCCTTATCTAAATTATAGAAGGATAGACAAAGTTTATGCTCCATATGTAACCAAACTTATAACATATGTAACATTGATAGGGTATAGTGAAAAAAAGATCCTTTTGTACCAACATTTCTTTTAGCACAAATACTGGCTTTTATAACCTTATAGCAGCTAGGGTATACATGGGCGATCATTACCCTATTTAAAATGCACGTCCATTTGGGGAAAGGGTATTACAATCTTGTTTTCATTGAATTTCCGGTTGATGATCTTTCGGATATCACTTTTCACCTTTTCGATCCGAAACACATTTTCACTAAAAAACAGCACCTCAAAATCCAAGGATGAGTTTCCAAAATTTATGAATCGCCCCTCTATCATTTTGGTATCGTCAAAATCCGGATGTTCCAAAACACTTTCCTCCAATATTTTGACCACCAGATCAACATCACTGCCATAAGCCACGCCAACACCGATCTTGAAACGGGTCTTTTTTTTCTGGTGGCTCCAATTGATTACCTTATTGGTGGTGATCAAGGAATTAGGAATGATGATGGAAATGTCGTTTCTGTTCAATCCCCTGGAAGTTCTTAATCCAATTTCCTGAATTTCCACCACATCCCCATCTATTTCCAGTATGTCATTAATTCTGATCGACTTCTCGGAAAGAAGTATTATCCCAGAAATGATGTCGTTAAAAGTTTGTTGCAAGCCCAATCCCACTCCCACCAATAGGGCTGCAGAGCCTGCTATTAAGAGGGTAACCTTAATACCTACGGATTCCAAAATAAATCCAAGGGCAATTACCCATAGGACATATTTGATAATTTGATAGAGCGCATAGGTATTTGCCGTATCAAAGTGTACCCCTTTGTAACGGCGATAGAGAGCCGTTTTTATTAACTTCAAGATTATCTTGGTGGTCAGGGAAATGAGTAGTATTACCACCAGGGTGTACACTTTTATTTTATAATCCCCAATGCTGATGAGGTTAAAATCCAAAAACTTGCTTAATGCTTCCATTTCAAATTATTAGTGCCACCGGGTGCCAAGCCAATAAGATTCTGACAGGGCAGGGGGAGGGTATTGGAGTTGGTATTTTTCTATAGAAATATAGTGAAATCCATTGAGCTTTCCTTGGAAAATTATGTTTTTGACGGAGGTATGAGGTAACAATTCCACAGCTGCTATGAGGATATGTTCTGGTGGGATATACATACTTTTTTCCTTATTCCTCTGGAAAAGATCAAAACTTTAAAATATGCCCAAAAGCCATTATTGCAATTGGGAATATTAATTTTTAAGGTTTTTGTTGAAGTCCGGAACTATTGTTTTTAAAGCTTCATTCACATCAATATAAGCCTCTAAATCCCGTATAGAAACCACCTTAAAATTGTGATCTGATAAATATTGCAGATACTCCCTAAAGAGTTCGGGCGGAGTGGTTACCCATGGGTGTTCCACATCGGGCACACCATGCAGGGTAAGTACCACAATCTTTTGGTTTTTGGCTTGGTCCAGAGCTGCCAGTATTTCACTTTTGTTATCGGCATTGGTGGCCCAACTGGGAATAAGATAGGGATGATCTGCTAAAGGGTCATAGGCCCTACCACCACCGGCACGTGCAAAACGGTATTTCTTGATTTGTAAATATTCAAGGGCAGCTGCATTTAGTCCATAGCCGGGATAGGCGAAGTTACTTGGTTTAGAGATCCCAAGGGAATCGCATTTGTTTTCTATGTATTCCAACTCTACATTAAATTGTGATTGGGAGAGTTTACTTACATTGGCATGGGTATGGGTATGATTGGCGATTTCAAAACCCATTTTGTCCAGAGCTTTGATCTGGCGCCAGTTCATATATAGGGTACTGTCCCTGTAATTTGGGGGAAACTCGCACACAAAAAAGGTAGCAACAAAACCGAATTCCTGTAATAAAGGAGCCACCACTTCAAATTGACTTGCCGGGGCGTCATCAAAAGTGAGTACCACTAATTTATCCGGGATGTTCTGTTTTAGGATTTGGGAATGGCCGTATAAAAAACAGAAAATGGTAATAAGGATAACAAGGTTATTTTTCATCTAGAATTCTGGCTTGGTTAAATTTAGGAAATTTTGTTCAGTAACTATACCTACTCAATTATACCATACCGCATAACGCTCCCTTCTCAGTTCCATGGCCAGCCCTTCCTCTATTTCCAAGGCCTCGGCCCTGGTGAGAACAGGGTCTATATGGTTGTAAAGACTGGGCCTTAGATATAGTCCATATTTTTGTACGATGTTGGACGATAATTTATGGCCCTTCTTGTTTCTATAGCCCGTCTTGTGCTGTTCAAATCGCTCCTTGGGAGTCTTGGAGGTCATGCCTACATAGAGGCATTCCAGCACTCCATTAAATTGGGGATTGGCAGCCCTGAACTTCGCATTCTCGGTAAAAACACGTTTGGATAATTCTACCACATAGACTCGGTACAAGGTTTTAGACATAGGAAATCGGAAATAATTGGGTTTAAACTAAACAAAATTCATATTATTTTAATGACAAATTTGCGTTATTCACTCCATAAAACCATTTTTTTTCCGAATTTAGGGAGCGGGTAATACCCGGTCAAGGAAAGTAGAACAAATAAAATAGTCCAATACCATGAAAAAAGAACCAATTAGTCCCTCACCCATTACACGAAGATCTTTTATTAGTAAAACGGGAGTGGCCGCGGCCGGAGTTAGTATTCTCCCAAGTAACGTAATCTCTGGTTTGGGACATAAAGCGCCCAGCGATAAATTGAATATTGTTGGAGTAGGAGTGGGAAGCATGGGGTTTGGCAACCTAAGAAATTTGGAGAGCGAGAATATTGTAGGGCTGTGTGATGTGGATTGGAGCTACGCAAAAAATTGTTTTGATCACTTTCCCAAGGCGAAGAAATACAAAGATTATAGAGTGATGTATGACGAGATGGGCAATGATTTTGATGCCGTTTTGGTTGCCACCGCCGATCATACCCATGCCATTGTAGCTGCCGATGCCATGGTGCGTGGAAAACACGTTTATGTACAAAAGCCGCTTACGCACTCGGTTTATGAGTCCAGATTACTGACCAAATTGGCCAAGAAGCACAATTTGGCCACACAGATGGGAAATCAAGGAGCCTCTGGCGAGGGAGTGGCCAAGACCTGCGAATTAATTTGGAGTGGTGCCATAGGGGAAATAACCAAGGTGGAATCCTTTACCAATAGGCCCATATGGCCACAGGGACTAAATCCACCTATACAGGGACAATGGGTACCGGATACCTTGGACTGGGATCTGTTTACCGGTCCGGCAGAACTTATTCCCTACAATCAGGTGTACCACCCATGGAATTGGAGAGGCTGGTGGAACTACGGTACCGGGGCTTTGGGAGATATGGCATGCCATATACTTCATCCCGTATTCGAGGCTTTAAAATTGGGATATCCTACCAAAGTTCAGGGGAGTTCTTCCCTGCTTTTAAAGGACAGTGCCCCGACGGCACAGTCCGTACAAATGACCTTTCCGGATAGGGGCAGGAAAGGCAAGATCAAATTGCCAGAGGTGGATGTCTCTTGGTACGATGGCGGAATTAAGCCCTACCTGCCAAAGAATTGGCCAAGCGGAAAAAATCCCAACAAATCTGGTGGTGGCACTTTCTTTTATGGTACCAAAGGTATTTTGCATGCAGGCTGTTATGGAGTGGAACCCGAAATTTTAGGAAGGGACCTTCCCAAAGTGGCCGAGACGGAGCGTAGAGTAGAAAAAGAGATTGGAAAAGCATGGAATAGGGGAGGACATGAGATGGACTGGGTAAGGGCCTGTAAAGAAAGTGCCGAGAACCGCAAGCCTTGTACCTCCGATTTTTCCGAGGCTGGTCCTTTTAACGAAATGGTGGTAATGGGTGTCTTGGCGGTGCGCTTGCAAGCTTTGGACAAAATACTGAATTGGGATGGTGAGAATATGCGTTTTACCAATATCGGCAACAATGAAACTATCAAAACAGTCATCAGGGATAATTTTGTGATGAAGGATGGTCGACCACAATTTGAAAAGGAGTGGACAGACCCGGTGGACGCCAATTCCTTTGCGAACGAACTGATTAAACATACCTATAGAGAGGGTTGGAAGTTACCGGATATGCCAGCTTAGGAAGTGGATCAATGGGAAGTAATTAGAAATGTGTAAACAGTGGACAGTCATCAGTGGTCAGTAAACAGTGGTCAGTGGACTAATGAGTTGACAGGAGCCAATAGCCTGGATTTAAAAAATCTTGTTTCTAGAATCTAACAACTCAACGGTATTGTTTCTCTATTTGCACCTCGGTCCAGATTCTAAAATTTCGACGGCTTTCCCCTTATTTTTCTAGCTATTTATTTGTACTTTTTCCGGGCCAAAACAACACGACCAAGTTGAATCTAGTCCAAAAAACAATCGTAATGTGGCCCACAGGATTAAAAAAGGGTATTTCTTATTTTGTCCCTTTTTTATGTTTTTTTGGTGGGACCCATATTTCCATGGCACAAGAAAGACCTGAAGCTCAGGCTGAAAAAACTATTAAGCATCAAATTGGGTTTCGGCACGACAATGATTTTATATTGCTTACGGATAGGTATTATACTGCCGGATCATTTTTAACTTACAGGCACCGTTTGAAAAAGGGATTTTTTAATTCCGAAAATGAACAGTTGATGTTTTCCTTAGGGCAAGAAATTATCACCCCTTCCTATCTTATAACCGACGAAGTTGAAAAATTGGATAGGGCCTATGTTGGATTTTTGGCATTCAAGGTGGGATGGTCCCTAGTCAGTCAAAACAGCTTGTTTGGCGCTAATTTTCTCCTCGGCCTTGCAGGAAAGGCTTCAGGAGCAGGTAGTTTTCAAAGATGGTACCACCATTCGGTCATAAAAACCGAAGCACCGACTTGGGTAGGGGAGATGGAAAATAGTGTGCATTACAACCTGTATACCAGATACCTTTACGAATGGCAATTGGCTCCCAACCCATTTAGCATTTATATAGCGGCACAGCCCCAATTGGCCTTTGGTACCAGGGATATGTATATACATCAGGAATTGGTGGCCTACTTTGGGAGACGAAATCATTTATCCTCCAGTGTAGCCCACCACCAAATAGGATCTACGGATAAGGAAATATTCTTCGCATTGCGTGGCGGATATCGTTTTGTGGGCTATAATGCACTTTTGGAAGGCAATGCCTTGGGCGACGATTCTGTTTTATTGGTGGCCTCAAAAAATACTGTAGTCTATGCAGGTTTCGATTTTCAATTTCGCTACGGGAAAAATGAGTATTGGGTAGGGGTACGTTATAATACACCGGAATTTGAGCAGGCCAAACCCCATCAGTATGTTATACTTTCATATACCAGAGGGTTTTAATGTCAGTAATCAGTAATCAGTATTCAGTATTCATGGTCAGTGGGCAGCAGTGAAACAATTAACAATAAACAATACTTATGTTCAATGTCTAAAAGTTGAAAGTCGTCACTTCGAGTAATTTTGCATAACGAAGTGGAGCAAAATTGTATCGACAAGGGTTTTCAGTGAACAGTTTTCGGTGGACACTAGTCAGTAACGAGCCAAGAGCCTAGAAGCTAGAGACTAGACAAAAACAGTCCAGTTTCTAGATTCCAATAACCTATCGGTCCAGGTTATATATTCGCACATCGGTCTAGTTGCTACCCCAATTACGGCTGTTCTGGACTGCAAATTTAAGGGCCAATGAGAATGATTTCCTCCTTTTCGAATCATTGTAAATAATAAATTGGTATCTTTATTAGGCCGGTGGTCATGCTGTTATGACCTTTTGAAGTTGGTTGGATTTGTACTCTTGACCCGGCATTACCTTATCTTCCCCCATTCTAAAACAAAGAAATTATGCCACTATTTATGGATCGACATTATATCGAAGGAGCCAGTCCTGAAGAGGTGGCCAAAGCTCATCATGAAGATATGAAAATCCAATCAAGGCATCATTGCAAAGCACTGACCTATTGGCATGATGAGGAAAAAGGCGTGGCTTTTTGTCTTATTGAAGCACCATCGGCTGCTGCCGTTCGAGGGATGCATCAAGAAGCTCACGGTCTTATACCCAACCAGATCATTGAAGTGGACAGTTCGGCCGTAGCCCAATTTCTTGGCAGGGTTATCGATCCCGAGAAAGAGGACGGTAAACCCATGACCGAGAGTCCGTTTAGAGCCATTATGTTCATTGATATGGTGAGTTCCACGGACATTACCAAAGCCTTGGGCGATACCAGGGCCCTGGACCTGGTACATACCTACAGGGACGTCGTCCGTAAGGCACTTGTAGATTACGGAGGGCGCGAAGTGGATAGGGCGGGAAACGGATTCCTCACAAGTTTTAGGTCTGCCTATACGGCTTCGGTCTGTGCGGTAGAAATCCAGCGCCAATTATCCAAATACAATGAATCCCGAGAAGATGGCATTTTGCTACAGGCCAGGATCGGGATTGGTGCAGGAGAGCCGGTGCAGGATGGTGATGCGCTATTTGGCTCAACAGTGAACCTAGTAGCCCGTATCTGCAGTTATGGCGATTCGGGTCAAATTATTACAGCCAAGGTGGTCAAGGATCTTTGTATTGGTAAGGGTGTCTCCTTTACCTCCCTGGGTCCTCAGATGCTAAAGGGCTTTGATGAACCTATAGATCTGGAACTTATAGAATGGTGAGATGCTGTTGAACAGTATTCAGTGTAGAGTAATCAGTAGGCAGCAGCTGAAACAATTAACAATTAGGAATAAACAATACTTATGTTCAATGTCTAAAAGTTGAAAGTCGTCACTTCGAGTGATTTTGCATAACGAAGTGGAGCAAAATTGTATCGAGAAGGGTTTTCAGTGAACACTTTTTGGTGGACACTAGTCAGTAACGAACCAAGAGTTTAGAAGCTAGAGACTAGATCAAAAATAGAAAATAGTCCAGTTTCTAATGAGTTTATCTCTTCTTTAATTTGCAATTAATTTACGGAACCGGGTTTAGGGAACTTTCTCATTGGAGAATATCGCTTGTAACTATCAAATACTTCGGGATCGGGACCTGAGATACGTGGGTCATTGGATTTTTTGAGTTCCCCCAATAGTTCGGTTTTCAAGGCCTTTTCAACCTTTTTGAATGAGGGTGTTCCCGATAAGTTTTTTAAACAAGAAGGATCTTGCTGTACATTGTAAAGTTCATACTCGGGACGTTTATCAACGGCTAAATCGAAAAAGGGTGAAATGGCGCTATCTCCATGATTTTCTATAAGGTAGGTTTTTGTTGGGCAATCATCAATATCGGTAAAGCCACTGTTATTCATATAGGTATTGTTCTCATCCAGCCCATACAAGGGAAGCAATTGCTGGGAATCATTTTCTGCAAATTTTTGTGGGGCACCAGCCGGCCATCTGTCGGGTTTCATGTTCCAAATAAAGAGATAATCTCTTTTTCGAATAGACCTTTGAGGGTAGCCCCAATTTAAATACCTGGACGAGGAGTGGCGTTCCCTCCCGGAATATGCCGTTCTTTCCGTTTTGGACAATACACCGTTTTCCTTTGATTGCAACAGCTCCAATATACTTTTTCCGGTAATAGGGAGCATGCCTTGGGATGAGGTATTGGTCATTTCAAGAATTGTTGGTGCCAGATCAATAAAACCTATTGGGTCCTCAACCACTCTATTTCCTGGAAATTGCCTTGGATATCTTATGGCTAAAGGAACATGTACTCCGTATTCATAACTATTGGCCTTGGCCCTTGGAAAAGGCATGCCATTATCGGCCGTTACAATAACAATAGTGTTTTCCAATTCTCCAATTTCTTCCAAATATTCCAGCATTCTTTGAAGATGAAGGTCAAACCACTCAATTTCAACCGCATAATCCAATAAATCTCCCCTTATCTCGTCATTATCGGGAAGAAAATCCGGCACCTTCACTTCCTCCAATTTTTTGGACATATTTTTCCAGGACCCTTTTTCATAACTTCTATGGGGCTCATAACCGCCATACCAGAAAAAAAAGGGTTTGTCTTTTTTAATGTTTTCAACGAAATATTTAAAATTCCCAAAGTAATTGGTGGTGTTGATGCCTTGTGCAAATCGTTCATCGTTTTGCTCTTCATATCTAATTTCGCTATGCGAAACTCCAGCGGCATCATTTTTCCGCCAAAGCGAATCTGCTTGCGTACGGGCATATTGGAAAGGGCCAACTCCTTTTCCCGTTCTTCCTGTGGAATACCCATTTTCTTGGAGCAGATCAACAAAGGGCACATACTTCTTTAACCAGGCCGAAGCGTGTTGCCCGGCCTGTTCATTTTGCCAATGATGTCTCCCGGTTATAATGGCACTTCTAGAAAGTGCGCAACCCGGAGACCCTGCATAACAGTTGGAGAAATAAACCCCCTCACGGGCAATCCTGTCAAAGGCAGGTGTTTTTACAAACTTTGAACCTTCAAAGCCGGTATGGAAAAATGACTGATCATCACTTATGGCAAAAAGGATATTGGGGCGGTCTTGGGCATAAGCGTTAAAGCCTAAGGCAGTTATTAACAATACCGTGAAAGAAATTAATAATCTTGAAATCATGCTTTTTTACCGTTCAATGTTTGCTTTATACTGGCGGCTTTGTCCATATCAGATCCCGCTAACCATATTTTTAGGGTCTTCCCTGCCAGTTTAATATTTAAATGCGTTCTGTTTCTAAATCCCGGTTCAAAGGGTACTGTCCAGAAAAAAGGAATGTAACTTAGAAGAGATAGCAGCCAGCCTTTGTTTAATCGGACCGACTTTAAACTGCCATAGTCATAGCTTCCATTGTTCTTGGGAGTCAGTTGGTCCACTAATTCGAACATATCTTTTTGAAGGCTAATATCCAGTTTTGGGCTATTTCTTAAAGTAATTGTTTCGTTCATGTTCTTGCTGGAATTTAATTTATAAAGTTGTATTTGGTTAATAGGGTTGATAATGTAAATAGCCTAATTTTTCAGGCAGCAATACGATCCTACAGTTCCTTTTTTAATGTGAATCAATTTAAAATTAAATACAAATAATTATAGATCAATTAATTAAAGCTACAGTTTCTGTCCCCTCGAGCGCAGTCGCGAGGTTTTCGGCAATTTAGTTTTAATTGAGGTCTCGACTGCTCGACCGGACAACCTTACCCTAAACAACTCATGAACAATTAAAAATCAATCAAACTCACCCTACTTAATAAAATACCCGGAAACCTTCCATTGGTCGCCATCCTTCATTTGGGTAACGGTCTCTATACTCTCGTTTTTATTCTCAAACGATGTTTTAAATTGGATAACTATATACTCCCCATCAGGTGCACCAGGAAGTTCCGTATGGTATTCCGCCGAAATTACCTCCCTACTAATTACTTTACCTAAAGGAGGCACAATACCACTTAACTGTTGCGTCCATTGTTCTTTTGTAACCGCTTTTTGAAATAGGGAAGCGGCATTATCCCAGCTTTGGGAGTAATTATTATCATAAATCAATCCCAGCCATTCTTTGGCATCATTAACTACTTCAGCTTTGGCTTCCGTGGATACATTTGGTATTGATTGAGCACTTTCAACTTTTTCATTTTTCTGGTTGGATTTACAGGAAACTTGTCCTACAAGTACTATAAACAGTAGGTATGTGTAAAATGATTTTTTCATAGTGGTTTTATTAATTAATGGTTATCTACGGTTTTGACAAGCTTTACAAATAAACACAAACCTTTCTAAAAGTCATTGTCAGTTATATTTTACAAGGTATCGTTTTAATTGCTCAATTCCTTGATCATTTTTTCAGAATAGTCTATTAAGTTTTGCTCTTCGCTGGTTGCCAATTCAGGAACTTTTTTGAAATATTCAACCGCTTTTTCATGGTTACCATTCGTTCTATAGTATTGGGCCAATCCAAAATACCCTCCAAAATAATTTGGGAATTCTGTTTGGACCAATTCCAATATTTTCAATGATTTTGAGGGTTCTTTTTTCAAATAGCTAAATCCTAAACTCACCAAATCTTTTTCTACAATATCATATTTGGTAGGGTTGCCTTTAAGTTCCTTGAATTTGGTGGTCAAATTTTCCAATCCATTTTCTTCAATGTCCTTCTCAAGCCATACATCGGCCGGGGTAGGAATTTTACCTTCGGAATAATAACTTGCTAAAAAATACGCTTTGCGTCCCAAGCCTCCATAATCCACGGTATTGGTATATATGACTACTGCAATTTTCTCGGAAGGAATCCGTACGGAAAAATTTAGAAAACCTGTGGTACTACCGGCATGCATTAAATATTTCCTGTTATTTTTTATGTCGATTCGCCATCCAAAACCATAGCCATTGTCCTCGGTTTTTCCATGTTCTTCCCAAGTTGTAAAAGCATCGTTTAACAAGGCTGTACTTACCAATGATTCATTGTATAAACTTCTATCCCAGTGTAAATAATCATTGACCGAGGAGTAAACACCGCCATCTCCCAGAATGGCCGACCAAGTATTTTGGTCTATATTTTCATAAATGCTGTCATTGGATTTATAACCATAAGCACGATTTTTAATGGGTAGCCCTTTTTGGTAAACAGTGCTATTGGTCATACCTATTTTTTCAAAAATCTCATCTTTCATAAATTCTTTAAAAGTTTTGCCCGAAACCCGTTCTATAATCATTGCCAAAACAGCATAGCCGGAATTACTGTATTCATATTTGGAATTAGCAGGAAACAAAAGGCTGTCTTGGGCCATGAGCAGGTTCAGAACATCCTTGTCAACGAGCTGTTTTTCTGCATCATTTGGATATAGTTTGGAATAGTCTTGCAAACCTGACCTATGTGTCATTAAATGTTGTACAGTAATTTCTTTCCCGTAATCTGGAAATTCAGCAATCACTTCATTCAGTTTGGTTTTATAATTTAGTTTGCCTTGCTGTATTAAAACCAAAATCCCCATGGCGGTAAACTGTTTTGTAACCGATGCCAATCTATAATTTGTCTCACAAGTGGCAGGGATTTTATTTTCTAAATCGGCATATCCAAAACTTTGACAATCTTTTATTTCACCATCTTTTATAACAATGAAACTAGCGCTGGGCTTTTCACCCATATAATCTTGGAACAGAAAATTTATGACATCTTGGTCGGTCCCCTGCTTTTCTACCAGTTTTTCGGAAGGTTTACACCCACCAATTAGAATTAAAAGGATTATTGTTAAATAGGTGTATTTCATATTGTTATAATGTGTTGTTCTGTGTTGTTTTGGCATGGGCCCGCATTATGTCTGTCTGGGCACAAGCCTGCCTCGCCGTCAGCCAGGCGTGATGCTTACGCCAGTGGGGGGCTTTTAATACCAGGATTTATTAATTTGCTTGTATATTGTTAACAATGTTTTTAGTGTGATTTTTCCTCAATTTCTGGACTTCTTCAATATTTTTAGGTATTAGCATCGAAATTGAATCAATACTTGAATGTTTTTGTTCAATGTTTTCTTTTTTAAATAATCTTAGCAAACTATTATAGGGCAAATTCATTTGGTCAATCTGGTCGGGCAAAAAATCAAGTTTTATTCTATCCTTATTTATTGAGTTAACTCTTGCATAAATAGAGTAAGGAAGTAAAGCTTCTTTATTATTTCCATAAATACCTAAATATTGAAACTCGATAAAATGACCAGGGTCTAACGTTTTAAGGGTTTCTGTATTTCTATAATACTTTTCTCCAATTGATACTTCTAAATTTTCTAAATATTCTTCTAATTCAGCTTTCTTTTCATAGCGATTATAGGATTTTTTGATTGTTGGGACTAATAATGATTCTGATAGAAAAAAAATAAAAGCCAATAGGGCTGTAAAAGGTATTAGATTAAAATACCAATGACCAAATCGCTTTTTTCCAATTTTAGTAATTATTCTGTCCTTACATTTTTTATTGCTATAATAAATTTTCCCATCCGCCTTTCGAGTTGTCCAATCAACCGAAGTTGAAAAAATAGGGATAAACATAATATGAAAATAATTGACCCTTTTTTCAATTTGAGGTACTGTAACATTTAAGGATTTGTTCCAATTCCATAGATCGAGTTTATCATATTCTAACGAATAACTTTCTACCTCTTCATTCCTAATTGAAAAATAACCAATAGGGTACACTTTTGACCTCATATTTCTTACACCAAATCTAATTCTTGCCATATTTGATTTTGAAGTATTTACAGTATTCCAGATAAAATTCGCTTTAATGTATATTATCTATTGTTTACTGCTTTATTAAATGGGTTTTCGTACCAAATTACACCTAAACCTTGACTATTCGCTCCATAGTTTTCCTCACAAGTGAGAACATCCAAGTCACCATCGCCATCTAAATCCAGTAGCTCTATCCTATCAAACTTAATACCTTTTGGCCCACTGAGTTCATGCCAATCCCACATGGGATCACTTGGATTATTTCTGTACGATAACCAATATATTCCAGATTTATTAGGATCGTTCAATGTATTTGTGGAGTGTACAATATCGGGATTTCCATCCCCATCAATATCTCCAATTTTAACGGCCTTTGCTCTTCCAGTGATTTTTGGAATATGAATATTATAACTCTTCCATTCCAAACCATTTTTATTTAACCGCTTCATATAAACAATTTTTTGGTTGGTATATTCCGTAACAATGGCATCTTCAAGTCCATCACCATCCATATCGGCCATGTCCATGAACATAACCTCTAAACCCTCACAGCCAATTAAATGATTATCCCACTCTTGTTTTTGATTTTCGATTTTACCAGGATTCTCCAACCATCGAACCCCATTGGTTGCACCTGGTTTGCGATCGGAGGTAACTATATCCATGTCCCCGTCATTATCCATATCTCTGATAATAATGGACATAATCCATGTTGCTGAACCAATGGGATACCATTTCCAGTCAGAAAGATTTCGAGTATTTGTTGGTGCCTGAAACCAACCGATCTTTGCTTCTTTGTTTTTAGAACCGACGACTAAATCATTTCCATTTTTTCCATCTATTTGAGCAGGGAATGCAAACATCCATTGCACGGGACCATCAGAGGCAGGGAGCGTCTGCGTATTCCATTTTGAGGAATCCAGATAGTCAAGGGGATCTGTAGGAGCCCAGTTGAAATATATTTTTCTATTTTTCCCTTCCGTGCTACTGACCACATCAATCCTTCCATCATTATCAATGTCAACAAAAACGGCATCTTCAACATCAGGAGTCTTGCCTACTATGACCGATGGCCATTTTTGCGTTGTCAAATTGTAGCCTGGATGAACATAGACCTTAGTATAACCGCCTTCTTCCCAGCCAGTAGTAATATCCATCAGGTTGTCATTATTTACGTCAGCTAACCTTACTCCGTCAGCTCCACTTAATGTAGAATCAATCACATGCCTATTCCAAATGTTGTTTTGTGCCTGTAGGGACAAAGCCATAAAAGTTGTTAAAAACAAGAAAAGAAAAAATTTGCCCATATTTTTCAAAGTAGGTGAGTAGTGGCAATCCGCCAGACCAGCTTGTCGGGCTGGTTACCTATAGCCATTATTGTGTTGCGTATTTTACCATTCTCTTATTTTTCCTCGATGCCAAAAGTTTCCACTTTTAGGCATTTTATCCAATAAATTTTTAATGTCATTAGCAACTTCAGTGGGTTTTCTTGAGGCTTCACTTCCACCCATATCGGTTTGAGTCCATCCAGGATCAATAGACGAAACAATAATATTATGTTTTTCAAGTCTTTTTGCCAGTAGCTTTGTATACATATTCAAGGCAGATTTTGACATTTTATATTGTGGTTGAAATTCATCAAAATTCTTTTCACTGAACGAACCCCAATCTGAAGTAACATTAATTATGTGTCCGTTTTTATTAAAATTCGAAATCAGTTTTTCAGTTAACTCAATTGTTCCGAATAGATTTACATTAAATGTCTGTTTTAAATGTTCGAAGTTTATTGCTGATTCATTCCATTTTTCTAATAAAATTCCAGCATTATTAATAAGAAAATCAATTTTTTTACTGCCAATAATATTAATGAAGTTCTTTATCGATTTACTTTCAGCAAGATTTAATCTATAACATTCAAAGTTTGAT
Source organism: Arenibacter sp. F20364 (assembly GCF_023015905.1). Lineage (GTDB taxonomy): Bacteria > Bacteroidota > Bacteroidia > Flavobacteriales > Flavobacteriaceae > Arenibacter. Next base: position 90,487 of record NZ_JALKBD010000019.1, on the reverse strand, counting down.
TTTGAAATTGGGGAATTTCCTGAAGTGGAAGTTCCAATAATTTTTATATTATCATTTTCAGTTAGTAGATTAACTGTTGCCAATCCAATTCCTCTACTACACCCAGTTACTATTCCAGTTTTCATTTTAGGCACGTTTTTATCATATGCTGCAACATACGGATAAAGTAACTTGTTACTATGCTTCTAATTTATGCCCACCTATAAAGATGTGGAGCTATGGGTTATACAGCACATAAAAGAGTATTATAAATCCTAATACTATCATAAAATTTTTGTGGATGTAAAGCGGGGGGAAATACTACAGCCAAGGGAATGCTTTCCATCTTCTAAGATAGCCAATATAAGTATTTGGTTTTCCTTAATCGATGAAATACGATTTTATACGATGAATGGTATTTCAGATTCAAGGTTCAAAGTTCAAGATTATTATGTTCAAAGTCTTGACCGGAGATAATAATATGTTCAAACTCAAAGTCTCATCGAAGATTATGTGGTGTAGAAATCGAAGTAGGGGAGTGCTCAAAGGTGGGAGTCTTTGCGCAGCTAGAATACGGAATGTTTCATATTACGAGCTTTTGTTGCGCCTTAGAATTTTTACGATCCTGTTTATTACGATCTCCGACAAGTTCCATTCGTAGCCTTCAAAATCGGTGGTATTTATAAATTGAACCACCACCGCGTCTATATCCTTGTGATATTCTGCAAGGCTTTGATAGCCAACAACCAAACCTCCATGATTATATTCATAAGGATAGATTTCCTGTTCACCCTCGTCAAATATAGAACTATCGTTTAAGGCTCGCAAGAATATACCTATATCCTCTGCTGTAGCCAACATTCCATATTCACGAGCTTTAAAGTCTTCCTCATACCCCACATAATATCCACTCATAACATCGTCTAAATCGACTTCAGTAATCGAAAAAAAAGTGTTTTTCAGCTCTAGGGGAATCAATATTTTCTCTTTGATATACTGATTGTGGCTATACCCTAAAACATCATCCATAATCCTACGTAGCAATAAATAATTCGTGTTTGAATATTCATATCCTTCATTAGGTTTAAAACTGGCTGGTAGGTCAAGGGCAAAATCTAGGGGGTTTTTACCATGTTCCTGTTCGTTTTCCCAATAAGCTGGATTATCTGTGAAATTTGGAATACCAGAACGGTGTTGAATCATCATCCTCAAGGTAATTTCTTCAACATTTTCAATTCTACCTTTAAGTTCTGGAAGATAATCAACGAGTGTTTTATCAAAAGACAAACGCTTTTCTTTGACCAATTTAGTAGCCGCTACAGCAGTATACAACTTGCTAATACTGGCAATCTTGAATAGGGCATTGGGGTCGGCCGGGATTTTATTTTCGCGGTCTTTCCAGCCAGCGGTATAAAACGCCGGTGGTTTGCCGTCTTCATCAACATAAACGATCATACCATCAAACCCATGGCTAATGGCCTCATCTACTTGTTCTTGCACCGTATCTGGCAAGGGTAATATCCAAGCCTTAACCAAAATCCATGGCACAAAGTACAACGAACCTATACTTGCCATTATAAATAGAATTCTGAGTATGTTTTTTATTCGTTCTTTCGTCATGTTTTCAAATTAAATCAGGACGTTGCACTTGTCGGATAGCCCCATGCTGCATTTGTTTAAGCCCAAAACTGGTGCAAATATTTTTGCGCAATGTTATGCTTCCGTAAATTGCTAGCTCCTTCCTAATCCGTGAAATATTAATAATAGTTTTCTTGATTAAATTACGCTCCAGAATCTGCCAACTTCTTGGTGTCAACATATTGCTGAAATGCCTTAATTTTTCCTTCGCCATTCATGGTCCATAAATGTGCTACCTGGGCATTATAGGCCTTGCCCGTAGATTTAACTTTTCCGTCATAACGTAGGGTTGCCAAAACCTTATTGTCGCTCATATTGTGAAGTTCAATGTCTACCAAATTAAAATACTCGTGCTTGTCACCTAGACGCGCAAAAACACCGTTTAGAATGGCATCCGGACCAATGTAAGGATTGCCATCTGCCAGAGAATTGCCCTCGGCTTCGTTCCATGTAATATCAGGCGACATGGATCCGAGAACTGTAGGGATATCTCCAGTTGCGAAAGCTTTGTAAAGATGGTCAATGACTTGAATGTTTTGGTTGTTTTCCATGATTGTAGTTTTAGTTGATTTATGAAATATTTTTTATTTAAGTTTTTCGAAAATTGGAGTGACTTTTTTATGGTCCCCCAACATTTATACATTATCTTTTCTTTTAATAAAGCCCAAAATCTAGGTTTTTTGTCTGTGCTATTGCCTTTTAGGTTGTATCAACAACGGGCTTTTTATTTTTTTGAATTACATAAGAAACAATTGATTTGACGCTGTCTCCCTTGGCACTTGAAAACTCATAGAAGTCCGAAAATGCGAAAATGTTCCCGTCCTCCATGACCATTTCTCCATTAACGGCTGCTTCTTTTCCATGGGTTATGATGCTATGGATAGTCAATTCGAGGGCTTTATTTTGGCTCATTTCTTCTAAAGCAGTTCTAAATTGCTTCTTGCCAATAATAGATTCGTCACCTACTAAGGTCCATTTTACATTATCATCTAGGAAATCCATTGCTTTTTCAATATCATATGAAGAAAAGAGGATAGTAAGATTTTTTACCAAAGCCTTTTTTGGCGAGTTACCGCAATCTGGTTTGATGTTCAGCTTCATCTTCTATAAGTTCTTGCTTTTTCGTTTGTTGCCATAAAGGATAAAGTTATTGTAAACTATATTCTTATCTAACACTGTTTATAAGTGCAGATAATTCGGGACCTAACATATTATAACATGCTGAAAAATTATTTGACGGTGTAAAGAGGGGGGAGTATTACACTATTACTCATAATAACTCCTCTAAGATAGAAAAAAATAGGTATTGAATTTGCTTAATTGCATTCTTGGGTAAGTTTAAAAGTTCAAGGTTCAAAAATTGTCCATGCCTATATAGCATTGACCGCTTTTAGTTGAATGTTAATATACATTTATTGTATTTGCCCGGTTGGTGCCTTCAATCATTTTATTTCATACCTGTCCCAGCGAATTTTCCAATCGCGTAATATATCGTATCGCCATTTTCCAATGGTCATTTGACACTCTTCAGGCGATTTGTTAAGATCAATATAATAGTTTGGGTAGTTTATACTATCAAATTGCATAAACTGACCACCCCAGCTTTCCTGAGTTGGATCATCAACATTGCCCACGTCCCCAATTACTGGTGAAATTAAATATAAAAGTGAAGGGCTATCGCCTTCTTTCAAACTGTTTTTTGGATAATTTGCCAAGGGAAATACATCTCCACTTTTCTCTTTAAATAAACCATTGTGATTTGATCCGTGGTTCCGAATATTGAAATCTGTAAATTTAGTGAATGACCATTCTCCATCTTGAATTCCTGATTGATAAACACCTCGAAAAGTTTCGTGACTGCCTTTGGGAAGGATGCCATTCTCGATCCACCATAGTTTAGGGTAATCGTTTTTTAAGAAATTATATACGAAATCCCTGCTGGCAGTATCGTGCAATGTGTTTGAAGAACCTATAGAATAAATCCTGATTTTATCGGCAATATCAGGAGCATCGTATAATGCTTGGGCTGTTGTTGTTAAACTTCCCCAGACCAATATCCAAATTGGATTTTCTTTGGAGTATTTTCTGGCTGTTCGGAGTATCCATTCTGAACCCTCTGTGCTATTGTTAGCCGCAGGACCGCCCGGTTTGTCTGCGCCAGCTTTTATAGTGGTGATCAATTCTTTTTCGCGCATTAATTCCCCATATCCGTTTTGCCGCAAATGTTCAACATCAATTCGTTGAATCCAGTTATCTATAAGTACGGTATTTTTGATGGTATCCCATATATGATGGTGTTTATCGGTATTAGGTGTGGAAACAATACCTTTTATTTTGATTACATCACTGTAATGAACTGCCCTAAACAATGATTGTATATCATCCGGATCACCCCCAAGGTCTGTATCAATTATGACATCAAAGGTTTGCTTTATGTTCGATTTATCATTACACCCAAATAATGCGGTAATAAAAAAAATCGGCATATAAAGCTTAAAATTTCCATTTCGTGTAATTTGCATAATAATTTTTAAGGGTTTGCTGATTCTCTTTATGTATGCTGTACAAAGGGCTATGCTATAAACGGCTGCTACGTTTCCGTCTGGTCTATGGGCCAGGGCTTTTTGCACTATCTATAAATAGCAGCAATGAAAAGGCAGTAAGTAGAGAATCTTTGTATTATGGCTAATATCCTAAAGTACAGTCTGTCTACACAGTTCGTAATATCTTCTCCATCTTTCTTCCCTTGGCCAATTCATCCACCAACTTGTCCAAATAGCGTACTTGTTGCGTTAAGGGGGTTTCAATTTCTTCGATCCTATAACCGCAGATAACACCCTTAATGAGAGGGGCATTGGGATGTAATGTTGCTTTGTCAAAGAAGGTGGTAAAAGTGACCTTTTCAGCTATAAGTACTTTTAGCTGCTTTTCATCAAAACCTGTTAGCCATTCTATTACTTGATGCAATTCGTCTTTCGTCCTACCTTTTTTTTCTACTTTGGTGATATAGTGCGGGTACACTGAACTGAAGGTCATTTTCGCTATCCGCTCATCGTGTTCTGGTGTTGTTTTCATTATAAAAGTTTTAGTTCCAATTATCCATTTTCTTAGTAAGTGATTACTTTTTTAAATCCTTAACCCAATAGCACTTCTATCCACACTGTACTAATTGTGCGATCCAGCCACATTTGGACCCAAGGGCTTGGCCATATGTTATAGACCCTTTCTGCGCTGATACATGGGTTTATGTAACCGCACTCTAAGTTAATAAATATGAGGGATTAAAGCCTAGGCAGGCCGCTTGAATGGATTGTGGAAGATAATTTTGATCATTGTTCAGCGTAATATATTTTTTGTAACTTACTGTACACTAAACATTTACTATTATGAAAATTAGAAAGGAAAGTATTCCAACAACCATGCAAGCACCGGATACTACCATGAGGGCCCTGCCCGATTTTGGGGGAATGACCGTTTGTTTCAATGAATTGCCAAAAGGCACAGATTTTACACCGCTCTTACAGGGATTAAACAATGATAGCTGTCATTGTCCTCATTGGGGTTATATCCTAGAGGGATCCATGATGGTCATCTACGATGATGGGAAAAAAGAATTATTGGAAAAAGGCGATGTTTTTTACATGCCATCGGGTCATACTGCGATCGTTCAGGAAGATGTAAAAATGATCGATTTTAACCCATCAAAAGAGTTCAATGAAGTAATTAGTCATGTGGGAATGAAAATGGCTGAAATGGGCGGATAAAATACATTTAACCCGTGAACAATAGTTGCGCAAAGTTCCTTGCAATTAAGCGCAACCCTTATGTAATTAATTTTATATGAGCCTTTGAAAAATGCTTGGACCGGTTTTTCCTGGGGCAGGCATACATTGTCTTAGTCATTAGATTTTACTCGATAAACGAGATTAAAATTCTCCGACGCTTGCCTGCCTACCGGCAGGTAGGCCTGCCCTGAGGTAATTGACTTTCATCTTCTAATATGGAAGTATAGGCAAACTGATGTCCCTTATAGGTCAATTTTTGTAGCAGCTATACATGCTTGTTTCGGCTACAACACCTTGTCCTCCCTTGTAGCCTTGGCGTCCATGGATTGGCCAATAATTAAGCCAAATATCATCCCCAAAGAAATTCCCAACGAAATACCTAAAGACCGCTCTAATCCCGACAATATCACGATTCCAAAAAGAATTCCTAAATTCATTCCCAAACCAATGCCCAAACTGCTATAGTAACCTTTGGAAGTTAATGATAAATAGTCCTTTAAGTATTTCTTGAACTGTCCAAGTGCTTTCTTAAAGAATTTTATTCTGTTCTTAGGATCAGATTCCAAATTAAAGGCAGTAAGCTTCGCTTGTATAGCGGCAATTTCTGCTGCAGATAAATTTCTTTGCTCCAAACTATTTATAATTTGAATAAACTCTTGGTAAACCTTAATTTCAGATTTTTTATTCGTCTTTGATACTAAACTTTCAAATACCTGAAGTGCATTTTTTAGTGTCATAATTTTTGATGCTTTCTTGGTTAGTGGCTCTAAACAAAATTTATTACAGGTAAACTTGTTTTTTTAGGTAAAATTTGAAAAGCTTTTAAACAAGGGGCATTAAGAAATGTTATTTTTTCAATTCTTCCATTTCCGACATTAGTTCCTCCAATTTTCTGAACACCCTGCCATATACCAAGTTTAAATCCCATTGGTAAATTCTACCACCAAAATATGCCAATACACCTAGAGTGAAAATGATAATTATAATGGCTATTAACGGTATCCCTTGAACAAGATAGATATTTGGGAAATTGATTATAAGCTCATCCACAAGCCTTTTCCCTAAAGGTATACCCGCAGCATCCTTATACCAAAAACCTAAAATGATCGACATAAGTATAATTGGGTACAAAAAGGTTGAAATTTTCTTATTGACAGATATTTGCTTTTGTATCCATTGATTGAAAGCCTTCAGGTATTGATAGCTACTAACTCCCTTGTCGATTTTTTCCAAATCATTAAGCAAACGCCTGTTGATAATAACAACTACAATGAGTGTCACAAAAAAGATAGCACCCATTATGGGTATTCCAACAAAATACGATACAATTAGAAAGACAAACGAAAAGGCAACAAGAGCAATCAAGTTTATTTTAAACATTCGTTTAAATTTATCAATGATATGAATTGATTTTTGATTGTAAAGGTTAATAACTTTAGGAGCTACCAATGCATCACTTTTAAGAAAACCTTCTTTCCATATATTTTCAATAGATTTTTCCATCCAATATTTTTTTTAGTCTTGTTTTAATTCTTTTTATGCGTACACCAATATTATTTGGGTTGGTACCTAGTATATCGGCGATTTCCTGATATGGTTTTTCTTCCAGGTAGAGCATGATAATGGCTCTATCAATTTCGGATAGTTGTCGAATAGCATCATAAAGTAGATTTAACGACTCATCCGAAAAGGCGTAATTATTTTCAGTTTCTGCAGCCGGCATGGCATCTGATACAAAATGCTGTATATTATTTTTCTTTTTCTTAAGTAACGTCAAACAAACATTTAGCGAAACTCTGTAAACCCAGGTACTCCATTCGGACTCTTTACGAAAGTTTTCTTTACTTCTCCATATCTGTAAACATACTTCTTGGTAATAATCTTCAAAATCTTCCTGAGAATTGGTATATGCCCGGCATAATTTTATGATTATACCTGAAAAAGGTAAAATAGAGGTTTTGTAAAAATCGCTGCTCAATATGGTTTTTATTTATGTTAGTGGCGGTTTATTGGAATTATTACACTTTATGTAAAATAATTATGGAATATTTTCTAATGGCGCAGTGGGAAACAATGTTCAGCTATTGGTTCAAGGTTTAAAGTTGTGAGATCTAACCATGATTTGCGGACATGACAGAAATGCCAAAATAAATGTTACTACTTTGAGGTTGGGGAGCACTGCATGTTGGGCTACTTTGCTCACTAGCTCTTTTGATTCCAATTTATGTTACTTCAGTTTTCCTTCGGCAAATTGTTTTCTAAGCACTTTTTTGTCGAATTTCCCAACACTGGTTTTTGGCACTTCGGAAATAAAGACATAGTTCGTTGGAACCTGGTATTTGGCAAAGTCTTTCGATAAAAATTCAATCAAATTATCAACGGAAGGTTTATCTTGATTATCCGCCACAACAATAGCAGCCAAAGGTCTTTCCGCCCATTTTTTGTTAGGTACCGCAATTACGGCCGCTTCCCTTATTTTTGGATGGGACATTAAGGCAGATTCCAAGGCTACACTGGATATCCATTCGCCACCACTTTTTATGAGATCTTTGGTTCTGTCTGTAATTTCCATATAGCCATCTTGATCAATGGTACACACATCGCCAGTTTTAAACCAACCATCATCTGTAAAATTCTCTTGATTGTTCGTTTTAAAATAAGAGCTTATAACCCAGGCCCCTTTAATATGTAATTCTCCCATAGATTTTCCATCCCGTGCAGCCAGAGAGCCATCCTCTTTGATCACCCTTAACTCCAATCCTGGGAAACTTATGCCCTGTTTAGCTCTGATTTTAAGTTTTTCGGAATAGGATAATTGCTCATGTTTTGATTGCAATCGGCAGGCTGTACCCAAAGGTGAAGTCTCCGTCATTCCCCAAGCGTGGATCCCTTTTATTCCAAAATCTTTTTCAAATGCCTCAATAAGACTTGCTGGCAGGGCAGAGCCGCCAACGAGATATTCTTGAAGGGTCAGTTTCTCAGTGGGCGGGTTCTTTTTCATAGCTTGGTAGATTCCCATCCAAATAGAAGGTACCCCATTAGCTTTGTTGATTTTTTCTTTTTCGAGGATTTTGATGAGGGCCTCAGGTTGCAAATTGGAAGATGGCATTACCATATTTGTTCCTGACATAAGGCACAAATATGGAAATCCCCAAGCCATCACATGAAATTGGGGTACAATTAACAAGGCCGTATCCTGACTGCAGAAATTAGCTGCATTTGGGGAAATAATGGTGGCCGCATGTAAATAAGTGGCCCTGTGGGAGTACAATGCCCCTTTGGGAAGGCCAGTGGTACCACTGGTATAGCACATTCCACTAGCATCATTTTCATCCAATAAAGGCCATTCAAAATTTTCAGATTGCTCAGCCAATAAATCTTCATAATTAAGGGTATTGGGTAAAGTGGTTTTAAAATTGGCAGGGGAATTAATAAGAACATAATGTTCCACAGTCTCAAGCAATGGGGCAATTTTCTCCAAAAGGGGTACCAATGTAGCATCTACAAAAATAACTTTGTCCTCTGAATGGTTAATGATATATTCTGTCTGATGACTTGAAAGGCGAATGTTAATGGTGTGGCAAATAGCCCCAATACCAGGTACTCCATAGTACAATTCTACATGGGGGCCATGGTTCCAAGCAAATGTACCTACCATATCCCCTTTATTAATATCTAGCTTATTGGTCAGTGCATTGGCCAACTTCTTGCACCGATGGTACATAGCACCAAAAGTATACTCATGCCTTGTACCATCGGGGAGGTAAGTTATTATTTTTTTATGGTGAAAGACCCTATTGCCATATTCCAGAATGGTATTTGTTGTAAGGGGATAATTCATCATTAGACCTTCCATAGTAAAATTTGATTTTGGTTTTTTTATAAGTCTTAGACCCTCGTTTCAAATTATTGAAATTGAAATTTCGATTCTTTTATTATTCGGCGTTTGTCAATAGGTTTACTGAATTTATCTAATAAACCGGGGTCTGGACAATCATGATAGATAAGGTACCCAGAGCTAATAGCCAAAAGCAATTGGTATAGAGATTGTGGCCAAAAAAATAGTCAAGTTTAATGGCTCTTACAACGCAACGTTCTTGATTCCATTAGCTGGCTGGCCGGTCTTATGTAGTTCGCTAACCCTGAATACCGCCCAACAGACCTAAAGCTTTATTGGCAATCTAGTAATCCTTTTCCCGGTAGCCATAAATATGGCATTGCAAAGGGCCGGGATAAACGGGGGAACCGGGGGTTCCCCAACACCTGTTGGTTTTTCTTCATTTTCCACAAAATGTACTGCTGTGTTTATCGGCGCGTCCGCCATACGGGCTACGTGATAGTTACTGAAATTGTCTTCTACAACGGCCCCTTTTTTAACATTGATCTCACTTTTTAAGGCCAAACTGGCTCCAAAGGCAGCACCTCCCTCGAATTGGGCCCGGATCCTGTCTGGATTCACCGGAACTCCGCAATCGATCGCATAATGGACCATGGGTATTTTGATATTGTTGTCATCTACTTCCACTTCTACCACACAGGCAACATAGGTGAGAAAGCTCCTATGTGCAGCAAAACCCATTCCTTGACCTTCTGGCAGGCTTTTGCCCCATCCGGATTTTTCTTTTACCAATTGTACCACCTTTTTAAAACGTTGGGTGTCACATGGGTAGTCTTCCAACTTTACATTATAGTTGTTGAACCCTTCCACCAGGGCGGCAAAATTTATTTTACGATCGCTCCCCAATAGGTCCAGCATATTGTCTATGGGGTCCATCTGTCTGGCCTGGGCCACTTGGTCTACTATAGAACCAATGGCAAAGGCATGGTTGATATTGTGAACAGATCGCAGCCACCCGATCCTGATCTGTGCGTTTGCATCCAGGGCTTCGCAGGATACATTTTCAATTTCGAAAGGCATATCCAAAACACCCATGCACAACTCGTCCGAAGAAGGTCCTTTAGCATCTGGACTGGCCGTACCGGAAATGGATGGAAAGGCTGAACGGTGTACCCAGGAAGTGACCTTATTGTTTTTGTCGATTCCCACTTTTATATGTTGTGCACAATTGGAATGGAAAAAATCGTGCTGTATGTCATCTTCCCTAGTCCATAACAATTTTATGGGAGCGTTAATTTCTTTGGAGATCAAGGCTGCTTCCACAACAAAATCGGGTTTGGATTTACGGCCAAAGGCGCTGCCCAATAGGGTAACGTTTACGATTACTTTGGGTTCCTCGATGCCCAAGGCCGCTGCAACTGCCTGTTGTACCCATTGCGGCGATTGTACCGGAGCCCATATTTCGCAAGTGCCATCAGCATTGTAGCGAGCCACCGCGCATGGGGTCTCCATTGGGGAATGCGCCAAATGCGGGACCATAAAATCCGATTCTATGACCTTCGCAGCCTCTCTTAAAGCTTTGGTTGCCGAACCCTCTTGTCTTTTAACATGCCCTTTTTTCTGAACGGAGCGTTGCATCTGTTCCATAAAGACGTTGGAGTCATAGCCGGCATTGATGCCCTTTTTCCAAACCACTTCCACTGCATCCCTTGCCTTTAATGCGGTCCATGTGTTGTTGGCAACCACTACAATTCCGCCCAAGGGCGCATTAAAACCCATTGGAAAGGCAGTGGCCTCCATTTTGTAAACCTTGGAGACACCATCAATTTCAGTGGCATTATCGCTATTAAACGATTTTAATCCCGCCCCGGCCTCAGGATTCCTTTTTATGACGGCTACCTTGAGATCCGGGATCTGCTTATCCAGTCCATAGACGGCTTTCCCGGTCACGATGTCCTCCAAGTCATAGATGACCGTTTCCTTGGAAATAAATTTAAAATCTTTTGAGTCTTTTAAGGTAACTTCACTTTCCTCAGGAATGGGCAGGGCTGCTGCTTTTTCGGTCAGATAGCCATAGCCAAAACTCTTACCTGAACTATGAACTATTTCATGATTAAACGCCTTGCATTCTGAAATATCCACCTGCCATTCTTGGGCCGCTGCTTGCATCAGCATTAATTTTACCGTAGCACCGGCTACCCTTAACGGATGATAGAACATTCGAACGCTATAGGAACCATCTGTATTTTGGTCGCCATATTTTGCATCCCCAATGGCTTGTATTATGCTCACTTTGGTCCAATCAGCCTCCATTTCATCAGCCATGACCAGAGGTAGGCTGGTTCTAATACCCGTACCCATTTCCGAGCGGTGGGCTATAAGTTGTACTTCCCCGGTTCCTAAAATCGAAATATATACGTTAGGGGCAAAAACTGCATCTTCCCGTCCGGTTAAAAAGGTATTTTTGTTTTGCTTGCACGCCAAAGGAATGCCAAGGATCAAACCAGTGCTACCCATGGCCCCGATTTTCACGAAATCTCTTCTACTTACTTTAAACAGTTTATTATTGGAAGTGTTCGGTTTCATATTACACGTTGTTTTTAGCAGCATTCTTAATAGCACTTCTAATTCGGACGTAGGTGCCACAGCGGCAAATATTGCCAGACATGGCTTGGTCGATGTCCGCGTCGGACGGATTTTGGTTTTGCTCCAATAGAGCTATAGCAGACATGATTTGCCCACTTTGGCAAAAACCACATTGGGGAACGTTCTCGGCGATCCACGCTTTTTGTACGGGGTGGAGTTCATCTTTGCCGACACCTTCAATAGTGGTAATAGCTCTTTCGTTGATGGCGGAAATTGGCAAGCTGCAGGACCTCACAGCCGTACCGTCCAGATGTACTGTACAGGATCCACATACGGCTATTCCGCAACCGTATTTGGTCCCGGTCAGGCCCAATTGATCACGTAGCGCCCATAACAAAGGAGTGTCGGGAGCGCATTCAATAGAGAGCTTCTGGTCATTGATGTTTAAGGTGAATTTTTCCATGGGCAATATCATTATTTGATTAATAACCATATGGCGACATGTAATTGGATAGGCCTAATAAGGCTTTTGTGTTGTACTAAATTTTTGATTAAGAATAGTCCTGCCCCATATTGAGCATTAAGTTAATAAATAAATCAATTGCTCAGACCTTAATGCATAATTTATTCGGTACACAGTCATCTTGCTCTCGTTGGCCTATTATGGTACACAAGGGGTGAAAGTTAGAGGTTCTAAATTCAGGCATAGACAATTTGACCTTGACTGAATAAGGTTGTCCGGTCGAGCAGTCGAGACCAAAATAGAAGTTATTATTGTCCTATACCTCTCGACTTTTCTCGAGAAGACAACACGTGATTGGTAATTAAAAGTTCAAGGTTTTTATTGAGTTGGTAGTGGCAGTTTGCAGTGGGCGGATTGGGTTCAAGGTTTCCAATGTTTAAAGTCATAACCAGAGATTGAACCTGCCTATCGGCAGACGGGCATCTTACTCGTGCCAGTAAAGGGGCAGTGTTTGCCTAATGCATTGTTTATTCAGGAGTTTTTCCCTGGACTTCATTATACACCTTTTTCATCACCTCTGTTTTATCTTCATCCTCTGCTATGGCATTGGTGGTAAACATCATTACTCCGGTAGATTTCCCGGCTAGTCCTCCACGCAATACATTTTCAAATGCTTCCTTGGTAACAATACCCGGCTCATTATACGCCTGAACGATGGGCCATATTTTAGGATAGACATTTTCTTCAGCTCCAATCTTTTTGCTAAACCATTCTATGTTCTCCCGTACCCAATTGGGGGCTCTTCCCATTCTTTGGTGGTATACCATGGGAGAAAATACATCTACGGTTTTCTTTAAAAGATCATAATCCAATCCCAGTATACGTTCCCTGGCGCCATTAAATTCTTCGTCGTTCCACGGACAATGATAAAGGCCAAGTAGAGCATTGGGTTTAATTTCGGCCATAATACTCTTCATATTGGCAGTCCAATCATAAATAACTCCGCAACGCCATTTTCGCCAGGCTGAATCGTGGTTGTTAAGGATATATTCTGCCTTTTCAGGAGTGGTGGCATCCGGCAAACGGATGTTGCAATCTTTTGAAAAGCTATTTAGACAATGCCTGCAAAAGCAAGTTTCTGGCAAAATAGGCTCTGGATCCTCAAATTGGGCGTGCCAGTGCACATAGTCCATCCAGACCCCATCTAGATTATATTCCAGAAGTAAGTCGCGCAGCTGGTCAAAACGATATTTTCTAAAACCGGGTTCGGTAGGGCAAACCCCCATAAACCAAGTGGCGGCCTCAACTCTTTCTCCTTTTTCATTTATGGCCCAGGCTTCTGGATGGGTATCCACATAACCTTTTCCGTTCAAAGTGGCGAATTCGGCATAAACCCGGGCTCCTTCGGCCCTTGCACGAATGATCATATCCGCATTAATGGATCCACTGTGAACAAATATGGCATTTACTCCAAGGTCGTTGAGTTTATACCCTTTGTCCCATAGAGGTTTAGGATTTCCATAAACACCCCTAATTTCAACGGTTTTTGTAGTAGTTGAGCCACAGGAAATTAGTCCCATCGACCAAAAAAATAAAAAGCACTTAAAACAGTATTTTAGATTTGTTGTCATCCCCACCAATTCTTTAAAATTAATTTTCAATTTTCTAAAAAAAATTCAGAGCTTAAGTAGAATGGGAGTATAGGATGATCCAAAAAATGATCATCGTTTTTGCTCCACTATTTTATACCCCCAAAAGCTCCAAAACACATATTCTTGTGCAATATCTCCACCTTACTGAAACCTATCTTTTTCATTAGGTCCAGTTGATAGTTCATAGATCTGGGGGAATCCTCTTTGTCCACATAGTCCAACACCTTTGTTCTATAGTCCTTTCCTCCCAATTCCTCTAAATAGTCCCCATATCTTTCCCAGGTATAGGAATTGAGTATTTCGGTGTCCTGTGTAATCAGGTCGGAAATCATAAAGCAACCTCCTGGCTTTAATATTTCATATATTTTTTTAAAAGTTGATTCCCAATCATGATCATCCCTTAAATGATGTAGTACAGCCCCTGCCAAAATGATATCGAAATGGTTTTGTTTTAAGGGTACCTCCCTAATATCCCCTTTTACCAAATGTACATTTTTATTAGTCTGTTCGGACACCCTTTCGTTGGCCTTATCCAACATAGGACCGCTAAGGTCTACCAAGGTACATTCCAGGTTGGGGAGCTTGGAGAGCATTTTTAAGGAATAGTTTCCCGCACCACATCCAATATCCAGCAACTGGTCTGCCTTTGGTACAATTCTTCTGGCCGCTTCGGTAATCAATTCCAAGGAAATTTTGGCGTCTATAGTAGTAAGTTGCCCAGTATCCAAATTGGAGAAGCGCTCCACATCCTTGTCGAACCGTTCCCTGATTTCCGCTACGCTGGATTTTTTCATTCGTGTAAAGTATATTTTTTCTTAATTTGTTATGATTCGGACAGGGTCATTATCTTCTCCCAAACACTTTCGCTAACGGGCATCCCGTTCTTTAAATTTTTTTCCCTGGTAAGGGCACTCCTTTCCCCGGGAAAATATATCTTATTTCCGGCCTGCATGGGTTCCACGTCATGGGTATAGTCGATAATTTCGTTTAACAGTTTTTCCTGCAGTGCCTTGTCGTGAAATACTTCTTGGTAAATGCAGAGGTATATCTGGGAAATCCCGGTTTCAAAATCTTTCTGTCCTACCTTATAGGTAGAATTGCCCGCGGACAAAAGGGTGGCCAACATATCCAAAATTATGGACAGGGCGGAACCTTTCCAATACCCAATGGGGAGACCACGTTCCTTTACCGTAATTTTCTCTGGATCGTTGGAAAGTTCGTCATTGGCATCCCAGCCCCCTGGAAAGGGAAGTTTTTTGCCCCTAAGTTTATAGTCGTTGATCTTCCCAAAAGCGAACTGGGAAATGGCCATATCCAATACTACATTTCCTCCTTTCCTTGGTATGGATACAATGAACGGGTTGTTGCCAATTCGACTGTCCTTACCGCCCCAAGGTGGCATATTGGGTTGAGTGTTGGTAAATAGAATGGAAATGCAACCGGCATCCGCAGCCAGTTGTCCGTAGGTGCCGCCGCGCATCCAGTGATTGGTGTTGCGCAATGCAACTAGGCCCATTCCGTGTGTTTTGGCCAGTTCTACGGCGCGCTTGGCGCACTTGGTAGCATTGATGATGCCCGGACCATAATTCCCGTCCCAACGTTCTATACTGCCAAAGGATTCTACTTTTTCTGCTTCTGCATTAATTTTAACGCTACCGTTTTCCACATATTCCAAAAATAGGGGCACACGGTTTATGCCATGGGAATTTACCCCGGCCAAGGTACTCTCGGTATAGGTTTGGGCCAATAATTGGGCCTTTTCCTGGGTGAACTTATATTTTAAGAACAGTTTGTAGAGTACATCCTGCATTTGTTGTGAGGTAATTTGCATGGTTTTTTTCAATTAAAGGGTGATTACTAGTTTCTTCGCTTTTGTTATCGAGATTAATACGAATCTAATTCATCTTGGTACAATTCCTTAATAAATGTACATATTCTTTTAAGTATGGTTATCGCATACCATTGAGATGGTCAATGCCCATATTAACTTCATTCAATAAACCACTCCTTTTAAATAAAAGTTCAATTTAACAAATTTATAAAGGGCATGTTATAAGTTGAATGCATTGATTGGGCACCTGATCCATTAATTTCAACCAAAAAACAAACCCTTAATCCGAACTATTACATATTTTTTTGTACAATGTTTACATTTGATTAACATTTGATTAACATTTGATTAACATTTGATTAACATTTGATTTACATTTGAGTTTTGTAGCATGCTTTTTCAATCTGCAATAGACTTAAACTGAAGAGGAAGTTGGGAGAAATTTTGAAATACCTATGGGTTTAAAGGCTTCCATAAAGTTTGTCAAAGCAGTCATGAAGACCGCTAAATTTACGATTAAATTATTAGTGAATTATAATAAAAACTTATGAAGAAGAAGTTATCCCCCAAATATGTTCTAAGATTTTTGAGTATTATCATAGCAACCTTAATTGTATTAAGTACCCTTGGTAAAGGACTCCAACTTAATGTGGATAATAAATTTGTTGACTTTTTTGTTAAGCTATTTTATTTGGATAATGAAATGGCCGTTCCTACTTTTTATTCTGCATGTGCCCTATCGCTTTCAGGTTTAATACTAATTTTAATTGCCTTGAAAAAGAAGGATCTTCAGGAAAAATATTTATCCTGGTTTGGTCTTGGCCTAGTATTTATGTTTCTAAGTATTGACGAAATTTGCGTAATACATGAACATTTATCCGGAATGGTTCAAAAATCGTTCAAAACTACCGGATTTTTATATTTTGGTTGGGTAATTCCTTATGGTATTCTGATTTTGTTACTAGGTACTACTTATTTTAGGTTTGTAATGGCACTTCAGTCTAGGGTGAGGTAGTATATGATATTGGCAGGAGCCATTTTTATAATGGGTAGTGTTGGTGTAGAAATGATAACTGCCAAGATTGCTTTTATTGGAGGCGAGGAAAATTGGGCATATATAATATTGATGACCATAGAAGAGGCTATGGAAATGTTTGGAATAGCATTGTTCATTTATACACTATTCTTATATATTAATATTGAATTTGGCTCTTTAAAGATTACTGTAAAGGGTAATAAGAGTTTGAAAAATGAAAAGAAAATTACATCAACAGAACCGATTAAATTCCATTAAAACCCTTTGAAATCAAGGTTAGGTATTATACATTACTTAGAATGGGATGCAATATAAACAATAATTCAAATTTGTTGCATTGAGGTTACCTGGGTCAGGATTAATACTTCAAGCCTAAGTAAATTGCATTAAGGTACTCTCGGTATAGGTTTGGGCCAGCAATTGGGCCTTTTCCTGGGTGAACTTATATTTTAAGAACAGTTTCTAGAGTACACCCTGCATGTGTTGGGAGGTAATTTGTATGGTATTTATCATTTGTTTTGAGGTTGATTATAGTAGGGATAACATCCCGTGTGCTACTTTTATTTCATGTGTATTATTAGCTTTGGCCTATTTTTCAATGAGTAAGTATTCCAAGTATCTAAGCCCTGAGGCCATTAAGTTCTTCCTTTTCCTAGCCATTTCTTTAAACTTTTGGAGTGTATTTCTATTTATTTTCCTTCCCTTTACAAAAACAGATGAAGGATTTTCCAACGTTGATAGTTCCAATAAAGGGTTACTATCCAAGAGCAACAAATTAGCAACCTTCCCCGTTTCAATGCTTCCCAGTTGGTTCATAATGGAATGTGTTTGGGCAGCATTTACCGTAGCTGTTTTCAAAACCTCGTAATTGGAAAGTCCAGCCTCCTTATAAAATGCCAGTTCCTTATGAATTGAGAAGCCAGGTATGGTAACTCCTATTCCGGCATCTGTTCCACAGATAATCGGCACACCGGCCTTGTGGAGTTGGGCAATGATCTTTAAATGAAAATCATGTTGATTTTTTATTCTGTCCACTACGCTCAAATCTTCCTGCTTGGCATTGTGCCAGCGGTCAAATTGATTTTTGCTGTCCACTTTTTTGATAAGCGGGTTCATATAGAACAAGGATTCAGAATCCAAAATAGAATCGTTCAACAACATCTGATAGATATTATTGAATACGGTGATGGTGGGGCAAAAACTGCTGTGCTTGGAATTCGAAATTGAATCGATTATAGGTCGTAGTTGAACGGTGTCCAAATTGAATTGTAAAGGTTGCTGCACAATTTCTTCAGCATGTTCAATAGATTTTATCTGTGGATTTAAGTGATACGAAAAGGGTACTTTTTGTGAAGGATGTGCAACGATATCGATTTTGGAAATTGCCGCCTGCTCAATAACGGCATCAAATAATTCTTTGTCCAAGCCATAATAGGTTTTAATAAAATCATAACCTCTATGCTGATATGAAACCACCTTTTCTGCAGCTTCCTTGGGCTGTGTTAGATTTAAATTATCATCACCTATAAACTCTGGGCCTGTGAGTTTTGGCCCTGTCGTAAAAAAATGGGGCGAAATAATTTTATCACTATTTACCTCTGACTTGATTCTTAAATGCATTGGCGTGCCCCACACGTTTCTGACTGCAGTAACGCCATTGGAAAGGTACAGTCCAAGCTCGTATCTGTCCCATACATGTACATGCATATCTATAAGTCCAGGCAGTAGATATTTACCTTTTGCATCAACAACCTCTATATTTTTGATATCGAGGTTTTCGGAGATTTTTTTAATTATACCATTCTGGATATACACCATTTTATTCACCAGGACAGTATCTCGATGCAAAGGGATAATATTTGCATTGGTGATAAGGTATGTGGAATTATTGGAAACCGCCCCATTCCCGTCTTTCAAATAATTGGTGCCCAATGTATCCATTACCAATACGATGATGACCGCGATAGCCACCATTGCAACAATCCCTAGGACAATTTTAAAAAAGCGTTTTAATAGTTTCATTTATCCAATGGTCTCAAATGTGATGGTTTTAGATTAGTTTCGATGTTTGGGTAACTAATTTAGCAAATACAGGCTAAAACTTACTACCGGAACGCAGAAAATCCGGCTTACTATGTTTTTGGGCATCGTGCGTCTTTACATCATCGAAATCGGGCCATATTAAAAGTAATGAATTTTATCCTTTAAAAAGGGCAGGACTTAGTTATTGTCAATGCTATTTAGTGGATTTATTTTTCTTATTTAGTATACCGCAGATAATATTGATCGGGAAAATTATCTGACCTAAAATGGTAATCAGGATTACTAATGAAATGATCAAAGTAAGACCATTATTAAATTCAAATTCCATTATATTTTCCCTGTAAAATTGGGATAAAATAAGCGCAATTATAGTTCCACCAAAAGTTAATCCTATATGAAACCAATTAAGCCTTACTGATAAGGTTCCATTAACTCTTTTTATAATCCAATAACCCAAGCCCATTATTGCAAAAAGCATAGCAAGAAATATAGATAAATCATTGCTTGCAATTACGTAATAGGTGTCCGCAATATTAAAATCCAATATTGAATCCCCGCTCAAAAATCCAATAAGCAAGATGATTGGAATGGTAGGTAAAAAAATCAAATGAGGTTTATCAATTATGGAGTTCATTTTATTTTAGGTTAGCGATTTCTTTTAGAATATTGTGCGATTAGGTGCCAGGGTTTTTTATAAGACAACACTAAGAGGTAAACTTGCAATTATACCTGGTTATGGAGTAAATTTGTCGTTAGAAGCAAATATCAAGGAAGCTTCCGGAAGGCCATTATCCAATATGTTGAAGCTATTTTGCTCGTATTTGCGCCTTATTTATATTTTTTCTAAAAATTCCATCAATTTCAATTTGGCGTCTCGTTTAGCTTTAAAATCCCCATCATTATTTCCGCCATATTCATATTCATAATCTTTTCCACTAATATTAATTGTTCCAGTCCTGTAACTCGTATTATCATCGGGGTTGCTAGAAATTAAGTGTCCAGCGTTATCATATTTTATATTTTGAAAAGAGTGTTCAAACGTATTGGTTTCCAATCTTTTTTCTATCATATCGGCCATTATTGATGATGGCC
Source organism: Arenibacter sp. F20364 (assembly GCF_023015905.1). GTDB lineage: Bacteria > Bacteroidota > Bacteroidia > Flavobacteriales > Flavobacteriaceae > Arenibacter. The sequence goes on along the minus strand of NZ_JALKBD010000019.1, from coordinate 70,544 downwards.
AAACCTGATCATCTTTTCCGGAAAAAAGTAGAATAGGTCCATTGATCTTTTCTACTTTAATAGCCGCTTGCCCTATGAAATCTGCTTTTTGCAAACCCTTATTCCAATATTCCAGCATGTTAATGCCATTCAATTGGTTTCCAGAGATTTTGTCCATGGGCACGTATGGAATATCAAGCCCTTTGTATTTCCAGCTCGATTTCAATTCCTTGGAATTGTATGGTAAAACTGTATTGGACCAAGAGACAGCGCTGGGTGCGTAGGCAACAACTCCGCTAATAGATCTTGGGAATACGGAAGCAAGTAATAATGCCAATTCCGCATTTCTTGATGCTCCCATCACAACTATTTTATTTGGATCAACTTCTGGCTGTTTTTTTAACCATGCCAAAGCTTTTTCAAAGTATTCTAAGTTAATTTCCTCAGGTAATTTGGGTAACCCTTCCCTTTGGGTATACGGTAATGATAAACCACTATATCCTCTGTTCGCAAACTGTTGCCCCCAGTAATCTCCCCATTGCCCTCCACCTATCAAAACTATTGATGTGCTTCTCTTGGTATTGGTTTTTACAAAATAATTTGCCTGAATACCATTTTCATTTATAGTTCTCGCCTTTACACCACTGAATAGTATACTGTCCGCTATAAAATATCCGATGACTAAGAGTATCGTAATTACAATCCCAATAATATATTTTCTGCTTATGCCCATTTTTCGGGTATGTTCTTAACAACAATATTAGATTGTATATCTCTTTAAACGACAATATAACAAATCTTTAAAATCCTTCTGAGCTTAGCCTCTTATGAAAATTGATGGGCCTTGGGCCCGGATTTTTACCAAACCAAACTACTGTGATTTTTCCATTGCGGCATTGGCACTTCCGTAAAAAGGAATGTTCAGCAGCCATTTCTTCTCTTTGGCCGATACACTAAGCGTAATCCCCTCTTTGTTTTTCGATTTTATCTTTGCTTTTATACTGGGGTTTTCCTTTTCCGATGGCATTAGCAACCATACCAAAGTGGTATTCCCTTTTATTTCACAGCTATAGGAGCTGGTGGTATTGGGTTCGTACAAATTGTACTCTGGACTATACCAAGCTTGTATTTCTGGGGTTTCCTGCCCTTTGATAAGTTGGATATCGAAGTTTTGACGGCTAACCGGAACAAGCGTCAAATTCCCCCTTTCATTAAGGGTTTTCACCTTGTATCTGTCCTTTACCACTTTGTTTTCCGGGTGCCAATGCCAGAGGGCATCAATTCTCCGTGGCTTGTCCGTTTCTATATTGTCCACAACCACCCAAAATTGCCCGCGTACATAGAAAACCACCCGGGTATGTTTTGCAGTTCCTTCCACATCTATATACTGGTCAAAGGAACTGGAGGCATAATCAAAATTTGTGGCTATTTTAAAATGGTCTTCGCCCAATGGTTTGTCCGCCAGTCTTGGTCCATTTTGCTGCCCCTTTCCGTCGATGAGTAGAAGGTTGTGGGCGGCACTGCTTTTGGCATAGGGGCGGAATTTCTCCGCAACCTCCCCCGTATAGGCAAATCTTCCTGAGTCTACCAGGAAATCCTGGCCATAAGCGGAAACGGAAAGGTGTAGCTTATCATTATGTTGGTGGCCACTTCCCCAGGGTCCCATATCAAAAAAAGACCAATGGGCATCCCTATCGAAGTCGCTTCGGGAAACAAAATGCCCTGCCCAAGGATAAAAATAGGAGGGGCCGTCTTCGGGCCGTCTACCTGTTTGTCCGTTGGTGACAATGTATTTCCAATCCTCATGACCAAATTTTTTGGCTCCCTTCAATATAAGGTTTTGGTCACTTCCCCTGTCCCCGTCATTGTTCATCACCCTAAAACCACTAGGTCTCACCATATGGGCAATGTAGCCGTACATTGCCTCAATAGTTCGGTTGTAAAAATCGGGCAACTTCCTGTTGGCCCTATCACAGATTTCCTGGAAAAGTTCAAAATTGTGCAAGGAGACGTTATGGTAATGAGAACTTAGCTCGGTTTGTACCCCGTCTGAATACACCTGATCCTTCATACTTTGGGTCATGGTTTCTATGGCATAGTCCAACCATTCTTCAGAATTCTTGTATTCAGGAAAATAGGCGGCCACGGTGGCCAAAGCAGAAATTTCCATAGTGAGCCAATTATTGCTGCTGTGAAAATTGCGGTTATAATGGGCATGGTCGGGCAGGCTACTAAGTAACAATAGTTGGCTGGCCGGAGAAATATATTCGCTCTCCAATAAGCCATAAAATATTTTGGACCATATCTTGGCTCGGGCCGCAACCTCCAACCCTCGCCATACAGAAGTGCTACTTTTTATCGCAGGATAGGGGTTACCCATGATTATAAAATCTTTTAAAAATAGGTCTATGTATTGGGCATATTTTGGGTTTCCGGTTTCCAAATAGGTATTGAACACCCTATTTAACTGACTATGCCTATTGGATAGCCAAGCCCACTCCTTGTCATTATTGGGACCTTTATAATACCAGTCGCGATGGCCATTGGTAAGGTAGGGGACTTTTCCCCTAACATTCTGTATCACAAAAACATTGTTTAAAATGGTATCTGTCTCTGATTTGGTTTGGTCCGTTTTTTTTGGTAGCGTTTTACGTAAGTCCGATGCTGTATTACCGTTTTTGTAATACTCCAATAGCTCATGACAGGCATTTACCAAATTGCCGTTTATATATTCCCCTTTCACTTTCTCCAATCCGGGATAGTCTAAATTAAATTGATCCAGCATGTTTTCAATGGTCTCGGTGTAATTGGTGCATACCTCTTCAACGGTATTTATATCCTGCCAATCCTGCTGCGCAGTTGCATTTTTATGGATGCATAATACAAAGGCAAATAGCAAAAGGGTATTGATAATTTTAAACATGGGCTTATGGCTGACTAAATTTGTTTATGGCAATTACTTTGGCGGGATCGGCTTGGGTTCCCCAAATGTGAAGCTTTCCTTTTTGGTCTACTTGCAGGCCCACGGCCGAATTAAAATCGACCCCATTCTTACAGTTAAAGGTTTTGGAACTGATTTTTTCCATAATAGGATCAAAAGACCCTAGCTTGCTAACAAGTATCAGATCGGCAGTCGCAACCATATCTTTTTTATAAAACCCAATGGCATATATGGCGGATGAATCCTTGATAAGATTGATGGATTGATAACTCCCCCAACCTTGGGGAGCCTTAAAACTAAAAAGTAATTCCTGTTTCCCATTTTCCGGTTCCACATGGTAGAAGTCCCAATTACGAGAGTCCCAATTGGCCACTACAGCTAAAAACCCTTCTTCCATGGCCAACAAGCCCGTTGCTCCAGCAGTAAAACGCTTGGCCTCACCTTCCCGGTTTATGGTGATGCCAGGCTGGGCATCGGCCAACGAATTTTTTTGATAATTGTATAGACCTACTGTGGAAGTAGTTTTTATAATGTTATCTTCCATACCAACAATCAAATAAGGTTCGCTAACCTGAATTCCTCCGGCATGGCGGTACGGATCTTTCATTAAGGTTATTAGGGTTTCTGAATTGAGGGTTGTCAGGTCTATCTGTAAAACGTAGGCCTTGGATCTGGAACTCCCGGAAACAAGAAGTTTTTCGGTCCCGTTTTTATTGATGAGTTGCACCCCCTGAAAATGCCCATGGCGGTGTGGGACTTTAATTTTATTGTTGATTAAAATCACTTCGGGCTCTGAACCTAGGGCGTCAAAAGCTAGGGGTACATTTTCAACTTGCTGACCCAAGCTAAGCACAGGATGCATCAGCAGCTGGGCCATTAAAAAAATCCTTAAAAATACATGCGGTGTTCCCAAGGCAAAATCAATTTAATTATTATAAACTTTTTGGCTAGTACAGTTTACAATCACCATAAGCAAAACTAAAACCAAGATATGCATATTTTTTTTCAACAGAAGTGGCTATTACCCTGCTGCTTTGAATTGTAAATATGGGCATTTTTTATAGTTTAAACGATTAAATATCTATCTTGGAGCTGATTTTTTTAATTTTTTATTCAAAAAGCCAATTATGTTCAAAAGATTTAGACATCAAGTCCTTAACCTTGGAATAATTCTAATGTTTTTATTATCTCCCTGCCTTGGTTGGTCCCAAACCAATTATTCCGTCTTGGATTTTTGGAAGTATTATTCCGATGCCGAAAATTTACTTTACAAACAGCAAGCTGAACTTTCTTTTGAAAGTATCGAAAAAAGAAAGGAATCCATATCAATGCTGCATACCCAGGCAGATTGGACCGAACGGCAGAAATTGGTAAAGGACAAACTACTGGAGTCCATAGGGCCTTTTCCTCCAAAGACCAATTTAAATCCGGTTGTCACCAAACGAATTAAAAAGGAAGGTTATAGTGTTGAAAAGCTATATTTTGAATCCTTGCCCGGTCTAAAGGTTACGGCCGCGTTTTTTATTCCACAAGGAAAAAAAAGGGACCTGCCCACTATTATTTATTGCAGTGGCCACAGCGATTTGGGATTTAGAAGTGATGTCTATCAACATGTGATTTTGAACCTGGTAAAAAAAGGCTTTGCCGTTTTTGCATTTGACCCCTATGGGCAAGGGGAAAGATTGCAATATTTTGATGAAAAGGAAGGGAAATCGCGTTTTAGTCCTACACGCGAACATTCCTATCCGGGGGCCCAGCTTTTTATAAATGGAGCCTCCACTGCCAAATATATGATATGGGACGGCATAAGGGCAGTGGATTATTTGCTTACACGTAAGGAAGTGGATCCAGAGCGTATTGGGATTACGGGCAGATCTGGTGGGGGGACCCAATCTTCCCACATCGCCGCCTTTGATGATAGAATCAAAGCCGCTGCCCCGGAATGCTATATCACCACCTTGGAATATCAATTAAAATCAGGAGGGCCTCAGGATGCGGAGCAGAACTTTCCAAAAGGTATTCAACTTGGTTTGGACCATGCCGATCTTTTGGAAGTGAGGGCACCCAAACCAACTTTGATGATCACTACAACACGCGATATTTTTAGTATTCAAGGGGCGAGGGACACCTATGAGGAAGCTAAATTGGCCTACAAGGCCTTCGATAAGTTGGAAAATCTTTTGATGGTAGAGGACAATGCCGGACATCAATCCACCATAAAGAATAGGGAAGCCATGTATGCTTTTTTTCAAAAGCACTTGGATAATCCGGGAAACTCCAAGGATGGGGAGGTAACTATTTTTCCGGTGGAAGAATTATATGTTACGGAAACGGGTCAGCTTGCAACATCGGTCGGTAGCAAATTTTTGTTCGATGCAAACAAGGCTTTGACGGATAGGAATATGGAGGAACTGAACAGGGAAAGAACAAAGTTGGACCACCATTTAGTGGACCTAAAACAAAAAGTGTATCAAATATCGGGTTATACCCAAGGTGCCAAGAAAGGTAAATTGATTTTTTCCGGACAGACGGAATTTGAAGCCTATTACCTTAATAAGTATGTGATAGAACAGCCTGGGGATAACATTATTCCGTTTGTGGCCTTTGTGCCCAAACAAACCACCAAGCTATCCGCCCTTTATCTGGATAATATAGCGGATAAGAAATCGGATGAAGCCTATACCGTTCCAATCCACCTCGTTAAAAAAGGGGTAACCGTAATTGTACCGGATTTGCCGGGATTCGGGGAATTGGGCCCAGGCTATTTAAAAGGGGATGCCTATTTTGAAAATACCTCTTACAATCAATGGTTTGCAGGTATTTTGAACGGAAAAAGTACCGTATCCCTACATGTGGAGGCTATAGAAACTCTCCTTCTATTTTGCAAGGAAGAAATGGAATTGAATAACAATGAAATTATTGGCATATCCAAAGGGGGCTTTAATTCCAGTTTGTTGCACGCTTCGGCCTTAGGGGTAGACTTTAAAGGCATGCTGTTTTTGGATCCTTTGCCATCATTTGAATCCATCGTTTTCAAGAAGGACTATGACCCTGTCTTGATACCTTTTACCGTGGCCGGTGCCTTGCCACATTACGATCTTCCGGATCTGTCTGCAGCCTTTGCGCCAGGGGCATTAATGTTGGTACAAGAGTCGGAGGAAGAAGCTATGGGGTCTGGGTACTTGCAGTCGTATGATTTTGTAAGGGAACATTATAGTTCCATGAACAAGGCCAACAACTTTTCTATTGAAAAAAATGATTCTGGGGCGGGAGCAATGGATTCCTTGGATAAATTCATATCCAACCTCTAGCGGTATACCCATAAATTAATCAATAGTATCATGAGAATCTATTTATTTCTTGTAACGGGAATTTTAAGTATAGTAGGCTGTAAAGATGCACATCCGGCCAAAATGATGTCTGAAGCGGATAGCCTTCTATTGGACAAAGCACATGAAAATGCCATTTTAGCCAATGAGGGATTTATTAGGAGTGGGAAATTTGTTCATGGCTGGTTGGAGATGGCTGATCCCGAATCTGGATTAATTCCTAGAAATCTTGAAGCTGACACGGACATATGGAACGCAAAAGATGCCGCTGCAGATAATTATCCTTTTATGGTACTCACTTCTTTTTTCACAGATCAGGATTTATTTGATGGGACAATGTTGGATATGTTACATGCTGAAAAAAAACTCACTTCTAGAGTTAACACCCTTCCCGATACCTATTCCTTTTCTAAAAAGGATTTTCAAAATGAAAAATTGAATATGGCTGAAATTATTTTTGGGACTTCGGAATATATCAAGGATGGCTTGCTGCCCCTTACAGAATGGTTGGGGCAAAGTTCTTGGTCGGATAGAATGTTGGAGATGCTTTACGATTTGAAGAAGGAGGTAAATGTTGCCGATGGGATATCTAAGGATGGTTCCAATGCTACGCGGGAAGAAGTGAATGGTGAATTGTTACAGATCCTTTCCCGAATTTACTGGATGACCGGTGATGAAAAGTTCTTGGACTGGGCTATAACGATTGGGGATTATTATCTATTGGGTGATCACCATCCAACAAAGAATTTGGAATACCTTAGGTTGCGGGATCATGGTTGTGAGTTAATATCGGGCTTATGTGAATTGTATGTTTCCACAAACTTTGCCAGGCCACTTAAAAGGACAGCCTACAAAAAGCCATTACATGAGATGATGGACAGGATTTTGGAAGTTGGTAGAAATGGAGACGGATTATTCTATGACGCCATAAATCCTCAAACAGGAGAAATTGTACAGGAACGCCCTGCCGATAATTGGGGCTATACCCTCAACGGATTTTACGCTGTTTATATGTTGGATAAGGATCCCAAATACAAGGAAGCCATATTGAAGATATATTCCAATTTAAACAAATACACCAATTTTGATTGGGAAAAGGGGAGTGCCGATGGGTACGCGGATGCCATTGAAGGCGCCCTTAATATGTACAATCGGATTCCAGATCCCACCGTTGCCAAATGGATGGACAGTGAAATAAATGTGATGTGGGCAATGCAACAGGAAAGTGGCATAATAGAGGGCTGGCATGGCGATGGCAACTTTGCCCGGACCACCATTATGTATAATTTATGGAAAAGTAAGGGTTTGTATGTAAAGCCTTGGAGAGATGACCTATTACTTGGAGCGGAGCAAAAAGGGGATTCTTTATTGATCTCCATAAAATCAGAAAAGCCCTGGAAAGGAAAACTTTATTTTGATAAGCCTAGACATAAGACGAATATGAAATTGCCTATGGATTGGGCCAGGATCAACCAATTTCCTGAGTGGTTTACGGCAGATAAGGATAGGGAATATACATTGCAGGATTATGACCAATACGAACTTACTAAATATCCAGGCAACCAGCTGATAGATGGCATTGATATTGAAATAGAGGACAATAAAAGGATGGTAGTATATTAGTTGCTTGTATTGAGCAATGTATAAATCCAAATACCAGTTTATGATCCAGCATACAGTAGTACTCAAGTTAAAATACCCCAAAGGCTCGCCTGAAGAAAAAGAGTTTCTTTCCGCAGCGGCTAAATTGAAATCTATACCTGGAGTCCACAATTTTCAATCCTTGAGACAAATAGGGAAGAAGAACGATTTTGATTATGGTTTGTCAATGGAATTTAACAACATGGCGGCTTATGAGGTTTATAATGTACATCCGGACCACACCAGGTTCGTGAAAACCTATTGGGCAAAGAGCGTTGAAAAATTTCTGGAAATAGACTATGAACCAATTGTCTGATGTTACCATTTATTGAAAACTACAGCACAGTTGTATGGAATATGCCAGTATCCAAAATGGTTCCACACAGGCATATTAATTTATAGCTTTACCTGGGGCTGATTTTGAAGTCGCGGGTCCTTGGATTTAATTGTGACAGGCCTATTTTCCATTACCTCTGTAATTCTCTCCAAGGTCTCCGCTTCAAGCCTATGCATGGCTTCTTCGGTGTAGAATGTTAAGTGGGGCATAAGGATCACATTGTCCATTTCATAAAGATTCTTTAATGGATGGTCCGTATTGTTTAGTGGCTCCAAACTATAGACATCAAGGCCGGCACCGGCAATTTGCTTTTTCTCCAAGGCATCCAAAAGCGCCATTTCATCTATTAAGGCACCTCTAGCAGAATTAATAATTATTGCGTTCTCTTTCATCACCGCAAATTCCTTGGCGCCTATAAGGTGTTTGGTTTCTTTGTTCAAAACGGCATGTATTGAAATAAAATCGCACTCCTTGAGCATTTCTGTAAGGTCATCATATTTCTGAATTCCCCTTTTTGCCAAGTCCTCTTTGGTCTTGCTGGGGTCGTAACCAATAACTTTTGCCCTAAACCCAAGTCCCGCCATCCTAGCCATGCTACTTCCTATTTTACCGCAACCGATAATTCCCAGGGTTTTTTCGGCAAAATCCAGTCCCAGCCACTCCCTACTTGGCCATACCCAAGCATTGCTTTTCATTTGTTTTTGTAGTGCAGGCAACTTTTTGGCCAAAGATATCAGCATGGCAAAAGCACCTTCCGCCACGGTCTCCTCGGCATATTCTGGAATATTGACCACTACGATACCCTGCTGGTTAGCGGCCGGAATATCAATGGCGTCTATTCCAACTCCATATTTTACAATTGCCTTGAGCTTCTTTGCCGATGCTATAATTGGCTTGGTAATGGGGGTATAGCACATTAATAGGATATCGCAATCCTCTAATTCTTTTATTAATACTTCTTCTGATACCCCGTCTGGGAGTAAAACCAGGTCATGTCCTTTTTCCCGAAGTGTTTTGTCTACAATTGGAGTTTCTAGCTCCATATCGGTTCTTACTATTTTCATATTTCAAATAATCGGCAATAGTTGGTTATTTTAATGGATACCTAATAATGATAAGGCATCTTATAAAACAAATATAGCAGAAAAGAACAGAGCATTTAAATATAGTATTCCGAGGATTGTTTTATTTCTTTCAGGACGAACGTACTGTTCAATACTCCAATATTTTCAATCTTGGAGAGTTTGGTCTTTACAAAGTCGTGGTATTCTTCAAGACTTTTGGTATGGATTTTTAAGATAAAATCCACCTGTCCCGCCAAATGGTAACATTCCTGCACCTCATCCAATTGTTGTACCTGTGCCTCAAATTTTTCAATAAAGGCTTCATTATGATATCGCATGGAAACTTGACAAATGACTGTAATGGATCTATCTATTTGTTTTTTATCCAGAATGGCCACATACTTTTTAATGACACCTTGTTTTTCCAACCTACGGACTCTTTCATAAACAGGGGAGGGGGTTAGGTTAAGGATGGCCGCAATTTCCTTGGCTGTTTTTTTCGAATCTTTTTGTAAAATTCTGAGAATGGTTATATCTGTTTGATCAAGTTGCTCCATATGGGACTAAAAAATTACTTTAAAATCGATTTATTTAAGTGTTAAAAAATAAATATTACTTTAAATAAAGTAAATATAAGCGATAATTACTTAAATATTGTATCCATTTACATTATTGACTTGTTATTTGTAATTTAGACAGTAATTAACGCTTTTATTGATTAGATTAAAAAGAAAAATTATGAATGCAAAAGTTCTAGTGATCGGAGCCAATGGACAATTGGGGTCTGTACTTGTAAAGGCGCTACAACATAGGTATGGGGATGAGAACGTGATTGCTTCCGACATTCAAAAGGTAAATAGCTTTAATGGGGTATTTGAGTTATTGGATGCCACTAATATGAATAAAATCCAAGATGTGGTTTCCAGTCACGGTATAACGCAGATTTACCATTTGGCTGCTATTTTATCCGCTAAGGGGGAAGCAAATCCGTTGGGAACCTGGGAGCTTAATATGAATATGTTGTTCAATGTTTTGGAAGTATCCAGAATCAATGGGTTGGATAAGGTGTTTTTTCCGAGTTCCATTGCCGTTTTTGGGGAAGATGCCCCATGGGTCAATACACCAAACAATGCTTATCTAAATCCTGCAACCGTTTACGGGATGAGCAAGGCTGCGGGTGAAAACTGGGCACAATATTACTTTTTAAGATATGGCTTGGACGTAAGATCCATTCGCTATCCCGGGATAATAGGTTACCAATCTTTGCCCGGAGGTGGTACAACGGATTACGCGGTGGATATTTTCCATAAGGCAGTATTGGAAGAGGAGTTTGTTTGTTTCCTAAATGCAGATACCACCCTCCCAATGATTTTTATGGATGATGTAATTAGAGCTACCTTGGAACTGATGGAGGCACCCAAAAAAGATATTAGAATTAGAACGGCTTATAATCTTGCCGGAAGTAGTTTTTCCCCAGAGGATATTGTGAAGGAAATCTATAAGTACTATCCAGAATTTAAGGTAAAATATGAACCGGATTTCAGACAGGATATTGCGGCCCGATGGCCTAAATCAATTAATGATGTTGAGGCTAAGGTTGATTGGGGCTGGCAACCCAAGTACGACCTGGAAATGACTGCGCGAACCATGATAGAAAAGCTTAAAGCACAGTACATACCACATGAATAGACCCTTCACGGCTATTTGAACAAAACTCAAGGCCTATACCTGAAATAGGCACTTAAAAAGAAATAATAAACATGTATACAACAGTAAAAAAAGAATTGCAGCAAGAGCTGGAAGCTATTAAGGTCGAGGGACTTTATAAGGAGGAAAGAATAATTACGACACCCCAAGGGGCGGAGATACAAACCACCAACACCAAAGAGGTGCTGAATTTTTGTGCCAACAACTACTTGGGACTTTCGGCACATCCAGAGGTGATCAAGGCTGGTAAGGAGGCTATTGATACGCACGGCTACGGACTGTCGTCCGTTCGTTTTATTTGCGGTACACAGGACATCCATAAAGAATTGGAACGCAAGACCGCTGAGTTTTTGGGAATGGAGGACTGTATCCTTTACGCCGCCGCATTTGATGCTAATGGTGGGTTATTTGAGCCTATTCTTGGGGCGGAAGACGCCATTATTTCCGATGCGCTCAATCATGCTTCCATTATAGATGGGATAAGGCTGTGCAAGGCGAAACGTTTTAGGTATGAGCATAATTCCATGAATGACTTGGAGGAGCAATTGAAAGCGGCCAAGGGCTCCAGAAGAATATTGATCGTGACCGACGGTTCCTTTTCAATGGACGGAACCATTGCACAATTGGATAAAATCTGCGATTTGGCGGATAAATATGAGGCCATGGTCATGATAGACGAATGTCACTCCACTGGTTTTTTAGGAGCTACCGGCCGTGGTTCCCATGAATATAGAAATGTAATGGGTAGAATCGATATCATTACCGGAACCTATGGCAAGGCCCTTGGTGGAGCCTCTGGTGGATTTACTGCAGCTAGAAAGGAAATTGTGGATATGCTAAGACAACGTTCCAGGCCGTATTTGTTTTCCAACACCTTAGCACCATCAATTGTTGGGGCTTCCATAAAAGTATTGGACCTGCTTTCTTCCTCAACAGCGCTTAGGGATAAACTGGAGGCTAATACTAAATATTTCCGGTCTGCCATGACCGCAGCCGGTTTCGATATTGTTGCGGGAGATCACCCTATTGTTCCCGTAATGCTCTATGAAGCTCCCTTGGCCCAAGAGTTTGCCGCCAAATTGTTGGAAGAGGGCATTTATGTGATCGGTTTTTTCTATCCGGTTGTTCCGAAAGGAAAGGCCCGAATTAGGGTGCAGTTGTCCGCAGCACATGAACAGCATCATCTGGAAAAGGCAGTGGAGGCCTTTACCAAAGTAGGGAAGGCGCTAAAAGTAATTTAAGACCGTCTTAGGAAATGGCATTGGAACCCTATGGAAATTCTGTATACCAATGCCATTAGGTCTTAAGTTTTGGCCCCTTGTTGGAATCGTAAATTTTAAGTAAATGATAAACATGTATAACACAGAAAACAATTCCGGCAATGACAAGGGGTACGGAATTTAACACAGCGCCATAAATAATGTAAAAGAAACTGGAAATTAAATGCCAAAGGCGGAATTTGCCCATATCCTTTTTGGTGATGGCAAAGAAACCGGTAAGGATGGCGATATAGCCAATGCTCTCAATTGCTAAGTTTGTCATTTTTTAAATTTTTTAAGGTTCTTTCCTTGTAATCGCTTTGATTCACTTTTTCTTCAATTTTTAAGAATTCCTCCAAAAAGTTTGGACTGTCTTCCAGTAGGTCCATTACGGTCTGTCTTCCTGCGGTCCAATATTTTTCGAAAAGGGGTAATTGCCTATGGGCCTTTTCTGTCAAGGTTAAAATTTGTCTTCTTTTGTCCTGGTCATCGGTCTTGGTCTCCACATGCCCATTTTTTTTCATCTTGTTTATGATTTTTACAACGGCAGGATGTGAGAATTGTAATTTTTCCGATATTTCGGTAATAGTCATAGCCTCATTTTCCTGTAAGAGAATGAAGATCAAGTTCCAATTGGGTTCAATATCCAGTCCTTCTGATTTATACAACTCTTTAGTACTATAGAGTAGGGCATCACTTAGTCTCTTAAGCCTACTGGTAAGTCCAACAAATTCTATTTCGGTTAAAAAATCTTTCATAATTTTCAATTTAAGTAACTGGTTACACAAATATATTTAAATTTTAGTAACTAGTTACGTAATTTTTAATTTTTTAATAGTTAATGGTTCTGCATTGTATCCGACTTATGCAATATATGAAATGACCTGTGTTGAATTTACTGTGCCCATATCACGAAAGTGTTCTATTGAAGTAGAAATCTATCTAACTCCTGAGATCCAAAAGGTATTTGATTAAAATAGAGAATAATTGATTAACTAAATAGAGGATCTTTTATCAGTTGAATATTATAGGAAGAATGTTTAACTTTCAAAAAAATAATAAACGACCACCATGGTAAAAGAAATCACGCTTACAGTAATTACAATTGTATCCTATTTAGGGTTTTCCAGCGCCTTAATGGCGCAGAGTAGCTCGGACGATCATACGCATCATGCGCATGAAAACAATGATGTAGCACATCATCACCACCATGGCCCTATGCCCTCGGATGATATTCCTTTGCAGGCGAAACTGGTAACGGGTCAGGGTGAATACATTTTTTCCTGGGACCAAGAATTAACAGCGGCCTTTCCAAAAGAAGCCCATGAATTTGAACCGGGAATGCACGGTGGATTTAATGAAGATCCTGAAACAGGAATCGTTTATACCGGGATACCAGGCTACGGACTTTGCTCCATAAGCCCCGACCTGAAAGAATGGTCTACTATTGGTACCGATCAGCGTTTAAAGGATAATATTCACGGTATTGTTTTCTTTGTACACAAAGGAAAAAAATACCTTGCCGTAGCACAGGAAGGAAAAAGAGTATTGGTCTTAACCTTGGATGGTAGAATCGTAAGTGAAGTTTTGAAGCCCACCGGTAATGAATTCAAGTTTGCGGAAGCCAATGATTTTTTCAGATCAAAGGACAGTAATTTTGGGGTTACGGATGTTACCTACCTCAATGGCACTCTTTATGTAGCCCACGGTTATTCTGCTGGGGATTTTGTAATGACCATAAAGGAAAAGAATGGAGCATGGAGTTGGGGAAAATTGGCCTGGGGAGGAAAAGGTGATAATCCAGGTCAGTTCCAGACGGCACATGGTATCTATGCCCACGAAAACCATATTCTAGTGGCCAACAGGGCGGCCGGACAGGTGGTGAAATTTACCAAAAAGGGTAAGTTTGTAGAGACTTTTAATGATATTCCAGAGGGAAGTCTTGTTTGTAATGTTTCTTATAAGGATGAGCATTACTTCCTAAATGCCCTATCGGCCTTAGGGGAACAAAAATCGGCACCTATATATGTGCATACTGGTGAAGAGTTACTTTCGACCATTATTCCTGGAGATTTGGATATACCGGTATTAACAAATATTCATCAGGTTTGGCCACACATTGTGACAGAAAATGGATCGAAGCATTTGTATCTACTAGTGCACGGATGGAACAAAGGCAAATTTGCCGTCCTGAAAATGGAAAAATAAAAAGCTAAGGCCTCCTTTTAAGGGGGCCTTTCTTTTAATCCCAATATCTATTTGATAGGGCTAAGTACAATATTCCTATAGGCCACATTGCCATGATCTCCCTGCAGATAGATTGGCCCTGGGCTCAATACATTCGATGACATAGCCCCGCCCGTAGGACCCCAAGCAGGTTGATTATCAATTATTTTTTTGCCGTTAAAGATTACCGTTACATGTCGGTCCACCAAGGTAATATCAAATGTCTGCCATTCCCCAGCGGGTTTTTCAGCTGCTTCACTGGGCGTAATACGGCTGTATAAGGCTCCCATATTATGGGAATCCAATTCTTTTCCGTAGGAATCCACCACCTGAATTTCATAAAGTCCGCGTAGGTAAACACCACTATTGTTACCTTCTGGAACCATGACTTCCAACTTCAGGTTGAAGTCGCCAAAGTCCTGCACGGTTCTAATGTTTCCATAAGAAATATGTTCGCCATCTTCAGGTTGAACGGGATCGTTTGTCAGCGTGCCGTCTACCACCTTGAAGCCGTTGGCCTTATTTGGGTCCATTAATTCCCAGCCACTCAAATCCTTTCCGTTAAATAGTTTGATCGGCTTTTCGTATTTCAGTTTGGACAGATCAGGTGTGTCCGGCATGGGAGGCATGCGTTTTCCAGTAAAATTTTTGATGGATACTCCATTCCCGGCCCTATTGGGGCTGCTCATGGTACCCATTAAGACATCGCCCACTTTTTTGACCTCTATGGTATAGGTCACTGTATGGCTACGATCCGAACTTCTTTTTACCTGATTGGTACGTGTTACTCTAAGTGTGTTGTCGTTTAGCAGATAAACGTTGGATACAGGAACTACACTACCACCGATCCATAAAAGCTCTGCATCCAAAAAGCCTTGGTCTTCGTGTACGTTTAGCCAGCCTGCACCGCCACCTTCAATATCAAGGCCCCACATGCCCATAAAAGGATTGGCCAAAAGTGGTTGTGCCGTACTATTTGCAAAGCTGTTAAGTGCCATAATTAGCAATATTAGAGAAGTAATTGTCCGTTTCATTTTACTGTGTTTTAGTATGGGTTAAATTCTGTCCAACAGAGATTGGTGTTATCTTTTGAAGATAATCAATTATTTGAAAAGAAGATTCATTTGAACACGATAAATTCAACCAAACTTTCGAGCCTATACTGCTATGATCCGTTTCAACAGTTGTCGTTTTGGTCGCTCTGCTAATTGAATAAGGGACATGATATTGTGAACAGGTCATAGCATGGAATCAATTCTTTACAAAGACCATACAATGTTGCCAAGGTAGGTTATCTATGTTTCGCTTAAGCTTCATACCCGCCGCTTTCATTTCCTTCACTGCCTGTGCTTCCGTCATTTTATGCAATTTTTTTATAGGTACCGACTCATCTTCACCCCGGTATTCAATTAAAAATATTTCTCCATCGGATCTAAGGGCTTTTTTAATGGAGGCCAATATTTCTGCAGGATGATTAAATTCATGGTATACATCCACCATGAGCACCTTGTCCAATGAGTTTTCGGCCAGGTTTACACTTTTTTCCCCACCTTTTATAACCCTTACATTTTTAATTTGGCCCCGATCTTTACGACTATTGATCACTTGGAGCATTTCATCTTGGATATCAACGGCATAGATAAGCCCATGCCGGGCCAATTTCGCCATCTTAAAAACGTGGTAACCAGATCCCGCACCAATATCGGCTATAATGTCCTCTGGGCCGATAGCCATATTTAGCAATAGGGTAGTGGTGTTCTCCTCTTCTTCACGCTCTGGACGATCTAACCATTGCATTCCCTGATATCCCATCACATGTGCAATTTCCCTTCCCATATACCATTTGCCTATACCATTGGGGTCACCTTTTTTATAGGTATAGAATCCATTAGGGGTATCGATTTGTGCAACCCCGGTGTAGATTGGCATAAAAACCAATATTAAAACTAAAGTGTGAGCAACCTTTTTCATATGTCCGTTAAATTTAAGTTCTTTTATAAAGATAGTGATACGGGTTATTTTCACTATGCATTTTTATTTCAATAGTAAGAAGCCCTGAAATGAATATCTCAAATTCAAAATTTTAATTTTCAGTCCAAGTTATTTCCTTTTTATAATGCCATAAACCAAATTGATCATAAAAATGATTTGTCCCAGAATCAACATGAGGACCATCCAAGCAATGGCGTAGGTGATACTGTTGTTGAATTCAAATTCCATAATATCTTTTTTGAAAGGGAATGTTATTGAGAGGTATAGTTTAAAGGCGCAAATTCTTTAGGTTAATCCAGCAAGCCACTGGAAAAAATAGGTTCTTTTATAATTCACGTGTAACAATCCCTTAACTTTATGGGAAATCATGAAATTATGAGCGTTGAAAAGGAAGCCGTAGGGCTCAAGAAACAACTCGGTACAGTGCAAATTCTATTGTATGGAGTTGGAACCATGCTGGGTGCGGGTATTTATGTGCTGGTAGGTAAAGTAGCGGGTTATGCGGGAACGTTGGCGCCTCTTTCCTTCCTTATTGCAGGGATTTTAGCAGGATTGACTGCATACTCATATTCCCTTCTTTCCCCAAGATTTCCAAAAAGCGGTGGAGAAATTGTCTATGTAAAAAGCGCCTTTAATTCCAAACGGTTGGCCTCCTTGGTTGGTTGGGGGGTGATTTTTACGGGCTTTATTTCAGCCGCAGCAATTATCAAAGGATTTGTTGGTTATCTGGACGTGTTCATAGAAATACCCGATGCCTTGGTTATCATCGTTAGTTTAACGCTTCTATGTATACTTGCCATATTGGGTATTGGCGAATCCTTGAACGTGATCGGTTTAATTACATTGATTGAAGTTGGGGGTCTCATCTTTGTCATTTTTGTGGCAGGTATCGATATGGAGAAATTTACTTCGCAGTTTTCCGAAATGTTCATTAAGGCACCGGGCTATGACGTATTTGCAGTTTTTCAAGGTGCGTTCCTGGCTTTTTATGCCTTTGTTGGTTTTGAAGATCTGGCCAATGTTGCTGAGGAGGCCAAAAACCCAAAAAAGAGCATGCCCGTAGCTATTATGGGCAGTTTGTTCATCGCCTTGTTCCTATATATCGCTGTTGCCGTAGTAGCCGTGATTTCCTTGCCCCTTAATGAACTTTATTCCACGGATGCCCCAATGGCGGAAATAGTCGCTCAAAAGGGGGAACAATATGCCTATATTATTAGTGTCATTAGTTTGGTGGCTGTCCTGAATGGGGTATTGGCACAGGTTATAATGGGTTCAAGGGTTCTTTACGGATTGGCCGGCCAGAACAGCGCTCCCAAAATGTTCCATAAGGTCCATAAGAAGTACCGTACTCCTTTGCTGGCCACCATCGTAATAGCTCTTGGGATTGTAGTCTTGGCTATTTTCGTTCCGATAGTCGACTTGGCCAATGCTACCAGTTACGTAATTATAAGCGTTTTTACACTGGTCAATCTCTCACAGAGCAAGTTGGCTTTTAGCGATATTGGAAAAAAGAAATGTTGGAGGAGCCGTAAGTTTATCCTACCATTGCTCGCTGCCCTGCTATGTATTGTATTCCTTGGCTATAAAATCTTGGCGGAGGTGTAGCTTCCTTCATTAAAAATATTGATTTAGAGCGAAGTTATAGTTCCAATTAGAAGGGTTGTGAAAAATTGGGTGTTCACATTTTTATGAATCCATGCTAATATTGGGCATATTATTTGGACATGGGGCACCCCACTTCAAAATGATTGGAATTGGCAACCGCTAAAGATGGGCCATAACCCATTCTAATCTAGCATATGTAAGTTATTCTTCATAGTTTTTTACCAAAATTGGACTGACAAATATCATTGTTGTCCTTTTATTAAAAGGATATATTTGAATTCACAAGCTTAAATATTTCGTTATTATGACCCGAAGAATATTATGTCCTACAGATTTTTCAAAGAATGCTCAAAACGCCATTAAGTATGCCGTTGAATTATTCAAGAACGAAACCTGTGATTTTTATATTCTCAACACATATCAGGCCGAAGCCTATACGATGGAGCTTGCCATTGCCAGGGATTTGGAGGAGTTACAGAAAAAATCGAATAATGGTCTGGGTATTATTCTTGAGTGGCTGTCAGCTGACGATAATTCTAAAAATCATAAGTTCCGAATGGTATCGGAGTGCGGTAATTTATTGGACACAATGAAAACCATAATAGCCAAACAAGATATAGATTTGGTTGTTATGGGTACCAAAGGAGCTACCAATTCCAGAATAGAAATTTTTGGCAGCCAAACTGTGCTAGCCATGGAAAAAATCAGGAACTGTCCGGTACTTGCCATACCGGCAAAAACACTCTTTAAAGAGATAAAGGAAATTGTTTTTCCAACGGACTACCGAACAACCTTTAAAAGAAGTGAATTTCAGTCCCTGGTGGACATTGCAAAAATCGCTAATTCGGCAATCAGTGTTTTATATGTCGATACCAATGATGAAGACCTTGATAGGGATCAAATTACCAATAAACATCTGTTACAAGATTATTTTGAGGAATTGGATTATTCATTTCATACCTTTAAGAACAAGGATGTGCAAGCAGCAATTAATGCCTTCATACAAAGTCGCGGAAGTGATATGGTTGCCTTTATTAATAGAAAGCACAGTTTCTTGGGAATGATATTGTCACGGCCAATGGTAAAAAATCTTAATTATTATAATAATATCCCTGTATTGTCCTTACACGACTTAGCAAGATGATCCTTGAACCGATCGATATGATATGGGATATGACCAATATCATAGGATAAAAATGTTTTGTAAAATATTTTTAATATTCAAACATAAAATAATACTCCATGAGAATTTTAATTCCCACAGATTTTTCTGAATTATCTAAAGTAGCGATCAATTATGCCTTGGATTTTAGTAAGGATGTAGACGTAGAGCTCATTTTGCTACATGTGATAGACACCAATGTGCCTTCAATGGCCAGGATCGGCTCCAGTAAGCTGCATGAGGCTATACAATCCAGTTCTGAAAGATCAATGAAAGAACTTATAGCGTCTATCAAAAAAGATAATAGCCATAATATCGAAATAAGCACTGAAATTACCTCTGGCGCTTCAATTGAAAAATATGTGGAAATGTTCGCAGTAAAAAACGATATAGATATGATCTGTATCGGAACCAAAGGTGCCAGTGGTTTAAAAAAGATTCTCTTTGGAAGTAACGCGGCCGGTATTATACAAAACAGTAGCATCCCTGTCCTCACTATTCCCGAATTTGCCCGGTATAAAGGTATTGAGAATATTGTCTATTCCAGTGATATGTACAATCTTGAAAATGAGATCGCCCTAATTGTCCCATTTGCAAAATTAATGGATTCATGGATTCAAATTCTACACATCGATAAGGATAACGAACGTTTTGAAGGAGATATAGAACAAAAAGAAATGAGTTTGCGAAAGGATTTTTCCTATCAAAAAATAAAGTTTACTGAACTTAAAATTGACTCTGTTATTCAAGGAATCAACAAATTTGTGGCAGACGTTGATGCAGATATGGTGATTATGTTCACCCATCACACCAATTTTTTAGAAAAGGTTTTTCAAAAGAGCGTTACCCAAAATACGGCATTTCAAACTAGAATACCTCTTTTTACCTTTCAAAAGGAGTCATAAATTCTGAGGATTACTATCTGGGGGAGAACCAAATGATTTTAGCCTTTTTTTATTTTTTGATGTCAAAAGGTTGAAAGAACTAATTTTTATCCCAAAATTCGCTGGAGAAAAACTTAGTGTTCGAGCTTCGCCAATTTCAATGATCCGTAATATTTTTAGAACATAATTAAAGTCCAATAGGATAAAATAGTCACGTGCATTACCTAAACGAAAGCCACATCCTTCTATTTCTTGTACAAGTCCTTGTTCTTCTTGGATTTGCAAGAACCCTTGGTGTGCTTTGTGAATCTCTGAAGATTCCGGCCATAGCAGGTGAGATTCTAGCGGGCGTTCTTTTGGGGCCAACACTTCTGGGCCGGGTATCTCCGGACCTGCAAAATATGCTCTTTCCCAATAATGAGGCCCAATACATAATGCTTGAAACAGTTTCCTGGCTAGGGGTCTTCTTTCTATTGCTCTCCTCAGGCTTTCATGTTAATGTGGATCAGGCACTGCGCAGCGGGCGTTCATCCATCCTAATAGGTATTGTTGGTGTGCTGTTTCCCATTGCCGTTGGATTTCCAGTATTCAGTACTTTTAACACCAGCTATTGGGGAGATGCTGCAACGGCAGTCTCATTCCCTCTGTTTTTGTCCGTAGCAGCCTCAATTACGGCAATAACTGTTGTTGCACGTGCCTTAGGCGATCTCGGAATCAGTAAAACGCCTCAGGCATCGCTAGCCCTTTCGGCCTGTGCTATCAATGATATTTTTGGGTGGTTATTATTCACTGTGGTGATGTCCTTGGTAACCGCCCATACAATGAGTTTTATTGATCTGGGCGGAAAGGCATTACTTGTAATAAGCTTTATTACCTTAAGTATTATCGTTGGGGCCAAAATATTGAATTTTGCCCTAAAACGTGTCCAAGCTACTTCATTACCTCAGCCTGCAGCGGCACAAACCCTAATTGTGAGTGTTGGTCTGCTTTGTGGAGCTATCACTCAGTGGATGGGAATCCATGCTATTCTGGGATTCTTCCTTGCCGGTACCATGGCAGGGAGTGCCAAAAGGGTAACAGAGGATTTACGCAACAGTGTCTCCGACACCTTACACGCTATCTTTGTTCCCCTATTTTTTGCTACACTTGGCCTTAAAATTGATTTCTTGGTAGGGCTGGAACTATGGCCTACTGTTATCTTTTGTGCAGTTGCCATTTTGGGCAAGTTTGTAGGCGCCTGGTTAGGAGCAAGAATGGGCAAGCAATCCCAACAAACCTCTATTTTATTGGGCTTGATCTTCATTCCGGGCGGGGCCATGGAGATTGTGGTTGCCACGCTGGCAATTGAATTGGAACTTATTGGTCAGGCTATATTTGTGGCCATAGTATTTTCGGCTCTGCTATCTTCAATTCTTGCTGGTCCCCTAATTGGAATCCAAGCACGTCGCCTTGGGATCGGGAAAAGTACAAGCGCTCTGCATACGAAAGATAAACCCTAAACCTGAATATTTATTGGAAGGGTCGGGTAGAAAGGAACAAACGCCCAACTTAAAGCAATGGTCTTAATTCTTATATGTTCTTGATATTGAGGAAGGAGGTTTTGTCATTTCTTAATTGCTTCTGATGTCGTTGATAACAAGTATTATCTGGCTGTTTGGGAATCGTTGGTTTTGGGTCTAGAATTTAATTAGGGCATAATTATTCATTTGATATACCGTTAACACCGTCATAGCTGACAGGGCAACTTTTACTTCGGGAAGTAAATCTTCCTTACTGTAGCCGCTATAAGACATGGATTGCCCGCATAAATAGATGTGTACACCCATATCGGAAAGTGTTTTTATTAAGTCCTTATTGGGGTTGTCCGTATTGAATTTTTCTTTGTAAACGGTAGGGGACAGGGCATCTTTTGTTGAACCGCCATGTAATACAATAGCTAGGTAAATCTGTTCCTTGGGGACTCCGTATCGTACGTGCATATTATAATAGCGATGTAAACTAGAGATGATGGAATTGCTTGCACTTGGGTCTGTGTGCTTTCGGTCGACGTCAAAAATTGCCTTTAATTGTTGGGAGGTATCGGGTATGTAATCCAAACTATCAATAGAGTATACAGCACCGATATTATAAAAGACAGGCCCAGTCGTTGGTTCATTATCCTGCCCATACGACAAGGTGGTTTGAATAAGAAACACGGCCAAAAAAAATAGGAGTGGAGATCTATTTTGCATTTTAATTAAAGATTTAATTATTGACATTTTGATATATTTTTATTGAGAATATCCGTTTTTATATAATCGTTCTTCAAAACAGGGTTCCATTTAAAATCGGGTAATTCACTTAGGGTGAAATTATCTTTTGGATCGGCGGAAAGTAACATTTCCGTAAAATTATCTTCCATTCCCTTTAATTTATCCAAATCGCAGGCCGACAATTCTCCTTTTACGGCTAGAGATCCAAGTTGGTCAATTTCTTGGGGTTTTACACCTTTTTTCATTTTTACGGCTATGGCTTCTCGCGTATCAATACGTTGAACCGTAAATAATCCATCCATATTATCGGACACATAGAATGTATTGAACTGATATCTGCCTCCCGTTGTATAAATAGCTGCATCGGTCAGGCAGGGGGAAGGTTTGCTTACAATTCGGGTATTTGTCCTATCTACTAAACCATCAGGATATAATTCATTTAGTGCGCTTTGCAAAGCCAGATGCCCTACCACCAGCCCGTCACAAAGATGGCCATGAAATTTTACCAGGTCATTCAAATCTATATATTGAATATTCCCCAAACGCCCTTTTGAAAAATCGGTATCATTTACCTGCACAGCAGTTCTAACCACCGGCTGCTTTCTTGGCAGGTAGAGTTTTAATGTTTGGTTCCCTGTGCTAATTTCATCCAAATGTCCCATAAACGTCTGGTCTTCCTTCAAAAAGTGTATATGGACAAAGCTTTTGGAACCGGTGAATATTCCTTGATGGTTTTCTGAGTAGAAACCTAATAATTCTCCCTTATTGTTTTCCAAGAAAAACTTCTGGGATTTCACATCTGGTTTGTAGCCTTCTATTTTCGGGCTTCTTGGCGTAACAATATGAGCGGTGATTTGAGCAAATTCCCCAGCAATTCGAAAAGCAAAGGGTTCTTTTAAATCATAACCTTTATCCTTAGCCAATGCAGCCACTTTTTCCTCTATTTCCTGAGTACTATTTATGGGACCGTTTAAATTAAATTCTTCCCAATCCTTTACATTGCTATAAACAAGAAAAGGAGAACGGATATCCCAGTTTTGACTTACCACAGCTTTGTCCTTAACAAATGCCGTGGCAAAGAAGGGCTTACCATCAAAAACTGTTATCTCGCCTTTCATTTTATCATAGGGTCCCATGGCAAACAAATTGGATTTATCGGGCAGGCTATCCAGCCATACCTTTAGGTCATAGGCGGTTCCCATATCTTTCATCGCACCTTTTGTATATACTTTAGGAATTATTTGTGCCATTAAGCTGGGCAATGGTAAAAAGGTCAATGCAAAAATTAAAATTAATTTATTCATGATTTTGTAGAATTTATTAGAGCACTAGATTAAAAAGATACCCTGAAATGATGATACAGAGCGTGACAATGCCAAAAAAGATGGCAATTAACTTTAGGGACATAACTTTTTTAAGCAAGGTAGCTTCGGGAATGGATAGACCTACCGTTGCCATCATAAAAGCAATAGCAGTGCCAAGTGGCACCCCTTTGGCTACAAAAACCTGAACAATGGGAACTATTCCTGCGGCATTGGCGTACATGGGAACGGCAACCAGGACAGCAAGTGGAACTGTCCACCACTGGCCCCCACCTAAATAGGTGTTGAAAAAATTTTCCGGAACATAGCCGTGCATGGCTGCCCCAATAGCAATCCCTAGGACCACATAAAGAAGAACACCTTTTACAATATCCCAGGCCCCACGGGAAATTCCGGGCAATCGTTGGTAGAAAGTTTGTTTCACTTCTTCATATTCACCTTGTTGCATCTTATTATCAAGAATCTTCTTAACCCAATCTGAAAGTAAAGGTTCGAGCTTAAATTTACCAAGCAGCCACCCGCCAATGGTACCTAATAAAATACCTGAAACAGCATAAATCAGAGTAGCTTTTATACCGAACATGCCAAGAAACATCGCCACAGCTACCTCATTCACTAAAGGGGAGGTGACCAAAAAGGAAAAGGTTACCCCTAAGGGAATGCCACCTTGCACAAAACCAATAAATAGAGGTACCGAGGAGCAAGAACAAAAGGGGGTTATTGCCCCAAAAACGGAAGAAAAAAAGTATTCCAATCCGTAAAGCTTCTTTCTATTCAGATAACCCTTTAGTCGCTCAATAGGAAAATAAGCATTGATTATGCCCATTAAAAAAACAATGAAGAACAATAAAATGAGAATTTTAAGCGTATCAAACACAAAGAAATTCAGGGCAGTTCCCAAATGAGTTTCTGCCCCAATATTAAAAACCGAGTAAATGAGCCAATCGGCAAAATGTTGTAACCAATCAAACATTTTCTACCGTACTAATAGTTCCCGAAATAGTGCATGATTGTTTTACGGTGTTGTAGATAGTACCATACTTTTCGATGTTCTTTTTTAACAAGTCCGTATTTAGTTTTTTGTCATTGCTATAAATTGTTAGATCGTAATGAATATTGTCCATCCTAGGCGGGTTTTCAAGACGTGTTGCATTGACTTCCAACGTGGCCTTGGAATAGCTGAATTTCATCATACCGGAAAAACGCTCCACATTTTTCAGTATACAGGCAGAAAATGAACCCAAAAACAATTCGGCTGGATTGGGCAAAATATCTGCAGTATTTGCAGTTGTACCAAAATCTATATTGGATTGTTTGATATGAACAATGGCATCCTGATCTGAAATGGAGGAAGCCTTGATTTGATAATTCATAAGACTTATTTTATTTAGTTTAAAAGTGCTAGCACTTCATCTTTTGAAGGTACCCTTCCTTTTATGGTGATAACATCATCTATTACCAATGCCGGCGTTGTCATTACGTTGAACTTCATAATTTCCATGATATCCTCAATTTTTTCGATGGTGGCATCAATGTTGTTTTCGTAGATCACATCTTTAACTACTCCTGTCATTGATTGACATTTTGGACAACCTGTCCCCAATATTTTAACTATTTTGGTCATATTATTCGCTTTAAGTTTATCGCCTATATACGATAGGATTATTAAAAAATATTAGTCAAAAAAATTCTGGAACAATGATTTTGCGACCTTCCAGTTTTCTTGATTGATACAGTACTTTATTTTGGGCGGTTTTAATTCTCCTTGAATAAGACCCGCATTTTTTAGTTCTTTAAGATGTTGTGAAATTGTAGATTGTGCCAAAGGAAAAACATCTACCAAATCACCTGTGAAACAACAGGATTGATTAACAAGATGTTTTAGTATGGCAATACGCGTAGGATGCCCTAAAGCCTTTGCATATTTTGCCAACGCTTCGGTATCTTCCCGGTACTCTATTTGTTCTAAACTTCTTTTCATCTATACAAGTATATTTTTTTTAGATCGCTCCGCCCTGCCGCTTGGTTTAAGACCCTAAATTACAAAGGGGACGTTATCAGTTCAACTCTTATACTCAATCTTCAATTGCTTATCGCAAATATACGATTGATTTTTGAAAAGGATGTTACTTTTGTTACATAAGCTCAAAAGCTTAATTTCGTTGGCAATTACCAACAGCATGAAACTAAAAGGCATTTTACTACCATTCTCGCCACTTTTTTTTCTCTTACTATATGGATCTGTGGCATTTTCCCAAGTGACCAACACACCGGAACTTTATTTAGAGCCTATCTTTAAAGTTATCTATGGGGACGCTACTGCCGATAAGCCCCAGTCAAAATCATGGACAACCAATCATGGACAATGGCTAATAGTAGGTGATAAAGATGGTCCCAAACTATTAAAAAAAGAGACTTCTGGATGGAAGGATCAATCTAGGGTTAATCGTACATGGCACAACTTACCGAGCAAGGCCGATGTATATTGTATGGGTGATGAGGTTCATATAGTCTTGGCTGGAGAATGTGTTTTGAATGTGGTTCAACTAAAGTATTCTCACCACAGCGAGCAATACAATCATGAATGGAAGATATCCCTGCCCATTCCTCAGGACTGTCGCTCCCTTGAAACTGCCACCATTAGCCAAGATTCGAAGGGCCAATTTTGGGTTTGTGCGGATATCAATGAAAAAATCATGGTTTGGCACTCCATAAATGGTAGGGATTGGTCAGAACCATTTACACTCGCAGATAACATTAACATAGATGATATATCTTTAATTGTCCGGCTAAAGGGGCAGGTATCGGTTATCTGGTCCAACCAAAATACCCAATCCATCATGGAGCGGATCCACATTGATGGGGAGGAGCCCAATAATTGGTCGGAGCCCATAATTGTTCAACAGGGAGATAACAATGCAGACGATCACTTGAATGCAACTGTGTTTAAAAATGGGGAATTGGCCTTGGTTACCAAGAACAGTGTGGACAAAATAAATCAACCTCAGTTTGTATTAAGAATAAGGGATAAGGAGGGCAGATGGACCAACATTCCATACGAGAACCTCACTGCACAAAGAAGTCCTTCCCGTCCTATTGTTAACCATGTTGAATCGGGGAAAATATTTGAAGCACATGCCGTAAAAAATAGGGAGAACAATCGATATTTTATTTCGGTCAATGAAATAGTAAAAAAGAAAAATGGCTGGGAGTTTAAGGAACTCATCCAATTAAAAACCAAAATAAATGGGAAAAACGGTGATGTAACCTCCAGTAAGGCCAGTTTTTTACCCAATGAGGCCAAACTTATATTTTTCTCGGATGAGTTGGGCCATATTTATTGCTATGACCTTGACGATTTATAGTATTCCATATTTCTACTCGTTTTAAGAGGGATGTTGAAAGTAATAATGATCTATTAAGCAGTAGGGAATAATTTTTCCTGAGGGTCCAGTTCAATTTTTTTATTGATGCCTTTAGGATGTTCAGATCTATAAACTATTGTGCATAGGTTAGTTATAAGAAAACGGGAAATATACCCTAGAAAATATTTGTATCCAAATGGACTTGTCGTTTGGTCTACATGGGGAAATTGTGAATATCTATTTTATGAATGGGTAGATAAATTTTTCTGTAAGGTCTATTTTTGGCATCCTTAAAAAATATAGATATGAGCCAGACTTGGTACGAGTGCAAAGTAAAATACAGAAAAACACATGAAACTGGGGAACAAAAGGTGACCACAGAATCCTATTTGTTGGATGCGATATCCTATACTGAAGCAGAAGCGAGAATTAACGAAGAAATGGCCGCTTATACCAGCGAAGAATTCTTTATTACAAATATAAAAGTTGCCAATTTTTCCGAGGTACATCCCTTTGAAAATTCGGATCGCTGGTTTAAGTCGAAAGTAGCTTTAATTGCCTTCGATGAAAATAGCGGTAAGGAAAGAAAAACAAATATTTATCTTCTGGTACAGGCCAATGATGTAAAGGAAGCCTATGACAATACTGTACAGGCCATGAAAGGCACGATGGGCGACTACACTATACCGGTAATTTCGGAATCTCCCATCATGGACGTATTTCCCTATTTTTCTGGAGATGAAGGAGATTTGGATCAATTGGAAAAGTTTAATGCCTTAAAGGCATCAACCTCGGAAGCCAATGCATTGAAGGAAGACTTGGAGGCCTTGGATACTTTTGAAAATGAGGAAGCCCTGGCAGTTGAAGCTTTGGAAGGGGAGGAGGAATAGAGATTCCTTAAGATTGTTAATAGCAAGAGGGCCTTATGGCCCTCTTTTCATTTTCCCTTTTTACGGTTTTAGGTGGTTGCGGATTCGGGTTGTTTTCTTTTCTTTAGCACTCGATCCAGCACCATATCCTTATCCAATTTTTTGGTACAGAAGAACCAGTCCTTACAGTCTATATCACTGTCTTCCATTCTGTCTTTTGCTGTTCCGCAGGAACCAGCTGGTCCTACGATCACATCATCGCCGGGACGCCAATCGGCAGGAGTGGCAACTCCAAATTCATCCGCGGCCTGCAATGCAATAATTACTCGGTACAATTCATCAAAGTTTCTTCCCAAACTTAGCGGATAATAGATTATAGTTCTAATAATTCCCTTTGGATCAATAAAAAAAACAGCTCTAACCGCTTTTGTTGAATCCTCATTGGGTTGTATCATTCCATATTTCTTGGCGACATCCATCGTGATGTCCTCAATTAAAGGAAAATTCACTTCAACATTTTTCATCCCCTTGTACTCAATTTTTTCCTTGATAGTGCGCAACCATGCAATGTGGCTGTACAATCCGTCTATGGAAAGACCAACAAGCTTACAATTTGCTTCTTCAAACTTATCTTCCATAGTGGCAAATGTCATAAACTCCGAGGTACATACTGGAGTGAAGTCGGCCGGATGGCTAAATAGGATAACCCAATTTCCCTTGTAATCACTGGGGAAATTTATATCACCTTGGGTTGTAACAGCCTTAAATTCTGGTGCAGCATCACCTATTCGTGGCATACTGATTTGTTCTTGTTCTTGTTCCATTGTTCTAAATTTAAATATTATAGAACTAAGGTATTGGTAATACTTCTGGTGTACAGTCACTTAAGTTACACTAATCCAATAAATTTCAAATCCTGTGCTTCATTCCAATGCTAAGTATTACTAAACATTGTGGACTTCTTTTATAATCGAAAATGGCCTACAATAGAATTCCTCCTGAAGCTTCTATGCGCTGACCGTTGATCCATTGGGCATCTTCGGTGCATAAAAAAGCCACCACGCCACCTATATCCTCGGGTTCTCCTACTCTTCCCAAAGCAGTGGCAGCAGTAACCGCCTTTCTTTTTTGCTCATTAGTTTTGTTTTCTCCTCCACCAAAATCTGTTCCTACGGCACCTGGAGCCACAGCATTCGCAGTAATTTTTCTATGTGCCAACTCTTTGGCCAAGTATCTGGTAAATACTTCTACAGCAGCTTTCGTTGGAGCATAGGCGGATGAATTTGGAAAAGTAAACCTGGTTAGTCCGGAGGAAATATTTATAATTCTGCTGCCATCATTTAAATATGGCAAGGCTTTCTGTGTTAGGAAATAGACCCCTTTGAAATGAACATTGACCATTTCATCAAACTGATCTTCCGTGGTTTCAATAAAGGGTTGATAAATTCCGGTACCAGCGTTGTTGATTAAAAAATCGAATTTTTCCTGTGCTGTCTCGGTTTTCAGATAAGTGGAAAGCTGACTAAAGAATTCATCAAAGGAATTTATCTTAGCGGTATCCAGTTGTAGTGCATAAGCGATTCGCCCCATATTCCTTATCTCGGCAACAACCTTATCTGCCGCCGATTTGTTGGAGTGGTAGGTAATAATGACATCGATTCCTTTTTTTGCAATATTAATGGCCATATCCCTACCTAGGCCTCTGCTTCCTCCGGTTACTACAGCTATTTTGTTTTTTGGCATTTTGTTGGATTTTTGTTTTAGTAAAATTCGGAAATAATTGAGAAAGGGAGGTAAGCAAATTCAATTTTCTTCTGGTTGAAGTATTTTCCAATTTTAGTGTTTAAAGATGCAAAAGAGTTAACTTCTTCAATTGGATTTTGACAAATTCCTGGGCGTTAGGCTTAGATTATTCGATAATCGATATTAAAACATGCCTGCAGGGCAGGCTTGCCCCGAGGTAGTTTACTGGTAAGCTTTTGGTTCTATTTTTTAACAATGATAAAACACAGAATGCATGAAACCAGGGTTAAAAAAGTTCCTAAAATCAATTCTAACATACTTTTGGCAAAAAGATTGCCTATGGTGTTTAGAGCAAAAAAGCCTGCAAATATCCAAATGAGTATATCAATAGCCTTGTTGGTTTTTCCACTTCCCAGAAGTTTGTATTTTATGAAAAGTACCAAGATCATAAAGACATTCATCAAGATAGAAAAGGCTTCAAAGGTTTTCATTTCCTCAACAGAATTCAATCTGCCGGCCCAGACTTTGTCATAGGGTATTTGTTGCGTGAAAATTAATAAATGAAATATCAAAATGGTTCCGAGTAGGAAAAACATGATTTTGATAGCTACTTTCTTGTTCATTATAGTTTTTTGCATTATCAATATTAGGCAACCCTTTTAAAATGTATTAAGGTTAGGTCGCCAACTGCCAGGCTTTCCGTGCTTTTCTGGATAGTAGATCATTGGCCTCCGAATCTCCAATAAATTTCTCTTTTTCCGAATCCCAATTAAGTTTTCTTCCCAATCTATATGAAATTAAGCCCAAATGCATGGGCAGCGTCATTTTGCGCGCATAGGCCAGATTTGATTCCGGTTGAGATCTTGATTTTACGGCATCCACAAAGTTTTGTTGATGTCCAGGAGATCGGATTATGCTTTGCGGTATTTCTGGGATATCTGTCATTGTTTCTCCATTAATGGTAATTTCACGGGAATTGTAATCACAGATTAGACTTCCCTTGTCCCCTTCAAAATAGGCTCCGATCCCACGATCGGCAGCACCGGGAACATTGGGAGGTTCAGTGGTCCAATAGATTTTTAAATCATCGAAATCGTAATCGACTTCCAACCATTTAGGGGTGTCTGCAATACCTTCGGCCTTTTCCCCACGGGCAACAATACTTTTCAATCCTTTAGGATCCAAGGCCCAGAAAGCCACATCGGCAATATGGCACCAAAAATCGGCAAAATAACCTCCGGAATAATCCAGAAAATATCTATAGGTAAAGTGACATTTTTCAGGAATGTAATCTACATAGGGCGCTGGTCCCAACCACATATCCCAATTAAGCCCCTTGGGGACGGCTACACTTTTTGGATTGCCCAAATTTGGAGGTGCCCCGGTTTTCCATAAACGAACCGTATGCACCTTGCCAATGGCGCCCGACTTAATAATTTCAACAACCCGGTGGTAGTTATCTGTAGCATGTATCTGGTTGCCCATTTGAAAAATTCGGTTGTGCTTTTCCAAATTTCTGAGCATCATCTTCCCTTCCTTAACATCATAGGAAAGTGGTTTTTCACCGTATACATCCTTCCCGGCCTGGAAGGCCAAAGTTGCGATTTGGGCATGCCAATGGTCCGGGGTAGCACAGGTAATGGCATCAATATCCTGGCGGTCCAAAATATTTCTAAAATCCCCGTATCCTTTTACTTTTTTTCCAGGCTGAAGGGTTTCCATTGTTTTGAGGCTACTAGCCAGGTGCATTTCGTCTACATCACAAAGCGCCACCACATCTACTTCCGGCAGGGCACTGAACCATTTCATATGGCTGTTGCCCATACCACCTACGCCAATGTGCGCCACCCTTAGCCGATCACTGGGCGCAATCTTGCCGTAGGCCGAAGGCAATAGGGTAAGCCCTAATAGGCCTAAACCACTTTGTTTTATGAATTCTCTACGTTTTTGGTCTGATTTCTTCATGCGTACATAGTTGGTTTAATTAAAAATTGGTGTTGTATCTATTTTATTTTCTGAGCTTTGAGTATAGCCATTCTTTTCTTAATTCCTGCTGTTCAGGGTAAGTCCAATGTTGTGTTTTTTGAAAGAGATGTAGCTCCTTAGGGGCTGTCAACACATTATAGGCGGAATAGGTGGAGGCTGGTGGACATACATTGTCGTTATAGCCCCAACTATACCAGCCCGGTACTTTTACGAAGCGTGCAAAATTCACGACATCATAATATTTGGAAACGTTTATTTTCTCGGGCTTATTGGTAAATTCCTCTACGAAAATCTGTGGCCATCCTCCGGCACGCCCATGTAAAAAGCCCGTCATATCCGACAGGGCAGGATAAAATGCTGCCAAATAATCTATTCTATCATCCAGACTAGCGGTAACAATGGAAAGTGCTCCACCTTGGCTACCACCGGTAACGGCAATATCCTCCCCGTTAAATTCCTCCACACTTTCTATAAAATCCACCGCTCTAACACAGCCGAGATATACACGGCGGTAATAGGCCTTGTCCCTATCATCCAAATTAAAGGTTTGATAGCCGTTTAAGGCCCCTTGGCCCAGATCATTATAAACACTTTGATCCAGGTTTACCGGAATACCGTGTATACCGATAGTAAAGGAGATAAATCCTTCTGCAGCTTCGTCTATTTCTCCGTAATAAGGACGTATTCCCGCACCGGGTACATGTAGAATGGCAGGGTATTTTCCGGCCTTTTTGGGTTTGGTAAGGATGCCATAGATTTTTCCTTTAATATTGTCCAACTTCACATGGTAAACATTAACCTTGTCGGTACAACGTTCTGGCATCAAGGTCAGCACGGCGTTCATGGGAACTTGGTTCAATTCCTCCCGATTTTTTTTCCAAAACGCCTCAAAATCTTTCGGTAATGTGGTAGTAGGTTGTATTTTGTCAGGAGCAAAACCTACTGTGGTATAGGATGAATATTCCTTCCCGTCTATCTTGACTTTTGCCGTACAGCGCAGAAATCCGGGCTCGTTGAATTTTTTGGCTTTTATTTTGGTGGTATTATTTTTAAGGGTACGCGTGCCTTCATCCCAAATAGCTAAGGTTCGGTACCCCGGATCTGGTTGTATGGCATATTCAATATCGATGCCGTCTAGCAGTACATTGTTTCGATAGACCGAAATTGAAAATTCGGCCCGTTCCCCCAGGGAGTAGGTCCAGTCGGCGTGATCAGGACTTACTATGACCTCTACCAGTTCTTGGCGTGGTTGTGCACTTAGGTTAAGGATAAAAAGGAGGAAGCAAGTAAAAGAGACGAAAATTTTTGTTTTCATTTTTTTGGTTGGTTTATTTTCTAATTTGAGCAATACCATGGGATATGTGCACATCATGATGTGAAGGAAATAGGTAATAATTCCTTGCACTGTAGAAAGATAATAAATATGGTTGGAATTTTGGGCTATAAATGATCTAGACCCCAAAAGGTGGGGTCTAGATGTTAAGAGTGTTTGAAAAATGTAAGGCTTAGGACTCGGATTCCTTCATTTCCATAATGAGATTGGCGATCAACGCCGTCCACCCCGTTTGATGTGATGCCCCAAGACCCTTGCCATTGTCACCATCAAAAAATTCGTAGAACAGATGATGGTTTTTGAAATGTTCATCTTTGGAGAAAAGTTTATTCGGGTCATCCGCATGGTATTGGAATTTACCTTCGGAATTGGGTTCGAACAACCTAACCAACCTTTTGGTAAGCTCGTTAGCTATTTCATTTAAGTTTAGTTTCTTTCCAGATCCGGTCGGGAATTCATACTGATAGGTAGGTCCATAAAAGGTATAATATTTACGCAACGACTGGATGATCATATAATTCAACGGCATCCAAATGGGACCCCGCCAATTGGAGTTGCCCCCGAACATATTGGACCTACTTTCACCAGGTTCGTAGTGAATGGTATAGTGTCCGTTGTGTTGAAATACAAAAGGATGGTCCTTATGATATTTTGAAAGTGAGCGAATCCCATAATCGGATAGAAACTCATCTTCATCCAAGAGCCGTTTAAGGAGTTTTTCCAGTCTATAGGCCCTCATAATCGAAAATAGATAGTTGCCCTCCTTGTTGGCTTCCTCTATATTGGAGATCAAGGAAGCCAGATCCGGTCTGGTCCTTACAATTTCGGCGGCTCTGAATTTAAACTCCTTCAATTGGTCAAAAAGGTCCTTATGAATTATTTCAACCGCAAATAATGGGATTATACCCACTAGGGAACGCACTTTCAATCTATTGGTAGTGCCATTGGACAACTCCACCACATCGTAATAAAAGTCGTCCTCATCATCCCAAAGCGAGATATCTTTTTTTCCTATATGGTGCATGGCCCAAGCAATATTAAGGAAATGCCTGAAGAACTTGGCGGCGGACTCTTCATAAACCTTATTCGTCTTTGCCAATTCCAGTGACATTCGCAGCATATTAACCGTGAACATGGCCATCCAACTTGTGGCATCGGCCTGCTGCATTCTACTCACCCCTTCCGGCATATGGTTCCGGTCGAACACGCCAATATTGTCCAGACCCAAAAATCCACCTTCAAACAGATCGGTACCGTGTTTATCCTTTTGATTTACCCACCAGGTAAAATTGATAAGAAGCTTTTGGAACGCTTTTTCCAAAAATTTGCTATCCCCTTGGCCAGTTCGTTGTTTATCCTTTTCATAAACACTCCAAACCGCCCAAGAATGTACGGGAGGGTTAACATCACTAAAGTTCCACTCGTAGGCCGGAATTTGTCCGTTGGGATGCATGTAACTCTCCCGAAGTACCAGCAATAACTGTTCTTTGGCAAAATAGGGGTCTATTTCCACAAAGGAAACCATATGAAAGGCTAGGTCCCATGCTGCGTACCACGGATATTCCCATTTGTCGGGCATGGATATTACATGCCTATTGGTAAGGTGTTGACAACTAAAATTTCTAGCGGCCGCACGGTGGGGCTTAGGTTCCCCTGGCCCCCCAAAAAGCCATTTAAAAACATCATAGTAGTAGAACTGCTTGGTCCATAACAGACCTGAAAAAGCACTTTTTGCAATGGATTGGTGGGCTTCTGGCAGATCGGTCTTTAGGATATTGCCATAAAACTCCTCACTTTCTTTTATTCTTTGATCGAATACGGCGTCAAAATCGGACCAGGGGTCCTTCAATTTTTTTTTGCTCAATCGAACCCTAATGCTCTTTTCCTCGCCTGCCTTGAGTTTAAATTTATACCAAATGGCCGATTTGGATCCGTTCTTTTGCGGATTAACGGTAGACTTCCCATTTACCACATGGTCATTTATACCATCCTTAACATAATCAACCTCATTGGGTGCCTTATAAATACGTTGGTTGTTGGTCTCGTTTTCACAGAACAGTTGTTCTCCATTTTCATGATAAAAATAATGTCGACCGTTTCTTATACTTCTGGATTGCAAACAATCGTCGGCAACGGATTTAATGGTAGGACGCGAAAATCGTGTATTATGTTTCCAGAAATTTCTGAACCAGAGGTGTGGTAGTACATGGATCTTAGCTTTCCTTCGACCTCTATTGACCACCGTAATTTTCATAAGAATATCCTCCACATCTGCTTTGGCATATTCTATATAACAATCAAAATAGGCATTGTTCTTAAAAGCTTT
The DNA here is from genome assembly GCF_023015905.1 of Arenibacter sp. F20364. Taxonomy (GTDB): domain Bacteria; phylum Bacteroidota; class Bacteroidia; order Flavobacteriales; family Flavobacteriaceae; genus Arenibacter. The sequence continues at coordinate 35,222 of NZ_JALKBD010000019.1, read as the reverse complement.
GGAGTCCAACAACTCATATTCCATGTCTTCTCGACTTCGAATATTTTTATTGACCAGCTCCAAGTAAGGGAATTTTTTATGAGGGTACTTATACAGGTATTTGCTGTAGGAGTGGGTCGGGGTGGACACCTGATGAAAATAAAGTTCTTTTACATCTTCACCGTGATTCCCCTGATTATTGGTAAGCCCGAACAGGCGTTCCTTTAAAATTTTATCTGTCCCATTCCAAAAGGCTGGGGCCAGGCACATTATTTCCCTGGAATCGCAAAATCCGGCGATACCTTCTTCACCCCATCTATAGGCGTTGCTACGTGCATTTTCGTGATCTACAAAATCCCATGCATCTCCATGTTCGCTATAGTCTTCCCGTACAGTGCCCCATTGTCTTTCCGCCAAATAGGGCCCCCATTTTTTCCAATTTTTGTAGGTATCGGGAACTGCCAGTCTTTCTTCCTCAGCAATTTTCGGGGTAAAATGTGCCATTGAGATATAATTTAAAGGTATTAAGTGGATTTAAACCTGAGATATTAGGAAGACCATATTTTTACATTTCCATGTGGTATTAACTTGGTCCTTATAAATCTAGATTATGAGTAAAAATAAGGCTTATTGACTCAATAGATAATTATAGTGGTGAATATTGCCTAATTGTTATTAAAGTTGGAATTCTTTTGTTATCTCGTAAAAAAAGGAGCATATAATTTAGGAACTCTCATTAGTTGTTCTTGTTCATAAATTGGTCAATGGTCTTGTTTTCAATAAAAGTATATAAGGTTTTACCTGAAATAGAAGCTCTTGTTTACAATGGCAATTATGCTCGAAAACTCAAATTTTTGGTCTTTTGAGACCCTTTATGGTGGGGAGCGGAGCCAAAAAATAGAAAATAGCAACGCTATATTCAATTAGGGCCGAAATAGAATACTGCTCAAAAATCATTTCCAATTTGGATATGGGTTTTGGTAAATAATTCCCAATTGGTAGTGAAGTGGTACCCAACTGACTTATTAGGAAGTCAATTATTAAGTGTAAACTAAAAATAGTGATTACGTCCACCGGAAATAGAGCACAACTAATTACACACCATGTCACTGAATAAACTCAATAGAGGGATATTCGCTTATGTACGGCTTCTTCCATCTTGTCAAGAAGGTTTTCCGGTTCAAAAGGTTTGAAGATGAAACCGTTCATTCCACTTTCCCGTATCTTACTCTTTACCTCCATAAATACCGAAGCAGATAGGGCCAGGATAGGAACATCAGTATTAAACTTTCTTATTTCCTTGGATGCGGTATAGCCGTCCATTACGGGCATCTGAATATCCATGAGCACGGCATCATAGTCATTTTCCCGTACTTTGTTAACGGCCTCTTGTCCGTCATAAGCCACATCTACGACAAGGTTGGCCTTTTCCAAAATCTGTTTGCCCACCATAACATTGATCTGATTGTCTTCCACCAACAGAATCCTTTTTCCTTTCAGATCGTGTACTTTCTTTTGGGTGGCCTGATCCAGTTCTTCACTTGAAGCCAATTTTAATTCCAAATCAAAATAAAAACGACTACCACTACCTACTTCACTATCAATTTTAACTTCAGACCCCATGGCTTCCACTATACTTTTTACAATAGGCAACCCTAAGCCTGTCCCACCATATAGGCGATTGGTGCTGGTAGAGGCTTGAGTAAAAGCTTGCCATACGTTGTCATGCTGGTCCCGGGCAATGCCGATACCGGTATCCTTTATCTCTGTGTGCAAAAGGACAGTATCCTTAGTTTCATTTAGTTTTGTGATTTTTAGGGTTACACTACCTTCATCGGTGAATTTTATGGCATTGGAAACAAGGTTATTGATTACCTGATTAAAGCGCACTACATCCAATTTTACAAGGGGAAGATCATCGTCAATCTCTAAATCCAATGTAATCCCTTTTCGTAAACAACTGGGTTCATGTATTTTTTTTATTTGCTTTACGGCCAACAAAATGTTCGTGGGAATTGGATCCAACGCAATTGTTGTGGATTCCATCTTGCTGAAATCCAATACATTGTTCAGCAGGTTCAGTAAAATTTTTCCTGAATAATTCAATGCATCAATATTCTGTTCCTGATCTTTTCTTGGATTGGAATCTCCCAATATGTGCGAGAGGCCGGTAATAGCATTTAGAGGGGTCCTGATCTCATGGCTCATCATACTCAAAAATCGAGATTTGGCATTGGATTCCTCTATGGCTTCTTCACGTTGGTTATGGATTCTGGAATAGTATTGGGCGTTAATTAAGGAGAAAGAGATCAATTGATAGGTGACCAATATAATGGTAGTGCCTATAGAAAAGGGATAAACATACTTCCCTGCCAGTTCCGGATCCATATGGTTGGTGGTGAACAGATCAAAATCGGTGAAATATAGGAGGAACCACAGTAACATGGACAGTCCCGAAAATATTGTTAGATACATTTTTTCCCGTCTAAAGGAAAAAACAACGAAGGGCAATGCCAGTGCAAACATTAAAATAAACTCAACACTACCTGCTTTTCCAATAAACGAGGCCGTGAGGGCAACACTTATGTTAAAGGCGATCATGTAGATAAATCTGGCAACAGTGAGGTTACCCTTTTTTGCAACTAGCGCTGAAACAATAAAAAATGGAACGGTGGCCCCGATATAATTGCTCAAGTCCGTCATGTCCAAGTTTCTGGCAATAATAAACCAAGTGGTAGCAATAACGGTTGTTAATATAGACAGACAAAAGACTAGTTTTATCCGTCTTGAAGAGAATTCAGCCATTGATTCAGAAGTTAATGCAAAATTAAAATGTTACGTGCACCAGAAAATACAATAATAAAACTGCTTAATGGCGTTCATTTTTTAAAACGACTTTTCCCTCCTTATATTGCAAGTAATTTCTTACATATTACGTTTAAAACATAATAGGACCGTGAATATAAATTTTTAATGGTCCACATTTGATCTTAACATAGGGGGAATACGTCTAAATCTCTTCTATAACTGATTTTCCACTGGATTTATTGCCCGATGTCCATTTCCAGGTTTCATAAAGTCTAATTTTTCCGTTGGATAAAATCTCGGGTCTTGAATTACAGACCCCGGTCATTAGTTCGCCTTTAATATTAATTTGATGATAACGCATATTGATATTCCCCTCTTTGTCCACCAAACCGATCAAATGTCCTTTTACAATTTCCCCGCCTTCATAATCGGAAGTCAAAATATTGTCTTTTTGACGGTATTCAAAAATGGTTTCACCCGAAGTCTCCCCGTTATCCGAGTTTTGAACGGTTCTAAACTTTTTATTGTTATAATTCATGTGTTCTTTTACTTTAAATATGCGGTAGGTTTTAATATTGGGATACAACTCATTTATTCCATTTCTAGGAACAGGGCATTCAATGTCATTACTTCCTTTTGGTATACACCATTTTGCCATCAAAAATGGTCATGACTATCTCGGTATTTAGGAGTTCATTTTCTGCTACCTTCATTAGATCCTGGTCATATATAGTAAAATCGGCCAATTTGCCAACGGTAATAGAACCCTTAATGTCTTCTTCAAAGGCACCGTACGCAGCATCCAGGGTATAGGATCTCAGAGCTTGTTCCCGAGTCATTTTCTCTGCAGGCTCATAACCTCCATCAGGAGTTCCTTGCAATGTTTTTCTAGTAACACTGGCGTACAAACTGGCTATAGGGTTTAGTGGTTCTACGGGGACATCGGTACCATTAACGATAGGTATACCACTTTTCAACAAGCTTTGCCACATATAGGCGCCTTCTTTGATACGCTGTTCCCCCAAACGATCAATGGCCCAAGATCTATCGGACGACATATGTATGGCTTGCATGGCAGGAATTACGTTCAGTTGGGCAAAACGGGGAATATCCTCTGGATGCAGGTGTTGTGCGTGCTCTATCCGAAATCTGTGATCCGTTGCTAATTGCGGTAATTCTGCAAAGGCCAATTCGTAACGGTCCAGCACTTCCCTGTTGGCTCGGTCGCCTATGGCGTGGGAGCACACTTGAAAGCCGTGTTTTAAGCCATTAAGGGCAGTCTCTTCCACAAAATTCATTGGGAGGGTTTCGTGACCAAAATGTCCCGGTCTATCCGTATATGATTCCAACAGCCAGGCCCCTCTTGATCCCAAAGCACCATCACAATTTAACTTAACGGAGCGGATGGTCACTAAGTTATCAGGATCTATCATGGGACCTTTTTTGTACCATTCGTTCAGCAACGCGGTATCCCCACCGGATAGCATGCCGTACATGCGAATTTTCATTTTATCCTGGGCTTTCATTTCTTCATAGAGAGCAATGGTCTCCCTGCCTATACCGGCATCGTGAAATCCGGTAATACCATTTCTATGGCACGCAGCAACTGCCATTTCAAAGGCTTGGATATCTTTTAGTGGGGTGTTCTCTGGAATATGTTTTGTAATCAGGTTTTGTGCAAGTTCATTGAAAATTCCCGTTGGCCTTCCCATAGCGTCCCGTATTACTTCCCCTCCTTCAACCTCAAATTTGTTGATTCCTTCTTTGGACAATACCATGAGGCCCGCAATTTCCATGGCCTTGGCATTCGCAAAACCTGCATGTCCACTGGCATGCCCCAAGTAAACGGGATTGTTCGGGGAAACGGCACTGAGCAGCTCATGTGTTTGAAAGCCGTTTACCATTTCTGCAGGCATTTCTTTCCATTTGCTTTGATGCCATCCTCTCCCGGTAATCCATTCTCCCGGTGCCGCTGTTTTAACTCTCTCGGCAACCGCATCAACTATTTCCTGATAGCTGCTGGTGTTATTTAGATCTAAATTCAATTCACTGTAACCCATTCCCATAAAATGGCCATGCCCCTCTATTAATCCCGGTGTCATGGTTTTACCATCCAGATTCAACAGTTGCGTTTGGTCGTTTTTGAATTGCTCGGCTTCTGCAAGATTACCCGCAAAAAGTATGGTGTTGTCCTTTACCGCTACAGCTTCGACCATTGTCTGAGTGGAATCTACAGTATAAATATTACCTCCATAAATAAGCATGGTAGCAGATTCTTTTATAGGGGCTTTACAGGCAGTGAAAAACAGGAAGGCTATCAACACTCCTGGATAGAGAGAATTAGGGAATCGCATAAATAATAGTTTTATGAAACTGAATTAATAATCGTGTAAGCAGGTTAACCAATTAAGTGCTTTTGTTTTTTAGATAACAATATACTGATTAAAACACAATAGCGGCTTAAGGATGTACCCAAACCGCCTACCTTAGGCTAAAAAAAAACACTTCCTCAAATAGATTTAAATGGTCCTTCCGGCAGTCAGTTTTTTTCAGGATGGGTTGGCAGTTCAATCTGTTTGTCATCGACCTCAACTATTACAATATCTCCGTATTTCAATCCATCAATTTTTGGAAGCAAAAGTTCTATGATGGTAGGGTTCTGAAAATGTTCCGCTTTGGTGGCAGGATCTGGCATATAAATCAATCCTTCGTAGGTGTTGTTATTAATCTGAAGGGATACATCAAAAAAATAAAAATTTTCAGGAGGGATAAATTCGGACCAATTGATGTTCCCCAGAAAATATTTCGGCTTAATTAATTTAAAAGAATAAGGGGCAATGTCCAAATTGACGGTCCCGGGAAAGTATTGACTTAAGTCAAGGCCTTTTTGCATGAAATGTTCAAATTGGGCATTTAGGGTGCCTTTGGGGTAGCGGGGGTCTCTTGCCTTCCCAGAGGCAACACCATGACCTTGTGTTACTACAGCATTAACTTTCATTGTACTTTGCTTTTAAATTTTTTCACTAATTGGGGCCATGGGTAGTAGGAAGGTAGAAATTTGTTCTGGCAATGGTTCAATTTTTTTTAACCTCAATAAATTGTGTGTTCAAATATACCTGTTTCCAATTCCCATTTTGGTAATTTCCAACTTTGAAATTATAGGTTGAGCCATCAATATATTCCCACATATCAGTAACAATAGAATCTCCATAGCTATATTGGTAGATTATGTTCTTGCCTTCCGCAAATACGATTCCTTCCGTCAAACCACCGAAGATATCAAATTCCCAAAATTTAATGCTGTTGGATACTTTGTCAAATTGTCTTATTCCATGATTTCGCAACCCTAATTTAGTTTGTGCTTTATCTATGAATCCGACAGATTTCGCTATGACGATTGTACTGTCCAATAAATATTCAATCTTTATTTCTTGTTTAAACTTGCTTCCGTCGCCCCAATTCCCCTCTGCTTTCCAAATTTTTGCCACCAGATTATCGAATATGGCAAGCTCAGGATGTTGTCCAAGTGTTAATATGGGAATTAAGAGCATTAATGGAATAAAAACTATGTTTTTCATAATTGAGTGCAATGTAGAACCTATCAATTCGGTCTGGGAAATCCTTTCAGCCATGTGTTTGGACGAGACAGGACTATCCAGTAAATAAATCGGGCGAATTAAAAGTAGTGAATTTTGAAATAGGGTAGAAGCTAAGCTGAATTGTAGGTAATGTAGATAGTATTTTTTATCACATCCCTTAAACTGGCCGGCAGTTCATATTTTTCGGCAGTGATTTGTTCTTGAAATTTGGCCATGCCATCGGAACTTTATGAACCTACCTTAAAGTTAATTATATATAATTATAAACCCTTATTTTTCAGTTGGGTACAGTTGGTTACCGGCAATTCTTTAATTGTTACATTTCTTATATACTTGGTTACATTTGTGGCATCTGATAATGAACGCTTTATATAGTTTTAGGGTTAAAATCGGATATAACTATAAAGCAGGGAACATGAAAACAAAATTCTTATTTATTCTAGCCATTTTTTCCTTAGCAATTATTGGTAATTCCTGTGCAAGCGACAATGAAGCTTGTCAAGAAGAACCAGAAGTTTGTGCTTGTATTAACAATCCTCTAAGATGTGTTTCTCCGGTAGGAACTAGTGAGATGCAAGCAGATTCCCTCAATGCCGTCTCCAAACTCCCCGTTAGAAAGGAGTAGACATAATCCAAGTAATACGTTAAAAAGAAGATTTAGCTCATATAATTCAAGAATATGAGCACCAGACTATTTTTTTTCTCCTTCAGCCATTTCTTTATGCTTTGGGTAGCGCGACTGATATGCTTTTCCACGGCCTTTTCGGAGATGTCCAATTGGGAAGCTATTTCCTTGTGCTTGTACCCCGATTTCTTGCTGAGCAAAAAGACTTCCCTGTTCTTCTTTGGAAGTTGATCTATGGCCGATTCCAACAGTTGCATCCTTTCTTCCAATAATGATTCATCTCTTTCAACAAAATCCATCAGCACCGTATTCTTGATCTCCAATAGGGCAAGTTCTTCTTTTTTAAGTTATTTGATTTGAGCTACCTGGCATATTTATTACTCCTAAAATTTAGATCCCTGGCCATAATATAAGATTTGATACATTTTTATATAAATTCAAGAACTCCTTGTGTCCTTAATCCTTTTATTACAATAGCCCTCCCAATACGTTTTTGACTAATTAAACAATTTTTTGGTCAGTAATGTGCATTACTTCCAAGGATAGTGATAACGAAGAAAAAAGATGTTATATTGGTTGGTAACTTTCATGATTTTAATCCAGTTAGGGAAGACAAGATGCGCCTCAGGGGTTGTTGTTGCTCTAAACGGGCGGTAATAAATTAAAGGCTGTAACCAAAAAAATTAAAGTAGTGTACCACTTCAACGATTAACCAAAATTTAAGCTTATGGCCATGGCCGATAAAAGTATAGTAATGCTGGGGTGCTTTGATACCAAGGGGGAAGATTTTTCCTATCTCCTAAAAAGTCTCAGGGCACTGGGCCAGCAAGTGATCACCATAAACACAGGGGTCATGGACACTTCCGTGGACTTCCCCATAGATGTGGACCAGGATGCCGTAGCCGCGGCTTCTGGCGCTGTCCTGGAAACTATCCGAAAATCCAATGATCGGGGCAGGGCGGTAGAGCTGATGGGAAAGGGTGCTGCGGCCATCCTGGCTGAGCTTGCTTCCAAGGACCGGATCAAGGGCGTCATCGGCATGGGCGGGGGAGGAGGTACCTATATCATCCTGGAGGCCATGCAGGCGGTGCCCTTGGGCATCCCTAAATTCTGCCTCAGTACGGTAGTGGCCAAGGACCTTTCCAGACAGATAGGGGTAAAGGACATTAGCCTGATGTCCTCGGTAGTGGATGTGGCAGGGCTCAACAGTATAAGTAGGCTGTTGATACGGCAGGCGGCATCGGCAATCACTGCCATGGCGGATACCAAGGTGGATGCCTCGGAGGAAGCCAAAAAGAGCATCGCCATCAGTATGTTCGGGAACACCACCAAATGCGTGGACAAATGTACCGAACTGTTAAAGTCCAAGGGCTACGAGGTTATGGCCTTCCATGCCACCGGGGTGGGCGGGGCCACCATGGAATCGCTGATCCGGGAAGGGGTCTTCGACGCGGTGCTGGACGTTACCACCACCGAACTTGCCGATGAGCTCTGCGGGGGCATATTGAGCGCAGGGCCGGACCGACTTACCGCTGCAACGGAAATGGGGATCCCCCAGATCGTGGTGCCCGGATGTCTGGACATGGTTAACTTTGCGCAAATGGATACGCTACCCGAGAAATATAGATCAAGACAGCTCTACAGTTGGGCACCGGACGTGACCCTGATGCGCACCAATGTGGCGGAGAACAAGATTTTGGGAAAACAGTTGGTGGACAAGCTGATAGGGGCCAAGGCCCTTGTAGAGATCCTCATCCCGCTAAAGGGCATATCCCAGATCGATAGCGCGGGGGATATTTTTTATGATTCCGAAGCGGATTCGGCCTTGTTCGCGGCCATAAGGAAAAACGCGGATGGCCGTGTGCCAGTCATGGAGGTGGATGCCCATATCAACGACGAAACCTTTGCGAAGATGTTGGTGGAGCGTTTGTTGAAAATAATGGAATAGAGAGTACGGTGCTACTATAGTGATAAGGGGCTTGATAAGAATGGGCAACCCCTTGAGATTATAGATGTCATGAGTGGCGAATTGCAACGGGCAGCACAACAAACAAAAACGGACTCGCTTGCTTTTATAAGGCAGGAATCCCTGTCTGGCGATCTTGTTCAAAATAAACAGTTCACCGAGCTCTATGTGGAGTGGGTACAGAAAATTTATGAAAAAGGAGATATCAAAAAGCAAATGCTAAGTATGCTCTAGAGCATGATTCCGTTATAGTGTGTTAAAACCTAAGGTCCAAATAATTTTTGGAATGGTCTAGGGCTTTTCCTATATCAAGTTATCAAGCAATTTTCGCCAATTTTGGTGCTGCAATATTATAGGGCAGTGTAAATTTGAAAGTACTGCCTTTTCCTTTTTCACTTTCCACCCAAAGTTGTCCATCCAATTTTTTTACAAATTCCCTGCAAAGGACCAGACCTAAACCGGAACCTTTTTCGTTCGCCGTGCCAGGCAAGGTTACATTCGTGGTTAAATTGAAGATTTTATGAAGTGTATTTTCGTCCATACCCACTCCATTGTCGGATATAGAAATTTCCACATAACCCTGATTTGTAATGGCTGCAACCTCTATTTGTCCGCCTGGATTTGTGAACTTTATGGCGTTCGAAATTAAATTGCGTAAAACGGTTCCTAAAATATTTTCATCAGTACTTAGTTCAATTTCATCAGTAGTGGAAAAATACAAGGAAATGTTCTTGGCTTTTGCCTGGGATGTTTTAAGTTCAATGATGTGCGATATAACTTTCGACAAGTTAATTTTTTCGGGGCTAAAACCAAGTTCTCCAGTTTGTGATTTTGCCCAATTTAAAAGATTGTCCAGCAAACTGAGTGTATTTTTGGCAGTGGTATTTATTAGATTAACAAACTCTTCAGATTCGGAATTTTCGGTGGCCGCTACCTTTTCCGAGAGGAGCTCGGAAAGGCATAAAATGTTGTTGAACGGACTTCTTAAATCGTGGGCTATAATTGAAAATAATTTATTTTGGGTCTGGTTCAACGCTTCCAACTCAAGTTTATCCTTTTCAATAATCTTATTTTTTCGAAGTATCGTTTTTTGATCTACTTCTTTTAAAAGCATTATGAAACCTATACTGATAGCACTGATTACCAGGACAGAAATTATCAGAAACCAATTATTGAAAGTAGAGTTCTGGAGGAAAACATATGAGTCGCCCAATTGGTATACGTGAATAGCACGAATTAGTTGGAATATTGAATACAAGAGAAGCACCCCACTTAAAAGGATGGAAAATTTGTATTTATTTTTATTGATAAATAGGTAATAAGCACCTATCCCGTAGAAAAATGAACAAGATGCTATGCGTATAACGCTAAGCATGGTGAAGTTTTCTTCCACCATCAAAATGGCGGAATAAAATAGAGAGGCAAAAACAGCGAAAAGCCATAGAAGTTTTTTCCGCATTTTACCATCAAAAGAGATAAGACCAAAGGAAGTAAAGGCAAAACAGGAAATCAAAAGAAAATTATTTATACGCAAACTGAGCAAAGCAGGAAATAAGTCCCTATTGGCATACATAAGAATGGCAAGGGTTTGGGATGTAATGCCCAAAGCCACCAACAACAAATACCATTGTTTGTGCTGATAAAAATATTGGTAGATAAATAATGCAATGATAAATAAATTATTCAGGGCCAAAATAAACAATACTGAGGGGTAATCTAAGGTCATTGGTCGTTGGTCATTAGAATTTGTTAAAGATTAAAAAAAATCGCGCAATATTCTCTTTTTTTAATGTTTTTTGGGAAGCTTAAATGGAAATATGTCAGAGGAATGGCATATTAGGTTGATTATAAGTGTGGTAACTGAATTTAAGAAGTGCTAGGTAAATAGAAGAACACCACTACTACCTAACCAATGATCACCAACCAAGATATTGATTAACTCCCCAACCCCAACCATGGTGAATACTAAAAAATAAATACTAACTTTAAATGTCCCGCCATTTATCCTAGAACATGAAAAAATCCAAAAATACCGATGCCGAAATCCAAGGTTCCAGAAGGGACTTTTTATCCAAGACGGCGCTGGCCAGTGTGGCCTTGCCACTCTTGCCCGGCACTATAAGCGCGGCTTTCAATAATACACTAACCTCAAAACCACTCCCTATGAATGTAGATATCTCCAAAAGTCTTATAGGCCAATACGGCCCTTGGTTGGCGTCACAAATGCAGGATCCGCCCAAGTTGTCGTTCCGAAACGACATTTGGTCCAATATCGAGGATTGGAAGCCCAGTGCCCATGCCAAGGCCCAGGAACAGATAGGAGAGCCTTTGATTAAAGAAACTATTACAGTTACCCTTAAAAGGAAATTCAATTACGACGGACTCCACATAGAGGAACTTACTTGGCAATTGCCCTACGGAAGACCGGTGGAGGCTATTTTTATGAAACCTGAAAACAGTACTGGAAAGTTGCCCGCTATTCTGGGCCTGCACGACCATGCCGGGAAAAAATATTTTGGCAAAAGAAAGATTACCAAGACTTCAGATAACCAGCATCCGCTTATCGTGGAGCACCAGAAAAGCGATTATGAGGGTAGGGCATGGGCCAATGGGATGGCCAAAAGGGGTTATGCCGTTTTGGTACATGATGCTTTTTCCTTTGCCAGCCGGCGGGTGTTCTATGAAGATATGGCAGGTATTGAATGGGGGCCGTTAAAAGCGGAGGGACGCACCGATGAAAACCCTGAAGATGTCAGGAACATAGAAGCCTATAACGAATGGGCAGGCCACCATGAACACGTAATGGCCAAGTCCCTTTTTTCTGCCGGTACCTCCTACACCGGTATGGTACTGGCCGAAGACCGTATTGCTCTGGATATCCTGAGCGCAAGAAAAGACGTGGATCCCGATCGGATAGGTTGCGGTGGACTCTCGGGTGGGGGACTCCGTACTGTTTTTTTGGGGGGAATGGATGCGCGCATAAAATGTGCCGTATGCGTAGGTTTTATGTCTACTTGGAAAGATTTTCTACTGAACAGATCCTACACCCATACCTGGATGACCTATGCCCCGGGCTTGGCGAACTATCTGGATTTCCCTGAAATATTTGGGCTGCGGGTACCCCTTCCTACCATGGTGCAGAGCAATAATCAAGACGGACTATACACCTTACCCGAAATGAAAAAAGCAGATAACATTCTCGCCCAAGTCTTTACTAAAGCGGGACATCCCGAAAAGTATAGCGGAAAATTCTATGATGGCGGACATAAGTTTGATGTCCAGATGCAGAACGATGCCTTTGATTGGTTTGATAACTGGTTAAGCCAATAAGAGTTTTTATTAAAAATCATAAGCATAAATCAAGAGGGGAAGGCCAGGCCTATTTAGGTGACATGGGTTTTCCACAGTACATTCTCTATTAATCAGTTCTTTTTTGGGCAAACAGCCAATCCAAATATCCAGGGGTACTTTGAACCTTGTCCCAGATAAGATGACCGGCTGAAAATTCTGTGTACTTAGGGCTTCCATCGGCTTTCCTTATAGCTTTGATCATATTTTGTGTTAAATGTACCGGTACCGATTTATCCGTTTTACCATGAAATGCCCAGATAGGAACATGGGTCATTTTAGATGCCATTTTCGGATCCCCTCCTCCGCAAATAGGTATGGCCGCAGCAAATTTTTCCGGTTTTACTCCAATAAAATACCAAGCACCATAACCCCCGGTCGACATCCCTACTACGTAGCGCCGTTTATCATCAATATTGTATACTTTTTCCAGTTGGTTCATGGCCTCGAATACCAGGTCAGAAACTCCAGGATCATCTGAAATACCTCCGAAACCGTTGTTTGTAGGACTTTGGGGCAAAAAGATAAAAGCAGGATATTTTTCACGATTCTCAGCAGTAGACAATAGTTGGGCGGTGGTGGTGGCATCCAATTGGATCAGGTTGTCTGTTCCTACACCCCCGCCATTATGTAAATTGACTACTAGGGGATACTCCTTGTGGCTATCGTAATCTTTTGGTAACTGCAAGCGGTACAGGAGCGTATCATTTTGGGCGTTTACATAAATTTTGGCTTCAAAATCCCCAACCATTAGTTTAGATCTGGCAACTTTTCCCTTTTCCCAAGCATATTCAGAGGTAGCAACATTTAAAACAATTAAAACTGCAAATAGGGACACAATGCCAAGTGCGACACGTATCCCGGTCAATAAATAGGAGGGTTTTGCCTTAGCTTTGTTTTTCAGTAGATCCAACTCCTCTTTGAAGTTCAATATATAGAAGATCATGTTGAAATTGATCAGCGCTAATATCCACAGCAAAACTTTGCCTACTATAATTGAAACAGCCTCATCGTCAGTATTAAGAGCCCACAACTGTAGCACTAATAAAATGACCTCTAAAGAGAACCCGATAGCTCCTACCCAGAACAACCAACGTTTATGTCTTGTCTTGGACGTAAAAAGGCTTACCGAATAAATAATTCCAGAGCATAGGAGTATTACAAATGCCCAAGGAACCAATTTTTGCAAATCCCTGTCCGACAAGGCCAAATACGCGAATAGGGTAAAGGCCAATGATGTTACGGAAGAGATTAAAAAGGCTATAAAGGCAATCCTATAGTTTTTAATCCAAAAATACCAAAGCAGCACCAACATAACCGCAATGGTGACCATAGTGAGTAGAATAATCCACGGTTCATAATACGGGCTAAACAAATAAAAGCGATATCCGGCCAGGGCCTCTACAATAATCTGAACTAAAGAAAGTACTATAAATAGCCCAATCAGAAAGTTGGCGAAGTTGTATATGTTTTTGGAATCCAATTTAGTGCTCATTGAACTTACCTAAAGATTGATTAAAAGCTTGTACGACCGCTCAGGTCCTATTAGTTCCGGACCTTTCTATAGGAAAGGTGTCCGCCAGTCCTAAGATAGTTAATTCTATGGATTTCCTTTTGGAAAGCTGCACAGCCAATAATTATAAAGTATGTTCCCTAATCCCATCGCTGTCGCTCGCACTAGCGGAGGACTTATTAGCTCTCAAACCATATTATGTGAGTACAATTACTACAAACAAAGCAAGTCGCATTTTTATTCAGCCAATCAATATTGAGGAACGTGAATATTGAAGTATTCAATTGAATACGTTTATTGAAAAAATGGTCATTCCCACAAACACCACAGTTTAATTGTTTTCCTTTTACTTGGACGGAAAGAGGTTCTCTTGTTTTCTTGCTAAAAAAAGCCATGCTTTATAATTTAATTTAATTATAGATTTGTTAAAAATCAATTCTTAAAAATATATTATTTCATTGAAAATATTTAGGTTTTTCTTTTTTGGTTGCAGCCAACGGTTCGTGCAAGATACGTGTGAACGACAGTCCAAAGAAGTATGGACTGTCCAGCCCTAACGCACAGCTCTCGTTAGCTGGGAAAAATTAAGACCATAAAAAATTATAGCCATAAAAAAAGCAGTTCCTCAAAGAACTGCTTTTAAATAAGCTTAAAAAGAGTTGTGGATTATCCTTTTACCATGACCTTTTCTACAACAATAGATTTTATGCCATCTTTTTCCACCACTTTTCCGGTTACTTCTACCGTTTCAGCAGCGTTTGAAATGGCTTGTTTATAGGCATCGGCTGCGTTGTGGTCTTCCACCAAAAGATAAACCATTCCGTTTTCGCTGAGAATGCCGGCAGGTAATCCTTTATCCAAACAGGCTTGGGCGCATTTTTTGTGGCCTTGTCCCGTAGCTTCTTGCGTAACATAACAAGACATGTCCAAAACTTCTCCTTTTATAGTTTCACTGCTTTGGGCAAAAGCGTTGGATGAGAACATAAAAAGAAAAGCCGTCAATAATAATCCGAAATAAGGAGTTTTTGTATGTTTCATAGTTGATGGTTTTGTTAAACGGTTTACTTCTAAAATTACGATAAAAATGGCAGATATTTGTATGATTGTAAGGAAATTATGGGGCGATTGCTAGAATTGTTTTCAAAAAAATTTTAAAAAAATTCATTAGTTTAGTCCTGATGTAGAGGTATTTGTGGTCTTTTATTATTGAAAGTATTGCTTTTTTTGTACAAGAAATTATGAATCCTAGGTTAAAGATCGTCCTTGTATTACTTGTGGTATTCCTACTGCTCCAAATGCCTATATTTAATCCTGAAAAAAAATTATGTGGACGCCGATACCGTGGTGGATATCACGGATAAATATGAGGTACCCATGAATATCCAAATGGATCTGTATGTTGCCTGCTATGATTGCCATTCCAATTATACCGAAGACTATCCCTGGTATTACAATATACAACCTGTAAGTTGGTGGATGAACAGCCATATTAAGCAGGCCAAACAGGCTTTAAATTTTTCGGAATTCGCCAGGTATCCCCCAGATACTGCGGTAAAGAAATTTGAAGCCCTTCACTTGGTTATGAAAGAGCAGACCATGCCACTTAAATCTTACCTATGGTTGCATGAGGAAGCCAAAATGACCGACAAACAATACCAACAACTTGCCGACTGGGCAAAAGAAATGCAGCAAAAAGTGGAGCAAGAAATTGATTCCACCCAGAATTAATTGAACTGGCCCTGTTTTTTAAAAGGGTCATAATTTGTATGTTAAAAGCTAAGGACTTTTTAAAATGCTAGTTTTCTTTTATTTCTGCTAACTCAATATTTAGTTTTTGGTCTCCATAATTCACATAGTTCAACTTTACAAACCCATATTTTTCATGAAACCAATAGGTCACTTCAGATCGGCCAAGGTCAAAGGTTGATACGCCCTTAACTTTCCAACAATTTTCCAGTTCTCCGTAGTTTGATTGTATTGTTTCTATGGATAGTACCTCGAAGGTACTTCTTACATTCATGTGGGACCAATCCCCCCAACCTTCGTGCAATTTTTTATCATTGTCCGTCCATTTTTTTCCTACACTCAAAGGAAATTTAATTTGTGGAAATGGAGCTACCTCTGTGAAGTTATATTGGTTAGACCTGAATGGATGCATCCATATTTCTTCCACATTCTCTCTTATTCCTGTACTTACAGTTCGGCTCCATTTATTGTAAACAGCGCTCTTGTTGAGTTGATATAAATTAATACTATCAATAGACTCCTTGTCAAATTCATATTTAACCAGAATCTCGTCCTGTTTTTCCGGATTATGTTCCCATCTCTTCCCTGTGGACATTAATAAAATACGCTCCTGAGATAACAATTCATTGGATGCGCTATAGAATGCTGCATCAAAAGCGTAAATTCTACATGGTTTAAAGACTTCCCTTCTTTTTTCTATCCTTAGAACAGAATCTAATTGAGGTGTCATTTCTCCAATTATGCTTGCTCTATATTCGTACTTTGGCATGGGTTCTGGCGCGCACCTAAAATCATCACTTTTATTGTTGGTACAACTCCCAAGGAGAAAGACGATGCCAAAGAATAGGTTTAGTTTATATTTCATAGAGGGTAATAGTGCAAATGAAAGAAAGTACGAGCCTGCCTCGCCGTTAGGCACACCCAACGCTTGCACTAGCGGGGCACGAGCGTGACGCTCGCGCCAGCGAGGGGGTCCCTAATGGCATGTTTTCTTAGCTATTGTTGTGCTGCGTTATTTCATGTTTTAATTCACTATAATATTCTGCACATGCGAAAATGTATAAGGTAAAGCAATCTGTAATGGTTTTTGTCAATTCTGCCACCGTCCAGTCATTAGCACCGTGAGTATCATTATTACGATAGAAGTATACTGACTGAATTTGTTTGCCAAACTTAAAGGCTCGTGCTGTCCTAGCATCTTTATATCGCTCTCTAGTTGGGTCAAGTTTATTCAGTTTCTCAATAATATCTCCAAGCCCCTTTTTATGTGTCTTTATCCAGCTATAATCGGCTTGATTTACAATAAAAAGTACTTTTTTGAAGAGAGGGTCGGTACTTGTTAAAAATTGCTTGAGAAAATTGAGCTTATCTATGTTGTCGGTTGAGTCAAAGTAATACTTTTTCATGTTTCCAAGAATTCGCTCAGGAAGTGCTTTGAACTCAGACTCGTTAGTTTCTAACAATATGAATTCATAAAACAATTGGATGGTTTCTTGTAAAGAATTTGTGTAATTGGGAGAAGTGTGATCGCTGAAAGCTCCAACAATATCACGATTCAGTTTTACACTAACTTCCTTCCAATTGTATTGATCAATAGATATTTTGACGTTTGATTCTTGATTTCTCAAACTTATGGTCAGCTTGGACTGGTCGTCCTTGACGAAATATTCTTCTTGTTCAAATAATTTATAGAATGAGACTTTCGTATAATGCCTATCAAGTGGGCTTAGATCTTTAATAATCTTAGATGCTAATTCCTTATTTCCATCCTTATTGTCCAAGTATCTTATAAGCTGGGCTCTCTGTTCAGTTTTATATTCTGGTTCAGATGTGACTACTCGTTTTTTCCTTTTCACAAAGGCTAAGTCAGAATATTTTTGTTTCCATTCAGGCAGTATCCATTTATTGCCTTCAACTTTTAGGCAATCCCGGCCTGTAATAGCTCGGACTGACTTTTCTTTGATGTTGGGCCTTTCGCTTTTAATCAATCCATAGATTTCCTCATATGTTGATGGCTTGTTTAATCTGTGTAGCGCGTTCTTTATCAAATCTTCCAATCTTTCGGTATTGCCCTTCCATCCCTTTAATGTCCAAAAACCTGTCTTGGCCATAGAAACAAAACGAGAATCAGCAGCAATCGCCAAACTATGTCTGTCATAGATTTTTGATGTGCTAGTATGGGCAAGACGATGGTTGATCTCTGAGACAATATCATCGATGTACATTGGGTCACCATTTTCCAGTAAAATTCTGTACGCACGATCAGCCGCACTCGAAAGGTGTTCAAACTTTATTTGATAAAAGGTTTGATCATTAGATTCTAGTATTTCAATTTCGGGTAAAACATTAAGTGCATCCAGAATATTCGCGTTTTGCAGGGATCTATTCGACTTTTTTATCTCAATAATGGCTTGCATTTTGTTCTGTGGAATAATCTTCTTTTTAAGCATACGAATAGTTCTGTCTGCTGCCTTTATAAAACTGCCTCTATTGGATTCATCAACAACAATTAAATCTGCATTTGTGAAAATTGACTCAACCTTTCCACATTTTGAAAATTGCCATAAGTCGATTAAAAAATTAATAAGTGCGGAATGGCTTGATGCGTTTTCACATGCATAGTTGTCCTTGAAAGTTTCAACTAATTCGTTAAATGCAAACACCCTCTTAGAAGCGATATGCTTTTGAAGGTTTGAAAAAGCTTCAACCAACTCTGGGCGAATTTCACATCTAAGACTTGAGATGTAATTTCCGTAAAAAAGACTTCTAATCTCTTGTAATTGGTAATGTCTAATTTGTCTGATTCGCTCTTTCGAAAGCGGATAATAATGAGATAAATCATCCAAATCGAAAATGTCAGAACCCTTTAAGCCGTATAAATGATTAATAATACCTCGATGTTCATCCTTAGGAAGTAGATTCAAATAGTCAGTAAGGATTTCGGATATCAAATCCAAAATATTTGAAGTAGCGACTACTGTTTCATCCAAAGGCAATAGATGCGTCTTGGTATTCTGTAATTGCAGGTCAGTATAATGATCGACATTGTTAATAATGTCCAACTGAAATTGAGCAAGTTGATCTATTACAGCTCTTCCTATCCCTCGGTTTTGACTGAACTTATTCAAGTCAATTGAAACCACATCCTGAAGACTACGAATTTGGAATGTTTCAAATTTTTTCATCAAAATGGAAGGGACTTCTTCCTTAACATTTTCTAAGAGTATTTCAGATGCTTCCATTTAATTTTTTTAATGCAGGACAACGTACGGATATGGTAACTTATTACTATATACCCATTTTATGAAACTACAAGCCAACCATCTAGTACCTAAATACCTTCTAGTGTCCTATAATTCCTATAAATCCAATACAATTTTCGTGGGTGGGCAGCGGGGGGAGTACTACAACCAAGAGTTAGTTTCTAACCTTCTAAGTTAGCAAATATTGGTTTTGGTATTTGCTTAATCGATGAAGTACGGTTATATCCGACAAACGGGTGGAACGAGTTGAATGTTATAATGTTGAAAGTTTTAAAGTTCGCACCTTGGGTATACCAGATAAAAAAGGGGCTGGACATTGTGGTCGGGAAGTAGAGGAGGGCTCAACGTCCGGAGAATTTGCGTAGCGGGTATGTGACCCGTAGCTTTAGCTAATTAATACTTTGTTCAAGATAGTTTCGCATAAATGATGAGTTTCCCAAATATCCTCTATTGATTCAGGATTATAGCTTCTTTCTTCCAAAACATTAATCCAATCTTCAATCATATTTACAAATCCTCGTTTGTATAAAGTAGATTCCCAATCACCAAACTTCAACGTATTTTCTTCTTCTTTTGTAAAATGGGTACCAGAATTTAAATTATTGATTACCCATTTATTCCCCACTGAAAAAAAATCGATCTTTTCTTCAGTAATACCACTAATTCTATTCATTCCTCCAAGTAGTAGCGTTTCCCCTTGTTGCCATTGGACCTGAATATTTTCTAGCTTTTCGTCTTTAACTCTAGAAACAACATTTATATTCCGAATAGGCCCTTTACCTAAAAAACGAAGACTATCTATTACATGGATGAAATCATCAAAAATAAAAATTCGCGGATTGCCTGCGAGGTCAACCCTATTCTTTTGCCACGATATTTGAATAGGGTTCGGTACTTCTGATAATGTTTTTATTAGAGGAGCAAACCTTCTGTTAAATCCTAGATACAGGGGTAATTTATTTTTAGAGGCTATATCCAATATCCTTTCGGATTCTTCCTGTGAATAGCTCAAGGGCTTGTCTACAAAAACTGGAATTTTAGCTTCCAACAATTTTGGTATAATAAGTACATGACTTTCAGTTGAACTGTGAACCATTGCTGCATCTGGTTTTGAGAGTATTAGTTCATCCAAACTTGAGCAGGTTTTATGTATTCTATATTCATTGGAAAGTTTGTTTAAAGTATAATTATTTCTTGTACAAAGAATTGGATCTACTTTTGAATGATTTGCTAAAATTGGTAAATAGGCTTTTTGAGCAATCCTCCCTAATCCAATTAATGCGATTTTAATTTTGGGCTTATTTGACATATAATGAATCTAAGGAATTTAAATTGGATTATACATTAGCGGTGGTATTTGGTTTAATTATTTTGGATAAGGTATTCGAATATGAATCCTGGTAGTTAGCATGTTGTTCGACTATTTGGGCAAAAGAAAGTTGGACCGGGTCGGCACCGACCCTTTAACCGGACCCATCATAGTGGGCCATGGTAGCAAAAACAGGCTTGAAATTATGAACGTAAATAAATATATTTTCATAAATGTATTATTAATAGTTGCACGCTACCTAATTCCATTTCGCTTTGGACCAGGCAAGTTTGATTGTTTGGCAAAACCAATGCAAACGCAGTTACAGGTACATCCAAATATTCTATCTTTAGTAAAAGTAAACCAATAAATATTGAATTGTTCAAAGAGAAGATAATCTTCATCCGAGCCGTCTAAATATTTTATTTCGATAACTTATTGGTCATCAACTTGTTCACTATTAATTATTATATTTGGTTAGTAGCAGACTTACAAAGAAATGGCATATACCAAAAAGTTGAACCATAGTTATATCTATTCTGGCCTTAACCTATACAGAAAGATTAGGTCTGGAATAACAATGACACCCTAAATGGAACATAAGCTGAACGAATGAGGAATTTGGCTTTTGAGAGTTTGAGCTTATATGATATTGATCGTTGGAAAATCGGTTATGTAAAGACCAGGGTGGACCAAGAAAATTTACAATAAAGAGGCTGTTTCCGGTCAATGGAAATTGTTAGCCTATGGAGCGGTTGCTAATTTTAATTAAAACTGGGATTATTGCGGGCTTGTTCCCCGGTATAAAATGAATATTAATGTTATTACCCAGAATCTGGGCTATTTAAATTAAAAATTATGACTAAAAAAGGTATTGTTTCATTAGAAGGCTCAGACCGAAGATCCTTCATAAAAAAGGCGGGGGCAGCTACACTTTTCAGTGCAGCGACCCTAAACGCTGGTCTTGCAAATCCATTCCTTACGCAGAATAAAGTATTAAAGGTTGGCTTGATAGGTTGTGGTGGTAGAGGTACGGGTGCGGCCGCACAGGCACTAAGTGCAGACCCGGATACAGTGCTGCATGCCATGGCCGATATTTTTGAGGATAGATTGACCAGTTCTTTGGAATTGTTGAAGAAAGAACATGGGCAACGAGCAGATGTGAAGCAAGAAATGCAATTTGTTGGTTTTGACGCTTATCAGAAATTAATTGATTCCGGTGTAGATGTTGTGCTTTCGGCCGAGCCCCCGGGATTTAGGCCAAAACACTTTAGTGCGGCCATAGACGCTGGTAAACATGTGTTCTATGAAAAACCCGTTGCCGTGGATGCGCCTGGGATACGTAAAGTCTTGGGAGCTGCAAAAAGGGCCAAAGAAAAGAACCTTTCCATAGTTTCTGGCCTCTGTTTTAGATATGATTTACCAAAACAGGCCCTTTTTGGAAAAGTATTGGGTGGAGATATAGGCGAAATAAAATCCATTTCCTCAGTTAGAAATGGGGGTGAACTTTGGCATAAAGAACGCCAATCGGATTGGAACGATATGCAATATAAAATGCGCAACTGGTATTATTACAATTGGCTTAGCGGGGATTTTATTGTAGAAATGTTCGTACATAGTACAGACATGATTTCCTGGGCCATGGGAGAAAGAATGCCATTGAGTGCAACCGGGGTAGGTGGAAGGCAGTGGCGTACAGATAAAAAGTATGGGAATATTTATGACCACTTTGCAGTAGAATTTGATTATGGGGGTGGTTTAAAAGGAAATGTTTCCACAAGGCAACTCAGTGGAGGTTCGTCCAGAAACTCTGTAGAGGTCGCCGGTACAACAGGAAATGCATTTTATCAGGGAAATAGGCACGAGATTTGGGGCAAAAATGAATGGAAGTATGAAGGGGAGTCAAACGACATGTACCAAAGTGAGCACGACGGATTGTTCAAATCCATTCGTATGGGAAGTGCTATAAACGATGGGGAAATGGCCGCCAATAGTACCTTGATGGCTATAATGGCTAGGGATGCTGCTTATTCCGGACAAACGATCAGTTGGGAAGAGGCAATGAACTCCAACGTATCCCTTGGTCCCGAGAACGATGAGTACAGTTGGGATTTAAAATATGATGGTCCAGGAATAGCGGTTCCGGGCATCACCAAAATGGTCTAATTAAAGATTTAGCATTTTAGAGGTGAAGAGTCCTCAAAATTGCTATTTTTAGGGGAATACTTTATTCTGCTGTAACCTAAAACTACGTTCGGTAATCTGTTGAACAGCCATTTTATTTTGATAAATAATTGAACCATATAAACATGAAGAAAATTTCGATTAATAGAAAATTTGCCCTTTTATCAGTATTGTTAATTATAATGATTGCCTACCAGGCCGAGGCGCAGAACGAAGCATTTGAATTTGAATTTGGCGAGGAGGATACCTGGGAGAATTTGATTTCTGGGAAGTCGGGAGAAGCATCTACCATTAAATGGATCAATGTGAATACCGTTAAAGAGGGTTGGACCGTGGGTCCAGATGGGGTATTGGTAAACTTGGGCCATCCAATTGGGGTAGTAAGATCGGAGAAACAATATGAAAACTTTATTCTTCACGTAGAATGGCGACATATGGAAGCTGGGGGCAATTCTGGAATATTTGCATGGAGCGGTGCCGATCCAAAGGGGAAATCCCCATTGCCGGACGGTGTGGAAATCCAGATGTTGGAATTGGACTGGGTAAACATAAATGCAAAAGATGGTGTTCAGCAACCCATAGCCTATGTTCATGGGGAAGTTTGGGGTGTAGGGGGAGTAGTGACCCTACCAGATAATCCACGAGGGGAAAGAAGTAAGTCCGTAGAGAATAGATGTAAGGGAAAGGGAGAATGGAATACCTATGACGTAGTATGCGTAGATGGGGTCATTAAACTTTCTGTTAACGGCAAATTTGTGAATGGTATTTCTAAATCCACTCAAAAGAAAGGTTATTTCTGTCTAGAATCTGAAGGTGCGGAGATTCATTTCAGGAATCTAAAAGTAATAGAATTACCGCCAGGGGTAACTAGTGCTGAGCAGATAGCTCCTCTGCTTAATAAATAGTTGTGAACCCTATGGATGAGTAACAACAAGTCTGATTCTAAAAGGTGAGGTTTTCCGTTGTTTCCAAAGCATATTCAGTTTACCCCTTAAAATTCATTGCGTAAAATAATATAACCAACCAACCCACCTCCATGAATAACTCAGTAAGATTACGTTTATCCGTTCTAATGCTTTTGGAGTATTTTATATGGGGAGCGTGGTATGTTACCATGGGCACCTATCTGATGTCCTCATTGGAGGTAAATGCAACACAAGTGGGGGCGGCATATGCAAACCTTTCTATAGCAGCCATTATCTCTCCTTTTTTCGTTGGACTGGTTGCTGACCGATTTTTCTCCGCACAAAAGGTATTGGGAACATTACATTTAATGGGTGCTGCCACCTTATATTTTATAAGTACCGTGGAGCATTTTCAAATTTTTTGGTGGTTGATTTTGCTATACACATTGTTGTATATGCCTACGATGTCCTTGGTTAACTCCATTTCCTTTTCGCTAATGGAGGATCCCGATAAGGAATTTCCACGGATTAGGGTTTTAGGAACCTTGGGCTGGATAGCAGCGGGACTTTTAATAGGGTTTATGGAGTTGGAGACTTCATATATGACCTTTCGCATTGCGGCCTATTGTTCTTTGTTGCTTGGTATTTTAAGCTTCTTCCTGCCAAGTACCCCGCCTACCGGTAAAAGCGCAAGTATTTCTGCCATATTGGGACTGGATGCCTTGGTTTTATTTAAGAAAAGATCATTTGTTGTTTTTTTTGTCAGCTCTATTCTAGTTTGTATCCCATTGGCTTTTTATTACAACTTTGCCAATCCTTTTCTGAATGACGTAGGGATGGAAAATGCTGCCGCTAAAATGACTTTGGGGCAGGTTTCCGAACTTTTATTCATGTTATTGATGCCCCTTGCTTTTAGAAGGCTTGGAATTAAAAAAATGATGCTGATAGGTATTTTTGCTTGGGTAGTACGTTATCTTTTGTTTGCTTATGGGGATATAGGTCCAGGAATTTGGATGTTATATTTTGGAATTATATTACATGGTGTATGTTATGATTTCTTTTTTGTTTCCGGTCAGATCTATATTGATAAAAAGTCCAAGCCCTCCTTTCGAAATTCCGCCCAGGGGCTTATCACTTTTGCAACTTATGGGGTGGGAATGTTTATTGGCTCATTTGTCTCAGGAGCAGTAACCGATAATTTTCTCGTCAACATTAATGGCATATTGAGCTACCAATGGGAATCCATTTGGCTGGTTCCAGCAATAATTGCTTTATTGGTGGGTTTGTTATTCATGTTTTTCTTCAGGGAAAAACTTGTAGGAACTTTAAAAGTAGACAACAAGATGCCGCACATTTTGCCTAATACAGACAATAGGGGTCAAAAGGATTTGGTGGGCGATTTGGCCGATAGCGCTGATCCAAAAACAGAAAGTTAATTCCCTAAAATAAGTGCTGGTAAAATTTAACATTAATATTATGGTCAATAAAAGCAGTCCGGTGCTTGTTCTGGTAATGGGGTTTGGAAATATGGGCGCATCCCTTGGAACGGCTTATCACAATTTTAAAGCAGCTTTGAAAACTACTAACCCGAATACCAATTAAGACCAATATCAGATAGAAACTATAAAAATTAAACAGATGAAAAAACCGTGGATTGCCTTATTAGTACTATTAACGATTTCTTGTGTGGAAAAGAATGAATATTATACTTTGGACGATTTTGACAAGGTAGATAAAATTGATACCCACATTCATGTTTTTGCTGATCGGAACAGTTTTGTAAATCAAGCAAAAAAAGACAATTTTCGTTTGCTGAATATTATGGTCGACCTTTCAAAAGGCGAGGAACTTATTAAAGAACAATATGATTATTGTTTAGCTCAAAAGAAAGGGCATCCTGAGGATTATGAGTTCGCTACCTCCTTTTCCATAGAGGATTGGGATAACCCTGACTTCACAAAGAATACCATTGCCTGGTTGGACAAGAGTTTTGAAGAAGGGGCCATAGCTGTAAAGGTTTGGAAGAACATTGGCATGGTTTTTCGTGATAAGGATAACGAGCTAATAATGGTCGACAATCCCAAGCTGGATACGATATTCGATTATTTGGCCAGTAAAAAGATCCCATTGGTAGGTCATTTGGGAGAACCAAAAAACTGTTGGCTTCCGCTAGATGAAATGACAACCAATAACGATCGAAAATATTTTTCGGAACATCCGCAATACCATATGTACCAACATCCGGAACTACCTTCTTATGAAGAACAGATCGCCGCTCGGGATCGTATGCTGGAAAAACACCCCGATCTTGTGTTTATTGGGGCACACATGGGGAGTCTAGAGTGGAGCGTGGATGAATTGGCGAAAAGGTTGGACAAGTTTCCCAATATGTCCATAGACCTCGCTGCCAGAATGGGGCAAGTTTTTTATCAAACTGTAGAAAATAGGGAAAAGGTACGTGCCTTTTTTATTAAGTACCAAGATCGGCTCCTCTATGCAACCGATTTGTCCGATGATGGCGAGAAAAATGTCGGAGAAATGCAGAAGGATATGCATAAAATGTGGCTTACGGATTGGCGATTTTTCGTTACCGATGAGCTTATGGCCAGTGATCTGGTAAATGAAGAGTTTAGGGGATTAAAACTTCCTAAGGAGGCAGTGGATAAAATTTATTTCCAAAACGCAAAAAAATGGCTTAAGATGTTTCCAACAAATGGAATTTGATATTTTGAACAGTTCGGTGAACCACTTAAAAAGAAGAAAATTTCTAATATCATCGATTCTATCAAAATTTTCTGTGGTAGGCAGCGGAGGGAGTGCTACAACCAGGAGTTTGTTTCTCTCTTTCTAAAGTAGGAAGTATTGGTTTTGGAATCTGCTTAATCAACAAAATACAGGTTATCCGACAAACGGGAGGGGGAGTTATAATGTTCAAGGTCCAAGGTTCAAAGAAGTTAGTTTGAATTTTATAAAGTTGAAAGTTTTAACGTTCGCACCTTGGGCATATCAGATGAAATAGGGGTCAGACATTGAGGTAGGGTAGTAGAGCAGTGCTCAAAGTCGGGAGACTTTGAGTAGCGGGGTACTATTTTTTTGGCCACTTGCCCATGCCGCCCCAAATTAACTTTCAATTTAATATCTTTAAAAATTAAGCCTGTGAAGGGGCTATAAGTTTAAATGATAAAACA
The DNA here is from genome assembly GCF_023015905.1 of Arenibacter sp. F20364. Classification (GTDB taxonomy): domain Bacteria; phylum Bacteroidota; class Bacteroidia; order Flavobacteriales; family Flavobacteriaceae; genus Arenibacter. The sequence goes on along the minus strand of NZ_JALKBD010000019.1, from coordinate 8,789 downwards.
CGGCCTTAACGCGTTTAAGAGATTATTAATCTATGTCTTACGATATACTTAAACAAAACTTAAAGAAACATGTAGATCTGTCCACTGCAGATCTAGACCTTATTTGTAGCTACTTTAAACCTGCTGGTTTAAGGAAAAAGGAATTTTTATTGACCCAAGGCAGTATCTGTAAAATGGAGGGCTTTGTATTGGACGGCTGTTTTAGAGTTTTCACCTTCGATAAAAAGGGAAATGAGAACACCCTATATTTTGCCGCCAAAGATTGGTGGCTCATGGATATTGATAGTTTTATGAATCAGACCCCTTCTGACCTGAACATACAGGCCTTGGAAGACAGCAAGGTTCTTTTAATTGATAGGCAGGATAAAATGGCGCTCTATGAATCGCTTCCCATAGTGGAAAAACTCTTTCGGATAATATTTCAAAAGGGACTGGTTTCGTGGCAAAGACGGCTGGTGCGCAATCATAGCTTTACTTCAAAAGAACGATATTTCCATTTTATACAGACCTATCCGGACATCTCCTCCAAACTTATGGATAAACAAATTGCCAGCTATCTGGGGATAAGTCACGAGTTTTTAAGCAAGATCAAAAAAAATATAAAATAATATTCCCCAGTTGAACTTGTTCAACTTTTTTGCCATCTTCATTCGGGATATTTGCATTGCATAAAATGTAAATAACGATGAAAAATAAAATTCCATTATCAAAAAGTATTACCTTTTTAGTTCTATTAATTCTACTAAGTACAGGGGCAGTTCTTGGGCAATCCGTAACCGACATACCACACGAGGATGCCTTAAAGGCCGTATTGGCCGCTAAGAAAAAAGCGGAACAAATGGATGTGCTGGTAAATATTGCAGTGGTCGATGCAGGAGCTAACCTAAAGGCTTTTGTCCGTATGGATGGTTCCTATTTGGGAAGCATAGACGTAGCGATCAAAAAAGCGAAAACATCGCGCTATTTTGACATCAATACGGGCGATCTGGGCAAGCTTACCCAACCCGGGGGAATTATCTATAATATTGAACTTTCCAATGACGGACTCGTTACCTTTCCAGGGGGAGTTCCCATAAAAAACGAAGCTGGAAAAATCATTGGTGCCATTGGGGTTAGCGGCGGTACTATAGAGCAAGATCACGACATTGCCATTGTTGGAGCAATGGCCATCTTGGATTAAACAATCTAATACATTATAAAAAAGCTTAATATCATGAACATCATAAAAATATCCGTCGTTTTCATTGCACTACTGTTGTTCCAAATTAGTTGGTCGCAAAGCTCAGATGACGTAATGCCTTATTTGCAGGATTTTAAGAGCGTATCCGCCAATAATACGGTTACCATAACCAGTTATGAAAAAGACGGCTCCCATTACGTGTATGCAGGCGGCTTTGGAGGGATTGATATCTTCAGCCTAGACAAAGAAGGCAAACTAACGTCCATAGGTACCCAAGAGCTCTATAAGCAAGAGGGACCGGCCAGGGGAATGGTTGCCGGCAGTATTGAGGGTACGGACTTTTTATTTGTAGCCAATAAATACGGTAACGCCATAGAGACATTTAAGATCTTGGATAATGGAACCCTGGAACAGGTTTCCCTAACCATGGATACCGATGAAACCCACCTTGGTATTGCCATTACCCTACAACTAGTTCATATGCAACAGGCGTCCTATCTCTTTATTGGAGGCCTGGAAGAAACACCCGGCCTAAGTAGTTTTAAAATTCTGCCCGATGGAAAACTGACCCATGTACAATCCATGGCCGATAATGACAAGATTTACACGGACGGTATCATTGGGATGTATACCCATAAAATTAAAGGAAGAACATTCTTATATACCGGAGGATTTCAGGACAATGGTGTAAGTAGTTTTAGAGTGTATGAAAACGGTTCCTTCAAAAATATCAACCATATTGGGGACAATACCACCGATAGGTATTTGACCGGAGCCTACCCGGTGACCGGAGTAAATTTGGGAGAGAATTATTATGTAATTGTAGGTCATAGACACCATAAGTATTATGAGAGAAATGGTTTTATTAAAAATACGGACTTTGTATACCACGGTGATGGGGTAAGTGTTTTTAAAATAAACAGAAAAGGAGCTTTGGTACCGCATTTTGTTTTAAAAGATGACGAAAACACCAAGTTGCAAGGGCAAACAAGAATTGAAATTGTTTCTGTAACAGACAAGGAAGCTGTATTGGCAGTGGGTACCAGGGACGATGCCAGTATTCAACTTATCAAATTGGACGAAAACGGAACGCTGAAACCCTTAAATTATTTGGAAACCGGGTTCTCCATTTACTACGGTCTAAGATCCCATCAAATAGAGGATGTAAACCTGCTTATTGCGGGCTCCAATAGGTTCGATTTAAAGAAGGTGGCCACCTACAAGGTTTTGCCCAAAATACATAGGGGCGAAAAAGTATTAAGGCATATCGTAAACCTAAAGTATAAGGAGGAAGCCACCAAAGTGCAAATTGATGAAGCCGTTAGCGTTTTTGAAAATCTTAAAAACGAAATCCCAGAAATTGAGAAAATAGAGTGGGGGGTCAACGATAGTAAGGAAGGGGCCAGCAAAGGTCTGACCCATACTTTTACCCTAACCTTCAAGGACGACCACGCCAGGGAAATTTACCTTTTTCACGAGGCACATATAGCCTTGGTAAATAAAATAGGCCCCATAATAGCTGATGTTTTGGTGATGGATTATTGGACGGAAGAGTAGTAGTACAAAAAAACAGTCAATTCATTTCCAGTGAACCGCAGCGAGAATTTGAACAGGAACCTATTAAAAGATTAAAAATGAAAAGTTTACGAAATAAAAAGGCCATTATAACCGGAGGCGGTAGAGGGTTGGGAAAAGCAACTGCCCTGGCATTTGCCAAAGAGGGCATAGATTTGGCCATTACGGGTAGGAATGAAAAAGTACTAAAGGAAACCGTTGCCGAATTGGAAACCTTTGGTGTTAAGGCCATCTATTCGGTATTTGATGTAGGTAATTATGAGGAAGTGCAAAAGAGTATCAAAAACATAATAAAGACCTTGGGGACCGTTGATATTTTGGTCAACAATGCGGGAATGGCGGCCATAGGCTCGTTCAATGAAATGGAAGTGGGTACGTGGAGTAAAATTATCCAGACCAATCTGATGGGGATGTATTATGTTACCAAAGAAGTTTTGCCACATCTAATAGCTAAGAATGAAGGGGACATAATTAATCTCTCTTCTACGGCAGGTTTAAACGGAAATGCGAACGTATCGGCCTATTCGGCATCAAAATTCGCTGTTATAGGCATGTCCGAATCGCTTATGAAGGAAGTCCGCAAAAACAATGTTAGGGTAATCACCCTAACGCCGAGTACCATAGAATCTGAAATGACCATAGAACTGGGCATGTTAAGCAAAGGCTCAGAAAATGTATTGCAACCGGAAGATTTTGCGGAATTGATCCTAGCCGGTCTAAAACTTCCAAGAAGGGCAATGCTCAAAAGTGCCGCCTTATGGACTACCAATCCGTAAATAGAAATGAAAGCGGTCCGGACAGCGCGAATGTGGAAAGTGCATGGATGTATTGAAATATTAAAGGCGCCTAGATTTTTTTGGATACTTTTTTAACAGGCTCGTATATCGTTTATAAGTGGTATTTATGAATACTGGGCATTTCATTGAAGGAAAAAAATAATGACTTCAATAGTCAGATAAACCTTTTTTATTTGCGTTAGTGACCGCGGCGGCATCCCCGCAGCAAGGCAAGGGATATAGCCAAGGGCACGACCGACGAAGGAGGGAACGCCCAAAGAATTAAGCCGGACAATACATCTTACTTGTGCCAGCAAGGGGGCTAGCAAGGGGCTTAAAAAATTAAGACTTTATTTGGGCTTAGCTGGGTGGCTCCATTTTATTTAAATATGCCATCAAATCCAATACTTCCTCCGTACTAAGGTTGTTCAAGAGCCCTTCCGGCATCATGGATTTTTCGGAAACGTCCCTTGTCCTTATCTGGGATTTGTTAATAATAATCGGGTCTTGACCCACTATTCGTAGAGTTACGCTTCTGTTGTTTTCAGCAATGACATTTCCGCTATAGCTACGGCCGTCCTGAGTGGTTATGACCACCAGTTTATAGTCTTCCTGTACATCTCCACTTGGGTTTAATATGTTGCTTAACAAATAGGTGATATTGGTTCTGTTGGAGCCAGTAAGTTCGGGGCCAATTTTACCACCCTCCCCGTGCAGAATGTGGCATGTGGCGCAGGTATGTTTAAATATTTCCTTGCCTTTAAGTGGGCTTGCCGTGCTTAGGGCATCGTCCGTCAATATTCCTTGGTATTTTTTGTACTCTACTTGTAAGGTCTGGGATATATCATCAATAGGCCCCCAAATTTCCACAAAACCATTTCCCAGAACAGCCCTCAACTGAAGTACTACGTGGGCGGGAATGTCCGATTTGGGTATGATACCCTTTTTTAGGGCATCCCCTAAAATTTGACCATATATGGGTCTTGAAGCCATCGTCATTATAGCTTCTTCCTTTTCTTTCCTTGTTAGATCTGCATATAGGTTGAACAAAACCTTGCCCAATTCCTTACTGTCGTAGGCTGCTATGGCCTTAATGGCCTGCAGTCGCAAATGAGGGTCTTCCAATAGTTTTGGTAGCTCATTTTGTAAAGCTGGATTTTGTTGCGCTGCCAAGCCCTGGATTCCCTTTCTTTTATCTTCCAGTTCTGCCTTCTGATCTTTTATAATGGCCAACATTTTTTTAGATGCTTCCGCATTCCCAAATTTATGAGCTATTGCATCCGCCATGGAGGATAAACCGGAATCCTCTTTTAACAATGTATATACCTTGGCCCAATTGATGGGCTCTTTTACATCAATATTCCCTTCCAAGCCGGCCAGCATACCTTGCAATAGATCCGATTGGACTTCTGATTTTTGCCCTACTGCAACGGTCAATTTTTCCAATTGGTTCCCATCCACTAGTCGCCTCCCAATTTTTTGAGCAATAGACGGAATTCTACTTTCCATGGCTAGCATCAATGCTTTCTCTGGCTGCTTCGCGACCATTGGCTCTATACCGAACCATAGCATCAGTGGGATGTTGGGATCGTTTATATCTTCATGGAGACGGACCAAAGATTCAGCAATGGCCCAACGGTCAATTTCAGCGATTCGTTGAAGTGCCGCTGCAAGATAACGGCGAACCACGGCGGAGGATTCATTTTTAGCCATAGCGGTCAACTTATGGATTGCTTTTTGCGACGGCTGCCCATCTTCGACCAGGAACTGGATGGCCCAGCCCCTTACATATTGGTCTCTGTCATCCAGGAGTTGGGTAAGTCTGTCGACGTTGATGCCGTTTGTTATTTGAAGGGTCCATAGGGCACGTAGTCGGATATCCTCGTTTTTGTGCTGAGCCAATATATCCTTCAGGCGGGAAATTGCTGCACTGTCCAGGGATTTCCTAGAGGCTCTGTGTTGTAAAATGACCCGTGCTCGTTGTGCATGCCAATTACTTTTGCTCAATTGCAATTCCACTAGTTCTCGATCACTTTTTTTACTGAGGTCATCAAATCTTCCGGGCCAGTCAACTGCTTGTGACACTGCAGGCATAATTCTATATACCCTGCCCGTATCTTTATTTATCACGGCATCCCCACATATTTCCGCATCATGCCAATCCAAGACATAAAGGTCGCCTGCTGGTCCCACTTCCATGCTAAAGCCTACCCATTGTGCATTGTTTGCCATCATAAAATCTTCCCCGTGACTGGCCGTAAAACCTGAGCCGATAGGTGTTAGGATATCCGAGAGCACGGCATGTTCATGAATATTGGCCATGAATAGTCGCCCTTGTTGATCTGCAGGAAAGGCATCTGATTGGTAAATCCTTGCCCCACCGTGTGCCGAGCGATGGCGGTGGTCCACTATAGTTTTAATATCTTCATAGACATATGGATTGAAGTGTTGGCCGCCCTGCCTGTGATATATACCACCTTGGATGATGTGGAACATATGGGGGATAACACAGGCAGTAATAAACAACTGTCCCTTGGCATCATAATCGATGCCCCAAGGGTTACTAAAGCCGTGTGCAACTACCTCAAACCTATCCTTTATGGGATGATAACGCCAGACTCCGCCGTTGATATCTACTCCTTCAGCTTCCAATAGGTCGTTTGGAAAAGCATCCCTATGCTTATAGATACGTCCCGCTCCTTTGGGCTTTCTTATTTTGGAAGGGGTTGCAAATCCCTCTAGGCCATACAGCCAACCATCCGGACCCCAGTGGAAACTGTTGATGGTCTCATGCCGGTCACGAATGCCCCAGCCCGTCAACAATACTTTTGTGTCCTTTTCATCTGCCTTATCGTCCGCATTTCTATCCGGTACGAAAAGTAGATTTGGTGGTGCGCCTATAAATACCCCACCATGACCGACCGCAATGGCCGATGGGAATGGAATGCCTTCCAAAAATACTTTTTTACTGTCCGCAACACCGTCACGATCGGTATCTTCCAATATCAAAATACGGCTATCCCCTGAACTGGAAAATCCCTCGGATCGGGACTCATAGTCCCTGTTTTCGGCAATCCACATTCTTCCTTTGTCGTCCCAACAAAACGCCATGGGCTGCGTAATCATTGGTTCGGAGGCAAAGCTGTTCACCGTATAGCCAGGTTTGATCGCCATTGCTTCCACAGCTTCTTTGGGGCTTAAAAGCTTGGCATCGCGTCCTTCCTGCTTTGCAATGCCCCAAAGCGATGCCGTATTGTACATGCCCTTATCACCGACATAGTCCCCCCAAAGATCATCCAACACCATATCATCCAATTCACCGCTATAAGCGACTATTTGGTGTTGGAAAATTTTTGTTTCCCCTTTTTTAATGTGCCAATCGCCCAATCGGGCGGGGACCGGGCCTACGCCCAATTGCCCGTCTACTCTCCATGGTTGCGGATAATCCTTATTATCTTTATGATCAAAAATTGCAATATGGCCCCAGTGGTCAAGGCCTTTAATTTCCATGCCAACATCTACCCACATGGCTCGTTGCCCATCCGCTTTTTCGTTCTTTTGTCGGGCGGCATTAATTACTTCACCCTTATTACCTTGTTTCCATGGCATTCTTAAAAAGAGTCCTCCATAATCGAATTGATTGATAGTTAGATCGATAAGTGCTTCCCCTTGCCATTCCAATGTCAATAAATATTTATTGTCCTTTTCTGTAAAGGTCCAGGTCTGTGTTTCTTTTAGGATAGGAGCTTTAGATTCATCCAACATATGGTAAACTGTGGTCCATTTCAACTCTTGTCCTTCGGCGATTAGAACTTCTGCTGCTTCTCTTTGCCAGTAGCCCCCATCAGGATGGTGAAAATAATCGCGGCCAATTTTTTTTTGGATATGTATTGGTTTGTCAGGATTGTAAAACCATTCTTTTAATTCCTCAGGTTCGGCTCCAGTACCGTTTATGCGGGTAAATCCCCAATAAAGACCGGTCTGGTGTTTATGATGTCCCGGGCTGTATTCTGTAAGTTCTGTATTGGAGCCAGGGGCCAAAATGGGATGGATATAGGGACGAAAATTGGGTTTTGTGTTCTGTGTTACCACTGCAGCATTTCCACCGTCCGGAACAATACGTATTTCATTATCGGTCTGTTCAATGTGAAAACTGGATTGTTTTACATCGGCTGGAGCTACATCTTTTTCCTTCTTAGGCTTGCATGCCAGGAGACATATAATTCCTATCAGTACTATTAAGATTCTTGGCATAGTTTTCTTTTTATGTAATGGTTGGTTTTAAAAGGGTCATGCAATTATCCAATTGGATCTTCAAGATATTCAATTTAAGTGGATTAACTAAAATTAGTAAATGAGTATTGTCCTGTTTATTTTTATAAACCTAGGATTGTTACTGCAATATTTTTGTTGTGGATTAATCTATTAACTGGGAAGTACGGATTACTGCAAATTGTGCTATCATCAATTTAGAAAGTTGACACTCTGAAAAAATTATGTGATTGTAATAGATGCGGAAATCGAAGGCATAAAAAAACGGATTGGCAGTAAGCAATCCGTTGATTTTTATAATCTTAAGTTTTGCAGCGAGAACAACAGTTGAACTCCTGATCCCAGGGTTATATTGTTGAAAAAAATGCTAATTGCCCTCTAATATGTTCTTAATATTATTTTATAAAAACGTTTATGGAATCGTTTACTCGATAATCGAGATTTAAATGCTCCGACGCTTGCTTGCCTGTTCCATTCAGGCGGGCCTGCCCGATCCATTCAGGCGGGCGTCGAAATCAAAATTGAATTTCCTTTTAATGCCTTGTGGGCTTGCCCAGAGTTAGTTTACTGTATTAGCACTAAAATTTAATCAAAATAAACTGTATTTATTAATATTCCCATTCCGTATCAATAATTGATATGGTAGATTAGGGAGGTAGCAAAAAAATCTATATCCTTTTGTTAAAAATACATCAAAGTTAATTGTATGCTAGCCAATTTTTGAGTATCTTCAAACTCCTAGAATTCATTGCCCCAATAGAATATTTTTTATTGAATTGTAGTTTAATAACCTATCTAACCAAACGTGCAATGAAAAAAATATTATCTACCTTAATTATCATAATTCCACTCTTCTTGTTTGTAATTGGTTCTTGCTCCAAAAAAGATGATATTACCGTTTATGACTTTACAGGAGATGTATTACCTGTAGAAGGAGGAACTATTAGCCCTAAGCAAGGGACATTTGAGTCGGGAGAAAAGGTGAC
>NZ_JALKBD010000018.1 GCF_023015905.1 Arenibacter sp. F20364 | reverse complement strand
CCATCGGCAGAAACTGAACCAGCAGCAGGAACGGCCCATACTACGTCCCCTGCGCCATCAGTAGTCAATACTTGTCCAGTGGTACCTTGCTCTATTTTAGCAGGAGTTACGTTATTGTCGGCAATATCAGCTGTTGCTATAGTGCCATCCAAAATCTGTGTTGTAGTGATTCCACCTGTCGGGACTGAAAGGTCTGTGATGTTTCCATCGCCAATTATTGTAGTGCCATCGGCAGAAACTGAACCAGCAGCAGGAACGGCCCAGACTACGTCCCCTGCACCATCGGTGGTCAATACCTGTCCGGTAGCACCTTGCTCTATTTTAGCTGGAGTTACGTTTGCATCGGCAATATCCGCTGTTGCTATAGTGCCATCCAAAATCTGTACTGTAGTGATTCCACCTGTCGGAACTGAAAGGTCTGTGATGTTTCCATCGCCGGTTATTGTAGTGCCATCGGCAGAAACTGAACCAGCAGCAGGAACGGCCCATACTACGTCCCCTGCACCATCGGTGGTCAATACTTGTCCTGTGGCACCTTGCTCTATTTTAGTAGGAGTTACGTTATTGTCCGCAATATCTGCTGTTGCTATAGTTCCGTCAAAAATTTGCGTAGTAGTAATGCCGCCCGTTGGGACCGAAAGGTTTGTCAGGTTACCGTCCCCGGTTATGGTAGTACCGTCAACGGAAACTGATCCAGCAGCAGGAGCTGCCCAAACTACATCACCTGTACCATCGGTGGTAAGAACCTGTCCAGCAGCACCTTGTTCAATTTTTGCTGGAGTTACGTTGTTATCTGCAATGTCAACAGTTGCAATGGTCAAATCTAAAATTTGTGTAGAGGTAATACCGCCGTCCATTACCTGTAAAGGGTTTGGACTAACTCCATTACCCTCAATAGTGACACCATCAGCTTCAACGGTTCCACCTACGCCCCCTGGTAAATTATCCCAAACTACGGCTCCGCCAGTGGTACTTAAAAACTGGCCATTTGTTCCAGGTGAAATTTTTATTGGGGTTACATTGGCATCAAGGATTGCTGCTGTTGTAACTGCATTTGGACTTATATCAATAGCCTGAATAGTGCCATCCGTTATTTTGTTCGAATTAATAGCTCCATCTGCCACTTCAAATTCGTTTCCGGTTGATCCATCTCCCACAATAGTAACCTGATCTGCCAATTCGGTAGAGCCAGCTGCAATGGGAACCCAAGTTACGGTATTGCTACCATCGGTAGTCAACATCTGGTTTGGAGTGCCAGGAGTTTCTATTTTTGCCGGGCTAATAGAATTGTCGGCCACTTCAAATTCATTCCCGCTTGTTCCGTCTCCTACAATGGTAACCTGATCTGCCAATTCTGTAGAGCCAGCAGCAATAGGTACCCACGTTACTGTATTCGCCCCATCGGTTGTCAACATCTGATTTGCAGCGCCTGGCGATTGTATTTTGATAGGAGCAATAGAATTATCAGCTACTTCAAACTCATTGCCGGTTGTTCCGTCTCCAACAATGGTAACCTGATCTGCTAACTCTGTAGATCCAGCAGCAATCGGTACCCATGTCACCGCATTGGTACCATCCGTAGTCAACATTTGGTTTGCGGCACCTGGAGATTCAATCTTAAGTGGTGAAACAGAATTATTGGCAATATCAACAGTTTGCACCGCACCGTCTATAATTTTTGTAGAATTTACTGAGTTGTCTGCTAGTTCGGCAGTACCCACAGCCCCGGCAGTAATTTCAAGATTCACGTCATTAAAGGCTGCATTAGTGCCTCCGGTTATGGTCAGATCAGTGGACGTTATGTCCCCGGTTCCGCCAACGCCACCCACCTGGGCATCCACATAAGCTCTGGTGGCAGCATCCTGAGGATCGGTAGGGTTGGCTAAATTGTTTATTTGGTTGTTTCCAGCATTGGTTCCAAAACCTAGTACACTAGCTAAATCCTGATTGCCGCCCACTGCTGAAATCGGTTGCCAAGTCACCACCCCAAGCGTATTTGTGGTCATGATCTGATTAGCGGCTCCTGGTTGAATTTTAATGGGAGTAACATTGCCATTCAATATTTTATTGGAGATAACAGAATTGTCGGCTAGATGGGGTTGGCCTACGGCATTATCAGCTATTTTTGGGGAAGTTATCGCAAGATCGGCAATAGTCACCAAGCCGGTATTGTCAATAGTAGCGTCCCCACCCATGGGGACTCCTGTGGCCACATTGCCGGCACTGCCCACAAAAATATTTCCATCTGCTAAAGTGCTGGCCGCTCCTGCCAATTGGTCCACATAGGTCTTTACCGCATTTTGGGTGGGGTAGAGGGTGGTAGAGTTTCCTAGGGCCGTATCGTCCGATTTGTTGGCCACATCTTCCTTGGTTGTAATTGCAGTGGCATTGGCCAAAATGTCTCCCAATACAGTGTTCCCAACTTTTATAGGGTCTGCCAATGTGCCCGCCCCTGTAATGGTAGACTGGTCTGCCTGGGTAGCGCCTAGCTCGTTCTTATTTAGCCATACCACATTGCCGGCGGCATCGGTCGTCAACAACTGATCAAAGGCCCCGGGTTCCATGTCTTCCGGTTTAATAGTACCGTCTATTATCTCCAAGGTACCTACTGCAGCTTCCTGTATTTCATCTTTTCCTACGGTATTGTCCTGTAGTTCGGAAGAACCAACAGAATTGGGTGCCAATTGTCGCTCCCCAATTGTGGCCGTTGCAATATCGGCGCCAAAAACGGTTTCGTTTACAATGTTCATTCCCGTAATCTCCCCCACCTTTAGGTCGTAGTTATTGCCTCCGGTGGAAGTAATTACAACCGTACCATCGTCCGAAGTAAAGGTAATGGAACCGGCCACCGCATCGCAGATGTCTTTCCATTCCACACCCGTATAATAATGGATACATTCTATATCCGTATTATATACCAATGCCCCTGCCGAGGGTATAATGGCGTCCATTTGTGCGGTGTTTACACGGGTAATGACCAATACCCTGGAACTACTTTCCAGTTCCAGTACAGAACTAGGGTCTATATTTTGCGGGTTGTCCCCGATCTTTATCTGGGCCTGCACGGCCATTCCCAATAGCAGGCAAAAAAAGAAGTGGATATATTTCATTTTCAATTTTTTTTAGTGTTCTCCTATTGCTTAAAGTGTTCAAGGTTTTAAGTTTTTGTGCCAACAGCCCATGGATTTGTACTTAAATCCATACTGCCTTATAAATCGGGCACTTATACTTTTAAAACTTGGGCTATCAAAAGTAAAATTATCGTAAGATATACACAGTTTTATCGGGTAAAATACGTTACTACTAGGTGAACTGAAATGTATCTCCGTTAAAAGGGAATATTCTTACTTTCATAAGGTTTTTTTCCAGCTTCAAAGATGCGCGCCGTACCCTCGCCCTTAAGCATTTTGTGGTCTCCGTTCACCAAAATATAGTTGCCCTCACGGAGGCCAATTACGGGGGTAGTATTAAAGATATGAAATTCACGGATCCTAGTTTCCCTAGTTTCGCCTTTATGTTGGCTATTGGGGTCCGGATCCAAATAATGGGGATTAAGATTAAAGTTTACCGCACCCAAAGTATCAAAACTGGAGGGGTATACTATGGGCATATCATTGGTGGTCCTCATGCTTGGGCCGGCAATGTTACTGCCCGCGCTGGTTCCAAGGTATGGGGTGCCCAACTCTATTTTTGCCTTCAAAGGGTTTATAAGCTGTAATTGGTGCAATTGCTGCACTAGGAGAAAGGTATTTCCCCCACCTGTAAAAATGCCTTCCGCTTGCGCGAGGCCTTCTAGCGGATCGGTAAAAGTATGGAGCCCTACCACCTGTTTATTTATTTTGGAAAAGGCGGTAGTTGCCAGGGCAGTATAATCCTCATGGGAAATACCGCCGGGCCTGGCGTAAGGAATAAAGGTGATGGTGGTACAGCCTTCAAAAAAGGACTCTAATTCTTCCATGAGATATTCCAGATACTCCTGTCCAAAGAGGGTAGAGGTACTGGCCAATAATATTTTTTTTTTCATGTGTTCGATTCTTTGAAAACGGATAGGCAAGATACAAATTAACAAAAGTTTAAAGGTGTGTTGCTTTTTTATGAACCCAACTTGCTTTTTCTTTATCCGATATTGGTAGAAAAGCAGCATTTGAGTTTATTTCTTTGAGAAAAATAGGATATTTGAAGCTTAATTTATCTAATTTTAAATAAAAAAATGCGAAATAGAATACTCTTACTGCTTTTCTTCTTATGTGTTGCAATGTCCTATTCACAGGATGATGACCGCCAATATTTAAGGGGACAGGTACTTTATAGAAATGTGAACGTTCCCAACGAGAATGTTATTAATGTGACCACCGAAAGAGCTACGATTACCAATGACAAAGGGGAATTTGGGATTATGGTGAAAGTAGGCGACCAATTGGTGTTTACGGCCATAAACTACCAGTTGAAGGTGGTAGATATTACCTCTGATATTCTGGAAAATAACAGGTTGGTGGTAGAGGTGACCGAAAAGGTGACCGAGTTGGACGAGGTGGTGGTAACACCCGAAAATCAGGAAAAATTTCTTCAGGCCCAGAACAAAGAATTCCTGGACAAGGAATACAATTATGAAACGGACCGTTTAACGGCGGTGGAGAATATAGCCCTGTCCGATGCGGACAAAGGAATGAAGGACGGACTTAATTTTGTTAATATTTTTAAAGCGCTAATGTTGGCGGCCAAAGGGAACGATACGGATGTTGATCGGCAGCCTTTGAAGGTAAGCGAGGTTCTAAGGCAGGTATATGATGATGAGTTTTTTGTGCTGGACCTAAAACTGCCCCAAGATAAAATAGACGATTTTTTGCTGTATTGCGATACCCAATTGCCAGAAAGGTCTTTGTTGCAAAAGCGTAATGAATTTCAGCTCATAGATTTCCTGGTTACCCATAGCAAGACCTATCTGGAGCAAATGGAGTAGTCAGTGGTCAGTGAACAGTGAACAGTTGATGTCGGAGAGGAAAGTACTATCGTCAGTTCGAGTGAAATGCCAGTAGGCATTTTGTATCGAGAACACTTGATTGAGAGTGAACAGTTTTCATTGAACAGTGGGCAGTAATCAGTGGGCAGTTGAAGTCGGAAAGGAAAGTACTATCGTCAGTTCGAGTGAAATGCCAGTAGGCATTTTGTATCGAGAACACTTGATCGAGAGTGAACAGTTTTCATTGAACAGTGGGCAGTGGTCAGTAAACAGTAATCAGTTGTGTTGATGTCGGAGAGGAAAGTATTATCGTCAGTTCGAGTGAAATGCCAGTAGGCATTTTGTATCGAGAACACTTGATTGAGAGTGAACAGTAATCAGTTGGGCAGTGATAGTTCAAAGTTAAAAGTTGAATGTTTAATGTCTAAAATCCAACATCCAGTATCTCAATTCTGACAGGACTGGAAAAAGTAATCCACAATAACAAGAACGTAGTGCGTATTGTTCCAATATATTTGGTTTTTATTTTTTATTGTGTATTTGCACAAGCGCTAATGGCACAGGATTTTTCCAAGACTTTGGAGGGTAAAGTGTATAGTGAAGATGGCGATGTTGCTGCCACCCATGTGCTCAATACCACTACAAAAAAAGCTGCCATAACCGATATAGATGGATTTTTTTCCATAGCTGTACGCCTAAACGATACCCTTATTTTTTCTGCCGTGCAATATAAGCGCAAGGAAATTGTAGTAAATGCCAGTATCTTGGAAAGCAAATTTTTATCCGTTCCTCTTGAGGAATCCAATATTGCTTTGGATGAGGTTATCGTTATGCCTTATAACCTAACTGGGGAGCTGGATAGGGATATGAACAATATGGATGTGGGACCTGTAATTTCTGCCACTAGCTTAGGGCTACCGAATGCCCATGTAAAGCCCTTGATGCAGAGCGAACGATTGCTTAGGGAAGCCTCTATGGGGCCTATGACTATTGGGATGATGACCAGTATTCCTTTTAATCCGTTGATCAATGCCATAAGTGGGCGCACCAAAATGTTGAAGAAACGCGTAGCTCGGGATATTAAATACAACAAATCCCAACAACTGAGAACCGAATTCGCCGATAGTCTGTTTGTTTTACAACTCAAAATTCCCTTGGAAAAAATAGACGATTTCCTCTATTACTGTGAGGTCGATACCAATTTTAATGCGGTTGTGGATAGTCAGGACCTATTTGCTATTTGGGAATTTATAAAACAGAAAAGTGTCATTTATAGGAAAAATAATGAGATGGAGTGAGGAACAATGATCAATTAACAGTGAACAGTAAACAGTGAACAGTGGGCAGTTTTCAGTGAACAGTTGGCAGTAATCAGTGGGCAGTTGAAATCGGAAAGGAAAGTACTATCGTCAGTTCGAGTGAAATGCCAGTAGGCATTTTGTATCGAGAACACTTGATGGAGAGTGGGCAGTTTTCAGTGAACAGTTGGCAGTGAACAGTAAACAGTGAACAGTGAACAGTTGGCAGTAATCAGTGGGCAGTTGAGGTCGGAAAGGAAAGTACTATCGTCAGTTCTCGATACAATCCTCCTTTGTCGGATCACTCGAAGTGACGGCTTTGAACTTTATAACATTGAACTGAAAACTTTTGTCTAGTTAACTGACTCTAGAATCTAGAATCTAGATTCTCAATTCTCACTACTCACTACTGGCACACCGAATGAGGTCTCGACTGCCCTCGACCGGACAATAGTAGCTAATGGCTTCCGGTTAAGGACATAGCTGTGCAAGGTTCAAAATTCAAAGTCAAAGGTTAAGGGTCCAAATCTAAAGTCTAGCATCTAGCATCTCAATTCTTACATCTAAACAATAAAAATTTCCCTTCAATAGTCTAACAAATGGCACGGTCATTGCTTATTTTTGTCGGATATAAAATAGTATGCAATTAATAAAGAAGACCCTTGTAGTACTGTTATTGCCATTGTTTGCATTCACGGTAGCACATAAGTTTTACATAAGTGTAACCAGTATTGGTTACTCCGATAAGGACAAGGCGCTGCAGATTACGACCAGGATTTTTATCGACGATTTTGATAAGGTGTTGCAGGAGAGGTACGGCTTTACGGGCAATTTGGCCTCCAAGGACGAGTCTTCCCAGGCCAATGAATACATTGAGAAATACCTCAGAACCAAGTTTGCCCTAGCTATAAACGATAAGGATGTTGCATACAACTTTTTGGGAAAAATATATGATAACGATATTATGATCTGCTATTTGGAGGTGCCTAAAGTCGATATAAGTACCGTGACCAATATTTCCGTGCAAAACGAAGTGCTAATGGATATCTATGAGGAACAAAAAAATGTGGTCCACTTTAAACTCCAAAATCAAAAAAAGAGTTTTGTGCTTATCAGGGAGAATAATAAAGGAATGTTAAACTTGAAGTAATTAATACAATCCGTTATATAATTGTTAAATTCCCGCGCTAAAAAATCAATTTCAAATATGAGTAGAATGAAACATGTTTTTGCTTCGCTGTTAATCCTATGTGCAGCAGTGACTTTTGCACAGGAAGAAGTAAAGAATGAACGGGAACCCGGGCATCTTAATCAGAATAAATTTAAGCAGCTTTATGAAGAGTTTGCTACCCCAAATACCTACAGATCGGCCTCGGGCGCGCCAGGTCCGGATTATTATCAGCAGCAGGCAGATTATAAAATGGACATTGAGCTTGATGATAAAAATGCCAAGATCTATGGTTCAGAAACCATTACCTATACCAATAACTCACCCGATGACCTTTCATTTTTATGGGTACAGTTAGATCAGAACGTTCGTTCCAAAACTTCCAAATCGCCTATGCGTGACAGTGAAGGTGTGCCTGTGGCCGAACCGGTAGCCAGTTTTGCCAACAAATATATGACAGAGCCTTTCGATGGTGGATTCAACATAGAATATGTTAGGGACTCCGATGGTAAGGCCTTGCCCTACACTATAAACCAGACCATGATGCGGATAGATCTTCCCGAAGTTCTAAAAAGTAAGGGACAGGTGTCATTTTCCATTAAATGGTGGTACAACATTCCGGACCACACCGTAAATAGGGCGCGTTCAGGATATGAGTACTTTCCAGAGGACGGTAACAGGGCGTATGTCATAGCACAATTCTTCCCTAGAATGGCAGTTTATAGCGATATAGAAGGATGGCAGAACCATCAGTTCTGGGGCAGCGGGGAATTTGCCCTCCCATTTGGGAATTACGAGGTTAATATTACTGTTCCGGCCGATCATATTTTGGATGGGACCGGAGAGCTTCAGAATATGAAGGAAGTATATTCCAAAGAAATGATAAGTCGCTATGAGAAAGCAAAAAAATCCTATGACAAACCTGTAATCATAGTAAGTCAGGCCGAAGCCGAAGAGGCCGAAAAGGGGTTTTCGGACAAGAAAAAAACATGGAAACTTAAGGCAGAAAATGTTAGGGATTTCGGTTTTGCCAGCTCACGTAAATTTATTTACGACATGCAGGCCGTTAAAATAGGGAATAGGGATGTCATGGCCATTTCCATGTATCCAAAAGAAGGGAACCCGTTATGGGAGGAATATTCTACCAAGGCCGTGGTTCATACCTTAAAGTCTTATTCTGCCCATACTTTTGATTATCCTTATCCCAAGGCAATATCAGTGCACGCCAAAAATCAAGGAATGGAATATCCTATGATTTGCTGGAACTATGGAAGGCCCAATGAAGACGGCACTTACTCGGATAGGGTAAAATACGGGATGATTTCCGTAATTATACATGAGGTGGGACACAACTTTTTCCCGATGATCGTTAACTCCGATGAGCGCCAGTGGGGTTGGATGGATGAAGGGTTGGATACCTTTATGCAGTACATGGCAGAGCAGGAATTTGGAGAAGCCTTCCCGGAAGCAATCGTTCCAAATAGCAAATACCCGTCAGGGAGAGGGGAAGCTTCCAAGATAATACCCTATATGTCCGGTGACCAAAGTACCATAGCGCCAATAATGTCCAATCCAGAGAATGTGTATCAGTTGGGAAATAATGCCTATGCCAAACCTGCTACTGCACTAAACATTCTTAGGGAGACCGTAATGGGAAGAGAGCTGTTTGATCATGCCTTTAAGACCTATGCAAAACGTTGGATGTTTAAACATCCGTCCCCAGAAGATTTCTTTAGGACCATGGAGGACGCCTCGGCCGTTGATTTGGATTGGTATTGGAGAAGTTGGTTTTACACTACGGACTATGTGGATATTGGTATAAAGGGAGTGAAAAAATATTATGTATCCGATAGGCCCTCGAAACAGATGAGGGAGATCATGGCCGCAAGGAATATCAAGGAAGAAGATTTACCACCTTTGGTATATTTGGCGGAAGGAGACAGTGAAGATGCCGACCCAAACCTAAAGGGAAAAGCGCCGACAGAAAATTCAAAAACCTTAAAGGAGTTTATGATGGATAATATGTCGGTTGCAGAAAGAAATGCCATTAAGGAGCCCAAATATTTCTATGAGGTTACTTTTAACAAGCCAGGAGGTATTCCTATGCCCTTGATCGTTGAATATACCTATGCTGATGGTTCAAAGGAAAATATTACCTATCCCGCTGAGATTTGGAGAAAAAATGATAAGGAAGTAAAAAGGGTCGTCGCTTCCGGTAAGGAGTTGGTGGGGATTGTTATTGATCCAAAGGCCGAAACTGCCGATATAGACACTACCAATAATTCATGGCCTACCAAAGAGGTAAAATCGGACTTTGATATCTTTAAGGAGAATATAAGAGGGAAATAGGAATTCCTACTATTATGACGGTTGACATTAAGTAGTTGTATCATTTAGAAAATGATCGTTTTAATATTTTAAAACCCCAATGTTGGTTTGGCCCTTTTGGCTGCCCTCATTGGGGTTTTGATATTCTTCACCTTCTTTCATGGTGTTGTCCTTGGAGCGGGGATGTTTATCCTTGAATTACTGCCAAAAGAGGTGTTTTGTACGCGCTTATATTGGCAGTAGTTTATTGAATTCCCTTATTTTACGGGGTTTATGGGGTCAAAAAAAAGTTAACCTTATTTTTTATGCAGCTGTCAAACTTCTCATTATATTTGTGTTATGTTAAGTACGATAATTCTATTTATTAGCGGGGCTGAAATCTTTTTTATCATGTTTATCGTGGTAATGGTTTTCGGCGCTGACAAAATTCCTGGTATAGCCAAGGGATTGGGTAAGGGCATGCGACAACTAAAGGATGCCACTGAGGACATAAAGAAAGAAATTCAGAAAAGTGCCGAGAAGCAGGGTATAGACACTAGTTTTACCGACGACATAAAGAACGAAATCAATAAGGTAAAGAAGAACGTTGATGAGGTAACCGGCGTTGTCAAAAGAAAGTAATATGCTGGACCAACTGTTACAGTGGGACCGGGATACCTTTATTTATTTGAATAGTTTGGGCATCGAAAACCTAGATGTCTTTTGGTCTTACGTAACCAATTTCGCTACTTGGATTCCATTATTCATTTTGTTTTTAGTACTTATTTTTAGGTCATACCCTAAAAATGAGGCCTTTTGGGTTCTTGGAACTGTACTGCTTACCGTTGCCGTAGTAGCTGTGTTTACAGGACTTGTCAAAGAATGGGTTGGCCGCTTAAGGCCCAACCATACGGAGGAGATCAACACCATTATCCGTATTCTTAAAAGTCCGGACGGATATAGCTTTTTTTCGGGGCATTCTTCCAGTTCCTTTAGTATAACGACCAGTATTTTTCTATTTCTTAGACATAAATGGAAATGGTCATGGGTCTTCTATATTTGGCCACTTCTATTTGCTATGAGCCGTATTTATGTAGGCGTACATTACCCTTTGGACCTTATCGTAGGTGCCTTAGTGGGGGTTCTCTTCGCCATTTTTTTCTATAGGTTCTACCATAAATGGGAGCCGGCAAGTTAGTTTTTTCTATATAATTTACGACAATCATTTAGGGCGTGTACATTAGGATACGGAAGGGGATGGTGTATAAAAATTACTTCTTTTTCCCGGTCATTGTAACCAGTCATTTCGAACGACTTCAAGGAAGAGAAATTACACAACTAACTCATACTGAACTTGAATTGGGCAATCAACTATTGAGCTAACAACACATACTGATTAGTGGCTGTCCAAAACCGATTTTGTGCGACTTCTCGTCGTCCCGAAATGGACTCTATCGAAATCATTCCTCGGTAAAGTCTGCAAACATCCAGACTACAACACCCTACTTAAGGTGAGTCCGTCCCTAATAGGCAATAATGCCGTCTCTACCCTAGGGTCATCCTTTAATTTTTTATTGTAGTCCACTAAAGTTTTGGTTGCCTTGTCCTTTGGATCCAAGGGCTCCACTACCTTGCCGGACCACAGCACATTGTCGGATAGAATAACACTTCCGGAACGACATTTTTTTAAGGCGGCCTCGTAATAATGGTCGTAACTCACTTTTTCGGCATCAATAAATACCAAGTCAAAAACTACGTCCAGCTCAGGTATTACCTCCAGGGCATCGCCAGTGTGTTGTACAATTTGATTCCCATACCCACTTTGGTCAAAATAACGTCTTTGCATGGTATAGAGCTCTTCATTGATATCAATAGTGTGCAATGTTCCCTCCTTTTGTAGGCCCTCGGCCAAACATAGGGCGGAGTAGCCGGTATAGGTACCTATTTCCAAAATATTTTTAGGTTGGATTATTTTGGATAAAAGGCTCAACACCCGACCTTGAAAATGACCGGTGATCATCCTGGGCTGAATTACCTTTAAATGGGTCTCCCGGGTAAGTCTTTGAAGTAATTCGGGTTCCGATTGCGAATGGTCGGCAATATATTGCTCCAGTACGGAAGATAAAAAATGCATAAGCTTTACTTTGTATATTTAAGCCTTCAAATATAATGATCATGCAACAATTTACCGTAAGAATGGCCACATTGGCCGACTTAAAAACGCTATTGTCCTTTGAACAGGAAATTATTAGCGCAGAAAGACCTTTTGACGAAACTTTGGACAAAGATCCTATTAGCTATTATGACCTTAGGCAACTAATATTGTCAGAAGAGGCCGCGGTAATGGTAGCGGAGCTGGATTCGCAGATAGTAGGTTCCGGTTATGGGTTAATACGGGATGCAAAACCCTATTTGGACCATAAAAAATACACCTATCTCGGGTTTATGTATACCGATAGGGAACAACGTGGTCAGGGCGTTAATAAGGCCATTGTGGATGCACTGGTAGTATGGTCCAAAGCTAAAGGCATAGATGAAATTAGACTTACGGTTTACAATGATAATGCCCCGGCCATTAGAGCCTATGAGAAGGTGGGATTTAAAAAGCATATTTTGGAAATGCGGGTGCGTGCGGATTGATCAAATTATGGATTTACCATATTCCCTTCTATCTGTAAGTTGTATTTTTGCATAAAATCTAGGATATGGAATTTAAAAATTCGTTAGAGTTTGCCCAAAAATTGGATGTAGTGGACCCCCTTAGGGAATACCGAGATGAATTCCATTTTCCTCAGGTAAAGGGTAAGGACGTTATTTATTTTACTGGAAATTCCCTTGGATTACAGCCTAAACGCAGCCAAAAGTTTGTAGATGACATAATGAAGGACTGGAAGGATCTGGCCGTAGAAGGTCATTTCCACGCCGAAAAACCATGGTGGGATTATCACGAAAGGTTGGCAGCGCCCTTGGCAAAAGTGGTAGGGGCCAAGACCCAAGAAGTTTCCGTAATGAATACCTTGACGGTAAACCTTCACATGCTGATGGTCTCTTTTTACAGACCTACACAAAAGCGATTTAAGATTATCTGTGAGGAAAAGGCATTTCCTTCCGATCAATATATGTTGAATAGTCAAGTTGAATTCCATGGATTGGATCCCAAAACCGCCATTGTAGAGGTTAAGAAAAGATCGAGTGGAAATTTCTGGCATACCCAAGATGTTATTGATAAAATTAATGAGGTTGGTGATGAATTGGCGCTTGTGCTCATTGGGGGCGTAAATTATTATAATGGGCAGGTGTTTAACATGGAAGCCATAACCAAGGCGGCCAAGGCACAGGGTGCATTTGTAGGATGGGATTTGGCGCATGGAGTCGGCAATGTTGCCCTAAAGCTCCACGAATGGGATGTTGATTTTGCTGCTTGGTGCAGTTATAAATATATGAACAGTGGTCCAGGCAATGCTTCAGGGATTTTTGTAAACGAGAAATATCTTAACAGTAAAGATATTCCTAGGTTTGAAGGTTGGTGGGGAACAAAGAAGGAGACTAGGTTTCTAATGAAGCCAGAGTTTGAACCTATGGAAAATGCCGATGCATGGCAGGTGAGCAATCCTCCCGTGCTGTCCCTAGCACCATACCTGGCCTCTTTGGAAATGTTCGATGAGGTAGGAATGGAGACCCTCATTACCAAAAGAAAGCTCATTGTGGCCTATTTGGAATTCATTCTTCAAGAGATAGATAAGGAGACCGATGGCTCCTTTGAAATTATAACCCCAGAGGACAGGGGCTGTCAACTCTCCGTGTTTTTACACGGGCAGGGTAAGGAACTGTTCAACTATTTAATGGAAAATGGGGTGGTCACGGATTGGAGGGAACCCAATGTAATTCGTTTGGCTCCGGCGCCTTTTTATTGTTCCTTTGCCGATATGTACAACTTTGGACAAATTCTAAAATCCGGAATCCAGGCCAAGAAGTAATTTACCGCCCACTATCCTTCATATTAATCCCTAATAATTGCTAATTTTCCGGCCTCAAACCTAAATACGCTATAACTGCCAAACCATTTATGAAGTCACTGCGTCTTATTCTTTCCAATCCAAGATATTTTGCTCCTTCTTGGGTATTTGCCAGTATTAATATTTTGTTTGGTACTTGGGCTATTTACATTCCTTCGGTCAAGGAGAAATTGGGGATCGACAAGGCCGATTTGGGAATCGCTCTTTTTTTTCTGTCCCTAGGCGTATTCGTAATATTCCCCGTGGCAGCCAAGATTATTAATAGGGTTGGGGTGGGGAAGGTTACTTGGTATGGTATTTTGTTCAGTTGCTTTGCGGCTTTATTGCCTTTAATGGCACCCAATTACTATTCTTTAATGGGGGCCCTTTTTCTGTTGGGCGCGAGTAATGGATTAACCGATATTGCCATGAATACCTTGGTCACAGAAATTGAAAAGGAAGATCGGCAAAATTTCATGTCGGCTTCACATGGCTTTTTTAGCTTGGGGGGTGTAATTGCAGGCCTGGGCAGTTTTCTGATATTTACGATCAATAACCCGGCCCTGCATATGCTATATGCCGTTATTTTGGTATTTATAGTAAATTTTATATTCCATAAACACTATAGACACATAGTAGCTGCTCCGGTGGAAAAGGAGCCTTTTAGTCTTAAACTCTTTAAACCGCTCTTAGTTCTCGGAATAATTTCTTTTGTAGTAATGGGTGGCGAAGGAGCTATTGTAGATTGGAGCGGACTGTTTCTAAAGGAAATAAGCATGGCACCGGAAACATTGATAGGTGCGGGGTTTCTGGCATTTTCCATAATGATGACCTTGGGAAGGTTCCTGGGCGACAGTATCAGCGCTGCTATAGGATCCATTAAAATAGTGGCCTTAGGGGCGTCTATCGCCATTGTAGGTTTTGTTTTTGTCCTGACTACCTATACCTATATGGCCATAATTGGATTTGCATTTATAGGACTTGGTTTTTCGGTAATTATTCCGGAGCTTTTTAGGATAGGAGGTACAGTCAGGGGCGTGGATTCTTCCCAAGGGGTATCCTTTATAGCAGGTACCGGCTATGCTGGATTTTTGCTGGGTCCGGTAGTGTTGGGATTTGTTGCAGAGAGTTATTCCCTAAAGTATACCTTCGTTATTCTGTTGGCCTGCACTATTATAGTACTTGGTGCCACTTTTCAGCTGCACAGGAGAAGGAAGTGATGGCCAAAAACCTTAGGGGTTTTTAGAAGTTACTTTTATGTTGGTAAAGTACAACTTAAAACTACCGTCCTCATTTTGGTGCATTTCTGCAATTTTTAAGCCGTTGATATCAGCATAATTTTCCCAGGTAGTGATTAGTGAAGGCTCTGGTTGATTTGCTCTCCTAAATACCCATTCCTTTATCATAAAATCGTTTCCAAAATAAAAATCATAGGCATCTCCAGGAGTATAGCCCCCTTCGTTCCCGTAAACAATAGTCAATTTTTGCATAGGGTTCTTGCTAATAGGGGCGGGTACGTCGCTTTTGTGGTCGTAGGTGATATTGTTTTTGTCCCAAGCCAAATTAAAAGGAGCCATTAACCAATATTTATCGTTTATAAATCCACCGTTTACTTTTGTTGCCGTACTGTCCATAGAATTACGGTTGTAAGAAATGGTGTCTCCCTTGTTGATGGAAACAATGTCATTGGTCATGGTATTCCACACCCAGCTGCGCTCAGAATGACTGTCAGGGCGATCAACATTAAAGGTAAAGGCAATTTCCTTTACATTTCGGAATTGATTGAAACCGTGGGCATTGGCCACTTTGTCCAAAATGGAGAGTTCCATTTTTTCGGCGCCCACTTCTGTTTTTTTATCTGTTTTGCAACCAAATAGGCAAAGGCTGAAGCAAAAAACGGCTAGTACTGAATTTTTCATGTTTGGTTTTTATCAAAGATAATAGGTTTTTGGCAAAATTCGTATTATTGCCTAAATACATTATGGGTACGGTTTAAAAAGAAGGCATTAGGGTGTTGTTCTGTCCATTGTTCCTTCTTAAAGGCCATTCTATCCTTAAGATTAATTATTAGGAAAAAAAGGGTTTCTGTTTTTGTGCCGATATAATTGAAAGAACTGCCAAATAATTTAGCTGCCATTATTCCCAATAAATTCATTATTTTTGAAACTTAATTAGAAATCAAAAAATGAGTTCAAAAAAAGGAAAGATACAAGAGGCAATAGACGAAAAACTGCTGGGTGAAAGAAAAGTATTTCTTTGGGGAATGGTAGATGATGACACAGCCAAACATGTTATCGATCGTTTGTTGTATTTGGATATGCAAAATAACAAGGAAATCCAATTGTACATAAATAGTCCGGGAGGTTATGTTACTTCTGGTTTTGCTATGTACGATACCATTAAGTCATTAAAGAGTCCGGTATCTACCATATGTTCCGGCTTGGCTGCATCCATGGGATCTATTTTATTATCCGTAGGGGAGAAGGGAAGACGTTTTATTCAGCCACATGCCCAGGTGATGATACATCAGCCCAGTGGTGGAGCCAGAGGTCAGGCTTCCAATATAGAGATACAGGCCAAGGAAATTATAAAGACCCGCGAACTAAGTGCAAAGATATTGGCTGAAAATTGTGGTCAGGATTTTGAAAAGGTGATGAAGGATTTCGATAGGGATTATTGGATGAATGCAGAAGAGTCCATAGCCTATGGTATTGTAGACGGAATTCTGGAATAGCCTTTTCGCAGTTTGCCACAACTTATATAAGTTGTTATACATAAAAGGAAAAGTCCTTCGCAATCTTAATGTGAAGGACTTTTTTATATATGGACGCCTAAGCGGTATGTGAATTATATACGAGATAAATACACTGTTTGGATCTCGCGAAAGAAGTTTTTTCTTAAAAAATGTCACCTTGTTCTATCGCTGAAGCTTTGGAGAAGGAAAATGCAGGCCTTGCACGGGGTTTTTGTGATGATATTATACCTATTTTATTCAAGTTACTTTATTTTACTACATTTATTACTTTAACTATTACTTTTCCCTATTTCATCAGTATGAAGCAAACCCCTAAAAAAATTGCCATAATAGGTTCAGGATTGGTAGGTTCATTATTGGCAATTTATCTTCGGAAATTAGGCCACCAAATAACGGTTTACGATCGTAGGCCCGATATCCGAAATGTTGAGTTTTCCGGAAGATCCATCAACCTGGCAATGAGCAATAGGGGGTGGACGGCCTTAAGGGAGGTGGGTATTGAGGATGAAGTAAAGAAAATCGCCATTCCCTTGGACAAGCGGGCCATTCACCTAGTTGGGCAACCGGAGTATTATCAGAAATATGGAAAGGAAGGAGAGGCCATCTGGTCTATCTCACGGGGTGTATTAAATAGGAGAATGATAGATCTTGCGGAAGAGGCAGGTGTCGAATTTCGATTTGAGGAGAAGGTGTGGGACGTAAACCTTCCGGAAGGAAAAATATATACCGGAGCAACGGAGAAAGGGGTGTGGAAAGAATATCTGTATGATATTGTTTTTGGTTGCGACGGCGCTTTTTCTCGAGTCCGGCACAAAATGCAACGTAGAAGTAGGTTTAATTACCATCAGGAATTTATAGATGTCGGTTATAAGGAGCTTACCATACCTGCCAATGAAGATGGAACCCATAAATTGGATAAAAATTCATTTCATATCTGGCCCAGGGGGAAGTTTATGTTCATTGCCATGCCGAATATGGACGGGAGTTTTACTTGCACGCTGTTCCTACCTTTTGAAGGAGAGATTTCTTTTGAGAAAATTAATACCAAGGAAGAGGCAAAACTTTTCTTTAATACCCATTTTCCCGATGTTACCCCGGTCATAGAAGACTTGACTTTAGATTTTTTTAGTAACCCAACGAGTGCTTTGGTAACCATTAAGTGCTATCCATGGACTTATTGGGACAAGGTGGCATTGGTAGGTGATTCTGCACATGCCCTAGTGCCGTTTTATGGACAGGGGATGAATGCTGGCTTTGAGGATATATATGCCCTGAACAAGATTATTGGTAAATATGGGGATGATTGGGGGCAAATATTTAGCACCTATCAGACAGAGCGGAAGCCCAACGCGGATGCCATAGCAGAACTTAGTTACCGAAATTTTATGGAAATGAGCACTATGACGGCCGACCCCAATTTTATATTGCAGAAAAAGATTGAAAAACGCTTTGCTTCAAAATACCCGGACAAATGGATTCCTGCCTATTCCCGGGTTACATTTTCAAATAGGCCCTATGTGGAGGCTTTGGCCAATGGGGATGCACAGGAAGAAATAATGAAGCAAATAATGCAAATTCCCAATATAGCCGACATTTGGGATAGCGAGGAAGTGGATAAAAAAATATTGAGTCTTTTGTAGACTTAATGATAAAAACAAAGGCCATCTGAAAAGATGGCCTTTGTTTTTTATTAGCTGTTAAATTCTATAATTTAGAAAACAACTTTTGCATTTTTTCCTGCTCTTCCTCGGCTAAAACTGGATCTACCAAAATTCTACCACTGTGTTCATCACTAATTATTTTCTTGCGCGACGCAATCTCTACCTGAACTTGTGGTGGAATGGTAAAGAAAGATCCACCTGAGGCACCTCTTTCAATAGGCACTACTGCCAAACCATTTTTTACATTATTTCGGATTCTATTGTAAGCCTTTACCAATCGCTCCTCGATTTGGGATTGATATTCTTCCGATTTTTTTAGAAGTGCTTTTTCTTCCTTCTCTGTTTCTGCCAAAATAGCGTTCAACTCGCCCTTCTTGTGCTTTAAGTGAGATTCCCTTTCGGCTAAACGCTCTTTGGTTGCGGTTATAACTTCTTTTTTCTGCTCTATCTGCGCTTTGAACTCCTTGATGTTCTTTTCCGCCAATTGAATCTCAAGTTCTTGGAATTCCACTTCCTTGGTCAAGGAATTGAATTCCCTACTGTTACGGACATTCTTTTGTTGTTCCGCGTATTTTTTGATCAGGACTTTGGCCTCATCGATTAGATTTTTTTTGGCGCCTATTTCGTAGTTAACGGTTTCAACATCGGTCTTAAGCTTATCCATTCTTGTTTTAAGGCCAAGTACCTCGTCTTCCAAATCTTCTACTTCTAGAGGAAGTTCTCCTCTAACATTTCTTATCTCATCAACTCTAGAATCAATTAATTGCAAATCATATAGTGCTCTTAACTTTTCTTCTACCGTTGTTTCTGTCTTTGTTGCCATATTTAAAAATACTTGATGGGATTTGTTTTGCTCTCCGATAAAGAGACTGCAAAATTAGGAATTTTTTTCGTAAGATAATCAACTAAGAGATTTTTTGTAAACTGCTCTGTTTCATAGTGCCCAATATCTGCCAAGAGTATTTTACCTTCCGCCTCATAAAATTGATGGTATTTTAAATCGGATGTTATGAAAATATCAGCATTTGCGGCTATTGCGGAAGAAATGGCAAAAGAGCCGCTTCCTCCCAAAAGAGCAACTTTATGTATTTTTTTTCCTATAAAATCTGAGTGTCTTATGCAGGAAACATTCATTTTTTTCTTTAAAAAATCAAAAAAATCGACTTCGTCCATCGATTTTTCCAAATTTCCTACCATGCCCATGCCAATATTTTGATTTTTGTTTTCCAAAGTTTGTAGCTCATAGGCAACCTCCTCATAGGGATGGTTGCTAAAAAGGGCTTTCAAAATGTTTTGTTCATTTGCTTTCCCATAGGTAAGGCTTATTTGGGATTCGTTCTCATAATGTGTTTCCCCAATTTCCCCCAAATAGGGGTTGGCTCCCGCATTGGCTTGGTAACTCCCCGTGCCCTCGACTGTAAAACTACAATTGCTGTAATTGCCAATATTTCCGGCTCCGGCATGGAATAGAGCGGTTTTAAGGGCTTCGGCATTCTCCTTGGGGACATAAGTGGTCAATTTTCCAATTGTGCCCGTCTGTGGGATAAGAATACTTGTATTGTGCAGTCCTAGTACTTCACAGATTTTGGCATTGACCCCTTGGGGGCAATTGTCCAATGCGGTATGCATACTGTATATGGCAATATCGTGTTTAATGGCCTTAATTACTACCCTTTGCACGTAATTGGAGCCAGTAATTTTCTTTAACCCACCAAAAATAATCGGGTGGAAACTAACTATAAGATTGCATTTTTTTGCTATGGCCTCATCTACTACACTTTCCAAGGTGTCCAAGGTTACCAAGATACCGCTTACCTCATTATTGGCATTCCCTACCAAGAGCCCCACATTGTCAAAATCTTCAGCATAATTCAGTGGCGCCAACTCTTCCAGGGTCTCTATGACTTGTTTTATGATCATTTTTAGAATTTATGGTCTTCCAAAGATAAAATATTATATTTTCGTTCTAATGCAGCTACTAAGAAAATTAGGCTTTCCCATTTCACTGATATACGCCCTGGTGGTATACCTGCGGAATTATCTTTATGATGTAGGTATTTTTTCTTCCGAATCCTTTAGAACCAAAACAATTTGTGTTGGGAATCTAAGCGTAGGGGGTACGGGTAAAACGCCAATGATAGAATTTTTTATTGCCAATGTTAAAGCGCAATCTAAAATAGCGGTGTTGAGCAGGGGGTATGGTCGAAAATCGAAAGGGTATGTGTTGGCCAAACCTGGTATAGGCGTAGGGGAACTAGGCGACGAGCCCTATCAGATCCATAAAAAATTCCCCAATGCCTTTGTTGCGGTCGATGCGGACAGGCGGAACGGCATTTCCATTTTGGAGAAAACCATTGGCCCCAATATTATTTTATTGGATGATGCGTTTCAACATAGAAAAGTGAGATGTGGTCAATATGTTTTATTGACTTCCTACTCCAATTTATATGTTGATGATTGGTATTTGCCTAGTGGGAATTTAAGGGATAGCAAACGCGAAGCCAAACGTGCCAATATCATTGTGGTTACTAAATGTCCCCCTAATTTGAGCGGGTCCGAGCAACAAGGAATCCTAAAAAAATTGAACCCTGCTACAAGTCAAAAAGTAATTTTTAGCTTTTTGGATTATGAAAAATCATTAAAAGGCAACTTGGGGGAGATGGACTTGGCCGAACTCAGAAATAGAAAAGTGACTTTGGTAACTGGAATAGCAAATCCAAAACCGTTGGTAAGCTTCTTAAGCGGTCAAGGAATTCCCTTTGAACATTTGGCCTATCCCGACCATCATTTTTTTTCGGAGAAGGAAATTGCCTTGTTCAATAGTAGGGACCTTGTGCTTACGACCGAAAAGGATTATGTAAGGCTGGAGGGCAAGGTGGAAAACCTTTATTATATAGGGGTAAGGCACAAATTTATGAACGGGGGAAAAGAGGTGTTATTGAATTTGTTGAGCGATGATCCAACTACTCCTTAGGCTTCAATTTTTTTTTTGGAATTAAATATATTCTCGCCTATTTTTTGATAGAATATCTCAGGTTTGAAGGGTTTCGTAACTACATCATTACATCCGGCAGCATAAAAACTTTCCAAACTGTCATCTAAGGAAATCGCAGTAAGGGCAATAATAGGCACTAATCTATTGAACTTTCTGATTTCTATTGTAGCTTCTTCACCACTAATTCCAGGCATATGGATATCCATTAGGATACAGTCATAATCCGTTTTTCTAACCATGGCCACGGCCTCTAATCCGTTGCTGGCAATGTCACAGGTAATATCCTTTTTATTGAGCATTTTCTTGGTAATCACCTGGTTAATTTTGTTGTCCTCCACAATCAATATATGAAGTCCTGCAAAATCGTATTCCACCTCGGTAATTTCGAATGGGATATCATCAATAAGGTCATCCTTGCTTTTTAAATCCAACTCAAAGAAAAAGGAACTTCCTTTGCCCAATTCGCTCTTTAGTCCAATTTTACTGCCAAATAATCCCAGTAAGCTTTTTACTATGGTCAATCCCAGGCCGGTACCACCATATTCCCTGTTGATCTGGATAGAGCCTTGTTCAAAGCTGTCAAAAATGGTAAGTTGCCTTTCCGGGTCTATTCCAATTCCATTATCCTTTACCTCAAAATAAATGGTCAAATTCTCCTCCACTTTCTTGGCGAGCTTGGCTATAACTGTTACTTGACCTTCCTTGGTAAATTTTATTCCATTTCCAATTAGATTTATGAAAACTTGGGAAAGTTTAAGGGGGTCTCCCAAAAGGTGCGATGGAATATCCTCATCAAATTCCAGTACAATTTTGGTTTTGTTGGCCTTGGCACTCTGATGCAAGGAATTGATTACTTCAGAAAGTATCTTTTTTAGATTAAAATCTATTTGCAGTGCCTCTAGCTTGTCTGCATCTATTTTGTTGATTTGTAGGATGTCATTTATGAAATTCAATAAGTAGTCCCCGGAAAACTTCAGCGATTTTAAATGTTCTTTTTGATTTTCACTTGGGTTCTCCTCCAGCAATAAGTGTGTTAGGCCGGTAACGGCATACAGAGGTGTTCGCAATTCATGGCTAACTGTGGACAAGAAATTGGTTTTGGCTTCCATGGCCATTACCGCGGCATCCCTTGCAGCCTGCAATTCGTTGTTCTTGGTATGCAATAGATCGTTGGTCTTTAATTTGATCTGGTTGTTACGGTAGAGTGAAACTGCCAATATGGAAATGACTATCAAAAAGGCCGAAGTTAAAATGGCAGTTATTTCAGTTCTGTTTTTGGATTGACTAAGTTCTTCGATCTTGGCTTCCTGTCGGCCAATTTCATCCTTCATAAAATTTGTTTGGATCTTATCCGCTGTTTTGGCTTCCCCAAGACTCTTTTCAATGGTAAAGATAGAATCCTTGATATTCAATATGTTTCTATTAAAAAACAAGGCAGATTCAAAAAGTCCCAGTTTTTCATTGGATTGGGCAAGCAGTTTATTGGCTTCCAATGCTTCCAAATAAAAGTCATTCGCTTTGGCTAATTTTAGGGCGCTCTGTGCATTTTTGATGCTTTCCTCGTAATCCTCTGTTTTGTTGTGGATTTCTGCTAATTTAACATGTGCCTTCGCAGCCAGATAGTCTTTCTCATATATATCCGTATTTACGGCAAGGGCGTTGAAATTTTTTGTAGCGCTTTCATATTTTTCCAGGTTTAGGAAAATAATTCCCTCTACAAAAAGAATATTGTTCAATAAATTCCTATCGTTGTTTATCTGTTTGGCTTCGTTCAGCATTGAGATGGCCAAGAAATTTTTACCCTCCCGATAAGAAATAATGGCATCTATATATTTATGTGTTGCTTCACCATAAGGATAGGAAATATCTTTTAAAAGGGATTTTGATCTGTCCGCATAATATTCGGCGCTATCATCTTTTTGAAGTCGTAAATATAAAATGGCAAATTTGTGATAGGTATCTATCAAGGCCTTTTGGTCATTGTTCTTAAAAGCAATTTCCATGGCGGTATTTAAGTCCTCCAAGGCAAGTTCCATCTTATTTTTATTGCCCCATTCCCTGGCTTTTTCAAAATAATATTCTATGTCGGTCCCCGCAGTTTTGTTTTCTTGGGTATAGGAATGGCCAAGGCAAAAAAACAATAGAACCGTAAGGATCCAAAATTTTCTGTTCAAATTTATATGTAAGAATATAAGTCTCAAACGTATTTTTTACTTATTATAAAGTTAATCAAATCTACAATTCTACTGCTGTATCCGGATTCGTTATCGTACCATCCAATAATCTTTACCATTTTTCCGATGACGGAAGTCATCAGAGAATCAAACGTACAAGAGTAGTAAGTATTGTTTATATCAATGGAAACTATAGGGTCTTTTGTGTAATATAGAATGTTTTTAAGTTCTTTTTGCGATATTTTATAAAAAGCATCATTAATTTCCTCTATGGAAGTTTGTCTTTTTACATTAAAAGTGATATCGGTCAAAGAGCCATTGGGCACTGGAACCCTAATGCCACAGCCGCCTATAACATCGGATAATTCGGGAAAAATTCTCGTCAATGCCTTAGCTGCACCGGTAGTGGTAGGGACAATGGATTGTGAGGCCGCTCTGGCCCTTCTTAGATCCTTATGTGGTTGATCGTGCAGACTTTGGTCCGTGGTATAGGAATGGATGGTGGTTATATAGGCCTGTTCTATACCACAAAGATCTTGTATTACCTTGATCATGGGTGCCGCATTGTTGGTGGTACAGGAAGCATTGGAAATAATATCATCCGTCTTATCCATGGTTTCATGGTTTATACCATATACCACCATCTTTATGTCATCCTCGGTTGGAGGTACACTAAGAATAACCTTTTTTGCCCCATTTTTTAAATGTTCCTCCAAGATGTCCCTGTCCTTGAACTTCCCAGTGGCCTCGACAACGATATCAACCTTGTGATCGGACCAAGGTATATCTTTGGGAGATTTGTGATTTAATAGGGCGACTTTGTTATTTTCAACGATTATATGACTTTCACTGTGTGATACTTCTTTTGGAAATACACCGTGTATACTATCATATTTTAAGAGATGGGACAAAGTAGGTGCATCGGCCAAATCGTTTATTGCCACCACTCTTAAATGATGTTGTTCACTAAGGAGTCTAAACAGGGTACGACCAATTCGGCCAAAGCCGTTTATGCCAATATTAATCTGCTTCATAAAAGTGGTAAGCCATTTTGTCCGTATAAAATACGGGATGATAATATAGATATGGGGTGTAAGTTTTGCTTACTTGATATGTTTGTGCGCCTTGTAAGAAGAGCGAACCAAAGCGCCGCTTTCTACGTGTCTAAAACCAAGTTGAAGTCCTATTTCTTCATATTTCTTGAACTGGTCTGGCAAAATAAACTCTTTTACCGGTAAATGTTTTTTGGATGGTTGCAAATATTGTCCAATAGTAACGACATCTACATTGGCCGCTCTCAGATCCTCCATGGTTTGGATGACCTCTTCCTCCCTTTCGCCAAGCCCCAGCATTATTCCAGACTTGGTGCGGTTGGCGCCGTTTTCTTTTAAATAGGAAAGGACTCCAAGACTTCTTTCGTATTTTGCTTGTATACGAACTTCCCTTGTTAGCCTTTTTACCGTTTCCATATTGTGGGATATCACTTCGGGCCCAACAGCAAGTATTCGATCTAAATGGGTGGTGATGCCTTGAAAATCAGGAATCAAGGTCTCCAGCGTGGTGTTGGGATTCATTCTTCGTATGGCCTTCACGGTTTCGGCCCATATTATAGATCCCATATCCTTCAGATCATCACGATCGACCGAGGTAATTACAGCATGCTTAATATCCATTATTTTAATGGACCTGGCCACTTTTTCCGGCTCTGCCCAATCTACATCTTCTGGCCTACCTGTTTTTACTCCACAAAATCCACAGGAACGGGTGCAAACGTTTCCTAGGATCATAAAAGTGGCGGTACCTTCGCCCCAACATTCGCCCATATTTGGACAACTACCGGAGGTGCAGATAGTATGAAGATTGTACTTATCCACCAATCCTCTCAACTGGGTGTATTTCTTACCCGTTGGAAGTTTTACCCTTAACCATTTGGGTTTGCCTTTTGGAGGGATAACACTGTCTATAGTTTCGATACTCATGCTAAGATTTTGTACAAATATACGAAATGGGAAATAGTTAAATTGCCAAATGGAAGCAAAGTATGGCAAAGCCACCATCAATCTGGTTGCACTGTAAATTTAAGCGGGTGGACTAGAATGGAATGGGGTACTAAGCTGCTTGCGGTAAGCAGGGAGATAGGAGGATGACAGTGAAAAAAAAGCTGGTAGCCTTTCGGAGGGGCAGGGCGTTGTATTTCTTGGCTTATACTCTATGGCCAGTGCCTAGCATCTAATTATTATTTTTAATAATTTCTGCAAGCAGCCTTTTGGCCCGTAGTAGTTTAACTTTTACGTTATTGATGGGTTCCCCTAATTTTTCAGCAATTTCGGAATAGGGAAGCTCCTGAAAATATCGTAGGTTTATTACTTCCTGGTAATGTGGTTTCAGCCTTTTGATGTACTCCAATAAAGCTGCTAGATTTTGTTCGGTTATTAGACTGTCCTCTGGGGAGGGGGCATCATCCAAAACTTTCTTAATGGCTTCGCTGCTACCATCTTGGTTGCCTTGTAGGACATTTCTTTTGCTTTTACGGATTAGGTCTATGTGCAAATTTTTGGAAATGGCAATCAGCCAGGTCTTAAATTCATAGGCCTCATTAAAGGTATGTATATTGTCAAAAGCTTTGGAAAAGGTCTGGATAGTAATGTCCTCGGCGTCGTTCTCATTTTTGGTTCGGATCAATTGAAAACCGTAGACATCGTTCCAAAAGCTATTTAGTAAGGCACTGAAGGCTATCTGATTGCCCAATTTGGCTTTTTCAATAAGTTTGGGAAGCGGTTCTTCGGTTTTGTCCAAGATGAGAATTTGTATAGGGTGATATTTGGAGGATTTTTATTGCGTTACTGAATCCTTTCTGCAGTCCTGCTCGGTAGGGAGTTTGCCACAGAAACCACATGCTTCACCGTCCTGATTTAAAAACGGACTCTGACTGGCACATGTTCCAGCGAATTTGCCATCCTTTTTGGACCAAATTTTTATGGCAATACCTGCAAAAGCAAGTGCAAGTAGACCTATTGTTAAAAGTAATAATTTCATATCCTTGCATTATTTTATGCAAAGATATGAAATTATTAAGCTTCCCAATAATGATTAGGATTACTTTAAGTCCTTAATTTAATAGGAGATATTTGCTACTATATTTTCGATGGTAGGCTTGGAATTACCTCCTGTTGGTTCAATGGTGATATATCCAACGGCATTCTCGCCATAGGGTAGGGCCATTAGTTTTTCACTATTGCTAGCCTCCTGAATTACTCCCAGGTTGAGCATTTGTCCGTTGACCTCCGCCCACATTTGGTAGCATTGGTTTTCCGGTAGGTTTGGCAATTTGCTCACATTGATATAGGAAAGCTTTTTTACGGGATTAACATAAGCAACCGCCTTAAGTTCTTTGGCCTTATTGTTGCCTTTAACTGTAAGTCGCTTGGTTTTGGGATTGTTAAGGACAATAAATTGATTTCTGACATCTTCCAATTGTATGCGCATATTCTCTTCCAAGTTTTGGATCTTATTGTTGACAATAACATTTTCCTCTTGTAAGTTTTGGTTTTGGTTCCAAAAGAAATAGGATGCTCCTGCAAAAAGAAGTGCGGCAAAACTGGCCGCAATAGCGTACCTAAAGAATTTTGATCTGCCGGAATTCTCATTTTTGATCTTATTTTGAATTCTTTCTTTAAGGCCATCCGGAGTTTTAATGGCATGTAGTTTGGCAAATACTTCAAGGTTTTCCTGAAGTTCGGAGTAGGTGTCCCTAACTTCGGGATACATGGCAATATATCTTTCTACCTGTAATGCTTCCTCTTGGGAAGTAGTGCCCAAGAGATATTTCTCCAGAAGGTCTGTTTCTAAAAATATTCTAATTTTTTCTTTCATGGCTTTATTGTTTTTTGCACAATTTGGTCGGCAAAGCCTAAACGTCAGCTTAATAGTTGCGTCTTAATCTTGTCAAGCTCGTGCTTTAATTCATAAATAAACTTATTAGATAGGCAAAGACCATTGTTGAACCATATATCTTCTTTAATTCCCTAAGTCCAATCTTTAATCTAGATTTGATAGTACCTAGAGGTATGTCCAATTCTTCGCTTGCCTCCTGCTGGGTCATTCCTTGAAAAAATAAGGCGTCCAATACAATTTGATATTTTGAATCTATTTTATCCAAATTATCCTGAACGTCCATCAAGTCAGGAATTATACCTTCAGTTCCTAGTTTATATACGTCCGAAACGTCCATTTGGATTTCCTTGTCGGATTTGTTGTTGACACTTCTTAATTTGTCTATGGCCGTATTTCGAGTAATCCTAAAAAGCCAAGTGAATAATTTGGCCTTTGTGGCATCGTATGAATCCGATTTTTTCCAGATCTTTATAAAGCTTTCCTGTACAACATCTTGGGCCAACTCCTCATCGCGTACAACTTTGTAGGCAACCCCGTACAAGGTATCGCCATAGTGCTCATATAGGAGTGAAATGGCCTTGTCATTTCGCTCTTGAAGAAGCTCAACAATATGATTTTCCAGTAATATGCTCATATAATAGGTGTGTTCTCAAAAAAAAGTTTCTTGGTAATCATCCAATACCCTAATTCTCCTCGTATATACACAAACGCTAAATTATAAAATTGATTGTTATAGTTAGCGTATTAATTGGATAAATGGACAGCTGGTAACTGTGCATTTAATTTTTGGTTAGTTTGGTTTGGTATAGCCCCTGGCATTATGTGTCAGGGGTTATTTAATTATATTGACCTCTGGGACAATGCTAATTCCAAACCTTTGCGCCACACTCTCCATGATTTTTTCTGCCAGTTCAATTATTTCAGCACCTGTGGCATTACCGTAATTGACCAGCACCAAGGCTTGGTTTTTATGTACTCCGGCATCTCCAAATCGCTTTCCTTTAAATCCACATTGCTCTATTAGCCAACCTGCGGGAATCTTGAATTCATTTTCTGAAATTTTATAATAGGGCGCATTCGGGTACAACTTGGTGAAATTTTCGAATTGCTGCCTGTTTACTACAGGGTTTTTGAAGAAACTTCCACTATTGCCCAATTCTTTGGGGTCTGGTAACTTACTTTTTCTAATGGAAATAACTGCATTGGAGACATCCCCAATACTAGGCTCGGTGATACCGCTATTTTGCAGTTCGGAAACAATGGCCCCGTAGCCAACATGTAGCGTATGCTTTCTTTTGGTCAGTTTAAAACTGACCGAGGTGATAATGTATTTTCCAAGCCCTTCATTTTTAAAATAGGAATCGCGATAGCCAAATTGGCACTCTTCCTTGGTGAAGGTTTTAAGTTTTTGGGTGCCTATTTCCATAGCTTCACAACTTACGAAAGTGTCCTTGAGTTCAACGCCATAGGCCCCAATGTTCTGTATTGGCGCGGTACCTGTGTTTCCAGGAATGAGGGATAAATTCTCTAATCCTCCATAATTGTGATCTAAGGTCCACAATACCATATTATGCCAATTTTCGCCTGCGTTGACCTTTATGACGACCTCATCGTTATTTTCCGATACTACCTCAATTCCCTTTAGGTTTATATGGAGCACCAGATTTTCCAAATCTTTTGTAATGAGCATATTACTGCCGCCCCCAAGTACAAATAAATTGGGGTAACCCTTAAGAGCAAGTGCCTTTTTTAGGGCATCGATGGAATTTATTTCGCAAAAGAATTTAGCCTTGGCGTCAATACCGAACGTGTTGTACTTCTTTAGGGATATGTCTTGCTGTATCTCCATTAGAGCACATATGCCTTTAAGGCCTCTTTTAAAATATGAACGGCTCTTTTTAAATCATCCTTTTCCAAAACATAGGCAATCCGTATCTGGTTTGTTCCTAGTCCATCCGTAGCATAGAACCCTGCTGCAGGGGCTACCATTACAGTTTCTCCATCCAAATTATAATCTTCCAGTAACCACCGGGCAAAAGAATCCGCATCGTCGATTGGCAATTGGACAATACAGTAAAATGCCCCCTGTGGTTGGGCCACTACTACTCCGTCTAGTTCACTTAATTCGGTAATAAGGAGGTTTCTGCGAGCCTCGTATTCCTTTTTTACATCATCGAAATAGGATTGTGGGGTGTCCAAGGCGGCTTCACACGCAATCTGGGCATAGGTAGGAGGTGAAAGTCGTGCTTGTGCAAATTTTAGGGCGGTCTGCATCACTTCCTTATTTTTAGAGACCAAATACCCAATTCGAGCCCCGCACATGCTATACCTTTTGGAAACCGAGTCAATTACAATGGCATGTTCTTCCAATCCTTCTTCCTGTAGAATGGAATGATGCTCCCTGTTGTCATAGGTAAATTCACGGTATACCTCATCGGCAACCAAGAAGAGGTTGTGTTTTTTAACTATCGCGGCAAGCTTCTTAATTTCCTCCTTGGTGTACAAATAGCCAGTTGGATTGCCGGGATTACAAATTAGAATTGCCTTGGTTTTAGGTGTTATTAGTTTTTCAAATTCCTCAATGGGAGGCAGTGCAAAATTGTTTTCGATGTTCGAAACAACAGGTACTACCTTTATTCCGGTTGCGTTGGCAAATCCGTTATAATTGGCATAAAAGGGCTCAGGGATAATAATTTCGTCATCGTTATCCGCTATGCTGCCCAAAGCAAAGGACAATGCTTCCGAGCCACCAGTGGTAACTATAATATTATCCGCATGTACGTGAATGTCATTCTTTGCGTAATAGCGGGCAATTTTTTCCCTGTAGGTCTCGGAACCTTCGGTTCTGCTATAGGCCAGGACTTCCAAGGTATTGTTCCTAACGGCATCCAAGGCAACTTTAGGTGTTTTTATATCTGGCTGGCCAATATTAA
The DNA here is from genome assembly GCF_023015905.1 of Arenibacter sp. F20364. Classification (GTDB taxonomy): domain Bacteria; phylum Bacteroidota; class Bacteroidia; order Flavobacteriales; family Flavobacteriaceae; genus Arenibacter. The sequence continues at coordinate 83,895 of NZ_JALKBD010000018.1, read as the reverse complement.
GGTGAATGATCTTGATTCCCCTTTTCAAGGCAGCTTCAGCAAAAGGTACTAATTTTCTTATTGGAGATTGCGGCATTGTTTTGCCTCTCCGTGAAATTGACGGCATATGGGTTTTAATTTTAAGCAAAAATGAGAAATCAACACGGAGAAAACAACAAAAGCGCCTTATTTGATTCCATAGGAATATGTTAAAAGATTCTGATGTCAAGGGTTTTGTGCGTAAATTAGGGGAATAGGTTACTTAAAAATGGAAATAAGATGGCTTCCTTAAGACATATCGTTTTCCTTATTTGGTGCTGTCCCGTTTTGTTGTTATCACAAAATTTCGAATTACCGACTGGAGAAAAGTACCAAAAGGTGAAGTTTGAATTGGTGAACAACCTTATTGTTCTTCCAATTGAAGTAAATGGGGCTGAACTTTCATTTATTTTGGATTCCGGGGTAAACAAGCCCATCCTTTTTAATTTGTCCAACAAGGATTCCCTACAAATAAACAATGTTTCGGAAATTGTAATAAAAGGCCTTGGTGAGGGTGAGCCAATTAATGCTTTGATATCTAGCTCCAATATATTTAGAATTGGAGAAGTGGTCAATACTGAACAACAGCTTTATGTGGTTATGGACAAGGAGCTGAATCTTTCCCCTAGGCTGGGTATACCGGTACATGGAATCATTGGTTATGATCTCTTTAGGGATTTTATAGTTGAGATAAATTATTCTGCCAAATATTTAAAGCTTCATGCCCCTGATCTGTACAGATCCAAAAAAAGCTCCAAGACCCGTACACTGCCTTTGCAAATTATTCAAAACAAAGCCTATGTTCAGGGTGATGTATTTATGAAAAATAAGCAAAGTATCCCTGTTAAATTATTAATAGATTCGGGTAGTTCCGATGCTTTATGGCTTTTTGAGGATTTGGATAGGGGATTGGGGGTTCCTCGGGACAATTATGTAGATTTTTTGGGCCAGGGACTAAGTGGAAGCATTTATGGAAAAAGGACCAAAATAGATGGAATCAAATTGGCAGGTTTTTTATTGAAGGATGCCAAAACTGCATTTCCTGATTTACACTATTTTAATTCCATGACCTCTTTCGGAGATAGAAATGGAAGTTTGGGCGGAGAGGTTCTAAAAAGATTTACCCTGGTATTCAATTATGGTAATCGTAGCCTGAGTTTGCGCAAAAATTCCCTTTTTAATAAACCGTTCGATTTTAATTTGAGCGGAATAGATATACAGCATAATGGAATGCGTTATATTTCCGAAAGTATTGCCGATGCAAACGGGGTGGTGTTGGTGGATAGTGGCAAATCGTTCGGGGATGTGCAAATACTCTTCGAGAATATGACCAGGCTAAGTATGGTCCCGGAAATTATAGTGTCCGGCATACGTGCGGGAAGCCCTGGCCATGAAGCGGGTTTGCAGGAAGGGGATGTTATTCTGGCAGTAAACGGGAAAAAGGTACATCACTATAAACTTCAACAAATCCTGCACATGCTCAATGACAAGGAGGGCAAAAGAGTGAAGGTTTTAATAGAACGCTACCAAAAGGATATGTTGATTACCTATGTCCTTAAAGACATGTTTCAATAAAAAAAGCTTGCTAAATACCTAATTCAGTACTTAACGAGCTTTTGTATTTATAAGTATATAATTTATTTGCCTTCTGCAGGCAATACCTTCCCTTTAATTTTTAAGACTTTGGTTGGGGTGTCGGCATTGGAAATTACAGTAATCGCCTTTGCAATGGGTCCAACTCTGTTGGTGTCATATTTTACTTGAATTTCGCCAGTTTTACCTGGTAATATAGGTGCATCCGGTTTTTTAGGGATTGTACAGCCACAGCTAGAGCTTACTTTGCTGATAACAAGGGGTGCATTCCCTGTGTTTGTGAATTCAAACACTCTTACACCATCACTACCTTTCGCTACTTCACCATAATCAACGGTTTCCGTTTTGAATTTAATTTTCGCTGCATTTTCCTGAGCGGTTAGGCCAAATCCTAAGAGACCAATAAATAGAACTAGTACTATTTTTTTCATTATTTTTAGTTTTTGGTGAATTTCAAAAGTAAATGTTTTTAATGAACCTCCAAAATTCTTTTGTTATGTAATAACGTTACTTATTTTTGTTTCGTATTTCTAAATGGACAAAAACCTTAGAATTACTACAAGTTTAACCTTAATATTGCACTCATTTAGTAATCGCCCGTACTGGGTAAGCAAAAACTGTTCCAAATAATGGAAATTCCTTCAAAATATGAGCCTCAAAGGGTAGAGGGCCAATGGTACGACTATTGGACCAAACATAATTATTTTCATTCCACACCAGATGATAGGGAGCCATATACCATAGTCATACCTCCGCCAAATGTTACCGGAGTATTGCACATGGGGCATATGTTGAACAATACCATACAGGATGTTTTGATCCGTAGGGCCCGTTTAATGGGGAAAAATGCCTGTTGGGTACCTGGTACCGATCACGCCTCCATAGCTACGGAGGCTAAAGTGGTTGCTAAACTAAAGGAACAGGGGATAGATAAAAAGGATATCACCCGTGAAGAATTTTTGAAGCATGCTTGGGATTGGACCCATGAATATGGCGGGGTAATCCTGGAACAGTTAAAAAAACTGGGCTGTTCCTGTGATTGGGAGCGTACCAAATTTACCATGGATGACAATATGTCCGCCTCGGTTATTAAAGTCTTTGTGGATCTGTTCAATAAAGGGCTGATATATAGGGGTTACCGTATGGTAAATTGGGATCCCGAGGCAAAAACGACCTTGTCCGATGAGGAAGTGATCTACGAGGAAAGACAAGGGTTGTTATACTATTTGGCCTATAAAATAGAGGGTTCCAATGAAACTGTTGTCATAGCTACTACTAGACCAGAGACTATTTTAGGGGATACAGCCATCTGTATTAATCCCAATGATGAACGCTATGCCCATTTAAGAGGTAAAAAGGCCATAGTGCCCATTTGTAATAGGGTAATCCCTATTATTGAGGATGAATATGTTGATGTTGAATTTGGGACTGGTTGCCTAAAAGTGACCCCCGCACACGATATTAATGACAAGGCCCTAGGGGAAAAACACAATCTGGAGACCATTGATATCTTTAATGAGGATGCCAGTTTAAATAGTTTTGGACTGCATTACGAAGGTAAGGACCGTTTCATGGTCCGAAAGGCTATTTCAAAAGAATTGGAGGAAAAGGGGTATTTGGTTAAGACCGAACAGCACATTAATAAAATTGGAACTTCTGAAAGAACCAAAGCTGTTATTGAGCCAAGACTTTCCGATCAGTGGTTCTTGAGTATGGAAAAATTGGCCAAACCCGCTATAAAGGCGGTTTTGGAGGACGAAGATATTAAGTTGTTTCCCAAAAAGTTCGAAAATACCTATCGCCATTGGATGGAAAATATCCGTGATTGGAATATTTCGCGACAACTTTGGTGGGGACAACAAATTCCGGCCTATTATTTTGGAGACGGACAGGACGATTTTGTGGTGGCAGAAACCAAAGAAGAGGCGTTGGATATGGCCAGGAGAAAATCTGGGAATTCCGGTTTAACATTGGATGGCTTAAAACAGGACGCAGATGCCCTGGACACTTGGTTTTCTTCTTGGCTATGGCCGATAAGTGTTTTTAATGGGATTTTGGAACCCGATAATAAGGAAATAGAATACTATTATCCTACCAATGATTTGGTGACCGGGCCGGATATTCTTTTCTTTTGGGTGGCCAGAATGATTATGTCCGGGTATGAATACCGAAATGAAAGACCTTTTGAAAACGTATACCTTACCGGCTTGGTACGGGACAAGCAAAGACGCAAAATGTCCAAGTCGCTCGGAAATTCTCCTGATGCCCTAAAATTAATTGAGGATTATGGAGCCGATGGTGTGCGTGTCGGACTTTTGCTGAGTTCTGCTGCCGGCAATGACTTAATGTTCGATGAAGCCCTCTGCCAACAAGGGAAAAACTTTGCCAATAAGATTTGGAACGGTTTCCGCTTGGTCAAAGGATGGGAAGTGGCAGACCTGCCACAACCAGAGGCTTCCAAGTTGGGTATTGAATGGTATACTTCAAAATTCAATAAAACCCTTGTAGAAATAGAGGATCATTTTAGCAAGTATCGTATTTCGGATGCCTTAATGGCCATCTATAAATTGGTTTGGGACGATTATAGTTCTTGGTTATTGGAAATCATTAAACCAGCTTATCAGCAGCCTATAGACAGGACTACATTTGATGCTGTAATCCATATTTTTGAGGAAAATTTAAAACTGTTGCACCCTTTTATGCCCTTTCTTACCGAGGAGGTTTGGCAGCACATTGCCGAACGTACTCCGGAGCAGGCATTGGTAATTGCAAAATGGCCAAACGTGCAGCCAATTAATGAAGAACTTATTGAAGGTTTTAATTTTGCTTCGGACGTTATTGCCGGAATACGTACCATCCGTAAGGAAAAGAATATTCCTATGAAAGATTACCTTGAACTGGCAGTTTTAAATGATGGGGGTATTTCCAAGGATTGGGATGTTGTTATCGCTAAACTGACTAATTTGTCGACTATTGATTATATTGACAATGCAGTGGATGGTGCTCTGACATTTAGGGTGAAGTCCAACGAATATTTTGTTCCTATGGTGGGAGCCATTGATATTGGAGCGGAAATTAAAAAGTTGGAAGAGGAATTGGAATATATCAAGGGCTTTTTGGTATCGGTTCGAAAGAAACTCTCCAATGAGCGTTTTGTAAGTAACGCCCCGGCACAGGTAATTGATTTGGAACGGCAGAAGGAGGCAGATGCCATTGCTAAAATTGATACCTTGGAGAAGAGTCTGGCCAGTTTAAAATAACGGTAACCAATGTGAACATAGTGTTTCTGGATAAAGGGAAATGACCCCAATTTTTAATGAAAGTAGCTTAAATTATGTCCAAAAAGATATTGAAGACGGGTATTCTTTCATTCGGAATGTCGGGCACCTTGTTTCATGCCCCGTTTTTGAATGAGCATCCCGGATTCCTGTTGGCCGCAGTGGTTGAGAGGACTAAAAAAATAGCCCGTAAGACTTATCCCAAGATAAAAAGTTACGACACAGTTGATCAGCTTATAGCCGATAAGGACATTGATCTGGTAGTGGTAAATACGCCCAATTTCACGCATTTCGAATTTTCGCTTAAGGCGCTCCGAGCCAAAAAGCATGTTTTGGTGGAGAAGCCTTTTTGTGTTAACAGTGCAGAGGCCAATGAACTTTTTGCCGAGGCAAAAAGGCAGGATCGTTGTATCCTACCTTATCAAAATAGAAGGTATGATAGTGACTTTCTGGCGGTAAAGAAGGTGTTGGATTCCGGTGAGTTGGGGGCCATGGTAGAGGCCCATATGCGTTATGATAGATATCGGTATCACATAGGTCCCAAAATAGCCAAGGAAACCCCAGTACCGGGGAGTGGCCTTATGTATGATCTGGCCCCACATTTATTGGATGTGGCCATAGCCCTTTTTGGATACCCCTTGCAATGGAGCAAGTATACCGGGCAGTTTAGGCCCAAAACCCAGGTGGATGATTATGTACATATTCATTTGCTGTATCCCAAGGGGGTACAGGTGTTTTTGACTATGAGCATGTTGGTGGTGCAGCCGCAAGCCGCTTTTGTTCTTAATGGAACCAAGGGGACCTTTGTGAAACAGCGAACGGATATTCAAGAGCAGCAACTGTTGGCGGGAATGAGTCCCGGAAATGCTTTGTTTGGAATAGAGGATGCCAATAAATATGGTGTGCTCACTACCATTGCCGAGAACGGTGAAAAGCATACCGAGGAAATAGAATCGGTAAAATCCTCTTATATCAATTTGTTCGATGATGTTTTTAAGTCCATTGTTGAAGGAATCCCATATCCAATAACAGAAAAGGATATTATAAGGCAAATTGAGATTTTGGAAGGGTAGATAGCGCTAGCATCCTTTTTGTTGCTGCCATTTTTTTTATATGAAACTTCCAATGTTCTGTCAAAATCTTTAATGCTATACCGTTGTTTTTTGGAGGCCTAAATAATTCTCGCCTTATTTAGTCGTATATTTAGTAAGGATAAATAAGTGTGCTGTTTTAAAATTTAGGTAGCTAAGTCATTAAAAATGCTCCATAAAAAAAGCTGGGAATGTCTAAATTACCGGAAGACCATAAATTTTTGGACCTATCCGACTATGGTAGATCAATAGCCAGGGTTATTGCGAACGGACTAAAAGAAACGACTGTTACGCCTGTGCAAGTTACGTTTGGATTTCTTTGTTCAGGTGTTATAGCGGTGGTTTGCATGTATTATGGCTACTATTGGTATGCAGCCTTCTTTTTTATTCTAAAATCTATCTTGGATGCTGCCGATGGGGAGTTGGCAAGGATCAAAGATACGCCCTCCTATACTGGGAGGTATTTTGATTCCCTGTCGGATTTTGTTCTGAATATCCTAATATTTGTAGTACTCTGGCATATCACCAATGTGGACTTTGGATTTGCCGTGTTGGCATTTCTGGGCCTGCAGCTTCAGGGTACCCTATACAATTATTATTACGTAATCTTGAGAAATAAGTTTCATGGCGATGTTACAAGTCGAATTTTTGAATCCGGCACGCCAGTGGCAATGGTTGGGGAGCAACAGCGTAATGTGAATGTGCTTTTTTGGTGGTACAGGATTCTTTATGGCAGTTTTGATCAAATTATTTATAAGTTGGATGGTGAGGCTGCCAACGGCAGGCATCTGCCCAATTGGCTTATGACGGCCGTATCTACCTTTGGGCTTGGGTTTCAGCTATTGATAATAAGTGTGATGCTGGTTTTGGGATGGGCAGACTACATAATTCCTTTTTTTATGATCTACTCATTGTTCATTTTTTTGTTTATCGCCATTAGAAAGTCATTGTAGGGTAGGCTATAGTGCGCATTTTTACTTATTATCCATCAGGATAAAGTAGTTGAATCGGGAATCCTGACATTGGATTGATGGTTTGATTGAAAAAGTGTGTGCTTACACATTTTTATTGATTCACACATAAAATGTGGTGTAATATTTCAAAAAAATGACTTCTATATCCCAATAATTTTTATATTTGTGTGCCTACACACTTTTTTAAATCATTAAAAGTCATATAATTATAAAGGTTGATTTTCAATGGCAAAAAATAAAAAGACCACCATTCAGGATTTGGCAAACTATGCCAATGTTTCCATAGGGACCATTGACAGAGTTTTGCACAATAGGGGAAAGGTGTCACCTGCTAAAAGGCAAAAAGTGGAAGAGGCTATAGAGAAATTGGATTTTAACCCCAATCTTCTGGCAAGAACATTGGCTTTGGGAAGTCGGTTTACGGTTTGTAGCCTGTTTCCTGAAGCAACCAGTTCCCAGAGTTATTGGGCGCTACCGAAAATAGGGGTGGACCAGGGAGTGGAGGTTTATAAGGATTTTGGTATGGAACTTCATGCGTATGAGTACAGTTTGTTCGACGAATCCAGTTTTGTTAAAAGTGCGGATGCCATCCTTGGGAAGAATCCAAGCGGCGTAATCTTGGCGCCCTTATTTGAAAAGGAAAGTCTAGAATTCATATCGAAGTTGGAAGAAAGGCATATTCCATATGTCTTTATAGATGCCAATATCAAAAACAAGAATAGTCTCAGTTATATTGGACCTGACTTAAGGGGAAGTGGTTATATTGCCGGGAAATTATTGAATTCTCTCCTAGGCCCTTCAGATGACATTCTTATTGTAAACATGGTTAAGGGATTCGAGAATAGTGCCCACACAGCCCTTGTGGAAAATGGCTTTCGGGATTATTTTAAGGAGCGTGGATCTTGGGAGAAAAGAAGTATAAATTCTATTACAATACCCACAACGGCGGAGACTGAAGTAAACAGGGAACTTACAACCTATTATATTAAAAACCCGGGAACAAAGGGAGTATTCGTTACCAATTCCAGGGCGCATTTAATCTCTAGGTATCATGCTATGCACGAGCTCGATATAAAGGTAGTCGGATTTGATATTGTTCCTGGAAATGTGGCCGAGCTGAAGAATGGCAATATCGATTACATCATTTCCCAAAGACCGGTATTCCAGGGAGTAACCGCAGTGAGGAATTTGTTCGAATTTTTTGTTTATCAAAAATCGCCCTCCGGTATACAGTACGTGCCTTTGGATATCATTATCAAGGAGAACGTAGATTATTATATTAAATTTCAATAAGGGTCTTATGCAATAGCCATAACTTGGTAAACGCGAGGGCTTGCTTTAAACTAGAAATAAATATTATGGGAGTAAGAGTACTTGGTTGCTTATTGTTATTGGTCTTTTTTGGTTCTTGTGGCAATGGCAAGTCCAAAAAGAACGATGCAAGTCCTTCACAGGATACAGTAAAGCCTGGCATTAGGGTAGAAAATAAAGTATCGGAACAAAAAGTGGATGTCTACTTCGGGGATGAATTATTCACGTCCTACATCTACCCGGATAATATTATGAAGCCATGTCTATGGCCTATTGTGACTTCCGAAGGTACGGAGATTACCCGTAAATATCCATTGAAGAAAGTAGCCGGAGAGCGTGCTGATCACCCGCACCATATCGGAATGTGGATGAATTATGGCGATGTTAACGGTATTGATTATTGGGGGCATTCCGAGGCTACCCCTGAAGATCGCAAGCCATTTAGTGGCGTTATCAGGCATCAAGAGGTGGTGGAGGCCGATGCCAATGATTCCCAAGGAACACTACGGGTACAAACCAATTGGGAAGCTCAGGGACGTACACAGATAAAGGAAGACATTGAGTTTCATTTTATGGACAAGGGGAAGGTGAGGATTATAGATTGGATAAGCACCTTAACGGCCCAAGAGGATATTTTGTTCAAGGATACCAAAGAGGGAATGTTTGCCATTAGAGTAAGTCGCGAACTGGAACTGCCATCCGATGACCCTTTAACATTAACCGATGCACATGGAAACCCTGAGACTATTAAGGTAATAAATAATGACGTGGTTTCTGGAGATTACTGGAGCAGTGAAGGTATAAAAGGTGAAGATGTTTGGGGGACCCGGGCCAAGTGGATGAAGCTCTTTGGCAAGTATAAGGAGGAGAATGTTGCCGTGGTGATTCTGGACCATGAAAAGAATCCGGGATATCCGGCCTATTGGCACGCAAGGGGCTATGGACTTTTTGCCGTAAACCCATTGGGTCAGAATGTGTTTTCGGAAGGAAAGGAAACTATGGACTTGCGTTTGAAAAAAGGGGAGTCAGTTCGTTTTGCATTCCGGACAGTGGTGTGCTCGGGAGAAATTTCCGATGAAGAGATCAATGCCCTGGGGCAGGAGTTTTCCGGCCTTTACTAGCCCAATTTTATAGACATACAAGATAAACAAAGTTAATAACGATCAAACCTGGATAGTATGAAATCAAATTCAAATTCAAGTTCAAGAAGAAGTTTTATTAAAAAAACAGCGGCCAGTTCGGCCTTTATAGCTACCGCTGGAATCCTGCCACAATTTAGTGCCAAAAGTTATGCCCGTATTCTAGGTGCCAATGATCGGATCAATGTATCTATGATGGGGGTCAATAGTAGAGGGAATGCCTTGGCACAAAATTTTGCTAGTCAAAAGAACGCTGAGGTAATCCATGTTTGTGATGTGGACAGTAGGGCCATCCTAAAATGTTTGGATTCTGTAAAGGGTAGACAGGACAGGAAGCCAAAGACCTTTACGGATTTCAGAAAATCCTTGGAAAGCAAGGATGTGGACGCCATGGTGATTGCAGCTCCAGATCACTGGCATGCACCTGCATCGCTCTTGGCCATGGAAGCGGGAAAACATGTATATGTAGAAAAACCATGTAGTCACAACCCCCATGAAGGGGAAATTTTGGTGCAGGCCGCACAAAAATATGGAAAGGTAATACAGATGGGGAACCAGCGTCGCTCTTGGCCCAATGTGGTTGAGGGGATTAAAGCTTTGCAATCAGGTGCCATTGGAAAGGTGTATTTTGGTAAAGGATGGTATACCAACAACCGTAAATCCATAGGGATAGGGAAGGAAGTTGAGGTGCCCAATTGGCTGGACTGGGACCTTTGGCAAGGTCCGGCGCCCAGAATGAAGTATAAGGACAATATTGTACATTACAATTGGCATTGGTTATGGCATTGGGGTACAGGCGAGGCCTTAAATAATGGCACCCATATGATCGACTTATTGCGCTGGGGCATGCAGGTGGACTATCCTGTTAAGGTAAGCTCAAACGGGGGCAGGTATAGGTATCAGGACGATTGGGAGACTCCGGATACACAGGTAATCAATTTGGATTTTGCAGAAGGATTGTCCATGTCCTGGGAAGGTAGGAGCTGTAATGGTAAGCCTATAGAAGGAAGTTCGGTTGGCGTTATGTTCTACGGGGAAAATGGCAGTATGCTAATCCCTGGAGGTAATAGCTATAGCATTTTTGATTTGGAGGGTGAATTGATCAAAGAAGTTAAGAATACCCAAGAAATAGATCCCAGAAACAATTCCAACCCGGCAGAACTCTTGGATGCCTTACACATACAGAATATGTTCAGTGCTATCCACGACGGTGCAAGCCTAAATGCTGATATAGACTCGGGTCATAAAAGCACCTTGTTGGTTCAATTGGGGAATATTGCGCAGCGCACAGGCAGGTCTTTGGATATAGATTCCACTAATGGTCACATTTTGAAGGATAGCGATGCCCAGAAATTATGGAGCCGTTCTTATGAAAACGGTTGGGAAATGAAATTATAAAATAAATTATATGGCGAACAGAAGATCGTTTTTAGAAAGAATTGGAAAAGGGGCAGCTTTTTCCACCTTGGCCCTGTCCTTACCGTCACCCTTGTTTTCCCAACTAAAATTAGGAAAACCGCCAGTGGCGAAAAATAAGATTATCGGTATCATTGGTGCCGAGAATTCACATACCAGAGGTTTTGGTAAAATGTTCAATTTGGATAAAAAATTTTCGGGCTGGGAGGTTAAATATGTATGGGGTGAAAAGGAGGAATTTGCCCAACAGGCCAAGACCGAAGGAGGCATTCCCAATATTGTAAAAGACCCCTTGCAAATGATGGACAAGATAGATGCGTTGATCGTTGATCATCGGCATGGCGATCTTCACTTGGATGCGGCGCTCCCGTTTGTAAAGGCCGGAATACCCACTTTTATAGACAAACCATTTTGCTATAGCAGTCAGGCTGCAAAAATATTCCTTGAAATGGCAAGGGCGGCAGGTACTCCGGTAACTTCCTACAGTTCCATAGCCCACAGTTATGCCACGGACGATATGAGGAAGCAATTGGCTGAACTAAAGGACATAAATCAAGTAACTTGTTACGGTAAGGCCGATATCAATTCCATATATGGAGGCTTTTTCTTTTATGGAGTGCACATGGTAGAACCTCTTATTTATCTATTTGATGAAAAAATAGTTTCCGCGAGGTTCAACAAAAACGAAATGGAGAATTTGAACAGTAGTGCCAGTTTGGTATTTGAAAATGGAAGGATGGCCACCCTGGTCATTACCACCAAAAAGTATGGCTGGCAGACCTTTGTGGAAACGGACGAAGGAGTGGTTGAATTGAAGTCCAAAGTAGACACTGTGGATCCAGATAAGAACTACGTGGATATGGTAACCATGTTCAGTACTGGAAAGGAACCACGTAGCCACGAGAGTATCATCCACGGTATTGCCGTATTGGAAGCAGTTCAGAAATCTATAATTTCCGGTAATTGGGAATCTGTTATATCATAATTATGATCTATATTAAGAAATCCTTTACGCCGTTCGCGGCGGTTTTAATATTGCTCCTTATGGTTTCTGGCTGCAAGGGTAAAGAGGAAAAGAAGCCAGAGGAAGTTAATAATGTAGGACAATTAAACAATACCCTTACGGCTTTAGAGATGGAGCAGGGCTGGGAATTGCTTTTTGATGGCGAATCGTTTAAGGGTTGGCGCGGTTTGGGTAGAAAGGATGTTCAGACCGAACTATGGAAAATTGAGGATGGTACCATACGAAAACTGAATAGCGGAGAGGTGCCTTCCATGCCGGACGGACAGCCCATGGAAGGGGGCGATCTAATGACAGAGGATACCTTTGATAATTATGAATTGTATTTGGAATGGAAAATATTAAAAGCGGGCAACACGGGCCTCAAGTACAACGTGTCCGAAGAAATGTCCCAAAAGTTCGGTTCGCAATATTCGGCTCTGGGATTTGAATACCAATTGCTTGATGATTCAGATAGCCTTTATGCGGAAAAACTAAAACCATCCCAATACACTGGGAGTCTTTATGATATGATTGCGCCTGAAAACGCCAAGGTAAGGCCGGCAGGAGTTTTCAATTCCAGCCGTATTGTGGTAAATGATAAACACGTTGAGCACTGGCTTAATGGGAAAAAGGTAGTTGCCTATGATTTTGGTTCCCCGCATTTGGATTCCCTTTTTCAAAAAAGCAAATTCGTGGACTATCCGGGGTTTTTGGAAAAAAGAAAGGGGCATATCGTTCTTCAAAACCATAAGGACGATGCCTGGTTCAAGAATATTAAGATTCGTAAAATTGAATCGGGAGGTTAGTTTCCGATAACATTGATAAGGGTCTGATAATTTTAAAATCAACAAATTGTTATGACATTTAAATATACATCAGTTTTAGCACTATTCTTTTTTTATAATATGGGAATATCACAGTCTATGGATAAAAGCGGTTTGGAGGGCATTTTGTATTCCGATGAGGGATGGGTTTCCATATCCACCACAAAGGGTAAAATTTCGGGAATAAATAGATTGTCTAAAGGCGACAAGGATTCACAAATATATGTAGCCCCTGGTTTAATAGATGTCCAGATCAATGGCTATATGGGGGTAGATTTTTCAGGTCCCGATCTTACGGTGGAAGGCATAAGGAAAGCTACAAAAGCTTTGTGGAAGGCCGGGGTAACCACTTATTTCCCGACCATTATTACCAGCGATTTCAATAGGATGAAAAAGAATTTTGCTATTCTGGCCCAGGCAAAAAAGGATCCGGAAATAGGAAAATCCATTCCCGGATTTCATTTGGAAGGTCCTTATATTTCACCGCTAGCCGGATTTCGAGGCGCGCATTTGGAGAAATACATCAAAAATCCGGACTGGGAGGAATTTCGGGAATTGCAGAAGGCAGCCAATAATGACATAAAACTAATTACCGTAGCTCCGGAACTGGAAGGGGCAATATCCTTTATCCGTAAATGCGTTGCCAATGGTATTGTAGTGGCGCTAGGACATCACAATGGTAGTGCAGAGGATATTAAACGGGCCATAGATGCCGGAGCAAAAATGGCCACCCACCTGGGCAATGGCTGTGCCAACGAGATCAACAGGCACCATAATCCTATCTGGCCACAATTGGCCGATGATAGGATTACGCCCAGCATTATAGCAGATGGATTTCATTTGACCAAGGAAGAGGTACGGAGTTTCTATAAGGTAAAAGGTCCAAGTAAAACTATTTTGGTCTCCGATGCCTTGGACCTAGCTGGTCTACCACCGGGAGAGTATACCCGTGGAGAGCGTACTTTATTGCTGACCCCCAATGTGGTAAAATTACCAAAGGAAAATGTTCTGGCCGGGGCAGCTTCACCTATAAGCGCCTGTGTAGGGGTAATAATGGACTATGCCCAATGCACTCTTAATGATGCCATACAAATGGCAAGTACCAACCCAGCCAAGATGTTTTCTCTAAATGAACTCGGGGAAATTGGACAAGGGAAACGTGCCGATTTGATTCTTTTTAAGTTGGAGAACAATCAGGTGGTAATTCAGAAGACATTTGTATCAGGGCAGTTGGTATATACCAAAGATTAGTTCCCTGTTAACTCCTATGGTGTTGAATGTTAAGGTACTTGGTTGAAAATTAAATCTATAAAAGCAGGATATGGGCAATAAATCATTAATCAAAAAAATACTATTGGGACTTAGCGCCGTAGGTCCAGGGCTATTTCTTATTGGTTACAATATTGGAACGGGCAGTGTAACCACAATGGCCAAGACGGGTGCGGAATTTGGCATGAGTCTTTTTTGGGCCGTAGTACTTTCCTGTATTTTTACTTATGTTTTAATGGTGGCCTATGGCAAAGTAACTTTGGTGACCGGTAAGACTGCACTCTTTAATTTTAAACAGGAGTTTAAATGGGGTTGGATACTTTCGCTATATATCATTTTGGTACTTATTATAGGGGAATTATTGGCACTGATGGGTGTAATGGGTATTGTGGCCGATTTGGCGCAGGAAGGCTTGCGTTTGGCCTATAATGGTGTGTTTGTCCATAGAGCCTGGATCATCCTATTTTTTGTAACAATACTGGCATTTTTTTTATGGTTCGGACGTTATAAGGCTTTTGAAAAAGCCTTGACCGTTCTGGTTATCCTGATGGGACTTTCCTTTATGGTCGTTTTTATTATGGTCCGACCGGATATGACGGATATCCTTTCTGGTATGGTTCCCAGTATTCCCGATACCCCCGGTGCGTTGGGCTTAATTGCGGCCATTACTGGAACCACCTGTTCTGCAGCTGTTTTTGTGATGAGAAGTACTGTGGTGGCGGAAAAAGGATGGGGCATCAATGATTTAAAAAAGGAGAAGACAGATGCTTTTGTATCGGCTTTTATGATGCTCTTCCTGAGCGGTATTATTATGGCCGTGGCCGCGGGAACCCTTCATATCTCGGGTATGAAGCTGGACGATACCGTAGAAATGATTTCCTTATTTGAGCCCTTGGGGGGTAAATTGGCCGCCTTTGTTTTGATAATTGGGATTACAGGGGCCGGGCTCTCCACTATTTTTCCTATCGTGCTTATAGCTCCTTGGTTACTGGCCGATTATAGGGGAACTCCAAGAAATATTCACTCCAAGTCTTCAAGAGTGCTAATACTGGGCGCTATGGTATTTGCCTTTGGAACAGTCTTTTTGGAGGAAAGACCTCCTGCACTTATGGTTTTCTCCCAGGCTTTTCAGGCCTGTATCCTTCCGGCAGTGGCGATACCAATGTTTATATTGATCAACAAACAACAATTGATGGGGACTAACAAGGCCAGCGCCAAGCTTAATCTTGGTCTAGTCGCGGTAATCCTATTTTCACTGCTGACCACATGGTTCGCTATAACAGAATTTATATAAAATTAAACAATGGAAAAGTCGTTTCAAATTGAAAATTTGTCAATAGAGATTTATGGACAGTCCAAGGAAATGGGAGCAGCGGCAGCTGATTATGTTACAAGGAAATTGAATGATGCGATTGTTAAAAAGGGCGGGGCAAATCTAATCTTGGCTACGGGCGCATCACAGTTTTCATTTTTGGAGGCCTTGCAAACCAAGGAAATCGATTGGAAAAAAGTAACTGTTTTTCATTTGGATGAATATAAAGGCATATCCGAATCCCATCCCGCGAGTTTTAGAAAGTATCTCAAAGAACGTATTTTGAATAGGGTAGCACCTAAAAAGGTATATTTTTTAAATGGCGATGCAGCAGATATGCAATTGGAAATCAAAAGTTATGAAGAGGCTTTGAAAGCACATCCCATAGACATTGCCTGTATTGGTATTGGGGAAAATGGACATATAGCCTTTAATGATCCCGCAGTGGCCGATTTTGATGATCCGAAATTGGTAAAAGTGGTGGAGTTGGATGAGGCCTGTAGAAATCAACAACTTGGTGAGGGCTGGTTTCCAAGCTTTGACGACGTACCCAAGGAAGCCGTTACCCTGACCATTACCGCCATAATGAACTGTGAGGCCATTAGTTGTGTGGTGCCCGACGAACGAAAGGCCCAGGCCGTTTATAATAGCCTGTACGGGGATATAAGTACCAGCTGTCCGGCTTCCATTCTCAGGACACACCCGGAAACCGTGCTATTTTTGGATAAAGCATCGGCATCCATGATCAAGTAATTGGTCATTCTTCGTTGCACTGAAACTGGGCATGAAGGAGCCGAGCAAGGTATTGCTTGGCCTCACTTTATGCCAAGGGCCTCATTCTCGAAGGAAATACCCTCCCAACCATTGATCATAAAATTGCGAATGTTTTGGTGGTCGCTACCCTTTGGATTTTCAAGGACATCTTTTCGGTAGTAGGAACCAAAACAGGCCAAGGTTTCCTCCTTGCCCAACTTGTGATGTTGTGCAAAAGAGAATACTTTACAGGAACCTGAATTTTGGCCAGCCTCGTTAATCAATTCCCCATTCGTAAATTTTACCGGAGAAAAGTTATAATAGGTGTCGATAATACCTATAGTGTCTCCAAAGGCTATTTCTTTCGGGGTCCTTCTAAGTTTGTCGAGAAATTCGTAAACTGTCATAGTTCGGTGGGATTTAAGTTGAACATGTAAATTTAGATTATCCCGGCAAGATTTAAGTTGGTTTTTTCAAGTTAATTATTCCATATTTCTCAAATGGGTTAAGGCTATATTTTTTACCTTTAGGTTTATTATTTGAAATTTCAAATCCGTTGTTCCAATTAGCTATATAAGTAAGGCATCGAATTAATAATAAAATACTTTTCACAGATGAAACAATTAATACTAAGTACGCTGCTGTTTACCGTTTTACCAATAATGGCGCAGGAAGTTAAAAAGGAAGTCCTTCCCAATGAAATTCAAATAAAAACTGCTGTTTTACCTGCTCCCGATGAAAAAAAGGACGGCGCCATGGTTTATGGATATAACAGCTCTGGAGAATTGGTGGTATTGCGCAAAGGAACCAATAACTTGGTCTGCATAGGGGACAATCCAAGCAAAGAGGGGATCAATGTGGCATGTTATTCCAAAAAGCTGGAACCTTTTATGTCCCGTGGAAGGGAGCTCTCGGCCAAAGACCTTTCCGGGGAAGAGCGGGAGAAAATCCGTGCAGAGGAAGTGGCTTCCGGTAAAATAAAAATGCCCAAGGAACCAAGTATGATGTACGTGTATTATGGAAAATCGGAAGACTATGATAGTGCTACCGGAGAATTGCAAAATGGAAAGTTTAGATATGTCATCTATACTCCTTTTGCTACTACAGAATCTACAGGATTGCCGGACAAACCCCATGCACCGGGAATGCCTTGGTTAATGGATCCGGGTACGCATAGGGCCCATATCATGGTGGGGCCATTTAATTAATACAGGCAAAATTTTTCTGTATGCCATAATGATATTCATTATAGTAGAAATTGAAGAGTATAATTGTGATAAACTTGTTGTTCGTTAAATTTTACACATTTCTTTAGAGGAGTTCTGCCCTTATTTTTGTGCTAAATAGTTCTGTTTGTGCAATCTAATTTTAAGCTTACATTTGCACGGTTTTAATTTTCAGAAAATATTTGGAAAATGGGCAATAATAATCTGGTGGACAAGCAGGAGAATGTAGTTGAGGCAATAAGTCCGGAAGAGATCGATCAGTGTATTTTTCTTCTAAATAAATTGGTAGGGAACGGGTATAAGGTTTTTGAACTTCCAGAGGAGAAAAGAGTGGCATTGCTAAAGGCCGCAGGCCAATTGTCAAGACCGGCCAAGGATGAATTTAAACAGCGCAAGAAAGACGCGGCCAAGGTTGCCAAACGCAAGATGATAGAACGCGATAAGCACGCGCGTAAGGAAACCGGGATCAGAAGCGCCAGGGAAGCTGCCGTATTTGTAGCTCCCAAATTATTGGCCGCTCCCTTGAGGGAAACTTTGGAAGAGCTGGAATTGGAGTCTCCACGGAATTGCTATGTCTGTAAAACGGTATATACGAAGTTGCATCATTTTTATGATACCATGTGCCCTGATTGTGGCGACTTTAACTATGCAAAGCGATTTCAGACGGCCGATCTTAGTGGGCAGGTAGCCATAGTTACAGGGTCTAGGCTAAAAATAGGATATTATATTACCCTAATATTGTTAAGAGCAGGAGCCACCGTGGTGGCCACCACTAGGTTTCCGGTAGATGCTGCACTGCGTTTCTCCAAAGAAGAGGATTTTCATGAATGGGGACATAGACTAAAAATACATGGCCTGGATTTAAGACATATCCCGAGCGTTGAAATCTTCTGCAATTTTATAGAACAACAATACGAGCGATTGGATATTCTTATCAATAATGCTGCTCAAACGGTAAGAAGGCCAGCGGGCTTTTACCAGCATCTTATGAAAAATGAAGAGGTAGCCTTTCGCGATTTGCCACCAAGGGCCCAGGAAGTATTGTCCGATCATGATTTTTGTTTGCAGGAATTAAATAGTCTTACCAAGGGTACGGCAAGTACCCAAAATAATGCGTTGCCCGTTAATTGGCATGCGCCTGAACCTGGTATTGGAATAAGGGCGTCTGCCAAATTGTCCCAGATTCCCTACAGTTTTGATAGTTCGCTGTCCGCAAAAGAGGTTTTTCCGGAGGGCGAATTGGATGCCGACCTACAGCAGGTAGATCTCCGTAAAACCAATAGTTGGCGTTTGAAATTGGGCGAAATAGAGACCCCTGAAATGATAGAGGTTCAATTGGTGAATGCCATTGCTCCCTTTGTGCTCTGTAATCGTTTGTCAAAACTTATGCGCCAGGAAAATACGGGTAAAAAACATATAATCAACGTATCGGCCATGGAAGGAAAATTCCATAGGTTTTACAAGGAAGACCGTCACCCACATACCAATATGGCCAAGGCTGCACTGAACATGATGACGCATACTTCTGCACTGGATTTTGCCAAGGATGGGGTGTTTATGAATGCTGTGGATACTGGTTGGGTAACAGATGAGGACCCTATTGAACTTTCCAAAAGAAAGGAAGAAGTTCACGATTTCCAACCTCCATTGGATATCGTTGATGGTGCCGCAAGAGTGTTGGATCCGTTGATCGACGGCATTAACTCCGGTAAACATTGGTGCGGTAAGTTCCTGAAAGATTACAGACCTATCGACTGGTAGGCCATAGTTCTATTTAAAGGTGTCCTTAATAGCAGGGTCTATTTCCAAAGCTTTGTTTTTAGGGAAGCGGTAGGAGATGCCGAAATTTATTAGATAATCGGCAAAAGCTGCATCCCCATTTCTAGGAGTTCCCGTGCTTATTTCTGTTTGTCTATCCGTTATACTTTGTGGCCTGTCTCTACGAACTGCAATGGGCACATTTAGATTTAAGGTTAGATTGTTATGAAAGTAGGCCAGGCCTGGCTCAATAGAAAGAACATTTCCGGGTCTTCTAAAACCTTCATTTCCTCCAATAAGGTCTTTTACGGGCACTGCATCAAAACGGGCACCCAAGGAAGCGGATATTACATTGGATAAACTATAACTTAGTCCTGTGCGTACCGAATATTGATCTGGTACGGCCATGATGGCTTCATTTTCCAGGATAGGGCTCAATGTTTCCCTAAATGTTCTAATACCATTGGTTTCCCTAGGGTTCAAAAGGTAAAAACCACCGCCATAGGCAAATAGACCGGTCGCCACTTTTTGGTAGAATTGAAAATCAAGGGTAAGTCCAAACCCTCCGTCCCCAGGTTGAATGGACTGGTCCACAGGTCGTACTTCTGGACTCCCCTCCGGACCTACGTTATAAAATATATCGGTGGCGTTGTAATTGCCAGTAGGTAGTTTTATGCCCAAACCAAGGGCAATGTTTCCTTCTGGATTTTCAATTGGGTCCAGCAACCAATAGCCTATCCCGGCCCTTATATCTGCCAGGCCTCTGGAATAAGTACTGTTTCTTTCTTCTCTACCATGTTCATATAGGGAGGACCTGGCATTGATTACCGTAGGGATGGTTATACTGGTGTAGAAGCGGTCCGAAATGCCATAGGTAAGGAAAAAGTCCCACGCATGGGAATGGTTAATTACTTCTGAATTATTGGCTACTCGATCGGGCTCTTCCTCCGTTCCCCGAAAATGCCGAAATGATTTAAAATATCTATAATTCATTCCAACTTGTAGATCTCCCTTGCCCAGAAGATTGTTTTCCAGGCTGTTTCCCACACAAGAGGAAAAGTGCCTAATGGCCACACATCCCTGGGCGTTTAAGGTTGTAGGATTACAAGTAAGTACCAGCATGGATATGCCCAATATAAAGTGAATACGTTTTGTTTTCATAGTTTGAAATTCAGTTTCAGGTATGTTTAAATAAACCTAAAGTCTAGTTTAGGATTGACTCTAGTAAATAAGGGGGTATCTATTTATTTCCCTAATCCCGGAATATGATAACACAAGTCCGGGAATTGCAGGAGTTTCAAATAGCTCAAATATTTTTGGAATACGGGTTTAAGAGACTTTGCTGTATGGCCGTTGATAAATCATAAGTAAGGCACTGATGATTACAATATTTTTGATTATGTACTGCCCTACCAGGGTCAGGGAAAATGGTGCTTCGGAAAAGGAAATTTCAGGAAAAAATACAACCGGAATAAAAGTTAGGGCCAGATGGATCACTGCTGCAACAATAACTTTTTTGAGCTGAAAATTAAAAATTAAGCACAATCCAATGGCAACTTCAATTACGGCCAACATTAAGATTCCTACATTCTCCGGAATGAGATGAAAGGTCAATAAAGAAATGGTTTGTTTGGCCAGTATATCCGCCGGACTAAGCCCGGGGAAAAATTTAAGCAATCCAAACCAAAGGTAAACTATACCGATACTTATACTTAGTATCCTGCCATTTTGGGATAAACGAACCATTTATTGCAGTTTTTTTGTATTGGGTTTATTTTTTAAGATAGATATTGTATTTCCTTACCAAGTGGAAGTGGAAATTTTAAAGGGAGATATTACTATTTTACTTAGTAGCCTCTTTGTCATTTTCACCTATAAGTTCTAGGTATTTCTTGTAATGGTAGCGTGCTACCTGCCTACCCAATTCCAATCCGGCAACATTATCTGCCTGAATATGATATCCGCCCATTACTCTGGACATTCCTGCCATTTCGGCTGTTTCGGTAAAGGTTGGAAATTTTATGATAACCGGATCGTCAAGATTATTGGGCTCTGTAAGCGCTCCTGGAACCAGTTCAACTTCTACACCAAAATTGTCGTCCCCAGTAAATAATCGCAATGCCTCTGCACATCCACCGCTGATGGTGCTATGGCCCGAAACGTAGCTTGGGAAAGGTGGACAAAGAAAAGCGTCCGGGGAGTAAGGCCTCCAATCTTTTCCTTTCATTTCAACCATACCTTTATCGGGACCTCCCCAAGCCTTAATTACCTGGTCTTGATAGTAATCGTGCACTAAGGCATATGGGCGGGTATAATCATAATACATTTTGGAATCCCAACAGGAGATAAAGGCATCCATGGCCACGGATTCTACCAAGAAATACATCTTAACATCTTCGTCCAAGTTGTTGTTGTCCCGTGCAGAAACGTCTTGCGCAAATTTTAACCAATGTCCTGCCTGTTGTACAGATTTGGGTCCATCTCGCATAAACTCTACCAAGGCTTTATTTTCTGGAGTTAAATTAGCCTGAAGGTCAATTACTTCCTTAACTTCCAATGCCAATTGTTCGGAACCGACCATAGGAGGGGGTCCCGGTCTAAATTGATCTGCAGTCTCCAATAATAAAGGTTTTACCTTCTGCCAATATGGGGTTAGGCAACCTGGATTATATTTATTTCCGTCTTCATCGATGAAATACTTTGGTTGCCATCTGTTGAGGTCAATATTTTTATCAATGTCATTTACAGGTGCATAATTGGTATAATCAAAATAGGGTTGGCCATTGGAACCTTCAACTTCCCCGTACTGGTTGGAACCATCATTTTTGCGGGCATTTATCACCATGGCAGCTGCAAGGTTTCCAACTCCTTCAGGAGTATTGGCATCCGTTGATTGGTTATCCGGATCAAGGCCCAAGGCAATCATTTTTTCTTTGTACATGGTGCTATCCGAATAATAATACTCCTTTAACGCCCTATAGGCCGCATAGCTCACCGCTATTTCCTTGTTCTTTAAGGTTTGTTTGTTTTCGGGAAAACGCTCTACATTTTTCAGGAATAAGGGTTGTGCCTTTTCATCAAAGCGTGTCCAAGCATCAAACATGGCAGTAAATATTAGACCAAGATATCTGGATGTTATCGTAGGTCTCGGTTTGAAACGATCTGTGTCCAAAGCAGTTCCTTCCAAGGCCATATAGGCCCATTGGTAGGCCACATTGTCTTTCCCCCGCGGTTCATCGGCCATGGCCATAAGATTTTCGGCCATATTTTCGGAAGGTTTGGATTTCTCCTTACAGCCCATCAATCCAAAAAATAAAATGGAAAGTATGGGTAATAAAAGTCTTTTAGAGTTCATGTTTGTTGGTTTTGTTACCAACAATAGTAGAATTTTAGATTGCGGGAAAATTATTTTTTATACGAAATGATTATATTGCTTGACGAAAATGGTAATTTATTGGATAAGCTCATGAAGTGTTTAATTGTTGATGATGATCCGTTGATTTGTGACTTACTTGAGCATTTTTGTAGTAAGATCAGTGAAATTGACAGTGTAACGACGACGGTATCCGGTTTTGAATCTGTTAACCTTATTAATAATTCATCCTTTGACCTAATTTTTTTGGACTACAATTTACCGGATATTACAGGTAGGGATATTTTGGATCTAAATCCCAATTCCGCTGTTATTATGGTAACCTCCAACAAGGACTTTGCCTTGGATTCCTACAACTATCCCAAAATTGTTGATTTTTTGGCAAAACCTATCGACTTTCCACGATTCTATAAGGGTTTTTTAAAGGCGAAGGAATTTATTTCCGCCAGTAAAAAAGTGACTGAAAAAGATGCCAGGCTGTTTATTAAGGAAGGAGGGAAACTGGTAAAAATAAAATTAAAGGAGGTAGCCTATTTTAAGTCGGAGGCGAATTACATAGCCATCGTTTTTAGGAACAAGAAAATATTGACGCTAATGGCCCTCAAAGATCTTGAACCTAAACTTCCCGATTTTTTTCAACGTGTACATCGCTCATACATCATTAATCTTAATATGATAGACGTGATACATACGGGCGCTGTGGAAATAAACAAAGACCATGTGCCAGTTAGTCAGCGCTATTCCCCAGAATTGCTTAGGAAGATCCAACTCTTAAATTAAAGTTTCTTTCCGCTCTAATGCAGCATAGATAATAAGCAAATACATTATTTATCTTGTTTAGATAATCAATATTCATGGTTGATATTTTGTCCGGTAGTACCTCTTTAAGATCGGTTAATTTAAGATTGTTGATGTGGGCTATTAGCTTGTGAAGTATGGATTCCCATTGGGTTTGATCGTTACTTCCGCTAATTTTGTTTATTCCCTTTAGGTAGTTTTCAAACTCTTTTTCCAATAATTTGAGGACTTTATTTATTTTGAGGGTGTCGTGGTCATAATTGTTATAGATATTTGAAAAATCAGGGGCTTTAAATTCTTTACTGCCTAAAATTTTATATACCGTATCTTTAAAATGCTCTAATTGGAAGGGTTTTTGAAAATACTCGTTGAACGAGGTTTTGGCTTCCGTGGAATCAAGGGCGGAAACAATAATAAGTGGACTGTTAATTTTTTTGGTTTTGATCCATTGGTCCAATGTCATGTTGATTTTTTCATTTTCCAGCATTAAATCACTTATGATCAAGTCTGGTGAATCTTCAATGATACTTTTCAAAGCCTCGTCCATAGACTTGGTCTGACGCAAGGTAATATTGTCGGAATTTAAAATGTGCTTTACCAATTCGGTGGTCGATGCATCGTCTTCAATGTGCAGGATATTGTAATTTCCGGTCAGGTGTGGAAGAGGCAACTTTGAAGTTGGAACAGGTTTTGCCAATTTTTGGGAAGATATGGAAATGGTGGGGATGCTGATCAAAAATTCCGAACCTTTGCCTTTTTGTGAAGAAGCCTTCAAAGTACCTCCAAATAGTGTTGTCAACTGTTTAACAATGGATAGGCCTAGCCCATAACTGCCATACCTTCCGGACAGATCATTTTTTTCCATAAAAAAACGGTCGTTTATCCTATTCAGGTTTTTGGGGAGTACGCCTACACCGGTATCACTGACCTTTATATGTAACAATTGATTCCCAGGGCCGTCGATAGTGGCGGAGAGGCTTATGATGCCCTTTTTGGTGTACTTTATGGCGTTTACCACGAGATTTGTTACTATCTGTGTCAGTCGTAAGGCATCTGTCTGAAACAGGCCAGATTCGAGCTTCTCATCTATACTTAAGTTGAAGGTAAGACCCTTTTGAACTGCTTCGTATAAATAGGTAGAGTGGATATCCTTCAGAAGTTCTGCAATATTGGTCGGTTCCAATTGGATTTGCAGCTTGCCCTCGACTAATTTTTGGTGGTCCAGAACGTCGTATACCAAGCCGGCCAAACTATTGGAGCTTCTTTCGAGTGCGTTGATAATTGGTAATTGTGGCTCTGGAGCATTTTTGTACAAAAGTTTTGTGAGGCCTAAAATAGCGTTGAGGGGGGTCCGCATTTCATGGCTCATATTTTGTAAAAATTCATCCCTTTGTTTTCTGGCCATTTGTTCCTTTTCCAGGGCGGTGTTCAATTGAAGCACATTTTGATCTATTTTGACCTTCATTTTGGAAAAGGTGTTGGCCAGGATCCCGATTTCGTCCTTTCTATTGGTGGGTAGTGTATGTTCATCGGGGATTCCTTGGTCATAGTTGCTAATGGCCTTGGTGATTTTGGTGATTTTTTTTGAAAACAAATTGGTAAAGAACCATGACAATAGTATGGAACATAGGCACACCCATAGCAATGTTTGAATACTCTCTGCGCGTACGGTGAGGGCGTTTTTAAGCAAAATATTTTGCTCCATATTCGAAATCAGATAGATTTTTCGTTTTCCGTCAAAATAGGGCAACTCTTTAAAATAACTTAAATAACTAGCCTCATTGAGCCCCGTAAGCTGATGGAAACCATCTTTAAGAGGTTCTTGGGAACTCCTGTCAATATTGAATTCGGAATAAAAGTTCTGAAATTTTTGGGTCTGTTGGCCAAACTGTTGGGCCCTGTCATGGGAATATAGATACTGGCCCTGTGAATCTATTAAATAAAACTTACTGTCGTTGCCAGCAATTTGATCAAGATTGAGATATAGCGGATTTAGGTTTATATTAATGATTAAGATACCAACTTTTTTGTTCTCATTGTCAAAAATGGGGCTGGCGACACGTAGAGTAGGGGTGTGAGGAGTACTGATTACTCCGTATTCCTCATTTAAATTGATATTGGAAAAATAATGTTCACCCTTATTTACTTGAATGGCCTCTTTAAAATATTCACGGTCTCCTTTTTGCTGTAAGTTGGTCGACTTAAGTACTTGGCCATCCAATTTGTCGAAACGTATAATCTCTTTACCGTCCTTATCAGCATCGAGCAGTCGGATTTGAAAATAGGTTTCCTTGTTTTCGAGAATTATACGGAACAGTTGGTCTATTTCTTTGTTGGTTTTTTCAGAAGGATAGAATATATGCTGTTGTATGGTGGGACTCAATGCAATGACGGCAATGTCATTGGTTACTTCGTTCAATAAGGCATAAAAAGATTGTTCGGCCAATTCTGAACCGTGCATAATACGTTCCTTCGAATGTGCCATAATTACTTGCGAGGCTTTTCTAAAGACCAAATACCCGGATAATAGAATGGAGAAAATGATAAGGCCAGTGAAGAATAGGGCAAATCGGGTAACTATGGAATGTCTTAAATTCATGTAAAGGCGAATATAAGGTATATGCAACTAATTTATACTTTATTTAAATTGTAAACAAAAGCTTTTGGTGTTCTAGTACTGACACTTTTTTTAAGTAGGTCCAGTAGTTTTGTTCAAGGGTGATTTTTTTGCCTATGACCTTCCATATGAGGGATTTGTTCATGTAGTCAATATAAAATGCAAGGTAAAAAATAACGATTTTGACTATATTTGTTAGAGACAGCAATTTTATCCTGCTTTATGGAAACCTACGCAACGGCACTTTTATATGCCATCCCGTTTTTTGTGATCCTCTTGACAATAGAAATAACCTATGGCTATTTTGTGAAAAAACAAATGCACAAGGTTATGGATACGGTTTCCAGTATTAGTTCTGGGCTGACCAATATCATCAAGGATACTTTGGGGCTGGCAGTAATTATAGTTTCCTATCCTTTTTTGTTGGAGCATTTGGCCATTACCGAAATAAAGGCCACTTGGTTGGTTTGGACGATTGCCTTTGTTGTTCTTGATTTCGCCGGTTACTGGAACCATAGGTTAAGCCATAAAATAAATATTTTTTGGAATCAACATGTAATTCACCACAGTAGTGAAGAGTTTAATTTAGCTTGTGCCCTGAGACAACCGATAAGCAACCTGGTGGGTTATTTTTCGTTGTTCCTTATTCCAGCGGCGGTTTTGGGCGTGCCGCAAATGGTGATAGCTATTTTGGCTCCCATACATTTGTTTGCCCAGTTCTGGTACCATACCAGGCATATTGGAAAGATGGGTTGGTTGGAGTATATTTTGGTTACCCCTTCCCAACACAGGGTGCACCATGCCATTAATCCGGAATACATAGATAAGAACTTAGGGCAGATTTTATGCGTTTGGGATCGTATGTTCGGTACTTTTCAGGAGGAGATGGATGAGGTTCCGCCCCAATTTGGTGTATTGAAACCCGCGGGGACTTGGAATCCTATAATTATCAATTTTCAACATTTGTGGAGGATATTAAAGGATGCATGGCGAACCAAGAGCTTACGGGACAAATTGCGTATATGGTTTATGCCTACGGGCTGGAGGCCGGATGATGTCAAGGAAAAGTATCCCATTGCTATTATAGGCGATGTATATAATTTTAGAAGATATGGATCAAACGCCAGCAATGGGCTTAAGCTATATGCCATTTTTCAGATGCTGGTCAGTTTGGGGCTAATGATGTTCATGTTCTATAACTACACAGATATTGGTTTTGAGGGACTACTTACGTTTAGCGGTTTTATATTTGTCGGAATCTATGGGTATACTACGCTGATGGATAGAAAAAAATATGCTGTTGGGATTGAAGTTTTTAGAGGGGTGGCAGGAATTTTATGGGTAGTATATTTTGGCGATTGGTTTGGCCTAAACGCTTATCTTCCCATGGCCAATATGTGGGTTGGGACCTATTTTTTAATCACGATTTTTGCAGGTATTTATTTCAGCTATTTTGAGAATAAGGAAACCGAATTGAAAATAGCTTCTTAAGGACACTATTAAAACCGTAATTTGGTGAATTTGTATCTTTGGAAAAACGAAAATCCAGATTTGACCAGATAATTCGTTGGTTACGCAATTCATTTTATTCAGGAGGAGATAGACTTCAAAAAGTAATCTAATAAAGACTTTTGTTTTATTTTTTGGTATTCCTTACTTCTTTGTCCACCAATTCTATATAACGCTCCATAGCTTCTTGAATGCTTACGTTTTTTGCTTGGATCAGGGCGTTGGCCTTAAAGGCGTTTATTAAGGGCGTTCTGCTTCCCGGATGGCTAAAATTGCGGTTGGCAATTTTAAAATAGGCATAAAGTTTTAATAAAAGATCGGCAGGCAAGGGGTCTGTGTAGTCATTAACGAAATCGACCGCCGCTATAAAATCTTTATTTAGTTTATCAGTCTTCATTTTCTTTTTTAACCCTAGTAGTTGCAATACATGTTTTTGCCCCGGTTACTTTTTGGTGCAATTTTACGGTAATCGCACTATCCAAAGGTAAGAACAAATCTACTCTAGAGCCAAATTTAATAAATCCTGCATCATCTCCCTGTTGAACGCTTTCGCCCACTTCTGCATAGTTAACGATACGACGTGCCACGGCACCAGCAATTTGGCGGTAAAGGATGTCCCCGAACTTGGGCGTATTTATAACAACAGTAGTTCTTTCATTTTCTTCGCTGGATTTGGGATGCCAGGCAACCAGAAATTTACCGGGATGGTATTTTGACAATTTAATGAGTCCACTTGAAGGATATCTTGTTACGTGCACATTTACAGGAGACATAAA
The DNA here is from genome assembly GCF_023015905.1 of Arenibacter sp. F20364. Taxonomy (GTDB): domain Bacteria; phylum Bacteroidota; class Bacteroidia; order Flavobacteriales; family Flavobacteriaceae; genus Arenibacter. The sequence goes on along the minus strand of NZ_JALKBD010000018.1, from coordinate 55,857 downwards.
AATAGAAACTTGGATGCGCTTTGCCTTAAAATATTCCGTTTCTTCCACTTCTTCTATGGCAACTACCTTACCATCTGCAGGCGCCAATATTTCATCAAAATTCTTGGAAACGTTCCTTTTGGGATTTCTAAAAAACTGTAGCACTAAAACGAGGAGAACCAAGGAAATTATTTGAAGTCCAAATTTTAGCCAAGTTATTCCTATAAAATAGTTGGCCAACACTATAATGGAAACAACTATAATAAAGGTCGTTATAATGATCTTTTGTCCTTCTTTATGAAACATGTGAAAAAATAATTAAAGTTAAATATGCGAAAGGTGCGGCAAAAACCAGACTGTCCAATCGGTCCAGCATGCCACCATGTCCCGGTAAAATAGCGCCACTATCCTTAACGCCAGCAGCCCTTTTGAATTTAGATTCTATAAGATCGCCCAAACTTCCGGTCAGTACAATTACAGAGGCTAGTATCAACCATTGGACCAATGAAATATTGGTCTCATATTTCGATAAAAAATACGAGGCGGCCAAGGCAAAAATAAAGCCTCCCAGTGCTCCCTCAATGGTTTTTTTAGGGGAAATAGATGGGAACAATTTATTGCGGCCTATACTTTTCCCTACCAAATAGGCAAAAGTATCGTTTACCCAAATAAGTATAAATACACCCATGATCAGAAACTGTGCGAACTCATTGTCTTTATAAGGTATCATAGTAAGAAAAATACAGCCTCCCCCTATATAAAATAGCCCGATAATAAATTTTTGCAAATTGTTGAACAGTTTTTCCTTTCCTGAAAAGAGGTAGTACAACAATATAAAATTAATGGATATTGTGATGAACATCAAAATATTAATGAGATTCTTATCATCAATCAGGTAAATAAATGCCCACCAAAGAGCCAAATAAGCTATAAAAATATGATAACCTGGAAGCTTTATCATGCGTTTGTACTCGTAGAGACAAGCGAGTCCAAAGGTCATAAATAAAAAATCGAACGCATCAGAACTGAGGAATACGGCGGAAAGTAGTAAAATTACATAGACCGCACCTGTAAGTAAGCGCCTTAAAATTTCTCTCATGTTATAAGTCTTCCAGAAGTAAAAGATAAAGATTTTTAGAACTACTTCCGTAAGTTAAGAAATCGTGCGAATTTTCAGCCGTAGGTTGAAAATGTTTAATGGTGGTAATGTTGGCGGGAATTACATTTTGATACTTTTTCTTTATCGTTTTTAGTCCCTCTCCAATAGATTCGACCATTTGGCTGGTAGTGGCAAAAACAATAACATTTGAAGGTAATTCGTGAAGTTTTCTTTCTTTCAATTGATTGGAACAAACTAAAATGGAGCCATTTTGGGCAATCAGATGCTCGCAGGTGGTGAAAAATATTTCACTTTTATTAGGCAGGTTGGTGAAATTTATTTCCTGTTTGGAAAACTTTTCTTCCAATCTTTTATCCATTGAAAAAAAAGTTTGGTCCTGCCATTTATTTTCAATGATAATATTGTCCAAATTACTGAACACTTCATTGATGGAATCGCAATACAAGAACTTTCCCCCGTTGTGTTTAAAATTAATGGTAAACTTTTCGTCAACAGGAATGTTTAAGTCGGGCATATGCTGCCCTCTCGTTTCCACGGTTTCTTTGGAAACCCTTTTTTTTCCTCCCCCGAAAAGTTTATCAAATAATCCCATTAATATTTAAATGGTTCCTTAAGTTCCTAGATATTTAGAAACAACGAATTATTTATTGTTTTATTTTTCTGTTTCCGATTTAGGAAGATCCTTATTGGCTTTTTCCTCTTTTTCGGCTGCTTCCTCAGCTTCCATTCTTTTGTCTTTTTCAAAAGGACGCTTACCAAATATCTTTTCCAAATCGTCTTTAAATATAACTTCTTTTTCCAATAAACGTTGCGCTAATTCCGTAAGTTTATCTTTGTTTTTCGACAATAATTCAACCGCCCTTTTGTACTGCTCCTCAATAAGCTTTGAAATCTCCTTGTCAATGGTCAATGCTGTTTGTTCGCTATACGGTTTGGAGAAACCATATTCATTTTGACCTGATGAGTCGTAATAGGTGAGATTGCCGATTTCATCATTTAAACCATAGATAGTTACCATGGCCCTGGCCTGTTTGGTTACCTTCTCCAAATCGCTGAGAGCGCCCGTTGATATTTTGTTGAAGATTACTTTTTCGGCAGCCCTTCCGCCCAAGGTAGCGCACATTTCATCTTTCATTTGTTCCGGGCGAACAATTAGGCGTTCTTCAGGCAAATACCAAGCGGCCCCTAAAGATTGCCCTCTAGGTACTATTGTTACTTTTACCAGTGGTGCTGCATGTTCCAACATCCAGCTTACCGTGGCATGTCCGGCTTCATGATACGCAATTGTTTCCTTTTCTCCGGGAGTAATTATTTTGTTCTTTTTTTCAAGACCGCCAACAATTCTGTCCACGGCATCCAAGAAATCTTGTTTGGTAACAGCCTTTTTCTCTTTACGTGCTGCGATCAATGCCGCCTCATTACAAACATTGGCAATATCCGCACCAGAAAAACCTGGAGTTTGTTTGGCCAGAAAATCCAAATCCAAAGTTTCTGCTGTTTTTATAGGTCTAAGGTGAACTTCGAAAATTTCTTTCCTCTCCCTGATGTCCGGTAGATCAACGTATATCTGTCTATCAAATCGGCCTGCTCTCATTAATGCTTTGTCCAAAACATCTGCACGGTTGGTTGCAGCCAAAACGATAACGTTGGTATTGGTACCAAAACCATCCATTTCCGTTAGTAATTGGTTCAAGGTGTTTTCCCTTTCGTCATTGGAACCGGTGAAATTGTTCTTGCCTCTGGCTCTACCAATGGCGTCGATCTCATCGATAAAAATAATGGCGGGTGATTTATCTTTGGCTTGTTTAAATAGGTCCCTTACCCTAGAGGCTCCTACTCCCACGAACATTTCCACGAAATCTGAACCTGAAAGCGAAAAGAAAGGAACTTTTGCTTCCCCTGCAACGGCTTTTGCCAATAAGGTTTTACCAGTTCCTGGAGGTCCTACCAATAAGGCGCCTTTGGGAATTTTCCCCCCTAAGGAGGTATATTTATCCGGATTTCTTAGGAATTCGACAATTTCCTCTACTTCTTCCTTGGCACCTTCCAACCCGGCAACGTCCTTGAATGAAGTTCTTGTATCTGTTTTTTCGTCAAATAATTTGGCTTTGGACTTTCCGATATTGAAAATCTGACCACCAGCACCACCACCGGCTCCACCGGACATACGGCGCATTAAATAGATCCATATACCTATGATCAGTACAAATGGCAACAAGGTTAAAAGGAGTTCTGTCAGTACATTCGATTCTTGGTCGTACGTAAGCTCCGTGTCTAAATTGTTTTCTTTTTTAATGTCATTGATCTCATTTTCAAAGTTCTGTTGGTCACCGTAGTTTACAACATACTGTGGTGTGGCGGTGGCCGTCAATGAAAAGGGCTGATCGGAGACATCCTTGTGAACCTCCTTATTTAAAGCCTCTTCGGTAAGGAAGATTTTGGCTTGTCTAGTATTGGTGATTACCAATATTTTTCTAATATCCCCATTTCTTAGGTACTCTTGAAGCTCGGAGGTACTAGCTTTTTTGGTATTCGCGAAGTTTCCGCTACCAAAGAATTGAAAACCAATTAATAATATCGCTATTACGCCATATATCCACCAAGTATTGAATTTGGGTTTTTTGGGACCTGTATTATTTTCTTTTGCCATTATTTTTTTTTACTTATTGAAGCTACTTTCAACTGAGGTTACTTTGGCATCTCCCCAAAGTCCTTCGATATCATAATATTCTCTAACTTGTTTTTGAAATACATGTACTACTACGTTTACGTAGTCCATCAAAATCCATTCAGCATTATCCGAACCTTCTACATGCCAAGGTTTGTCTTGAATTGCTTTACTTACGGTTTTTTGGATGGAGCCTACAATGGCGTTTACATGTGTGTTGGAAGTACCATTACAAATAATAAAGTAGTCACAAACGGTATTCTCAATATCTCTAAGATCAAGTAAATTAATGTCATTTCCTTTAACCTCTTCTATTCCACTTAAAATTAAGGCAATTAACTCATCTGCGCTACTTTTCCTTTTTTGCATTCAAAAATTTTAAATTTTTACAAAGTTATTATTTTTTTGTTTTTTTAACTATTGTTTTTAACAATACATTATATAATAATCATAAGATTGTAAATGCAATTAATCAAACTTAGTGCCACGGACTCCACAAATGCCTATTTAAAGGATTTGATGTTCAATAATAAAATTGGGGATTTCACGGTGGTTATGGCACATACCCAATTAAAGGGGCGTGGGCAAATGGGGACAAATTGGCTTTCAGAACCCGGTAAGAACCTGACTTTTAGTGTTTTAGTAAAGTCAATTGACAGATTGGTCTCAGAGCAATTTCTATTGAACATTTATGTTTCACTGGCAATTTATGAAGCATTAAGCCTACTGCAAGTACCTGATTTAAAGATTAAATGGCCTAACGACATTATGTCAGGACATTGCAAAATTTGTGGAATTCTAATTGAAAATATTTTATCTGGACAGCATATTCAGGCGTCTATTGTTGGAATAGGTTTAAATGTAAATCAATTGACCTTCAATAATCTCCCCAATGTGTCATCCTTAAAATTGTTATTGGGAAGATCGTTGGATCTGGATGAACTACTCTCCAAAATTGTGGAAAATTTAAAAGACTTGCTCGGGAACAGCGGGGCAGGGGATAGGAAAGATCTTGTTGAACGTTATGAGAGTAGACTTTTTAGAAAGGATAAGCCGTCCACCTTTAAAAATCAGGATGATCAAATTTTTATGGGCTTTATAAAAGGCGTTTCCAGTACAGGGAAATTAAAGATTTTACTGGAAGACAACGTACTAGAGGAATTTAATCTCAAGGAAGTAAAACTTCTTTATTGATCGTTGTGTCCAAAAGAAAACCAAGCTTATATTTTGGCGAGATTCTCGGACAGTGTCCCTATAAAATTGTTGATTGGCGATTTTATCATCATGGCCATCATAGCATTGAATTCCCCTTCAAAACTTAGGGTCACCTCACTTTCATGCTCATTTATTGCTGTAATATCGGCGGTTAGGGTAAAGGGTAATTTTTCACTGGCAGCTCCCAATATCAGTTGCGTATGAGGTGTTTGCTGTTTCTTTTGAAGTACAATTTCGGGCATTCCCTTTAGTGCAAACAAAAATCTATTTTCATTGATAACTTGAAACTTATCAATGTTTTCGGGCATTAAGGTCTCAAAATTCTTTACATCGTTTAGAAATTCAAAAACTTCCTTACCGCTTTTATTAACTTTTTTCTTGGGTGTTTCTAAATACATATTTTAAGATTGCCAGGTAGAGGGGCTACTTTTCCACTCTAATAATGTTTTTAATTGATTTTCTTGAATATAGTTTGTATCCGAAGCTTGTTGAATTAAATAGTCGTAATTGCTCAAAGTATGTAGGTCCAAGCCGTATTTCTTAAAGTTGTCATTGGCCAGATCAAATCCATAAGTAAAAATGGCGAGCATTCCTTTTACATTTGCCCCACTTGTTTTAAGGGCTTCTACGGCATTTAGACTGCTTTTTCCTGTACTGATCAAGTCTTCAATGACCACAACACTCTGATTGGCCTCCAAACGACCTTCTATTTGGTTTTGACGTCCGTGGGACTTGGCTTCAGGCCTAACATATATAAAAGGTAGCCCTAAATATTCGGCAACCAGCATCCCGATACCTATGGCTCCTGTGGCCACTCCGGCAATCACATCTGGCTTGCCGTACAGGCTTTCTACTTGCTTTGCCATTTCTTCCCTGACATAATTTCTAATGCTTGGGTATGAGAGAATTATCCTATTATCACAATAAATTGGAGATTTCCATCCTGATGCCCATGTAAATGGATTTTCAGGTTTCAACTTTATTGCATTAATTTGTAGCAGAAGCTCTGCTGTTTTTTTGGCAGTGTCTTTATCTAAAACCATGACGCAAATGTATAAAGTTTTTGTTAATGAGTCACCTCTGATTTTAACAAATAAATTATCGGATACGGCAAATAATAAATATTTTTTGTTGAACGGGTCTGCTATTAATGAAGCAATCGACTCCTTGGCCAGCAAAAAGCTTAGTCAAGCTTTTATTTATCATCCAAATAATGAGGAGATTTTAAAGAAATTTTCCAAAAGAATACCTTTGGTGGTCGCCGCTGGAGGAGTGGTGACCAACAAGGAGGGGAAAGTGCTCTTCATTTATCGTAACGATAAATGGGATCTGCCGAAAGGGAAGCTGGACAAGGGTGAAACTATTGAGGAATGTGCCTTGCGCGAGGTTGAAGAGGAAACAGGGGTAAAGGGTTTGGTTATAGAAAATTTTCTAAGGACCACCTATCACCTTTTTAAGAGGAATGGAGGTTATAAATTAAAGGAAGTGCATTGGTTTGCTATGAAAACCAATTATAAAGGGGTTTTGGTAGGCGAGAGCTCGGAGGGAATAGAAAAAGTAAAATGGAAAGGCCCTGAAAAAATTAAAAAGGCGTTGGAAAATTCTTATGCCAATATTAAAATTCTATTTGAGGATTAAAGGATTATTCCTTTAGGATTCGATACACAGGATATTGCATATGTTCCGGTTCATAGTATTTGGACCGTTTGTATATCCAATCCAGTTGAGCGTACCAATCTCTGGCAAAAGTACTGTCGATTTCTTTTTTTAGAACAAACTGACTTTTCATTTCTTCGTTCTCCTGAAGGATCTCTAATGCAACATCTTCGAAAACATATGGGGAGAAACCTTCTTTTTGTTGTAAAATAGCATCAAAGAAATTCCAATTAAAGAAAGAGTCCGTAGCCTCGGGCTCCAAGGTCTCCAACAAATAGCGCAGGCCTTTTTGGTTGGTAGGGACCCAGATGTCCCCAGCCGTAAAATTAACTTTTTCGTTTGTGCGCTGTACCTTGGTATTGTAATGTGGGTAATGCCCTTCGTATGCATTCTCAGCGGTACTAAAACTATCAATTTTATAAGATTCTACGGCCAAGGAAGTATCTTGCTTTAAGGTCTTAAAGCTTATCTGGTTCACTGTTAGTAAATCTATTATTTTGTCCCATCCTTTCTTTATAACATATGCCTTGGGAATTTCTACCTCATGTACGGGTTTGTAAAAGTTTTGATATTCAACTTCTTTTACAAAGGGTCTGTTTCTATTGTATTTTAGCCTTGGGAAGCCTGTTATTTCGCTATTAAATTCATCAGCTTCATAACCCTTGAATTCCAAGATGGTTCTTTTGGTGGTGTCAATGGCCCATTGTAATGGGTAGTTTTGTCTTTCTAGATATACTTCAAAAGTATCTTCCCTTAGATCTTTAATTTTTTCGTAGTCCCTCTCCGATATTTCCAGGATTTTTGTCATGAGGGCGTAGACCCCTTCTACCCTTTGTTTGTAGGGTTTAAGCATATGGGTTTCGATCATAAGTCCCAAGGTGTTCCAAAGGGTGGTATATCCTGTAGAATATCTTGGATAGTCCATAAATTGGGAAAAACCTTTTTCGGGTACTTGATTAAAAACATTTACATAGGGGGTAATGTCCCAATTCGCCTCTTTCAACGAATTCTCAAGCGTGGGCATCATCTCATTGTGAAGGTAATCGCCTAATTCACCTCCTAGTTTATTATGCTGGGTAAATAGGTGGGTAAGTGTGTATTGATAGTCCGCCCCATTGCTTACATGGTTGTCTATAAATATATCCGGTTTTATTAAATGAAAAATTTTGGCAAAAGTATGGGCGTTTTTGGTATCTACTTTTATAAAATCGCGATTAAGGTCATAATTTTTTGCGTTGCCTCTAAAACCATATGATTTAGGGCCATTTTGATTTACCCTGGATGTAGAATTTCTATTTAATGCTCCGCCAACATTGTAAATTGGGATGGTGACTACAACTGTATTCATGGGAGCATCTATATTTTTTAATACTAAATCCCTGAATAAAAGCATGGTTGCATCTATGCCATCGCTTTCCCCGGGATGTATGCCGTTATTTATGAATAGGATGCTCTTGTCCCTTCCAATTTTTTGAAAATTAAAATCGGCATCCGGATTGTAAGTCACCACATGGAGGGGATTGCCACTATCGGTATTGCCTATGATCTGTATGTTTATTTCGGGAAATTCCTTGGCAAGTTGAATGTAGAAGTCTATTATTTGAAGGTATGTTGCAGTTTCTTCTCCATTGCTGCGCTCAAAAACAGTTCTAATGTTTTCAATTTTTCTTTCTTTTTTGGTCTCGCAAGAAATAAGACAAAGCAGTAAAAAAAGTCTTACCAGAAGTTTCATGCTACGTTATAGATTGTTTAAAACTCAAAAAAAACGGACTTTGATGTTCAGTCGGAAGATTAGGTTGTATATGGATTTTATTCTTTAACTAAAGGGGGCCAAAAATAATCTTCAAGAATTCAAAGTTAGCTAAAACTTGGGTATTAAACAGAAATGGCAGCGGTAATTTCTTCTATTTCAGTCCTTCGGATAGGTTTACTGTTAAAAAGAATGCTGTGGTGTGTCAAGGATTTGAAATTCTCCGCTTTATCCTTGTCGTATTGGTCTATAGAGGAGGTGACAATATTTATGTTGACGCTATTTTTTAGAGGTAATTTAATAAACTCTTCCAAAAATTCCCATCCATCCATAATGGGCATGTTGATGTCCAAAAATATTAATGAGGGAAGTTCCGCTTTTTCGATAATCATTTTCTTAATTCGATCAATTGCCATTTGACCATTTTTGAATTCGAAAATGGCATCGCAACTGGCAACGGAAGTCAATATTTTTTTAATTCCGTAAACGGTTATCGGGTCATCATCGACAATGAATATTGAATTAATTTTTTTCATTAAAGTATAAGTTAAAAGTGCTTCCAATACCAACTTGGCTATTAGCATCAATTTTACCGTTCATGGCTTCTATTTGATTCTTTGTAATATATAGTCCTAGACCCTTGGCGTCCGAATTGCCATGGAAGGTTTTGTACATTCCAAATAACTTGGCTCCGTATTTTTTTATATCCAGCCCAAGTCCGTTATCCACAATACTTATGACCGTATAATTTTGAACATAATTAACACTTAGCTTAATTATTGGGTCAACATTGGGTTTTTTATATTTAAGGGCGTTGGTAATTATGTTTGTTAAAATGTTCTTTAGGTAATCAGGAACTACGCTTATGTTAACGTCGTCTGATATTTCGCATATTACAGTGGCTTTGGCCTTGTTTAGCGGTGTTTTAAGTTGTTTGAGAACAGTATTCAGTTTTTTATTGAAATTGACCTCTTTCTTGATTATGTTGGACTCTGTATTAATGGCAACAATGTCATTTAGATTATGAAGTGTTTCCATTAAGTTTTTGGAAGAGTCCGTAAGCATATCCATAATTCTTAACTTTTCCTTTTCGTCTTCCTCGTTGCCCAAGAAATCCAATAACATGGCAAAATTGGCAGAATGTGACCTCAAATTATGTGAAACAATATGGGCAAAATTAATAAGCTTTTTATTTTGGGAGGAGGTTACGGAAATAAGGTTTTTAAGTTCTTTTTCCTTTTGTTTTTGTTCTGAAATATCCATGCTAATTCCTACAAGTCCGGTAACTTCGCCATTGTCCCCTATCAAAGGGATTTTTGAGGTTAGAAATGTAATAACGGAGCCATCTGCGTTGTTGCGTGTTAACTCCTTGTTCAACATTGGATTTTGGGAAATCATAACTTCAACATCCTCATCCCTGAATTTTTGCGCAGTGGCCTTGTCGTATACGTCAAAATCATCCTTGCCAATTATATCGTTCTCATTTTCTATCCCTAAAAATTGCAGTTCAGATTTGTTGGCCAATAATTTTTTGGATTGGGTATCCTTGATATAAATCTGCAAAGGCAGGTTGTTGATCAAAGTTTTTAAAAGGTGTTCGTTGTCTTTGGTCTTTTGTTCTTTTTGTACATAATCTGTTATATCCTGAACAATTCCAATGAGTCCTACATATTCGCCATTTGTATATAAGGGCTTGCCGGAAACATTTACCCATTTTTCATTTCCTTTTGCCGTAACGATCTGTAGTTTTTCGTTCCAAGTAGTTTTTTTCTCCATAGCGGCATAAATTGCCATGGAGATGGTATTCCTACTATAGCCGGCCTTATAGAAATCTACGGAATTGTCTATATTGATTTCAAAGTCATCGTCCACTTCAAGAATACGGCGGATCATATGACAGCAGCTAAACTTTTCGTTAAGTTTTTGATATTCCCAATGACCAATTTTACCGTGTTCCCCAGTTTCATTTAGTTGAAATTCGAGTTTTTCGGTTTTTAACTCATTTTTTATCCTTTCTGTAACGTCCGCTGTTTGAATAATGGCACCAATAATGTTTTCCTGCTCATCGTACCAAGGGGTGTTTGTCCACTCTAACCATTTCTCTTTTGAGCTGTTGTCGCGGTAAACATCAATTTTTGATTCGGGGAATTTCCCATCGAAGCATGCCAACAAAGTGTTGGTGCATTTAGTGCTCACTTCGTCGAACAATTCATAAATGGATTTTCCGATATAGTCCTTACCCTTGAAATTAAAATCTTCGGCCCATTTATCCGACGCCAGAACAACCTTAAATTCCTTATTGATAAATGCAGTGGGTTTGGGCAACTGCTTTATCAGGAATTGGTTTGATACGATGGGGGTATTCATAATCATCTGTCGCATTTTCCTACAATAGTAGTCCGATTATTTAATACAGCGAATAGATTGTTGTGAATCTGACCAAATTAGTTGTGTAACGGTAATATGAAGGAATTTTTGACCATTTTTCTTTGTATTTGGTGCTGTGGTAAGCTCGAAAAATGTAATCGTTTTACCCAAGGAATTATCTGGGAATGCCATATAAGAAGATAATTCCTAGGGAGATTTATGTAGTCGTTTTAATGTTATTTTGTCCTGACCGAATCAGGTACCAAACCGGAGTAATCGCCACCATTTCTAATGACATCCCTTACAATGGAGGAACTAATGTAGGATTTACCGGATGAGGTAAGCAAGAATACCGTTTCTATTTCGGAAAGCTTACGATTGGTATGTGCAATTGCCTTTTCAAATTCGAAATCCCCTGGATTCCTAAGCCCTCTTAAAATAAAGCCTGCATTAACCTTTTTACAAAAGTCCACCGTTAGTCCCTGGTAGGTCAGAACGGTTATTTGAGGCTCGTCTTTAAATGCCTCGGAAATAAACCTTTTGCGCTCCTCAAGACTGAACATGTAATTTTTGTCGGTATTCACCCCTATGGCAATGATAAGTTCATCAAAAAGGGTTATTCCTCTTTTTATAATGTCATAATGTCCTAAGGTCAATGGATCAAATGAACCCGGAAAGATGGCACGTCTTTTTTTCATTATTGCAAAATTATAGTTGTCAATCTTTTATGGCTTTATATCGGGCCTAAAATACGTCGTTAAATAATAATACCCCTGCTCTAGTTCTTAGGTATAGGTTTAAATTTACTTAATTTCTCCCAAAGCTTCCCAGATGGCACTTTCAAAGAGTTCAGAAAGGGAAATACCGGCTATTTTTGCCTGTTGGGGCAGAATACTTTCTGTAGTAAGTCCGGGGGTGGTATTCATTTCCAGCATAAACGGCTCATCGTTTACAAAAATGAATTCACTTCTTGAAAAACCCTTCATTTTCAGTACTTCATATGCTTTTCGTGCAATATGGCTTACCTTCTCCTCTTGTTCCTTCGTTATTCTTGCTGGTGTTATTTCTTGAGATTTACCTTCGTATTTGGCTTCGTAATCAAAAAAGTCGTTCTCCGTTACAATTTCAGTGATGGGCAATACTTTGGTCTCCCCTTTGTATTTGATAACTCCGACCGAAACCTCCGTTCCGTTTAAAAAAGATTCTATAAGTATTTCATTGTCCTCCTGAAAAGCATTGTCAATAGCCTTGAGTAATTCTTCCTTTTTGTAGACCTTGGAAATGCCAAAACTACTTCCCGCCCTATTGGCCTTTACAAAACAGGGCAATCCTACTTTTGCAATTATCCCATCTTCATCAATAGGGTCTCCCAAATTAATATAATAGGAAGGTGCCGATTTTATTCCATATGGCTTTAAAACACTTAATAAATCGCGTTTGTTGAAGGTTAAAGAGGCTTGGTAGTAATCGCAGGCAGTTTGCGGTATTCCAATAAGTTCAAAATACGCCTGCATAAGTCCATCCTCCCCAGGTGAACCGTGTATTGCATTAAATACGCAATCGAATTTTATAATTTCGTTGGCTAAGCTAATTGTGAAGTCGTGCCTATTGATATTGTATTCCTTCTGATCCTTGTCTACATAGACCCATTTGTCTTTAAATATATGGATTCTGTAGGCATTAAATTTTTCCTTGTCCAAATAATCGTAAACTACTCCTCCACTTATTAAGGAAATCTTGTACTCGCTAGAGTAGCCGCCCATTATAATTGCAATATTTTTTTTCATTTGATAAAACTAATTTTTAAAATTGGTGATACAGATTATCAAAGAGAGTCAATGCATGCGGATATGCTCCTGAACCGCCCTAATTCTCTAGGCTTGTTTTAAAGCAATTTGCTTGCTAAAATCAATAATCAAATATCATGCATTCAAAGTAAAGAAAAAGCGTCCGGTTTTCTATCTTTGCGACACAAGAAAATATACTATGCGAAATTTTTTTAATTTTTTAACGAGTAAATCTTTTTTGATTCAGTTGGTATTGGCATTGGTGGTTTCTGTTTTGTTGGTAGTTGGGGCAATGCAGTATCTGAAGACCACTACCAATCACGGTAAGTTTGTTGAGGTTCCCGATTTATCCAAATTATCAGTGACCGATATGAGATCGATAATCGATGAATCCAAATTGAGATATGAGGTGTTGGATTCGGCCAACTATAATCCAACATACCCAAGGTTCTCCATCATAGATCAAACTCCCCGTGCCGGCAGCAAGGTTAAGGAGAACAGGAAAATATACATTACCGTTAATCCATCCGGATATAAAAAGGTTACTATTCCAAATATTATTCAGGTTACCCAGCGAAATGCAAGCTCTATGCTGAAGGCAGTGGGTTTGGAAGTGGAAAGGGTTACCTATGTGGATGAATTGGGAAAGGACATGGTCTACAATATTAAGTATAAGGGAAAATATATTGTCCCAGGAGACAAGCTGCCAAAAACCTCCAAGATAGAGTTGATATGTGGCAACGGTAATATTACCCCAAGAGCAGAAGTTAAGGCAGAGTCCGAATAATTATGGAAGCACAGGATGAGTTTGAATTAAATGAGGAGGAACTTTTTGAGCATCATAGTTTTAAGGCTTCCAAGGGTCAAGATCCGTTAAGGATCGATAAGTTTTTAATGAATTTCATTGAAAACGCAACTCGAAACAAAATTCAGCAGGCTGCAAAGGATGGAAATGTCTGGGTCAACGGTGCTGCTGTAAAACAAAATTACAAGGTAAAGGCAGGTGACCATATACGTGTCATGTTTGCGCATCCACCCCATGAAAATTTACTGACACCAGAGAATATACCTTTGGATATTGTCTATGAGGATGATGTTCTTTTGGTCGTGAACAAACCGGCTGGGATGGTGGTCCATCCCGGGCATGGAAATTATTCAGGTACCTTGATCAATGCCCTGATCTATCATTTTGACAATTTGCCAAAGAACAGTGATGAACGTCCGGGACTTGTACATAGAATTGATAAGGATACCTCGGGCCTCTTGGTTGTGGCAAAAACGGAAGCTGCAATGACGCATCTGGCCAAGCAGTTTTTTGAAAAAACTAGTGAGCGGGAGTATATAGCATTGGTCTGGGGAAATGTGGAAGAGGATTCGGGAACTATAGAGGGGCATATTGGTCGCAATCCTAAAAATAGATTGCAGATGCACGTTTTTCCTGAGGGAGACCACGGTAAGGAGGCTGTTACCCACTTCAAGGTTCTGGAGCGCTATGGATATGTAACTTTGCTTTCCTGTACTTTGGAAACAGGAAGAACACATCAGATAAGGGTACATTTAAAACATATAGGCCATACCCTGTTCAACGATGAGCGGTATGGGGGTGAAAAGGTGCTAAAGGGGACCACTTTTACAAAATACAAGCAATTTGTGGATAATGCCTTTAAAATTCTACCTAGACAAGCACTACATGCAAAGACCTTGGGGTTTGTGCACCCTGTTTCCGGCAAATTTATGAGGTTCGACTCTGAAATTCCAGAGGATATGGCCAATTGCATTGAAAAATGGAAACAATACGCCAAGCACAGTCAAGCGGAATAGGTTTCGTTTATACCGATATTGATAACAAGATTTTAAAGGCTTAGGTAATTTAATGTTCAGCCATTATTTTTGACCTAATTCTTAATAATACCCTAGTATGAAAATAGTAATATCACCTGCAAAATCTTTGGATTTTGAAAGTAAGTTGCCTACCAAGGAATTTTCCCAACCCTATTTTTTAAAGGAGGCGGAACAGTTGAACAAGGTTTTGGCCAAGAAAAAACCGAAGGCCTTATCCGAATTAATGGGTATTTCGGCCAATCTTGCAGAACTGAATTGGGAAAGGAACCAGGAATTTTCGGTCCCCTTTACCAAAGACAATGCAAGACCGGCAATTTATGCTTTTAGTGGAGATGTTTACCAAGGTCTTGACGCCTATACCCTAGAAAAGGATAAATTGGAAAGTCTTCAACAGAAGCTTAGAATATTGTCCGGTTTATACGGTGTTTTAAAACCTTTGGATCTAATGCAGCCCTATCGCTTGGAAATGGGAACACAATTAAAGATAGGACGCAAAAAGAATCTATACGAGTTTTGGAAAAAACGGATTACAGATCATCTAAATTCGGAATTGCAGGACAAGGAGCTTTTCATTAACCTAGCCAGTAATGAATATTTTAGCGCGGTAGACGAAAAAGATCTTAAAGTGCCGGTAATTACCCCAATTTTTAAGGATTGGAAGAATGACAATTTAAAAATAATAAGTTTTTTCGCCAAAAAAGCTAGGGGGAACATGGTGCGCTATATTCTGGATACGGACGCCAAAACTATTGAGGACGTCAAGGGGTTTGATAGGGATGGTTATCTGTTTAGTAAGGAGCACACCTTAAAGGAAAATCAGCCAGTGTTTATCCGATAGAATAATTCCAAAAAAAAAGCGTTATTTTCAAATAAGTCCTACTACTTAATTGAGATTAATATGAAACGATTCGCTTTTTTGTTTTTGATTGTTACTTTATTTATTGGTTGTTCCGATAGGGATGACGACCTGGAAGGAGCAAACATCAGGATTAAAAACGAAAGCAGTCTTACTTTTGATACCGTGCAGGTGGGTAGTGAAGAAACCGTTCATGAGAATATAGGACCCGATGGATATTCGGGGTATCTGGAATACGAAACTGCCTATTCCTATGCTTACATAAACATAGAGGTAGGTGGGGAGAATTACGTTTTTCAGCCTATAGATTTTGTTGGTGAAACACCATTGGAAAATGGATTTTACACCTATGGGCTAAGTATCTCCGAGGAAGGTGATGTTATATTGAATTTTGTTGTGGATTAAACTTTAATCAAAAAAATTGTCCTTTATTTTTTCTTGCTGGGACTGATCTTCTCTTCTATATTGGGTCTTTTCTTAATTTTTCGTTTACGCCTTGTGCCGTAAGTACCGTTAATAATTTTTCCCCTTTTCGATTTTTTGTCTCCTTTTCCCATATGTTTCTAATTTTAAGCTTGCTTAAAGTTAAACTATAAAAACAATATTGTCAAGTTTCCTGTGGAACTACTTTTTTTCCTATAGTTCCAATTTGTAACAAATTTTCCAAAAGATATACTTTTAACATATTGGCGACCTAGCCCTAAAATACTATGTTTGTAGAAATGTAGTATAAGGGTGAACCAAGCAAATCTAAAACACTAAAAAGGTGAAAATAAAGAAGGTATTAGTAGCAAATAGGGGAGAAATAGCCATACGTATCTTTAGGGCATGTGTAGAGATAGGAATTAAAACAGTGGGGGTGTATACTTATGAAGACCGCTATTCACTGCACCGTTACAAGGCCGATGAAAGTTATCAGATAGGGGAGGACAATGAGCCCTTAAAACCCTATTTGGACATGGATGCCCTAATCAAGGTTGCCAAGGACAATAATGTGGATGCCATCCATCCAGGATATGGCTTCTTGTCCGAAAATGCCAAATTCGCCCAAAAATGTGAGGATAACGGAATTATTTTCGTTGGCCCGAAGGTAGCGGTCCTCAAAGCTTTGGGGGATAAGATTACTGCCAAGGAGGTTGCTGTAGCCAATAATATACCGATCATACGAAGTAGTGATAAGGACTTGACCGATATAGATATCGCCCTGACCGAAGCTAAAGAGATAGGTTATCCCTTAATGTTAAAGGCTGCTTCAGGTGGTGGCGGACGTGGAATGAGGGTGATCCGTACCGAGGATGAACTTAAAAAAGGATTCCCAGAGGCAAGAAGGGAATCTCTCAACGCCTTTGGTGATGATACGGTTTTCCTGGAAAAATTTGTAGAAAATCCCAAGCATATAGAAATTCAGATCGTAGCGGATACCCATGGAAATATTGTGCACTTATTTGAGCGCGATTGTTCGGTTCAACGCCGCTACCAGAAGGTTATCGAGTTTGCCCCATCCATTGGACTGCCACAGAAAACTAAGGATAACTTATACAAGTACGCTATCGACATTTGCCGTGCCGTTAACTATAACAATATTGGAACGGTCGAATTTTTGGTAGATGATGATGGTAGCATCTATTTCATAGAAGTAAATCCAAGGATACAGGTAGAGCACACGGTGACCGAAATGATCACCAATATAGACCTGGTCAAAGCCCAACTATTTATAGCTGGAGGGTATAAACTTTCCGATACACAAATTAAAATTCAGGATCAGGCCTCTGTAGTAGTTACTGGTTATGCATTGCAATGTAGGATAACCACGGAGGATCCAGGCAACGATTTCAAACCTGATTATGGGGTGGTTACCACTTATAGGAGTGCCTCTGGATTGGGGATTAGGCTGGATGCAGGTAGTATATATCAAGGTGTGGCCATTTCGCCATTTTTCGATTCTATGTTGGTCAAGGTATCCGCTATCAGTAGAACTTTGGACGGATCTTGCAGAAAAATGCGCAGGGCTTTGGCGGAGTTCCGTATCCGGGGTGTTAAGACCAATATGGCCTTTTTGGACAACATCCTGAAGCATCCTACTTTCAGGGAAGGCAAGGTTACCGTTAATTTTATTAAGAACGAACCAGAACTGTTCAAGTTTGTGGAGCCAAGGAACCGTGCTAATAAATTGGTCGAGTTTTTGGGAGAAACTATTGTGAACGGAAATCCCGATGTAAAGAAGTTGGATAAGGATCATATTTTTTCCAAACCAAAAGTCCCTTCATTTGCGAAGTTTGAAGGCTACCCCAAAGGCACCAAGGACCTGCTGACAGAATTGGGTCCGGATCAGTTTGCTCAGTGGTTGAAGAATGAAAAAAAGGTCCATTTTACAGATACCACAATGCGCGACGCCCATCAGAGTTTGTTGGCTACACGTATGCGAACAGTGGATATGTTGAAAGTGGCCGAGGGTTATGCCAAGAACCATCCAGAAATTTTTAGTATGGAAGTTTGGGGAGGGGCCACCTTTGATGTCTGCCTTCGATTTTTACAGGAAAATCCATGGGAGCGTTTGGAACTATTGCGCAAAGCGATGCCAAATGTTCTATTGCAGATGTTGTTAAGGGGGTCCAACGGTGTTGGTTATACTGCTTATCCCGATAATTTGATTGAGCGGTTTGTAGAGGAGTCCTTTAAGTCCGGAGTAGATGTCTTTCGAATATTCGATTCCCTGAACTGGATGAAATCCTTAGCTCCTTGTATTGAATATGTCCGTACCAAAACAGCTGGTCTGGCCGAAGGCTCCATTTGTTATACCGGGGATATTTTGGATCCCTCAAAAACCAAGTACGACCTAAAATATTATGTGCAGTTGGCCAAGGATATAGAAAATGCAGGCGCCCATATTTTAGGGGTTAAGGATATGGCCGGTTTGTTAAAACCCTATGCTGCCTACGAATTGATTTCCGCTTTAAAATCGGAAATAAATATCCCAATTCATTTGCATACCCACGATACATCTTCTACGCAATCGGCTATGTATCTAAAGGCTATTGAGGCCGGCGTGGACGTCGTGGATGTTGCCTTGGGAGGATTGTCAGGGCTTACTTCCCAACCTAATTTTAATTCGGTGGTGGAGATGTTGCGTTTTAATGAGCGGGAGAATAGTTTGAATTCCGATAAATTGGCCGAGTATTCCAATTATTGGGAAACGGTCCGTAATTACTATTATACCTTTGAGTCCGGATTAAAGTCTGGTACGGGAGAGGTGTATAAACATGAAATACCGGGCGGGCAGTATTCTAATTTAAAAGGGCAGGCCATAGCCCTTGGATTGGAGGATAAATTTCCCGAGGTTACCAAAATGTACGGTGAAGTAAATAAACTGTTCGGCGATATTGTAAAAGTAACCCCTAGTTCCAAAGTAGTAGGGGATATGGCGCAATATATGATCAGTAACGGACTTACGGCAGAGGATGTTCTTGAAAGAGGTGACAGCATTTCATTTCCCCAATCGGTAATAGGATTCTTTAAAGGGGATTTGGGACAACCTGTTGGTGGCTTCCCCGCTAAGCTACAGCAAATTGTTCTGAAGGGAGATAAACCGTTTACGGATAGACCCAATGCCCATTTGGAACCTATAGATTTTGATAAGGAATTTAATGCCTTCAAAAGAAAATTTAGTTCGGGAATGGGGCGCGAGCTACTTATTACCGATTTTCTTTCCTATAAACTATATCCAAAGGTTTTTACGGATGCCTATAACCACCATGTCAAGTATGGCAATGTAGTGAATATACCGACCAAGAATTTCTTTTATGGAATGGAAATAGGGGAAGAGATTATTGTAGAGTTGGACAGGGGTAAAAATATACTTGTTTCCCTTATGCTAAAAGGGGAGCCGGATGAGGCTGGTAACGTTAGCATATACTTTAAGGTAAACGGACAATTGCGAAATGTAATCATTAAGGACAATTCTGTTAAGGTAGATAAGGTTGAAAATGTTAAAGCCGATACTTCCAACCCCAATGAGATAGGTGCTCCTTTGCAGGGCTTGTTGTCCAGTGTTTTGGTGAAGAAGAACCAAGAAGTGAAAAAGAACCAGCCCTTATTTGTTATTGAAGCAATGAAAATGGAAACAACGGTTACTGCTACGGAAGAGGGTATTGTTGATCGGGTACAATTAAATGGCGGTTCCTTGGTAAATTCCGAGGATTTGGTGCTGGTATTAAAATAAATAGCAGGTCATTTTAAACATTACAGTTGCAGGGATAAACCCAATTTTTGGGAGTTCCCTGCAACTTTTTTAGTTTGTCCGTTTACCTTTGTAAGTCCAAGTCCATTATTCATACAATTTTCCAATATGTTTCTTCATTCCCATCCGTTCGAGCCCTTTTTATTCGAGGACGCCACAAAGTTGATTGTAGGAACCCTGCCACCTCCCAGATTTACTATGGGTGATTTAAAGGAAGGGGATGTTAATTTTTGCTATGGTAGCCGGGATGGCCAATTGTGGCCAATTTTAGATCGAATTTTTGGATTGAATTTGGATTTTGAAACTACGGAACAGGCCATACAGCAGCGAATGGATTTTCTAAAGGAGCGAAAAATAGGTATATGTGATATAGTGCAGAGTGCAGAACGTTCCAAAATAGATGCTTCGGACCTAGGGATGGAAAATATTGTATTGAGGGATATGTTCGGTTATCTGAAAGCCTATTCCAAGGTGGACACTTTGCTGTTCACAGGGGGCAATAGTAAAAATGGTCCAGAGTATTTTTTTAGAAAATATCTTAAGGAACATGGAGCTGCCCTGGAATTGGTTTCCAATGAGGTTCCACGGGTTCATCAATTCGAATTACAAAGTTCCGAAAAGGAGCATAAATTATTCTCCAACGAGCTGCCTTTGCCAGGAAACAGGAGGTTCATAAAAACTGTATCCCTGACCGCGCCATCCGGAGCAGCCAATAGGGCTGTTGGGAGTTTGGAGGCCTATAAAAACATGAAAAGAAAAAACCCTGAAATCAATACGATCGATTTCAGGGTTATGCAGTATAAAGAATTCTTTTAGCATTATCCCACCCATGTTCATCTAGTGGAACGGCTTATTATTTTTAATGCTTATTCTGTTGCTCTTTTATAGTATCCTTTTCAATATCGAAGGTGTTTGTATCCACCTTGGTATTCCCTGTAGGATTGGTGGGATTGGATTGTTCCACTTTTCTTTTAAACTTTCTCTTATCATTCATAATTCCCATTCTTATTAAGTTTTAAGGTTCATTTCCAACTTAATAAAATGTTCCGGGAATTTCCGTTAAGAGACTTGTAAACCTTTGTTAGGGAATGTTAAGGCGGCCATCCTTTTACATAGTATGTCATTCCTGCGCAGGCAGGAATCCATAAATGTTTAGTGTTTATTTTTTAATTACCTTGATGACCAGTAACCTGATCAACAAAACAAAAGGAAAGCCATGTAGTACTACATCAAACCAATCCATGGGTTTCATTCCGTTAGCACCGCCCATTATCCATTTTAGTTTCCCTAGAATATGTGGTTCCGGAAAATAAGGCGCTAGACCTAGGGTCAGGCACAAAAGCAATACTATTTTCCAATTATTGATTATCTCCATTGCCTTGTTCTATTTTCGAATTCCCTTCACAAAATCCCCAATTTTATCTACACCATTTTGTGTCAGAAATTTAATAAAGGCCGAGCCTATAATGGCTCCCTTTGCCTGTTTGGTAGCTTGCCGGAAGGTTTCAGAATTGCTTATTCCAAACCCTACTACCTGTGGGTTTTTTAATTTCATACCGGCGATTCGTTTAAAGTACGATTCCTGGCTATTGCCGAAACCATCTTGGGAACCCGTTACGCTTGCGGAACTTACCATATAAATAAATCCGTCTGAAGCAGCATCGATTTGTTGGATACGGGCATCACTTGTTTGTGGGGTAATCAAGAAAATATTGACAAGGCCATATTTCTTAAAAATAGCTTCATACTCTTTCTGGTAAACGTCTAATGGCAAATCGGGTAAAATAAGTCCGTCTATTCCAGTTTCCTGACATTTTTTGCAAAATTCGGCTACCCCATATTGCAGAACGGGGTTGAAATAACCCATAAGGATCAAGGGCATGGAAACAGTTTTTCTAATATCCTTTAACTGCTGAAATAATATTTCGGTAGTCATCCCATTCTTCAGGGCGTGGGTAGAGCTTGCCTGTATGGTGGGGCCATCTGCCAACGGATCACTAAAAGGCAATCCGATCTCGATCATATCCACGCCGTTTTTTTCGAGGTCTTGGATAATTTTTGCCGTATCGTTTAAAGAAGGGTAACCAGCGGTAAAATATATGGATAATAATTTTTGGTCCTCTTGTAATTTTTGATGAATTCTGTTCATTCCAGTTATATTTTTTTCATTCCCATTTTGCGGGAATGCCAAAGAAGTTTACAGTTTAAAATATTTTATATACGTATCCAAATCCTTATCCCCACGGCCCGATAGGTTAAAGACTACTACATCGTCTGGTCGGAATTTTCTGGTTTCCAAAATGGCAAACGCATGTGAGGATTCAATGGCGGGAATAATCCCTTCCAATTTGGACAATACCATCCCGGCATGCATAGCTTCGTCGTCCGTTACGGCAATAAACTCGGCCCTGCCCGTTTTGTACAGATGCGCATGCATGGGACCGACCCCAGGATAATCCAGTCCTGCAGAAATGGAATAGGGCTCTGTAATCTGTCCATCGGCAGTTTGCATCAATAAGGTTTTGCAGCCGTGTATAATCCCCATTTTTCCAAGAACAGAGGTTGCGGCACTTTCACCGCTGTCCACGCCATGTCCGGCAGCTTCCACAGCTATAATGCCCACTTCCTTTTCGTGTAGAAAATGATAGAAGGTGCCAGCAGCATTACTACCGCCACCTATACAAGCAACTACATAATCAGGATTTTCCCTGCCTTCTTTTTCCTTCAATTGCCATTTTATCTCTTCGGAAATAATGGACTGAAATCTGGTCACCATATCCGGGTAGGGATGTGGCCCTATGGCAGATCCAATAATATAATGGGTATCCACGGGGTTATTGATCCAGTCCCTAATGGCCTCATTGGTAGCATCCTTTAGGGTCCTGCTACCGGATAATGCAGGTCTTACCTCTGCTCCCAGCATTTTCATACGGGCAACATTGGGTGCTTGCCTGGCAATATCTATTTCACCCATATAAACGATGCACTCCATGCCCATAAGGGCACATACCGTAGCAGTGGCCACGCCGTGCTGACCGGCACCAGTTTCGGCAATGACCCTAGTCTTGCCCAAGCGCTTGGCCATTAATATCTGACCAATGGTGTTATTTACCTTATGTGCACCGGTATGATTAAGGTCTTCCCGCTTCAAATATACCTTGGTGTTATACTTTTCGGATAAACGTTTGGCAAAATACAGGGGAGAAGGCCTGCCTACGTAATCTTTCAATAATTGATCGAATTCCTTTTTAAAGGAAGGTTCCGCCATTATTTCCAGATACTGCTGTCTAAGGTTTTCAACATTAGGGTAGAGCATTTCGGGAATATAAGCTCCGCCGAATTCTCCATAATATCCTTTTTCGTCTACGTTGTAATTCATTGTTCTTTATTTAGATATCAGTGTTGGGATATTAATGTTTTATAGTCTACCGCCAACTGTCACTGCCTACTATAACATACCGCCCCAATATTCACTACTCACTTTTCACTACTTCTTTTTTAAACTTTTTCAATTGCTCAACATCCTTTAAACCCGGTTCCGTTTCAAATTTACTATTGACATCAATGGCGTAACAATATTTGGATTCCGGTCTTTGTTGAAATTCCTTTATTTTTTTGATTTCATCCAAACCTATTCCCCCACTTAAAAAATAAGGCTTGGTGGATGGATAGTTTTTTAGGACTTCCCAACAAAAGGTGAATCCATTGCCTCCGGGTAATTTTCCTTTGGTATCAAAAAGATAAAAATCGCATACAGCTTCATAGGGAGTCAAAATACTAAAATCAAAATCATCTTTTATAGAGAATACTTTGATGATTTCTAAGTTGGTCACCCCTAAAGCTTTAGAACTGTCGTTTGTTGATTTTTTCAGGGTGCCACAGTATTCCGGGCTTTCATTGCCGTGCAATTGCACTGCCTTCAGACCATGGGTGAAGATCTGTTCCATAATTTCTTCCAAGGAAGCATCTACAAAGACACCTACTTTTTTAATGGAAGTTGGTAATTCGGGCATAGTTCCCTTAAAAAATCTTTTGGAGGGTTCCCAAAATATAAAGCCAAGATAATCTGGATTAAGGGTGGCCACCTCCAAGGTATTCATTTTCATTCCACACACTTTCAGTTTCATGGCTATTTTGTTCTTTAGTTAATCGATTTAATAAACTGAAGGGCACTCTCTCCAGGATTGTCCGTTTTCATAAAATTTTCACCAATTAAAAATCCTTTATATCCAAAGGGTCTTAATTCTTGAATGGCTGCGGTGGAGCTTATTCCGCTTTCGGAAACCTTCACAAAATCGTCAGGAATTAATTTCGATAGCGTTTTGCTAGTATCCAGACTTACTTCGAAAGTCTTTAAATTGCGATTGTTAACGCCCAGCATATCCAAGCTGGGCATAATGGATTTCTGTAATTCCCGTTCGTCATGGACTTCCAACAATACATCCAAATGCAATTTTTTGGCAAATTCTGAAAACGCTTTTATCTCATCTCGGGTCAAAATGGCAGCAATCAATAATATAACGTCCGCACCAAATGCCTTTGCCTCCAATAATTGATACTCGTCAATGATAAATTCCTTGCGGAGCAAGGGCATTTGTACCGATGCCCTGGCCAACAATAGATCGTCTAGGGAACCTCCAAAATATTTTCCGTCGGTTAAAACGGACATGCCACAGGCTCCTGCTTTTTCGTAACCCACAGCTACATCTGCAACGCTGTTGTTTTGATTGATGACAGATTTGGACGGAGACCTGCGTTTGTGTTCTGCGATAATCCCACTTTGACTGTTTTTTAAGGCATTTGCCAAGGAAACCGTGGGCCTGTGAAACAATACGGAGGCTTCCAACTGGGAAACCGGGATAATCGATTTTTTTAAATCGACTTCCTTTCTCTTATCCAAAACTATTTTGTCCAGTATATTCATCGCAACTATTAAGCTGGCTTACTCCAAGCCATTTTATTATTAATTTATTTACTTAACGCCTGTAATTTTTTAAGTGCTGCCAATCCACGCCCGCTTAGCAACGATTCCTTGGCTTCTTCAAAACCTTCCATGGGGCTAAGTCCCTTTACGGTGGCTATTGCGATACCTGCATTGGCACAGACCACATTGTTCTGGGGTGTGCTTCCCTTTCCCTGTAAAACATTAAGGAAAACCTGTGCAGATTCTTCAATACTATCTCCACCAACGATGTCCGATGCGGAGATTGTTTCAACTCCAAAATCTGAAGGTTTTAACATTCCCTCTGAACGATTGGTGATGGTTTTTGTATTTCCTGTCAACGATATTTCATCGTAACCGTCCAGGGCGTGCAATACCGTAAAATTCTTATCGGTCTTTTGGTATAGGTAGCCATACATTCTTGCCAATTCCAAATTAAATACCCCAACCATTTGGTTCTTTGGGAAGGCCGGATTTACCATTGGGCCCAACATATTAAAGAAAGTCTTTACCCCCAATTCCCTACGTATAGGGGCCACATTTTTCATAGCCGGGTGAAATAAGGGGGCGTGCAATACACAGATACCTGCCTCGTCGATACATTTTTCAAGAAATTCGGCATCATTACTAAATTTAATTCCCAAAAATTCCATGACATTACTGCTGCCACATTTGGACGAAACTCCGTAGTTACCATGTTTGGTTACCTTAACATCGGCCCCCGCCGTTACAAAGCTTGCCAATGTAGAAATATTGAAGGTGTCCTTGCCGTCACCACCAGTGCCGCACAGGTCAATGGGGTTGTACTGGGATAGATCCACCGCCAAACATAGCTCTAACAAGGCATCTCTAAAACCTTCCAACTCCTCTATGGTGACACTGCGCATCATATAAACAGTTAAAAAGGCGGCAATCTGACTGGTATTGTAATCGCCTTTGGCAATATTGACCAATACCTGTTTGGCATCCTCTTTTGGAAGTACATCGTGATTGATCAGTTTGTTTAGAATATCTTTCATAAGTCTCTCTCCATCCCTCTCTTTAGGAAAAGGTTTGTTTTGGTTAAAATTTAATTTTTGTACAAATTCTCAAATTCGTTTTATTAGGCTCTATCCTTTGCTAGGAGCAGGGGTGGTTACCCAATTTTCCAATATTTTCTTGCCATGTGGAGTCAACACCGATTCTGGGTGAAACTGTACCGCACTTACATCATATACTTTGTGGCGCAAGGACATTACTTGTCCATTTTCGTCATACGAGGTGGCTTCCAAAATTTCTGGAAGTACTGGATCAACTACCCAAGAGTGATATCGGCCCACCTCAATTTCTTTTGGCAATCCTTCAAAAAGGATATCGTCTTTCACAACATCAATTTTGGTAGCTATACCGTGGTAGACCTGGTCAATATTTACCAAAGAACCTCCAAAAACTTCGGCTATGGCCTGCTGTCCCAAACATACCCCAAATATACTTTTTGAAGGTGCGTACATCTCAATGATCTCTTTCAACAAACCTGCCTCATCGGGTATACCTGGTCCAGGGGAAAGAACGATCTTATCAAAGGCCTCGATTTCCTCGAGATGTATTTGGTCATTTCTCTTAACGGTTACGGTGCAATCCAGATCCTCCAGATAGTGGACCAGGTTATACGTAAAACTATCGTAATTGTCTATAACCAATACGGAGGTTCCCTGGGGGATGGTATTCGCTGTATTATCTGTCTTTTCTTTCATACTGTTGTTGTCCTCTTTGGAACATCTTATATTGTTCTTGCCGTATCCCTTGCCAATTAAGTTCAAGGCAAAATTGATTGGAGTTAATTTTATATGGTTTCCGCTATTTCAAGTGCTTTGGTCAAAGCCCCCAGTTTGTTGTAAGTTTCCTGAAGTTCATTTTCAGGATTGGAAGCGGCTACCAAACCTGCACCGGCCTGGTAATGCAATTGATGGTTCTTACTTAAAAAGGTCCGGATCATTATGGCATGGTTAAAATTCCCGTGGAAGTCCATAAAGCCTATGGCTCCCCCGTAATAGCCCCTAGTGGTTTTTTCATATCTTTCAATGAGTTGCATGGCCATATGTTTGGGGGCACCGCTTAAGGTACCGGCAGGAAAGGTATCCGCAACCACTTTCATGGTAGGGATGTCTTTTTTCTTTTGTCCGGTTACCTTGGAAACCAAATGGATTACATGGGAAAAGAATTGTACTTCCCTATAGTTCTCCACTTTTACCATAGTGCCGTTTCGGCTTAGATCGTTTCTGGCAAGATCTACCAACATAACATGCTCGCTATTCTCTTTGTCGTCTATTTTTAATTTCTTGGCCAATTCTGCATCCTGTTCATCGTTCCCCGTTCTTTTAAACGTTCCTGCAATAGGATGAATTTCTGCCTTGCCCTCTTTTACTATCAATTGAGCTTCAGGAGAACTGCCAAAAATTTTGAAATCCCCATAATCAAAATAAAATAAATAGGGAGAAGGATTTATGGATCTTAGGGCCCTGTAAACGTTGAATTCGTCCCCCTTAAATTCTTGAGAGAACCTTCTGGACAAAACCAACTGAAAAACATCGCCTCTGTTACAATGTTTTTTGGCCAGTTCTACCTGCTCTTTATATTCCTCGTCCTTTAAGTTGGAGACTGGATTTCCTTCTTTGGAAAAATTGTAGGAGGCAAAGTTTTTGGCGTTGAGAATCTGTTCTATTTCCCCAATGTTATTTTCCGTTTCATAACAGTGCGCAAAAATATAGGCTTCGTTTTTGAAATGGTTTATGGCCACTATATTTTGATAAATGGCGTAATAGATATCCGGAATGGAGATACTATTGCTTTTTTTGGAGATGTCTATGTCTTCAAAATACCGCACTGCATCATAGGCCATATACCCGAACAAACCATTGTTTATAAACTTAAAGTTGTTGTTCTGGGATTCAAATTTTTGACTAAAATCATGCAAAATATTGGGGATGTCCGTTTGTTCATCAATGCTGATTTCCACAATGGAACCGTCCGGGAATTGCTTTGTAACGACCTCGTTTTCTACTTTTATGGAAGCTATGGGATTACAGCATATATAGGAGAAACTGTTGTCGTTGGCATGGTAGTCACTACTTTCCAGCAATATACTGTTGGGAAAACGATCTCTAATTTTTAAATAAACACTTACAGGGGTAATAGTGTCCGCAAGTATTTTTTTATGATGTGATACTAACTGGTATTTCATGATTGTTCTTTTAATTGCTACTCTGTGCCAATAGGTTTTTGATTTGTATGATAAACGAAAAAAAGGCTTGTCGTGATGACAAGCCTTTTATATAGTTATACTACAATGATGCTTTGCTCACGATGTTTTTCGTAAGTTGCTCCACCACCAAGTATTTGATACCATGTTTCTCATTGCAGGCCAAATATAAGAAGGAATTTCAAATTTACAAACCTGTGTTACGTAAAAAATAAAAAACCCCACAATTGTGAGGTTTTAAACATCGATATTTGTGATGGTTTAGAATACCAGATCCACTACTAAATCAAATTCGTCATAAATGGTTTTATCCCCTAAATTGTCGAAAAAACTACCTGATCCATATCTAACATCATATAAGGAACGGTCTACCTTCATTGTAGCAGTAGCCTTGTTTCCATAGATAGAGATGTCAAAAGTTACCGGATTCGTTTTTCCTTTAACGGTAAGATCTCCAGTTACTTCGTATGAATTTTTCCCTGTGGATTTTACTTGGGTAAAAACCAATTTGGAAGTGGGATGTGCCTCAACTCCAAAGAAATCATCGGATTTTAAATGGCCTTCCAACTTGCCTTTGTATTCACCTTCCAAGTCGTTGGAAACCAAGGTAGGCATATCTACTACAAATTCTCCACCGGTTAATTTATCCCCGTCAAAAATTAAGGAGCCTGATTCAATAGCTATGGTTCCGTGATGGGAACCGGTAACTTTATAACCCTTCCAGGTTACTGTGCTTTCAGAGGTTTTAACCTGTTTAATTTCGTTGTCCACCGGTGTGGATGCCATTGCGGTTAAACCTGTAAATACTGCCAATACTAAACTTAATGCATTTTTTTTCATAATTTCAATTTTAAGATAATGTTTGTTAATGTTCCTATTTATATATGTGTAATTAAATTCTCTTTGTTTTTACGCACTTTTTTATAATGTTGTGTTTTATCCTCTTTGGACCGGTAACCTACGGCAACCAGAACAGCTGCGTTAAGCCCTTTTTCGGTTAGTCCAAGTATTTCGTTAAATTGAGCGCTGTCAAAACCTTCCATAGGGCAGGTATCTATTTTTAGATCTGCAGCGGCGGACAATAGATTGCCGAGGGCAATATAGGTTTGTCTGGCCGTCCATGTTGCTTTGGCCGATTCGGATAACGGCATTAATTTGGACTTCATGAAATCTGCATACCCTTGTAGGTCATTTTCCGGGATTCCGCGGGTTTCACTTACATTATTTAGGTAATCATCTACCAATTCTTCCCCAAATGTAGATTGATTGGCCAATACAATTAAGTGGGAGGCTTCCGTTATTTGAGACTGACCCCAAGCCGCTGGCTGTAATTTAGCTCGCACTTCGGAATCTTTTACCACCAATATTTCATAAGGCTGCAAGCCATAAGAGGATGCACTTAAGGAAGTGGCTTCCAATAAATTTTCCAAATCCTTTTCGGACACTTTTTTGGTGGTGTCAAATTTTTTGGTGGCGTAACGCCAATTTAAATTTTCTATATAAGTATTCATGTTTTGAAATTAAGAATTATTTATTGTTGTTTTTTTTGTTTAAAATTTATCCAATAGGTTATTCAAAGCTGCCAAATCATCTCCAGTAAAATTTTCCAATAATTTTTCCTCGGCTATTTTTATGGCCTTATCCATTTTTTGCAATGCACTTTCGCCATTAGGAGTAATGTTTATTTCTACTTTCCTTCGGTTACTGGGGCATACCATGCGATCTACATAACCCTTTAGGATCAACTTGTCTACCAACCTTGTAGTGTTGCTCATCTTGGTGACCATTCTTTCATTCAATGTAGAAAGATTCGCGGGTTTTCCTTTTTGACCCCTTAAAATTCTCAGCACATTGAATTGCTGTAGTGATACCCCCTGTGGTTTTAATGCTGCAGTCATCATCTCATTAATCTTTGTCTCAACAAGGCTTATATGAATAATGGTCCTACTTGTTATAGGTATTTGTTTATCGGTTTTAATAATTTTCTCTACATTCATGTCGTTACAACAATTGTATATACAAATGTATGCATTTAATTCATTGTTCCAACATTGTGGATGATAAAAATTTGTTAAATAGTCTTGTGCCTAAACCAATAGCGAAAATTGATTTGGTATGTTCCTGTTATAACCTTCCTTATATTTCTGTACTAAATGTTGAAGGAATTTTTTTAAAAACATTATTTTTGAGGTTTAAAGAATTGAACAAATGGCAGATTTATCACAAGAGGAGTGGAGTGAACAATTTGAAAGCGACGAGAATGCATTCTTGTTGGATGTTAGGACTCCGGAAGAGGTTGCGGAAGGTTATATCCCCAACGCGACCAATATCGACATTTACTTAGGGCAAGAATTTGTTGACGAACTGGAAAAGTTGGATAAAACAAAAAACTATTATGTCTATTGTAGGTCTGGCCAACGCAGTGGTCAAGCTTGCGCCATTATGAACAAGTTGGGCTTTGAAAACGCCTACAACCTAGTAGGGGGGTTTATGAACTGGGAGGGTGAAGTAGCGGAATAATCTAGTTGCTGGCCCATACCTATTCTTTGTCGCTAAAAAGACTTCTTGGTAGAAAGTTCCTTACTTTGTGGTTAACCTTGTGGAGTATTCTTTTTTTCTTTACATTGGATTATGCGGGAAGATCTTTTGCATTTCATTTGGAAGTATAAAAAACTTCAATTGGGGAATCTTACAGGCTCCAAAAATGAAGACATTCAAATATTGGATATTGGATCGCACAATCTTTTATCCGGGCCAGATTTTTTTAATGCTAAGATTCAAATAGACGGACAGTTGTGGGCCGGTACGGTGGAAATGCATATTAATTCTTCCGATTGGTATGCCCATAATCATGAACTGGATCCC
This sequence comes from Arenibacter sp. F20364, assembly GCF_023015905.1. Lineage (GTDB taxonomy): Bacteria > Bacteroidota > Bacteroidia > Flavobacteriales > Flavobacteriaceae > Arenibacter. The sequence goes on along the minus strand of NZ_JALKBD010000018.1, from coordinate 25,335 downwards.
AATTACCAAAATGTAATACTCCATGTAGTTTGGGAGGATGATTGTGAGGTGTTCAGGGCCGACAATACTGTTATTCCAACCTTGGTGCTGAAGGATTATATTTCATCCACAATATTAAAGGAGTATCAAAAATTGTTTTATCACAAGGAGCGCTCATTTATCAATTGCGGAAGTGAGATAAGCAACATAAGCGATTTTGTTGTGCAGAATTGGTTGGAAGTACTCTATTTTGAGCGTTTGGAGAGGAAAACCGATTTGGTGGCCCAACTTTTAACCACATTCAATAATGATTGGGAAAGGGTGTTCTTTATACTGTTGTCCAAAAATTTTGGACTTAAAATAAATGGGGAGCCCTTTTATGAAATTGCCAATCGGCTGCCTTTCCCAGTGGTACGTAAAATTCAGGGCAATGCACTTCAAATGGAAAGTCTTCTATACGGCTTTGCTGGATTTTTGGATGACGATACTATTGGGGGTAATTATTATGATACTTTAAAAAGAGAATATGCTTTTTTAAAGGCCAAGTACGATTTCTCGGACGTGCCAATTCAAAAACCAGAGTTTTTTAAATTGCGTCCCTCTAATTTTCCTACTATCAGGCTGTCCCAATTGGCCAATTTGTATACAGTACACCAAAGTTTATTTAGCAAGGTTATCAATGCCAAGAGTGTTGAGGAAATTTATTTGGTTTTTAACGTTACTGCAAGCGAATACTGGGACAACCACTATACCTTTGGAAAAATCTCCAAAAAATATGTCAAGAAGCTTACTCGGAAGTTTGTAGATTTATTGATTATCAATACCGTTCTTCCAATAAAATCAAGCTATGCAAAACATATGGGAAGGGATGTAAATGAAGAATTAATTAATATCATTTCCGGGATAACATCAGAAAGCAATACGGTTATTTCAAAATTTAGAACGCTTAAATTACAATTACCCTCAGCCAAAGAAAGTCAGGCCGCATTGCAGTTGTACAATGAATACTGTACAAAAAATAAATGTTTACAATGTGCTGTGGGCCATCAATTATTAAATAGAAAACCTTAATTTTAAGGCATGAACATTTTCTACAAAGTACTTTATTATTTTCAGAAAAGAGGATTTGAGGTTTGTAGGCGAATAGCTGAGCGTTTGGGCATACGAACCAGAGTAGTCCGTACGTCTTTTATATATCTTACTTTCGTTACCTTGGGCTTTGGATTTGCCCTTTATTTGTTTATGGCCTTTTGGTTAAGGATAAAAGACTTGTTGTACACCAAAAGAACCTCTGTTTTTGATCTTTAAATATGATAAGACTTTTTCGCTCCCGAATGTATTTGGCACTGGCTTTATTGGTCATGGTCCTGTTGTTCGGAGTATTTGGATATAGGTTCTTGTCAGACTATACTTGGATAGATGCCTTTTATATGACCATTATTACGGTAACTACCGTTGGTTTTTCAGAGGTTCGTCCGTTGGATGCCGAGGCAAAAATATTTACTGTCCTATTAATTATTACAAGTGTATTTATATTTGCATTCGCAATTTCGGTAATAACCGAATATATCTTAAGTCGTAATGCGCTTCAAATTCTAAAGAAAAAAAAGGTGAAAAACAAAATCAGTAGTTTAAGCAGTCATGTAATTATTTGTGGTTTTGGACGAAATGGAAATCAGGCAGCGGAAAGATTAAAAGCTTATAACCGGCCCTTTGTAGTCATTGAAAAAAATAAGGAAGTCATTGAGAAGTTTGAAGAGGAGATTCTGTTTGTTGAAGGTGATGCTAATGAAGATGAAACCTTGATAGAAGCTGGAATAGATAGGGCGCAATTCCTAATTACCGCTATGCCGGATGATGCCGCAAACTTATTTGTGGTCCTCTCGGCCAGACAGTTAAATAAAGATCTCTTTATAATTAGCAGGGCTTCCCAGGTAACTTCCCAAAAGAAATTAAGACTTGCGGGCGCGGACAAGGTAATTATGCCGGATAAGATAGGAGGAGACCATATGGCGTCCTTAGTGGTTATACCCGACCTAATAACCTTTATGGACAAACTATCAACTGAGGGTGAGCATACTACCAATTTGGAAGAGGTGACCATAGAGAATTTTATGGCACAGATCGATAATCATTCCTTGCGAGATCTGGATTTAAGAAAGAAGACAGGTTGTACTATAATAGGTTACATTGAACCAAATGGCAATTATATTATTAATCCCGAGGCCGATTTAAAGTTGGAGCCACAGGGGAAAGTAATAGTCTTGGGTAGACCTGAACAGATAAAAAAATTAAATGAGATGTTCCATATAGATTGAGTATAATAACAATTATATTTGATTCCGTTAATTATTTTTAGGATATTGCCGGGATATTTTAAGCTAAACCAACAAAAATTAAACTTTTCAAGCTGCATATGAAGAAATATATATCTTCCATTTTTTTACTGTTTTCGTTTGCTTTATTTTCCCAAGAACTCGTTGTTAAGGAGTCTATTTACAATCCTTCAAAGAACATCAATGATGGTGTTGTAAAGTTGGAGGTTGACGGTGGTACCCCGCCTTACCGGTATAAATGGAGTAATCAAAACACTCCATTGACGGCCAATCAAGCAACTAATCTGGTTGAAGGTTTGCCTTACACGGTTGCCATAACCGATTCAAATGGACTTCAGGTTATCAAGGAAGTCAAGGTTCCTGCCGAGGCAATTACCGAATTTTTTAACGGAGTTATGACCCCTGCCGTGAGCGCCTTGGGATCTGTTCTTTTTTGGGATCCGTTTGCTGCAATCGGGATTTATGACCCTGTGGTGTACGCGGATGTAAAACGCATTGCTATTCCCGGATGGTCTCCTGATGTACAGGATAAATTTATTTTAAAAGAATGGTTGAAGCCTGAAGGGCAAAAAGTAAAAGCAGGAGATGAGATTGCAATTATTTCCAAGAATGATGGAACTACCGTAACCATAACTTCATCGGTTAACGGAGAATTAAGGTATTTGGCGAAGGAAGGTGGAGTAATATATAACTCGGAAAACTCAGAGCACGTCATAGAACAAGGAGCGCATATTTTGGCAGAGGTGAAATATGACGAACCTGTGGTTATAACCCATCCCAATGGGGACCCACAGCAAAAGGCAATCCCGTTTATCGTAATCTGGTTAGTGGTGGGTGCCGTTTTCTTTACGTTGCGAATGGGCTTTATCAATATTAGGGGCTTTAGGCATTCCATTGATCTCGCCAAGGGAAAATATGATGATCCGGATGCTCCTGGTCAAGTAACCCATTTTCAAGCCTTGGCTACAGCCGTTTCCGGTACGGTCGGACTTGGGAATATTGCAGGTGTTGGGGTAGCTGTTTCCTTGGGAGGTGCCGGTGCAACATTTTGGATGATTGTTTGTGGTTTGCTTGGAATGTCTTCCAAATTTGTGGAGTGTACATTAGGGGTTAAGTACCGAAATATACTTCCTGATGGCCGGGTTTTTGGAGGACCAATGAATTATTTGCGCTACGGTCTGGAGAAAAGAAACTATAAAGGCATTGGAAAAGTGCTTGCCAGTCTATTTGCCATATTGGCAGTGGGGGCCTCTTTTGGAGGAGGAAATATGTTTCAGGCCAATCAATCTTTTGAACAGCTTTCCGGACAGTTCCCAGCCTTACAGGGTAATGGATTTTGGTTTGGAATTATTACGGCAATTCTCGTTGGTGTGGTAATTATCGGTGGAATAAACAGTATTGCCAATGTTACCGGGAGGGTAGTTCCTATTATGGCTTCTATTTATATCCTTGCCGCCTTAACGGTAATCATAATCAATATAGAAAATATAGGACCGGCATTTGCAGCCATAGTGGAAGGTGCTTTTAGTCCCAGTGCACTCAAAGGTGGCATTGTTGGGGTTTTGATCGTTGGTTTCCAACGGGCCGCATTTTCCAATGAGGCGGGAGTGGGTTCCGCTGCAATTGCTCATAGTACGGCGAAGACAAATCATCCGCCATCAGAAGGTTTTGTGGCGCTTTTGGAGCCCTTTATAGATACGGTAGTGGTTTGTACCCTGACAGCCTTGGTTTTAATATTCACTGGAATGCATGAAGTAGAGGGGATGGCCGGTGCCCAATTAACATCGGATGCATTTGGAAGTGTGCTTTCCTGGTTCCCATATGTTTTGGCCCTGGCAGTGTTCCTGTTTGCATTTTCAACTATGATTTCATGGTCCTATTATGGGATGCGGGCTTGGACCTATCTTTTTGGAAAAAGTAAAAAAGTAGAATTTGTATATAAGATGTTATTCCTTGTTTTTGTGGTGGTTGGTGCATCTGTGAGTTTGGGGGCCGTATTGGATTTTTCGGATATGATGATTTTGGCCATGTCCTTCCCGAATATTATTGGGCTTTATCTTATGTCTGGTGAGGTGAAAAGAGATCTTGATGACTATCTGGTAAAACTCAAGGCAAATACGCTTTTTAGAAAACAGGGAAAGGCGTAAATAAATATTAGGACAACAAACACAAATCCTACCTTATATTCCATAAACAGGAATGAGGTGGGATTTTCTTGTTTGTTCCCATAACGGAATACTCCCTTATTTTACAATATTTCGCTTTCTATAATACTTAAAGAAACTAAATAGGGGGAGCCTAGGTGTTGCTGGGTTGTAGATGATGGGGCTTCTATTTATGTTTGCCACATTTTTAGTATATTTAGATTATAACTTACCCAGACTTGGGGAAAGGGTGATATTTTGAATTCGGCCACTTTTATAGCGTTGCTTGTGAAGTAGGGAATTGCAACATATCTTGGTGCATCATAAGAATAAGGTATAGGTGTTATTAAGGCAAAAAGTTTGAGTTGTGAACAAAAAATCGTTTAAATCCCACTTTAAGTTTAATAAACAAGAGCGAAGTGGGATTTTCTTTTTACTGCTTCTAATAGTTATTTTTCAAATAGTTTTTTTTGTTGTCAAGTCGTATCCTGTAATGGAAAGGGTCAACTCTCTAAGGGTAGATGAGGAATACCAAGCCAAAATTGATGAACTGAGAAGTCTTGCCCTGAAGAAGGATACAATCCAGGTCTACCCATTTAATCCCAATTTTATATCGGATTACAAAGGCTACGTTTTGGGAATGTCCACAGAGGAGATAGATCGTTTGCATTTTTTTAGGGCTAAAAATCAGTATGTTAATTCCGCCAAGGAATTTCAAAAGGTAACATTGATATCGGATTCCCTGTTGGAAAGTCTGCAGCCTTATTTTAAGTTTCCCGAGTGGACACATAAAATAGGGGAGGATTCTGCGGTTCGCGACAAGCCGGCTTCTTCCGGTAGTGTAAGGTATATTCCTGCTACAGACACCTTCAATTTGGGCAAGTTAAAAGACCTTAATACTGCCACGGCAGAAGAATTACGTGCTGTTAACGGAATAGGGGATAAGTTGTCCCACCGCATAGTAAAGTTTAGGGACCTATTGGGAGGTTTTTTGGTAGAAGAGCAATTGGGCCACGTTTATGGCCTGGAGCCTAAGGTGGTGGCGAGAGTTCTGAAAGACTTCAAAATTTTGGAAAGTCCGGCTATGTCTAAAATTAATATTAACCAAGCGTCTGCAAGGGGTATCTCAAAGCTAGTCTACATAAAATATGAAGTGGCAGCACGAATAGTTGCCTTGAGGGAAGCGAACGGAGGAATATCTTCATTTGACGAATTATTAGAAATCGAAGATTTCCCTTCCGAAAAATTAGATATAATTGAGTTATATTTGCAATTATAAAAAAATTGCTAATAATGGTTATTGATACCCCTTCAACTATGAGTTTTGATTTCTCTGAAACTCAACAAATGGTGGCTGCCTCTGCCAAGGAGTTTGCTGAACAATATATTAGGCCCTATGTAATGGAATGGGATGAGGCCCAAACCTTTCCTTTGGAGGTTTTTAAGAGAGCTGGGGAAATGGGTTTTATGGGGGTTTTGGTGCCTGTGGAACTTGGAGGTTCCGGCTTGGGTTATCATGAATATGTGGCTATTATCGAGGAGATTTCCAAAGTAGACCCCTCTATAGGCCTGTCGGTTGCAGCACATAATTCACTGTGTACCAATCATATATTAAGTTTCGGGAATGAGGAGCAAAAGAAAAAATGGATTCCTAAATTAGCCACTGCCGAATGGATCGGTGCTTGGGGCCTTACAGAGCACAACACGGGTTCCGATGCCGGTGGTATGAATACTACTGCGATCAAGGAAGGTGATTCCTGGATTTTGAACGGAGCTAAGAATTTCATTACCCACGGAAAAAGTGGGGATATTGCGGTGGTCGTGGTTAGGACTGGTGAGAAAGGGGATAGTCACGGCATGACTGCCTTTGTGGTCGAAAAGGGGACACCTGGATTTAGCAGTGGAAAAAAGGAAAACAAACTGGGTATGAGGGCCAGTGAAACGGCCGAGTTAATCTTTGATAACTGTAAAATTCCGGATTTAAACAGATTGGGAGGAGTAGGGGAAGGATTTGTACAGTCTATGAAAATCTTGGACGGGGGTAGGATATCTATAGGTGCCCTATCCTTGGGACTTGCCAAGGGAGCTTACGAGGCGGCATTGAAATATTCCAAAGAAAGGGTGCAGTTTGGAAAGCCCATTAGTCAGTTTCAAGGTATTTCCTTTAAACTTGCTGATATGGCCACCGAAATTGAAGCATCGGAGTTGCTTTTGCACAAAGCGGCTTTCCTAAAAAATGAAGGTCGCAACGTTACCAAATTGGGAGCTATGGCCAAAATGTATGCTTCGGAAGTATGTGTTAGGGCAGCCAATGAGGCAGTGCAAATACATGGTGGGTATGGGTTTACCAAGGATTTTCCCGTTGAAAAATTCTACAGGGATTCCAAGTTGTGTACCATTGGAGAAGGTACTACCGAGATACAGAAAGTAGTCATTGCAAGAAAAATTTTAAAATAATTATTTGTAATTCGTTTTTAAGGTATATATTTGCAGCCTTAATCACAAAAGAGAGGAGGTTATTGCCCATGTTAATAATACCAATAAAAGAAGGAGAAAACATCGATAGAGCTTTAAAGCGTTTCAAGCGAAAGTTCGACAAGACAGGTACAATGCGACAGTTGAGAAAACGTCAGCAGTTTACAAAGCCATCTGTTGAGAACAGAGCTAAGATTCAAAAAGCTCAGTATATTCAAGGTTTAAGAGATAAAGAAGAAATTTAGATCTACTTGAATTCATAATAGTTTAAAAAGTTCCACTTATTGTGGGACTTTTTTTTGTGCCCTATTCTTAGTGGGTATTATCTTTTGTAACTTTGGAATATGTCCATAGCCTCATTTATATCATATCTGTCGTTGGAGAAGAACTATTCTCCGCATACCACGAAAGCATATCAGAACGATATAATCGAATTTGAAAATTTTTGCAAACAGCAGTTTGCCCTTGATGATATTGTTCAGGTGTCCTATAGTTTGATTAGGAGTTGGATCGTTGCCCTAGTGGATTCTGGGGTCTCCAACAGGTCGGTAAATCGCAAGATAGCATCCTTAAAGGCATATTACAAGTTTCTCATGGGAGTTGGAATCCTTAATGTTAATCCCTTGGCAAAACACAAAGCCCTTAAAACGTCGAAGAAAATTGAGATTCCTTTTTCAGAGCTAGAGATGGAGGATGTGCTTTCCCAAATTCCGTTCGAGGATAATTTTGAAGGTAAGCGCGACAAATTAATTATCGAGTTACTGTATACTACCGGGATGAGACGTGCAGAGTTGATAGGTCTGAAGGTTAAGGATGTTGATTATCAAGCTATGACCATTAAGGTTTTGGGGAAGAGAAACAAGGAAAGGATCATTCCGCTTTTGGAGGTTACCAAGGAATTGTTTCTGCAATATAATCTTGAACGCAATGCGTTGAAAGTAATAGAGAATGAAGCGTATATTTTTCTATCGGCCAAAGGCAATAAAATGTATGAAACACTTGTTTATAGAATTATAAATAAGTATTTTAGTTTGGTGTCGGCCAAGGTAAAAAAGAGTCCGCATATTTTACGACATACCTTTGCCACACATTTGCTAATTAAGGGTGCGGATTTAAATTCTGTAAAGGAATTATTGGGTCATTCCAGTTTGGCATCAACGCAAGTTTATACCCATAACAGTATTGCGGAGCTAAAGAAGGTACATTTCTCGGCTCATCCTAGAAATAAGAAATAGTACCACTGTTATCTATTTTATTGTTTAACTCTATTAAAACTTCATTCTATGAAAGTAAATGCACAATCGGTGAATTTCACTGCAGACGGAAAGCTTATTGATTTTATTCAGGCAAGATTGAATAAAATGGAACTGTTTTATGACAAAGTAATTAGTTCTGATGTATATCTCAAGGTTGAAAACACAAGTGCCAAGGAGAATAAAATTGTGGAAATCAAGGTGTTGGTACCTAAAGATAAGTTTGTGGTAAAAAAGCAATGTAAGTCTTTTGAGGAGGCTGTGGATACGGCTTGTAGTTCCTTGGAAAGGAAGTTGGTTAAGCGAAAAGAAAAAATAAGGCTAAATGCTTAAAAAAATTATCAAAAAATGTTTTGATTAAATAAATAAATATCTACATTTGCAGTCCGTTAGAAATAGCGGACTTTTTTTTGAGGAAAAAAGAAGTAAAAGCCGATGTAGCTCAGCTGGCTAGAGCAGCTGATTTGTAATCAGCAGGTCGTGGGTTCGAGTCCCTCTATCGGCTCAAAAAAAACAGAAATAGTATTATTTTTGTTTGAAATTTTGAAAGAGGTTGAAAAGCGTACGGGACGAGAAGTTTATCCTGAGCGTAGTTGAGGGGAGTCCCTCTATCAGCTCAAAAAAACGAGAAAATTTATATTTTCTTAGGTTCTTTAAAATATGGTTTGGGGAGATACTCAAGCGGCCAACGAGGGCAGACTGTAAATCTGCTGACTACGTCTTCGCAGGTTCGAATCCTGCTCTCCCCACAAAAGGCTTTAAACGGTCTTTGTATGAAAATACAAAAAGTTTTTTTTGAAATGATGAAATTAATTTTTAGGTTTGCCTAAAAATTATAAAAGCGGGAGTAGCTCAGTTGGTAGAGCGTCAGCCTTCCAAGCTGAATGTCGCCGGTTCGAACCCGGTCTCCCGCTCTAAATTTTAATAGCAAAAGCTCCTTTGATGGGGCTTTGCGCAATTAGAATTAAATGGACATGATTTTGGTATTCTGTCCAGAGCGAGGCCGGGGGTAAACTTCGTCGACGCTCTTAGACTTTGGGTATAGGGTATAGTTTTAGATTGGGCCTGGCCCAATGGTTAAAATTAAAGATGCCGGTGTAGCTCAGGGGTAGAGCGTTTCCTTGGTAAGGAAGAGGTCATGAGTTCAAATCTCATCATTGGCTCAATTAAGGCATTATTTGTACACTAATATAAACTAAGAATTAAAATTAACAAACATGGCAAAGGCAACATTTGATCGTTCCAAACCGCATTTAAATATAGGTACTATTGGACACGTGGATCACGGTAAAACTACATTGACTGCTGCGATTACTACAGTATTGGCAAACGCAGGACTTTCTGAAATGAGAAGTTTCGATTCTATCGATAACGCTCCTGAAGAAAAGGAAAGAGGTATTACAATTAATACTTCACACGTAGAATATTCTACCGCGAACCGTCACTATGCTCACGTGGATTGTCCAGGTCACGCGGATTACGTAAAGAACATGGTTACTGGTGCTGCTCAAATGGACGGTGCTATATTGGTTGTTGCTGCTACTGATGGTCCTATGCCACAGACTCGCGAGCATATCCTTTTGGGACGTCAGGTGGGTATTCCAAGAATCGTTGTTTTCTTGAACAAAGTGGACATGGTTGATGATGAGGAGCTTTTGGAATTGGTTGAAATGGAAGTAAGGGAATTACTTTCTTTCTACGAGTATGACGGTGACAATGGTCCTGTTATTTCTGGTTCAGCTTTGGGAGCCCTTAACGGTGAGCAAAAATGGGTTGATACGGTAATGGAATTAATGGAGGCTGTTGATAACTGGATCGAATTGCCTAAGAGAGATGTTGATAAAGATTTCTTGATGCCTGTTGAAGATGTTTTCACTATTACAGGTCGTGGTACTGTTGCTACTGGTCGTATTGAAACAGGAGTTGCAAATACAGGAGATCCTGTTGAGATCATCGGTATGGGTGCTGAGAAATTGAACTCTACTATTACTGGAGTTGAGATGTTCCGTAAGATATTGGATAGAGGTGAAGCTGGAGATAACGTTGGTATCCTTTTGAGAGGTATTGAAAAATCTCAAATAAAAAGAGGAATGGTAATCTGTAAGCCAGGTTCTGTTAAGCCACACGCTAAATTCGAAGCTGAGGTTTATATCCTTAAAAAAGAAGAAGGTGGACGTCACACTCCATTCCATAATAACTACCGTCCTCAGTTCTATGTAAGAACTACAGATGTTACCGGAACTATTAATCTTCCTAGTGGAGTTGAGATGGTTATGCCTGGTGATAACCTTACTATTATTGTTGACTTGTTGTCTCCAATTGCACTTAGCGAAGGTTTGCGTTTTGCGATCCGTGAAGGTGGTAGAACAGTTGGTGCAGGTCAGGTTACCAAGATATTAGATTAATATTTTAATATAGTATTGTTTATATTGAGGGTGTCTTGCTAAAGCGGGATACCTTTCAATGTAAATATAAACGGGTGTAGCTCAGTTGGTAGAGCACTGGTCTCCAAAACCAGGTGTCGGGAGTTCGAGCCTCTCCGCCCGTGCAAGATATAATGGGTTACTTTCTGATAGGGATGATGTCGTCAGTATATTTTTAAGGGCTTGTTGTATAGTTAAGAAAATAAATATTTCGCAGCATGATTACATATATAAGAGAATCTATAGACGAACTTAGGAATAACGTTACTTTACCTACGAGGGCGGAGTCTTCCAACTTGATGGTAATCGTAGCCGTGTTTTCCATAATTTTTGCGCTTGCGACTTGGGGTGTTGATAGTTTGTTTGGTAAGTTGATACAACTGTATTTCAATAACATAATCAATTAAGAAGCACTGTATGTCAGAAGTATTGGATAAGAAGTGGTATGTTGTAAGAGCTGTAAGTGGTCAGGAAAACAAAATTAAAGGCTATATAGAGGCGGAAGTCGCTAGGCTGGGTTTTGAGGATTATTTGGAAGAAGTACTTGTTCCTACAGAAAAAGTAGTCCAAATAAGAAACGGAAAAAAAATAAATAAAGAACGTGTTTATTTTCCTGGATATATTATGATCAAAGCTAACCTTGGAGGTGAGATGATTCATATTATCCGTTCTATTACCAATGTTATTGGATTTTTGGGTGAGACTAAAGGCGGGGATCCTGTTCCTTTGAGAAAATCCGAAGTAAATAGAATGCTTGGGAAAGTGGATGAATTGGCTGTTAAGACTGATAGTGTGGCCATACCATTTGTGTTTGGTGAAACCGTGAAGGTTATTGATGGGCCATTCAATGGTTTTAACGGTACCGTTGAAAAGATTAATGAAGAAAAGCGCAAGCTGGAGGTAATGGTGAAAATTTTCGGAAGAAAAACACCATTGGAACTCAGCTATATGCAAGTAGAAAAAGTTTAATAAGAACTGTTACATAGATAAAAGAAGTGTTGCTTCCAAATTAACACTTTTTAAATTTAATTTTAAACAATGGCAAAAGAAGTAAGTAAAGTAGTTAAACTACAAGTTAGGGGAGGTGCAGCGAATCCGTCGCCACCGGTTGGACCCGCTTTAGGTGCTGCCGGGGTCAACATTATGGAGTTCTGTAAGCAATTCAATGCGCGTACACAGGACAAGCCAGGCAAAGTATTGCCAGTTGCGATCACGGTTTATAAAGACAAGTCGTTCGACTTCGTCGTAAAGACACCGCCGGCGGCAGTTCAATTAATGGAAGCGGCTAAGATTAAAAAAGGATCTGGCGAGCCTAACAGAAACAAGGTTGCAAGTGTATCTTGGGATCAGATCAAGTTGATCGCTGAAGACAAAATGGTAGATCTAAATGCCTTCACGGTAGAATCCGCAATGAGTATGGTTGCTGGTACAGCTAGATCTATGGGTTTAAAAGTTGCAGGCAATAGACCTTTTTAAAATCTTAAAAGCAATTTAGAATGGCAAAATTAACAAAGAAGCAAAAAGAAGCCCACGGTAAAATAGATAAGAACAAACTCTATTCTGTTGAAGAGGCATCTGCTTTAGTAAAAGAAATAACCAATACAAAATTCGATTCATCGGTTGAATTGGCCGTACGTTTGGGCGTTGACCCAAGAAAGGCCAATCAAATGGTGCGTGGTGTTGTTACACTTCCCCACGGTACCGGTAAAGATGTTAAGGTTTTGGCTTTGGTAACACCGGACAAAGAAGCGGAGGCTAAAGAGGCTGGAGCTGATTTCGTAGGGTTGGACGAATATTTGGAAAAAATTAAAGGCGGTTGGACAGATGTTGATGTTATCATCACAATGCCAAGTGTTATGGGTAAGCTAGGTCCTTTAGGTAGGGTCTTGGGGCCAAGAGGTCTTATGCCAAATCCAAAGACAGGTACTGTTACTATGGATGTGGCCAAGGCGGTTGCAGAAGTAAAAGCTGGTAAGATTGATTTTAAAGTGGATAAAACAGGAATTGTGCACGCTGCAATAGGGAAAGTTTCTTTCTCGGCTGATAAGATTGCAGATAACGCCAACGAACTGTTGGATACATTGATGAAATTGAAGCCAACTGCGGCCAAAGGGGTATATGTGAAAACTGTTTACATGTCCAGTACCATGAGTCCTAGTGTTGCATTGGATCCAAAAGTAGTTTAACTGGTAGTTAAAAATTTTTATTATGACAAGAGAAGAAAAATTAAATGTTATACAAGATTTAACTGCGCAGTTAGGGGATAGCTCCACTATATATTTAGCCGATATTTCTGGATTAAATGCTGAGACGACTTCAGCTTTAAGAAGGGCTTGTTACAAGGCTGATATAAAACTTGCTGTAGTTAAAAATACCTTGCTTGCAAAAGCAATGGAGGCTTCGGATAAGGATTTCGGTGAACTTCCAACAGTATTAAAGGGAAATACTTCTTTAATGTTTTCGGAAACCGGAAATGCACCTGCAAAGCTGATCAAGACTTTTAGAAAAAAGTCTAACAAGCCTTTGTTGAAGGGAGCATATATTGCCGAAGCAATTTATGTTGGTGATGATCAATTGGATGCTTTAGAGAGCATTAAGTCTAAAGAAGAAATGGTTGGAGAAATTATTGGATTGTTACAATCCCCAGCCAAAAATGTTATATCTGGACTTAAATCTGGTGGTGGTAAACTTGCTGGAATCCTTAAGACATTATCAGAAAGATAATACGTACGCACTAAAAACAATTATATTTTAAAATTTTATTAAACGATAGAAAAATGGCAGATTTAAAAGATTTCGCAGAACAATTGGTTAACCTTACAGTAAAAGAAGTAAATGAGTTGGCTAATATATTAAAAGAAGAATATGGTATAGAGCCTGCTGCTGCTGCAGTTGCTGTTGCTGCTGGTGGCGGTGCTGCTGAAGGTGGTGAGGCTGCTGAAGAAAAATCAGAGTTCGATGTTGTATTGAAAGCAGCTGGTGCTTCTAAATTGGCAGTAGTTAAATTGGTTAAGGAATTAACTGGTTTAGGATTGAAAGATGCTAAGGACATCGTTGATAGCGCGCCAAAAGCCGTTAAGGAAGGTGTTTCTAAAGACGAAGCTGAAGGAATTAAAAAATCTTTGGAAGAAGCAGGAGCGGAAGTTGAGCTTAAATAATAGCAACGACAACCATTATTATTTTGGTTTAGGTCTTTCCGCTTTTTGTGGCTAGACCTAAGCCTTTTTATACATACCGTGTATAATGGCATACACAACCCAATTATAGTATTCACGATCAAAATTTTGTCCATAGATGTTCACAAATCAGACTGAAAGAATAAGTTTCGCATCCGCTAAGAACACGCCGAATTATCCGGATTTCTTGGACATTCAGATTAAATCATTTCAAGATTTTTTTCAACTTGAAACTAAATCTGACGAAAGGGGCAATGAAGGCTTGTACAACACCTTCATGGAAAACTTTCCCATTACAGACACAAGGAACCAGTTCGTATTAGAATTTTTAGATTATTTCATTGATCCACCTAGATATTCCATTCAAGAATGTATTGAGCGTGGACTTACATATAGTGTTCCATTAAAAGCAAGATTAAAATTATATTGTACGGATCCAGAGCATGAGGATTTTGAGACTATTGTACAAGATGTGTACTTAGGGACTATTCCTTATATGACTCCTAGTGGTACCTTCGTGATCAATGGCGCGGAACGTGTTGTTGTTTCCCAATTGCACCGTTCACCTGGGGTTTTCTTTGGTCAATCCTTCCATGCTAACGGAACTAAATTATATTCTGCCAGAGTAATTCCTTTTAAAGGTTCTTGGATAGAATTTGCAACAGATATCAATGGTGTAATGTACGCCTATATTGATAGAAAGAAAAAATTACCGGTTACTACTTTGTTCAGAGCCATTGGTTTTGAAAGGGACAAGGATATTTTGGAGATATTCGACCTTTCGGAAGAGGTTAAAGTTTCCAATGCCGGATTGAAAAAAGTCTTGGGCCGTAAATTGGCAGCAAGAGTATTGAATACATGGCATGAGGATTTTGTGGATGAGGATACCGGTGAAGTGGTATCTATTGAGAGAAATGAGATTATCCTGGACCGTGACACTATTTTGGAAAAGGATCATATAAATGAGATATTGGAAGCAGATGTGAAAACTATTCTATTGCATAAAGAGAATAATGCACAAAGCGATTATGCCATTATCCATAATACCCTTCAAAAGGATCCTACCAACTCTGAAAAGGAAGCTGTTGAACATATTTATCGTCAATTGCGTAATGCTGAACCGCCAGATGAGGAAACGGCACGTGGAATTATAGACAAATTGTTTTTCTCCGATCAGCGTTATAACCTTGGAGAGGTTGGGCGTTATAGAATGAACAAAAAATTGGGATTGGATATTGGGATGGACAAGCAGGTCTTGACCAAGGAAGATATCATTACCATTATAAAATATTTGATCGAGTTGATCAATTCAAAAGCTGAGATCGATGATATTGACCACCTTTCCAACCGTAGGGTAAGGACTGTTGGTGAGCAATTATCCCAGCAATTCGGTGTTGGTCTGGCCCGTATGGCCAGAACAATTCGCGAGCGTATGAACGTACGTGATAACGAGGTGTTTACCCCGATAGATTTGATCAATGCCAAGACTTTGTCTTCGGTAATCAACTCTTTCTTTGGTACTAACCAGTTATCGCAGTTCATGGATCAAACAAATCCATTGGCCGAGATTACGCACAAGAGAAGATTGTCAGCATTGGGACCAGGTGGTCTTTCAAGGGAAAGAGCAGGGTTTGAGGTACGTGACGTCCACTATACGCACTACGGTAGACTTTGTCCTATTGAAACTCCAGAAGGACCGAACATTGGACTAATATCCTCACTTTCGGTATTTGCCAAGGTAAACCCAATGGGCTTCTTGGAAACACCATATCGCAAGGTAGAGAACGGTGCGGTGAACATTGAAGATTTCACCTATCTAAGTGCAGAAGAGGAAGAAGGAATGAAAATTGCCCAGGCAAACATTCCTATGGATGAAAAAGGATCAATTACGGCTGAAAAGGTAATTGCAAGGGAAGAAGGTGATTTTCCTGTAGTAGATCCTGCGGAAATTCATTATACCGATGTTGCGCCAAACCAGATAGCGTCTATTTCGGCATCTTTGATTCCATTTTTGGAACATGATGATGCCAACAGGGCCTTGATGGGATCTAACATGATGCGTCAGGCAGTTCCATTATTGAAGCCGGAATCACCTATTGTAGGTACAGGTTTGGAGCGTCAAGTGGCGTCAGATTCAAGGGTATTGATCAATGCTGAAGGAGATGGGGTTATAGAATATGTTGATTCCCAAAAAATCACTATTAAATACGACCGTACCGAAGAGCAAAGATTGGTGAGCTTCGAAGAAGATTCCAAGACTTATGAATTGGTAAAATTTAGAAAAACAAACCAAGGGACCAGTATTAACCTTAAGCCTATTGTTAAAAAGGGTTACAAGGTTAAAAAGGGTCAGGTGCTTTGTGAAGGTTATGCAACGGAAAGTGGTGAACTGGCCTTAGGTAGAAACTTGGTTGTGGCTTTTATGCCATGGAAAGGTTATAACTTTGAGGATGCGATCGTAATTTCTGAAAAAGTGGTTCGTGAGGACATCTTTACGTCTATCCACGTTGATGAGTACGCCTTGGAGGTAAGGGATACCAAATTGGGAGCTGAAGAGTTGACCAATGATATCCCCAACGTTTCTGAAGAAGCAACCAAGGATTTGGATGAATACGGAATGATCCGTATTGGAGCGGAAGTTAAGCCTGGAGATATTTTGATAGGTAAGATCACTCCCAAAGGTGAGTCAGATCCTACTCCGGAAGAAAAATTATTACGAGCTATTTTTGGTGACAAAGCTGGTGACGTAAAAGATGCATCACTAAAGGCATCCCCATCACTTAGAGGGGTTGTTATTGATAAGAAATTGTTCTCAAGATCTGTAAAAGATAAGCGTAAACGTTCCGAGGACAAGGAAGAGCTTTCCAAATTGGAATTGGAATACGAAGTAAAATTCCAACAATTGAAAGATGTATTGGTCGAAAAGCTATTTACATTGGTCAACGGTAAAACTTCACAAGGGGTATTGAACGACCTTGGCGAAGAAGTGCTGCCAAAAGGAAAGAAGTATACCATGAAAATGTTGAACGCAGTTGACGATTTCGCCCATTTGGTTGGAGGAAGTTGGACAACGGATAAGGAAAGCAATACCATGGTAACCGATCTTTTGCACAACTATAAGATAAAATTGAACGATCTTCAAGGTAACCTAAGAAGAGATAAGTTCACTATTTCTGTAGGAGATGAATTGCCTGCCGGTATTATGAAATTGGCCAAAGTTTATATTGCTAAAAAGCGTAAACTTAAGGTTGGTGATAAAATGGCAGGTCGTCACGGAAACAAAGGTATCGTTTCCAGAATTGTACGTCATGAGGACATGCCGTTCCTAGAGGACGGAACGCCTGTGGATATCGTATTGAATCCGTTGGGGGTACCTTCCCGTATGAACATTGGACAGATATATGAAACTGTTTTAGGATGGGCTGGTTTAAAATTAGGGAAGAAATATGCGACCCCAATTTTTGACGGTGCTACCTTGGAAGAAATCAATGCCTATACCGATGAAGCTGGAATCCCAAGATTTGGACATACCTATCTTCACGATGGTGGTACGGGTCAGCGTTTTGATCAGCCGGCGACAGTTGGGGTTATCTATATGTTGAAATTAGGACATATGGTAGATGATAAGATGCACGCTCGTTCAATTGGACCATACTCACTTATTACGCAGCAGCCATTGGGCGGTAAAGCACAATTTGGTGGACAGCGTTTTGGAGAGATGGAAGTTTGGGCGCTGGAAGCATATGGTGCCTCAGCTACTCTACGTGAAATATTGACCGTTAAATCGGATGATGTTATAGGTAGGGCTAAAACGTATGAGTCTATCGTAAAAGGAGAGACCATGCCAGAACCTGGTTTGCCAGAATCTTTCAACGTATTAATGCACGAACTTAAGGGATTAGGTTTGGATATTAGATTGGAAGAATAACAAGGATTGGTTTTGAACACTATTCCTAATAACAAGAATTAAATTAGTATCAGAATATAGTTATGGCTAGACTAAAAGATAATAATACCATTAAAAGGTTCGATAAAATTTCAATCGGTTTGGCATCTCCAGAAGCTATTTTGGCAGAGTCAAGAGGTGAGGTTTTAAAACCTGAAACTATTAACTATAGAACGCACAAACCTGAGCGGGATGGTCTATTTTGTGAGCGTATTTTTGGTCCTGTAAAGGATTACGAGTGTGCCTGTGGAAAGTATAAAAGAATCCGTTACCGTGGGATTGTTTGTGATCGTTGTGGGGTAGAAGTAACGGAGAAAAAGGTACGTAGAGATAGGGTAGGACACATTAATTTGGTAGTTCCTGTTGCCCATATCTGGTATTTCCGCTCCCTGCCCAATAAAATTGGTTACCTTTTAGGTTTACCTTCCAAGAAATTGGATATGATAATTTACTACGAGCGTTATGTAGTAATTCAGCCAGGTATTGCCAAAGGACCGGACGGTGAGGAAATCCAAAAAATGGATTTCTTGAGCGAAGAGGAGTATTTAAATATATTGGAGTCCATTCCACAAGAGAATCAATACTTGGAAGATTCCGACCCAAATAAGTTTATCGCTAAAATGGGTGCGGAATGTCTTATTGATCTTTTGGCTAGAATAGACTTGAGCCAATTGTCTTATGAATTAAGACATAAGGCGAATACCGAAACTTCCAAACAACGTAAGACCGAGGCCTTAAAAAGACTTCAAGTAGTTGAAGCTTTGAGGGAATCACAGGAAAATAGGGAGAACAGACCGGATTGGATGATCATGAAGGTAATCCCTGTTATTCCACCTGAATTACGTCCATTGGTACCATTGGATGGTGGTCGTTTTGCAACTTCGGATCTGAACGATCTTTACAGAAGGGTTATCATTAGAAACAACCGTCTTAAGAGATTGGTAGAGATCAAGGCGCCAGAAGTTATTCTTAGAAATGAGAAGCGTATGCTTCAAGAGGCAGTGGATTCTTTATTCGATAACACGCGTAAGGCATCTGCAGTTAAAACTGAATCCAATAGGCCGCTTAAGTCACTTTCAGATTCATTGAAAGGAAAGCAAGGTCGTTTCCGTCAGAACCTTTTGGGTAAACGTGTGGATTATTCCGCTCGTTCCGTAATCGTCGTTGGGCCGGAAATGCAGTTGTTTGAATGCGGTCTGCCAAAAGATATGGCAGCCGAACTTTACAAGCCATTTGTAATCCGTAAGTTGATTGAAAGGGGTATTGTAAAAACGGTGAAATCTGCTAAGAAGATTATAGATAAGAAAGAGCCGGTAGTTTGGGATATTCTTGAAAATGTTTTAAAAGGACATCCAGTATTGTTGAACCGTGCTCCTACATTGCACAGACTAGGTATTCAAGCATTCCAGCCAAAACTTATAGAAGGTAAGGCTATACGTTTGCACCCTCTGGTTTGTACTGCATTTAACGCGGATTTTGATGGGGATCAAATGGCAGTTCATTTGCCTTTGGGACCTGAGGCTATTTTGGAGGCACAACTTTTAATGTTGGCATCACATAATATCCTGAACCCTGCAAATGGTTCGCCTATTACCGTACCTTCTCAGGATATGGTCTTGGGTCTATATTATATGACCAAAGAAAAGAAGTCTACCCCAGAGTTAGTGGTTAAAGGAGAAGGACTTACTTTCTATTCTTATGAAGAGGTGGTAATTGCCTTTAATGAAGGTAAACTGGAACTTAACGCGGGTATTAAGGTACGTGCAAAAGATTTTAATGAAGCTGGTGAATTGGTTAATCAGATCATACCAACAACAGTCGGTAGGGTATTGTTTAACATGGTAGTTCCAGAACAGGCCGGTTACATCAATGAGGTTTTGAACAAGAAATCGCTAAGGGATATTATTGGTAATATTTTAAGTGTTACTGATGTGCCAACAACAGCGGAGTTCTTGGATAAGATTAAGACTATGGGATATGAATTCGCTTTTAAAGGTGGATTGTCCTTTAGCTTGGGAGATATTATTATTCCGCCAGAGAAGCATGAAATGATTGCCGATGCCAATACGCAGGTAGATGGTATTATGGCCAACTATAACATGGGGCTTATTACCAATAACGAACGTTACAATCAGGTTATTGACGTTTGGACCTCTACCAATGCCATGTTGACAGAATTGGCAATGAAGCGTATTCGTGAAGATCAGCAAGGATTTAACTCTGTGTATATGATGTTGGATTCTGGAGCAAGGGGTTCCAAGGAGCAGATTCGTCAGCTGACCGGTATGCGTGGATTGATGGCGAAGCCTAAGAAATCTACAGCTGGTGGTGGGGAAATTATTGAAAATCCTATTTTGTCCAACTTTAAAGAGGGTCTATCCATTCTTGAATACTTTATATCTACTCACGGTGCACGTAAAGGTCTTGCGGATACGGCCTTGAAAACTGCAGATGCGGGTTATCTAACGCGTCGTTTGGTAGATGTTTCCCAAGATGTTATTATCAATATTGAGGATTGTGAAACGCTGAGAGGGGTTCAGGTAGAGGCACTCAAGAAAAATGAAGAGATTGTCGAGACTTTAGGGGAGCGTATTCTTGGTAGGGTTTCGTTACATGATGTTTATGATCCTATTTCGGAAGAATTGCTTTTAAAGGCAGGTCAAGAAATTATGGAATCCGATGTCAAGAAGATAGAGGCATCCCCTGTTGAAAAAGTAGAGGTACGTTCTGCCTTGACATGTGAAGCCCAGAAAGGTATTTGTGGTAAATGTTATGGAAGAAACTTGTCTACCAATAAAATGGTTCAGCGTGGTGAGGCTGTTGGTGTAGTAGCTGCACAGTCGATCGGTGAGCCAGGTACACAGTTGACATTGCGTACTTTCCACGTGGGAGGTATTGCCGGTAACATCTCTGAAGAAAACAAATTGGAGGCTAGATTTGCTGGAATTGCTGAAATTGAGGATTTAAGGACAGTTTCCAGTCAAGATGGAGAAGGTAAAAAATCAGATATAGTAATCTCTAGGACATCAGAAATTAAGATTGTTGATGCTAAGACGGGAATAACCCTAAGTACCAATAACATTCCTTACGGTTCACAGTTGTTCATTAAGAATGGCGAAAAAGTCGAAAAAGGTAAGGTTATTTGTTCTTGGGATCCATATAACGGGGTTATTGTTTCAGAATTCCCGGGACAGATCGCATACGAGAACATAGAACAAGGTGTTACCTATCAGGTTGAAATTGATGAACAGACCGGATTCCAAGAAAAAGTAATTTCTGAATCTAGGAACAAGAAATTAATACCGACTTTATTGATCAAGAACAATAAGGATGAGGTGTTGCGTTCTTATAACCTTCCGGTTGGTTCGCACATTATGGTGGATAATGGTGACAAGATCAGTGAAGGTAAGATCTTGGTCAAGATACCACGTAAATCAGCTAAGGCTGGGGATATTACGGGTGGTCTTCCAAGAGTTACCGAATTGTTCGAAGCGCGTAACCCATCCAACCCTGCTGTTGTTTCCGAGATTGACGGTGTTGTTTCCTTTGGTAAGATAAAGAGAGGTAACCGCGAGATTATCATTGAATCCAAATTGGGTGAGGTTAAGAAATACTTGGTTAAATTGTCTAATCAAATTCTTGTTCAAGAAAATGATTACGTACGTGCCGGGATGCCATTATCCGATGGATCTATTACTCCTGAGGATATTTTGGCCATCAAAGGACCTTCAGCTGTACAACAGTACTTGGTGAACGAAGTTCAGGAAGTATATCGTTTACAAGGGGTGAAGATCAATGATAAGCACTTTGAGGTAGTGGTTCGCCAAATGATGCGTAAAGTGCGTATTGAGGATCCGGGAGATACTATCTTCTTAGAAAATCAGTTGGTTCACAAGGATGATTTCATCCAAGAGAACGATGAGATTTTTGGACAGAAAGTAGTAGAGGATGCCGGGGAATCCGAAAACTTAAAACCAGGCCAGATTGTAAGTGCTCGTGAATTAAGGGATGAAAACTCGATTCTTAAAAGAAATGATAAGAATTTGGTTACTGCCAGGGATGCTGTGGCTGCAACTGCCACACCTATCCTACAAGGAATTACACGTGCTTCCTTACAGACGAAATCATTTATCTCGGCCGCATCGTTCCAAGAGACGACCAAAGTACTTAACGAGGCTGCGGTAAGCGGTAAGGTAGATACTCTGGAAGGATTGAAAGAAAACGTAATTGTTGGACATAAAATACCAGCAGGAACGGGAATGAGGGATTATGAAAATATCATTGTAGGTTCCAAAGAGGAATACGATGAAATCATGGCCCGAAAAGAGGAATTGAAATTCTAAATAATCAAAACCTCGGTGTTATTCACCGAGGTTTTTTTTTGGACAATTGGCAATTAAATTGTTCTTTGTACATTGCCGTTTAGTTAAATAGTAATAGATAATCATTTTTTATAATGAGTGATAAAGATCAAAACCAAAAACAGATCAATATAGAATTGGATGAAAAGACGGCTGAGGGTATATATTCCAACCTAGCAATAATCAATCATTCTGTTTCGGAGTTTGTAGTAGATTTTATTAGTATGATGCCCGGGGCTCCCAAGGCAAAGGTTAAAAGTAGAATTGTACTTACCCCACAGCATGCCAAGAAATTCTTAAAGGCGCTAGGCGATAATGTTAGTCGCTTTGAAAAAGCCCATGGTACCATAAAGGATTATGAGCAGCCCCCAATTCCATTGAATTTTGGTCCAACGGGTGAGGCTTAATAATTAAAAAACCTTCTGTGAATACAGAAGGTTTTTTAGTTTTATGGGTATCGAGTTTTCATTTAGTCGAATTCGGAAGTAAAATGAAGTTTTACATTGGGGTATTTTTGCTGTGTCATTTGCAATGAAAATTGGGAATCCGCAAGAAAAACCAGTTGTTTTCTCTTGTCCATGGCCAAAAACTTCTGCTTTACGCGCTTAAATTCTTTGAACTCCTCGCTGTTCTTGTCTTTTGGATCTACCCAACAGGCTTTGTAAACCGGGAAATTTTCATAAGTACATTTTGCACCATATTCATGCTCCAAACGGTATTGTATTACTTCAAACTGTAGGGCGCCTACCGTCCCTATAATCTTTCTATTGTTCATTTCAAGGGTGAATAACTGGGCAACCCCTTCATCCATCAATTGATCAATACCTTTGTTCAGCTGTTTGGCCTTCATGGGATCGGCATTATTGATATACCTAAAATGCTCTGGAGAAAAACTAGGAATTCCTTTGTAGTGCAAAATTTCGCCTTCCGTCAAGGTATCTCCAATTTTAAAATTTCCGGTGTCATGTAAACCAACTATATCCCCAGGATAGGAAATATCCACAATTTCTTTCTTCTCGGCGAAAAATGCATTGGGACTGGAGAATTTTAATTTTTTGTTTTGCCTAACGTGTAAATACGGTTTGTTTCTTTCAAAAGTTCCGGAAACAATTTTTATGAATGCGAGACGATCCCTGTGCTTTGGATCCATATTGGCGTGTATCTTAAATACAAATCCCGTTAACTCTTTTTCATTGGCTTGTACCAAGCGTTCTTCAGCCATTTTGGGCCGTGGTGAGGGAGCAATATCTATAAAACAATCTAATAATTCCCTTACCCCAAAATTATTGAGGGCAGAACCAAAAAATACTGGTTGTTGTGTTCCCTTTAGGTAGCTTTCCTTGTCAAATGGGGGGTATACTCCGTTTACCAACTCTAAATTGTCCCTAAGTTCTGAAGCTGCTTTTGCGCCTATGATTTTTTCAAGTTGTGGGTTGTTTATATCATCAAAAGCAATAGTGTCCTCAATATTCTTTTTGCTGTCCCCACTAAAAAGGTTGATGTTTTTTTCGTAAATATTATAGATTCCTTTGAAATCATAACCCATGCCTATGGGGAAACTTAAAGGGGTTACAGAAAGACCTAATTTCTGTTCTACCTCATCCAACAAATCGAAAGCGTCCTTACCTTCCCGGTCCAATTTGTTGATGAATACAATCATTGGAATGTTTCGCATTCTACAAACTTCTACCAATTTTTCTGTTTGCTCTTCCACACCTTTTGCAACATCAACAACAACTATAACGCTGTCAACGGCGGTCAAGGTTCTAAAAGTATCTTCCGCAAAATCCTTGTGACCAGGAGTATCCAGGATATTTATTTTTTTGTCTCTGTAAATAAAGGCAAGAACAGAGGTAGCTACAGAAATACCCCTTTGTTTTTCAATCTCCATAAAGTCACTGGTAGCAGTTTTCTTTATCTTATTGTTTTTCACGGCTCCCGCTTCCTGAATGGCACCCCCGAAAAGCAGTAGTTTTTCTGTTAGTGTTGTTTTTCCCGCATCGGGATGTGATATGATACCGAAAGTCCTTCTTCTTTCAATTTGTTCCCTAAAACTCATTGATTATTTGATTTCGGCAAAAATAAGTCAAATTAATTTTTTTTAACCAGCATATGCCGGTAAATACTGTAAAGAAATATTAATTGATGGATATTTCAGATTTGATTGGGGTATTATATTATTTCTTAGGTTTTGGTCGACTTATTGGGATTTTTCTTTTGAGGTTTGTTTAGGTTTGCCTTCGTTGTATTATACTTTTTGTGGTTGGTAAATTGTTATTTAGATTTTTTGGGAGGATCCAAAATTTAAGTAAACTTTTTTTCCGGTTTTAAGGCAGGATAATTTTAGTCGTTAATTATAAAATATTCGTTTGATATTGCAATAAAACACACCTTTTGCTTACTTTTTTCCTACGAAAAAACCTACAATAAAATACTAATTGACAAACGATTTTTACGTGATTTACTGAATTTGTCCAAGGTCGGTTTTGTGATTTTTTAACACTTTGTCGAGTAATACGGTTATTGGCAGATTTTATATAATTTATGGCTTAAAAACCTTATGAGTATTGATTTTTTAGATATATCTTGCATGTAATATTGGAGTTGGCCCCAACTTCTTACATTTATTTTTTACCTATTGTGCCATGGTGATCAGTTGATATAAAACTATCATTTATGGAGAATATTACTTTTGTGAAATATAGGAAAAAATGGTTTCCCAATATTTTGCTTATCGCTGTCTTTTGTTTTTTTGGAAATATGTCTTCTTATGCGGATGTACCCAAAAATGTTTCTTCTAAATTGGATGGAATATTCACTGTTGGTTATAATGTGGACATATCTTCGAAGGTGGAAGGCCATTTGCAAATGTTTTATTGGAGCCCTTTTTCTGTTAATTTCCTTTATGCAAAAAATACAACAGTTTTAAAGACCGAAATTTTTGAGACATACACCAAGGCCGTTCCTCCAACGGATAGTGATGGGGACGGAGTGACCAATGATAAAGAACATGAGGACGGTACAGATCCAAATAATCCATGCGATTTTATTTTGGCCCATCAAAACTGCGCGCCTTCATCTAATTGGAAAAATGCTGATTGTGACGGTGACGGTGTAACCAACGAAAAAGAGAAAGAAGACGGTACTGATCCTTTGGATCCCTGCGATTTTGTCTTGGCACATCAAAACTGTAGCCCGTCCACGGAATGGAAGAATGCAGACTGTGACGGTGATGGTGTTAC
>NZ_JALKBD010000182.1 GCF_023015905.1 Arenibacter sp. F20364 | reverse complement strand
GAGGATATTTCCTCAGGTGGTAACGATAAGGTCTTGGTAACCGATGCAGTAGGAACTGTAGCCTGGGTTGACAAGTCGAGCTTCGATGCCATTGCGGATCAGGTAACGATTACTGGAGTTGGTACTACTTTGGATCCTTTCAAGGTGGAAGACCTTTCCATAGTAACAGCCAAACTTGGGGCCGATGCGGTGACCAATGCCAAGTTGGCGGACGATGCCGTTCAGACAGAAAATATTTTGAACGGTACCATTTTAACAGAGGATATTTCCTCAGGTGGTAACGATAAGGTCTTGGTAACCGATGCAGTA
>NZ_JALKBD010000181.1 GCF_023015905.1 Arenibacter sp. F20364 | reverse complement strand
GTTGAGTGGATCGACAAGTCGAGCTTTGCTGCCATTGCGGACCAGGTAACGATTACCGGTGCGGGCACTACCTTGGATCCCTTCAAAGT
Organism: Arenibacter sp. F20364; assembly: GCF_023015905.1. Classification (GTDB taxonomy): domain Bacteria; phylum Bacteroidota; class Bacteroidia; order Flavobacteriales; family Flavobacteriaceae; genus Arenibacter. Next base: position 222 of record NZ_JALKBD010000181.1, on the reverse strand, counting down.
AGAGGATCTATCAATAGTTACAGCGAAACTTGGTGCCGATGCCGTGACCAACGCTAAGTTGGCGGACAATGCCGTTCAGACAGAAAATATTTTGAACGGTACCATCCTTACAGAGGATATTTCCTCAGGAGGCAACGACAAGGTTCTGGTTACGGATGCCGTTGGAACGGTGGAGTGGATCGACAAGTCGAGCTTCGATGCTATTGCGGATCAGGTAACGAT
>NZ_JALKBD010000180.1 GCF_023015905.1 Arenibacter sp. F20364 | reverse complement strand
TTGGCTGTTACTATGGAAAGATCCTCTACCTTAAAAGGATCCAAGGTAGTACCTAAACCTGTTATAGTTACCTGATCTGCAATGGCATCAAAGCTCGACTTGTCCACCCAGGCTACCGTTCCTACTGCATCGGTAACCAAAACTTTATCATTACCACCTGAGGAAATATCTTCTGTTAAAATGGTTCCGTTTAATATATTTTCTGTCTGAACCGCATCATCGGCCAATTTAGCATTGGTCACGGCATCATCACCCAATTTTACGGTAGTCACTGCTCCATCACCTATTTTGGCTGTTACTATGGAAAGATCCTC
>NZ_JALKBD010000179.1 GCF_023015905.1 Arenibacter sp. F20364 | reverse complement strand
CTTGGCCCTGATGCGGTGACCAATGCTAAATTGGCCGATGATGCGGTGCAATTGGAAAATATAGCTGATGGTACTGTCTCCGGGCAGGTAATGCAATGGGATGGGACCGACTGGATTCTAATTGATTTAGGTTCTGTGACGGTAACAGAAGTGGATGGTGTGATTGGAAATGAAATCTTAAATGCGACAGATGCTACATTAGTACGTTCCGGATCAGGAACTAATGCTGATCCATATACATTGGATGTAGCTGCAAGCGGAATTACGGCGAATGAACTGGCCGATGATGCCGTAACGGCTGCCAAGATCAATTCC
>NZ_JALKBD010000017.1 GCF_023015905.1 Arenibacter sp. F20364 | reverse complement strand
TTCTTCACTATGTGGTCCCTAAAATCTCGGGATTTTAAGGACCGATGCCATGGCCTAAATTATTTCCAAGGCTTCAATAATTCTTTACGGCCATGTCATCTCCACCACGGAAGAAGACCGATCCAACAACAAACTTCTAAGGCAATTTATGGTGGTATTCGATAAAAAACAATGATCTATCGACACTATTGGATAAACGTAACAAAGTACCGGCCTATTTTCAATTTACTTAAGTGGTTATTGTTGTTTTTTATAGGTTTTCGTGAATCTTCGATTTCGTCTTAAATCAAGTGGTTTTCGCATTAGGCGGCGGAAGCCCTGTCTTCCGCCAGGCAGGCGTCCATAGAGCATTTCACCCAAGTGAAAGCGGCCTGGGCGGTGCGGCCGTGGAAAGTGTGTAGACTTAAAGAAATTTAAAATCAGCGTAGGCCTTGCTACAGCTGGCTCCTTCTAACCAAGATGCACGGCACCTTGGTTATTCGGCCCTGGTCATTTTTTGGGCGATGCAAAAAATGAACAGGACACGAATACTGCGATAATTTATATTATCTTTTTCTAACTCACACCCATTTTGAGGATGACCCCATTAATTTTCAAGGCTATCCAAATTGAATAAAAAGGTATCAAATAGCAGGAACAACTACCATATATAACAATATCGGAAACTTATTAAATATACTTGATTCCTTTTTAGAATACTCAATCAGAAATACTAGGGAGTAAAGGTCCAGTTGAAAATATTAGGACTACAAAGAGTATTACTTACCCCTTAATTTTGGCACCTCAGCCAATAGCGTTTTTATCCCATCCCAATTGAGAAAAATAAAGCCAAAAATTAAAAGGATAAAAATTGGATTTACCAAAAAGAAGCCAATTTGGAACTTTAGTGAAACATAATATATATCGATCAAACTAAATAATCCAGCCAATAAAGTTGCGCCAAAAGCGAACAAATAAATCCTCTTATCCACAAAGTAAAAAAATGATGCAACGCTTAGCCAACCAATCCCTATGTATAATGCTCCATCAAGTTCAATATTCATAAATAAATTCATTCCTATGGAAATAAGAACCAAAACTATGGCCAACAACAAGGGTATTACATCTTTTTTCATCGATAAATTGTTCTTCAATTTAGTTTCCCTTTAGGATCTCTTAAAATACCTAATCTTCTTTTCTTAATTTGTTCCAAGTCTTAAATATCGGTATTTTAGACCTAACAATTTAATAGAAAATCAGTTTTTCTCTATTATTAAAAATTGTACTATATAAACGGGTCAATCCTAAATATATTGAGTAATCTATAAGGGTTTTACGCAAAAGTAGTTATGCAACGACCTCTCCAAGAAAAAGTTCAATAACCTCTTCCAAGGTGTCCAATACTCCAGGATTGGTACAGTTCATCAAAATAGAGAAAACCATATCCTGTTCCGGATACACATAAAATACGGCATAGCCCCCAACTCCATTTCCCACATGGCCATAATAGTTCCTGCCCAACCTATCTTGGGTAACCTGCCACCCAAGTCCGTAATAGGTTGGAGTACCATTTATGACCCCAGAGGTGAGAAATTGGGATTGAATTTTATTCTCCCTAAACTTGGAATCCAAGTAAACCTGCCCAAAACGAGCTATATCAGAGGACGTGGACAAATAGCCCCCTCCGGCCAATTTGTATGAATTATTAACTTGGATAGCCTTCCTAAACCCTAATCTGCCCCTAGAATAAAAAGTAGCACAATTTGGAGGAAGGTCACCAGGAACTTCCGGGAAGGTGTTTTTTAAACCATTGGGCTTTAAGATTCTTTCCCGAACATAATCCGCAAAGGGCATACTACTTACCTCCTGCATGGCCAAAGAAATCAATACCCAGTCGAAACTGGTATACTGAAATCCCTTTCCGGGTTCAAAAAGAAGGTCGTCATCCCTGAAAAGGGAAAGCGACTCCCTTATACCCATCGGCTTGTTTAGGCCATATTCCCCGCCTCGATAACCCCTAATTCCCGCCGTATGTCCAGCTAATTGGCGTAGCGTAAAATCGAACTCTTTTTTTGGAAAATAGGGAATGTATTTATAAATGGAAGTATCTAGGTCCAACAGCCCCTCCTCCACCATTTTTGCCAAGGCAGCCGCTGCTATGGGTTTGGATACACTGGCAACCCTGAAGATCGTATTTTGGGGGTCTATGGGCGATTGATGTTCAACATCTGCAAATCCATAACCTTTCTCAAAGTATATCTCATTGTTTTTGCGAACAGTAATGGCGAGGCCTGGAACTCGATTATCATCAACCAGCTTCTGCAAAATTTGATCCGCTTGGATCTTGCCCAATAATTCCTTATCACCAACGATTACCCTGCGGGATGCAAAAAAATTCTTCAAATATTTTAGAATGGGATTCATGGGGTTGCTATGGATTAATATTAAGGCTTTCCTGTTTGGAGCCTTACTTGGAGATCTCTTCTGCCAACTCTTGGGAATTAACTACACTAACAGCAAAACCTGCAATTTCAGATCAAAAAAATACCTACTTACTCACTGAAAATAAGTTCTCCTTTATACAATTGCTCAACCTCCACAACGGCCGGTCTATTAAAACTGACCACATCTCCAGTACCCCGCAAAGTGCCTTTAAGCGATTCCTGCGGACTTAAGCGCATATCATTGGAACCCCTATGGTTAAAGCTAATGTTATCCGCCATTAGGGCCTCGGCCTCCAAACGGGAGTCCCCTGAGGCAAAAACAATACTAAAATTAAGGGTTTGGCCCCTTAAATTATAGTACGAAATTCCATTGGAAACAATGGCCAAACTTTGGGTGTCCAACTCCAAATTAAACTCCCCGCTGGTATAGCCAGCATCGGGGTCGTTAAAGCTCTCTGAAATAAGGTTTAAACTGGGATAGGACAACACACCATCACTAAGGACATCGAGCCCGGTACTACTTCTAATTTCCGTAATATTGGGAGCCGTAACATAAACCTTGGTAAGTCCGTATTTTCTTGTAAAATTACAATCATTGGTATCGCGCAATAAAAGTCGGTCTGCCTCGACCAACACCTCAATTTCGTTCCGCAAATACTCCCCTGTTTCCACTTCTACCTTTAAGGGACTACCCTGCCGTAATGTCAATTGCACATTCTCATAGACCGTAATCTTGTTAAAGTTGGGCACTTCCACAATTTCTCTTATAATGTCCCCCGCATTCTGAAAACAATCGGGCGCATTCTCACTATTGCAGTTCACAAACACCAACAGTATTGCCAAGAGCAGGCCAATTCTAGCACCGTTTGTCGCAGAGCTCCTCCACCCCAATCTTATCTTCAAAATAAAATAGTTCATCATATTATATCATTTGAGCAGCATATCTGTTCAATTAATAAACTCTAAAGCCTAACTCCAACCCCGAATTCCACAGCTTCCGCTTTTGCACCATGCGATTTTAAACTTATCGCCCCATAGACCTTATCCGAAAAATATCGCTTCAAGCCAATTCTATTATAAACCTTTCCTTCAAAATCGAAAGGATAGTACACATAGTAACCCAACTGGGCAATAACCGACATTTTATTAATAAACAATTCATGGCCCAAAAACACGCCAACACGTTTATAATCATCATCCGGTTGTACCCCATATTCAGGAAAGGCTACCGACTGATAGCGTATAAGTTCCTTTAAAAAGTTGGAAAAATACACATCCGTACCCAGCTGCAGGGCACTTCTTCTAGTAAAGCGCTTGTCTACATAGGCAGAAAAAATATAAAAAGCATATTGGCCAGAATCCACTACATCACTCTCATTTATACCGGACCTAAAGGCCAGATTAAGTTTAATAGGCTCTGAAACCTTCAATTTTTCGGTTCTAATATATTCCTCTTCCCGGCCACCATCCAGATCATAGGTCAAGCCAACATTGAGGGCCATGGTATTGGTAGAGGTGTTGGGTGCGGTAACATTGGCATTGGAGTAATGTATCAGGGATATCCCGGCCTTGAGCCCCAAGCCTTTGAACAAATTTTCCTTGTGATAGTTCAACATCAAATAGGTTGAACTCAAAAAATGGGAACCATAAGCGTTGTTCCTAAAATTTTCGTTCTTATCAAAAGGGTTGGTGTTATAGGCAATGCCCTGCCCCAACCTAAACTGAAGGTTTCTTCTAAAAAAATAAAAATTGTAATGGGCATATAGGCCATAATTCTCCCCCAAAGTACTGTTGTTCATATTCTGATAAACGAACGAAAAGCCCGTATCCGGATAATTGTAGAGTTGCTGCCATTCCTCATCCCCATAAGTCTTCCTATTGTATCCCAGGATAATACCACCGGGATGATTGGTGATCAAATGTGAAATATCAGTATTGTGCAAGAGCACCGAACCATAGTATTGACTAACATCCAAAGTGTACCTCTTGGTTTCTTTCGGATTTTGTGAAAAGCAAAAAGCTGTCGACAGACAGCCTATAAGAAATAGCCTTAGGTTCATGGGGAGCAAATGTAATGAAAAATTAAAAATAGGTTTTCTAAATATTGACAATGCTGGCTACACTTCTCCAGTACCCAAGAAAATTAATTCTGCAATAATGGGCCAGAGGTCTTTTTAGAAAAGCTCTTTGGCAATAGCCTCAATATTATCGGATTTGCCCATGGAATAATAGTGCAATACGGGCACCCCTGCCGCCTTCAGTTCCTTGGATTGCTGAATGGCCCACTCTATACCTACCTGACGTACGTCCGCATTAGTGGAACAATCGTCCACCGCATCTATCAAGTCCTGTGGCAGGTCTATTTTAAAGACCTGTGGCAATAATTGCAAATGCCGCTTAACCGCAATGGGCTTAATCCCGGGAATAATTGGCACATTTATTCCCATTTTCTTCGCAGCCTCTACAAACTCGAAAAACTTCTGATTATCAAAAAACATTTGTGTCACCACATAATCGGCCCCAGCTTCTACCTTTTCCTGTAACCTTTTCAAATCCGTAATCAAGGATGGTGCCTCTAAGTGCTTTTCCGGATACCCAGCAACGCCGATACAAAAATCGGCACTATGGACCGTCTCTACCTTGTCATGTAAATAATTACCGTGATTTAAGGCTTGGATCTGTTTTACCAGTTCAGAAGCATAGGCATGTCCGCCCTTGGTAGGATTAAAATACTGTTCCTCCTTACGTGCATCCCCACGTAGGGCCATCACATTTTGGATACCCAAATATTGACAATCCACCAACACATATTCGGTCTCTTCCTTGGTGAAACCACCACAAAGCACGTGTGGTACGGTATCAACTCCGTATTTGTGCTGTATAGAGGCACAAATACCTACAGTTCCGGGTCTCATACGGGTCAATCTTTTATCCAACAAACCATCCCTATCTATGTAAACGTACTCCTCCCTAGAAGTGGTTACGTCAATGAAAGGTGGTTTAAACTCCATTAAGGGGTCAATATTATCGTATAATTCCTGAATACTTCTTCCTTTGACCGGTGGTATAATCTCGAAGGAGAACAATGTCTTTCCCTCTGCTTTTTTTATGTGTTCCGTTACTTTCATAATTTCTCCCTCTATCCTCTTCCTTATTCTTTAGAAAAGGCACATTAGCTATTATTTTATTTAGTTCCCTACAAATGGGCTATTCCTAATTCTTATTTTCTATTCTATTTTATTATGGCAGCCCACAAACACTCCTTTCCGTCGGTTTGTGGCCGGGCTATCCACTTAATTTTTTTATTCCAAAGTCATAAAAAAGATATCGTTCCTATCCCTGCTGCAAGGAATATCCAACTTCAACCCAACTTTACCTATTCTTTCTTCTTCTTTCGAGGCCAAGACCTACAAGGTTTTGGAAACCTTGCAGGTCTAAACAACAACCATGCAGGTCCCAATCATCCGCAATATTAGACACCAACCCACTACATCCAGACCTACAAGGTTAAAAAAAACCTTGCAGGACAAAACAACAACCTTGCAGGACAAAACAACAACCTTGCAGGACAAAACAACAACCTTGCAGGCCCCTAATCATCGGCTATATTGGGTGCCAACCATCGGGTTGCCTCTTCCAAGGACATCCCTTTCCTTGCTGCAAAGTCGGCCACTTGGTCTTCCTTTATTTTACCTACCCCAAAATACCGAGCTTCTGGGTTGCCAAAATAATAACCACTTACACTGGCCGCAGGCCACATGGCCAAACTATCTGTCAATTCTACCCCAATCTTTTCCTTCACTTCCATCAATTCCCACAACGTTAACTTTTCCAAGTGGTCCGGACAGGCAGGATAACCAGGCGCAGGCCTAATACCAACGTAGGATTCCTTGATCAGCTCCTCATTGCTAAGTCCTTCATTAGCTGCATAACCCCAATGGTCGATCCTTACCTCCTTGTGCAAATACTCTGCAAACGCCTCGGCAAAACGATCTGCGAGTGCCTTGACCATTATGCTGTTATAATCGTCCAAATTTTTGCGGTAACCATCTGCCAGTTCATCTGTTCCAAAGCCGGTAGACACACAAAAACAACCAATATAATCCTGCAGACCACTTTCTTTGGGGGCAATAAAATCAGACAGTGCAAAATTAGGTTTCCCCACATATTTTTTGGCCTGTTGGCGCAAAGTCCTGAAAATATATTCTTCCCCGTTATGGATAAGGGCTATATCATCATCATTAATCGTATTGGCGGGAAATAACCCATAAATGGCTTTTGCTTGGAACAGCTTACCATCCAAAATCTTCTTCATCATTGCCTTGGCATCTGCAAAAAGCTCGGTTGCCTGTTTGCCAACTACCTCGTCTTCTAAAATATCCGGATACTTGCCATGCAGTTCCCAACTTCTAAAGAAAGGGGACCAATCTATATAAGGCACCAATTCGTTAAGGTCAAAATCCTCAATCATTTCGATACCCAAGGTCTTAGGCTTTACAATTTCGGCCTTTGACCAATCCAATTGATATTTATTTTTTCTTGCCGCTTCAAGGGTTAAATATTCTTTGTGCTTGCCCCTATTCAGGAATTTTTGCCTAAAGTCGGCATAGTCCAATTTAATATTTTCCTTATACTTATTGGACGATTCCTTTTGCAGAAGGTCGCCCACCACTGTAACCGCTCTTGAAGCATCATTTACGTGCACCACTGCACTTTTATACTGAGGGTCTATTTTAACCGCCGTATGTGCCTTACTGGTGGTAGCACCCCCGATTAGCAAGGGAATGGTAAAATTTTGTCGCTGCATTTCCTTGGCCAAAAAGACCATTTCATCCAGGGATGGGGTTATAAGACCGCTCAGCCCTATAATATCCACTTTTTCCTCCTTGGCGGCATTAATAATCTTCTCTGGGGGAACCATTACCCCCAAATCTACTATCTCGTAGTTATTACAGGCAAGGACCACACTTACAATATTTTTGCCAATATCGTGCACATCCCCTTTTACGGTAGCCATGAGTATTTTTCCCGCAGACGAGCTGCTTCCTTCAGGAAGTGGATTCTTAAGTTTTTCCTCTTCAATGAAAGGCAATAGGTAGGCAACGGCCTTTTTCATGACCCGGGCCGATTTTACCACCTGGGGTAAGAACATCTTACCACTTTGAAAAAGATCCCCTACCACGTTCATTCCGGTCATCAAATGCCCTTCGATCACTTCTATAGGTGCTTTAACACTTAAACGGGCCGCTTCTACATCCTCTACAATATATTGATCTATTCCCTTGACCAAGGCACGGGTAATCCTATTTTGTAAGGGTTCTTCCCTCCAGGAAAGATCTATCTTATTTTCCTTCTCCTTACCAATTACGGTTTCTGCAAAATCCAATAATCGCTCCGTGGCATCTTCCCTTCGGTTGAGGATTACATCCTCTACATGCTCCAAAAGGTCCTTGGGAATATCATCGTAGACCTCCAACATACTCGGGTTTACAATTCCCATATTCATCCCCGCCTTTATGGCGTGATAAAGAAACACGGAGTGCATTGCCTCCCTTACAGGATTATTCCCCCTAAAGCTAAAGGACACATTACTTACCCCTCCACTAACACTACAAAAAGGCAAATTTTCCTTTACCCATGCAGTTGCCTTTATAAAGTCGAGCGCGTTCAACTTATGCTCGTCCATTCCAGTGGCCACGGGGAAAATATTTAGATCAAAGATTATATCCTCTGGCGGGAACCCAACCTTATTCACCAAAATATCATAGGATCGTTTGGATATTTCCAAGCGCCTTTCATAATTATCTGCCTGCCCTACCTCATCAAAGGCCATTACAATGACCGCAGCCCCGTAACGCCTAATTAATTTGGCGTGTTTAATAAACTCTTCCTCCCCCTCTTTGAGACTTATGGAATTCACTACACATTTTCCCTGGACTACCTGTAGACCTGCTTCTATGATCTCCCATTTAGAGCTATCTATCATGATAGGGACCCGGGCAATATCCGGTTCGGCCACAATAAGGTTTAAAAACTTTACCATAACCTCTTTGCCATCAATAAGACCATCGTCCATATTTACATCAATGATCTGAGCCCCGCCTTCTACCTGTTCGCGAGCTATATCCAATGCCTCTTCAAACTTCTCCTCCTTGATGAGTCGAAGAAATTTTTTGGAACCAGCCACATTGGTACGCTCCCCTACATTTACAAAATTGCTTTCTGGGGTAATCACCAAAGGTTCCAAACCGGAGAGTTTTAAAAACCGTTTTGTACTATGTTGTTCCTTATCCGTTGTATTGCTCATTATTTTTATATTGACCTCGACATTAAAAACACCAAACTGTGTCTTTAAAATGGCAAATTTGATAGTTCCACATTGCCTCCTGAGAGTATGATCCCCACCTTTTTATTTTTAAACTTTTCCCTTTCCTTTAATAAGGCAGCAAAAGGCACCGCACTTGACGGTTCTATTACCAACTTCATCCGCTCCCAAATCAATTTCATGGCATTGACAATTTCACCCTCCTCCACTCTTATTATATCAGAGACCAATTCCATGATAATCGGGAAATTTATATCCCCTAAGTTAGTTTTAAGTCCGTCCGCAATGGTGTCTGTTGATGTATTGTACTCTATTTTCCCACTCTTAAAAGCTCTATAAGCGTCATCCACTTCCATTGGCTCACCACCTATAACCCTGCAATTGTTCCCTAAATAATGGGCTGCCAATGCCGTACCGGCAATAAGTCCACCCCCACCTACCGGGCTCATAACATACTCCAAACCTGGTTGATCCTGGAATAGTTCCAATGCCGCTGTACCTTGCCCCACAATTACATTCAGGTCATTGGATGGATGTAAAAATACAGCTCCCTTTTCCGCAACTATGTTTGCTGCCGATTTTTCCCTGGCCTCCAAGGTAGGCTCCGTAATGGTAACCAACCCTCCATAAGATTTCACTGCCTCAATTTTTACGGCCGGGGCACTGGATGGCATTACTATATAGGCATTCACCCCTAAATTCTTGGCCGCCAAAGCCAAGGCCTGACCAAAATTTCCGGATGAATGGGTTACCACACCTGCCTTTTTTTGGGCCTCACTTAATTGTTGAATGGCATTGATAGCGCCCCGCATTTTAAAAGCACCCATTTTTTGAAGGTTCTCGCATTTAAAGAAAACCTCTGCCCCTGCCATTTCATTGAGTAAGCGGGAAGTGAGCACCGGTGTTCTATGAACAAAGGGTGCAACCCTATTCCCAGCTTCAATAACAATCTGCTTGCTAGGTATCATTGGTTATGCGCTTCTAAGGTATTTAGAATTCTAGGGGAATAATCCTTAACCACATCGGCCATTGCCTTTATATGTTCGGGAGTGGTGCCACAACATCCGCCAACTATATTTACCAAGCCTTTTTCGGCATATTCCTTTATCTGTGCCGCCATTTCCTCCGGTGTTTCATCATATTCCCCAAAAGCATTTGGCAATCCCGCATTGGGATGTGCAGAAACGGCATGCTCCGTTTTACTGGAGAGCACCTCTAAATGGGGCACTAACTGACTAGCTCCCAAGGCACAGTTGAATCCTACGGACAAAATGGGTATATGGCTTATGGATATCAAAAAGGCTTCAGCGGTTTGGCCGGATAAGGTTCTACCGGAAGCATCGGTTATAGTACCGCTCACCATAATGGGGACATCTATATTTCTTTCTTCCTTTACCTCTTCAATGGCAAATAAAGCAGCCTTGGCATTTAAGGTATCAAAAATAGTCTCTACCAATAAGATATCCACACCTCCGTCCAAGAGGGCCTCCACCTGCTGTTTATAAGCCACGCGTAATTCATCAAAAGAAACTCCTCTGAAACCGGGATCATTTACATCTGGGGACATACTGGCCGTTTTATTGGTAGGCCCAATACTCCCAGCAACGAAGCGTGGCTTATTGGGTTCCTTGGCCGTAAATTCATCCGCAACAGCCTTGGCTATTTTTGCCGACTCATAGTTTAATTCATAGACCAAATCCTCCATATGATAGTCTGCCATAGCAATGGTAGTGCCGGAAAAAGTATTGGTTTCAACTATGTCGGCCCCAGCTGCAAAATACAGACGGTGTACCTCGGCTATAGCTTCCGGCTGGGTAAGGGACAATAGGTCATTATTTCCCTGTAAGGGATGTTCCCAATCCTTAAATCGTTCTCCCCTAAAATCTTCTTCCGTAAATTTATATCGCTGAAGCATGGTTCCCATGGCGCCATCCAACACTAAAATCCTTTCCTTGAGTACGTCTTGAATATTCTTCATATTACTTTATAAAAATGTTTGATCCATAAAGGAGCAAACCATGATACTAGTACATATAGTCCCAAATTACTTGAGAGCACAAAATTAAATAATTGACACCCGAAAAACAAAGTCTAACGACATGGTTGTCGGTTTCTAAAAAAAACAAAATCAAGTAAGGGAAAGTTTCGGACAAGCGTCTTTCTTTTTGTTATCTATTCCCAAATGAAATTCTAACTAAATAGAATAAAATTTAGGATTAGAACGTAGCACCTTCTTTATTCTTCCCGATAGTTATCGACAAAGAAAAAGGGTTGCTAAGGCTTCATCGGGTCTAGTCCCTCCGCCTTTCTTGATAACGTTTCAAATTTATAATGAACTGACTGCAAAGTAACGCATCAGGGCCTTTATAAGCAAGGAAACGCTACTTTATTTTATTACTCCCAGAAATTCAATTTCAGGAGAATTTTGCAAAAATGAAACCTGCCAGGTTGAGGAACCTGACAGGTTACTTGACTAATCTTAAATGGTAATTATGCTAAAATACTCTGAACTACTTCTTTTTTAGCTTCCTTCTTGCTACCGTCAAATCCTTCTACCCCTCCAACAGTGGTATATTTCATTACGTAACGCTTTCCAGGGTTGATCAACTGGTATGCACTCTGACACATCACGGCAGCTTCATGGAATCCTGATAATATCAATTTAAGTTTCCCAGGATAGGTGTTTACATCCCCAATGGCGTAAACGCCAGGAATATTGGTCTGATAATCGTAGGCATTATTCACTTTGATAGCATTTTTCTCTATTTCAAGTCCCCAGTCTCCTATAGGTCCCAATTTTGGAGAAAGACCGAAAAGAGGAATAAAATTATCCGCTTCCACATAGGTTTCGCCTTTGGCCTCATCATTGTGTTTTACCACAACAGCTTCCAAATTATCATCTCCGTACAATTTAACCACTTCGGCTTCGGTAAACAATTTTATCTTGCCCAACTTGGCCAAATCGGCAGCTTTTTCTACGGAATCCAAAGCTCCCCTAAATTCATTTCTTCTGTGCACCAAAGATACTTCGGCAGCCACGTCGGACAGGAATATAGCCCAATCCAAGGCAGAATCTCCACCTCCGGAGATAACCACTTTTTTATCCCTATATATCTCTGGGTCTTTTATGATATAAGCTACACCCTTGTCTTCAAAATCTACCAAATTGGGTATCAAAGGCTTTCTAGGCTCAAATGACCCCAATCCCCCAGCGATAACAACAACCGGCGCATGATGTTTTGTTCCTTTGTTGGTGGTTACCACAAAGGAGCCGTCATCCAACTTATCCAAAGTTTCCGCCCTCTCGCCCAAAGTGAACCCAGGTTCGAAAGGCTGAATTTGTTGCATCAGGTTCTTAACCAAATCTCCGGCTAGAATTTCAGGGAATGCTGGAATATCATAAATAGGCTTCTTAGGATAAATTTCTGAACATTGACCCCCAGGTTGAGGCAAGGCATCTATAAGATGCGTCTTCAATTTCAACAATCCCGCTTCAAAAACCGTGAACAACCCTGTTGGACCCGCTCCAATAATAAGTATATCTGTCTTTATCATACTACTTTGATTAATTCCTAATTTATAATTGTACCCTTAAATCCTAAACTATTTTAGATAGGTACTTTTCTTTATTATTTATAACACCTGTGGGTGTACTTCTAATGTTTGGGCATAATTCAATACCGCCGATCTGTGTTTTACAACTTCTCCCACCACTATAATCGCCGGGTTGCTCAATTGGCGCTCGACCACGATTTGTTCAATGGTATCTATGGTGCCAATACCCAACTTTTCGTCCTCACGAGTACCGTTTTGAATTATTGCAATTGGCATATCTGCCTTACCCTCCAGTTTAAAAAGCTCTACGATCTCCGCTAGTTTTCCCATCCCCATCAAAATGACTATTGTGGCATTGGATTTAGCTGCCAAGGCAACATCTGTGGACAACTTATGCTCTTTGGTAGTCCCGGTGATTACCCAAAAACTTTCCGCTGCACCTCTTTTGGTAACGGGAATGTTTTGGGATGCCGGTACGGCAACCGAAGAAGAAATTCCGGGCACCATGGCCACTTTCACACCCTTACTGGCCGCATATTCCATTTCTTCTGCTCCTCTACCAAAAACAAAGGGATCCCCGCCTTTTAATCGGACTACATGCCCATGGGTTTTGGCCCTGCTAACAATAAGATCGTTTATCTGCTCCTGCTGATAAGCGTAGCATCCTTTCCTCTTCCCAACAAAAATATGTTCGGCATTAGGCGCATACTCCAATAAGGCTACGTCCACAAGGGCGTCGTACAGTACCACGTCTGCCGCCTGCAAGGCCTTTATGGCCTTTAGCGTTATCAGCTCCACATCGCCTGGTCCAGCACCTACTACGGTTAACTGTCCATGGCTCATGGATTCCTGATTGGAATCAGGAATTACCACTGTGGCATCAACGTGAATATCATTTACCTTATTAATCATTGTTATACGTTTGTCAATTCTAATTTTCTATAAGCCTCTACATTGGCCAAAAACTCTTCGGCATCCTTTAAATAAGCTTTTGCAAAGGCTTCGGTAGGCGCATTCTGATTTAATTGAAGTACCATTTTTTCAAAGCTTTGATCCAATTTAAACTTCCCGGACGCCACAAACAACTCATCAAAATCCTTTATAATACTGATATGCGTATTTACCTTGGTATTTTCGGCAGTCAACAAGGCCTTGGCCGTATTTACCATTGATGAATAGGAATGATAAATACTGGCTGCCCATTTCTCCTCTTCCAAATTCAGTTTTGCCGTTTCAATCTTTTCCTCACTGTCAAACAACAAAGTGGCTATTAAATCTATTACCACCCCGGCACATTCTCCTATACCTATGGCTTGTTCATATTTTTCCGAGGTTCCCCAATCAATAAAATCGGATGCCGTTAGGTTGTCAACATCTGACAAGGGCTTTAGAAAATCATAGAAATACATTTGACCCTTTTCCTCGTAATATTCTACAAAAGGCTTTCCATTCCCGTTTGCATCGTAATCATTTAAAATAAGTCTCAAAGATTCAGGTCCCCTCTTACTAGGTATCTTAATAACCTTATCTGCAAAGCGGCCATTTCCATCTCCTAAATTACCACCTCCCAAAAGCACTTGAAGTGCAGGGGCTACCAATTTATCCTTTGTTCTCACGGACATTCCCTGAAAACCAATATTGGCCATATTGTGCTGGCCACAGGCGTTCATACATCCACTTATTTTAATAACCACATCCGGGTTATCTATATAGTGTGGGTATTCTGCTTTAATTACCCTTTCCAATTCATCAGCAATCCCTGTACTACTGGCAATACCCAAATTACAGGTATCCGTACCAGGGCAGGCAGTAATGTCCAATGCCGTATTGTATCCAACTTCAGCGAATCCCAATTTTTCCAATTCTTGATAAAAGAAGGGCACCAAGGATTCCTTAACGTAAGGAATCAATATATTTTGACGCAGGCTCAACCGAATTTCACTTGCAGCATATTTCTCTACTAGATCAGCCAACTGTCTGGCCTTTTCTATATAAAAATCACCCAATAGTACCTTCACCCCAATGGCAACATATCCTTGCTGTTTTTGAGGAACCAAGTTTGTGGCCTTCCATTTTTCAAAGGCTTTCTGGTCCTTAATAGTTACTTCAGGAGCATCTATCACGGCAATATTTACGGCTGGGTAGGCATCAGCGTCTATTGCATAAGTTTGGACAGGGATTGCCAACTGCTCCTCTTCCAACAATTGCTTAAATCCGTCCAAGCCAATATCCTTAAGCAAGAATTTCATTCTTGCCTTTGCCCTACTTTTTCTTTCTCCAAAACGGTCAAAAACACGTACCACACCTTCCATCAAAGGAATAATCTGGTCTGTAGGCAGAAAAGAGTAGATTACATCAGCATGGCGGGGCTGCGATCCCAATCCACCACCCAAAAGCACCTTAAAGCCTCTTACTCCATTTTCAATCTTGGCAATAAAGCCAAGGTCGTGCATGTAGGACAGACCCGTGTCATCATCCGAGGCAGAAAAGGAAACCTTAAATTTCCTTCCCATCTCCTGACTTATTGGGTTTCTTAAAAAGTACTGGAACAATGCATGGGCATATGGAGAAACATCAAAAGGTTCCTTGACATCTATACCGGCAGTTTCACTGGCCGTTACGTTACGTACCGTATTACCACAAGCTTCCCTAATGGTAATATCGTCCTGCTCCAATTGGGCCCATAATTCCGGGGTACGGTTAATGTCCACATAGTGGATCTGAATATCCTGACGGGTAGTAATATGAAGTCGGCCTGTAGAATATTCTTCAGACACATCACAAATCCTTCTTAACTGTTGTGAGCTAACCTTCCCATAAGGCAACTTAATACGAATCATTTGGACCCCGGGTTGTCTTTGACCGTATATTCCTCTGGCCAATCGCAGACTACGGAATTTTTCCTCGTCCAAACTACCCCCTTGAAATTCACGGATCTTAGCTTCCAATGCTATAATATCCTGTTCTACAACCGGGTTTTCCACTTCTGTTCTGAAAGTCCGCATGCTACTTCTATTTTTTATTCTAAATGATTATTAATTCTTTAAAAAACCTTTATCCCATAGGAATAATAGGTTAAATTGACAACAATATCATCCCTTAAGGGACAGAAGCAGGTTTAATTTATAAACCCAACCCCTGCTGTTGTATTGGTCTGATTATCTATTAGGATAAAAGAGCCATTGGTTCTATGATTCTTGAAAGAATCATAAAAAATTGGCTTGTTCAATCTAAAAGTAACCTGTGCTATATCGTTCATACCTAAAGCATTGATAGATGTATCGATACCTGAGTAATCTGGATGAATTTTATGATGAATGTTCTCGACCTTGGCCAATACCTTGTTCACACCGTGCTGCACCACATATTTACCGCCCACAGTTAAGTTTTGGGAATCCATCCATGAAACCGTCGCTGTAAATTGCTTATCTATAGTAGGCAAATCGCCCGCTTTCACCAACATATCCCCTCTACTTACATTGATCTCATCTTCCAAGGTAATGGTCACTGAAGAACGTCTGGTTGCTGTTTTATACTTCTTATCGTAAAAATAAATTTCCTTGATCTTGGATCTGGTCATCGATGGCAGCACCACTACCTCATCCCCAACACTTAGTTCACCGCCATACACTTTTCCAGCAAATCCTCTAAAATCATGGAATTCATCGGTTTTGGGGCGAATCACATACTGAACCGGAAATCTTGGGGTACCTACATTGTAGATATCCTTTCTGTCCAATTCCTCAAAATGCTCCAAGAGGGTCTGCCCTTTGTACCAAGCCATTTTCTCCGACCTGTTTACTACATTGTCTCCCTTAAGCGCACTTACCGGGATAAAAGTTATTTTCTGATCTTGGTAATCCCTCTTACTCATCAATTGCTCAAAATCTGCCTTGATCTCATTATATCTGTCCTCAGAATAATCGACCAAATCCATTTTATTGATCGCAACGATAACATCCTTTATCCTCAATAGGTTATTGATAAAAAAGTGTCTGTTGGTCTGTTCTATCACTCCTTTTCTAGCGTCGATCAATATAATGGCCGCTTGGGAGGTAGAGGCACCGGTAACCATGTTACGGGTATACTCCACGTGACCAGGAGTATCCGCTATAATATAACTCTTGTTGGGCGTAGAGAAATAGATATGCGCCACATCTATAGTTATTCCCTGTTCCCTTTCCGCTACCAAACCATCTGTGGCCAACGAGAAATCCAGATAGTCATATCCTTTCTGCTTCGATGTTTTTTCAATGGCTTCCAACTTATCATCGGTCAGCGATTTGGTATCGTAAAGCAATCTTCCGATCAAGGTACTTTTACCGTCATCTACACTTCCTGCTGTTGCTATTTTTAGTACTTCCATTTCTTTTGTGTTTTGTATTTGGCGTTAGATTTTGTTGACATTATTTTAATTGTCAACCAGCTTCAAATGCCGACTTTAAAAGTATCCTTGTTGTTTTCTTTTCTCCATTGCTGCTTCGGAACGCTTATCATCTATCCTAGCTCCCCTTTCGGAAATTTTGGATTCCCTAATTTCCCCTACCACCTTCTCAATAGTATCTGCGTGGGAAAGTACTGCGGAGGTACAGCTCATATCCCCAACAGTCCTAAAACGAACCATGCGCTCCTCAACTTTTTCATCTTCTGCACGGAAAACAACATCATCTTCTGCAGACCATATAAATCCGTCCCTAAGGAATATCTTTCTCTTGTGCGCAAAGTAAATGGATGGTATTTCTATTTCCTCTTTTTGGATATAGCTCCAAACATCCAATTCCGTCCAGTTACTGATTGGAAAAACCCTTACGTTCTGTCCCAGTTCTATCTGACCATTCAACATATCGAACAATTCTGGACGCTGGTTTTTCTCATCCCACTGACCAAAATCGTCGCGAACGGAGAATATTCTTTCTTTGGCGCGTGCCTTTTCCTCATCCCTTCTTGCACCACCTATACAGGCATCAAATTTAAATTCCTCTATGGCATCGAGCAAAGTGGTAGTCTGCAACATATTCCTACTGGAGTATTTACCCGTTTCCTCAACTACTTTTCCTTGATCTATGGAATCTTGAACATTACGTACAATTAACTCCACTCCCAATTCCTTGACCAACTTATCCCTAAAGGCAATAGTCTCCGGAAAATTATGGCCGGTATCTATATGCATTAGAGGAAAAGGTATCTTAGCCGGAAAAAAGGCCTTCTGTGCCAATCTTACCAAAGTAATGGAGTCCTTACCTCCCGAAAATAGCAACACTGGCTTTTCAAACTGCGCCGCTACCTCCCTTAAAATATAAATTGCTTCGTTCTCCAAAGCATTATTATTCAATACTTCCAATTCATTAGATTCGTTCACGCCTACTAGTGTTTCCAATTCTGATTCTACAATGCTCACAATAATTCTGTATTTAATTGGCAGTCCCCAAAGGAATTATTTACCAATTGTTAATATTCTTTTCTTAGGTATGCAGACCACATTCCCGATTTTCCAAAACCTTGGTAGGGTCAAAATATTTATGCTCATTGGGCAAATTCCTGTCCCTGAGGTAAGCATCCAATTGACTATCACTATAGTGATAAAATGGACTAACCTTCAAAACTCCGTCCCTACTTAAACTCAAAATATCCAAAGAATCCCTCAAAGCTGTTTGGCCTTGTCTTAAATTCGTAAACCACACATCTGGCTTATGCTCTTCCATTGCCCTTTTAAACGGCTCCAACTTTACCTGCTCCGTAAAGAGCTGATGTCTGGGATCATCTATACCAGGAATTCCCATGACAGCATCCCTATGTGAGGAAGTTTGCTTGGGAACATATAATTTAATATTCAAATGTAGTCTTGCAATTAGCTCCTCGGCATGCTTATAGGTATTGGGCGTATTGTAACCCGTATCGCACCAAACTACGGGAATATGAGGGGCTACATCGGTAACCGCATGTAAAATAGCAACTTCATATGGCCTAAAATTTGTAGTGACCAACGGATTCTCAGCGTATTGAATTGCCCAGGAAATTATTTCCTCTGGAGGAATCCCTTTAAATTGTTGATTTAATTTGTGTATTTCTTCTTCCGTAAATGCCATTTTCTCCGATTCTTTAAATTCCCTGAATTTTACCTCTCTTACTTTCCCCAATTAATCTTGTTCCAGATTCTTTCATGAAAGAAATACAACAACATTTTGGTAAACAACTCTACAACCCCTATTGAAAATGCAACTGACAAAGTCCCCGTAACGATCCATGATATAAGAATGGTATCCAAGGTTCCAATAATTCTCCAACTAATAGATTTGGCAATACTCCTTTTAGGATTTTCGGAAGTCTTATCCGCCTTATAGCTCTTAGTAACAGTACTTGAATTATTATTTGCAATTAATTGTTCAGCAATCATATGACAAAAAACTTAAATTTATTACCCTATCGATTTAATAGAGTAAGCAAAAATAGAATTATTTTGCAGAACACAATAGAAAATTTAAGTTAAAATTTAAGTTACCCTATAAATTTAGTAGATTATTAAAAATTTGCCTTGAAAATTGAAGATTATTAAGGCAATCCCATAAAATCACCACAAAAATCCACAGTACTTTCCAGAGAAAAAAGTATTATTTTTAAGGCACCAGATCGGCAAGGGTATTGTTTCTAAAAACCTCCAAGGTACTGTCCCTGACCTGCAACATTAATTTATGTACGGAACAGCTGGCCTCATCCGGGCAGTCATCACATTTTTCGTAGAAGTTCAAACTTACACAGGGCACCATGGCTATAGGTCCTTCCAGTACTCTCATGACTGTCGTCATGGGAATGTCTTTGGGCTCCTTGATAAGGTAGTAGCCACCTCCCTTTCCTTTTTTGGAACCGAGAAGTCCTGTTTTTCTTAAAGTAAGAAGAATACTCTCCAAAAACTTTTGGGAAATGTTCTCATGCTTGGCAATTTCAGAAATCTGAACAGGACTACGTCCTTTTTGAGCCGCCAAGAAGGTAAGCGCCTTTAATCCGTATTTTGTCTTTTTGGAAAGCATGCAGCGAAGATAAGGAAAATTAACATTCGCAATAAGGCTTAGCACAATTTTACAAAAACAGCTTTGGCATTACTGAAAGCTAGTCAGCAACCCCCTACCCAAGAGCTTGTTCAATATCAGCCACAATATCATCTATGTGCTCCAAGCCTACCGAAACCCGTACCATACCATCCGTGATTCCGGATGCCAATCTCTCGTCTACCGACAATTTACTGTGTGTTGTGGAAGCCGGATGGGTTACAATACTTCTGGAATCTCCTAAATTAGCAGACAATGACAACATTTTAATAGCGTTAAAGAACTTCTGTCCGGCCTCAACACCCCCCTTTACTTCAAAGGCAACTACACAGCCCCCGGCCTTCATCTGCTTTTTGGCCACTTCATATTTGGGATGTGATTTTAAAAAGGGATATTTTACCCAATTAACCTTTGGGTGCCCTTCCAAGAATTCAGCCAGTTTTAGAGCATTGTCACAATGTTTATCTACCCGGAGCGCCAAAGTTTCCAAACTTTTGGATAATACCCAAGCATTGAAAGGTGACAAAGAAGGGCCCGTAATCCTAGAAAAGCGATAGACTTTATCTATCAGTGCTTTGCTGCCTACTGTAATGCCGGCCAAAACCCTCCCTTGTCCGTCCATTAATTTGGTTCCGGAATGGATTACCAAATCGGCCCCAAACTTAATGGGTTGCTGTAAATAAGGGGAAGCAAAACAATTATCAATGATAAAGATCAACTTATGTTTCTTGGCAAATTTACCCAATTCTTCCAAGTCCAAAACATCTACTCCTGGATTGGTCGGGGTTTCCGCGTAAATAATTTTAGTTTTCGAAGTCACCAATTGGTCCAGTTTATCCAGCTCATCTATTTTAAAATAGCTAGTAGAAATATTCCATTTTGGTAAAAACTGCGTAAACAGACTATGGGTTGATCCAAATATACTTCTTGAGGAAATAATATGATCCCCGCTATCCAACAAAGCTGCAAATGTGGAAAACACTGCCGACATGCCTGAAGCAAATGCAAAACCATCCTCGGCACCTTCCATTTTACATACCTTTTCTATAAACTCTGAGGAATTGGGGTTGCTATATCTTGAATAAATATTTCGATCCTTTTCTTCCGCAAAGGAAGCACGCATATCTTCCGCATTCTCGAAGATAAAACTCGAGGTTAAATACATAGGTGTGGAATGCTCTAAAAATTGGGTACGTTCCGTTTGGGTTCGGATTGCCTCAGTTTCAAATTTAAAATTCTTCTTCATTATTTCCAATCTATCTAATTCTTTTATCGGCCGTTGTCAATTATTACACAAGACCTTGTTACACCTCTTTTACAGCTCCACTTTATCCCCGATATGCTCCAGTGGTTTCGGCACTATCTTTCGCTACAATAACCGATTACCACTACGCTCAATCTCCGACATTCCCCGATGGCTGAGCGGAGCCACGAAGCAACAAAATTTATCCTTTTTCCGCAATACGCAATATATCGCCAAAAACACCCCTAGCCGTTACAGCTGCACCAGCACCTGCCCCTTGGATAACCAACGGATGTTGCCCATAAGACTCTGTATATATTTCAATAATGGAATCTGATCCCTTAATTTGTCCGAGCGCACTCTCTTTGGGAACCGAGATTAACTTTACCTCCAATTTTCCTTTTTCCTTCTGCAGGTCCCCGGATAGATCACCTACATAACGTAGTACATGACCCGGTTTTTGTGCATTCTTTATCTTGCTAAACTTTTTGTCCAATATATCCAATCGATCCAAAAAGCCTGTTACATCACCATCCTGCAACGATTCCGGAATTAAATTTTCAATATGAATATCCGCAAACTCGTTGCTAAGATCGAGCTCCCTGGCTAAAATCAACAACTTCCTACCCACATCGTTCCCGGAAAGATCTTCGCGCGGATCTGGTTCCGTATACCCCAATTCCATGGCTTCTTTTAAAATTGTAGAGAATAGGGCGTCCTTCTCCGAAAAGGTGTTGAAAATGTAACTTAAGGAACCGGAGAACACCCCTTTTATTCTAGTAATATTCTCTCCCGAAAGATGCAACAATTTAATGGTGTCTATCAACGGTAATCCAGCACCAACATTGGTTTCATATAAATATTGTTTCTGATGCTTTGCCAGCTCTTCCCTCAACAACTGATAGTAATCGAAACGCAGGGTATTGGCAATTTTATTGGAGGACACCAAATCGAAACCATTGTCCACAAAATCAAAATAAGAGGCTACAAATTCCTCATTGGCAGTATTATCTACCGCAATCAGATTTTCCAAATGATTGTCCTTGGCATATCTAAATATATCGTTTAATTTATAAGGTATAGCTTTGGTTTCCATGGAACTTTTCCAATTCTTGGAAATACCATTTTTGTTCAATAGGACTTTTTTGGAATTGGCAACCGCAAAAACATTGATGTGGATACCCTTTCTTTTTTCAATGGTCTTGTTGGACTTAAGAATCTGATCAATCAAGGTAGCACCCACATTTCCATGTCCAAAAATAGCCAAATTTACTTTTTTGCTTATTCCAAATATCTGCCCGTGTACTACATTTAGTGCCTTGTGCAAATCTGATTTTTTGACCACCAGACTCACATTTTTGCCCGACACGGTATTGTTGAACAATAATGGAACCACTTGGTTTTTAATAAGCGCATTGAATGGCTTGTGAAAAGTACTCAAGTCCTGACCTACGAT
This sequence comes from Arenibacter sp. F20364, assembly GCF_023015905.1. Classification (GTDB taxonomy): domain Bacteria; phylum Bacteroidota; class Bacteroidia; order Flavobacteriales; family Flavobacteriaceae; genus Arenibacter. The sequence continues at coordinate 93,527 of NZ_JALKBD010000017.1, read as the reverse complement.
GGAAATAACGGATACTTGATCTATAACGGTAATATTGTTGATATCCTGCAGTTTGAAATCGGTTTGAAACTCCTCTTCCAAGGAAGTTTTGGCCAAGTTTGCATCTTTAGCGTCGACCACTAAACCAATCCCTCTTTCCGATGACCCCTGGGAAATAATGCTAACACTAATGTTATTATTGCCCATTGTCCTAAAGATACGGGCGTCTACCCCTACCTTGCCCAATAAACCACGGCCTTCCAAATTGATCAACGCCATATTTTCTATAACGGACAAGGATTTTATGCCTTCCTTACTAGTTTTTGCACTGATCAAAGTACCCTCGTTATCGTTGTTAAACGTATTTAGTATCCGTAGAGGAATATTCTTTTCTATTAATGGAATAATAGTCTTGGCATGCAGGATATTGGTTCCAAAATTAGCCAACTCATTGGCCTCGCTATAGGAAAGTTCCGAGATTCTTTTAGCCTCTGTAACCAAATCCGGGTTGGCCGTAAAAATGCCATCTACATGGGTATAATTCTGCAATTCCTCGGCATTGAGGTAATTGGCCAATAAAGCGGCAGAGTAATTACTCCCATTTCTGCCCAAGGTAGTTGTTTCGTTTAATTCATTGGAGGCAATAAACCCTGTTGTCACCACTACAGCATCCAGGTCCAATTTCCCGAACTCACTTTTTACATTTTCTTTGGACAAGGTCTCCAAGACCTTTGCATCCCCAAAGTTTGAATCGGTCTTAATAAGTTGTCTGGAATCAATAAATTTGGCATTAATTCCCCTACCAATAAGTAATTTGGCCACCAATTTAGCCGAAAGCAATTCTCCAAAAGCCAAAACCTGATCCTTTATTTTAGGACTATAATCTCCTAATAAAGCAACTCCTTCGAATAATTTTACCAATCCCCGAAATTCTTCGGAGAGATTTACATTGCCATAGGTGTGCTGTTGATATTTCTCAAATTCTTCAAAATCCTTTTTATAATCCAACCTCTTGGCCGCCTTATCCAACATAGCCTCCAATTGGTCCGTAGCCTTGTTCCTTGCAGAAACAACTACCGCAATATTTTCACCATCCACCACCTTTTCCGTGATGATCTTTAATACTGTATCCAACCCTTCCCCGTTGGCCAAAGACTTTCCCCCAAATTTTAGAACCTTGACTTTCTTAGATCTGCCATTACGCTCAAAAACCCCCTTTAGCAACTCCTCCATTTGATTGAATTCGATCAAGAAGGCATCATGTCCATGAAGGGAATGTATTTCCCCATAGGTGACATTGCTATTGGCCTGGGCCAGTTTTTTAAAAGTATCCTTATTTTCTTGGGCCGTAAAAAAAAGATCTGAATTAACCCCAATGATATGGATATTGGTATCGCTATTTTGAAGATTAATGAACGCTTCCTCCCCTTCCCTATTGATATCAATTGTCTTCAGCAATTGATTCATTAATTTATAGGCCGACAATTGAAAACGCTCCTGTAATTTTTTCCCGTGGTGTGTTAACCAACTCTCCACGTTAAAGACTTTCAGCTCCTCATTGGTACTTCTTTTAAAACGCTCCTTAAAGGATTCCGGAGTCCTATAACAGAGCATGGCATGCATACGCGCATCATGTACAGGTTGCTTGGAATTCACCAAGAATTGTTCTTGTATCTGGCAATTGGCAATAAGCCAATCCGTAGATTTCCAATCTGATGCTACCGGAATTAGATGTTCTGTTAAATGTGGATCCAGAGCGGCCATTTCCCATGCTATACCTCCACCCAAAGAACCCCCGATCAGTGCATATAGCTTGCTTATTTTTAGGGCTTCCAATCCTAGTATAAAAATCTTGGCAATATCCTTGGCAACAAAATCCTTATAGTTATCGATTACAAATCCATCGTAACCATTTCCAGGAATATTAAAGCAAAGAATGGTGTATTTCTTGGTATCAATACATTTACCATCCCCGATCAATGTTGTCCACCAGCCATGTTCGCCTGCCACGTTGGAATTACCAGTTAGGGCATGGTTCACCAATATAATTGGTGCGGCATGTAATGGTTGTCCAAAGATTTCGTAGGATAGGTTGATATCCAACGTCTTGCCACTATAGGTAACGTATTTATTTATTGAAAGATGATGTAACATAGGTTGTTTCTACTAGTAATTTTCTTTAAAGAACCGGGCCATTGATTTTAAAATGACAAGGGAGTGCCTTAACATTAGAGATTTTAATTTATGCACTCCCGTATCACTTGGTAAACGACTTTAAAGGGAAATAAAATAATTTTTAAGCTAAAACTGACTTGTCGATGGTCGAAAATGCCTGTACCAAATCCGCTTTTATATCTTCAATATCCTCCAAACCAACGCACAGACGTATTAAATCTTTTGTTACGCCGGTAGTCTGTTGGGCTTTTTCATCCAACTGCTGATGGGTTGTACTTGCTGGATGGATAATCAAAGACTTGGTATCCCCTATATTGGCCAATAAAGAAAATAGTTTGGTTTCATCAACCACCTTTTTGGCAGACTCGTATCCTCCTTTAACTCCGAAGGTCACAATTCCACTCTGTCCCTTTGGCAAGTATTTTTTAGCCAATGAATAATAGGGGCTAGTTGGCAGACCAGGGTAGTTTACCCATGCCACTTCTTTTCTATCCTGCAACCATTTGGCCAATTCCAAAGCATTTTCACTGTGTTTCTTGATACGAAGCTCCAATGTTTCCAGACCTTGAATAATTTGAAAGGCATTAAATGGGCTTAATGCCGCACCCAGATCTCTTAAACCTTCTATTCTAACCTTGGCAATGAAGGCAGCAGCACCCAAGACATCATGGTATACCAAACCGTGATAACCAGGTGATGGCTCTGTAAACTCAGGGAATTTACCACTGCTCCAATCAAAAGTACCAGCATCTACAATAACACCTCCCATAGCGGTACCATTACCATTAATGTATTTTGTAAGCGAATGGATAACAATATTTGCTCCGTGCTCAATAGGTTTGATCAAAGCACTTGTAGCCACCGTATTATCCACAATAAACGGAATTTTAGCCTTTTTGGCTACTTCGGATATCGCCTTTAGGTCCAACACATCCAACTTAGGATTTCCCAAAGATTCCACAAAGATCGCCCTAGTATTTTCCTGAACAGCATTTGTAAAATTGTCTTCGTCCCCGGCCTCAACAAAAGTGGTAGTAATGCCCAACCTAGGCAAGGTTACGGCCAATAGATTATAAGTACCGCCATATAAACTGCTAGAAGCCACTATATGATCACCTGTTTTAAGAAGAACCAATAAGGCCGTGGAAATAGCCGCAGTACCAGAAGCGGTAACCACACTGGCAAGACCTCCTTCCAAAGCAGCCAAACGCTGCTCTAAAATGTCATTGGTAGGGTTGTTCAGCCTGGTGTAAATAAATCCAGGTTCGGATAAATTAAAAAGATTGGCTGCATGGTCCGTATTGTTAAATACGTAGGCCGTATTCTGATAAATTGGTACGGCCCTGGTACCAGCTGTTAATTTTGTGTCATGTCCGGCATGCAATGCGTTTGTTGAAAATTTTTGAGTACTCATGATTTCTTGTTTTTATTAAATTATTAAAATAGATAAAATAAAAAGCCAAAACAAATAATGCGGACAATGCAATATTATAAAATCAAAAAGTTAAAAAGAAAATCAGCTACAGTACTAGCCGCTAGTGTTATCTGCCATTGATACTATAAAACAAACCAAAATAATTTGGCCCAGTATTTAGGTAGAATTTAGCACCTTCTTTAATAAATGATCAAAGGGTTGCTAAGGCTTCATAGGGTCTATTCCCTCCACCTTTCTTGATAACGATTCAATAAGTGTTTGAACTTTAGGTTTGCAAATATAAGTATGGAAAATTCTTTTATCCTAATCTTTTCAAAAAAATTATAAATTGAAAGCTTCTTTCACCAAATCAACGGCATCCAATTTCTCCCAGGTAAATAATTCCACTTCCTTTTCTACCCGTCCGTTGTATGGAGATTCAAAAACCTTGGTCATTATTTTCGGCTCCTTGCCCATATGTCCATAGGCCGCTGTTTCCAAATAAATAGGGTTTCTAAGTTTTAGCCTATCTTCAATGGCAAAAGGTCGCATATCGAACAATTGAGCAACTTTCTTAGCAATCTCTCCATCACTTAGAGCCACATTGGCTGAACCGTAGGTATCCACAAAAATAGAGGTGGGCTCCACAACACCAATGGCGTAACTTACCTGTACCAACATCTCATCGGCAACCCCGGCAGCTACAAGATTTTTGGCGGCATGCCTGGCCGCATAAGCTGCACTACGATCCACTTTACTGGGGTCCTTTCCACTAAATGCACCACCACCATGGGCTCCTTTGCCTCCGTAGGTATCCACAATAATCTTCCTTCCTGTTAATCCAGTATCGCCATGGGGACCGCCAATTACAAATTTCCCTGTTGGATTGATATGATATTTTATAGTCTCATTAAAAAGTTTTTGTATATCCGCTGGCAATTGTTCCTTAACCCTTGGGATAAGAATAGAAATTATATCCTTTTTAATTTTGGCCAACATCAGATCATCATCCTTATCAAACTCATCATGTTGGGTAGATACCACAATAGTATCTATACGTTGGGGTACATTATCATCAGAATACTCAATAGTCACCTGAGCTTTGGCATCTGGCCTAAGATAGGAGATAGCATCTCCTTCTCTTCTCAAAGCCGCCAAAACCTGTAATATTTTATGTGAAATATCTAAAGCCAAGGGCATGTAGTTCTCCGTTTCCTTGGTGGCATAGCCGAACATCATTCCTTGATCACCTGCCCCCTGTTCTTCTTTTTTACCACGATCCACCCCTTGGTTGATTTCTTTGGATTGCTCATGGATCAAAGAAATTACTCCACAGGAATCTCCACTAAACTTATAATCCCCATTGGTATAACCAATCCTATTGATAACATCACGCGCTATTTGCTGTACGTCAAGATAAGTATGACTTTTAACTTCCCCTGCCAATACTACCTGCCCAGTAGTTACCAAGGTTTCACAAGCCACCTTACTTTCCATGTCAAAAGCTAAAAAATGATCCAGTAATGCATCACTAATTTGATCCGCTATTTTATCTGGATGTCCTTCGCTAACCGATTCCGAAGTAAATAAATATGCCATAAATCCTTTCTAAATAAAAATTAATAAGAACTTGACGATGCATACTAGAGAAGAGTGGATGTTACAGCTCCAATGGAACTGAACAACTTAAACTGCTTTAGCATTTTGTTATGCCGAAACTAATTCAGCACATGAGGTTGCAATCAGTCAAATCCTTCCTCGATATTTTTTCGGATACAAAAGTACAAGAATTCTTGACGTAACTAAAAATGTTTAACAACAATTTTCAATTTGGCCCTAAAAAGATCTATAAATCATATTTTACAGTAAACAAGACATAACGGGGTTGAATAAAATAAGAAGAGGTGGTAAAATACAATTCATTGGTACTATCCCGGTTTATGGCGTCTGTACCCAGTAGATTGGTCCCCTTTATCCCAAATTCCCAAGGGCTGTCCCTTTTCTGATAACTTAGATTACCTTCCAAAAAACTATATGTATTGTCAATAGTGTTTTCTTTGTCCATGTACTTATAATAATCATAATCCAAGGTAAAGATGAAGCTTTTCAGAAAGTTGGCATCAAACTTGGCATAGGGCCTGTTGGTATAAAAGGTAGTGGCATTTCCCCCATTGTCGTAATTGTTTACGGTATACGCATACCCTAACTCCAAGTTAGGGGCATTCCTAAAATTGGTAGCTAGGGAAGAAGTATAATTCTGGGTGAAGGATTCTGATTTTCTTGGCTGCAGATCCACAATGTTATTAGTGGCGGACCAGAAAACATTTGCACCTACTGATGCCTTTATTTTTCCAAAAGTTCTTTGATACCTACCATTGGCACTTAAGGATTCGTCCTCCAAATTTGAGTTTATGGTAGTCCCAATCCTATTAATCCCAATAATTTCCGTAGCACTTTTTAAGGCATCTATTCGCTTTGTGTACGTAACATTTCCAAAAATGTTAGTAAAATTGAACATATTAAAACTGAAAAAATTCAGGGATAAATTATGATTCAAAGCACTCTCCAAGTCACGGTTTCCTGAATAAACGGAATTATAATTGTTGAGTACATAGGCTTCCGCAAAATTATTCACATCGGTAAAAGATCTTGAGACCCTATAATTGAATCGTATGTTTTCCGATTTTTTAAGTTGTGCATTAATGTACAGATCAGGTAACAAGGCCGTTAGATTGTCCTCCACTGTAGTGTTCAACTGAGTGTTTTTAGTACCATATTGATGTAATGTAACACCTGGGTTAAAGGTGAAAATCCCAGCTATTACCTTATAATGAAAACCTAAATACAAATCCGAGATATTATAGGTGACATCGTTGTTATACTCACTATCGGTAAAATCCAGTGATGCCCCGCCATCCAGAATTTGAAAAATATCCGAATCGAAGTTCTGATGGCTCTGTGTAGTCCCTAAAGTAAATTGCAAATTACTCTTTTGGCCGGTAACCCAAAAATAATCCAACTTAGCATCCACTTTATTGGTTACGGTATTTTTACCTTGATTTAGGTTATAGATATTCTGATTTTCATCTACAGGAAAAATATCGGTAAAGGCAAAATTATCCCTTATGGCGTTGTAAAAAGGATCTTCATCCTGATAAATATGCTGTGCCTCGAAAGCAAAAATATTTTTTGAATTTAAGGTAGTATAATAAATATTGGCATTTTGATTTACCGAAACAGGCTTTTGCTTCTTTGTTTCCGTAATTTCATCCGTAATGGTGGAAACAGAAAGAACATTCTCAATTTCATGGTCATCGGACTGTTTCAGAAGTATGTCGTAATCAAATTGAAATCTGTCATTGGGTTTGTACAAGGAACTAAATTTCGCTAATCCCAAATGCGCGGTTTGATCTGTTGCGGTGATGGCATCCTCCGTTTCATTGGAGGAGATATAGATCCTTCGTGTTTGGTTTTCCATTATGGTCCCTGTATAGGAGTAAATACCAAATCCACTTAAATCCCAATTTTCTTTTGGGGAGTAACTAAAATTCACGGCAGCAAATTTGGTGTCTATGTTTTTGGCCCTATTATTTTGAAGGCTGGAAAGCCCCAAACCATCCCCACCAATATCTATAGAACTCCCACTTGAGCTACCCAGATTCCTAAAGCCTCCCGTAAAATTCTGGTAGTCCCTTCTGTTAAAAGGAGCTTCCCCAATATTATTGAGGTCGGTAATAATATTAATACTATAATCGGGACTGTAATAAAAAAGTTTTGGATGCGCCAAATAACTATCATTGGTCCCATAGCCTGCCGTTATTTCCCCGAACCAAAATCTCTTTTTTCCTTCCTTTAGTTTAATATTGAGGGCTACATTGTCCGTATCGTTGGTTAGGCCCTTCATTTGGGTTACTTCATTAAAATTTCTCAACACCTCTACTTTATCCAATGCATTGGCCGGAATATTTTCTGCCGCCAACTTGGAATCCCCGTCAAAAAAATCCTTTCCTTCCACCATTACTTTGGTCACCTTTTTGCCTTCTACCTCTATTTGCCCGTCATCATTTATTTCCACCCCGGGCAAATTGGCCAGTACATCCTTTAGCTTCTTTTCGGTACCGGTAACAAAAGAATCCGTATCATAGACTATGGTATCTCCCTTAACCGAAATAGGCATCTCATAGGTTACCTCAACCTCATCCAATTGATTGGTCTGCTCGTACAAAGTAATGTCTTTATTAACGTCGGTTGTAGGTGCCGTAAAAGAGAATTCATCTGTCTTAAAACCCAAATAGCTTATGCGGACATTAAAATTTGAACCCGATTTTAAATTTAGCTTATAAAGTCCACTATGATTTGTAATTCCGTAAGACTCCAACGCCTTGGTTTCCGTATTTATGGCTATGACATTTGCCATATCGATTCCCACTCCTGTAGAATCCTTAACAATCCCCGTTAGGGTTATTTCCTGACCAAAAGCTGTGGCAATAGCAAAAAGGGCCGCCAGTACGGAATAAAAATTCTTATTGTACATCTATAAATAATTTAGAATACCTTAATGATTAATGATGAAAAAGCACTTATAATTAAGGCCTGCCGCCTCCGCCCCTGTTACCACCGCCTCGGCCGCCACGGAAATTCTCCCGCATTTCTGCCATTTTATCCTTGGAAATTTTATCATATTCCTCTTGGGTTACCGTTTTTCCCTTATTAGGGGCCTTGATCTCTTTCTTCTCTGTTGGGTTGAGCACCAATTTCGTACACAGTATAACGGTAACATCATCTTTGACCTCCAAAATAAGACCCGGAAGTCCCCAATACTCTCCTGGACCTTGGTTTACCGGAACATCTGGGGCATACCAAGCTACTATCTCAATTTCCTTTTCTGTAAATTCCGATTCTTGATTTTCATTATTGTCCCCTCCCCTACGAAAAATTGCCCGCATATTGGGCCTCTTAATAGTTTTGATAGCGGTAGCCTTAAAAGCTGTATAATTACCAATCTGTTTCGATTCCCCTCCAAGTTTCCATTCCAGTTTTGGCAACTCATCATCTACCAAAAAAATCTTTCCGAAAAGCTCATTTTTGACCAAGTATCTACCTTCCCGTACATCCTTGTAATAATCACCACCGGCTCCACCCATCATTCCAAAACGCCCACCGCCCCTTCCGTTGCCCGGCTGCTCCAATCTTTCCTCCTCCTTATAAATTGATGAGGATTTGTCAAAGGTTAAAATATAGGTCCGCTCATTGGCTTCCTTCATCCTTTGCATTATTTCCTTTTTTCTATCCTCTGGTATTTGCCTTCCACCAAAATCCATATTTACGGTAGTCTTACTGAAGTAGGTAGCTTCACCCTGAAAATCTTGGGCATAAATTCCGACTTGGGATGCAAATAGCATCATGGAGAAAAAATAGAAATATTTCATTATTTAACATTTTGTATCAAGCTTAAGACTGCAATTAATTGTTTTGGTTTAATCCGGAATCAATAAAAAAACATAAAACATATCCCATAAGTTTTTTATCGGATATTCTTCCAAAGATTTTAACTTACTCGCGATATCTTGTATATTGTACCTCTTAATCAAAAGTGCGAATAACACTAACCATAATTACAAACCTATGCATATCGCCGTTGCAGGAAATATTGGGGCTGGCAAAACAACCTTAACAAGATTATTGTCCAAACACTACCAATGGGAGGCCCAATTTGAAGATGTGGTTGACAATCCTTATCTGGACGACTTTTACAATCAAATGGAAAGATGGAGCTTTAATCTCCAGATCTACTTTCTTAATAATAGATACAGACAAATATTACAGATCAGGAAAGGTGGCAAGGATACTATTCAAGACCGGACCATCTATGAGGATGCCCATATTTTTGCCCCAAACCTACACGCCATGGGCTTAATGACCAATAGGGATTTTGGCAATTACACCAGTCTATTCGAATTAATGGAAACATTGGTACAACCACCAGATTTATTGATTTATTTAAGAAGTTCCATTCCCAATTTGGTGAATCAAATCCACAAACGGGGTCGTGAATATGAAAACAGCATATCCATAGATTATTTAAGCCGACTTAACGAACGCTATGAAGCATGGGCTGAAAGCTACGAAAAAGGCAATCTCTTGGTTATTGATGTAGATAAACTGAATTTTGTGGACGAACCGGAAGATTTGGGCTTGGTCATCAATAAGATCGACGCCGAGATCCATGGGCTCTTTTAGAAAGCATGCCTAAAAAACAGCTTTGATCAGAAATGCCAAGAGGCAGGCCACAGCCATATTAAAAACGCACCCGCTACTACTGCTGTTCCGAAGGCAAATCCTATCCATTTGGCCAGCTGCTTTGTGCCCAAAATTCCTGCCAAAACACCCTTAAAGACCAAATTGGATAAGCTGGCCAATAGAATAAGTTTCCAACCCGTAGACACGTTTAAGGCATCGCTTTTAATTAGCTGCGACAAAGATAGGGTTATGGCATCCACATCTGTTAGTCCGCTTATTATAGCCACAATATATAGGGCATCATCTCCAAACTCTTCATTGGCAAATGCTACCGCCAACAATATGGCCCCGTAAAGCAACCCAAATACCAACGCACTTTTAAAATCGGCGGGATTATCCGGTTCAGGCATTGTATCATCCTTGGAATCCTTGTTTATACTATAGAACATCCCCAAACAAATAAGTGCCATGACTACAAATTCTACCATTAATGGCAGTAGAATAACAGGCAATTTTTCTGGTATTACCACCCCTATCTCTACCATCACCCTAGCCAAGGAAATAGCAGAAGCCACGGTAATCACAAAGGCCGCCATTTTGGTTATAGATGCCGTATCCACAGTTTTACGGGCATAACTAACGGTGGTCGCCGTACTACTGATCAATCCCCCCAAAACACCATTGGAAATAATCCCCAACTTTTTCCCGACAAACTTATAAATAAAATATCCTAAGACACTCAACCCTACTATAAGCGTAATCATTAACCAAATGTTTTGGGGATTGAGCACATTATACGGCCCATAGGTTTTATTTGGAAGAATAGGAAGTATCACTAAGGAGATTCCGGCAAATGTCATAATAGCCGCAAGATCTTTTTCCTGTAGTTTATCTATAAAACCATGAAGTCTTTCCTTTACATAAAGCAGAACCGCAATAGAAGTCCCTATTATTATGCCCAACACCCTGTCGCCCATTACCAAATAGGCTCCTATAGCGAACATGATCAAAGCAGCCACCTCGGTAGTCTGACCAATATCAGGCTTGGTAAATGCCTTTATTTTTATATAATTGGCTATCACTAAAAGTGAGGTTACAGCTATACCAAGAGCTGGTAAAATAAAGGGATTTTGATAATCCCTGGCCAAGAATCCCGCCAAAACTCCTAAAATTGAAATAAGGGTAAAGGTCCGTACCCCGGCCAGTTCACTATTGGCCTTTTCGCGCTGCATTCCTACCAAAAGGCCTAATCCGAAGGCGATACCCAAGGTAGTTAAATCGTGATAATCCATAAGATATAAATATGAGCAACCTAAAATGTGAAAACCCCGTTTAAACGGGGTTTTCAATATACTGTCTAATTATAAGTTCTGCAAATTACTTTTTAACCTCTATTTTATCAATAACCACTGTTCTATTATTATCGGATTTTACAGCTGTATTCTCAAATGCCTCCAATTGGGCCTTTACCTCCTCTTGGGTCCCTTTGAAGGTTTTCTCCTCTGTTATGGCCTCACCATTCACAGTTGTGGTATAAGTAATAACGGCCTGCGCCAAATCCGTGGATTCCAGATGCATTTCAATCTGCACTTCCTGTTCCGCAACCCCTGATTCCAAATGTCCGCCCAATATTGGAGCGATCACCAATCCAATTAAACAGGTAAGTTTAATAAGAATGTTCATTGAAGGTCCGGAAGTATCCTTAAATGGGTCACCAACCGTATCACCCGTAACTGCCGCTTTGTGGGCATCCGATCCCTTGTAGGTCATTTCCCCATTAATTTCCACTCCGGCCTCAAAAGATTTTTTAGCGTTATCCCAGGCACCACCGGCATTGTTTTGGAATATGGCCCAAAGTACACCGGAAACGGTAACACCGGCCATATAACCTCCCAACATTTCAGCGATCAATTGATTATCGCTTCCGTAAACCAATTTCCCTAAAAGTACAATTGCAATTGGAAATCCAATTGTCAAAATACCAGGCAACATCATTTCACGTAATGCGGCCTTGGTAGATATATCAACACATTTGGCATAATCAGGTTTCCCTGTCCCTGCCATTATTCCTGGTATTTCCTTAAATTGTCTACGCACTTCATATACCATATCCATAGCTGCCTTACCAACCGAATTCATAGCCAAGGCAGAAAATACAACCGGAATCATACCCCCTACGAACAACATGGCCAGAACAGGCGCTTTAAAAATGTTGATTCCGTCGATTCCTGTAAAGGTTACATAAGCCGCAAATAATGCCAAGGAGGTCAAAGCCGCTGAGGCAATAGCAAATCCTTTTCCTGTAGCTGCCGTTGTGTTCCCCACAGAATCCAATATATCCGTACGTTCCCTAACGATAGGATCCTGCTCGCTCATTTCTGCAATACCGCCAGCATTATCGGAGATAGGACCAAAGGCGTCAATTGCCAACTGCATAGCCGTTGTGGCCATCATTGCGGAAGCTGCCAAAGCCACCCCGTAAAAACCTGCAAAGGCGTACGAAGACCAAATGGCCGCAGCGAACAATAGAACTGTCGGAAATGTAGAAATCATACCTGTTGCCAAACCGGCAATTACGTTGGTTCCTGCACCGGTGCTTGATTTTTGAACAATGGCCAATACAGGTTTGGTGCCCAATCCAGTATAATATTCGGTAACCGAAGAGATTACACCACCTACAAGCAAACCGATAACGGTGGCATAAAATACCCTAATGGATGAAATATCTTTTAAACCTTCACCAAAAAACTCCATTTTCATAGTTTCTGGCAACATATATTTTACCAACACAAAGCAAGCAATAAGGGTCAATGCAATGGAAACCCAGTTCCCCACGTTCAAGGCACCCTGTACTTCTTTTTCCTTGGCTTCGTTGTCTTTAATTTTTACAAGCATGGTGCCTATAATAGAAAAAATAATTCCAAAACCTGCAATGGCCATAGGCAATAAAATTGGCCCAATACCCCCGAAGGCATCCTGAATAACACCGCCCATGTCCTTAATAACGTAATTTCCAAGAACCATAGCAGCCAATACGGTGGCCACATAAGAACCAAATAAATCCGCACCCATACCTGCAACATCACCTACATTATCCCCAACGTTATCGGCAATGGTTGCCGGGTTACGGGGATCATCTTCTGGAATACCGGCCTCAACCTTTCCAACCAAATCTGCACCTACATCTGCCGCCTTGGTATAGATACCGCCACCAACTCTTGCAAACAAGGCAATGGATTCTGCTCCAAGCGAAAAACCAGCCAGAGTTTCAAGAACAATCGTCATGTCCTCGGTTGAAGTCCATGAGCCGCTCATAAAGAATTGATATATCAGTATAAATGCCGTAGTTAGACCCAATACTGCCAAACCTGCAACACCAAGCCCCATGACGGTACCACCACCAAAAGACACCTTTAAGGCCTGCGGTAAACTGGTTCGGGCCGCCTGTGTAGTTCTAACATTTGTTTTTGTGGCGATTTTCATTCCCATATTACCTGCCAAAGCAGAAAAGAATGCACCAAAAATAAAAGCTACTACAATAAGAATGTGTGTAGTAGGCACTATAAAAGAAATTACGGCCAATGCAATACTGGCACCTATAACGAAGAATGTCAATAATTTATATTCTGCTTTAAGAAAAGCCAAGGCCCCTTCATAGATATAATCTGAAATTTCCTTCATCTTGCCGTCCCCGGCATTTTGTTTTAATACCCAAGACCTTTTCACCGCCATAAAAGCAAGACCTACCAATGCCATAATTATTGGCAAGTAAATAATTATTGATTCCATTTGTTTGATTATTTGTTAAAAATTTGATTAAATATTCAATATTTTGAGGGCAAAAGTAGTAAAATATGACAGAATAAAAAAAGCAATATTACCTCCGCAATATTGCTCTTCAGCTTTTTAAAAATTATGTACTAATACTTTATACTTACATCCTGTTTTGGTACGTCACTATCTTTGAACCTTTGTATACATTTTGCCACAATTTCCTTGGCTTCCCGTTGTTCTCCCCAACCGCCAACGTCGACCTTTTTCTTTTCAAGGTCCTTGTAGACTTTAAAGAAATGTTCTATTTCCTTAATTAAATGCGGATTCAATTCGTTTAGATCAGTGATCTTGTTCCAGATCGGATCCGATACTGGCACACATATCACCTTTTCATCAGGTCCTTTTTCATCGGTCATATGAAAGACACCTATAGGTTTAACTTCCATTACACAACCGGGAAATGTTGCTTCGGTGACCAAAACAAGAACATCCAATGGATCACCGTCCAATGCCAAAGTCTCTGGGACAAACCCATAGTCGGCCGGATACATCATGGATGAAAAAATCATCCTATCGTACCTTATCTTCTTTAGGGCAAAATCGTATTCATATTTGTTTCTACTACCCTTTGGTATTTCAATCAATACATCGAACGACGTAATTTCTTCACTGCTCATATGGTTATGTTTAATCTTATAATTGTTCTAAAATAACAAATTAATATCAGGTAACTGTTAAAAATGAATACTAGAAATGAAATCCAAAAGACCCCGTTACCCCAAAAGACCTTGCTCCTGGGTTTTCCAAATAATTTCCCCTGAAATTGAAATCGATCCTCAATATCTTTAATATATTCCCTACTCCTACCGAATACTCCCAATATATCTTATCATTTGGAGCCAATAAAGGAATATTTGCCGGAGCACTCAAGGCTTTGTTTTCATTCGAAAGTTCTCCCCAGACTCCTCTTAAACCTATAATTTCCCTTAGGTTCCATTTTCTCATAAAGGGAATTCTCGAGAAAAACCTACCGTTAAAATTATGTTCCAAATGTGCCGAAACATAAGTATCGGTAACAAATTCATAAAAATCGAGATTGGAAAAAGTATTGTAAACAGAGAAGAATGTTTGATTTCCAGGAATAGCGTTAAGCAATCCCAACGGCACATCCCCATAGGTCTTTCCTATCTCCACGGTACTTAACAACCTTCCAAGACCACCCACCTGCCAAGGTTGGGTGTAGCTAAACTGAACCTTTTTATAATCGAAATCACTATCCAAGAAGTTCTTGATTCCGTTGGTATAGGACAAAAACAAGGTACTGTAATTATCGTTGACATCCCTTCTTTCCACCCCATTGCCTATGGTTTTCTTCCCAGGAGTATAGATAAGAATGGTAGATAGATCAAATTGATTAATCTCCGATGATGTCCCAGTAGGTGATGTTGGGTCTATGTAATCCAAACTAAAGGCATTGGGCAAGGCAGAACTAAGTGTCCTATAAGCACCTCCCACCCCTATTCTTAAGTTGGTAACCGGTTCCAGCTCCAGATTAAAAGTGCTAAGATCTATATTGGTAAGCCTATCATTTGACCCAACGGTAAACACCGAGGAAGAGGCAATACTTCTTCCCAAGACATCCGTGGTTGCCGTTAAGCTAATCCCCAATTGTTCTATATCCCTTCTTTTTCCTCCCGAAACGATAAATCTGGATTTCTTGTCCACCAACCATTTTCCGGAAACACCATATTTAAATTTATCGTCCCCAAATCCATAAGCCAGATAAGCTTGTAATCGCCAAGGATCGTTCTGACCAAAATATGTTCGTGCCCCTGCCCTCAGGCGCACTCCCTCAGCTTCATTATATCCAAAAACACTGTACACATCCCCAAGGTCCAAATTCCATTTATCTATTTCCACATATCCGGAACCCAAAATACTCACTATGTTATAATAGCTTTTAAATTTGGGCACTGTCTTTAGGGTGTCCAATAATTTATAGATACCTTTTTCATCGGCATTCAACGATTCCAACCTATTGGTTTCCCAAAATTCATCTTCCTTATTTAAGACCATTGGATCAAATGGATCGGTCTTGGCCCTATAAAACTCGTTCGGTTTGGGCTGATCAAATTTGTAATCCCCATAGACCGTAGTCCTCTTGCCATAAACCCCCCTCGACTTTTCTTTTTTATTAAAACTAAAGTCGGACAGCATATAGTCCCTGGTCAAGAGAAAAACAGAATCGTTCACCACATCGAACTCCTGTTCAATAT
Source organism: Arenibacter sp. F20364 (assembly GCF_023015905.1). Taxonomy (GTDB): domain Bacteria; phylum Bacteroidota; class Bacteroidia; order Flavobacteriales; family Flavobacteriaceae; genus Arenibacter. The sequence goes on along the minus strand of NZ_JALKBD010000017.1, from coordinate 77,669 downwards.
AAATTTCCTTGACCCAGTTGATATTGGCACTTTTGGTGACAGCTAAATTTATATTCTTTACCGCGTAGGTAGTATCGTTTACCCAAAAGTCTCCTTTAAAGGTAAGCTCGTTCTTCCTTCTCGGATAATAAATAATATTGTAGCACCATTTATTGTCTATATAAGCACTATCGGCCAAGACATAATTATAGGTATCCACACCTGTCCTGGATAAGGGACTGGTAAAACTTTTATCGAAAAATTTTAAATAATTATCGTAAATATCATAATCGGAATACAGATCGGCAATGAATGCAATTATAGCCTGATTGTTGTTGAAGCCAGAATTCTTACTCCCAAGTACATCCTCTTTTACTGAGGCCGTTTCGTTATTCCCATAGACCTTTGAGAATGTTTCGTTCAAAAAAATAGGCAAATAGGTTTTCCCTGTTATCCGTGAAGTATCCAAATCATTAAACACAAATTCCAACCCTCTAAAAACCCTGCTCTTCATTAGGGCGCTGTCTATGGTATTTAGGTCGAACTCTACTTTCTCGTATTTATCAAACTCATATTGCTTAAACATATGAACCCCGTTCTCACGTTTTTTGGCCCATATTTTTTTAAGGATATCTATCGCCGGATTATTCTTCTTATCGGTTTTCCCCACATATACCACCACCTCGTCCAACTGTTCACTGGACTCGGCCAGTACAATATTCATGTCATAGGTAACCTTAGTAGTAAGGTTTATTTCTTTGGTCTCATAACCAATAAAAGATACCAATAAAGTAGAATGGGTATTATCGGATTCCATATAAAACCTACCGTTGTCATTGGTTATGGTACCTTCTGAAGAATCCTTGAACAAAACATTGGCAAATGACACAGGTTCGCCAGATTCATCCAACACAATACCCCCAACCTTGGTCTGGGAAACAGCGCATTGAACGATAACTAGAAAAAAGATTAAAAGGATTCTTGTCATTTTCTTATTTAAAAAGACCCCCATAAAAGAGTTTCACTCCCTAATAGTTAGAAACTGAGCGTATAGACGTATCCAACAGTCTATACTTACCCTTTTAATTGGATTTATAACATAAAAGCTCCGTCAACCCTAGGTCAACGAAGCTAAAACATCATTTTTAGATATATATTATAATTTGTACAATACTTTCTTGACCGCCTTTACAACATCTTCATAGTTGGGCAACCATTCTGCCAATAGTACAGGGGAATATGGGGCCGGTGTATCGGCAGTATTGATCTTAACTATTGGAGCATCCAAATAATCGAAAGCGTTGGACTGCACATGATAGGTTATCTCGGTAGCCACATTGCCAAAAGGCCAAGCTTCTTCCAAAATCACCAATCTATTGGTTTTCTTCACCGATTTTAAAACCGCCTCGTAATCCAATGGCTTAACCGTACGTAAGTCAATAATTTCTACACTAATATTTTCCTTGGCCAACTCTTCGGCCGCCTTATCCGCCTCCTTTATAATTTTACCAAAGGAAACAATGGTAACATCTGTACCTTCCCTCCTAATATCCGCAACACCCAACGGAATTGTAAAATCTCCTTCCGGCACTTCACCTTTATCGCCATACATTTGTTCCGACTCCATAAATATAACTGGGTCATTATCCCGTATGGATGCCTTTAAAAGCCCCTTGGCATCCTTTGGATTGGAAGGAACCACCACTTTTAACCCGGGACAGTTGGCGTACCAACTTTCAAAAGCTTGTGAATGGGTCGCTGCCAATTGACCGGCAGAGGCTGTTGGACCGCGAAAAACAATGGGACAATTGAATTGACCGCCGGACATTTGCCTGATCTTGGCCGCATTATTGATGATTTGATCAATCCCTACCAAAGCGAAATTGAACGTCATAAACTCTATAATAGGTCTATTACCAGTCATAGCCGAACCTACACCAATACCGGCAAAACCAAGCTCGGATATAGGGGTGTCTATTACCCTTTCCGGGCCAAATTCATCCAACATTCCTTTAGAAGCCTTATAGGCCCCGTTGTATTCAGCAACTTCCTCACCCATTAAATAAATGGACTCGTCCCTCCTCATCTCCTCGGACATTGCTTGCTGTATAGCCTCCCTAAACTGTAGTGTTTTCATCTGTAAAATGGAATCTTTATGTTAAAATGCTTAAAGCGCTAGCAAAAGTAGGAAATAATATATCAAAATTAAGAAGTTAACAATTAAAAATACCTCAAAAAAATTACTATGCATGCATAGTAATTTAAAAAATTATTGAGTATCTTAGCGACCATTTCTTAATTAACGGTCAACAAAATATTAATATATGAAAATTCTAGTATGTCTAAGTAATGTCCCGGACACTACTTCAAAAATAAACTTCACTGACGGTGACACTAAATTTGACACCAATGGGGTTCAGTTTGTCATTAATCCCAATGACGAATTTGGCCTGACCCGCGCCATGTGGTTCAAGGAAAAGCAGGGAGCCACAGTACATGTTGCCACAGTTGGGGAGGCCAGCACAGAACCGACCATTAGAAAAGCGCTTGCTATTGGTGCCGATGAAGCAATACGTATAAACGCAGTACCTTCAGATGGTTTTTTCGTAGCCGAGCAATTGGCGGAAATTGTAAAAAGCGGAGCATACGACCTTGTGATCGCTGGACGTGAATCCATTGATTACAATGGCGGCATGGTCCCTGGTATTTTAGCCACTTTATTGGGAATGAACTTCGTTAACACTTGTATAAGCCTGGAAATTGAGGGCAACAATGCTACCGTTACAAGGGAGATCGATGGTGGAAAGGAAAAATTGACTACTACATTACCATTGGTTATCGGGGGACAAAAAGGCCTAGTTGCCGAAAGCGACCTAAGAATTCCGAACATGAGGGGAATCATGATGGCCCGCCAAAAGAAATTAAACGTAGTTGAACCGGTATCATCCAATAATGTAACAGCAGACGTTAAATTTGAAAAACCTGCCCCAAAAGGCAAGGTTACTTTGGTAGATGCAGAAAACATTGATGAATTGATCAATTTATTGCACAATGAAGCCAAAGTGATCTAACATTCAGATCCCAGGAATAGTTTCATACAGCAAGAAAGCAGAGCATAAAAACTAAGTCTTTATCAGTCTAAAAGAAAATAATTTATTGGGCCCAACACAATATATCTTTAAAAGCAGGCCCTTACATAAAAATTAAAATCTATGTCAGTTTTAGTATATACAGAATCCGAAAACGGAAAATTTAAAAAGAATGCTCATGAGGTTGCCTCCTACGCCTATGAGGTAGCAAAGCAATTGGGAACTACGGCTATTGCACTTTCCATTAACGCCACTGACGTTGAAGGTCTGGGTGAATTCGGAATTTCCAAAGTACTGAATGTTTCCAATGATTGTCTAAAAACCTTTAATGCAAAGGCTTTTGCCAACGTAATTGGCCAGGCAGCGGAAACGGAATCCGCCAAGGTCATTATTCTTAGCTCCAGTGCGGATACAAAATTTTTAGCTCCAATTTTAACTGCCCAACTAAAGGCCGGTTATGTTCCAAATGTAGTATCAGCCCCCGAGAGCACCAGTCCGTTCAAGGTAAAAAGAACCGTCTTTAGCAACAAGGGTTTTGCCTCTACCGAAATCAGTTCTGAAATTAAAATTATTGGAGTTTCCAATAATGCTTTTGGAAGTGCGGAAAATAAAACTACTGTCGCGGTAGAGAGCTTTGACCCTAACATTGGGGAAGATTCATTTACTACAAAATCCTTAGAAATAGACAAGGTGGTCGGAAAAGCCACTATTGCAGATGCCGACATTGTAGTTTCGGGCGGACGTGGGCTAAAAGGTCCAGAAAACTGGGGAATGATAGAAGAATTGGCCGAAGTATTGGGTGCGGCAACTGCCTGTTCCAAACCTGTATCGGACCTTGGATGGAGACCTCATGGGGAGCATGTTGGACAAACAGGTAAACCGGTAGCTAGCAACCTATATATTGCCATAGGCATCTCAGGGGCAATCCAACACTTGGCAGGAGTTAGCTCCTCCAAAGTAAAAGTAGTCATCAATACCGACCCGGAAGCCCCGTTTTTCAAAGCTGCCGACTATGGTGTTGTAGGCGATGCTTTTGAAGTTGTTCCCAAGCTAATCGAAAAATTAAAGGAATTTAAGGCACAAAACGCTTAATTTTTGTTAAATTGTGCCCCTTAAAGGGCTGCTCAAACATACATGGTCCGTCCAGTCTTTTGAACAGCCTTTTTTAGTTGATAAATTTCTATGAGTTTAGTTAGATTAAAAATAAAGGGGATATCCTATAGCCAAACGCAAAATGGTGCATATGCCCTTATATTGAATGAAGTTGATGGTGATCGCAAACTACCTATCGTTATTGGCGCCTTTGAAGCCCAATCCATAGCTATTGCCTTGGAGAAGGAAATTAAGCCTCCAAGACCACTGACCCATGATCTTTTTAAAAATTTTGCCGATCGCTTCGATATCGTGATCAAACAAGTTATCATCCACAAATTGGTTGATGGTGTTTTCTATTCAAGTATTATTTGCGAACGCGATAAAATAGAGGAAATCATAGATGCCAGGACCAGCGATGCTATTGCTTTGGCCCTAAGGTTTAACGCTCCTATATTCACCTACAAGACCATATTGGATAAGGCAGGTATATTCCTCAAATTTTCTTCAAAAGAGAAGGACAAGGAAGATTCTGATGACAGCATTATGGTCGATGAAATTCTTCAGGAAGGAGAAACAGTAGAAATAAACCCAGGCGCTTCCGAGGGCTACAAAGAACTGAGTACCGAGGAATTGTATGCCGAATTGGACAAGGCCGTTGCCAGTGAAGACTATGAAAAGGCCGCAAAACTCCGGGACGAGATCTCCAAACGTAAATAGTTTAGGAATTTATAAGACTACTGGATGAGAAATAAGCTTTGGGTTTTATTTATTTTCTGCTTTATAGCATTTCCATCCCATGCCCAAGAAATTAGCAACCCAAACATACTCCACAGTACTTCTGGAATCACCCCCAATCAAGGTGTATCATTTCAAAGTATATGGCGAGGTGTCTTAGGAATGTCATCTTTGATTTTCATAGCCTACCTCTTTAGTAATAATAAAAAAGCCATTAATTGGAAAACCGCAGGAATCGGACTCTTTATCCAACTGCTTTTGGCCATTTGTATTCTAATTGGCGAAAAAATTGGTTTTAATGCCTTTGGTTATAGATTTGACCTCAGCTTTGTTTCCAAAATCTTTGAGTTTGGAGGTAAAATTTTTGTCAGCATCCTTGACTTTACAAGGGCGGGTAGCAAATTTCTTTTTGAAGGTCTGGTAGTGGACATGGATACCTTTGGATTTATTTTTGCATTTCAGGTCCTACCCACCATTATCTTCTTTTCGGCATTGACTTCAGTACTGTTCTATCTGGGAATAATTCAAAAAGTAGTCCAAGCATTAGCTTGGTTACTATCCAAATCACTAGGAATTTCCGGAGCTGAAAGTTTAAGTGTCACCGGGAATATTTTTTTAGGACAAACGGAGGCTCCATTGTTAATAAAGGCCTATTTGGAAAAAATGACCCGATCGGAAATGCTTTTGGTAATGATCGGAGGCATGGCTACCGTAGCCGGAGCCGTTTTGGCGGCCTATATTGGTTTTTTAGGAGGAGACGACCCAGTCCTAAGGCTACAGTTCGCCAAGCACCTGTTGGCAGCATCGGTTATGGCTGCACCCGGGGCCATCGTTATCTCCAAAATTCTATACCCGCAAACCGAAGCAATCAATACCGATGTCCATGTTTCGAATGAAAAAATTGGTTCCAATATTTTGGATTCCATTTCGAACGGAACCACCGAGGGCCTAAAACTGGCCGTAAACGTAGGTGCCATGCTTTTGGTTTTTGTCGCCTTTATTGCCATGATAAATGGTATTTTAAATTGGACAGGCGACATTACCCACCTAAACTCATGGATCGCTCTGAACTCACCTTACGGCAATTTTTCCTTGGAAGCTATTCTAGGAACAATTTTCGCCCCACTTATGTGGCTTATCGGGGTGGATTCAGTAGATATTATGCTCATGGGGCAGTTATTGGGCATTAAATTGGCAGCAAGTGAATTTATTGGATATATACAATTGGCGGAACTAAAGAATATAGCTAGCAGCACCCATTTCACATTTAACAAATCGGTAATTATGGCTACTTATATGTTATGTGGTTTTGCCAATTTTGCCTCTATTGGGATTCAGATCGGCGGTATAGGCTCCCTCGCTCCAGGTCAAAGAAAAACTTTGTCGGAATTTGGAATGAAAGCGGTTTTGGGAGGATCCATAGCCTCTTTGCTATCGGCTACCATTGCCGGAATGATTCTGGGCTAACCAACCGTAATCACGTTGGAAAAAATTACCCCCTGAAGAAGTATTGATCACTGCTCCCCGTTAATAAAATTTAATAACTTAAAACACTTCCCGATCCTACTGAAATTAGTTTTACCTAATTTTGATCACACTAATTATTGGACATCAATCTATATTTACCTCCCTATTTTATAGGGCGCGTCAAGGCCGAAGCTTATGAAACAGTACCACGATTTACTAAAACATGTATTGGAAAATGGAACTCAAAAAGGAGACAGGACCGGTACAGGTACCAAAAGTGTTTTTGGTTATCAAATGCGTTTTGACCTGGCGGAGGGTTTCCCCATGGTTACCACCAAAAAACTCCATTTGAAGTCCATTGTCCATGAATTACTTTGGTTTTTAAAGGGGGATACCAATATTGGCTATCTGCAGGAAAACGGTGTGCGCATTTGGAACGAATGGGCGGACGAAGATGGAAATTTAGGTCCTGTTTACGGATATCAGTGGCGTAATTGGAACGGGGATGAAATAGACCAGATAAAGGATATTGTAAGCACCCTTAAAACCAATCCCAACAGTCGGCGTATGTTGGTATCGGCCTGGAACCCTAGTGTACTTCCAGACACCTCATTATCATTTTCTGAAAATGTAGCCAATGGAAAAGCCGCATTGCCTCCTTGCCATGCCTTCTTTCAATTCTATGTTGCCGATGGTAAATTGTCCTGTCAATTATATCAAAGGAGTGCCGATATATTTTTGGGTGTCCCGTTCAATATAGCGTCCTATGCCCTATTTACCCTTATGATGGCACAGGTTTGCGGATTGCAACCCGGCGAATTTATTCACACCTTTGGTGACGCACATATCTACAACAACCATTTTGAACAAGTTGAATTACAATTAAGCAGACAGCCAAGACCCTTGCCAAAAATGGTCCTGAATCCAGAGGTAAAGGATATTTTCGACTTTACTTTCGAAGATTTTAGTTTGATGGATTATGATCCACACCCACATATAAAGGGAATAGTAGCAGTTTAAGAAAGTTCGGAAGATTGCTTGGAAAACATATAAGCCGCAGCCCTATATTACTTAGGCCACTAAATCGCTGTGAATCCACGGTTTTGGACGTACCTTGGATGTTGGTATTCGGTTTAGAAGAAAATAGAATACCTATATAAATCTGATACCATTGAAAAAATGGTCCAATGGTATCAGATATTGATCAATTAAATTTCCAATACTGAATTCTCGGCACCTGCAAATTCGTTCCATTGGTAACGATCAGCCTCAGCTTCGTTAACGTAATTACCATCCACTATATATTTGAATTCGTAAGTACTTTCCTTTGGCAAATCAAAAGTTCCTTTGAAAGTTCCGTTTTTCAATTTCTTCAATGCACTGCCTTTAGGGCTCCAATTATTAAAATCCCCAACTACTGCCACCTTCTTTGCATCTTCAGCAGGTACAGAAAAAGTCACCTTACAGACTGGCTTACTCTTTAAATATTGTTTTGTAATTCCCATAACCTCTATATTTTAGATTCAGCGCAAAATTACATCATTAAATGCCTCATTTCCAATGACCAATATCATTTTTATCATTTTCTTAAAATAAGTTTAACAATTGGCCTTCTTTGATAATTTTACTAGTCAAAATTCCCAACTAAATAACATTGCCTACCTTCTTTTTAAAATTCCCAAAATCTTATCTATCTCATTTTCCGTATTGTAGAAATGAAAACTTAAACGAATGCCATTTCCACGTTGTGCACATACCACATCGTTCTCCAAAAATTTAGTGAACAAATCCTTATCCCCCGAGATATTAAATATAGAACTGTGCTCTTTTCTCTTTACCACAGCATCTTCGAGCAGACCCAAATTCTCCAATTCCATTTTAGCTTTTAAAGAAAGTTTTTTAATTTGTCCGGCAATATTTTCCATTCCAATGTCCGACAAAAATCCCAAGGAATAGTTCAGACTCCCAAAATTGAAGGTATCCAAATGTCCGGGCTCAAATTGTTTTGCGAAGGACATCTTGTCCTTACCTCCCACATCCCCATCGGCTGCATTAAAACCCGTGGACCTACAACTGAATTTGGCCGGTGTATCATCGGCAAATAACATAAAACCGTTACCATAGCCGCCCAGCAGCCATTTATAGGAGCTGCTGCCCAGTACATCTATGCCAGAATCCTCAAAATTAAAAATCTCCGTACCCATAAATTGCGTACCGTCTGCTATGATCAATAGATCGGGAAACTCCTTTTTCAAATTCTTTAAAAACTCCAGATCCACCTTAATCCCATTTAACCACTGCACCAAACTAAGGGCCAAGACATTTATATTGTCCAGTTTTATCCTGTCATAAATATTTTCCTCCAAAGTATCGGTCACTTTTAGATAATAGGTGCTGCACTCCCTATTTTCAAAGGGCCAGTTCACCGAAGGGTAATCGCCTTCCAATAGCAATACGTTCCTTTTACCGCCCATACCTTCCAATAGGAAATTAAGACCAATGGAAAAATTGGGCACCAAGGCTATGTTTTCACTTTTACAACCAAAAATTTTTCCAATCGTATTTCTAGTTTCCGAAAGAAGCACATTGCTTTTCATTTTCATTTTGCTACCCCCGATCAGGAAATCAAGATCGTGTTCTTGCCGCCAATCCAAAAGGCCATCATAAAGAAGGCCAGAGGTAGCTGTATTGAGGTAGGTATATTGACTTAAAACTGGGAATTGCTTAATAATCTTTTGCATGTCCGAAGATGTAAATTTTGTATTTATGGTATCTTTGTCTAAAGATAGACATAAGGATGTTCTCCAAGAATAAAAAAAGATCACTTATAGAAACAGAACAGCATGAACTCATGGAACATGCCCAAAAAAGAATAAAGCAAAAAAAGCAACTTTATAATCATTTTGTTGTGTTCTTGATAGGTAGTGTATTTCTGATTATCATCAATAAAATATTAAAGTTCGGCGTAGAATACAATTGGTTTGTATGGGCAATAACACTATGGGCCTTCTTGTTTGCAATTCACGTCTTCAATGTTTTTGTCACTACAAAATTTATGGGCTTGGAATGGGAACGTACCCAACGCGAAAAATTGGTCCTAAAGCAGAAACAAAAAATAGCTGAATTGCAGAAAGAGATCGAAACGGAATTTCCAATATCCAATATCAATAAAAAAAAAGAATAGTGAACATTCTATCAATTATAGCAGCGGCTGCAGAGAATAACGCCCTTGGAAAGGACAATGACCTATTATGGCATTTACCCGATGATTTTAAACGTTTTAAAACCCTCACCTCAGGTCATAAAATAATTATGGGACGAAAAACTTTTGAGAGCTTTCCCAAACCTTTGCCCAATAGAACCCATATCATCATAACCAGAGACACGGACTATTCTACAATCTATGCAGATTGCATTGTGGTACATTCGTTGGATGAGGCATTGGATCTCGTAAAAGAGGAATCCCTTTCCTTTATCATAGGTGGAGGGGAAATTTATAAGCTCGGACTGGAACACGCCAACCAAATTGACCTGACCAGAGTACATGCTTCCTTTGAAGCGGACACCTTTTTTCCAGATTTTGACGAAAACAAATGGCAATTGACAAATAAGGAATACCACGCTAAGGATGAGCGACATAAATATGATTTTACGTACCTCACCTATGTAAAAAAAAGAGACTGAATAGGTCTTAACATTAAATCAAAGTCATTTTCCCTACCGCATTAAAAGTCCAAATATTGCGCTTTATAAGGAACACTCACATCCTTCAAAAAGCCTTCCAAAACACTAACATCGGCATTGGTGAAAAATTGATGCTCCAAAGTCTCGGATTGGGAGTGGTTCATTAAATTATTTAGCAATAAAACGTTTTTGGTCTGCCTTGCGACTCCCTCGCCAGAATCGATAATCTTAATATTATCCGGTAATATTTCCTTTATCAAGGGAATTAAATATGGATAATGGGTGCAGCCCAAAACCAATTGATCCATTCCCTTACTGAGCATAGGTTCCAAATATGCTTGCAAAAGCTCTCTGGTTTCAGAAGTATGAACCTCTCCTTTCTCGATCAACTCAACCAATCCAGAACCAACTTGATCTAATATTTTGATGCCATTGGCATGAATTTCGGAGGTACTGTTAAATAATGCGCTGGACAAAGTACCCTTGGTAGCCAAAACACCTACGGTTTTGGTTTTGGAATTTAAGGCGGCAGGCTTAATTGCCGGTTCTATTCCGATCATTGGCGTACTATAGGCTGCCCGAAGCTCTTTTATAGCGTTTGTTGTGGCCGTATTACAGGCCACCACTATAAGCTTACAACCCTTTTTCAAAAGAAACTCAACGTTTTTAATGCTAAGTTCCAATATTTGTTCTTTTGATTTTTCTCCGTAGGGGGCATTCTTACTATCGGCCAAGTATATGGTTGCTTCATTGGGCAGAATCTTATTGATCTCCCGCCATATGGAGGTTCCTCCAATACCGGAATCAAAAATACCTATGGGACCTTTATTCATTTAAAATAAAAAAATTAAGTAGCCCTAAAGTTACATTAATATTGCATTTTGGAATGGTTCTTTTTCAGAATTGTAAATCCCTTTTTTTACAATTGACCCTAGCTTACTTCATGTGGATTTAACCAAAAGGCCAGTCGTCTAATACTTTTCCACCAACACTTTTACCTCCTCCAAATTCAATCCACCATAATTTCCCGAACTCATCAGAAGTAAAACGGAATTATCGTAGTCCTGACCAAAAACAAAGCTTTTGAAGACTTCGGCTTCAGTAAAAATCTGTAGATCATCTCGGACAAAGGCTTCCGATATTTGTTCAGGGGTCACCTCCTTAAGCTTCTTTATCGCAACCGATTCCGGAAGATAGAAAACGGCTGCAATATCGGCAGCTTCCAAGGCACCTCTGTACTCCTTTAAAAATTCCGGGTTAAAGCTGCTATAAGTGTGCAGCTCCAGACAAGCAATTAATTTTCTGTCCGGATACTGCTCTTTAACGGCCTTGGTAGTAGCCATTACCTTGCTAGGTGAATGGGCAAAATCTTTATAGGCCACGCAATTCTTACCTTCTGCAATTTTTTCCAATCTTTTGGAGGCGCCTTTAAAGGATGCAATGGCTTCATAGAAATCATCTTCATCCACACCCATATTTTGACATATCCATTTAGCCCCTGCCAAATTACTCAGGTTATGCCTCCCGAAAACTTCTATCGGCATAGGCCCTTCTGGGGTTTCCAAAATGGTTTGCCCATTTTCCACAGTATATTCGGGAGTGTGATATGGGAGCTTTCGAATAGTATTCAAAGAGGCTTTTACCACCTTATCCACTTCAGGATCTTCCTCATTATAGGTAATACTGCCTCCTTTTACAATGCTATCTACAAAGATCCGGAATTGCTCCACATAATTGTCGTAGGTAGGAAATACATTGATATGGTCCCAGGCAATCCCGCTCAAAAGGGCAATATTGGGCTTATACAAATGAAATTTCGGCCGCCGATCTATAGGCGAGGACAAATATTCATCGCCCTCCAGTACTATAAAATCGTTCTCCTCGGTAAGATGCACCATTCGATCGAAGCCATCCAATTGGGCGCCTACCATAAAATCCACAGCTATGTCGTGATAATTCAAAACATGTAATATCATGGAAGTAATGGTGGTCTTGCCATGACTACCTCCAATGACCACTCTAGTTTTATTCTTGGACTGTTCGTATAGAAACTCTGGATAGGAGAATATTTTCAATCCCAATTCCTGGGCCTTTAACAGCTCGGGATTGTCCGCCTTGGCATGCATACCCAATATTACCGCATCCAAATTAGAGTTCAATTTCTCAGGAAACCAGCCAAATGATTCTGGCAATAGACCCTTGGCTTCCAACCTAGTTTTGGAAGGTTCAAAAATTACGTCATCACTACCTGAAACAATATATCCCTTATGATGTAATGCCAACGCCAAATTGTGCATTGCACTGCCCCCAATGGCAATAAAATGAATGTGCATGAAAATATCAATTTAAGGGGTTAAAGATAATCATTGTTGAAGGCTATCAAAAGAAGTTATTGTTTTGGTTTCAACTATCGCAGAATTAAAGTTTGGAATAAGCTTAAAAACTATATCCGAACCCTGAATATTTTTTAATTTAGTACCAAAGAACACTATCTATGAAAATAAAACTAGCTGAAATTGTTCCCAAAGAAATTATGCCTGGCTACCACGGAAAACTTGTTCACACCCAAAATATGAGTCTTGCTTTTTGGGAGGTGGATGCCGGAGCCAAAGTTCCCGAACATGCACACATGAATGAGCAGGTGATGCAGGTATTGGAAGGAAAATTTGAATTGACCCTAGACGGCATTACCAAAACCTATGAACCGGGCGACCTGGTAATAATTCCACCCCACGTTTCACATAGTGGCCTAGCACTTACCCCATGTAAATTAATGGATGTATTTAGCCCCACAAGGGAAGAATATAGATAAAATTACTATTGCCTAAAGGGAATAGCGTTATAATATATAACCAAGATGAACATATCACTCAAAAACAAAAAAGCCTTGATAGGTGGTAGTAGCCGTGGAATAGGCAGGGCCATTGCCCAACAATTGGCAATCAGCGGTGCCACTGTAACAGTAATGGCCCGCAGCGAGGACAAATTAAAATCCTTGATATCCAGTTTGCCCACCAATTACGGACAACAACACCAGTACTTAGTTGTTGATTATACCAATTTTGACACCTATAAGAAAATTATTACCGCCTACTTCAAAACGAACACCGTAGATATATTGGTCAATAACACCCAAGGACCTTCGGCAGGGGGCGCCTTGGACAAAAAGATCGATGATTACCAAGAAGCTTTTGACCTTCTTTTTAAGACCGTGGTATTTACAACAGAACAAGCGCTCAAAGGAATGATATCCCAAAAATACGGTCGTGTTATAAATGTTGCCTCAGTTTCTGTTAAAGAGCCACTAGCCTATTTGGCCCTTTCCAATACCGTACGTGCCGCGGTCATTACCTGGTCCAAAACACTGGCTTCCGATGTTGGCAAATACAATATCACTGTAAACAGTACCTTAACCGGGTATTTTAATACGGAAAGGTTAAAGTCACTTAACGACGCCAAAGCTAAATCCCTGGGTATTCCTATAACAGAAGTTGAAAATCAAATGCTCTCCAATGTACCTGTAGGTCGATTTGGAGATCCAGATGAATATGGTTACTTGGTAGCTTTTCTGGCCTCCGAATATGCCTCTTTCATAACAGGGACCAATATTCCAATAGATGGCGGTTTGCTTAAATCGATTTAACCTTGGACCAAAAGTTTAAGCGCAAGCCTTAGGTACTAATGATTCCATGGATCCTACAAAAAAATCCAGCCACTATAAAAGCAACGTTGGTATTCTTTTTGCATCTAGTCACTTTATGGTGTGTTTACTCACTTAAAAGAGTCTTTCACTCATTGAGGATTGCAAACCATTGAAATAAAGGCCAGTTTTGTTTTATACATTAATTTAGATGAAAAAGATAGCAACAATATTTACCTTAATCCTATTCTCCCAAATGGTGCAATCCCAATCTACCAAAGATTCTTACTCCTCGTTATGGGAAAGGGTGCAAAAATTAGAAAATGAGGCCATGACCAAATCGGCCTTGGAGATAGTAGCCCTAATTTCCAAAAAGGCTAAAAAAGAGCAGAATTCCGTTGAAATTGTAAAATCGCTATTATTCACCTCCAAATACGTCCTAACCCTGGAGGAAGATGCCCAATTAAAAATAGTACAGGACTTTAAACAGGAAATTGCCCAAAGCGAATTCCCTACCTCCAATATCCTGGAAAGTTATTTGGCAAATATGTATTGGCAATATTTTCAACAAAACAGATATCGGTTCTACGACCGCACAACAACAGTGGAAAAAGTAGATAGCATTGATTTTAGAACATGGGACCTTAACACTATTTTCCATGAAATCAGCGTACATTTTGAGGCCTCATTACAAAAGCCGTTAGAACTACAACAGCTAAAAGTGGATTCGTTCAAAGTAATCCTTAATAAACAAAAAGGGTCCGAGGCCTATCGCCCAACCCTATTTGATATATTGGCCCATTCGGCATTGGATTTTTATAGAACCAGTGAAAATAGCATTGCACGTCCGGCAGATAAATTTGAATTGGACAACCCAGAAATATTATGCGAGGGAAAACTATTTGTTGAACAACAAATTAGCACCAGGGACAATACTTCATTGCAAACCAAGGCTATAAAGCTTTATCAGCAACTCTTGGATTTCCATTCCAGGAAACCTTCCGGCGAAGCTTATGTGGATGTTGATATAGAGCGATTAAAGTATCTTAAGGAAAATGCCGTATTCCCCAACAAGGACCAACACTATCTGGAGGTTTTACAGAATTCCGCCGAATCTATTAAAAACAATAATAACTCGGCATTATACCACTATGAAATTGCTGTGTTGTACCGCGAATTGGGCAACAGTTATCACCCCAACATAAGGGATGAGTACAGATGGAAGCAGAAAGAGGCTATGGCGGTATGTGAATCTGCAATAGATCAATTTCCAAAAAGTAGGGGCGCAGAAAAATGCAAGGCACTAAAATCAGAGATTTTATCCAAAGACCTTCAATTGACCGCGGAAAGACATATACCGGTGAACCTACCTTCCCGTTTATTATTGGAATACAAAAATCTCAATACACTTCACCTATCAGCTCGTAAGATTTCCCATAAGGAGATAGGACAACTTAACAACCTCTATCCAGAGGAGAAAAAATTGGCCTTTATTAAAAAACTTGCGGAAGTTAAAAGTTGGGATGCCAACCTTATCAATGAAAATGATTATCAATCCCACAAAATAGAAATCTTATTGCCAGAATTAAGTAACGGGTCCTACATTATATTGGCCACCCCCTATTCAAATTCCGGCAACAGCTTTACCTATAGTCCTATCCAAGTCACCAATTTGGCATTGGTGGAAGGACAAACCAGTACCGACCACAACTTTCAAGTAATTGATCGCAACAGCGGAAAACCAATATCGGGAGCTACCCTAAAATTTTCCTATCAACAAAACCACGAAAGGCCCATCCTAACCAAGACTTTGATTTCTAATGAAAAAGGGATGATAACCCTTCCCCTGTCCAGCGAGCGCTGGAACAATGTAGATATTATGGTCAGCACTAAAAGTGAAGAGGCCCACTTTGAAGATTTTTATGTTGGCGCAAAGTATGACCAAGAGCGGGAAGACCTCAACTATTCCTGTTTTCTATTCACGGACCGTAGCATTTACAGGCCGGGACAAGCCCTATATTTTAAAGGGATAGCGATGATACGAAAAGATGATGCGTCATCTGTGCTCAGCAATACTTTAGTTACCGCAAGCCTAATAGATGTAAATCATCAAAAAGTTGCCCAACGGGAATTCAGGACCAACGAATATGGCTCCTTTTCTGGAGAATTTATGTTACCCAATAATGGACTCACAGGAAATTATTATCTGGAAATAGATTCCGATCAAGTAGATATTGAAGGTACTAGTTATTTTTCCGTCGAGGAATACAAGCGCCCAAAATTTGAAACTTCCCTAGAGCCCATAACCGAAACCTACAGGGTCAACGATACTATATCCGTTCAGGGAAATGCCAATGCCTATTCAGGTAGTCTTATTACCAATGCCAAGGTAGTCTATACCGTTCGCCGAGTAGTGTATTACCCTAAATGGTACTATTGGCATTTGCCTTATTTTGACGGCACTCCCCAAGAAATTGCCCATGGCGAAGCGGTTACGGATGCCAATGGTAAATACACCATCAATTTTGAGGCAATACCAGATCTAAGTATCGCCAAGGAAAATCTTCCCACCTTCAACTATGAGGTTACAGCTGACGTTACGGACCTTAATGGCGAGACCCACAGTGCTACTACCATGGTCAACGTTGGCTATCATGCACTTACCGCCGATATCCAAATTGATGACCCACTGAATAAGGACAATAAAAATGCCAAGATAACCATCTCCACCAACAACTTGAACGGCCAGTTTGTCCCGGCCCAAGGAAGCTTAAAAATGTACAAATTGCAGGCCCCAAGCAATGTTCTGAGACCAAGACCTTGGGCGGCACCGGATTATGATGGTTTTGGAAAAACCAAATTCAAGGAACTATTTCCTCATGATGCCTTTGGCAAGGAAGATAATCCCGCCTTTTGGAAAAAAGGGGAATTGGTATGGGAATCCAATTTTGACACAGGAGAATCCAATCAAATTGACTTGGGCAACGTAAAAAAATGGTTGTCCGGAAAATATGTCATCGAACTGGAAACAAAGGATAAATTTGGACAACTGGTAAAGGATATAACGCAAACTACTTTTTATAGCAACAACGACAAGATCTTAGCGGACAACCAGCTTTTTCAGATAAAGACCGATAAAAATTTCTATAACACGGGAGAAAAAGTAAAACTTACTTTGCTCTCCAGCGCGGAAAACCTTACGGTATCTTTATTCATTGAAAAAGATCGTAAAATTGTGGCTACACAACTAACTGAATTGCACAATAACTCCAAGACCATTGAAATTCCTGTTACAGTGGATGACCTGGGAGGATTTGCCATAAATTATAGTTTCTCTGTCTACAATTCCTTTCAATCTGGCAGCCTTTCCATTGCTGTTCCCTACCCCAGTACCAACCTAACAATTGAAACCGTAACTTTTCGGGATAAGCTCCAACCTGGTAAGGAAGAAACTTGGTCCTTTAAAATAAAAGGCCCCAAAGGCGATAAGGTTAGCGCAGAACTGCTGGCCAGTATGTACGATGCCTCACTGGACGCCTTCAAAGATCACCATTGGAGTTTCTCCCCTAACTACAAGGGTCAATATTACTCCAACAGCTATCTCAATGCCTTTAAAAGCTATGGGATTGCCACCTTTAATTCCTACTTAAATTTTGAGGATAGTTTTACTTATAAACCTCAATATTATGACTCCTTTGATTGGTTTGGTTTCCATTTTGGATATGGACTGCGGAACAGAATGATGATGAAGAGTCGAGCCCCGCTAGCTATGATGGACTCTTCAGCTGATGGAGAAGACTTGGAAGAAATGATAGTAACCGAAAGTGCGGCACCGGCTCTTGAAAACAATGGGGACAACAACCAAGTCCCCCCTACAGCAACAGACAGCCAAAGTGGCTTTGATGACATCCAAATCAGGAAAAACCTTCAGGAAACTGCCTTTTTCTTTCCCCAGCTGTTAACCGATAAAGACGGAAATGTTTCCTTTAGTTTTACTACTCCCGAGGCTTTGACCAAATGGAAACTACAGCTACTGGCACATACCAAGACCTTGGAAAGCGCTACCTCCACCATGCAAACCCTTACCCAAAAGGAATTGATGGTTACCCCAAATGCACCCCGTTTTTTACGGGAGGACGATAGAATAGTCATCAGTACCAAAATCGCGAATCTAACGAACAAATCGTTAGAAGGCGAAGCTAGGTTAGAATTGGTGGATGCCTTTAGCGGAAGAGAGGTCACCGATGAATTACTGATAAGCAACACCTCTTCAGGAATCGTTATGCCCGAAAGTACTTTTACTGTAGATGCCAAGGGAAATACTCAAGTGTCATGGAACCTTAAAGTACCTGAGGGAATTGGAGCGGTACAGTATAAGATAATGGCCAAAGCAGGCAATTTTAGTGATGGGGAACAAAATGTACTCCCGGTACTCACAAACCGCATGTTGGTAACCGAAACCATGCCAATGTGGGTGCGCGGCAATGAAACCAAGACCTTTACGTTGGACAAATTAAAGAATACCAACTCCGCCACCTTAAAACAACACAAGCTTAGCCTGGAAATAACCTCCAATCCAGCCTGGTATGCCGTTCAGGCCCTACCTTATTTAATGGAATACCCTTATGACTGTAACGAGCAGATATTTTCTAGATACTATGCCAACACCCTTGGGGGATACATCGCCAATTCAAATCCTAGGATACAACAGGTATTTGACCAATGGGCAAGTTCCGGTGCCCTACTGAGCAATCTTGAAAAAAACGAGGAATTGAAATCGATTCTAATTCAGGAAACTCCGTGGTTAAGGGATGCCCAATCAGAAACCGAACAAAAGAAACGTATAGCACTAATCTTTGATCTCAACAAGTTGAAAAATGATCAGGACAATGCCTTCAATAAACTACAACAGAATCAAATGTCGTCCGGTGCTTGGGCTTGGTTTAAGGGAGGTCCCGAAAACCGATTTATTACCCAACATATTATCACCGGTTTAGGCCATCTACACAAATTAACATCGTCCAGTGGAGGTGAGGAAAAATCGGGGATTGGAAAGAGCGTTAATACCAAGGAACAGCAGGTAATAAAAAATGCGGTTGCCTATTTGGACGATGAGTTTGTGAAGGAATACGAGCAAATGAAAAAATACGCCACGGACCTTAACGAAGACCATTTGAGCCATACCCAAATACATTATTTGTACATGCGCAGTTATTATCCAGAAATAAAGGTTTCCAAAAAAGTAGCCGAAATTATAGATTACTACAACAAGCAGGCACAAAAATACTGGGCAAAAAGGGATCTGTATTCAAAAGGGCTTCTTTCCCTAGTTCTCTTTAGAAACGGAAGTACAGCTACCGCCAATAAAATAATTAAGTCCTTGGAGGAAAATAGTATTTTGAGTGATGAATTGGGAATGTACTGGAAAGAAAACAACAATTCCTGGTATTGGTACCAAGCACCAATTGAGACCCAGTCACTACTAATAGAAGCTTTTTCCGAAATTAAGGATGACGATAAATTAGTAGATAACCTAAAAATATGGTTGCTAAAAAACAAGCAGACCAATCGATGGAAAACCACAAAGGCAACCACAGATGCAGTATATGCCCTACTGCTACAAGGAAGTGAGTGGTTATCCGTAACGGAAGCTTTGGACGTATTGGTTGGAGGTGAAAAAATTGAACCCTCAAAACTGGAAAACATACAAGTGGAAGCAGGAACCGGATATTACAAAACCACTTGGACCAAAAACGAAATAAATCCAAAAATGGCAGAGGTACAGCTTAAGAAAAAAGGAGATGGCATTGCCTGGGGAGCTCTGTACTGGCAATATTTTGAAGATTTGGACAAAATAACCCCTGCCGATACACCTTTGAAATTAAAAAAGAAAGTCTTCCTAAAAAATAACACGGATACCGGTGAGGTATTATCAGAAATTAATGGCAAAACACCTTTACATGTTGGTGATCTGGTTCGCATAAGAATCGAATTAAGGGCAGATAGGCAAATGGAATATGTGCATATGAAGGATATGAGGGCAGCGGGGATGGAACCCATCAATGTGCTGTCCAGCTATAAATGGCAAGATGGTCTAGGATATTATGAAAGCACAAAAGATGCCAGTACCAATTTCTTTTTCGACTATTTGCCCAAGGGGGTATATGTCTTTGAATATGACCTAAGAGTTAACAATGCCGGGGATTTCAGCAACGGAATTTCTACCATTCAGAGTATGTACGCCCCGGAATTTAGTAGTCATAGCGAAGGGGTACGGATTCATGTTGAATAACAAAAAATAAAATATTGTTAAAAAGGTATTGCTTTTTTTCATAAATTCATAAATAACTAACATAAAATCAAAGAATTATGAACTCTACCTTCTTTATTGCGTTACGCTTTGTTTTTGGAATTTTTCTTATCGTCTTCGGGGCGAATAAATTCTTACATTTTATGCCGGCAGGACAAATGTCCGAAGCGGCTATGAACTATTTTTCAGCATTAACGAGCACCAATACCCTTTATGTGGTTGCCATAGTAGAAATTCTTTCTGGACTTTCATTATTGATCAATAAATTTGGTGCATTAATGATGATTATCTTAATGACTGTTTCCGTGAATGCTTTATTGTTCAATGCATTTTTGGAACCAGGTTCCATTGGCCTAACTTTAGTGTTGCTTATTCTTAATGTTGTAATGCTATACGCATACAAAGACAGATACAAAGATATACTTAGACCATAGTATCAATAAAACTAATTTATCAAAACAAGAAGCGGTACCCAAAGGTGGTCCCGCTTCTTGTTTATAATATTTTAACCATTTTCTAGACCCTTACAACAAGGAATTTGGATTATTTTCTACTTTTCGGCGGGTATTTTTCTAAAGTTTTGGTCACCAACGCCTGTATTCTATCTTCCCTTTCATTAGGGGAGCTATTTTCCCTTAGACTACTTACTGTAATAGCCTGCCAAAAAAGTTCATCCTTTTGGCTATCCACAAAATCGAACTGAATCTCCCGCTCCACATTCGTTGCTCCCACAGGAATTCCAATAGACACTCCACCACCAACATTTCTCCCTGTACCCCCTATACCAACCCCTACTGAATTGTTTCTAGGAGCCTGAAAAGACCTGCTCAAAATATTTATTAAGAATTCAGGCTCTTCGGACAACAAAAAGCCCTTAGCCCGCATAGTGGAATCAATAGCCCTCAATAATCGCCGGCTATCCAATTCACTTAAGCCGGTATCCATGTCCGAATAGTAGTTATAGGTGGTATATTTAGAATAATCAGTGTCCCTATCATAGTCATAATTTACACGAATGGCACTACAGGAAACTAAAAAGAGCAAGAGCAAGAATGGGATTATACTTTTCATTATTCCAATTTTTATAAGACCCTGTTTAAGAAATTGTGATTGCAATCTCCTAAATAGACTCTAAAATAGTGAAAATTATTAATGGCGTTTTTTATGAGGGTAAGTATTCGTTAAAACGCAGGACATTATAACCAATAAAAACAGACACATATATTCAATAAACAAATGGGACTATTTATTCAACATGGCCCATAATCTGTCCTTAAGCTCTACCAGGCCAATCTGGGCCACTGAGGATATAAACATATAAGGCACATCCTTGAAATCTTTGTCCAGCTCATTTCTCATTTCTGCAATAAGCTCCTCGTCCAACATATCGGTTTTGGAGATGGCTATCAATCGGTCCTTGTCCAACAGTTCTGGATTATATCTGCGCAGCTCGTCCAACAAAATTTCATACTCCTTGGAAATATCCTTACTGTCGGCAGGAATCAGGAACAACAAAGTGGAATTACGCTCTATATGCCTTAAAAAATAATGTCCAAGTCCCTTTCCTTCGGCTGCCCCTTCAATGATACCGGGAATATCCGCAATAACAAAACTTTTAAAATCCCTGTATTCCACTATCCCTAAATTGGGTTTTAGGGTCGTAAATTCATAGTCAGCTATCTTGGGCTGGGCAGAGGTTAGTACGGATAGAAGAGTAGATTTACCCGCATTTGGAAAACCCACCAAGCCTACGTCGGCCAATACTTTCAATTCCAAAATAAGGTCCAATTCCTGGCCACTTTTTCCGGGTTGGGCGTATCTTGGCGTCTGATTGGTAGCTGTTCTAAAATGCCAGTTACCACGACCTCCCATACCACCTTCCAAAAGAATTTTTTCCTCCTGATCCTCTGTAATTTCCAATAAAACTTCTAGCGTTTCAGCGTCTTTGATAACGGTCCCCAAGGGCACCTCCAAATAGACATCCTGTCCGTCTGCACCACTACTTCTGTTCTTACTGCCATGCTCACCGTGACCCGCCCTAAAAGTTCTGGTAAACTTAAAACCCAAAAGGGTCCATAAATTCTTATTGCCACGGACAATTATGTGTCCGCCGCGACCCCCATCACCACCATCTGGTCCACCTTTTGTTATAAACTTCTCCCTATGCAAGTGCACGGAGCCTTTTCCCCCGTTACCGGATTCCAGGTGCACTTTTACATAATCCACAAAATTTCCTTCCGTCATTTTTTTAGTTTATTGTTCCGAGTTCTATCAAAGTAGGACCACAAAATTTTTATAGTTCAACTTTTAAACCAAGAAATTATGGGTGGCCAACATTAGAACCCCCGAGGCATATTAAAAGTTAATTCCTCTAAACTGGGAGCATCAATCACAGTACACTCCTAGCTTAGACTGCCTGTAACTCCTCGATTACTTTTGCCAAGCGGCTTGTAATATCTTCTATGGAACCTATTCCGTTCACACTATGGAATTTCCCCTGATCATCATAGTAATCCTTTAAGGGAGCTGTTTTTTCATTGTATTCATCAAAACGATTACGGATCATTTCTTCGTCCTGGTCATCGGATCTACCGCTAACTTTACCACGTTCCAATAATCTTTGTATCAACACTTCATCATTGGCCTCCAAGGCTATGGTAGCATCGATCCTCATCTCCTTGCTCACCAAAAAATTATCCAATGCTTTGGCCTGCGCCGTTGTTCTGGGGAAACCGTCAAAGATAAATCCACTGGCGTCGGGATTTTTCTCCACCTCATCCTGTAGCATCTTGATGGTAACCTCATCCGGCACCAACTCCCCTTTGTCTATATATGATTTTGCCAAGGTTCCCAGTTCGGTACCATTCTTAATATTATAACGAAAGACATCTCCGGTAGAAATATGCTTTAAATTATATTTTTCCTTTAAAAATGAAGCCTGCGTGCCTTTCCCCGCACCAGGTTTTCCAAACAAAACTAGGTTTATCATATGCTTTTGGTTTAGTTGATATACTTCTCTTAAATTTCTTCCCAATTCATTATAATCCAATCCATAACCTACTATAAACTTATCTTCGATTTTCATTCCAAAGTAGTCTATATTGTACTCCCCGTTATACACGTCAGCTTTGTAAAACAAGGTGGCAATTTTAAATTCCTTGACCTTGGTGTTGGAGAACAGGTCGATCAATTTTTTAACGGTCCTACCTGTATCAATAATATCCTCTAGGATAATAACACTTCTGCCCTCAATATTCTCCGGAACATCCAAGAGCGTTTCCACAATTCCCGTAGAGGTAAGTCCCTGATAAGAGCTTAAACGCACAAAGGAAACCTCGCAAGGGTATTGATACGCTTTTAAAAAGTCGGATACGAACATAAAGGCCCCGTTCAGGACACCCACAAAAATGGGCTTTTCCTTCTTGTAATCCACAGCGACCTGGTCCGCAATCTTTTTAATCGCAGCCATAATCTCGCCTTCACTTATAAAAGGCTTAAAATATTTGTCGTGTAGCTTAATCAAGACTAATGTTTTTATAATAAATTCAAGATGCCAAATATAGCACTTTGATTTCTCTTTTTTAAAGGTCCAGGCCTAGTTTCTAAGATTTAGCTGTATTTTTGTCCCTAATATACAATCTACTTTAATACAAGCGAATCATTTCCAATGAACTATTTTTCTTCTGAATTTAAACTAGGAATACTAGGAGGCGGTCAATTAGGTAAAATGCTTTTGTACGAAACAAGAAAATTTGACATCCATACCAAGGTATTGGATCCTTCTGACGAAGCTCCTTGCAAAATAGCCTGCAATGAATTTTTTAAGGGGGATTTAATGGATTTTGATGCGGTTTACAAACTTGGCAAAAAAGTAGATGTGTTGACCATAGAAATCGAGAACGTAAACCTGGATGCCCTGGAAAAATTGGAATACGAAGGTTTGAAGGTATTTCCTCCCACTCGGGCCCTGCGCATTATACAGAACAAGGCCAAGCAAAAACTATTCTATATTGACAATGGCATTCCCACGGCAGATTTTCAGCGTTTTGCCTATAAGAGCGAGATTGAAGACAGTATTGCCAACGGAGGTTTAAAATTCCCTTTTATCTGGAAGGCTACCCAATTTGGATATGACGGGCAAGGGGTCAAGGTAGTCCGCAAACTGGAAGATCTGAACGGTCTACCTGCGGGAGAATGCATCACTGAAGAAATGGTGAATTTTAAAAATGAACTAGCGGTGATCGTGGCACGGAGCGCCAGTGGAGAAGTAAAAACCTACCCTGTCGTAGAAATGGAATTCCACCCCGAAGCCAATCAGGTGGAGTATGTACTTTGCCCAGCAAGAATAGGCTCCAAAGTTGCCGAAAAAGCCCAGGAAATAGCACTGCAACTATCCAATAAAATAAAACATGTAGGACTTTTGGCCGTGGAGATGTTCCAGACCCAGGAGGACGAAATTTTGGTAAACGAGGTTGCTCCAAGACCCCACAATAGTGGCCATTACAGTATTGAGGCAAGCTACACCAACCAATTTGAACAGCATATCCGTGCCATTTTGGACCTTCCTTTAGGAAATACCGCCAGCAAAGTAGCGGGTATTATGGTGAATTTGGTCGGTGCAGAAGGCCATACAGGAAATGTTGTTTATGAAAATATGGAGGAAATTTTGAGCCTGGACGGTGTTACACCCCATATTTACGGTAAAAAACAGACCCGGCCCTTCAGAAAAATGGGCCATGTAACCATTGTGAACAACGACATTAAGGAAGCCAGAGAAATAGCCGAACAAGTCAAGAATACTATAAAAGTGATTAGCGAATAAGAAATTTTCAATGATATGAGTAAAGTAGCCATAGTTATGGGAAGTACCAGCGACCTTCCAGTAATGCAAGAAGCCATTGATATATTAAAAGGTTTTGATATTGAGGTAGACGTTGATATTGTTTCTGCCCACCGTACCCCGGAAAAATTGTTCGATTTTAGTAAGAATGCCCATAAAAATGGATATTCAGTAATTATTGCCGGTGCCGGTGGAGCTGCACATTTGCCCGGAATGGTAGCGTCCATGTCCCCACTGCCCGTAATAGGTGTTCCCGTAAAAAGTAGCAATTCCATTGATGGGTGGGATTCCATCCTGTCCATTCTCCAAATGCCAGGCGGTGTTCCTGTTGCAACAGTAGCGCTCAACGGCGCAAAAAATGCTGGAATTTTGGCGGCCCAGATAATCGGAAGCTCGGACAAATGCGTCCTGGACAAGATTATCTTTTACAAAGAAGGCCTTAAGCAAAAGGTCATTGAAGGAGCGGAGGAAATGAAAAAAGTGAACAGTGGACAATGAGCAGTGCACAGTGAACAAAAAATAGTCCTGCCCCCTTGAAACCAAATATCGAATTAAAAATATAATACCCCTATATGAATCCATTATTGACCCCATTTGATACAGCGCCATTCTCCAAAATAAACAATGAACATTTTAAACCCGCATTTTTGCAGGCCATTGAGGATGCCAGAGCAGAAATCGATGCCATTGCCAACAATAAAGGGACCCCTACTTTTGAGAACACCATTGCTGCCTTGGATTTTGCAGGACAACAATTGGATAGGGTATCCAGTGTCTTTTTTAACTTAAATTCAGCAGAGACCAATCCAGAAATTCAGAAAATAGCCCAGGAGGTATCTCCCCTATTGTCGGAATTCAGCAATGATATCACCCTGAACGAGGATTTGTTCAAACGGGTCAAAGCAGTATACGACCAAAGGAATGATCTGGAATTGACCACTGAAGAACAAACCCTGCTCGACAAAAAGTACAAAAGTTTTAGCAGGAACGGCGCCAATTTGCCCACGGAAAAAAAGAAACGGCTACGGGAAATAGATGCCGAACTGTCCAAACTTAAACTTCAATTCGGGGAAAATGTTTTGGCCGAGACCAACAAGTATCAAATGCACCTTACCAACGAGGCCGACATGGACGGACTTCCGGAAGGCGAAAAGGAGGCAGCTGCACAATTGGCAAAATCAAAGGACAAAGAAGGTTGGTTGATTACCTTGGATTATCCTAGCTATATTCCTTTTATGAAATATTCCAGTAATAGAAAATTACGAAAGGAGCTATCCATCGCTTTTGGAAGCAAAGGCTTTCATAATGACGAATTGGACAATCAGAAAAATATAATAGCCATTGCCAACCTGCGGTATGAAAGGGCCCAATTATTGGGATATAAGAGCCATGCCCACTATGTATTGGAGGAACGAATGGCAGAAACCCCGGAAAAGGTCCATCAATTTCTTAAGGAATTATTGGAAAAGGCAAAACCAGCAGCTGAGCGGGAATTTTCCGACTTGGAAAATTTTGCCAAGGAATTGGATAACATAGACGGCTTGGAGAAATGGGACGGGGCCTATTACTCAGAGAAATTGAAACAAAAACTCTTCGATCTGGACGATGAAAAACTCAAACCCTATTTTAAACTTGAAAATGTTATTGCCGGAGTATTTAAAGTGGCAGAAAAATTATTCGGTCTGCAATTTGAAGAAGTTTTTGATATAGACAAATATCATCCCGATGTGAAGACCTATCGTATATACGACAAGGACAAAAATCTAGTTTCCTTATTTTACGCAGATTTTCATCCAAGACCAGGAAAACGTGGCGGAGCTTGGATGACTTCCTACAAAGCCCAATATGTACAAAACGGAATTAATGTCCGGCCGCACATTTCCAATGTCTGTAATTTCACCAAACCTACCGCCAGCAAACCATCATTACTAACTTTCAATGAAGTTACCACCTTGTTTCATGAGTTTGGACACGGACTACATGGCATGTTGGCAAATACAGTTTATCCCGGCCTGTCTGGCACCTCTGTCTATTGGGATTTTGTGGAACTGCCTAGCCAAATAATGGAAAACTGGTGCTATGAAAAAGAGGCCTTGGAATTATTTGCCACACATTACCAAACGGGTGAAGTAATTCCTATGGAATTGGTGCAAAAAATAAAAGACTCGGCTACCTTCCAAGAAGGAATGGCCACCTTAAGACAAATTAGTTTTGGATTGTTGGACATGTCCTGGCACGGTACCGATCCATCGGCGATCACCAATGTAAAGGCGCAGGAAAAATTAGCATTCAAAGAAACCGATCTGTATCCAGAATGTCCAGAAACCTGTATGAGCACTTCATTTTCCCATATATTCCAAGGAGGATACTCCTCTGGGTATTACAGCTACAAGTGGGCAGAAGTATTGGACGCGGATGCCTTTGCCTATTTTAAGGAAGAGGGGATTTTTAATCAAGAAGTAGCCGCTAAGTTTAAGGACAATGTACTCTCTAAAGGCGGTACTGAAAAGCCCATGGAATTGTACAAGCGTTTTAGAGGCAGCGAACCAAAGATCGAGGCCCTGTTAAAAAGAGCAGGTTTATTAGCTGAGACTACCAATTAGTTACAAAATTCGATAATGACAATAATCTAATCCGCTACCGGAATGTATTAATATGTGCATTTTATCCTGAACCGGAGTATACAATTTACAAGCCCGTATTATCCTGAATTTTGGGATTTAGCTGTATTAAATGGGCTATAAAAGCCTGTTTCTTTTTAGGCGAGATGATAACGCTTTCATATTTATTGTAAAAAACCTCCAGCCTATCGAACGAAGTGGCCGGGGCACTGATAGGATTATATGTGGCTTCAATTTTAGTAATATCCTTTATTTGTATACAACGGTTGAGGAGAAACCCACTTTTGACCCTTAAAATCCCGTTCCCAATCTCGTAATAGGTAGTTATAAATATGTAGCCAATAAAAATTGGGGGCAATAACAAAAATAGGGAGCCAACACTTACGGAATGTTTCAACATCTGGTACAAAGGAGCTAGCAATAGAAGGAAGATTAACAGTATCAGGATCCATGCAATTTTCGACTTATATTTTACCATACCCACCATATTGCCCGAAACCATGTAAACTGAGTAAGGCGGTTACAGTCCAGCTTATGCCCTAGATTTAATTATTCGCCCTAACAGCATCATATCCTCCTTCCAGGTTAACTACATGGCTAAAGCCCAAGGATTTTAATTTCTCCTGAGCCTTTGCACTACGTCCGCCCATCTTACAATAGAGGTAAATAGTTTTGTCTTTGTCGACAGCCTTAAACTTATCTGTAAAATTAGGGTCGTACAAATTTATATTTTCGGCATTCTCCAAGTGCCCGGCACTAAATTCCTCTGGGGTACGGACATCTACCAAAATAGCATCATCCAGTAATTCTTGCTTAAAGTCGGTTATCGACATTTTGCCCTTATTATCCTGTGAACAGCCCGTTTGTAGCACAAGTATTACCAAAAAAAGAAATATTGCTCTCATAATTTATTTACTTATTCAAAAATAAGAATTCTTCTTCAAAAAAAAATCACTTATTTTTGAATCGACAAACAGGTATGGCAAAACAAGCATTAAATCCGGACATATGGGTCGATAGTTACTCCGATTACCTATTCAACTATGCGGTAAGTCGGGTAAGCGATTCCGAAATTGCCAAAGATTTGGTACAGGAAACTTTTTTTGCTGGATTAAAATCTGCCAAAAATTTTAAGGGGGAGGCTGCCGAACGCACTTGGCTGATCTCCATCCTAAAAAGAAAGGTGATAGATCATTATCGGAAAATAAATTCCAAAAAGGCCAAATCTATGGTCCGCATTACCCAAAACCCAAATAGTGAAGCCGATAGTAATTTTTTGGAGGAGCAAGTAGCGGATCCAATGAGTCTATTGGAAAATAGCCAAATAGAAAACGAAGAATTGGGCACGGCCATCCAGGACTGTATCGCCAAGCTTCCAAAAAAACACGCTTTGGCATTTACACTAAAGACCATAAACGGACTTAGTACGGAAGAGGTGTGTAAGGAGCTAAATATCAATCCGTCTAATCTTTGGGTTATTCTTCATAGAGCAAGGACTGTTCTTATGGATTGCCTAAACAACAATTGGTTCAAGATATGAAAAGCTGTAAGGACGTTGAAATAATTTGCACTAAAATTCAGTACAACGAAGCTACCTTGTTGGATAAAATCAAGATCAGAATTCACGTATTGTTTTGTAAAACCTGCCAAAAATTTTCCAAAAAAAATACAGAACTAACTTCCCTATGTTCCAAAGCCAACATTAAGACGCTTCCAAATGAAGATAAGGAAAAGATGAAAGATGAGTTAAAATCACGGACTTAAAAAAGCTTCCAATACCAAAATACAGGCACACCAAAAAATTGGAATGGACTCCACCCAAAACGAAGAAAAATATTTGGATTGATTTCTTTTGGTCATCAAAATCAACATTCCTAAAACAATGAAAACCAGGCCTTTACTCAATATCTCCAAATACGTCAGCTGATCTTTCATAAAAGTCAAAAAGAAAAAAACAACAACACCTACAACCCCCATAACTTTAGTCTTTTGGTAACCATATCGTTGGGGCAAAGTTCTTAGGGCCGGATCATCATAATCCAAATCCCTAATTTCAAAAGGCAGCATTAGGATCAGGACCATTAAAAATCTCTGTACCAACTCCACCCCAATATCCCAATCCACTGTCAAATTTGCCGCTATAGCCGGCAAAACCACGGTTGTACCCGCCCAAACCAAGGCCACAATAAAAATTTTGAGTCCCCCCAAACTCCTAAGATTTTTTGCATTGTGCAATAAGGGAACAGCATATAAACTCGTCAAAATCAACAAAACTGCAATTCCGATCCAAGCTTCCAAGGACAAAAAAAAAGAATGATAAAGGGCAAAGGCTCCTGCAATAAAACTGACCACCTGAATATTCTTGTGATAAGTGTTGGACACTAAAAAATACTTTTTGGCCTCCACCCCATACTTCACAAAATTATAGCACGCAATTGTTCCGAAAAATACAAGATACGATATATGGTTGTCCCGGGACAAGCCAAAAAAAACACAGGTTATCTCAATAAATGCAAAAACCGATAATGCTACATGTATACTGGCATCCAGGTAAAAATGAAATAAGTATCTAGGCCAGTTCATAAATCAAAAATAACCAAAGTGTTCATAACCCCTTATTTTAGTTAAAAACTTTGAAAAGAGTTGGAGCTAAAAGCTGCAAATTAAACATAAATAATGAGTATTTTTGCTCACCCATATTTTAGATTAAAACAGCTTGAATTTATGAGGACAGATGTATTTGCCTTGCGCCATATCGGCATTAGAGAAGAAGACCTTCCACAGATGTTGAAAACCATTGACGTCAACTCAGTAGACCAGTTGATCACCGAAACCATTCCTGATGATATACGCCTCGCAAAACCCTTGGCTTTGGACACCCCAATGAGTGAACACGAGTATTTATCACATATCCAGAATTTATCCGAGAAGAATAAGGTTTTTAAATCCTATATTGGTTTAGGTTATCATGAAAGTATAACGCCTTCGGTTATAAAAAGAAACATTTTGGAAAATGCCGGTTGGTATACGGCCTACACGCCTTACCAAGCTGAAATTGCCCAAGGGCGTTTGGAGGCTTTATTCAATTTCCAGACTGTAATTGCCGAGCTCACTGGAATGGAATTGGCCAATGCCTCCCTTTTGGACGAAAGTACTGCAGCCGCAGAAGCCATGACTATGCTCTTTGATGTACGAAGTCGGGATCAAAAGAAGAATAAGGTTTTAAAATTCTTCGTCTCCGACGAGATATTGCCCCAAACGTTGTCGCTTTTAAAAACGAGGTCAGCACCTCTTGAAATAGAACTGGTCATTGGCAAGCACGAAAGTTTTGCGTTTGGTGATGATTATTTTGGCGCCTTGCTGCAATATCCCGGGAAACATGGCCAAATACATGACTATGCATCATTCGTAGCCAACGCCAGTGAGAAAAATATAAAAGTTGCCGTTGCTGCAGATATTTTGAGCCTGGCTTTACTGACGCCTCCGGGTGAATTTGGAGCCGATGTGGTGGTGGGAACCACTCAACGATTCGGAATCCCTTTAGGCTACGGCGGGCCACATGCCGCCTTTTTTGCCACAAGAGAAGAGTACAAAAGGAGTATCCCAGGTAGAATAATCGGGCTTACAAAGGACACCGATGGCAAGCCGGCCTTAAGAATGGCCTTGCAGACCAGGGAGCAGCACATAAAACGGGATAAAGCTACGTCCAACATCTGCACTGCACAGGTACTGCTGGCTGTAATGGCAGGAATGTACGCCGTATATCACGGTCCTAAAGGACTTAAATATATCGCAAATAAAGTCCATTCCTCTGCGGTTACCCTAGTTGACAGTCTTGAAAAATTAGGGCTGTACCAAACCAACACATCTTATTTTGACACTATATGTATAAAGGCAGATTCCTCCAAAATAAGGCCTATCGCCGAAAAGCATGAGGTTAATTTCCTTTACGTTGACAAAGATACCGTATCGATTGCGTTGAACGAAGCCACCTCCCTGAAAGATCTACAATCAATAGTAAATATATTCGCGGAGGCCATTGGAAAAGAAACAATTACAATCAAATCGCTTTTACCAAATTCCCTTCTTGAAAACAAGCTTGGGCGTACCTCAAAATTTTTGAAAAATAGCGTATTCAACTCCTATCACTCCGAAACCGAATTGATGCGCTACATAAAAAAATTGGAACGCAAGGATTTGGCTTTGAACCATTCCATGATTTCATTGGGTTCCTGCACCATGAAATTGAACGCGGCCTCAGAAATGCTTCCACTGAGCTTGGCGCGTTGGGGAAATATCCACCCTTTTGTCCCCATAGATCAAGCCGAAGGTTATCAAATTATATTGAAGGAATTAGAAAAAGATCTCAATATCATCACTGGATTTGCAGGAACTTCTTTACAGCCAAATTCAGGGGCACAAGGAGAATTTGCCGGTCTAATGGTCATTAGGGCCTATCAGGAGTCCAGAGGGGAAGGCCATAGAAATATTTGCCTAATACCAGCCTCCGCACATGGCACCAATCCTGCTTCGGCCGTTATGGCGGGCATGAAGGTAGTAGTTACAAAAACCGACGAAAATGGGAATATAGATGTGACCGATCTAGCGGAAAAAGCCAATTTGTACAAGGATAATCTATCCGCCCTAATGGTAACATACCCGTCTACCCACGGTGTATTCGAATCTTCCATTAAAGAAATTACCAAATTGATTCATGACAACGGAGGGCAAGTCTATATGGATGGGGCAAATATGAACGCCCAGGTGGGGTTGACCAACCCGGCCACCATTGGTGCAGATGTCTGTCACTTAAACCTCCATAAAACATTCGCCATTCCACACGGTGGTGGTGGCCCAGGAGTTGGCCCCATTTGCGTGGCGGAACAATTGGTGCCATTTCTACCAGGAAACCCCGTAATTCAAACAGGAGGAAACAAGGCCATTACAGCCATATCCGCAGCACCTTGGGGAAGTTCTTTGGTATGTTTGATCTCCTATGGATATATAAAAATGTTAGGGGAAAATGGATTGACCCAGTCTACAAAGACCGCTATCCTAAATGCTAACTATATTAAAAACAAGCTTAGCGGAAAATTTGAGGTGCTATACACCGGGGAAAGAGGAAGAGCCGCCCACGAAATGATTATCGACTGTAGACCTTTTAAAGAAAACGGGATAGAAGTTACGGATATCGCTAAAAGACTTATGGACTATGGTTTTCACGCACCAACGGTTTCATTTCCAGTTGCCGGAACCCTTATGATAGAACCTACGGAGAGCGAAAGCTTGGCAGAATTGGACAAATTCTGCAATGCTATGCTATCCATTCGTGAAGAAATTGATGTAGCATCTGCTGAGGACACCAACAATGCCCTAAAAAATTCTCCCCACACCTTGGAAATGATCACCAATGATCAATGGGATTTTCCTTACAGTAGACAACAGGCCGCCTTCCCATTACCATATCTAATGGAAAACAAGTTTTGGCCTAGCGTAAGGAGAGTGGATGATACATATGGAGACCGTAATTTAATATGTACCTGCGCTCCGATCGAAGCCTATGTTGAAGCCTGACAACCCTAATAAAGACAAGCATTTAAAAGCCTTTCCATTAATTGTGAAAGGCTTTTTCTTTGGCAAATTTATAAGTGGAATAATCTTGGACATCATATCTAACCCTAGGCACACAAATTACGGCGTACCAATTGTTTTATATTTATACTATTAAATTTCTAGATTATTATGAACATTGGCATTACTGGCACTGGTTCCTATTTACCATCCGTAGTAACAAAGAATTCAGATTTTAAAAATCATGAATTCTTAAATGAAGATGGAACTCCCTTTAAACATCAAAATGAGGTGATCATTCAAAAATTCCAAAGTATAACAGGAATTAGGGAAAGACGCTATGCCGAGGATAAATTAAATACTTCCCAACTTGCATTTTTTGCGGCAGAAAAGGCAATAGCCGATGCCAAAATTGACAAAGAGGAATTGGATTATATAATCTTTGCCCATAATTTTGGTGATGTGTCGGTTGGCAAAATCCAAGGGGACACCTTGCCAAGTTTAGCCACAAGGGTAAAACACCAATTACAAATTAAGAATCCCAGGTGCGTTGCCTACGACCTTCTATTTGGTTGCCCAGGTTGGATAGAGGGAGTAATACAAGCCCATGCATTTATTAAAAGTGGTATTGCAAATAAATGTCTTGTCATAGGCGCAGAAACCTTATCCAGGATTGTGGACAAGCACGATCGGGACTCTATGATCTATTCGGACGGCGCTGGGGCAACCATTGTTGAAGCTGGGGAAAATGTGGGGCAAATACTCTCACACAACAGCGCAACCTATGCCGATGAGGAGGCTTATTTTCTATATTATGGTGAATCCTACTCCAAAACTGCTCAAGACGGGACACGATACATAAAAATGTATGGCAGAAAAATATATGAATTTGCGGTAACCTATGTTCCACAAGCCATGAAAGACAGTTTGGATAAAAGTGGAATACCTATCACCGAGGTGAAAAAAATATTTATTCATCAGGCCAATGAAAAAATGGATGAGGCCATAGTAAAACGTTTTTACAAACTTTACAACATGGAAATGCCCCATGGAATTATGCCCATGAGCATTGAAAAATTGGGAAATAGCTCCGTAGCTACCATTCCCACCTTATTTGATATGGTGAAAAATGGAAAAATGGAAAATCAATCGATAAAAAAGGGAGATGTTGTTATATTTGCGAGTGTTGGTGCAGGCATGAACATAAACGCTATTGTCTATAGAGTTTAATCTATAGACCACTAATCGCTTTTTCAAATATCTTTGTTTCTGGTTATAGGATTAAGCCGTAAAAAACATGTTAAACAACAAACCAGATCATTGCTGATGTACGAAAGAACCTTCCCGAACAAACGTTTTAAACATACCCTTGCTTTTCTGCAAAAACACATTTCTACAGACCAATCCATCATAGATTTAGGGGTAGAAAATCCCTTTTCAAAGATCATGAAGGAAAATGGCTACCAAGTGGAAAACACAAAAGGCGAAGATTTGGATCTTGATTTCTCCTCGGCCGTGTCCACAACGGCAGAAGTTACCACTGCTTTTGAAATCTTTGAACATTTATTGGCCCCATTTAATATTCTTAGGCAAATAAAAACAGAGAAATTGGTGGCCAGCATCCCATTAAGATTATGGTTTTCACCTGCCTATAGGAGCAAAACCGATCCTTGGGACAGACACTATCACGAGTTTGAAGACTGGCAGTTTGATTGGCTATTGGAAAAGGCCGGATGGGAAATAAAAGACAGTGCAAAATGGACCAACCCTGTAAAAAAAATAGGGATAAGGCCATTGTTACGGAGTATTACTCCGAGATATTACATTGTGTATGCAGAAAGAAAAAATAGACCGGAATTAAACTCTGCCAAGACCAAAAAGTAAAGTCGATCACTTAATTACACCCTAATCAAAATAAAGCGTATACCTGTAGAAATGTTGACGACATCTGGCTAGGACAGAAAGAAAGGGAACTGGCCAGACCTCTAAAAACAAATAACTTTTTATCCGTGGAATACTATATTATCATCCCAGCACATAACGAAAGCCAATTCTTAAGGGATGTCTTACAATCTGTGGTTAAACAAACCATTCTTCCAAAACAAGTTATTGTTGTAAATGATAACTCATCTGATAATACTGAGAATATAATAGATGACTTTTCTACCAAATATGATTTTATTTCAAAAATCAATACAAAATCCTCCACCGCCCATATGCCAGGTAGCAAGGTCATTAATGCCTTCAACAAAGGCTTGGAACAGTTGAATGAAGACTATGACTTTATAGTTAAGTTGGATGCCGACATAATTCTCCCTGATTCCTATTTTGAAAAAATAACCAAGATATTTTCAAAAGATGCAAAAATTGGAATTGCTGGCGGATTTGCCTATGAATTGGACAAGAACGGTGAATGGAAATTAAATCACCCCATGGACAAAGACCATGTGCGCGGTGCCTTTAAGGCATACAGCAAAAGATGCTTTAAAGCCATTGGCGGCCTTAAAACCGCCATGGGTTGGGACACAGTAGATGAGCTACTTGCCCAATACAACGGTTTTAATATCTACACCGATAGCAACTTGAAGGCCAAACATTTGAGACCCATGGGAGATGCTTATAACAAAAAAGCCAAATTACTTCAAGGTAAGGCCATGTACACCTTGAGATATGGGTTTCCAATTACCCTTATTGCTTCTATAAAAATGGCCTTGAAACAAAAAAAACCTAGGGCATTTTTAGATAATCTTCAAGGATATTTTTTGGCCAGGAAAGAAAAATTGGATTTTCTCGTAAACCCAGTAGAGGGCAAGTTTATTCGCCAGCTGCGATGGAGAAAAATAAAAGCCAAACTCTTCCCATAAGAAAAGCCTGGCTTTTTTCGATTTTACAAGAAAACTTGCTTTTATTCTATTACCGCTTCAATCGGCTCTCCCGTAGTTCCAGAAGGAGCGTTCATGCCCATTAAGGCGGCTATTGTAGGAGCTATGTCCGGAATTTCAGTTCTACTTACCGTACTCCCCTTCTTGATACCTTTCCCATAAAATAACAAGGGTGCGTGTGTATCGTAGTTCCATGGGGACCCATGTGTTGAACCTGTATCACCGTATTTTCCACTTCCCGGATCGAAAACAAAAAGCACATCTCCTGAACGTTTTTGATTAAATCCGTTCTGAACTATGTAAGGTATTCCGCTGGTATATTGGTTCTGCCACATCTGGTTGGCGGTAAAAACCTTATAAATACCGTCATATTGAATTAGCTCCAAAGCCAATTCTTCCTCCACATCATCCATGTCCAAATCCAAACTCTTGATCACCTTATAATCCAAAAACAACTGATTGTTGGATGTCTTCTTCACAATATCCGTGGTCCCATAAGTATATTTCAAATATTCTGTTAGTCGATCGTCCATTTTTTTTGATTCCACCACTCCACCGGGAAGCTTCTGATCCCTTAAAAAAGCCGGGACATTAATAGCTGCATGATCTGCAGTTAGAAAAACGGTATATTCACCTGTTCCCACTTTTTTGTCCAAGGAATCAAAAAGACGTTTTAAATCTTGGTCCAAACGCAGATAGGTATCCTCTATCTCCTTTGAATTCACCCCCCATTTATGACCCACATAATCCGTACTTGAAAAGCTTATTGCCAGAAAGTCCGTAAACCTATCAGTTCCAAGGGACTCCTTATCCACAGCTTCCAAAGCAAAATCAGCGGTTAGACTATTGCCATATGGGGTGCTTTTTAGGATGCTATATTTGCCATTCTTATCCCACAAGCTAACTAAATCGTGAGGAAAGGTTGGAGCGGATTGACCATCAAAAAGACCCTCGTAATTATTATCATCAACACCACTTTCTATATAGCTATTGATATCCTTAAGGGTGGTCCATGGCTTTTTGTATTTAGCTACACTTTTTTGCGTATTAAAATCAATGACCCATGCAGGCAATTCGTCCATATAATAAGAACTGCTAATCCAATTGCCTTCGGCTCCGCCATCAAACCAATATGCGGCATTGGCCGTATGACCACCGGGCAGAACGGCGCCTCTATCTTTTATAGCAACAGCAATTACTTTTCCGCGCATTTGGGTATGCAACCTTACTTGGTCCGTTATGGTGGTGGTTTGAATTCTGTGGGGGGACATTTTTCCCGCATCGGAAGATGTTCCAACTGAGTTGGCATTGGGGTCTCCTGCGCAGTAAACACTTTCATCCGCATATTTATCATACCAATCGTTACCAATTATACCATGGACAGATGGGGTAGTTCCAGTATAAACCGAGGCATGTCCCGCTCCGGTCACCGTCGGGGCATAATTAAAATGATTGTTTTTACAATTAAATCCTTCATTGACCAAACGCTTAAATCCACCATCACCATATTGATCCCAAAAACGGGTCAAATAATCGTACCGCATCTGATCTACCACAATTCCGACCACTAATTTGGGAGTGGCAGCAATATTTGGATTGGCAACAATTTCCGTATTTTTTATGGCCTCAACCCTCCCTTTTTTAGATTTCCTTTGGGCATCTGCCCCAATGGGGTTAAATCCTGTTACAAGCATTAAAAGCAGTAATAATAGACTGTTACTTTGCATTCTTTATTCTTTTTATAGCAACAAAAATATAGAAATAAAACCTTTAAATTTTAATTGGAAGTTAAATGATTCTTAATATTGTTATTTTTACGTACCTAAGCAATATTTTATATTGAATGAATTACCTAGCATCAATCGGCAGCTATTTTATAATGATCAAGGAGGTTTTCAAAAAACCCACCAAATGGTCCATAATGAAAACCCTAATATTAAAGGAAATTGACGAACTCGTATATGGTTCCATGGGAATAATTATTTTCATTTCCTTCTTTATAGGGGGCGTAGTTTCCATACAGACCGCCTTGAACATTACCAATCCACTTATACCTCGAAATCTAATTGGGTTTGCCACAAGGCAATCGGTAATACTCGAATTTGCACCAACGTTCACTTCTATCATTATGGCCGGTAAAGTTGGCTCTTACATAACCTCGAGTATAGGTACCATGCGGGTAACCGAACAAATTGATGCATTGGAAATCATGGGGGTAAATTCTTTGAACTATCTAGTTTTTCCTAAAATAATAGCGATGTTGTTCTATCCTTTTGTCATTGCCATAGCTATGTATGTGGGCATCTTTGGAGGGTGGACTGCAGGTGTTTTTGGAGGATTTAGTTCCAGTGCCGACTTTGTTGAAGGCCTGCAATTGGACTTTATTCCGTTTCACGTTACATATTCCTTTATAAAATCGATAGTCTTTGCACTAATTATCGCTACCATACCTTCATTTCACGGATACTATATGAAAGGCGGGGCTTTGGAAGTTGGCAAGGCCAGCACCACGGCCTTTGTTTGGACAAGTGTTGTGATCATTATTATAAATTATATCCTAACACAATTACTTTTGGGCTAATGATAGAAGTAGACAACATACATAAATCTTTTGGGGAAAGCCATGTATTAAAAGGTATCACTGCCCACTTTGAAAAAGGCAAGACCAATCTAATTATTGGACAAAGCGGTTCCGGAAAAACGGTCTTTTTAAAATGTCTCTTGGGCCTCTTTACGCCCGATGAGGGCAGTATTAGTTACGACGGAAAAGTCTATTCCAAACTATCCGCAAGTGAACAACGAAACCTAAGACAAGAAATGGGAATGGTATTTCAGGGTAGCGCCCTCTTCGATTCCATGACGGTACAGGGCAATGTTATGTTTCCCTTGGGCATGTTCACCAAACAATCCAAATCAGAAATGCAAGATCGGGTAGATTTTGTACTTAAGCGTGTAAACCTAGTTGATGCCCACAATAAATTTCCTTCAGAAATATCCGGCGGAATGCAAAAGCGGGTTGCCATTGCAAGGGCTATTGTTATGAATCCAAAATACCTATTTTGTGATGAACCCAATTCGGGATTGGATCCAAAAACAGCTATCCTTATTGACAATCTAATCCATGAAATTACCCAAGAATACGATATTACAACGGTAATCAATACCCATGACATGAATTCTGTTATGGAAATTGGCGAGAAGATCATTTTCCTAAAAAATGGTCTAAAGGAATGGGAAGGCAGTAATAAAGAAATTTTTAAGACTGAAAATGAAGCTGTGACCGACTTTGTTTATTCATCGGAATTATTTAAGAAGGTACGTCAGATGTATTTAGAGGAGCGGAATTAACTCTGCATTTCCCTAACTTGAATCTTAGAATTCTTTAGTCTTAAGCGCAACCAATCCGCTAATTTTTGGGAATCGGTTTTTATTTGCTGGGCAGGTAATCCTTTTTTCCATTGTACATTAAATACTGGGACGGTATCCAGTTTATTAAAATCCGTTGTAATAGTATAGGAAAAGCCTAAATTGGTCAAATTCTCGTAGTTGGCCTTAGCTTCCGCACTTATATCCTGAAAAGGTATCTGCTGCTCAACAATCTTGCTCATTTTTCCGACCTCCTCCTTTAATACCTGAATCTGCTGTTCCTTACTCAGTAATTCCGCCTTTTTGGCTTCGTACAATTCGTTAACATATTTCATCTGATCCACTTCTAAATTCTTGGATCCCTGCACAATTTTCAATTCTACATTTTTAAGCTTATCGAAGGTATTTTTTTGGGTGGTCCAAGTGGCTACAACATTGTCCGGAATGGTTTCGTTTCCCATGAAGACCAGTTCAATAAAACCATTTTCACCGTGCTTGAATTGAATATCGGTCAAATTCTCCAAATACCTGCCCTCTCCGGGCAATTTGTAGGGCACAATATGGTTGGCAATGAATTGATTGGCCTGTTTTCTAAACAATGATTCCTGAAACACATCGTAAAAGGTAAATCCGGCAGGAATCATCACCAAAATAGCTACCGTGGAAGCCATTCTTGCGATAAACCTTCTGCGCCGTGAATTGGCATAGCGCACCATTGGAAAACGCAATAGCTTTAAAACCAAGAAAGTGGCCAAGGCAATAAAAATAGTGTTTATCGTAAAAAGGTACATGGCACCAGTGGCGTAACCAAAATTGCCAATGGCCAATCCAAAACCAACCGTACACAAAGGCGGCATCAGAGCTGTTGCAATAGCCACCCCATAAATTACGCTGGCAATGGTCCCTTTTTTGGCTCGGGCAATTACCAATGCCAAACCGCCAAAAAATGCAATTAGCACATCTCTAATGTCCGGCGCCGTCCTGGCCAGCAACTCCGATGATTCATCTCTCAATGGGAATAAATAAAAGAATAAAAAGGCGGTAATAACACTTAAACCTACCATAACGGTAAAATTCTTGAGGGACCGTCTCAAGGTATCGATATCATTAATGGCCAAAGACAGTCCAATACCCAAAATAGGGCCCATTAAAGGTGATATTAACATGGCACCGATAACTACTGCCGTGGAATTGGCATTAAGTCCAACAGATGCAATAAAAATGGAGCATATTAAAATCCAAGATGTATGGCCCTTGAACGGAATATCAGCGATAATCGACTCTTTGGTAGCCTCCGGATCGGTATTATTCCGAATATCCAATAAATCGGCCAGAAATAATTTAATACCATGTAAAAGACCAGTAAAATCCTTCTTAATGTCCTGCCCACTGCCCTCAGGAAAATCCTGATTCTGATCTTTATTTAAATTTTCCTCCATAATTACGACAGCTGATCTCCAAATTTATCCTTAATTTTTACAAGTACTTTTTTAATATCCTGCTCCTTGGATTTGGGATATATAAGCAAAACCTCCTCCTTGTCTACGACAATATAATCTTTTAATCCATCAATAACGATAATTTTTCCTTTGGGGGAACGAATCATGTTCCCCTGGGCATCCTCCGCTAAAACTTGACAATTCACCAAGGCATTGTCATTATCGTCCTTTTCCAATTTATCGTATAAAGATCCCCAGGTACCAAGATCGTTCCAATCAATAGTGGCCGGTAGGACAAAAATATTATTGGACGGTTCTAGAATGGCATAGTCTATGGAAACATTCTCTGCCTTAGGGTAATTCTCATTTATGAAAGCCCTTTCCTTTCCTGTATTATAGTATTCCAATCCACTAAGAAATAAATTATACTGTTCCGGTTGATATTCTTTAAAAGCATTTACTATAGTTTTCACACTCCACATAAAAATACCGGCATTCCACAAAAAATTTCCTTGCTTTATAAAATCCTTGGCAGTTTCATAATCAGGTTTTTCCCTAAACTGACGAACACTTTTCAAGGGTTCGTTATCTTTCTTTTCAAACTCTATATAGCCAAAACCAGTATTGGGAAAAGTAGGCTTTATGCCCAAGGTGCAGAGCACATTTTCCTTTTCACACTTATCAAAACAGCTTATAACGTCCTTCGCAAATGCTTCCTCATCCTCTATCCAATGATCACTGGGAGCCACGATCATAACGGCATCCGGGTTTTTTTTCTGTATTTTCAAAGCTGCATATAATATACAAGGAGCCGTATTACGCATAGCGGGCTCCAAGACTACTTGCTCTTGCTTAACGTCTGGCAATTGCTCCAAGACAAGTTCATTATATCTTTCATTGGTCAAGATCAAAATATTTTCCATAGGCACAAACTTGGCCAACCTTTTAAAGGTCTTTTGTATCAAGGTATCCCCTGTACCCAACATATCATGGAATTGCTTTGGATAAGCAGTTGTACTTATTGGCCAAAATCTAGACCCAACACCACCTGCCATTAAAACTGCATAATAATTTTTATTCATAGTTTCTTGCTTTAATCCTTTATTAATTCCACTTCGGCATTGGGCTGAAAAAGATACACCTTACCTGTAGCCACTTCAACACACTCGTATCGCTTTACCCTTTTATTTTGCTTTTTAAAAAGCTTTCCATTGTATATCCTGAAAACGCTTCCATGTGGCAATTCAAAAATATAAGATTTCTCCTTATCCTGGATATCATACTTTTTCAAGGCCACAGATAGGCCAGCGTCCGTATCACTACTGGCTTTTGGATTTCTAAAGTGCCTGGCCAACATAGGTAAAAGGTTGGCCGGAAAAACCTCTGGTCTTAAAAATGGCAACATTAGATATTGAAATGTCCTTTTCCACTCCAATCCGTGCGGTTTTATTTTCCGTCCATATTTTTCAAAAGCAACCAGGTGTGCTATTTCATGAACCAAAGTAATCAAGAATCGATATTTATTTAGAGTGGCGTTCACGGTAATCTGATGGGACCCGTTGGGCATCCTTCTATAATCTCCATGACGGGTAACCCGTTGATTTACAATCTTAAGATGCACACCATTTTCCTTTATAAGTTCCAGACTTAAACTTACCGCCCTTTCAGGAAGATACTTTTCCAAAGTGTCCTGCATACTAACAAAATTAGAAATTTTAAGATTCGATATTGCCTTAAGAGGAAATTTTATCCAAAATACAATTATGGATGCCAAAAAAAATGTAAATGAAGGAATATTTACATTTTTATTAACGATTAAAGACGACTTCTTTCCACTAACTTTGCATTCCCGTTGAAAACAACGAAAAACAAACTATTATTATAATTATGAACGAGTTAAGAACCACCAATAAGTTATTGCTTATTATAGTAATCCCCTTAGTGTTTTACTTACTAAAGCTTCTGTCGTTTATTTTTATTCCACTTATCTTCTCTATGTTCATAGCTTTATTGTTCCTCCCCATTATGCGCTGGCTCAATAAAAAGAAGGTATCCAAACCCGTCAGTATTTTTATTGTTATACTAATATTCATTGGTGCCTTAAAAATAGGGGGAGAACTGATACAACTTACCAGCAAGGAAATACTTTCTGCAGACAATGCTTTTTTCGAAAAAGCGGAGAACAAATTGGAAGCCTTATTGATAGGCATGGAAGATTATCTTGGAATACCTTATTCCAAGGAAGAAAACATCATTAATAATTTTATCCCCAAAGAAAGTATGATGGCCAACTTTGGGAACACCCTGGATTTTATTGGAAATACGGTTACTATGATTTTGATGACGGTATTTTTTGTTGTGCTTTGGCTGGCGGAATCAATAAACGTTCAGAAATTAATGAACAATACTATTTTAAAACAAAAGCACACCTCGGTTAAAACGTTTGTAAAAGTTGAAAAGGATCTAATCAAATTTATAAAGGTCAAGTTTCTAGTGAGTCTTTTTACGGGAATCGGAATTGGGCTGGCCTGCGTGTTCTTTGAGGTAAGCTTCCCAATTTTCTGGGGATTGTTCGCATTTGCTATAAATTTTGTTCAAATGGTAGGTTCCATTATTTCAGTAGTACTACTAGCGTTATTTGCGTTTGTAGAATTGGAGACATCCAGCACGCTTTTGTTCTTTGTCCTGTCCATTACCGGGGTACA
Organism: Arenibacter sp. F20364; assembly: GCF_023015905.1. Classification (GTDB taxonomy): domain Bacteria; phylum Bacteroidota; class Bacteroidia; order Flavobacteriales; family Flavobacteriaceae; genus Arenibacter. Next base: position 34,246 of record NZ_JALKBD010000017.1, on the reverse strand, counting down.
GGTTTTGTTCGGATCCATATTGGAACCCGTATTTATGGGCAAATCTTTTTCCATTAATATTATTACCGTATTGGTAATGTTGATGCTATGGGGATATATTTGGGGCGTACCTGGATTGATCATGGCAATACCAATTACCGTTTTTATCAAGATTATCCTGGAACAATTCCCACAAACGAAAATAATAGCGAGTCTAATTTCAGGCAACCAACCCTTAAAACCATAACCACAAGAAAGGTAGTTGGTTATAATTTAAGCAAGGAGATCAATTCGTTCATTTGCTCGAAAGTCCTGGTAACTTCCTTTTCAAAATCAGGATCCTCGTTTAGCTGGGTATAGCCGTATACATCAAACCCACCAGAGGTAGCCGCCCTTGCCCCCTTAAATGAATCCTCTATTACCAAGCATTCATTTGGAGAATAGCCCATGCTTTTGGAGGCATGTAAGTAAATAGCCGGATCGGGTTTCCATTTTCCAATATCATAACAACTGAAGATATTGTTTTTAAAAAATGACGACAGACCAGCTGTTGCCAAATTCCTTTTTATTTTTTCCTGTGGCCCACTGGAGGCTACGCAAAATGGTACTGCCAATTTCCGAAGTACCTTTTCAATACCGTGTACTGGCTTAAGATGTGTTGAAAACACTTCGTAGGACCTTTGGCGATATTCACTTTCAAATCCCGAAGGCAATTGTCTTTGTATAATTGCCTCTACTTGTCTTATACTATCATTTAAAAACCCACCTTTGAAATGCTCCATGGCATAGGAAATATCTATTCCAGCTCCATATTCATTGGCCATATCCACAAATACCTGATTCCCCAGCACCTCACTATCTACCAACACCCCATCACAATCAAAAATAACACAGCTGTATTCTTTCATCGGTTTTTTTTAAAAAAATCAAGGGGTTGAGTTGGATACCTGAAGTAATTTACCATTGTAGAGTTTATGGCCGGTAAGTGCAAAATCTTTGATATAGGTTGCCATTTCCAAAGCAGTGATAGGTGCCTGATAACCCGGGAAAGCCTCTTCCAGCATTTCGGTCTGTACGGCCCCCAGGGCCAATACATTAAATGAAGGTCCCGACTCCTTGAATTCTTCCGCCCACAATTCTGTCATGGTAATCACGGCCCCTTTACTGGAACTATAGGCAGATAAGCCAGCAAACTTCATACTACCCTGAACGCCACCCATAGAACTTATGGTTACCACATGACCAGTCTGGGGCATTAAGGGAATTATTCTTTTGGTAATATTTGCAACTCCAAAAACATTCACTTTGTACACCTCCTCAAATGCTTCCATAGAAGTTTCCAAAAAAGGTTTGTTCAGTAATTTACCCGCATTGTTTATGAGCACATCAACCTGTTTCCAATTATTTTTCATAAATTCATCCAATTGGTCGTAGTCCGACTCATTGGCCAGATCAAATGAAAAACTGGATATATTTTCGTGACTTAATGCAGCAATAGGGGCATTATTCCTGGATAGAGCCAGTACTTTATGTCCGTCATTAGCAAACAACTGTGCCAATTGAAAGCCAATCCCCCTACTACTTCCCGTAATTACGATATTCGCCATTATCTGTATTCTATTTCCCTTACCGGGGCATTTATAATATCTTCCAAAACTGGAAGGGTTTTATTTACCAATAAGGCCATATGGTCGAAATCCATTATGGAAACTTCATCGCCCACCTTATGGTAGTGATCGAAATTGGTAAAATCGAAGGTACAAAAGGTTTGGGAAGGAACCCCAAACTCTAAATGAAAAGGATAATTATCCGATCTTTTAAACAGATTGTATTCCTTTGCAGTTGGGAGAAATCCAACCAAATTCTCCTCGGCATAAGTATTGCAGACATCCGCTAAATTAGATTCTTCATATCCTGTTACGTACATAAAATAATCTTTCCCTACCAAAGGAACGCCAACCATCTCAAAATTCAGCATGGAATAAAGATTCAAATTTTGTTCTTTCAATTTTGCAGCCAAGTGTTTCGACCCTAAAAGACCCTTTTCCTCGGCACTGAACAACGCAAAAATTATGCTCCGTTTATTATTTTTAAACTTACCAAAATAACGGGCAAACTCGAGGACCGCAGTAGTTCCGGAGGCATTATCATTGGCTCCATTGGCAATATAATCATCAGACACCGGGTCGGCAGAGCCTATATGATCATAATGGGCCCCAATTATAACAAACTCATTTTTCAGAGCTTTATCCGTTCCTTCAATAAAACCCACTACATTGTAGGCCGGTTTTTCAAAATTGGTCAACGTATCCCTATAGGTTTTAAAATAGGGCTTTACCCCGCTACTTTCAAAAATCCCTTCTATATATTCCGCAGCCAATTCTATTCCTTCGCTACCGGCTTCCCTGCCCTGCAGTTCATCGGAAGCCAAATAAGTAATTATTCCACCAACCCCTATTTCAGTGGAAAATTCAGAACTTATTTGGGAAGCCTCCGAGCTCCCCTGTTGTACTGCAGCGTCCTTGGCAATTACACCAGAGCCATTGGTCCCGTGCGCCAAGCCAACCGACTCATCTATTTTAGCACCGCCACAGCCTAAGGCAACAGATAATAAGGCTAGACTAATAATATTTCTCATAAATTGATTTGTGTTTGTCATAAAACCGTATTATAAATTTTAAAGCATTCTTCTTATGCTGACCAAAATGTATCGTCAATCCCATACCAACATCAATTGGGCCAACAGGAACTGGATAGGACTTAAAGTTAAAAAAGCATCCTGAAAATCAGGATGCTTTTTATATAATAATTTGAACTATTTGGTTTAAGCCAGCATAGTAACCGGATTCTCCAAATATGCCCTTAGTGTTTGCAAAAATTGGGCTCCAGTGGCTCCATCCACTGTTCTGTGATCGCAGGCCAAGGTAACCTTCATGGTATTACCAACAACGATTTGTCCATTTTTAACAACTGGCTTTTGGACTATTGCTCCTACAGATAGTATTGCAGAATTAGGTTGATTGATGATGGAGGTAAATTCAGAAATTCCAAACATCCCAAGGTTGGAGACGGTAAAGGTACTACCTTCCATTTCCGCTGGACTGATTTTCTTATTTCTTGCCTTGCCTGCCAAATCCTTCACCGAAGACCCTATTTGAGTCAATGTCATTTGGTCCGCAAATTTTAGCACTGGGACCAAAAGGCCTTCATCAACGGCAACAGCAACTCCGATATGTATATGATGATTGTATCTGGTAGTGTCATTGTTCCAAGAGGTATTTACCTGTGGATGCTTTTTTAGCGCCATGGCACAAGCCTTAACCACCATATCGTTAAAGGACACCTTAGTATCGGGCAAGCCATTGATCTGTTCCCTTGAAATCTTGGCATAATCCATATCCACCTCTATGGTCAAATAATAATGTGGTGCAGAAAACTTGGATTCGCCCAAACGCTTGGCAATAACCTTTCGCATTTGTGAATTCTTTACTTCCTCTGTTCCCTCTTGTCCTACCGGCAAATTGATTGGGGCAGCAGCTTGTGGCGAGGCAGTCTTTTCTTGGGCAGCACCGGCTTTGTCGGCAGCTTTTTGCTTTGGCTTATATTCCTCAACATCTTTCTTTATAATCCTACCATGATCACCGCTTCCTTTAACATCTCCTAAATCTATTCCCTTATCTTGGGCAATCTTCTTAGCCAATGGAGATGCAAAAATCCTTTGACCATCATGGGTTGCGACAGCCGAGGATTCCTGGCCATTTTTGGAAGTAGTTTCGGCCTTCGTTGTTTCTTCCGGAGCGCTTTCTTCTTCAGTAGCGGAACCAGATCCTGCACTCAATACGGCGTCAACATCTGTACCTTTAGGACCTATAACGGCAAGAACAGCATCTACCGGCGCTGTTTCCCCTTCATTGATGCCAACATATAACAGGGTACCGGAATAGAATGATTCAAACTCCATTGTAGCCTTATCGGTCTCGATTTCGGCAAGAATGTCACCTTCTTCCACCTCATCCCCAACTTTTTTCAACCAGGTCGCTACGGTTCCTTCTTCCATAGTATCACTAAGGCGGGGCATCTTTACAATCTCTACCCCGTCAGGGATAGCTGCTGCTGTTGCTTTTGGTGCTTCTTTTTCCTCCTTCTTGGCTGGGGATTCTGTTTTTTCTTCCGCTTGGGCATCTGAAGATGAGCCGTTGATCAACCCAGAAACATCCTCTCCCTTTTCACCGATTATGGCCAAAAGAGAATCCACTGGAGCTGTATCCCCTTCTTTTATACCTATATATAAAAGAGTTCCCTCATTGAAAGACTCGAACTCCATTGTAGCCTTATCGGTTTCAATTTCCGCCAATATATCACCTTCTTCAATCTTGTCGCCTACTTGCTTTAGCCACTTAGCAACGGTCCCTTCTTCCATGGTATCGCTAAGTCTTGGCATATTTATTACTTCTGCCATTTACTTATATTTTATGTTGTACAAATGGATAATCCTCTTGATCGTATACCATATCATATAATTGATTTATAGGTGGATAATCCGAGTCCTCAGCAAATTTCTCACACTCGGAAACCAACTTTTTAACCCTAGCATCAATTTCCTTTATTTGGGCATCCGAAGCATACTTATTTTCCTTTATGGTTGCCAAAACTTGGGATATTGGGTCGATTTTCTTGTACTCTTCCACCTCTTCCTTAGTTCTATAATGCTGGGCATCCGACATGGAATGACCTCTGTACCTATAAGTCTTCATTTCCAGAAAAGTTGGACCGCCTCCTGACCTGGCACGCTCAATGGCCTTGCTCATTTCCTTGGCAACCGTAACGGGATCCATTCCATCTACCGGTCCACAAGGCATTTCATATCCCAATCCCAGTTTCCAAATTTCAGTAGAATGCGAGGTTCTAGCTACCGATGTTCCCATGGCATAACCATTGTTCTCACAAACAAAGACAACCGGCAATCGCCAAAGCATTGCCAAGTTAAAACTTTCGTGCAGCGACCCCTGTCTTACTGCTCCATCACCCATATAACAAAGGGTTACAGAATCTCTCTTGAAATATTTGTCCGCAAATGCCAATCCGGCCCCTAAAGGGATCTGGCCACCAACTATTCCATGGCCTCCATAGAAACGATGCTCTTTGGAAAAAATATGCATAGACCCACCCATTCCTTTGGAAGTCCCGGTAACTTTACCATAGAGCTCCGCCATAACTTTTTTGGGATCAACTCCCATACCTATCGGCTGAACGTGATTCCTATAGGCAGTAATCATTCTATCCTTGGTAAGATCCATTGCATGCAATGCACCTGCAAGAACAGCTTCCTGTCCATTGTAAAGATGTAAAAATCCACGAACTTTTTGTTGAATGTATACTGCGGCAAGTTTATCTTCAAACTTTCTCCAGAACAACATGTCCTCATACCACTTAAGGTAGACCTCTTTGGTTATTTTTTCCATTAATTGATAATTTATGTAGTATTTCGCTTTAATCAAAAACAAGTTTAAGACATAAACGGAAAACAAAAATACATATATAAATCAATAGGAAAAAAATTTAAATCAAAAGCTTCGCACAAAGCGATTATATAAAACAAAATAGAGAATAGTTGAGAAATACATAAAACCTAAAAATACAATACCCTTACGCCCTAACCGAGGAAAGTACTATTAAAGGCTAAAGGAAGAATGTCGGACACAGAGTTACATTTTAGAACCTCTCCAGTTTCCCCAGACATAATAATAGATATTGGCCTCCGTTGCTTTATTTCATACTCGGAAATGGACTGCCTACAATTTCCACAAGGGGCGGCAGGTTTATTCACTACGAAATTTTTGGAAGTGGCGTTAATGGCAATGGTCTTGATGCCCACACCTGGAAATTTTGCAGAAGCGTAAAATATAGCCACTCTTTCTGCACACAAACCTGAGGGATAGGAGGCGTTTTCTTGATTATTGCCAATTACAATTTCACCATTATCCAATAATACGGCCGCTCCAACATTAAATTTGGAATAAGGGGAATAGGCATTTTTTCTTGCCTTCACTGCTTCATTCATTAATATGTGATCCTCCTGTTCCAGCTCATCTACAGATTCATAAACCAATAGATCAAACACTACCCTTCGTAGTCTCATAGTCGATTAACGTTATACTATTTTGGCAAAAATAAACAAAACCTGCTTGTAAGCAGGTTTTGTAACTTAGTCATATATGTTTTGGCAGATTAATCATTCAAAAATTCTTCTCCCAAATTGAATGTCAGTGAGAACCTTAGTGTATTCTCCAAAGGATTTCTTACTTGCGAAGTAGAGAACAAATAGGAAAGATCCACCTGGGCCGATTTAAATCTAAACCCCGCACCCAAAGTAAAGAATTTTCTTGACCCCTTTAAATCACTTTCATTGAAATACCCTGTCCTTAACATAAAAGCATTTTGGTAGCTATATTCCGCACCAAGTGCCCATGTAAATTCCTTTAACTCCTCGCTAAAACCATCGGGTGCATCGCCAAACGATTTAAAAACCCCTTCAAAAAAAGTAGTTTGCTGATACTCGTCGTTATCCGTCCCATCAATTACCCCGTCATCATTATAATCTTGTGGAGTGGGCACCAACAATTTATTAAACTCTGTGGTAAGCCCAAGGACATTATCCTGATCCAAAATAAGATCAAAACCTAAACCTGCTTTCAAATTGGTCGGAAGAAAATTCTCTTGACCGGCATCGTCATACTTTATTTTACCACCTAAATTTGAAATATTGAAGCCAGCCCTCCATCTACCATCAAAACTATTATAGGCAATTTCCCGTGAGCGATAATACCCGGAAACATCCACAGCAAATGAACTCGCCGCCTTGGAGTCTTCGCTACCATTATCAGGTAATTTAAGATTGGAACTAATATACCTACCGGCAACAGCCATAGAAAAAGTTTCACTTAGCTTTAAGGAATAGGAACCGTCAAACGCAACTTCGTTAGGCTTGGCCAATCTGGCTTGATCCCCTGCAAATTGTCTAAGTTCTATTTCCCCCAAGGTAAAGTACCTTATACTAAGGGCGAATGCACTTCTGTCATTGATCTTCTTATGAAAATTGGCACTCAATAGCGCTATATCGGTAATTATACTTTCCAAATACGGCGTATAACTAAGTCCGATGCCCATTTCTCTTTCGGCGAAGGCAAATTTTGCAGGATTCCATTGTTGGGAAAAAGCGTCTGTAGAAGTCGCCACCCCCATATCCCCCATTCCTGATGCCCTAGCATCTGCGGCAATGGTCAAAAAAGGCACTGCGGTAGTAATCACCCTATTCTCCTGCGCAGAAAGTTTACACACCAAGAAAAGCAAGAAAAGTATTGATAATTTTTTCATTTTTACTTGTTATAATTAAGATTTGGTTTCCATAGTTATCCAAATGAACCTAAATAAAGTTATCTCGGTTCATTATAGTCAAACGTCCTTTTTCCGAATATCTTATATAAACCACAAAAAAAATAACCTCCTTTATATTCATTTGACAATAACACACTATATATAGGAATATTCCGTATAAAAAATTGTTTTATAAGTATTGATTTTACTTGATATTCTATAAAGAATTATCAGGTAGCCATACTATATTAAATTTTAAGTCGTTATTCATGTTAAGCGATGCTCTTTGCATGATGAATTAATTGATTAATTTTTTTTCATTTAACAAAATATTATGTCTTAATCATCGTTTTATATGCCGAAAGCGACACAAAATATTAATAAAATATGAATCGCAAACTCCTTTAAAAAGAAGTTTGTCTTTTGAACTCAAGTCCTAATTATGAAAAAACAATTCATCAAAGTTGTACTCTCTTGCGCTATTGTAGCTGGTGGTTTTTCAAGCTGTAAAAACTCATCATCCTCTAAAAATGTTTCAAGGGCTACAGGCTGGAATATTAACGCCAAGGAAGGTGGATTTCAGTACAATTCAGACTTTAAAGAGCAGGAAACTGCACCAGGTTTAGTGTTTGTAGAGGGCGGAACCTTTACAAAAGGTCAGGTTCAAGATGATGTAATGCACGAATGGAACAATACTCCTACATCACAGCATGTGCAGTCTTTCTATATGGATGAGACCGAGGTTACCAACGTTATGTATTTGGAATATTTGGATTATCTGAAGAGTGTTTACCCTCCAGAAGACCCTAAATATGTACATATTTATACAGGCGCTTTGCCAGATACATTGGTTTGGAGAAACAGATTGGGATTCAACGAAACAATGACCAATAACTATCTACGTCACCCAGCTTATGCGGAATATCCTGTAGTTGGTGTCAATTGGATCCAAGCCACCCAATTTGCAGAATGGAGAACAGACCGTGTAAATGAGGTAATGCTGGAAAGGGAAGGCTATCTTTCTGAAGAGGCAAAATACAAAGTAATTAATGGTGAGGCAGAAGGTGGCTTTAGCACGGAGGCTTATTTAAATAGACCGGAATCCGTATACAACGGCCAGATAGATTCCTTACAAGGAAAAATGAAAAAAGATTCAGTTTCCGCCTTTGCCAAAAGAAGTTCCGGAGTTATTTTACCTGAATATAGACTACCAACGGAGACGGAATGGGAATACGCAGCCCAGGCACAGATAGGAAGTAGGGAATACAACAACTACAGGGGTAGAAAAAAATATCCTTGGGAAGGAGACTATACCAGAAATGGTCAAAGAGTGGGTAGAGGTGATCAATTGGCCAACTTTAAGCAAGGAAAAGGAGATTACGGCGGAATAGCCGGATGGTCTGATGACGGTGCGGATATTACCGCAGAAGTTAAATCCTACAAACCCAATGATTTTGGATTATATGATATGGCAGGAAACGTGGCCGAATGGGTTGCGGATGTCTACAGACCAATAGTTGACGACGAAGTAAGTGACTTCAACTATTTCCGAGGAAACGTTTATATGAAAACGGCTATTGGAAAAGACGGAAAAGTAAATGTAATTCGTGATTCCATAGTGTATGACACCTTGCCTAACGGAAAAGTTGTAGCGGTGAATTTACCTGGAGAAATAAAAATGGTACCCGTAGATGAAGAAGAAACCTTCTTAAGGACCAACTTCTCATCCAGTGACAATCGCGGATACAGGGATGGTGAACCGGGATCTACCAGATTTTACGATAGATTTAGCGATGAGGACGAAGATGAAATTAATAAAAGGAAAATGTACGACTCCCCAGTGAGCAAGGTACAGGTAGACTCCACTGGAAATATTCTGAGAGCTTATGACAAATCCAATAACAGAACCTCATTGATCAATGATGAAGTAAGGGTCTTCAAAGGAGGTTCTTGGAGAGATAGGGCCTATTGGTTAGACCCTGCGCAGAGAAGATATCTACCACAGTATATGGCAACAGATTATATAGGATTTAGATGTGCCATGTCTAGAGTAGGATCCAAATCCAAAACGAAAAACAAAACCCCTAGAAGCAGGTAGGCCGAATAGGTTTAACCACTAAAAAAATATGAAGAAGCCCTTTTTAAAAAGGGCTTTTTTTATATCTTAGATTTATGACAATAAAAGAATTGCACCAACTCTTTTTAGAGTTTCCCCAAGTCTGCACGGACACTAGAAAAATAAGCCCAAATTGCATTTTTTTCGCCTTAAAAGGAGATAATTTTAATGGTAATTCCTATGCCGACCAAGCTCTGGAGAAGGGCGCGTCATACGCCATTGTTGATGAAAAGGAATTTGCCACAGGCCATAAGACCATCCTGGTGGAAAATGCACTTTCAACACTCCAAGAGTTAGCTCTGTTTCACCGGAATTATTGCAGAGCAAAAGTAATTGGCCTTACGGGAAGCAACGGCAAAACCACCACCAAGGAACTAATTACCGCAGTGCTGTCAAGAAAATACAAAACTATTGCCACAAAGGGCAATTTAAACAATCATATAGGAGTACCATTAACACTGCTTTCAATAACTCCTGATACTGAAATGGCCGTTGTAGAGATGGGCGCCAACCACCTTAAAGAAATTGAGTTCTTATGTAAGTTGGCCATGCCGGATTACGGATATATTACCAACTTTGGAAAGGCGCATCTGGAAGGCTTTGGAAGTGAAGAAGGGGTCATAATAGGAAAAAGTGAATTATACGACTTTTTAACTAGCCATGGTAAATCCATTTTCTTCAATGCGGACGACCCGATTCAAAAGAAGAAATTGGCTATGGTTATCAAAAAATTCGGGTTTAGCCAGAACGATAATGAATTCTTTAAAATAAAACTTTTAGGCGCCGACCCATTTGTTAAAATAGAAGTCGGAGATATCCATATTACAACCCAACTTGTAGGCAGTTATAATTTCACCAATTGCTGTGCCGCAATATTAATTGGAAAATACTTTAATGTGGAGCTGGACGAAATAAAAAAAGGAATTGAAAATTACATTCCCCAAAATAATCGCTCCCAAATAATCGATAGAAATGGCCACCACATTATTCTGGATGCCTATAATGCCAACCCTACAAGCATGAAGGCCGCCTTGGAAAACTTTCAGCAATTAAAAGCCGATTACAAGGTTGCATTCTTGGGAGATATGTTCGAATTAGGCAAAACCGCAGAAAAAGAGCATCAGGAAATTTCCAATATAGTTACAAATATGAATTTCGACCAGATTTTTTTAATCGGTGAGAACTTTTTCAAAACAAGGGGCAACTTTAACAAATTCAAATCCTTTGAACATCTTAAGGAAACGCTCAATAAAAATACTCTGAAAAACGCCACCATTTTGATAAAAGGATCCAGGGGCATGGCTTTGGAGAGAATACTCGATTTGTTATAACCCTAAAACCAAAGTATTCTTTGTGGGACATACTGGATTCGAACCAGTGACCTCTGCCCTGTCAAGGCAGCGCTCTAAACCAACTGAGCTAATACCCCATTCTCTGTAACAACAGAAAAATAGTCCGCCAAAATTACACCAATTTTAAGAGTTTAAAACAACCTTGGAGAATTTTTTTCAATAAATTGACTCCTGAGGATTCAAAATCGATTTTTCAAACTTTAAAATAAAAACTATGTACATCCTATGCAGATTTAAGTCTTTACACCAGCTAGAGAAATAAAATCAATCTCTAATAGGCTGGATTGAAATCCATTACCCTCTTGCCTACCTATTTCGATTTCCCAAACCTAAACACCTCCGAAGGAGTTCTAGCCTTTTGCAAAATGTTTTCCATTTCAGTGACCACCTCTGGAAAATCGGCCGCCAAATTATTCTCCTCGCCATAATCCTTGGACAAATCATACAATTCTAACTGGGCATTCGGGTTCTTTAGAACATTGTACTTTACCGCCTTCCAGTTGCCCATTCTAACTGCTTGTCTACCCCCTTTTTCATGAAACTCCCAATACAGATACTCATGTTCTTTCTGTTCATTGGAATTACCCAGCAAAGTGGGCAACAAAGAAATTCCATCCAAACCATGAGTTTCCTTTATCCCCGCTATTTCTGCCAAAGTAGGAAAAACATCCCAAAATGCGGAAACATGGTCCGTGGTGGATCCAGGCTTGATATTTTTGGGCCATTTAACCAACATAGGAACACGAATTCCTCCTTCGTACAAATCCCTTTTATACCCCTTAAGAATACCATTGCTGTCAAAAAAATCCGGATCTGCCCCTCCCTCCAAATGTGGGCCGTTGTCTGAAGTGAAAATTATAATTGTATTATCCGCTATTCCCAAATCGTTTACCTTCTTAACAATTTCACCCACCTGTTCATCCAGGATACTCACCATGGCCGCAAAGGCCGCATGGCTTTCCGGTTGGGAGCCATACCCGCCAATTTTATACTTTGGCCCATCATCTATTCCGTTATATACCTTTTCCGGCAAAAATTTTCCTCTAAATCTATTGTGTACCTCCTCCGGAGCCACCAACTCCGCATGGGGAATAATAGACGGAACATACACAAAGAAAGGTCTATCCTTATTCTCTTCAATAAAATGCAAGGTCTTATCATGAATAAGATTCGGGGCATAAACCCCCTTTTTCTTACCCGAATTCTCTGGCAGCACTATAGAATCTTGATTGGACCACAAATGATAAGGATAATAATTATGTCCCCTCGTTTGACAATTATACCCATAAAAAGTATCAAAACCTTGGTTATTGGGATCCCCTGCCGACCCAGGAAACCCCAATCCCCATTTTCCAAAAGCACCCGTGCTATAACCAGCCTTCTTTAAAACTTCGGCTATGGTAAGAGTGCTATCGGGAATAGGATATTGACCTTCTGGCTTAATCCCATAATTCCCCCTAACCAAAGTATGTCCCGTATGCATACCCGTCATAAGTGCCGATCTGGAAGGAGCACATACCGTACTTCCGGAGTAATGTTGGGTGAAGAGTATGCCTTCGGCTGCCAATTTATCAATATTGGGAGTCTTAATTTTCTTTTGCCCGTACACCCCTAGATCCCCATATCCAAGATCATCGGCAAGGATATATATAATATTTGGTAAGTCTATTGTTTTTTCTACTTCTGCCCCAACCAAAGCGGTGGGTTTCTTTTCCATTTTACAGGAGGAAAAATTAATCCCAACGATAATCATTAACGCAAAAACGACTTTAAAATCCATGGTCTTATCTATTTATTTCAAACATACGGAGAATTATAAAAAGTCCCGAGCTGAAAATTTGAAAACTCATTGATATAAATTTACCAATGACATTATCTTCAAAATTTAGAGGATAGCACGGCCTCCTACCTTAATTGTGGGAATGTTTTAGTTGAGGGGCAATAGACTTCATTAAAACAATTGTTTCAATTTATTTCACTTTCCAGACTTAGGACAATCTGTTCAATGGAATCACTTTGTTTTATACCTTTTGCCCTACTCCCAAATTTTCATTTTATATAATCGAGCGAATTTTAAAGTGAAACGTCCAAATCTAGTACTGATGGCTGCAGATCGTAGACGAAATTACGATCCATCCCGTTTTTCTATTCATTCTATGGCCCTCTCTAAAAATGTTCCTGTAAATTTAAGGCCTGTTACGAATATGTAGTTGTGAATTGGTTTGACTTTTATTCAAAAAGGCATTGGGTTTACCCAGTTCAAAGTGAATATAAATGGAGGTATGATCTCTATCGGATGTTCATTTTTGTACTTTAATTGCGATCTGGGCTAAAACTATTCCTGCTTGGGCGCAAATTTGGCAACGAATTTCTCTAAGGGAAATTTGAATGCCAATAGAAATCAAGGTTTGACATTAATTTTAACTACTATTTTGGGATTTAAACCTAACAAAAGGCTCTAATCCTAACGGAAATTAAATTGCATCAAAAAAACAAGCGCTTTATGGCCAAGAAGATTATTAGAAGTGATGAGAAAAAATCCATCTTTGGATTGCAGGTAAATGGCCCCGTTTTTTTTACCTCAGCCATTACTATCATCATCATCATTGTATTCACCCTGATGTTTAAAGATGGGGCAGAAAAATATTTTACCGCTACCCAGGATTTTGTAGCAAAACAGGCAGGTTGGTTTTTTATATTGAGCATAAATCTTTTCCTAATATTCATGATCTACCTGGCCTTTAGTAAATTTGGGCAGTTGAGGATTGGAGGACAAAGCGCTAAACCCGAATTTAAAACCATATCCTGGTTCGCCATGCTATTTAGTGCGGGCATGGGAATTGGATTGTTGTTTTGGAGTATATCAGAACCCATTTATCATTTTTTGAGTCCACCGATGGCAGAAGGCGGCACAGCCGAAGCAGCCAAGGAAGCCATGAAATTCACATTTTTACACTGGGGTTTTCACGCCTGGGCAGTGTATGCATTGGTAGGGTTGTCCCTAGCATATTTTACTTATTCCAGAGGACTTCCACTTACCATTAGATCTATTTTTTACCCCTTTTTAGGAGATAAAATTTACGGAAAAATTGGAGATGCCATAGATATCTTCGCTGTACTCGCCACTGTATTTGGCCTAGCCACTTCTTTGGGCATGGGTGTACAGCAAATTGCCGCAGGATTAAATCACCTATTCGATATAGGTAGCGGGGTAAAAACTCAAATTATTCTAATTGCCGGAATTACCTTAATCGCTACCATCTCGGTTGTTTTGGGCGTAGATAAAGGCGTGAGAATCCTAAGTGAATGGAATATGAGAACTGCAGTATTATTTCTTTTGGTAATAGTGCTATTGGGACCAACAATCTTTATATTTAAATCTTTCGTACAAAACACAGGTAACTATTTATCCAATTTTATTGAAGCCGCCACTTGGACAGAAAGTTTCACTGGTTCCAATTGGCAAAATACTTGGACTGTATTTTATTGGGGATGGTGGATTGCCTGGTCACCATTTGTTGGAATGTTTATTGCCCGTATTTCCAAAGGACGAACTGTACGAGAGTTTATTTTGGGAGTATTGATAGTGCCCTCCATTGTAACCTTTTTTTGGATTTCAGCTTTTGGAAGTACAGCTATACACCAGGCCATTCTAGGGAATGATGCCATTGTAAATGCAGTGAATGATAATGTTGCCACAGCCCTTTTCGTGTTTTTGGAAGATTATCCCTTTGCATTTATTCTTAACATAATTGCGGTAATTTTAATTGCAGGATTCTTTATAACCTCTTCGGATTCCGGATCTTTGGTGGTCGATAATTTAACCTCTGGAGGGAAAATAGATGCGCCGGTCGGCCAAAGAATCTTTTGGGCCATTGCCGAAGGCAGTGTTGCGGCCGTTCTCTTATTAGGAGGTGGATTACAGGCACTTCAAACAGCTACTATAGTCACCGGATTGCCCTTCGCCGTGATATTAATAATTATGTGCTTTGCATTATTTAGTGGTTTGGACGAGGACCTTAGGAAACTAAAAAAGCGGGAATCCCAGAAAGAACTTGAAAATTACGAGGAAATAGTCTCTACCATCGTTAAAAAACGAAATATAAATTAGGAAAACAATATTAAACAATCCTTCCAATGACTCCAATAAAAAACATCCTGGTCGCCTTAGATCTCTCGGACATTGATAGCACCTTAATTGAATATGCATCATTTATTGCAGACACCTTAAAGGTTGATAAAGTGTATTTTGTCCATAATATTAAAAAATTTGAGATCTCGGAATTATTTGAAGAGCAATTAAAGGACATTAACCTTGACGAAATAATTGGCGATGAGCTAAAAGAAAAAGTAGAAAATAAATTTACATCTTCATCAGAATGGGAAGTGCTTATTTCGGAAGATCCTTATTCTGAATCGCTGATCAACTATATTGTCAACAAATATATGATTCAGCTCGCTTTGATCGGAAATAAAAACAGGTCTAAAGGTACCGGAGTTGTTAGTGGAAAATTATTACGTTTGCTTAAATGTGATATTCTGTCTATTCCAAATAATGTGAAGCCAGATATTACCAATATCTGGGTGGGAACAGATTTTTCAAGTGCTTCCAAAAAGGTTTTTAATTTGGCTGAAAATTTACAGAGCCTAACAGCGGCTAACGTAAAATCCGTTCATGTATACAATGTTCCAGTTCAGTTCTCTCCTTACATTCCAAAGGAAAATCTGGATATGAAGATAGAGAATCATTTAAAGGGAAGATATGAGAAGTTTATAAAGAGGATTGGATATAAAGGCGACTTAATTTCGGAAATTATTCCGGGAAGGGATAGCAGCGTTGCCGAAAAACTACGTACCAAAGCCGAAGCTTCTATGGTCGATCTCATTGTTGTTGGAGACAAAGGCAGAAACACTTTTTCTTCCTTACTCGTGGGAAGTGTTACCGAGGAACTTTTTAATCAGGATTTGACACTGCCGTTATGGGTGGTTAAGCAGTAAACTACCTCGGGGCAGGCCCGTCTGAATGGAACGGGCAGGCCCGCGTCGGAGCAACTGCGGTAGGCAGGTTAAAATCTCGATTATCGAGGGAATTCAGATTGGATCACATGTTCTCCATAAAAATTTAATAGTCATCACGAGAATTAAGATGAAAATTAAAGCTTCACCAATTACATGGGAATTTCCGCAATATAAAAATGACCTCAAAATAGTCAACATGCCCGGCCCAATTTTAGGTAGGATCCAATAATCAGCACAATTATGTTATTCCAAAGTATTTTTATAAGGTCGAGAGGATAAGGTAGATCCCTATATTTGGGTTTAATCCACCCCAACAAGATATCTAGGTTACCTTCTCCAATGGTGTTGAGGGATACCATTTTTGCGTGACCAAGGAAACCACAATTATCGTAATTAATCCGGAGACCATAGCCAGCGTTCTAAATGGAAATAGAACATCCCCCCCATGAGTCATGGGATAATCCAAAAGTACGGGAATACCCAAGGTAGCGTCCCCTCCACCAACGCGTAAAACAAAGGCCACTATAAATCCGGCCAAGGATCCAGCGAAGTTGGCCTTTTTGAAAAATAAAGCGGTAACAAGTTGGGGGAACAGCAATACATAGACAAAATCACTACAGAGGAACCAAAGTGCGTAAACACTCGTAATGTTGAGTGCTAATATGGTGGCCGCAATTCCGATGATCCAGATACACCGTTTAATGACCTTGGCCAAAACTTGGTGCGATACTTTTGGTCGGAAAATAGGCCGATAAACGTTCCAACTAGTCATTGAGGAAGCCGAAAGTATGGAGGAATCCACGGAAGACATTACGGCGGCCGCAATGGCCCCCAAGCCAATAGTAGCTACAACACCTGGCGTAAGATAGCGTACGACATAAGGTAGGATCAATGCTGAATTTTCAGGAGGCCCTAGAGCACCAAAAGCCTCCCACGACTGAACCGACTGGCCAATTACACCGATCATTACCGGGGGAATGGCAGCTAGTATACAAACAAAACCTGCGATAATGGATAATTGTACAGCGGTCTTTTCATTTTTGGAAGATAGGACCCGTTGAAAGTAAACTTGCCACGGAATACCTCCAAAAATAAGAAGGAGGGCAAAATCCCACCAATTGTAGTAGTAGTCGCCCAACGCTTCTTTAGTGGGCAGGAAATGGGCCATATCGCCCATATTTATTTGGTACTTACCCCATACCATGTCCCATCCCCCCACCTGATCTAGTGCAAAGGGTATTACCATTATCAATCCAATAATAAGCAGTCCTAGTTGCACAACATCTGTCAAGGCCACTGCCCACATTCCCCCTATGGCCGTATAAGCGATGGCAATAAGGGAAGAAATGACTATTGCCGTGCGTATATCAAGGCCGAGAATAGTGGCAAATGTTGCCCCTAAAGCGGTCAAGATAGCAGCGGTCCAAAATATTTCTCCCAAAAGAGCAGGAAAAAATAGAAGTACCGTCATTTTCTTACCATAGCGCTGTGACAGAGGATCTAATATGGTCTTAAAACGAAATCGTCGCATTTTACGCGCAAAGAACAGACCACCAATTATTAGACTTAGTCCATAGCCCCAGGGTGCCTGGACCCACATAAGACCAAAATTACTGTCGTAAGTATACTCGGCGGCTCCGTTGATATAGCCACCTCCCACCCAAGTGGCACTCATAGTAAAGACGCCGATCCACAGGGGAATCTTCCTCCCGGCCAATAATATATCGTCCGCACCACCAGAATGGCGCTGTGTGGCCGCATAAGTCCCCATATAGAAAATTAACCCATAAAAAAATATCATGGCTATAAATCCGGGCCAAAAAACAGGAGAATCCGTAAATAGATAAAGATATCCGCCGGCCAATGTCAATGCGAGCATGAGGTATAGTGTAGGTCGTAACGTCTTTATCGTTTTTTGGTCTAACATAAGGGATTGGTTTCTTTTAGTTATTTAATGGTTTTTAAAGCTGATCATACGCCCTCTTCGGGAGGCAAGGTGGGATGGCCAAGAATGAGGTCGGCCGCTTTTTCTGCTATCATCATTACAGGGGCATATATATTACCGTTGGTAATATACGGCATAACGGATGCATCCACTACTCTAAGGTTTTCTACCCCGTGCACCCTGAGCTTGTCATCGACCACTGCCATCTCATCATGGCCCATCTTACAGGTACAACTTGGGTGATAGGCACTTTCCCCTTCCCTTTTCACCCAGTCCAGTATCTCTTTATCGGTTTGTACAGATTTTCCCGGCGACAATTCCTTTCCCCTATACTTTTCCATTGCAGAAGTTTCTATCAGCTCCCTAGTCTTTCTAATGGCCGAGACCCAATCCTCACGCTCCTGCTCAGTGGATAGGTAGTTGAATAGAATGGAAGGCGCATCGTAGGGGTCGGAGGACTTGATCTTTACATGGCCACGTACATCTGTATTCATTGGGCCCACATGGAGTTGAAACCCGTGGCCCTCGGCCGGAGCAGAGCCATCGTACCGGATGGCCAAGGGCAAAAAGTGGTATTGTAGGTCGGGATAAGGTTTATCCTTTCTACTTTTGATAAACCCACCAGCTTCAAAATGATTCGTGGCACCCGGCCCTCTGCGTCTAAAAAGCCAATCCAGGCCTATTTTGGGGGCTCGCCAGGGACTAAGATTGGGATACTCGCTTACGGGTTCCTTACAAGCCCATTGCATATAAACCTCCAAATGATCTTGCAGGTTTTCGCCCACGCCCGGCAAATTTTGGACAACCTGTATGCCGTGTTCCGCTAATTGATTCGCATTACCTATCCCAGAGAGTTGTAGCAATTGCGGAGAATTTATGGCTCCACCGCACAAAATTACCTCTTTTTGAGCCTCGGCCCTGTATATTTTTCCTCCCTTTTTATATTCCACACCTACTGCCTTTTTTCTATCGAAAAGTACCCGGTGAACCATGGCCCTGGTGTGGACGGTAAGATTCGACCTTTTTTTAACGGGATGTAGATAGGAGCGCGCTGCACTGCGGCGCCTACTTCGATAAATAGTTTGGTCGAACTTGCCAAAGCCTTCCTGTTGTGCCCCGTTGACATCATCAGTCAAGGGATATCCGGCTTCTTGGATCGATTCGAAAAAAGCCCAGAACAACGGATTTTTATTTTTTGGAGTTGTTAGCTTTAAGGGACCCTTATCACCATGATATTTGTCAGGACCGATAAGACGAGTTTCCAATTTTTTAAAATAAGGAAGCACATGCGAATAATCCCAATGTTCCAAACCTTTTCCCTTGGCCCATTTATTGTAATCGCCCTTGTTGCCCCGGATCCAGATCATGCCGTTTATGGAGCTCGACCCACCCAGAACCTTACCTCTTGGCTGAGCGATCCTACGCTGGTTCATATAAGGCTCAGGGTCTGATGAATAGCCCCAATTATAGAAGGTTCCGGTCAACAAATAACTCAGTGCTGCGGGCATGTGGATTCGAAAATCCAACAGATAATCGGGTCGACCAGCTTCTAGGACTAAAACTTGATTGGCTGAGTTTTCACTTAACCTATTGGCAAGCACGGATCCCGCCGATCCTCCGCCAATTATTATATAATCATATTTCATGCAAAAAAATTTAAATCTCGGTTCTGAACCGCCATGGTTAAGGGTTACTATATTCCATGGGCTGGTTCCAGGCTATTAAAAAGGTTATACCGCTAGCATTAATGATGGATATTAAATGATATCAAAAAGGGCTATCAATCTTATCCATTTCCACATAAACGGTCTTTAGCTGGCTGTAGGCATTCAAAGTGGCCAACCCGTTCTCCTTTCCCATTCCTGATTGTTTATAGGGACCAAAGGGTATTTCTACAGGGGTAAGGTTGTAATTATTGATCCAGCACATCCCGGCCTCCAACTGGTTCACCACCCGGTGAGCCCTAGCAAGGTCACGGGTAAAAACGCCCGCTGCCAAGCCATAAACGGTATTGTTAGCTCGCTCTATTACGTCTTTTTCTTCCGTAAAAGACAAGACGGTCATTACAGGACCAAAAATCTCCTCCTGAACAATGTTGGCCGTATCCACTTTGGCTTCAAAAATAGTGGGAGTTACAAAATAACCTTTTGAACATCCCTCAACATCCGTACGCTGGTTCCCTCCTATTATTAGCCTAGCCTCTTTTTTGCCCTGTTCAATATATTGGAGGACTTTTTTCATATGCCCCTCACTGATCAAGGCACCAACCTGTGTACTCATTTCCATGGGATCACCCAGTTTTAAAAGCTTGGTCTTGGCTATCAACTTTTCTAAAAAGACCGTTTTTACTGATTCAGCCACATAGACACGAGTCCCGTTGGAACATATTTCTCCCTGAGTATAAAAATTGGCAATCATGGCACCATTTACGGCTTCATCCAAATCGGCATCCTCAAATATGATCAAAGGAGACTTGCCGCCCAATTCCAAGGTTACATGTTTTAGGGTATTGGCGGCATCGGCCATTACTTTTTTTCCGGTTCCCACCTCACCAGTCAGCGAAATTTTTTGGATTTCGGGATGACGGGTAAGCATCTGGCCAACATCGGCCTTACCTTGTGCCACATTAAATACTCCGTTTGGCAAACCGGCTTCGGTAAATATTTCGGCCAGCAATACGGCTGAGCGGGGACTTAATTCCGCTGGTTTAAAAATCATGCTATTGCCGCAAGCAAGAGCCGGAGCTGATTTCCAACAGGCGATCTGTATGGGATAATTCCATGCTCCAATCCCTACACATATACCCAAAGGTTCCCTTCGCGTATAGGCAAAGCTTCCACCCAAATCGTAATGTTCCCCATGGAGCGAAGCGGCAATTCCCCCATAGTATTCCAAAGCATCGGCACCCGAATGAATGTCTACGGAAAGGGCTTCAGAAAGAGGTTTTCCTGTATCCTCAACCTCTATTCGGGCAATTTCTTCGTTTCTGGCCCGTAATATATCGGCCGCTTTGCGCAAGATACGGCCCCGTTCCGTTGGCGACATTGCTGACCAGATTTGAAATCCGGCCGCTGCCGACCTTACAACCACTTCCACATCATCAAGAGAGGCGGACTGCACCGTATGAATGACTTTGCCCTTAGCTGGGTCAATATTGTCAAAATAATGATCGGACGTAGCCGAGTGCCTCGCCCCATCATAGTATAAAAATGAATTTTCCTTTATCATCAATTTCCTAAAGTTTTATTTGCCATTACTTTATATTCTACTCCTAATTCCCGATTTAAATTTTGTCCGATTCGCATTAACTAACCTACACCCCATCATTTAGGGAAATGGTCAATTAGGCTGAATTATATACTTTCTATTATTCAAGATTAGATTTTACCGATTCTTTAAATTTTAAGATATCCATAGCTCCTTGTTTATATCTGTTCTGCTTTTCGTAATATTCTTTCCCTTTGTCAAACATGGAGAGATAGTAATAGGACCCTTCCACCAAAATAAAAATAAGATCGGCAGCTCCTTCGGTGTTTTCTACCAGTATCTCTCCGTTGCACTTGGCTTCCTCAATAGCTTCTGTAAGCCATTGCCTCAAATGTTCGTGGAGTTCTTTATATGCAGCCTTGATACTTTTGTTCCGGAATACCAAAGTAAAGCAGTCATAAAACACCTGATCATCTATCAAATTGTGCCATTCCCTGGAAAAGAGATTATTGATAATGTTTTTTAAGCGGGATCCATTCTTAGGCTCGCTATAATCTAGAGAGTAAAAATTCTTGTAGGATTCCAAAATAAATTCGATGAGACCAAAAATAAGGGCATTCTTTGATCCAAAATAATGTGACACCAAACTGGGATTAATTCCCATTTCTGCTGCTACCTTGGCAAGAGAGGCATTACGAATACCTTCTTTTTTAGCTACTTTATAAAAAGCATCTATAATCTCTTTTTGACGAATTTTTTTTAGACTTTTCCTTCCCATAATCAATCACGATAGGCAATATTAAGACAAAAAATATAAATTGATTGTTTGTTCAATCAAAATATTTTTTGCTTCAACCCTTATTAAAGGAATAATTAGCATTATTTCCAACCTAAGCTCGAAGTAAACTACCTCGGGGGCAGGCCTGTCTACCGACAAAAGCAGGCCCGCGAAGTATTGAAAGAACCCTTATTTTAGATTTCGACGCCTGCCTGAACGGAACGGGTTGGCAGGTTTTAATCTCGATTATTGAGTAAAAATAATTCATGTTTATAAATAAGCCAATACTTTACAAAATGCAGAAAAATTATGGAGCAACTAATTTCATTCAAACCAATCGTGCAGAAAATCTTACCATTTATACATTTCCTTTTTAGATCACTGCAGATACTCCCTATCTTCATTAAAAATTAGAATGCGACAACAGTCAATTCCCCAAGAAGATATTTCTATGATTAGTTGAACTGCTTTCCAATTGAAATATAAATTCAAGTGTAATTATACAACCTATTACACTAATTATATAACATTTAGCTTCCCCTATTTTCGACATTTGTGTAACACTCAATAAATCATTTATCATGTCACAGATCATAAGCATAATACTCGTTTTGAATCTTTGCTTTGCAGGAGGCGCCATTTTATTAATCCTTCATGGAATGTATTTTTCCAAAAAAACACATTCGCTTGATATGGATTCCATTCACAATTTGGAAAAAAGAAAAGTCATCGAAGATCAAAAGAATCAATTTTAAGCTTTTAGCCCTTTCTGACTATGCTATCCTGTCGGATATATACCATGGAGTGCTAAAAAATTAATAGCCGTAGATTAAATTCTAATGTACTATCATCCTTGATCCCTTTTTACCCGGCATTCCCACACGGACCAAGACTATCAATACAAATATTGTACACAAGGAATTGTAAACATTTTTCAAAGTTTAGTTCATTTTCCAAGTGTTGCACTATCCCCCATTAGGCGACTTAATTAAATAAGGCCGATAAATTTGGCCAATCTTCTCACTTAGCGACTTCTTCTCAGAAACTCAAATTCAAACCAGTGGATGACATCAATCTTAATCCATAAACTTGTACGTACAAGTAAAATTCTTATATTTACATAGTCACTTTTTTCAGTTACCTTTTATTGTTTTCTTAAGGAGATTTAAAACAGGTAAATTGAAGTTAAAAACACTACTATGAAAATAGCCATGTTAGGCTCTGGCTTTATCGCCCGGTTTTATGCCGAATCACTGCATTCCCAAAGACGCAAAGATCATTTGGTAATGGTCTATTCACGTAATAAAAAAAATGCCAAACGGTTTGCAAACGATTATAACTTGCCACACTACTCCACCTCTATGGAAGAAGCCATAGCACACCCTGAGGTTGAAGTGGTACTTATATCCTTACCCAACCATTTGCACGAGGCTGCCGTTCGCGAATGTACCAAGTATAAAAAACATGTCATCTGCACAAAGCCCTTGGGCCGTACTGCCGAGGAAGCCAAGCGCATGTTGGATATGGTTGAAGAAGCCGGAATTTTTGGAGGATATCTTGAAGACCTTTGCTACACGCCAAAATTTCTAAAATCCATGGCTAGCATTAAGCGCGGAGAAATTGGCAAAGTACTTTGGACAAAATCGAGGGAGGCGCATCCTGGACCCCATAGCGATTGGTTTTGGGATAAGGAAAAATCTGGAGGTGGTGCCATCATTGATCTGGGATGCCACTGCGTAGAAATAGGTCGAAATTTTATTGGTAAAGATATTAAACCTTTGGAGGTCATGTGCTGGGCCGACACCCAAGTACATCCCATCGACGCCGAAGATCATGCCATTGGACTGGTAAAATATGCCAATGGGGCCATAGGGCAATTCGAAGTTAGCTGGACCTTCCGCGGAGGAATGGATCTGCGCGATGAGGTTATGGGTACCGAGGGAACTATATGGATAAACAGCTTTTTGCGTACAGGATTTGAAATGTTCACAACCGGAAAAGGAGATGAAGGCTACGTGGCCGAAAAGGTAGAGTCGAACACAGGTTGGCTATTTCCCGTTGGGGACGAGGCCCACGAACTGGGTTACCCCCATATGTTTACAGATATGTTTACGGCCATTGAAGAAAACAGGTCACCTCTTGAAACATTTTATGATGGTTATGTGGTAAATGCTATTTTGGACGCTGCCTATAAATCAGCGGAAAGTAAATTGTGGGAACCTGTTGTTCTGGAAGATTGGCGAGGCGATGAGCCTTTTCAACAACAAAAAAGTTGGAATTCCTATGATGATGACCACTATCTTATAAAAAAAGAGGTGCTTCCCAATGGCGACATTACGTTGATATTAAAACACAAAAAAACTGGTACGGTAACACAAAAAGTAACCCATGCCAATAATTAAACGCTATTTCCTATAACCCAATGGATTTTAAAAATTGTACCTATATAATAATGGGCGGTACCACTGGAATGGGCCTTGCCGCCTCTATAGCTTTAAAAACCAAGGGCGCCAACATAATGGTAGTAGGTAGAAACTTGGATAATTGCGAAAAAGCGCAGGAAATGCTAGGCCAGGGAAGCATTTCTTTAGAAGGGGATGCCACCGATCCAGAAACCATTAAAACGGCTATTCAAATGGCTCATAAAACATTTGGATCTATTACTGGATTATTTCATGTTGCCGGTGGAAGTGGTCGAAAATGGGGCGATGGCCCACTCGATAAAATAAGCTTGGAGGGATGGAACAAGACCATGGAACTGAACCTTACTTCCCTAATGTTATCCAATCAGGCTCTAATAAATTATTTTCTGGAACATAAAAAATCAGGAACCATTTTGAATATGGGATCGGTGTTGGGCTACTCCCCTTCCCCAAAATATTTTACTACCCACGCATATGCCGCAGCAAAATCGGCTGTAATTGGATTTTCAAAATCTATCGCAGCTTATTATGCCGGGAACAATATCAGAATTAACGTCATTGCCCCGAGTCTTTTTATGACTCCCATGGCTCAACGGGCGGTAAATGACGACCAGATTATGGAATTCCTTAGAACCAAACAACCTCTGGACGGTGGGCGGCCGGGATTTTCGGAAGATATCAACACTGCCGTGTTAATGTTCTTGCATCCCGATTCGAAATTCATAACCGGACAAGTCTTGGCAGTTGACGGGGGATGGACCATTAGCGAGGGGCAATATCAATAAGTGCTTTAGATAATGACAAAACACTATTTAGGGATAGACATTGGGGGCACAAAAATAAAAACCGTTATTATAAACGAAGAAGGCCAAATACTTGAGCGCAATGAAGTTTTGACCGAAGATGAAAGTGGAAAAAATGAACTCTGGAAACAAAAAATATCCGCTCAAATCGACCTTAAAACCAAACAATATGGGAACGGACTCCATAGATTGCTACAATGTGGGATCTCCGCCCCAGGTCTAGTGGATAAAAAGAACCGAAAAATCCTTCATATGCCGGAGCGTCTTAAGGGAATAGAAAATTTCGATTGGACCACAGAATTAGGTAGGGACATAAAAGTATTGAACGATGGACATTCGGCTTGTTTGGCGGAATACGAAAGTTTTCACAAAGCCAATGGAATCCGTCACATGCTCATGCTAACCTTGGGTACCGGGGTTGGCGGTGGAATCATAATTGACAAAAAACTGCATCAGGGGAATCTACAAAGAGCCGGTCACGTTGGCCATATGGCTATTGACATTAATGGCACCCCTACCATGACCAAAATTCCTGGTAGCTTGGAACATGCCATGGGTAATTATTCAGTCCTTGAAAGAACACAAGGTAGGTTTAAAAGTGTTCGGGAACTAGTGCAGGCTTATGAAACGGGAGAAGACAATGCGGGATTTTGGTGGTTGGAATCGGTTAAGAAACTGTCTGTAGCCCTCGCCTCGCTAAACAATATACTTGCTCCAGAACTCATGGTCTTAGGAGGAGGTATCACTGCAGGGGCCAAGGATTCACTAATGAAGCCTCTAAAGGATTATATGGATCGATATGAATGGCGACCGGGAGAACACAAGGTAGAAAT
This sequence comes from Arenibacter sp. F20364, assembly GCF_023015905.1. GTDB lineage: Bacteria > Bacteroidota > Bacteroidia > Flavobacteriales > Flavobacteriaceae > Arenibacter. Next base: position 8,417 of record NZ_JALKBD010000017.1, on the reverse strand, counting down.
TATAACTGCAAAACACGGAGAATATGCAGGCGCCATCGGAGCTGCCTATTTCGCCAAGTACAATAATTAATCAAAACATAACAATGAGCTTAACAAAAGAATATCTAGGAAAAGGAAAAGACATTATTGCCATAATAGAAAAGCAGGAATCTAAGATTCAAGAAGTGGCCAATATTTTTGCCCAATCTATATTACATGGGCGTATGGTGCACCTTTTTGGATCTGGACATAGTCGTATGATGGTAGAAGAAATGTGGCCAAGATACGGATCCTTCCCTGGGTTCAACCCTATTGTGGAACTTTCACTATCCTTCCACAATTTGGTGGTCGGGGCCAACGGGCAGCGCCAAGCCATGTTTCTTGAAAATGTCTCTGGATTGGCGGCAAGGATACTTCGGAATTTTGACACTGATCCAATGGATACTGCCCTGGTAATTTCTTCTAGTGGCTGTAATGTAGTACCCATAGAAATGGCAGAAGAATTTCAAAAAAGAAATATAAAAGTGGTTGCCTTGGTAAGCAAGCTTCACTTGGAGGGCAGTACCTCCAAAAAGTCGGATGGTAAAAAATTGACCGATTTTGCCGATTTGGTATTGGACACCGGAGCACCCTTGGGAGACGCCATGATATACTTGAACGGACTGGATTCCCCGGTTGCCCCAGGTTCTACCTTAGGAGGAGTACTCCTCATAAATTGTATAAAAGCCGAGGTGGCCAAGATATTACATCAAAATGGAAAATCGCCCAAAGTATTGAGCAGTGGCAAAATTGTAGGCGAAAAACGGGCAGTAGATCTTTTCGAATCCGCCTATGACGAACACGCCCACTTAATGGCAAAATTATATCAAAACGTGGGAAATACAACTGGTGAAAATTAATGGCAAAACAGCCTTTACCAAAATATTCTCTGGCGATTCCTATTTTTCGTAATTAAATGACCTTAAACATGAATTTTTCAACCGTAATTTCCAAATCGTTTTACACAGACATCCTCATTATTGGGAGTGGCAGCGCAGGTTCTACTGCGGCTATAGCCGCATCGAACGGAAAATACAAAGTAACCCTTGTGGAACGCTACGGTTTTCCTGGAGGCACCTCCACCCAAATGCTGGACACTTTTTACGGCTTTTTCACTCCATCGGAATCCCCAAGGAAAATCGTAGGGGGCATTCCCGATAAAATTGTCAACGCCCTAAACCAATCGGGTGATATTTTTCTGCGCCCCAATACCTATGGGGCAGGAACAGGAGTGAATTACAATCCTGAAAAACTGAAACAGGTTTGGGACAATCTTTTGCTAAAAAGTGGTATTCAATTATTTTATCACTCCACCTTGGTAGGTGTGGAAAGCACAGGAGAAACATCCACCTGCATATTTTTCCAAAAAGGCATGGGTTTTTTTTCCATAACGGCAAAACGGGTCATAGACGCTTCTGGTGATGCCGATTACTGTCATTGGGCAGCTATTCCCTATGAACGTGCCGGCGAGAATGAGTCCGCCCAAAGTATGACCACCACCTTTCGTATGGCCAATGTAGAACAACAAGAGTATGAGTCGGCAGGAGGAAAAAGAATGTTGAAAGAAAGGATGGCGGAGGCCTTTGAAAAGGGAACTTATGCCCTTCCGCGTAAAGAGGGATCCGCACATGAAATGTGCCAGCCCAAATGCATTTCCACTGTGGCGGTAAAAGTAGTGGACCTGGACCCTTTGGACGTAGAGGGCATTACAAAAGCGGAAATTGAAGGGCGCCGACAAGCCTTTATATTTGAAGATTTTTTCAGGGCGGAGATCCCTGGATATCAAAATGCAAAGATCATTGGGCTCTCTCATCAAATTGGGGTACGGGAAACACGAAGGGTTTATGGGGAATACCGTCTTACAAAAAAGGACTGTATGACCGCCAAGACCTTCGATGACCAAATTTTTCTTTGCGGAGCCCCAATAGAGGATCATCGAAAATCGGACGAAGGAGAAACCGAAACTTTTTGGCAGTATGTTCCCAATGGGGCAGTATATGGAGTGCCTTATGGTACTATTGTACCTAAAGAAAGCCAGAATACCTGGGTCGTAGGCCGTTGCTTCTCGGCCACACATGATGCCCATGCCTCCTGCCGCTCAATGGCACAGACAATGAGTATGGGGCAGGCAGCGGGTTTGGCTGCCACACTCTCTTTGAAGACCGATCAGAACGCAAAAAACATCGATATTTATAAACTACAGGACACATTAACGCACATTGGGGCTATTTTGGAAATGCCCGATAAAATTGCGGATACTTCAAGACATGGATGGAAAAACAATTAACGATTATGTCTAAAGATTTTTTTAGAACAGTTTTGGGCGATATGCCAACTTCGGAAATGGGACTCACCTATTCCCATGAACATATTATTATAGAGGATAGCTATGTAACCGCCGCTCATCCCGAATTTTTGCTCAACGACCTAACTAAAATTTCCGAGGAGCTTGAGAATTTTTATAAAGCTGGAGGCAGAACCGTAGTGGACACCATGCCAGCCAATAGTGGCCGCAACATTATGAAATTGGTGGAAGTCAGCCAGCTAAGTAGGGTAAATATCATTGTCCCAACAGGAATTCATTTGGAAATATATTATCCTGAAAACCATTGGAGATATCACTATTCCGAAGACCAATTGACAGAGCTTTTTATAGATGATATTGAAAAAGGCATTGATCAATTTGATTATTCAGGACCATTTGTAAAAAGGACCGGGCATAAGGCAGGCCTAATTAAATTGGCTACTGGAAATACCCCTATTGATAAACATCAGGAAAAAATCTTTAGGGCCGTCGTAAATGCACATTTGGAAACAGGAGCTCCCATTTTAACACATACCAATTTTGGAAAACAGGCTTTGGAACAAGCGAAACTGTTCGAAAAATTGGGGGCAAATCTCCAACATGTAGTGCTATCCCATGTGGACCGGGCCAAAGAGGTAGATTATAACAAGGCGGTGCTTGATACTGGAGTTCGGTTAGAGTACGACAGTGCCTTCCGCTGGAAAGAAACAGAACCAAATTATACCCTAAATCTTTTGGAAAATCTACTCCCCCTATACCCCGATCAAATTACACTGGGAATGGATATGGCAAAAAATGCTTACTGGAAAAGTTATGGAGGCAGTCCCGGATTAAATTACCTTATAGAAACCATTCCCCAATTTCTACAATCCAAAGGCTTGGAAGAGCACCATAAAAAACTGTTTTTTGACAATCCTAAAAAACTATACGCCTTTTCCAAAACCTAAGCCGTTAAACTTTGGCCAGCCTACAGAAAATAACTATTTCTAATAGGATAATCCGTAGTATTGCAATACAGATCACCATATAAATTAAGATTGGGCCTACTAGTTCTAAACCTAATGGATATATGCAGAATAGGGGCCCCAACTGTAATCCCCATTTTTTTGGCAATATCCCCGCTAGCCGGCACCGACCTTAGTTCCTGCTCCGCTCCCATAATCTCTATTAAGTATTCCTGACTAAGCGTCTTAAAAAAAGATCCCTCCACAAATTCCTCTGACCTTATAGGCTCCAAGGCGTCCAGGGCATACCAATTATTCTCCAAAACTACAGGTTTGTCATCTATATAACGAACTCTTTGAAAATAGACGCATTTAGAACTCTTTTCGTCCTCGGATAACGGGAAACCAATAATCGGGTCCCATTCCACAACTTTAGGCTCCACGGTCACTCTAGTCTTTACCTTATAATCCGTTGAGCCCGAAAAACCCTTGACGGACAAGAGTCCTAAATACTTTCCCCTCTCCAGCACCTTACTGCCCTTGCCCTGTTCCTTGGCTATAAAACCCTCTTTCAACAGTTCTTCCAATGCCTTTCTTACCGTTGTTCTTGTGGTCCCAAATTGCACACAAAATTCATTCTCCGAAGGCAAATAACTATCTGGAGGATACTTTTGTGTCTGTATCCTTTTTTTTATGTACTCTTGAATCTGATGGTACTTTTTTATCTTCTTCACTTTCTAAGTTCAGCTATGACTGACTAATTTACATTATCTTTTATCCATTATCATACTATTATACAATAGAATTTTTCCAACACAATCAGATATATTGTATGGACAAGTTAAAATAAGCAAAAACATTAAAACATCTAATTTAGCGCAAAAGCTTAGCAAGCATGGCCTGGTCACCAAACTATTGTCACAATAAAATAACCATCTATGGTAAAATCAATTAAGGTACAACGTATAAATGTATCCCTTTGAATTATAGTCCTTCAAATAGAAAACAGCCGATTGGTAATCCCTTTACAGCAAGAAGACCCGTACTACCTTCTTCACTTCCACAAGCATGGATTTTTTCAGTAAAAAGAAACTACTGCTATATTAAAATATGAAAAATAATCTTATTATTTAAAATTAAATTTTAACTTGTATGCACATGTTGTGAGCAATTATACATTTTCTATGGGATTTATTAAAAAAATAGGGGGCAGTTTATTAACTAAAGGCATCATCATGCTTATGGTATTCTCATTTGCATGTTGCGCGGATAACAGAATGGCGGACTACCAAACCCCCGTACTTAATTATCAGACCAATGTGGAGAATGACTTTATTGTGCCGGAAGGTTGGCAGATAAGCCTATGGGCAGAATCCCCCTCCCTGTACAACCCAACAAATATGGATGTTGACGAAAAGGGAAGAATTTGGGTTACTGAAGCCGTTAATTATAGGGATTTCAACAACGACCCAAAACATCACCTAAATTTCGAAAAGGGAGACCGGGTCATGATTCTAGAGGACACGGATGGGGATGGAATTAGTGATACCTCCAAAGTATTTGTCCAAGACAAAGATCTTGTAGCCCCATTGGGAATAGCTGTAGTCGGAAATAAGGTGTTTGTATCCTGCGCCCCTACGCTCTTCGTTTACACCGATGAAAATGGCGATGACGTTCCCGATAAAAAAGAAGCTTTTCTTACGGGATTTGGTGGTTTTGACCACGACCATAGCCTACATTCACTAGTAGTAGGTCCGGACGGAAAATGGTATTTCAACACTGGAAATGCCGGACCGCACCGAGTGACGGACAAAGGCGGTTGGCAACTACGTTCAGGTAGCGTTTATTCGGGCGGAACCCCTTACAACGATAAAAATGAACCCGCACAAGTCAGTGATGACGGACGTATTTGGGTCGGGGGTTTGGCTTTAAGAATGAACAATAAAGGCAAAGACCTTGAGGTGGTAGGCCACAATTTTCGAAACTCCTACGAAGTTGCCTTGGACTCATATGGCAATATGTGGCAAAACGACAACGATGATCAAGTGGTCACCTGCAGGGTAAGTTGGCTTATGGAAGGTGGCAACGCAGGATATTTCAACGCAAACGGCAAACGTACATGGCAGGCCGACCGTAAACCTGGACAGGATATTTTTACTGCCCATTGGCACCAAGACGACCCGGGGGTTATGCCGGCGGGAGACAACACTGGAGCAGGATCACCCACTGGCGTGGTCGTTTACGAAGGGGACGCCTTTGGCCAGGACTATCGTGGAATGCTCTTAAGTGCCGATGCTGGCCGCAACGTTATATTTGCCTATCAACCGTCACCAAATGGTGCTGGATTTGATCTAAATAGACGCGATTTGATTACCTCCACCCCAGAATCTACCGAAGGATATGTTTGGAACGATATAGATGAAGACAAACAAAAATGGTTCCGTCCAAGTGACGTGGCCGTTGGAACGGACGGCGCTATCTACATTGCCGATTGGTATGATCCAGTAGTAGGCGGCCACCAGATGATGGACACCGTAGGCTATGGCCGAATCTATAGAATTAGCCCCAAAGGAAAAAATCTAACGATCCCCAAAATAGACCTAAGCACCGTTGAAGGCCAAATTGACGCCCTTCTAAATCCTGCTATAAATGTTCGAAGCCAGGGCTTTGAAAAATTACTGGAGCAAGGTGAACAGGTTGTAGAAGATGTCAAGAAAATATTGGATTCAGACAATCCCTATCATCAATCAAGAGCCATCTGGTTGTTGTCCAAACTCGGCAACCAAGGAAATGCCATTGTAAAAAACGTATTAAAAAACGAACCGGACCCCCGATTAAGGACCGTGGCGTTTAGGGCCCTGAAAGATGATGCTGAATCCTTTTTAAAATATGCCGCAACAGCGGCCAATGATCCTTCGCCACAAGTGAGAAGAGAAGTGGCCATTTCCCTTCGAGATACACCTTGGGAAGAAAGCAGTGCCCTTATCAAGGAATTATTTAAGGGATATAACGACAATGACCCCTGGTATCTGGAAGCCTTGGGTATGGCCATGGACGGCAAGGAAGAAATGACCTATAGGGAACTGCTTTCAGACCAGCCCAAAGACCCTTCAAAATGGTCTGAAACCTTTGCCTCGCTTGTTTGGCGAATACATCCAAAATCGGCCATCACCGCCTTAAAAGATAGGGCGATATCTGAGGGGTTATCCATTAATTCCAAACACCAAGCGGTTGACGCACTTGCCTTTATTAATTACAGGGAGGCAGTCGCAGCCATGATCGATATTCAAAAATCAAGTTCCGACAGTACCGTACGGGAAATGAGCAAATGGTGGCTAAATTTCCGTAAGAGCAACGACTGGTATGCATTGTGGAATTGGGAAGCAGAAGGAGGGGCAAGTTTTAAAATTCCGGAGAAAATTGCATTACTAAATGAAATGCTTTTGAATAAGGACGCCCCAAAGGAGAAAAGGATCGATGCAGGAAATCAGATGGCTAAAAGTTTGATCGGCGGCCGATTGCTAATTAGTCTAGCAGCTAAAACCCAACTATCCGATGAACTGATCAGTGGTATTTCTGAAGAAATACTTAACAACCCGGCATTGGAAATAAGAACCTTGGCCAGTGAATATTTCATAAAATCCAAAGGGAAGCACTATGCCATTCCCAGCATCCTAAAACACAACGGGGACACCGCCAAAGGCGAAAGTGTATTTCTAACCCAATGCACTAGCTGTCATAAAAACGGACTAACGGGCAACGAAATAGGCCCGGATCTATCTTCGATTGGAGAAAAATTTGACAAAACAGGAATATTGGATGCCATTATCAACCCCAACGCTTCCATTGTCTTTGGGTATGAGCCCGTAATGATAAGAACAAAAAGCGGTCAGGCATTTTACGGTTTTCTGCTTTCAGAAGGAGAAACAACTGTCCTAAAGGATATGACTGGCAAACAGATAGTGATTGCCCCCGATGACATAGAAAGCAAAGAGAAAATGAAGACGGGCATAATGCCCAGTGCAATGGCACTGGGCCTTACAGAACAAGATCTGGCCAATTTATCGGCCTACTTATTGACATTAAAGAATAGTACACTATAGTCTGAACAGATATTAAAATAACCACATTATGGGTGCTGCAATAACCAGAAGGGAAGTATTAAAATCCTCCGCTGGCATACTTGGCCTGGGTATGCTTGGGGCCTACGAGGCATTTGCCATGGAAAAAAGAAGTCGATTTAAGATTGGTGCCTGCGATTGGTCAATTCAGAAAATGTCAGAAGTGAAGGCGATACAAGTGGGCAAAAAAATTGGCTTGGATGGCGTTCAGATAAGTCTAGGCAGCTTAGCCAATGATATGCACCTAAGGCAAGCCCACATACAACAACAATATAAAGATGCTTGCCTTGAATATGGCATGACCATAGGTGGAATAGCCATCGGGGAAATGAACAACATCCCCTATAAATCGGATCCACGTGCCGAACTTTGGGTATCGGACAGTATAGATGTCGCAAAAAAAATGGATGTCAAAGTCGTGCTATTGGCTTTCTTCCACAATGGAGACCTTAAAAATGATTTAAAAGGCACACAGGAAACGATTCGAAGGCTAAAAAAAGTAGCCAAAAAAGCAGAAGACAATGGTATTATCTTGGGTATAGAATCTTGGTTAAGCGCCAAAGAACATATGGAAATCATCAACGCGGTAAATTCACCTAATGTCCAAGTATATTATGATGTGGCCAATTCGAACAAAATGGGGTACAATATTTATGACGAAATCCGATGGCTGGGCAAAAAGCACATCTGCGAATTCCATGCCAAAGAGAACGGTTATTTATTGGGACAGGGCAGAATAGATTTTGCAGAAGTCAAAAAAGCGATAGACGAGATAAAATATGAAGGATGGATACATATAGAGGGTGCCGTTCCCGAAAATGCCGACATGTTTGATAGTTATGTTTTGAACAATAAATACCTTAGGTCGGTTTTAAAAAGTTGAATCCCGAGAACCGGGGTCAAGGTCCTAGACAACGTATGAGCGACTTACAAAGGGATCAAGAACAAAACTTGGGTCTGAAGTGAATAATTTATTTCTTTGCACTTTAAATTTAAGGGATGGACAAAGGAACCGATTTATCGTTATTG
>NZ_JALKBD010000178.1 GCF_023015905.1 Arenibacter sp. F20364 | reverse complement strand
AAACTATAATTGTAGGTCGTGCCAACCGTAGCCCCTGTAAAGGTAAAGCTCACCGCCATCTGGTTCCCCGCATTGATAGGGTCCTGGTCGATGCTTACCGTATAACCGGTTGGCGCCACGGTATCCTTTGTCGATGTATCGGTTGCCGGAGCACCGGCACCGTTAACGTTGGTAAGCGTCACACTCAAAGTGATGGTCCCGTCACCAAGGCCGCTAAGATCGATGCCCGTGATGGTCTGACCCGCCCCGGTTACCGTTCCCGTATCCGCAACGTTGGTCCCGCCCCCGGAACTGCTGAAACTATAATTGTAGGTCGTGCCAACCG
>NZ_JALKBD010000177.1 GCF_023015905.1 Arenibacter sp. F20364 | reverse complement strand
GTCGCCTTTCGCTCCAGTATCTCCTTTTTCACCCTTATCACCTTGGTCACCTTTAGCTCCAGTAGAGCCAGTAGCACCAGTGTCACCTTTATCACCCTGGTCGCCTTTGGCTCCAGTTGAACCTGTTGCACCAGTCTCACCCTTGTCGCCTTGATCACCTTTGGCGCCAGTTACACCTTGTATTCCTTGTTCACCCGTTGCACCAGTAGCTCCGGTCGCACCAGTGACTCCCTGATCTCCCTTGGCACCTGTATCTCCTTTGGCTCCGTCAGCACCAGTTAATCCTATTGGACCCTGAACTCCCGTTGCTCCAGTATCACCTTTCTCACCGGTTAC
>NZ_JALKBD010000176.1 GCF_023015905.1 Arenibacter sp. F20364 | reverse complement strand
TCTCCTGTAATAGTGGTTCCATCGGCAGAAACTGAACCAGCAGCAGGAACGGCCCATACTACGTCCCCTGCGCCATCAGTAGTCAATACTTGTCCTGTGGTACCTTGCTCTATTTTAGCAGGAGTTACGTTATTGTCCGCAATATCTGCTGTTGCTATAGTGCCATCCAAAATCTGGTTTGTAGTGATTCCATCAGTTGGGACTGAAAGGTCTGTAAGGTTTCCATCGCCGGTTATTGTAGTGCCATCGGCAGAAACTGAACCAGCAGCAGGAACGGCCCATACTACGTCCCCTGCGCCATCAGTAGTCAATACTTGTCCAGTGGTACCTTGCTCTAT
>NZ_JALKBD010000175.1 GCF_023015905.1 Arenibacter sp. F20364 | reverse complement strand
ACAGAGGATATTTCCTCAGGTGGTAACGATAAAGTTTTAGTAACCGATGCAGTAGGAACGGTAGCCTGGGTGGACAAGTCGAGCTTCGATGCCATCGCGGATCAAGTTACTATAACAGGAGTTGGCACTACCTTGGATCCTTTCAAGGTTGAGGACCTTTCCATCGTTACGGCAAAACTAGCCGATGGAGCAGTGACTACCATAAAATTGGGCGATGATGCCGTGACCAATGCTAAATTGGCGGACAATGCCGTTCAGACAGAAAATATTTTGAACGGTACCATTTTAACAGAGGATATTTCCTCAGGTGGTAACGATAAGGTCTTGGTAACCGATGCAGTA
>NZ_JALKBD010000174.1 GCF_023015905.1 Arenibacter sp. F20364 | reverse complement strand
CTCGGCCCCGTAGTCTCAGGCAGACTTACCGCCATTGGCGGCATGAACTTCTCGTCCGCACTTCGCCTACGTTGTAGTCTCAGGCAGACTCGAACTGCCGACCTCTACATTATCAGTGTAGCGCTCTAACCAGCTGAGCTATGAGACTGTTCTAATCCCTAATAGCCTTCTGTGGACAACCGCCCCGATAATTCCTTAAAAGAGCGCCGCGCTCCCCGTCCGAACGTGCCGTTGCGGCGCGGGCGGGTAACCAGCTGAGCTATGAGACTCACTATAGTTTTTTAATTATAAAGACATAAACCGAAAAAACGGGCCCTTGAAAATCGCTCCATTGGCAAATTC
>NZ_JALKBD010000173.1 GCF_023015905.1 Arenibacter sp. F20364 | reverse complement strand
GTATTTTGGGTAAGTCCCGTTACATTGAAAGTAAGGGCTCCCGTAGTGGTCCCGATACTGACACCGTCCTGAAAGATGGTGTATCCAGTAACCCCAATGTTGTCCGTAGAAGCGGTCCAAGAAAGGTTCGTGGTAGTAGTGGTGGTGCCATTGGCCGCTAAATTGCTCGGTGCAGTTGGTGCCTGACCATCGGCGGCCGTCAAGGTGGTGACATTTGCCGTATTACTGACAGGTGAAACGTTCCCTGCTGCATCCGTTGCCGTTACCGTAAAGGCATAGGTTGTATTTTGGGTAAGTCCCGTTACATTGAAAGTAAGGGCTCCCGTAGTGGTCCCGATACTGACAC
>NZ_JALKBD010000172.1 GCF_023015905.1 Arenibacter sp. F20364 | reverse complement strand
AGAGAGACCCCAGTTGTTGGCCGCTCAGGGCCGTATTATCCGTTGATCTCTTTTAAAAAAGCAGCGAACTCCTTTGACATGCGGGTCCCCTGTGCAATAAAATCATCCCAATCACGGCTGGTCTTGGTCCACTTTCCATCCACCAGGACATCCCAGCGCCTGCGCTTGAGGCTCAAGCTGACCAGATTGCTGCGGATCGGATAATCATCGATGACCCTGGGCTCCATAAAGCCACTGGCCTTAAAGGTGTGCTCTTTGTAACGCTCCGGTATCTGCTTTTTCTCCTCTAAAAATACAGTCAACCGATTGTCGTACAAGGGATTCTTTATCGGTTTTTGTTCAAAGCC
>NZ_JALKBD010000171.1 GCF_023015905.1 Arenibacter sp. F20364 | reverse complement strand
AGAGAGACCCCAGTTGTTGGCCGCTCAGGGCCGTATTATCCGTTGATCTCTTTTAAAAAAGCAGCGAACTCCTTTGACATGCGGGTCCCCTGTGCGATAAAGTCCTCCCAATCACGGCTTACCTTGGTCCATTTTCCATCCACCAGGACATCCCAGCGCCTGCGCTTGAGGCTCAAGCTGACCAAATTGCTGCGGATAGGATAATCATCGATGACCCTGGGTTCCATAAAGCCACAGGCCTTATAGGTATGGTCTTTGTAACGCTCCGGTATCTGCTTTTTCTCCTCTAAAAATACAGTCAACCGATTGTCGTACAAGGGATTCTTTATCGGTTTTTGTTCAAAGCC
>NZ_JALKBD010000170.1 GCF_023015905.1 Arenibacter sp. F20364 | reverse complement strand
ACAGCGAAACTTGGTGCCGATGCGGTTACCAATGCTAAATTGGCCGACAACGCGGTTCAGACAGAAAACATATTAAGTGGAGGCAACGACAAGGTTTTGGTTACGGATGCCGTTGGTACGGTTGAGTGGATCGACAAGTCGAGCTTCGCGGCCATTGCGGACCAGGTAACGATTACCGGGGCAGGTACTACTTTGGATCCTTTCAAGGTTGAGGACCTTTCCATAGTAACAGCGAAACTTGGTGCCGATGCGGTTACCAATGCTAAATTGGCCGACAACGCGGTTCGGACAGAGAATATATTAAACGGTACTATCCTTACAGAGGATATTTCCTCAGGAGGCAACGATAA
>NZ_JALKBD010000169.1 GCF_023015905.1 Arenibacter sp. F20364 | reverse complement strand
TACTCCGGCAACCGATACATCTTCTAAGGCTACTTCAGTACCTGCCGGCTATACGGTTAGCATCGACCAGGACCCTATCAATACGGGGAACCAGACGGCGGTGAGCTTTACTTTTACTGGGGCTACGGTGGGCACGACCTACAATTATAGTTCCAGCAGTTCCGGGGGCGGGACCAACGTTACGGGAACGGGGACAATAACCGGGGCGGGTCAGACCATCTCTGGCATTGATCTTAGCGGCCTTGGTGACGGGACCATTACTTTGAGTGTGACGCTGACCAACGTTAACGGTGCCGGTGTAGCTGCGACCGACACATCTTCTAAGACTACTTCTGTACCTACCGGCTATACGGT